>NZ_FQXT01000014.1 GCF_900130045.1 Leeuwenhoekiella palythoae
TCAGGATCATCAACCGAAAAATATCTTGAATTGACAACTAAAACTAAAACTTCGTCTTTCCTTATAGTCGCGTCTTTAACTGCTATGCAGCAAAGCTCTAGAAAGGAGGTGTTCCAGCCGCACCTTCCGGTACGGCTACCTTGTTACGACTTAGCCCCAGTTACCGGTCTTACCCTAGGCCGCTCCTTGCGGTGACGGACTTCAGGTACCCCCAGCTTCCATGGCTTGACGGGCGGTGTGTACAAGGCCCGGGAACGTATTCACCGCATCATGGCTGATATGCGATTACTAGCGATTCCAGCTTCACGGGGTCGAGTTGCAGACCCCGATCCGAACTGTGATAGGTTTTATAGATTCGCTCCGCCTTGCGACGTGGCTGCTCTCTGTACCTACCATTGTAGCACGTGTGTGGCCCAGGACGTAAGGGCCGTGATGATTTGACGTCATCCCCACCTTCCTCACGGTTTGCACCGGCAGTCTTGCTAGAGTTCCCGACATTACTCGCTGGCAACTAACAACAGGGGTTGCGCTCGTTATAGGACTTAACCTGACACCTCACGGCACGAGCTGACGACAACCATGCAGCACCTTGTAATCTGTCCGAAGAAAAATCTGTTTCCAAATCTGTCAGACTACATTTAAGCCCTGGTAAGGTTCCTCGCGTATCATCGAATTAAACCACATGCTCCACCGCTTGTGCGGGCCCCCGTCAATTCCTTTGAGTTTCATTCTTGCGAACGTACTCCCCAGGTGGGTTACTTATCACTTTCGCTTGGCCACCCAGCCCTCAATTGAGCCGGACAGCTAGTAACCATCGTTTACGGCGTGGACTACCAGGGTATCTAATCCTGTTCGCTCCCCACGCTTTCGTCCATCAGTGTCAATATATTGTTAGTAACCTGCCTTCGCAATCGGTATTCTATGTAATATCTATGCATTTCACCGCTACACTACATATTCTAGTTACTTCACAACAATTCAAGACTAACAGTATCAATGGCAATTCTACAGTTAAGCTGCAGACTTTCACCACTGACTTATTAGTCCACCTACGGACCCTTTAAACCCAATGATTCCGGATAACGCTTGCACCCTCCGTATTACCGCGGCTGCTGGCACGGAGTTAGCCGGTGCTTATTCTTACGGTACCGTCATCGTGCTACACGTAACACTTATTCTTCCCGTATAAAAGCAGTTTACAACCCATAGGGCAGTCTTCCTGCACGCGGCATGGCTGGATCAGGCTCCCGCCCATTGTCCAATATTCCTCACTGCTGCCTCCCGTAGGAGTCTGGTCCGTGTCTCAGTACCAGTGTGGGGGATCTCCCTCTCAGGACCCCTACCTATCGTTGCCTAGGTGTGCCGTTACCACACCTACTAGCTAATAGGACGCATGCTCATCTTGTACCGTAACCTTTACTATTAATACGATGCCATATCAATAGACTATGGAGGATTAATCCAAGTTTCCCTGGGCTATACTCCAGTACAAGGCAGATTGCATACGCGTTACGCACCCGTGCGCCACTCGTCAGCAAATTAGCAAGCTAATTCCTGTTACCGTTCGACTTGCATGTGTTAGGCCTGCCGCTAGCGTTCATCCTGAGCCAGGATCAAACTCTTCATCGTAGTATTTTAAATAATATTCCACGATATAAGGAAATTTAATCACCTCTGTAGAAACAGAAGCTCAAAATGGTCGTTCTAGTTTTAATTCAATTCCGATGTAAAATCGGAACGCGTTGTCAATTCAATATGTCAATTAACTTCTCCCCTAATTAAAGAAGATCATTTATCGTTAGATGT
>NZ_FQXT01000013.1 GCF_900130045.1 Leeuwenhoekiella palythoae
ACTGATGATACCTGGACGCTGGTACTTCCGGTAGTACTGACCGATGGGGTGTATGATGTAACAGCCACAGTAACCCAAGGCATCCAAACCGCAACCGATCCTACCACCGATGAATTAACGATCGATACGACAGCTCCATCGATTCCAACAGTAGACTTTTTAACGACTAATGATACTACACCAACGCTTACAGGAACTGCGGATTCTTCAGCAGATTTGGTGGTAACAGTTGATGGAGTAGCTTACCCGGAATCCGGAGCCGATCTAACCGACAACGGTGATGGTACGTGGACTCTTGATATTCCAACAGCATTAACTGCCGGAACCTATGATGTGGTAGCTACTTCTACTGATACGGCGGGAAATAGCAGCAGTGATGCTACAACTGATGAATTAACAATTGATACAACAGCACCGACGGTACCAACGGTTGATCTATTGACTACCAATGACAACACGCCAACCATTACGGGAACTGCAGATTCTTCAGCAGACTTAGTGGTAACGGTTGATGGAGTGGCTTACCCGGAATCCGGAGCCGCTTTAACTGACAATGGTGATGGTACGTGGAGCCTTGATATTCCTTCGGCATTAGCAGAAGGGACCTATGATGTGGTAGCTACTTCAACTGATGCAGCAGGCAACAGCAGTACTGATGTGACCACTGATGAACTTACAATCGATACGACAGCGCCAGCGATTCCAACGGTAGACTTTTTAACGACTAATGATACTACACCAACGCTTACAGGAACCGCGGATTCTTCAGCAGACTTGGTGGTAACAGTTGATGGAGTGGCTTATCCGGAATCCGGAGCCGATCTAACCGACAATGGTGATGGTACGTGGACTCTCGATATTCCAACAGCATTAACTGCCGGAACCTATGATGTGGTAGCTACTTCAACTGATGCGGCGGGAAATAGCAGCAGTGATGCTACAACTGATGAATTAACAATTGATACAACAGCACCGACGGTACCCACGGTTGATATGCTGACTACAGCTGATACCACTCCGCGTATCACCGGTACTGCAGATTCTACAGATGATCTTACCGTTGCAGTAGACGGAGTAATTTATTCCGAAGGAGATGGTGATCTGACAGATAATGGTGATGATACCTGGACTTTAGAGGTCCCGGTAGCACTGGCAGAAGGAACGTACGATGTGATCGCTACAGCCACCAATACTTTAGGTACTTCAAGTGTGGATGCTACCACAAACGAACTTACCATTGACACAAGTATTTGTAACAGTCCGTCATTCACCACCACAGATGTTAGTGGCGTGGGACTACTAGGCGCGGGAGTGACCAATCCTGAAAATGCGATCGATGGAGATCCTGCCACTTTCTCTCAACTAGCTTTAGGTGTTGTGAGTGTGGCAGCTTCAGTAGAGCAGGAAGTTTATTTTGATACTGCAACGCAACCTACAGAAGATTTTAAAATCAGTTTAAAAGTAGATCCAAACCTATTGGCTTTAGGAGTGGCTAATAATATCACCTTTGAAGCTTATAATGGAACCACGCTTGTCTCTAGTTCAAGCCTTTCAACCTTACTGAATCTAGATCTTTTAGGACTTTTAGAGAATGGCGATATAGCAGCAGTACCTTTTGATGTTGGCGGAGCTGCAGACCGAGTAGTGGTACGCCTGTCCTCACTTTTGGGTGTGAACATCGCACAGAGTCTGGACTTTCACGATATTGCTATTACGCCAAGTCTTCCTATCATCGATGCTGCTTCAGAAGATGTTGAAGTATGCGAGGGAGAGAGCGCTTCTTTAGTGGCGACTACGGCGAGTGCGGGAGCAGAACTGCGCTGGTA
>NZ_FQXT01000012.1 GCF_900130045.1 Leeuwenhoekiella palythoae
AAATATTGAAGGAAATTCTAGAAGCTAAGAATTCTAATTCTAGTAAAATTCTGAATTCTAAATTCTGAATTTATCTGGGGGATTAGCTCAGCTGGCTAGAGCGCCTGCCTTGCACGCAGGAGGTCATCGGTTCGACTCCGATATTCTCCACCATTTTAATTTTGAATTCAAAATTTTGAATTTAGAATTGAATACAGTTCATTGACATATTGGGAAATAATAAGAATACGAGAGAAACAAATTTTATATAGTTAGTAATAACTAAGTTATATTATAGATAGAACTCATTAATAATACAAAGGCCAAGGTAGCAATACCAATGGTCCTTATAAGAGCAAAAAGTACAATAAGCTAAATAAGGGCGTATGGGGAATGCCTAGGCTCTCAGAGGCGATGAAGGACGTGATAAGCTGCGAAAAGCTGCGGGGATTGGCACATACAAATTGATCCGCAGATATCCGAATGGGGCAACCCACTATACTGAAGGTATAGTATCCGCAAGGAGGCAAACCCGGAGAACTGAAACATCTAAGTACCCGGAGGAAGAGAAAACAATAGTGATTCCGATAGTAGCGGCGAGCGAACTCGGAATAGCCCAAACCGATTCTGTTACGGCAGGATCGGGGTTGTAGGACCACGACATTTTATGCGTAATGAATTAGAACACTTTGGAAAGAGTGGCCATAGACGGTGATAGCCCGGTATAGGTAAAGAGCGTTATAGATAGTGGTATCCTGAGTAGTGCGGGGCACGTGAAACCCTGTATGAATCTGGCGGGACCATCCGCTAAGGCTAAATACTCCTGAGAGACCGATAGTGAACCAGTACCGTGAGGGAAAGGTGAAAAGAACCCTGAACAAGGGAGTGAAATAGACCCTGAAACCATACGCTTACAAGCGGTCGGAGCCCTTTTGGGTGACGGCGTGCCTTTTGCATAATGAGCCTACGAGTTACTTTATCTAGCAAGGTTAAGATGTTCAGCATCGGATCCGTAGCGAAAGCGAGTCTTAATAGGGCGTTTAGTTAGGTTGAGTAGACGCGAAACCGTGTGATCTACCCTTGGGCAGGTTGAAGCTGTGGTAACACATAGTGGAGGACCGAACCCGTTGACGTTGAAAAGTCTTGGGATGACCTGAGGGTAGGGGTGAAAGGCCAATCAAACTCGGAAATAGCTCGTACTCCCCGAAATGCATTTAGGTGCAGCGTTGATTTATAGTTTTATAGAGGTAGAGCTACTGATTGGATGCGGGGGCTTCACCGCCTACCAATTCCTGACAAACTCCGAATGCTATAAAATGTTGATCAGCAGTGAGGGCATGGGTGCTAAGGTCCATGTCCGAGAGGGAAAGAACCCAGACCATCAGCTAAGGTCCCCAAATGTATGTTAAGTTGAAAAAACGCGGTTGGACTGCCCAGACAGCTAGGATGTTGGCTTGGAAGCAGCCATTCATTTAAAGAGTGCGTAACAGCTCACTAGTCGAGCGGTCCGGCATGGATAATAATCGGGCATAAACATACTACCGAAGCTATGGCATCGTAAGATGGGTAGGGGAGCATTGTAACAAAGTTGAAGGTTTACTGTGAGGTAAGCTGGATTGGTTACAAAAGAAAATGTAGGCATAAGTAACGATAATGCGGGCGAGAAACCCGCACACCGAAAGACCAAGGTTTCCCCGGCCATGCTAATCAGCCGGGGGTCAGTCGGGACCTAACGCGAACCCGAAAGGGGTAGTGGATGGACAACAGGTTAATATTCCTGTACCTGCTCACATTAAAAGTGACGGAGGATTAAATTTGGTGCGTGCTGACGGAATAGCACGTTGAAGCTACTTAACGTAGTGATAGTACACCACGGCTACGGCTACGGTGATAATCCAGAGGAGATACTTCCAAGAAAAGCGAGTGAAGCAGCCCGTACCGTAAACCGACACAGGTGGTTGGGATGAGGATTCTAAGGTGCTCGAGAGATTCATGGCTAAGGAACTAGGCAAAATCGACCCGTAACTTCGGGAGAAGGGTCGCCCCACTCCGGTGGGGCCGCAGTGAAGAGGTCCAGGCGACTGTTTATCAAAAACACAGGGCTCTGCGAAATCGAAAGATGAAGTATAGGGCCTGACACCTGCCCGGTGCCGGAAGGTTAAGAGGAGATGTTAGCATTTGCGAAGCATTGAATTGAAGCCCCGGTAAACGGCGGCCGTAACTATAACGGTCCTAAGGTAGCGAAATTCCTTGTCGGGTAAGTTCCGACCTGCACGAATGGTGCAACGATCTGGACACTGTCTCGGCCATGAGCTCGGTGAAATTGTAGTATCGGTGAAGATGCCGATTACCCGCTATGGGACGAAAAGACCCCGTGCACCTTTACTATAGCTTAGTATTGACTTTGGACAAGTGATGTGTAGGATAGGTGGGAGACTTTGAAGCTGCGTCGCCAGGCGTGGTGGAGTCATTGTTGAAATACCACCCTTTACTTGTTTGAAGCCTAACCCATATTATGGGGACAGTGCTTGGTGGGTAGTTTGACTGGGGTGGTCGCCTCCAAAAGAGTAACGGAGGCTTCTAAAGGTTCCCTCAACACGGTTGGCAATCGTGTGTAGCGTGCAATGGCATAAGGGAGCTTGACTGAGAGACATACAGGTCGATCAGGTACGAAAGTAGAGCATAGTGATCCGGTGGTTCCGCATGGAAGGGCCATCGCTCAAAGGATAAAAGGTACGCCGGGGATAACAGGCTGATCTCCCCCAAGAGCTCATATCGACGGGGGGGTTTGGCACCTCGATGTCGGCTCGTCACATCCTGGGGCTGGAGAAGGTCCCAAGGGTTGGGCTGTTCGCCCATTAAAGTGGCACGCGAGCTGGGTTCAGAACGTCGTGAGACAGTTCGGTCTCTATCTATAGTGGGCGCTAGAAATTTGAGTGGATCTGACCCTAGTACGAGAGGACCGGGTTGGACCGACCGCTGGTGTACCTGTTGTTCCGCCAGGAGCATTGCAGGGTAGCTATGTCGGGAAGGGATAAGCGCTGAAAGCATATAAGCGCGAAACCCACCACAAGATGAGATTTCTTTAAAGGGCCGTGGGAGACGACCACGTTGATAGGCTATAGGTGTAAAGGCAGTAATGTCATAGCCGAGTAGTACTAATAACCCGTAAGCTTATGTACGTCTTCCCGCACTTTTTAGTGCGGGAGGAGCACTCTTATACTTATAATGATCAAATCAGATTTGTGATTGTAGTCTTTTTATTATTACCCAATATGTTAACTTATTAAAGTATGTGATTAATTCATACGACAGCTTAAGGTGGTTATAGCGACGGGGCTCACCTCTTACCATTCCGAACAGAGTAGTTAAGCCCGTTAGCGCCGATGGTACTACATCTCGTGGGAGAGTAGGTCGCCGCCTTGTTTTAAAAGTCTGCATCAATATCTGATGCAGACTTTTTTTT
>NZ_FQXT01000011.1 GCF_900130045.1 Leeuwenhoekiella palythoae
TTTTGACTAGGGAAGTGGTTACCTATCATTTAATGAAAAGCCTGCTGAAAATGATCTTCAGCAGGCTTTCTTTTTTCGTATTGTCGGGATGAGAGCACGGTTTTGGTAAACTTCAACCCAGTGATATCAACGATTTGTAGCTGTTAATCAAGATGTTACACCTTATTGCCGATTTCTAGTCATATGAGACTAAATGAACGTATTTAAGATTAATATAAAATTAAACAATACTTTTTTATATGTAAGTTTTAATTGTTGAAATTTTCATAAATTTCTAGTAGAAAATACTCTCCTTTCTTTGCAAATTCATTACATATTTTATTTGAATATTCAGTTAGCCTGTCATCATTTAATGTAAACATATACTCAGTAAACTCAATAATTTCTTTTTGCATAACTGACGCATAGTAGACATCAGTAAAAACTGAATCTATAAATATTTCACAAGCATAAATGGAACTTTGGATTATGTTTCCTTTGGTTTTGAGACGATTGAGATTTTCAATCAATTTGTCCAAATCACGTCTATTTCTGGCAAACCTAGAGGATTGTTTAATTAGTTGAAAGCTTTCTTCATCTAATTCATCGATATATTTAATAAGATAGAAAATAGTTGGTATTTCTTTGGTTTTGAGTGTTTTATATTTATCTAGGGTAGTAAGAGTATATTGCCAGATTTTATAAATTTTCTTTCTAAACTCTATTTTTCCTGAAGCATCTAGTTCTTTTATATATTCATCAAACTTGAAAGAAAGGGAATGGATTAAATTCCGAATTTGTTCAATTTTATCATTTTTAAATATTTCAGTAATTATATCCCCTTCATTTAAGTCTTCATAATCAAAAATGTAAAAAACGGCGGCATGTAATTCTATTGGATTATCAATCATATGGGAATCGACCAGTTGCCAATTTTCTTTTATTGCAGATATATATAAATTCTTAAATGTTCTATAATCAAATTTTGAGTAAGGATTGTTTAACAAATGACCTCCAAAATAAGATTTTATTGTTTGGTTATCTAATTTGGGAATTGTAATTAATTGTTTTTGGGTCCATTTGAAATCTAAAAAGTAAAATTGATTTCTGTGCCATCCTAGATATGTAAATATTTCCTGGACTCGATTAGTGAGTAGATTTTCGAATAGATTCCTTTCTGCAGAACTCCATCTTGATCTCTTTTTTCCTGCTATGTTAGAAAGCCTTGCTTTTCTTAAACTATAATCAAATAGAGTTCCGATAAATATACCTGTATCTGAATTTATAACAGATGTAGCTGACCCTAATTTTTCTTTTTGAGAATCTGGAATCTCATTTTTCAGGTATTTTTCGATAACGAAAAAAATAATTTTTTCAACTTTAGGTAATAATAGCGCATCAAAAGCTTTAGTATCATCTCTCATTCCTGCACTTAATAACCTACAGAATTCTCTTAATGGCCAATAGTGATCAGCATTATATGTACTATTTGGTAGCGTTAAATCATTAGTGCCAAATTTATTTTGTGAAGTATATTTATAGATAAATTTTATACAGGAATCCCAATCTATTTGCTGTTTGTTTTTCCATACATCCGACAAACTTGAAAAGATTTCAGCAATATGGCGATAAGGAACTTCCAGAAACATCTCCCAATTATCGGTAAATAGTGAAGGATTTTCTTTGATGACTTCATGTAATACTCTACTTAATCCTTCAACACAAGGTTCTCTAAATCCACGTTCAGGGTCAAATTTTTTTAAAAAGGATGTAAGCTCTAAGATTGGAATCGTTAATATCTCATTCTTTGAAAGAGGTGATGTGCTTCCGAAGGTGACATTACTTTCTAATTTAGGTTTAATTTCTTGTTTATTAGCGCCTAATTTTAAGGATAAATCGGAATATTTTTTTTCAAAATTTTCATTATCATTTAATGAAGAGAACCAATATAATCTAAAATGTTCTGGTGATTTATATGAACCACAATTCTCAGAGAATTTCTCTATTAAGTTTTCAATTACTAAAGATTCTAAATTATTGAGATGAATTGAAATATGATCGAGCATAAAATAAAAATCATCTCTCCAAAATGGTTCTGAAAATAAATCTTTTTTTTGCTTACTAATAAAACCAAAAAAGAGTTCTTTAGTTTTATTCCAGGTCTTAGCAAATAGAAATAGAGAAAGCTTAATAAAGTGTTTATGCTTATATCTTTCACTCAAGAATGACTCAATAATTTCAATGATTCTATTTTTCTCTAATTGTGCTATTTCAACACATACATTTTGTAAAAACAGACTATAGATTGTTTCAATAGAATGAGAATGTTTTCTTGTAATATTAAGATCAAATATTGTTTTGATTAGAAAATTGCTAATATTATTTGTTTCCAAAAAGGTATTAAGATAGTCAGCAATTCGATAGATTGTTTGGTTAGAGCAATTTATAGCCACCAATTTATAAAATTCTGGTTTTTTACATTCTTGCTTGAGTTGGTAAGCTCGGATTATGGGATAATAATTATCATTTTCATAAGCAGACGAATCTTTAAATTTTTTGTCATTTGAAATTTCAAAAACCAGCTCAACTAATTTTGTTATTTGATCCTTAAATGAACTTGAATTTTTCTCTTCAACGCTATATGAATAAATGAGTTTGAATATTCCTAGACTCTCTAGCGTATTCTCATGTTCAGTGTTTAAATAGTTGGGTATTGAATTAATGATCTTATTATTGATATATTTTTTTGGTAATTCGGTCAATATGTCAAATATGAAATACCAAATCCTATAATTTTTAAGCTTTTGAATATTTTCAGAATGAAAGTTTATCTTTTCTATAATCTTTACTAAAAATATCGCATTAGTTTCCTTGAAAACTTTTGTCTTAATATTTTTAGCAATAAATATTAAATATTCCGCTTGATTCCAAAGCTCTTCATCTTTTATAGATTCTGGAGAAAAAAAACCTTTGTTAAACATTGGCTCAAGCCAATATTCACTTTTTAAATTGATATAAAAATGTCTCTCAATTTGCTTATTATCGAACATATTTTTTAATGCTTCCAAAATCTGCTTTGTTGGTTTTTGGAATCTGGTAATACGCTCTATCCTTCTTAATTGATTAATAAAACTTCCTATCAACTTTAGTAGAATATCTTCATACTCTTCCCATAAAACAATTACTTCTAATAACTTTCTAGGTTTTTTAGTAGCACCTCTACGGTGCGCATATTTATTGAATTTAGACGCTACACTAGCATATTTGATAGCAAATGGATCATCTAATTTTAAGTCTAGTGCAACTAAAATAGAGGCTACTAAACCCCGATCCTTAAGAGCAGGATCTTTTTGTAATTCTTCTTTTACTTTAAGAGGAGAAAGAATATCCCTCAATCCGCCATCTATTTCTCGGGCAAAGTGTGCAAGTAAATAAGATTGAGAAGCTATATTATTTTGATGAATGATTTTAATAGCATCTAAGTAGAATGAAGAGATTTCCTCTCCAATACCTTTTAAGCCTTCGTAAATATGCGTTTGCTTTTCGGTTAATTTCATGACCCTTAAATTTGCAGAAATTAAAGTTTATATAAATCTATCGATTATAAAGTAATTTTGAATTAGTCTTAAGATGTCAAGAAGTTTTTGGGTAGCATTTTTAGTAGCGAAGCGGATAGAAATGAGTAGCAAGAGGATAACCCGCTACGCGAGGTTATAAATACTCATTTCATTGATTTTTAGTTGTTTAAGTTTTTTTTTGAAGTTTTGGAGAACTAAGAATTACGTGAAAAACTTCCTGAACCCTCCAAAACAGGCACATTTTTTCGTGAAAAATTCTGAAAATGTAATTGGCAAGTAAAATTTAAAGAGTCCTCACCACATTCTCCTACACTGCGTTGCGGTGAAAGCGGTTCGTCCAAAAGGTCTTGAACACAGGCCCAACTAGTCAATTTTTATAGTTTAATAGATTTGACTTTTTTGGCCAGAGTTCGCTTGACATCCTGAGTACAAATTGACCTATCTATTACTTTTGTTACGAAACACATTTAAACGACTCCGAATAGCATTCCTTTTTTGATACGAATTGTATAGGAAATTAAATTAGTCGGGCGCATAAACCGGTCGGCTTTGCCTTCCTATTTATAGCCCTCTTCTAATTTAATTTCCATAAGAGACTTAGATTATCAAAAAAAGGAATGCGACGGCTCTGGAGGAAGTAAATGAAGATCACACACACACCATACGCGTAAAAGATATCGGTGATGTGTTTCAATTGAGCATAAAAGGAAATGCTTAAGATGAAATAAGTAAATGGTTTATTGTTCCGTATTCGATGATTCTTCACTTAACAACGCCATTGTTTTATCAATAAACTCTGCTTCTTCGAGAGGAAGAAGATCAAGTGTGTGTTTTAGAACTTCTGAAATGCTGCGTTCAGGTTCTTTTAATGGGCGATCACCTCCGCGTTCAATACCATTTAAAGCCATTACACTTACTTTAATCAGATCTTCAATCAAGAACATCAAATGCAGATGACTTTGAGCCGGGAAGCAAACTTGTTGATTATTCTTAAAATGGGGGTGAGGTTTCAGTTTTCTCAGGTGGTCTTCGCCAACCTGTTTCAAGTGTTTATATATTTTTTTCTTTTTCATCCGCGTTCATTTTAATTAGTTTCTTTAATTTTTTAGGAAGACCTAAAGCTTCTACATCTTCTTCAAGAATATGGATTAACTGTTGATATTTAGAAATATCCTCGTGCGGCAACAATTGGATGACGAGTTCCAATGCTTGTTGTATAGCAATATCTCCACTTTTATGGCTTAGAATTTTGGAATAAAATTTCCCTTCACTTTCTAAAGCCAGAATACAAACATCTAATAAGGCGGTTGTGCGCATCATATGATCTTCAAAATCTTCAAAGTGTACCTTTGCAGTTCTGTAGGTGTGTTTGCCTATACGTTCTTTTTGAAGACCATAAGTTCTTTGGGCGATAGTTTGGAGACTTTTTATTTTTCGCTTGTTGATTTTGTTCCTTTTCATAATTAGTTTTTAAGATGAAGTTTTTTCAGTTCCTCAAGTTTTTTATCGGCCTCTTTACGAGCGGCCTGAATAAATTTATAAGTCAGGTGTTCCGCTTTTAAGGAGTCAGATTCAGATGGGTTTTCCTGAATCTTTTCGTTTAGATTATACTGTGCGTGACAAAGTCGAGAATACATCTGTTGAGATTGAAAGGATCTTTTTGGGTAGATGATCTTTGGAACATCGGAGAACTGTTCACAAAGGTGCAAGAGATAGGGCAGGGAATAATAGGAGGACTGATATTCCCAGAAAACATAGATCAATCCCAGGCAGGCTTGTTGAATGGCCTGTTGCAAGATTAGGTATCTGCCTTGATTACTCGGATTATCCTCGCAGATCGTTGATTTTTCTTCAAAATAGCGTGCGTGTTCAAAACGTTTATTCCAATGCTTTTGAATTCTGAGAAATACCTCAGGGTGATAGAGGTAGGAACCAAGTTGTTTAAGCCGGTTGTCTTCGCTATACAGCAAGGTGTCCTCCCTAAGCACCCGATTCAAGAAATTGCAGCCGTAGTTAATTTTATTATTGGCTTCGTTGAGGGTGTAATGAATAGCGTAGAGGCTAACCTGCTCCTGAGTCTTGTTGAAGACCTCGTTCATAAAAATTTTAGGATCAGCAACCTGATCGTGACTTATGATAAGCATAGTCAGTACGTAGTGAATACGCGATTTTCTACTTCTGTTTAAAGAAGAAGTATACAGGTATTCCCTTGTTATGTTCTGCTGCCCGATTAGATAAACAGTATGCACCCGGATTAAACTGCGGATGATAGGTAGTACTTTATGGATTTCTGGACTGATGCTTGGCGGCGTTCTCATGCGATTGCTGTTAAAGGGTTATCTTAACTCAAGCTGATTTGCATTTGCTAAAACTTTTAAAAGAAAAGCCTTACTTTTGATTAGCTCCGAGTGTTTCAGGTTTCTGTTATCCTTTAAAAGTATAGCGGACATGACGCGTACCCTACCAACGCGGTTTGTGAAATACCGGTATAAGCTTGTGTTTTACCAGCACCAAAAGCCAGAACTGAAGTGTACTATCAAAAAATATAGCAGATGACTACCACCAAACCCAATCATATAGGCCGAAAAATCGCCCGCATCCGAGAACTGCGAGGTATGAAGCAAGAAACTCTTGCCGAAGAATTAGGCATTAGCCAGCAAAGTGTTTCAACCCTTGAAAAAAGTGAAACAGTGGAAGATGAAAAACTGGAACGCGTGGCGCAGGTTTTAGGAGTTACCAAAGAAGCGATAGAAAACTTCTCTGAAGAAAGAGTTATTAATTTCTTCAATAATTTCAACGACAACAGCTTTAGTAATAGTCAAGGAACTTTTGCTGCTTACAATTGTACTTTTAATCCTATTGATAAACTTGTGGAATCTTACGAGGAGAATAAAAAGCTCTATGAGCGTTTAGTTCAGGCAGAGAAGGATAAGGTGGCTTATTTGGAAAAACTCTTAAATAAATAGAGAATTTATTCTTTAACAATACATAATCTGAAACTAACAGATGGAATTAATCGTAAACAGAATAAAATATCAATTACCTGTAAAAGAGAAGTTAAATATAATTGTTTCAGATAAAATTGACTTACCATTTCGAATGAGATTAGACTTTTTTAAGAAAAGGTTTCAATCTCCTGAAATAGGTTTAATAAATGAATGGGAACGCGAAAAGAAAATAAATAATGATACTTTTATTAGTTATACTTTTTCGGTAAATGGGTCTGCAAATTATTTAGCATTAGATTATAATCAAATATTTGAATACAAGTATACTATTTGGCTTTTGTGCAATCATTTCAAAAGTCTCGGATTTGCGGTTAACTTTAACCCTAGAGTAATTGATGTATCTTGTTACGAATTTGTTCGTGTATATAACGAATCTTGGGACATTTTTAGAAGATGGGATTTTAAATTCAATACTAAATTTAAAGAGCTTACCTTTAATATTGGTAGTTCAGAAACCTTCATTAGCAAGAATGCCATTGAACTTAATGATAATTTAGGGAATCTATCTTGTATATTACCTAATGGTGAAATTGAAAAATCAAAATACTTTGAAATAAAAAAATCTAAGGTTATTGCCAATAGGGAATTAAGAAATACTAGTAATCTAGGGTATAATAAAAATCCTATAAATTACTTTGCGAGATACGAGGAATTAAGGCAATTCTTTAACCAAAACCTCAAACCTTCAAAAGAATTAATATTTCCTTCTATCGGTTTTGACAGTATCAGAGCTGAAAAAGTAAATTTTTCAAAAAATAAAATGTTATTTCGAAATGGCGAGACAGATATCAATCCTGTTTCTGGAATGCGCAGTCATGGTGTATATCAAGATGTACCAGATTCCTTAGAAAAACAATTTATTTTTATATATCAAAATAACGATGATGCTAATACATTATATAAATATTTAAAGAACGGTTATAAAGGTTTTCCCGGACTTCAACCATATGTAAATATTCCTTTGACGTTAGCTAATTCTGTTGAGAAAGGGAAGAATAAGAGGCTTGAATATGAAAATATTCAAAGTTTAATGGATGCTTATCAAGATTTTGAGAACAGAGAATTGCCCAATAATTATTATTTGAACTTATTTGCTATAGTGATTGGACCATTTGATAAAAATGATCCGTGTACTGAATATTATGAATTAAAACTTTCACTAATTAAAAAAGGTATTCCTACTCAATTTGTAAATTATGAAAATATCAGAAAGTCAGGAGTATTTAACTATCATTTGCCAAATATTGCAATTGGAATCCACGCAAAAATGGGTGGAATACCGTGGAGACTAGCTACGCCAAAAAAACAGGATCTTGTTATTGGTTTTAATCAAATCAAATCTGGAAATAAAAAATTCATTGGTAGCACAGTCTTTTTTGATAATCAAGGAAAGTTAAAAAGAACACAGGCTTTTGGAGAACAGGATTCAAGTAACGAAATTCTATATTTACTAAAAAAGGCTATTGAAAATTATCTAGAACTAGAATCTGACATACAGAGACTTGTAATTCATTATTACAAAACGCTTTCTAAAAAAGATCAAGGTAATATTGAACGAATCCTTAGAGAAGAATTTAACCTTTCCATACCTTATGCTGTCGTTGAAGTAAATGATACAAAATCTAGACTTGACTTAGGGTTTGATCCTGATTCTAACTTTAGAATGCCTGTGAGCGGCAGTTATTTAAGATTATACCCGAAGGAGTATCTATTATTTAATAATAACAGATTTAAAACAATTGCTCCTGTAGTTATAAAGGACGAACTTCCTTTAAAATTAAAAATTCATTTTGCTGATGAGGCTGGCTTTTCTCATAGAGAACTCATAGAACAAGTTTATGAGTTTTCAAGGCTTATTTGGAAAGGTTTAAAGCAAAGAAGTCAGCCAGCTACTTGTTATTATGCTAAAGAGATAGCGAGATTCAAAAGTGAAATTGGAGAGCCCATTCCTGATAATAAATTAACACAGACTACACCTTGGGTTATTTGACATGACAAAATTAAACCTAAATAGCACTTTAAATAAGTGTCTTTTTCTTTTCGGTGCAGGAGCAAGTTATGGAACTGGCTGTTTGACATCAAATGGTATGTTGAAGGCACTTGAAAAAAAACTCACTACACCAAATTTATCGGAAATGTCGGAGCCTCAAGCAGAGGCATTTAGGTTTGTAATTTCAAGTCTTGAATATCATAGCAAATGGAGAAGCTTAGATGGAAATTCTCAATTTCGATTTGAACCTAACATTGAGGAACTTGCTCTTGTTATTCGGAAAATAAAAAATAGAGAGAACTTCTTACCTTATCCAATAACAGGAAATTGGGCTGATAAACTAATTAATCTTGAAAAACAACATGAACTAAATAATAATTATGAAGAAGGGTTATTTGAAAGTATAGAGCGAAAACTAAAGTCAGAATTTGTCCCGTCGTGGTTAAATCATGATCCGGATAAATTGGATTATCTCGATCCTTTAATAAAATTACTTGCATCAGAAAATTTGAAACATCCTTTGGAGTGTTTTTCTTTAAATTACGATAATACTATAGAGGATGCATTAGGCAATCACGAAATAAAGCCTTATACGGGATTTATTTCCGGTGAGTGGGCCGGAATGGATGTTTCTGAGGTCGTAGATGAATTTGACAAAATAAAATATTACAAATTGCATGGGTCTTTAAATTGGATTAGACTCCTACAAGATGGTTCAGTAAAAGAAAGGAATAGACTTACTCAAGAGCAGCAAGAGGATATTGATAATGAACATAGTCCGTATATTGTTTTTGGACATGGCAGTAAAACATTTTCGTTTGATCCTTTTTTCAATCTTATATCAAATTTTAAAAAGAAACTTCTCGAACGCGATTATATTTTTGCTATCGGGTATAGTTTTTTTGATCCATATATCAATAATCTAATTATTGAAGCCTTAAATGCCTCGCCATATAAAAAGCTTATAATTATAAACCCTAGTTGGAAACCAGGAGATCTGCAGGAAAATGAAAAAAATGAAAAATTTGATCTTTATACTATAAATAATGGAAAAAGTGTTTCACCTCAATTAAGTGAATATATCAGACAAATACAGTTAAATTCTTTTTATAGTGAACTGCCTGAATTCAATCTAAGTAGAATAAGTGGAGAGAATACAATTCATTTAATGCCAATAGGTTTCGATAAATTTCTAGAAAAATACTTCTTAAATGAAGGTGAAGATTTAATTAAACTTGTTGAATATTATGAATCAAAAAGAGTACTTGAGGAAAATCCCTTTTAAATAAGTATCCTTGTTTCAAACGTGCTTTTACAATTTAATTTTAAATAAAATAAATTATTATAATGTAAAATGAATATTTTTAAGAAAAAGCTTGAAGATGCAAAACCGAAAGAAGTAAATTTTGAACCTACCGAATTATTTCAAACCTTATTTCATAAGGAAGGTTACGCTTATTTGAGAGGCATTCAGGAGGAAGTTTTAAATTCCTGGCATAAAATAAGGTCTCAAAGAGACGTGCTATGTAAAATGAATACGGGTTCTGGTAAAACCCTTGTAAGTCTCTTAATGCTGTACTCTAAAATGGTAGAAGGAGTTGGACCAAGCTTATATATGTGTCCTGACAGGCAGCTTTTGGAGCAAGCCAAAATACAGGCTGATTTGTATGGAATTCCTGTGTGTGAAGTAGAGTACTATGGTCAAAGAAGTGTTTTTCCTAATGAATTTTTGAATTCCAGAGCAATATTGCTATGCACATTCCAAAAAATGTTCAATTCGCGCTCAATTTTTGAAAGGGATAATATTGATGTGGGATCAATTGTTCTTGATGATGCACACGTATGTCTTGATATTGCCAGAGAGACTACGACCTTATTTATTCCTTTTGGTCACAGTTTAGGAGAGAGATTACTGAAGTTATTTGAAGCTGATTTAAAATATCAAGCTCCTGGAACTTATCATAGATTAATTCAAGGAGATCCATATGCAAAAATATTAAAAGTTCCATACTGGTCTTGGTTATCTCGAAATAGTGAGTTGATTGATTTAATTGGCGGATTTAGTGAAGATGATGAACTACGTTTTAAATGGGGGTTGATGGCTGATGATCTAAAATCTTATGATTGTTATGTTGGTCCTAGAGGTTTAGAAATAGCGCCCTCTTATGTCCCTTTTCATAATGTAAGAGCATTTAATGAAGCGAAACATAGATATATTTTATCAGCCACTTTCGAGGATCAAATCGATTTAATAAAAGATTTAGGGATTAGTATTGATAGCATCAAAAATGCCTTAATTCCAAGAGACCGAAAAGATGTTGGACAAAGACTTATACTAGCTCCACAAAGGTTTGATTCTAGAATAACTGATGAACAGATTATGGCGATGGTCAAAGAATATTCAGTATCGGGTATTAATGTTATGGTATTAACTCCATCCTCAGATAGAGCTAAGAAATGGGAAGATATAGGAGCTCAAATCCTTGAGAATAATAATATTAATAAAGATATCTCAAAATTGAAGAGCAATAGAGGATTGTTTTATGTTCTTGTAAACAGGTATGATGGGGTAGATTTAAATGGTGATATGTGTAGAGTTCTTGTTTTAGATGGTTACCCATCCTTTAGTTCTTATGAGCAGCTTTACGCTGAAATGCGTCTTGAATCGGTAAAAGCTTCTTTAAAAGCACAAATAATAGAACAAGGACTTGGAAGAGCTGTGAGGTCAGGGAGTGATTATTGTACAGTTTTTTTAATGGGAAAAGACTTGTTGCAATTTGTTGGAAAGAAATCTAATTTACAATATTTCACACCAGTTACCCGTAGACAACTTAAATTAGGGCTTTCGTTATTAGATGATGAGTCAAAAGAAGACTCTCTTACCAAAATTAAGGAGACTGCTAATTTATGTTTAGTTCAAGACATGAGCTGGAGGGAGTATCATTCAGAGATATTATCTGATGTAGAGACTGACAAAACTGGAGAGCGAATTCTAACTAACTTGAAAATTGCTGATATTGAATCTAAAGCAGTAGATAAATTTAGAAGAAGAGATTATGAGGGTGCAAGCAATATGATATTAAATGAATTAGTTGATACAATTGATTTGTCTCAAAAGCAAAAAGGTTGGTACTTTGAACTGGCTGCTAACTATCTTTTTTTAGATAATGCTCCTAAATCAAACGATTTACAATTAAAGGCAGCTCAAACAGCCTCTCATATGCTTCAGTCAAAGAATGGTCATAGCTATACCAAAATTATGGCTAGTGAGGAGCAGTCTATTCAAGTTCTTCATTTTGTTAAGCGTTTTGAAACTTCCCAAGACTTCAAAATCTATATTGAAAAACTTTTCGAGGATCTTAATTTCAGTCAAGATATTTCTCATACAAAGTTTGAAAATGCTCTAGCTGAGACAGGCAGGCTTATCGGTTTCTATACACAAGAACCAGAAGCGGAATTCGGTAATGGTCCAGATGTGTTATGGGTTATGACAGATAATCATTATTTGGTATTAGAGGCTAAATCAAGAGCTATTCATGATGAAATTACCAGAGACAACATTAATCAATTACTTGGTTCGGGGGAGTGGTTTAAAAAGCTTTATGGTTCTGCAGCAAAGCATTATCTTGTTACATTACAACCTCCAAATATTAAGGGTTGGAATGTAAATACAAGCCCAAACACACGAGTAATAGATGAAAATTCATTAATTTTATTGAAAGATAATTTAAGAAGGTTTGTTGATGGTATCATTAGTTATGGATTTTCAGCAGCTAAGCCAAAAGAAATTGCGAATCTTTTAGGTATGCACAATTTAACCCCTGTTGGATTTAGAAATACTTACCTTAAAGAAGTAAATTTAAAAAAGAAATAACTTATTTAAAATATAGACGGCTGAGTGGTTTAAGGCACCTGACTGAATATCAGACGTACGGGGAACTGTACCGGGAGTTCGAATCTCCCTCTATCCGCAGATACGAGAGTATTAGAGCCCGCAATTTTTTGTGGGCTTTTTGGTTTATAAAAACTATTAATCAATTATGAAAGTTGATCCGATAGGAGAAATGTTTCAATATGAATTCAAAATTTAAAACATCTAAATTTTTAGCTTACTTTATTTTAGTTAATATAATTTAAAGGAGTGTGGAATTCTTAGTCACGATTTACTTAGTTTAAAATCTACTTTACAGATTAGTACTTGTAATTTCTAGTTTCCCCATTACAACCTACATATCGTCTCCAGCTTTATTTTGTAGTACGCTGGCATAGATTTGAGTCGTTTGCAGCTGTGTGTGCCCTAAAATCTTTGAAGCCGTTTTGATGATATCAAATGAAATGGTGTTGAGTTTACCCGTATTTTTATATTTTGAAACTATAAAAGTCTGTCAAATACCATTGATCGTAATGCTCTTTTTCAGTTTAGCATGAGGTCTAGTCTATCATCTCTAAGATTCAAATAATATAAGGGACGGATTTATTAGGTTCCTGCCTTTGATTTACGTTTCCATAAGCCGATTAGACCAATGAGCATTATTGTTAATAAAATATTAATTTTCTGCTTTTCAAAACCTGTTTTCATACACTCTTCATACTCTATCCTAGGCTTTGCCTAGGGGATGCCTGGGAGTTGACCCGTCCTAAATTAGCTATACAGATTAATAAATAAATCCTGTTATAGCTATACAAATCTGTCCTCAATAGAATTACTTTTCCTCAAATACTAATAAATTAAACTCAAATTCTAGGTTTATATAGCAAAATGAGCCGATTGGAAAGGTTAATCGGCTCATTTTTTGATTATATTTGAGCCAATTAACTAGTTTAATCGGCTCATCATGTATAATTGGCAACACGAAGACTGGCCCAATTTTAAGTATACAACAACTGAAATTGAAGAGAAGCTCTTTGATTTCAGCCAAAGGGCCGGTCGCGTTAATGGTCTTTTAGAAGGATTATCAGGTAAGATGCAAATGGAAGCTATCTTATCGCTAATGGTAGCCGAGGCTGTTAAAACATCAGAAATAGAAGGGGAATATCTAAGCAGGGAAGATGTAATGTCTTCTATACGAAATAATATGGGGTATGGTACACCTAAAACGGTCAAAGACCCAATGGCACAAGGTGTAGGGGATTTAATGGTACGGGTTAGGCAAAATTTTGCTAAACCTTTGACAGACCAAGTCTTATTCCAATGGCACGAAACCTTACTAGAAGGAGCAGTCCGCATTAATACTGGGCAATGGCGGAAGCACAGTGAGCCTATGCAGATCGTATCCGGCAGCTGGGGCAAGGAGAAGATCCATTTTGAAGCTCCACCTTCCCATTTACTTCCGAATGAAATGCGTGCTTTTATAACGTGGTTTAATGAATCTCATCCAGCAGGAGCCAGCCCTATTAAAAAACCACTTATCCGTGCAGCGATTGCACATCTGTATTTTGAGAGCATTCATCCTTTTGAAGATGGTAATGGAAGAATAGGAAGGGCATTATCTGAAAAGGCGTTATCTCAAGACTTAAACCGCCCTGTTCTCCTAAGTCTTTCGAAAGCAATAGAGCACGATAAACAAGCCTATTATAAGGCTCTAAAAAACGCACAACAGTCCAATGAAATAACCGATTGGATTATCTATTTTGTCAATACTGTTTTAGAAGCGCAATCTCAGGCGGAAGACCTTGTTTCTTTTACTTTGAAAAAAGCCCGTTTTTTTGATCGCCATAGAAATTCCTTGAATGAGCGTCAATTAAAGGTTATTAATAGAATGCTTGACGAAGAACCGGAAGGGTTTAAAGGGGGGATGACGGCAAAAAAGTATATTGCCCTTACCAAAACATCTAAAGCTACAGCAACCCGTGATCTTCAGGATTTAGCAGCAAAAAAACTATTTATCTCTATAGGGGAGGGACGTAGTACACGTTATGAAATCAACTTTGAGGACTAAAGCTTTTCAATAAGCGATCGACTTGTACCCTACTCTTGTTAAAGGCTTTAGATTATTTTTTTACTTAAAAGATATTAAAGACTATCAAATTAGATCAATTTGATGCTCATTTAAGTATAGTAAATTGTTCGGGGAAAAGATCGAATAATTCAGCTGTAAAACATAGGAAATATAAGGGGTGAGTTGGTTTGAAAATTATCTGCCATCAGTTGTTAGTGTGAATCTAATTCTAATCTAAGATCCAAATGACTCTTTAGTATTCCTAGCTTCCATTTTACGCATTAAGGCATCCATATCGTCTCCAACTTTCTTTTGCAGTACTCTAGCATAGATTTGAGTCGTTTGTAGCTGTGTGTGCCCTAAAAGCTTGGATACAGTCTCAATGGGTACTCCGTTAGATAGCGTAACGGTAGTTGCAAAGGTATGACGGGCTACGTGGAAGGTAACATTTTTATGTATTTGACATACCGTGGTTATTTCCTTAAGGTATTTGTTCACTTTCTGATTGCTATATAAGGGCATTAATTTGCCGGAGACCTCCAACTCCTTATCCTTTGTATATTTCTTGACCAGTTCCAGAGCCTGGGGCAGGAGGGGAACTCTAACAGATTCGTTAGTCTTTTCCCGTTTAGTATAAATCCATAATCGCCCATTAGATGCCGGAATCAACTGGTCTTTTCGTAATGCCTTTAAATCTACATAAGAAAGCCCCGTGTAACAGGCAAACAGAAAGCAATCTCTTACGCGCTCATAACCTTTACTTTGAAAGTGTGTTTCCTCAATACGATTCAATTCACGCTGGGTTAAATAGCAGCGTTCCTTACGTTCCAATTTCAATTTATAATTGACAAAAGGATCTTTAGGCAACCATTCCATTCTTACTGCTAGATTCACCATTTTGCGAAGGCGTTCTAAGTGCTTCCTAGTTCCGTTTATGGAGCAAGTTTTTCTTTTCTTTTTAGGCTTATAAGTACGTATATAGTGCTCAAACTCTGTTATAAACCGGTAGTTTAACTCAACCAAGAATAAGTCATCTGATTTATAATGGTCTAAGAGATAAGCCTTGATATACTTTTCGGTAGAGTAGTAATTTTTCATTGTACCGGGCTTAAGCGACAATCCCATATTATCATTATGGTACTTAACAAGCTCTAAGAGCGTCATACGCTCTTCATCTTCGCCTATATAGCGTAATTTGATTGCCTTCGCTGTAATTACTTTTCGTTCTGCGTGTAGCTCTTTGTGTGCATTCAAAACTTCAGCCTTTACATCATCCATATAGGAGTTGAGTGTGATAAGTTGATCTGAAGTTTCTTTGGCTTTAACCCGGAGGATATCCCAATCTTTAACATCAACATCACGCTTTATACTCATCTCAGAGCGCTTTTTATTGACTGTAATTCTAAGGTAGATATCCAGTTTGTTGGGATTGTTTCTTTTGGGACGTGTAAAGAAGTTCACGCCTAAGGTGCTGTGTACAGGCATTTTGTAAGTCTTTTAGTTAAACGATTATTAGTTAAAGACTACATCCAGATGGCCTAAATGCTATATAAATCTACGATAATTTGTACACCTTATTGCGCACCGAATTGCACACATTTGTCTTGATTTTAGATGATATCAGATGCTATCATAAAAAACGAAAAGCCTGTTAAATTATTGATTAACAGGCTTTTTAATATAAAACGTGATTTGGTTCGTCGGGATGAGAGGATTCGAACCTCCGATCTCGCGCCCCCCAGACGCGCACTTTAACCGGACTAAGCTACATCCCGAAATTTTTGCAGGCTGCAA
>NZ_FQXT01000002.1 GCF_900130045.1 Leeuwenhoekiella palythoae
GCAATCAACGATAACGGAAACATCATCGTGCCGCCAAATACCGTAGCAGGAGACTATACCTTCACCTACTCGGTATGTGAAAACTTGAATCCTGGTAACTGTCAGACTGCTAGTGTAACCATTAGCGTCGCAGCAGGTACTTTAGTAGCAGAGGATGATGACTTTAGTCTGACTCCGGTAAATGGGGTTGACGGTGGTATCGCAGGTGATGTAACCCTTAACGATACCTTAGATGGTGCACCAGTAGATGATGCGGATATTTATATCGTGAACAATGGTGGACTTAACGGTGTGGCAATCAATGCCAATGGTAACCTGATCGTACCACCAAATACACCACAAGGTACCTATACCGTAGCATACAGTATTTGTGAAACACTCAATCCGGGCAACTGTGATAGTGCACAGATCACCATTGTAGTACAAGAATCAGGATTAGCACTTATTAAAGATGCTGTCTTTGTTGACACTGACGCAAATGCTTCGGTAAATATTGGTGATATCATTACGTACACGTTCAGTATAACAAATACCGGCAGTTACGTTATTGATGACCTTAGACTTACTGATTCAGAATTAGGCATCGCTGATCTTGCAATTACACCTTCAAGCTTAGCTCCTGGAGAAAGTGCATCATTAACGATTGACTATAGCATTACTCAATCTGATATTGATTTTGGAAGGGTGATCAATACCGCAAGTATTTCAGGTATAGATGAGAACGACAACACGATCAGTGATGTTTCCGATAGTGGAAATGCGGCAGATGACACCGGTCGTGATGACGATGCAACAGTTACGCTTCTGAATGGAAATTCTAATCTTGAATTACTTAAGGTCGTACGTTATGAAGACACCAATAGTGATGGTCTTGTGAATTCTGGAGACAATCTGATCTACAACTTTACCGTTAATAACAATGGTAGCGTTACTATTAATGACATCACTATCGTTGATGACTTAGTTACTGTAACGGGCGGACCGATAGATCTTGCTCCGGGTGAGTCTGATGCTAGTAGTTTTAGTGCAGAATACACTATAACTCCTGCCGATGTTGAAGCTGGAGAAGTAATCAACATTGCGCTGGCAACAGGTGTTGACACTAATGGTGTATTGATTGATGATTTCTCTGACGATCCTACTGATGCTTTAAATGTTGACGAAGACAATGACGGTGATTTTGAAGATCCTACAGTATTTGTCATCAATGAAGATGCAAGTATCGAACTGTTAAAGATGGCTGAGTATGTAGATGCTAACAGCAGTAACATACCTGATTTAGGTGATATTATCAGATATACGTTTGTAGTGACCAACACAGGTAATACTACGATCAATAATATCACAATTACTGATGAATTAGTTACCGTGATTGGCGGACCTATAAGTCTGGCTCCGGGAGAATCTGATGCTACTACATTCTATGCAGAGTACGCAATAACACGCAGCGATGTGATGACAGGTTATGTTGATAACACCGCTAGCGTATATGGTACTACGCAGAGAAGTACTATTGTGACTGATATTTCTGATGATCCTACTAACAGTACGAATGAGGATGCTAATGGCGACGGAAATCCAGACGACCCAACGCGACTAGTGCTTTCAATTGAGGATGTATTTATTTACAACGTGATCACGCCTAATGGAGACGGTCTTAACGATCAACTCGTGATTGGTGCAATTGAGCGCTTCCCAGACAATACCCTGAGAATCTTTAACCGTTGGGGTGTTGAAGTCTTTAAAGAGGAAAACTACGGTCAACCCGGCAGTGAACCTTTTAGAGGATATTCTAATGGTCGCGTGGTTATAGATAGTGGCGAGTTATTACCTACCGGTACATACTTCTATGTATTAGAATATGTTACTCAGCGTGGCAATACCCGTCAGAAAGCAGGATACATTTATATCAATTAAATTGCTATAATGAACGAAATGCCCAACCCAAATCTTAATAACACATGAAATTGAGTTTAATTAAAATAAGTTTATTGATGGTTTTCTTGCTGAGCTATTCTTTAGGTATAGCCCAGCAAGATCCGCAATACACGCAATATATGTACAACCCTTTGGTGATCAACCCCGCGTATGCGGGGAACCGCGGGGTAACCAGTATTTTGCTGTTACACCGCAGTCAGTGGGTAGGTCTTGATGGTGCGCCCAGCACTCAAAACCTATCAGTACATAGTCCTATTGGTTTAGGAAAAGTCGGACTGGGTTTTAGTTTGGTTAATGATGTTTTGGGACCGGCACGAGAAACCTATTTTAATACTGATTTTAGTTATACCATAGATACGGGTGCTGAGGGTAAATTCAGTTTTGGATTGAAAGGTTCTTTGAATTTATTAGATGTCGATTTTAGCCGAACCAATCCATTTAACCAGAATGATCCGTTTTTAGTGAGTATTGATAATAAGCTTTCGCCAAACGTAGGTGTTGGTATCTTTTATCACGATGCCAAGTTTTACGGTGGATTATCTGCTCCGCAGTTATTGCGTACTGATCATTTTGACCGAAGCGGTTCACAAGGAGCACAAACTTTTGTTTCTGAGGAAGAAATTCACTATTATGGTTTAGCAGGTTATGTATTTGATCTCAACCGAAATTTGAAATTTAAGCCTTCGACATTGGTTAAGATGGTTGCAGGAGCACCTCTTTCGGTAGATGTGAATGCAAACTTTTTATTGTACGATAAATTGACCTTAGGAGCTTCCTATCGTTGGAGTGCTGCATTGAGTGCTTTGGCGGCTTTTCAGGTGAATGATGGTTTGCTTATTGGCTTCGCATATGACAGAGAATCAACAGATTTAGGAAATGCGACTTACAATAATGGGACCTATGAAGTTTTTCTTCGGTTTGAATTATTTAAGGAATACAACCGTATGCTAACGCCTCGATTCTTTTAAAAACTTAATAGCCTCACTGCGTTAAAAATTACTTTTCAGGTGTTTTTTCAGTCGTAAAGATTAATTTTGCGCTGTGAAAAATCTCGTAATCATATTTGCCTTTCTAATGGTTTTGCGCCCAGCATTTCCGTTTTTAGAATATGCGCTTGATTATGAGTATATCAGTACCGTACTTTGTGAGAATAAAGACAAACCGCAATTAAATTGTAACGGTAAATGTTACTTGATGCAAGCGCTCGCTGATGCTTCAGAAAAAGAGTCTACTCAAAAGAAAAAGAGTACTATGTCTTCAATTGAGTTGCTTCCTTTTATCATTGAAGTAAACGAGCTCTCGATCCCAATTGTATTTGCTGAAGAAACACAAGTTACTTTTTCATTCTATCCTAATCTTTCCGCTAGAGAAACCGCAACCGGTCTCTTCCGCCCTCCTATTGTTTAGTTTACATAAATCTATTTTTTATTCAAACTAAACTTTTTACAATGTACATTTTTAATAAATGTCGCGTCGTTTTGTTGTGTATTCTTATGGCAACAAGCTTGATTTCTTGTGATGAGAATGCTGTACTGCGCGACCAATACAATGCTCTTTTTACTGAAGTTATTGATCTTCATGACGAACTTATGCCTAAAATGAGCGAACTCACTAATCTTGAAGAGCAACTAGAGGCTAAGGACTCGCTTGGCCAGGCAGACCAACAAATTCTAGAAAACCTAAAAAAGGCTGATTCCCGTATGATGGACTGGATGCATGATTTTACAGATACTTATGTAAAAGACCGCACTCCCGTGGCTAAAATGACTGCTCAGGAACTTGAGCAAGGCATTGAAGGCTTGCAAGGCGAACTTCAGGAAGTTAAAGACTTACGCGATTTTACGCATAAGAGCTTAGACGAGGCTACAACTACCCTTAAGTAAGCAGGTTGAAAATATTCTGGTTTCTTTTTACTGCGCTGATGGTGTTTCGCCCGGTTGCGCCCCTACTCGACTATATGGTCAATTATGACTATATAGCCGATGAGCTGTGCGTAAACCGCGACCGTCCCGAACTTAATTGTAATGGACGCTGCTACCTCATGAACGCCCTTGCCGAAGAAGCTTCAAAGAAAAAAGATGCGCAACAACGCGAAGGAAAACTTAACTTTCAGTTGAGCATCACCTATTTTGTATCTGAAACAGATTGGAGTTTTGAGTTGCCGCAAGCTGCCACCAAAACGCAACCTACAGATCATTATCTTTTCAAAAAAATTGAGGGCTTTACAGCCGCTTTACTAAAACCTCCCATTTCTTAATATTCTATTCTTCTTGCGCACGTGGATTACAATACTACGTCGCGCTATTTTTTAAAGGCGAGTTATCGCCTACACTTCCCTATTGGGATTCTATTAATCCATATTTATTAAGAAATGAAAACTATAATAAAACTTCAATTATTAATCTTAACCCTAGCACTTAGTGTAATTTCGTGCTCTTCAGACGATGATGCAACTCAAGAATTATCTGGCGAAAACAACCTGACCATTGAGTTTGATAACAGTGTAAATGGTGACGATTTGCTGCTAGGCACATCATCATACACCAATAGTAATGGCGAAACCCTTACCATAAATCGCTTCAATTATATCGTAAGCAACTTTGTGCTTATTGATGCCGAAGGTAATGAATATGTTTACCCAAAAGATGATAGCTATTTTGTGGTTTCTGAAGAAGAAGCGATGAACGAAGTAGTACTTGAGAACATTCCTGCGGGTGATTATGTCGCAATGCGTTTTGGTGTTGGAGTAGATCAAGAAAAATACCTTCAGGGCGCCGAAGGTCAAGGAGATTTTTTACAAATCGCTGAAGAAACCGAAATGATGTGGTCCTGGCAAGCCGGTTATAAATTCTTGAATTTTGAAGGGATCTTTACCTCAGCTACCGTAACCGAAGCTACTAATTTTCAAATTCACATGGGAAGCCACGGTAGCAGCCTTGACAATTATAAAGAAGTAACTGTTGAGCTACCTACAACGGCTTTAGTGAGTGAATCGCTAAGTCCTATCGTGCACTTTGCTGTAGATGCTAACGAAATTCTAGACGGGAATACTAAAATTCTTCTTTCAGAAAAAGCAGTGGTAATGATCGATGAAGTTAAGAGTCCGCAAATTGCGGTGAATGCTACAGGAATGTTTCGTGTAGACCACGTGCATAACGGCGAAAACATCGAGCATTAGATCTAACTAGATTCCTGTACATACAGGTTTCAATTAAAGTTATACTATGAAATCATTGCTTATAAGCTGCTGTGCTTTGCTATGCATTTTTGCTTCGTGCAGCAGCAATGATGATGCAGAATACACTGCAATCGACGAAGCTTTGGTGCTAGAGCTTCCTGATAATTTTCCGGAGATCAATTATGACCTCAGCGCGAATCCGCCTACCAAAAACGGAGTAGAACTGGGTAAGAAGTTATTTTATGACGGAAAGCTTTCTGCTAACGGATTTATCTCTTGCGGTTTTTGTCATGAGCAGCGTTTTGCCTTTACGCATCACGGGCACCAATTTAGTCACGGGATCGATGATCTTGAAGGAACGCGCAACGCTCCGGCAATTCAGAACATGGCTTTTCAAACCGAATTTGCCTGGGATGGTGCGACCTCACATCTTGACCTGTTTCCTATTATTCCTATAACTAACGAAGTAGAAATGGGAGAAACGATGACTAATGTGCTGAGCAAGCTGCAGGCAGATAGCGAGTATCAGCGCTTGTTTGCTTCGGCTTTTGAAGATGCTGAAGTTTCTAATGAAAACTTCTTAAAAGCACTCGCTCAGTTTATGGTAACGATGATCTCTTCAAACTCCAAGTATGACAAGTATGTTCGCAATGAGGAAGGTGGCGAATTTTCAGACTTAGAAAAAGAAGGTCTCGCTGTTTTTGAGTCAAAATGTGCTACATGTCATGCAACCGATTTGTTTACTGACAATTCATTTAGAAATAATGGGCTCCCACCCTATCCGGGCATTGATGACATTGGGCGTGCTGAGGTAAGCGGAAGCGCAGCAGACAATTATAAATTTAAAGTTCCCAGTTTGCGCAATGTAGCAATTACTGCGCCTTATATGCATGACGGCCGCTTTGGAAGTTTACAGTCGGTACTCAATTTTTATAATTCGGGAGTACAGGAATCTGAGACCTTAGATCCTATTTTAAAACAAAATGAACGTTTGGGAATTGCGCTCACCACAGATGAGCAAGAAGCACTGATCGCTTTTCTAAATACCCTTACCGATAATGAGTTTCTGGAAGACGAGCGTTTTGCAGAATATTAAAATCAATAGAAACATGCTAAAATATATAAGTTCTTGTTTTATACTATTGGCAACTTTAATGGTTAATGCAAATACACCCATTGAAGATCCAATAGCTTCAGCTGTTAATCCATTCTACAAATATGATTATGAAGAATGTGACTTTTGCGGCTGCGGAAGCACCGGTGGTGGAATGGGCTACGGCACTATCGGAAATGAAAATTTCATCGGTATCCGTTACATCTATCAGCGCTATCAATCACGCGACGGAATTTTTAATAACTCGCCTTGGGTTGAGGAAAATTTCAATACGTTACAGCTTTGGGGGAAAATTCCCGTGACCGAAAAGTTAAGCGTAACCGCGATTTTACCCTATCATTTTCACAACCGTAATTTTGTTGACGGCTCATCCCAAAGCATCAATGGGATAGGTGATCTTAGTGTTCTTGCTTTCTATTCACTCATCACTCCTAAAGTAGATGGGCTTTATGCCAATCAGCAAACCAGCATTAAGCATATGCTTGAGATTGGTGGTGGTGTTAAAATGCCTACCGGCGCTTACGACCGTGCCAATAATGAAGGTAGTGTAAATCCAAGTTTTCAGGTAGGAACAGGTAGCTGGGATTATATTCTTGCCGCAAATTATTCGGTGGGATATGAGACTTGGGGATTGGGCGTTCTGGCCAATTATACTTTTAAAACCGAAAATAATGTGGATTATCATTTTGGTAATCAATTTACGTATGGTGTTAATGTTTCTAAAGTATACAACACCTTAAGTATTGATAAGATCATTCCTTATGCGGGATTAGCAGGCGAAGTTTACGCCGAAAATGAAAGTTACGGCTTGCCTGTGGCTGACACTAAAGGGAATGTTATGTTTGCCCGATTAGGCGCAGAGATCTCATTCGGAAAATTAGGAACCGGAGTGAATGTTATGCTTCCGGTGTATCAAAGTCTCAATGCCGGAAACGTTGAAGCCAAGTACCGCTTAGGTTTACACTTAAATTATATGCTCTAAGTAAACAAAACTTGCGAGTTTTAGCTCCTTAGCAGCATAAATAAAAACGGGCTACCGCAAGGTAAAGCCCGTTTTTTATTGAAATTCACCACAAAAATCAATTTGCTTTTAAGTAGGTACTATCGCTTTTTAAGCGGATAACTTCTATGCTTGGTAAGATTGTTAAATACGAGTGCTGTGAGGTATAAAATGAGAGCACCGGATAATACTGGTGAAAGCGCGTAATAATAACCCAGTTCTTGTATTTTGGATGTTCCTATAATTGCAATGAGCGCCGTGGCTCCACCGGGAGGATGTAGTGTTTTTGTGAATTGCATCGCTAAAATAGATAGCGCAACTGCTAGTGGTGCTTCGATCCAAACAATATCAGGAATCCACTTGGCTACACTCACACCAATAAGTGCTGAAATCAGGTGACCTCCTAAAAGGTTACGCGGCTGTGCCATCGGACTATTTATCGCCCCGTAGACTAGTACACTTGATGCTCCAAATGAGCCTATTAAAAATATATTCTCAACTTCTAGCAAATAACGCGACTGAATATAGGCAATGATCCCAATCCCCATAAAAGCGCCTAGAAATGACCAGAAATATTCTTTGTAATCCACAAAAGTTTCTCTGTAAATAATATATTTCGAAATTCTAAACGTGCGTTTTACCGTCTTTTTAGGCATTAGTATTCTTTTCTTCTAGTTCAAAAAGAAACCCACTCCCAGACAGGTAATCCCTACAACACGCTGTCAGGAATGGGTGGTTTAATTCAAAACAAAGCTTTAAGCAAAGAGCTCGTAAAAAGTGAGAGAAACGCGCCCGTTATAACAGAAGATTCCAAACTGCCTTAACAAGCGCACACTAACTAACTGACTATATGTTTCTCTCTTTTTCGTTTTAGTTTATGGCTAATTAACTAAACACTACTTCAACCTAAGCTCTCCGGCAGCAAGCGCTTCCTTAAAATCTACACTTACTGTATTTACGGTATTGAAGAATTTTTTTCCGTTTGCGAGCTTTACATCTACTTTTGCGATACAACCATTCTTCATAGTCACATCGGTCACTTCAACTTCTTGATTGATAAGCGCTCGGTAATTTGCAATACCTCCGCGTTTGATGATAAAATTGCTTTTTGGAAAATTAAAATGATCATAAGAGCTGTGCGCCGGCTCAGCAATTTTGAGAACATCTCCTGCTTTTACTTTTGGAGTTTCACACGTTTCTTGTGCTTGTACAGATACAGTTCCCAGGGCCAACGCGGCTATTAAAAATAAAGTTCTCATAGTATTGATATTTATAGTTATTAATTATTTGATTTTCTTGCCTATATAAAGGCAAGGCACGTGCCAATACTATAAAAACCTATCAATACCAGTTTTCAATAAACTGAATTTCAGTTATTTACATGTCTTTAAACATTTTTAGTCGAAGAATACATTCGGATAATTTTTACACGATACGGGTAAAAATTATCCGATTTTCATTGCTTAATTATCTAATTTATGTCGCAAGGTTTTGCGAGTTATCTGAAGAATTTCTGCTGCCTTTGTTTTGTTATTTCCGGTAGATCGAAGCACTTTTTTGATGTAGTCGCGTTCCATTTCTGCCAGAGAAACCAATTTGTTTTCCGGCATTTCAAGGTTGTATTTTAAATGATCAGGAAGATCTTTAACGCCTACGGCTTTATCACACATAATCACCGCCCGCTGAATTATATTTTCTAATTCTCTAATATTTCCGGGCCAGGTGTACCGCTTGAGTATCTCTAGTGCCTCTGGATCAATACGTATAAAGCGATCTTTATATTCTACACCATATTTAAATAGAAATTTATCTACCAATAGCGGAATATCAGACATACGCTCGCGCAAGGCCGGCAAAGGAATCTCTACAACACTCAGCCGGTAATACAAATCCTCTCTAAAGGTTTGTTTTTTAATCATTTCCCTTAGATTGTTATTTGTAGCTGCGATGACCCTGACATCTATTTTTTCGGGCTTTTGTGCGCCCACGCGAACCACTTCCTTTTCTTGCAAAACCCTAAGCAGTCGTGCTTGTACCGCCAACGAAGCATTACCTATTTCATCTAAAAAAATAGTTCCGCCTTGCGCAGCTTGAAACGCTCCTTTTCGGTCTTTATCAGCACCTGTAAAAGCCCCTTTGGTATACCCAAACAATTCGGCTTCAAGAAGATTTTCAGGTATTCCACCGCAATTGACAGGGATAAATGGTGCTTTGCTAAACTTACCTTCGTAATGAATTGCCCGGGCAACAAGCTCTTTACCAGTACCACTTTCACCATTGATAAAAATGGTGGCTTTGTTATCTTTTACCCGATCTATGATCTGTAAAACTTCTTCTATCTTTTCTGAAGCACCTATAATTTCCCCATGTTGCTTGGGCTTTGCCGTATCGTTTTTGACAACCTCCTTAACTGACTTGGGCAATGCCTTAGCCACGGCGGCCTGCAACTCACCTTTGGTAAACGGTTTAGTGAGGTATTCTACTACGCCAGACTTAATCGCCTTTAAAGAATCTTGCACCGAAGGAAACCCAGTAACCACCAGTTTAGGCAAATCAGGATAATGCTCGGTAACAAATTTGATGAGTTCAAAACCATCTATTTGAGGCATTTTTAAATCAGTGATCAGCAGATCTACGTGCGTATCTTTTAAAATCGCCACCGCCTCTTTTACAGAGACCGCTCTGTACGTATGATAATTCCAGCTATGCAGATGCCGTTGCAGCAATTCTAGAATGTGCAAATCATCATCTACGATCAATATATTTTCTTTACGTAATCTCATTATTTGGGTAAACTTACTTTAAAGGTTGCACCTTTATCCTCATTATTTTTTGCCGAAATGCTTCCGTTATGGCTGGTTACGATTCCGTGAACCACGCTTAATCCTAATCCGGCACCTGAACCTGTAGGCTTTGTCGTGAAAAAGGGTTGAAACACTTTCTCAAATCCTTCATCTGAAAGGCCCGGACCTTCATCTATAATTTCAAGATAAATCGTTTCGGCATCTTGATTTACTTTGATTTGCACCAAGCCATCAGGTGGTGAAAAATAGATCGCATTGATGGTCAGGTTAAACAAAATCTGGGTAAGCTGCACCGTATCTACTTCAAGCAGCATTTCTTCATCAGCGATGGTCACCGTGTAACGCACGTTTTCTTTCCTAAAAGTTGCGTCTAGTAAATTCATCGCCTCCCTGACCTGTGGCACAATATTGACCAAAGTTTTTTCTTGAGGCATCGCTCTGGAGAAAAACATAAGCTTTTTAACCACTTCTCTTGAGAAAATCGCGTTCTTGATAATTTTATCTAAATCCGCAGCTACCGAAAAGTTTTCTTCCAGATCTTCTTTGAGCAATTCGGCAAAGCCTAAAATATTAGCCAGCGGCGTGTTGAGTTCGTGCGCAATGCCAGCTGTCAGCTCTCCAATGATCGCTAATCGGTCAGCATGTTCCATCTGTTGCCGCAGTCGTGCTGCATTTTGTTTACTGGCTACACGATCCAGATAATCGCCAATTTTAATCCCAATGTTATCTATAAGCGGTTGCTCTTCGGGCAAAAAGTCTAAAGATTCCTTGTTCAAATAAACCTTAATAAACCCTTCAACCGCATCAAAAACTTTAATTTTTGTGGAAAGAAATTTATCGGTTAAAATAGTTCCTGTCGCAACATGTATCGAACCTTGCTCAATCACGACTTCGGTATCTTCAGGATACTGAAACCCCACTTTTATACTTTGCGCGATCGCCGTAAATGTTTTTATATGTTCTTTAGGGTCTGCATCAACTAAAATTGAAGAAACTTCATACAAACACGTCAATTCTTTAATACGTTCTTTTAACGCTGCCTCAATAGTGCTCATTGAATCCATTTAGATTTCTACTAAGTTAGTTAACCTTTTTACAATATGAGAATCGGCCGTCTAAGACTGTGCGATTAATTAAGCCTTAACACTCTTTTTAGCTTTATAAAAAACAATGATCTGCAATGCGATCCCAATGCAAATGAGAAAGAAGATTTCAAAATTGGCGATCATATTACTCATATCAAGCGATTTTTGCGCGCTAGTTGTGAGGTTTCTGCTTTCGGTGATCTGAATTTCAGACAACTTGCTTAAATACTCTTTTAAGTCTGCGATCTGACGTTGTTGTTGAGCAACCATTTCAGGCTGTTCTGACCGCGTTTCTAACTTCTGTAAGGCGACAAAATCGCTTTTAAACTGACTGAGAAGTTCTGCCTCAGAACGCGTGAGCTTGGTGGTTTCAAAATCGGCTATCAAGTCTTCAATAGCGGCATTGGTAGTTTTAGATTGATTATAGGTTTGCTGCACCAGCATTAATTCTTTCTCGTGTAAAGCTTGGGCAATTGAGAAAATATAGCCTTGAACTAAGACACGATCTTTAAAAACTTCGTTGACGGTTTCCTGTGCTTTTTCAAAATGATGCTGATCGATTCTATTGGTTGCTAACACCATTAAAAACACGACCAAAAGCGCTAAAAATGTATGTATTCTACGTGCCATAAACTCAAAAATTTTAAAATGTGATGAACGTCAACACGCTTAAAATCAAAAAGCTATCCGAAATACCTTTGAAAAATTTAAAAAACTGAAAAACAACAATTTACAGACAAATATCAATTTGATTCAGAAGTTACTCTGCGTAAAAATTACCCGCTTTGGATACAACCGAACCACTTTAGATCAATAACCTCTAACCATTAAAACTTTATCACTTCTATAAACCGCAACAGAAAAATGGCTTTCCGGCATCTTTGCTAAAAAAATACCAGTATTGACTAAATTATGAGCAAAAGCAAGTAATTCAATACGATATATTTACAACACAATCACAATGCGTCATGCCTATTATTATGAAGTTCTCCAGAATATTTTATGTTTTCTTACTTTCTGTTTTAAGCCTTAACAGCACCACATTAGTTGCTCAAAATGGGGATCAAATGCTTGACGGAATAGGTGAAACTGCGCTTATTGCACGCTATATTTTTGATGGAAATGCTAAAGATTGGTCGCGAAATAATCTGCACGCCACTTTATCAGAAAATGCTGAATTTACCACTGACTCCACTTTTAATAAGGTGCTTTCTTTAACTGACGCGGCGTTTGTTCAACTCCCGAAAACCACCTTAAACAGTATGGAATCCTTGTCGATCTCCACTTGGATTCAACTCGATCAAAATACTGAAAACCAAACACTGTTTGATTTTGGTAAAGATTCAGCCCGGCATTTTTATGTTAATCCGGTCTCAGGAAATGTTGTTTTAAAATCAAACGCTAACGCTGTCACCGGTACTTTTTCAAAATTAAATAGTGGTACTTGGGCGCATCTTGCATTAATTGTAGATGTTACGGCTCAGCGCTTAGAAATCTACCTCAATGGAGCTTTGGCTTCTCAAAAAACGTTGAGCGCATTTGACTTGAACACCATAATCAATACTGAAAATAATACCCTGTACTTAGGCAAATCACTTGCTGCTTCTGAGGCTAACTTACAAGCCAAGCTGCACGATTTTAGAATCTACCGAATACCACTGAGTCAGAATCAAGTTAAAAACATTTACGCCATCGCCACCGGAAAAGAAGAAAGTGTGGTCAATGAGCGTCACGAGCCTGAAGATAACCTTCCGCAGTTTGCTGATGATGTGCCGCAATTGTATAATCATTACTTAACAGGTGTTTCAGATCTTACAGTAGAAACCGTAGTGGGCCAACTTCCCCGCTTGCCTCGTTTTGTTGACGCAACGTATAAAATACCGGTAAATACGACTAAAGTTCGTGTGATCTGGCCGGCTCCAACAGATAACAGCAGTGTGCTACAACCGGGAACTTATGAAATTACAGGCCAAGTTTTAGGTACTTCTTTTCAGCCTAAAGCGACCGTGGTGGTTAAAAAAGGTAATGCCCAAGAAACACCGCAACGCACCCTTGAAGCGTTTGCTTTAAATGAGGTAAGCCTTGATGCAAACCGTTTGGGCCAAAAGTCAAAATTTATTGAGAATCGCGATAAGTTTATCACTACACTGGCCGGCACCAACCCTGACTCGTTTTTGTATATGTTTAGAAATGCATTTGGGCAGCCACAACCTGAGGGAGCAATGCCTCTTGGCGTTTGGGATACGCAAGAAACAAAACTTCGCGGCCACGCAACCGGGCATTATTTAACCGCAATCGCCCAAGCCTATGCGAGTACAGGCTATGACAGCGCGCTTCAGCAAAATTTTGAAGCAAAGATGAAATATATGGTAAATACGCTTTATGATTTATCACAACGCTCGGGAAAACCCGCAACTGCAAGCGCAAATTTCGTCAGCGATCCTACTGCCGTTCCTACCGGTCCAAATAAAGAGATTTACTCATCAGATCTAAGCGAAGCGGGTATTCGTACCGATTATTGGAATTGGGGTGAAGGGTACATTAGCGCTTATCCACCAGATCAATTTATAATGCTTGAGCACGGCGCAAAATATGGTGGTCAGGAAACACAGGTTTGGGCTCCTTATTACACCTTACATAAAATTCTAGCCGGACTTCTGGATGTGTATGAAGTAAGCGGAAATGAAAAAGCATTACATACCGCAGAGGGAATGGCGAGTTGGGTCTATGCCCGCCTGAGCCAACTCCCTACGGAAACGCTCATCACAATGTGGAATACCTATATCGCCGGAGAGTTTGGCGGCATCAACGAGTCGCTTGCCCAATTATACCGTATAACCGAGAATGAAAACTATCTGAAAGCAGCGCAGTTGTTTGACAATATCAAGGTATTTTATGGCGATGCTGAACATAATCACGGACTCGCAAAAAATGTAGACACTTATCGCGGTCTACACGCCAATCAACACATTCCACAGATTATGGGCGCGCTAGAATTATATCGAAACTCAAAAAATGCTGCCTATTATCATATCGCCGATAATTTTTGGTATAAAACTAAAAACGATTACATGTACAGCATTGGCGGTGTCGCGGGTGCTAGAAATCCGGCTAATGCAGAATGTTTTGTAGCACAGCCTGCTACCTTGTATGAAAATGGGTTATCAGCCGGTGGTCAAAACGAAACCTGCGGAACTTACAACATGCTCAAATTAAGTCGTGGTTTATTTCTCTACAATCAGCAACCCGAGTTGATGGATTATTATGAGCAAGCGCTTTATAATCAGATCTTGGCTTCGGTGGCAGAGCATACTCCGGCGAATACCTATCATATTCCGTTGCGTCCCGGCTCTAAAAAACAGTTTAGCAATGCAGATATGAGTGGTTTTACCTGCTGTAACGGAACCGCGATAGAAAGCAGCACCAAGCTTCAAAATTCGATCTATTTTAAAAGTAAGGATAATAAAGCGCTTTATGTAAATCTCTTTGTTCCATCTACTTTACAGTGGAGCGAACAGCAGATCAGTATTCAACAAGTGACGGCATATCCGCAAGAAGATCAAACCAAATTGATCATCAACGGAAAAGCAAAGTTTGATCTACACTTGAGAATTCCCGGTTGGGCAACCAATGGCATCGAGGTCAAAATCAACGGAAAAATTCAAAAAACAAATGCTATACCCGGCAGCTACCTGAAGCTTAGCCGAAGCTGGAAAAATGGGGATACTGTAGCACTAAAAATTCCATTTGGATTTAGGTTAGACCCTATTATGGACCAAGAAAATATCGCAAGTCTGTTTTATGGGCCCGTACTTTTAGCGGCACAAGAAGAAGCCCCACGCACCGATTTTAGAACAATCACCCTCAACGCCGAAGATCTCGGAAAAACCATTTCCGGAGATCCAAAAGCACTGGAGTTCACTATAGACGACACAACTTTTAAGCCCTTTTTTGAAACCTATGATAGACATTCGGTTTATTTAGATGTTCAGCTCCAGCAGTAATTGCTCTCGAGTGTATTCTCTTTGGTGGCTGCTAAATAAAATCGAACAACCAGCACACGGAACTCCGTTTTCAAATTAACGCAACTTTGTTGCATAAAGTTGAGACGGAATTCCTATTTTTGCCGCGCTATCGCAGTATTTAGGTAGCATTGTGATTGTATCGCACTATGAACGCACGAATAAAACAGTACATCTCGCTTTTATTCCTAGCCTTTTTTCTTACTACGAAAATGGCCGGTCTTCACGTGCTTACTCACGAAGATACAGACGTAAAGGACGACTGTGCGATTTGTCACGTTTTGGTAACAGAGCATAAGACTGCTGTAATCTTACAAGAGCCTGAAGCATTTGTTCCTGATTCATTTTACCCGGAATATCAAGAAAAACAGCCTATTACTACTGCTGTTTTTTACCAAGGAACATCATATTCCTATCACCTATTTTCCCGGCCTCCACCGGCAGCATAATCTTATCCTCTTTTATTAGAATACGACCTCAAAAGCATAGCGCTCTTGTGGCTTGTCGTTAGGTATTGATTCCTATAGAACACTTGTATTGTATGAGAAGGATAACCCTCTGATTTCCCTATTTCCCTTTTCTAAGGAAGTTTAATCCTTATTCTTTTTACGCATGCTATTCAGACTACTGGTTGTATGTCTAAGTCTTGTACTTAGCACATATTCCTTTGCGCAGCAAACCTCGATCGTTAAAGGTTCTGTTGTAGATTCAGTTTCACTAAAGCCACTTTCCGGAGTTACCATTCTGGGCGAAAACACGTATGCCGTTACTGATGATTCGGGTGCCTTTCAACTGAAAAGTCCTAAAAATTCAACGGTTTTTGAAGTTTCGCATTTGGGTTATGCTTCCGCGAAATTCACACTTAACGCCAATCAAAGCACACCTTTAGTCATCAAACTCAAGCCTAGCAGTACCTCGCTAGACGAAGTTTCGGTACAAGGAAAGACCAGTTCGCGTATCGAGAAAGAATCGGCTACTGTTTCCGTATCCGTTGATGAAGAATTTCTTCACGCCAATCGCGAAAACAGCCTGATGCAAACCCTTAGAAAAATACCTGGCGTCAGCACGATGACCATTGGTTCGGGGCAATCTAAACCTACGATCAGGGGACTTGGATTTAATCGGGTAAGCGTGGTTCAAAACGGGATCAAGCACGAGGCACAACAATGGGGTAGCGATCACGGCCTTGAGATCGACCAATACGGCATACAAGATATTCGCATTATTAAAGGACCGGCTTCCTTGATGTACGGTTCTGATGCCATCGCCGGTGTGGTAGATATTCAGCCTTCAAAAGCACCTGCGATCAATTCGTTTGGCGGAGAAGTCAATGTTCTGGGTGAAACCAATAATGACCTTCTCGCAGTCTCAGCAGGAGTACAAGGCAGAAAAGAAAAATGGTATTATAGGGCGCGGCTTACCTATCGGGATTATGCCGACTTTAAAGTACCTACTGACCGTATTAATTATGAGAATTATGTCTTTGAGTTGTATGATAACGACTTGAGAAATACCGCCGGTCGAGAAGCTAACGGAAGTTTCAGTTTTGGGTATGTAAGCGACAATTTCAGGTCTGAAACCTTTGTAAGCAACGTCAATGCAAAAAACGGATTCTTCGCCAATGCGCACGGACTTGAAGTGCGTTCTTCAACCATTGATTATGACGCCTCAAATCGTGATATCGACCTGCCTTTTCATAAAGTAAATCACGTTAAAGTCACCAATAATACCACGATAAACCTGAATGAACACACCTTGCATTTTGACCTGGGTTATCAAAATAACCAGCGTGAAGAACATTCTGAGCCGGTGCCTCACGGTTATATGCCTACGCCGCCTAACAGTAGAGAACGCGTGTTTACAAAAAACACATATTCCCTAAATGCAAAAGATATTTTTAAAGTTGAAAATCATACCCTTTCTGCCGGAATCAATACCGAATTACAAAACAACAACATTGGCGGCTGGGGATTCTTGATTCCGGCGTATGACCGCTACACTGCCGGAGCTTATTTATTTGATCATTTTGAATTAACCGAAGACATTCACTTGCAAGGCGGGTTGCGGTTTGATGCGGGACGCGTAGCAACCCAAGCGCATTATGATTGGTACCGATCGCCACGGGACAATCCTGATGGGTCTACCTCAAACGTATATCTACAACGCGCCGAAAACAGAACCCTTGATTTTGGAAGTTTTAGCGGTTCGGTGGGCGTCAGTTACATTCGCGGGAACACCACCTATAAACTGAACGCCGGCAAGAGCTTTAGAATGCCGCTCGCGCACGAACTCGCTTCAGATGGGGTGAATTATCATATGTATCGCTACGAGCGCGGAAATCTTGATCTGGACCCGGAGGCTTCGTATCAACTAGACGCCGAAGTTACCCATACTGCCGGCAGATTCAATTTTGGGGTTAGTCCGTTTCTCAACTACTTTGAAAATTACATCTACCTCAACCCAACTTCAAGTTATGTTGAAACGCTTCAGGTGTATGAATACACACAGGCTGAAGTATTCCGGACCGGTGGTGAAGTAACCGCAGGAATGCAGGTCTCTCAAGATTTTCGTTTAGACGCTTCCGCAGAATATGTGTATTCAAGACAAACGAGCGGACCAAAAGAAGGATTCACCATACCGTTCTCTCCCCCGTTGATCGGGATGCTTTCCGCAAATTATAATCTGGGCAATTGGAGCCTTTTTAAAGACGTGAATCTTAATGCCGACTTGCGTGTTGCGGCAGCGCAAACAGATATAGTACCCCCCGAAGAAATCACAGCAGGTTACCAAATGCTCAACCTCGCGGTGATGAGCAAACTCAACCTGTTTAACAATCAAAACCCCACGTTGTTGCGCGTAAAACTCAACAATGTGTTCAATACAGAATATTATGATCATACCAGCTTCTACAGGCTCATCGACGTGCCGGAAGCCGGAAGGAACCTATCGGTTTCGTTAACCCTGCCTTTTTAAACTCTTTTATTAATTAATCAATAAACACTAAATCTAAATTTTATGAAACTAAACATGAAACACTTAGCACTATTTGTACTTGCGGGTATTACTTTAAGCTCGTGTAGTGATGATGACACAGATGTCATTGTAGAAGAAGCTCCTCTCATCTCAAATTTTGAGTTTGGAGAAGGAAGCACGCACGGCGATGAGCAGGTAGCTTACAAAGGTTCTGACATTCATTTGGAAGCAGAGATCGTTGCAGAAGCTACTGTAAGCAGTATTACCTTAGACATTCACGCACACGATCTAGAAGTTGGTGAAGGCGAAGAAGAATGGCATTTTGAGCAAGAATTTACAGATGAAAGCTATCTGGTAATCAACCCTACTTTTCACGAGCACGTAGATGTTCCTGCGACAGCTCCGGCGGGAGAATACCACATCACACTGACTGTTACTGATACTAACGGAAACAGCACAGAAGTTGAAGGTCACATTCAAGTATTAGATCCTGTTACTACCAGCAACCTTTCAATTGATGAAAGCGTAGCGCGCGGTTCTGATTTTCATGCTGAATTTTTGATCGAAGCGGTACACGGAGTACACAACATCACCGTTGACATTCACGCGCACGGACTCACCGTAGGAGAAGGTGAAGCAGAATGGGATTTTGAGCAAATTTTTGAAGAAGGTTACCACGGGGAAACTTCAGTAGAATTCCACGAGCATATTGATGTTCCCGCTACTGCGCCAGTAGGTGAATACCACATGGTTATCACTATTGAAGATGAAGAGGGTAACATCTCTGAAATTGACACGCATCTTGACGTGACTGCCTAAACTGCATTAAAACTAAATGCCTGCAAAGCGCAGGCATTTAGTTTTTAATCGCTTTTGTGGCTTTGAGCCACACATAGCATTACCCTGAGCTTATGCTCAGTAAACCTTACTCAATCGTTGAGAAAAAATGAATTTTTATGAAAAGAATAGCTTTAATAACACTCGTTTTTGGCAGTCTTTTTATCGCATCGTGTTCGTCAGATAGTGATTCGGTTAGAGATGAAGAACGCCCAACCATTACAGTAGACTACAGTGCCGGTTTTCCGCAAGGTTGCGAAACCCTACAGCGCGGCGAGACCTACACCTTTACTGCAAGAGTAACAGACAATCTCGCACTGGCTTCATACAGTCTTGATTTACATCACAACTTTGATCATCACACACATGACGACCAAGCGGCTACTTGCGATCTGGAACCCGTAAAAACGGCAGTAAACCCGTTGATCTACATGGAAAACTTCAGTTTAGATAACAGGCCTACGGAATATGAAATTCAAATTGAAGTGAGCATCCCTGAAGATATTGACACCGGCGATTACCACTGCGCATATTCTGTTACCGATGAAACCGGATGGCAAAGCAGGACCTCCATAGATATTAAAATAACAGATTAGCATCAACAAAAATGAAGATTATAAATCAACACTTTATAACGAGAATTACCCTGTTCCTTTTTTCAGCTTTTTTTAGCCTGATGATTACCTCGTGTAGTGAGGACGAAACTAATATAGAAGGTCCTAAACCAGAGCCTACCATTTCAGATATTGAAGTTGGTCTTCACAATAATGAAATTGGTGTTGTTGGCGGTGATTTCCATTTTAATGCCGAAGTTTTAGCAGGCGACCTTCTTTAAGCTGTTAGAATAAACATTGTACAAAAGAATGAGGAAACCTATGAAGATGAGTGGACGCTTGAAGTGATTTTTACTGAAAGAATCGCAGGATTAAAGAACGCAACGCTACATCGACATTTTGACATTCCTGAAGAGGCTCCTAAAGGGCTCTACGATTTTAAAATTACCGTTGAGGATATGAACGGGACGAGTCTGGAGGAAACAAGGAAGATCAGCTTGATTGACATTGAAGACTATCTTGATGTTTTCCCACACGTAAGCGCTTTTGGAGTAGACAAAATTGACATCGATGGAAAAGGAGGCTTCAATAACTTCTATAACAACGGGGAGTTTAGAAACACTGAAAACCCCTCATTTAGAAAGGATGAATCTATCTGGGCATCAGTTCAAATTGGTAATATAAAAGGCGATGGAATCATGTATGGTTTATTGATCAAAAAGAGTTTTGATCACAAACCCGAAACGGTAGAAGACATAGATTTTTCGAAAGCCATTGTTACTGATTTAAAACAACACTCAGACTATGATGAAATCAGAGCCTTTCAAAGTAGTTATAATACAAACTTCAATAATCATTATATGTATGGCGCTGCGTACAAAATAGGTGCTGACGCAGATAATAACTTACCAAATTCTAATCTCGTAACGGGAAATAAGGCCTGGGAGAATGGCACGTATTACTACGGTTATGTTTACACAAATACGACTTATAATCTAAGCACATTTAAGTATATAGAATTTGAGATTACTGGTTTTTAGGCAGATAAAACAAGATAGCAAAGCCTAAACCTCCACTTATATTAAGATCGTCGAGTAAATTTAATGTTTTGAGCTCGTCATCATTAGGTTTTTCTATTCAGTTACGGTATAAAACACTCAAAGATTTAAATAAAAAAACCCGCCAATTGGCGGGTTTTTTAGTTGCTTCAATTAGTTAAGCTTCACAGCTTACACACTCTTTTTTCTGCTTAAACTTCTGCGCAGCATTCATACTGTGCTGATAGTAAAGCGACTTCAAACCTAATTTCCAGGCGGTGATATGAATTTTATTGATCTCCTTAATAGGCATATCAGGATGCACTAAAAGGTTTATTGATTGTCCTTGATCAATATGGTTTTGTCTGTTTGCAGCTTGATAAATGATCGCCATCTGATCGATCTCTGCATAGGTTTTAAATACGTCTTTTTCCTGCTCCGTTAAGAATTCAAGATGCTGAACGCTACCGTCGTTATCACGTACGCTTCTCCACACTTCTGGAGTATTCATACCTTTTTCTTCAAAAAGCTCTTCTAAAAATGGATTTTTGATGGTCGTCTTGATCTTAGCGATATCTTTTACATAAACATTAGACCAGATCGGCTCGATACCTTGAGAAACCTGTCCTAAAATAAATGCTGAAGAAGTAGTAGGTGCAATTGCATTAAGCGTTGCGTTACGTCTTCCGTAGCCTTTTAAAACTTCTGGCTCACCAAATTTCTCTGCAAGCTCTTCTGAAGCTTTATAGGAACGTTGCTTGATCTCTCTAAAGATCTCACTGTTCAGGTCGTAAGCTTCCTGGCTGTCAAACGCGTGTCTCTTAGACTGAAGTAACGAGTGCCATCCTAATACTCCTAGACCTAAAGCTCTGTTTGATTTTGCGAAGTTATACGCACGCTCCATAAACATAAAAGTCTGGCGGTGGTCGCGATTGTCTGAATCACGATACTCTTCAAGCTTGTCAATAAATTCGGTAAGTACTGCATCAAGGAAGCACACCATAGTTTCTACAGCATCTGTATTCTTCCACTTATCATAATGCAATACGTTAATTGAAGAAAGTACACATACAAAAGACCACTCGTCACTAGAAGGTAACATGATCTCAGTACACAGGTTACTTGCATAGATATCGTGCCCTTTATCTTTATAAACATCCGGTTTTCCGTTGTTCGCATTATCAGTATAGAAAATATACGGATAACCCATCTCACCACGACGCTGTAATACTTTGGCCCAAACCTCACGTTTATCTGTATCTCCATCGATCATCTCCTGCATCCACGTGCTATCTACAGTAACCCCGTGCGTCAATTGCTGAATCGAGTTCCCTTCGGTACCAATCTCTAAGAATTCTTTGATATCCGGGTGACTGATTGGTAAGTAAGGAGAGAATCTACCACGACGCACAGAACCTTGACTCACTACATCAACCATCTTATCAAACAGTTGCATAATGTGTACTGCTCCACTTGCATAACCATTGTTCTTCACCGCAGCACCACGATGACGTATTTTCCCAAAATACCCAGAAGTACCACCACCAAGTTTTGACATCATACCCACCTCAGACTGTGTGTATAGAATGTTACCCATATCATCATCGATATGCGACCCAAAACAACTGATAGGAAGACCACGCTTTTTACCAAAGTTTGACCAAACCGGAGAAGCCAATGAGAAATAGCCTTCGCCCATATATTTGTAGAACTTATCAGAAAAGCCTGGCATTTCTAAAATCTCTTCAGCACGATCTGCAATCTCACGTATACGCTCTTCTGCGCTCACCCCTTCAGAAAGGTAACCTGCCGCTAAAAAGCTACGGCTGTGCTCTGTAAGCCATTTAAATGATCCTTCTGTTTCTTCGGTCTTTTCGGTAGCATCGTGCAATGCGTCACGACGCGCCTTTAAAAGATCGCTTTCTTTTGAAGGTTGAACTTGGGTCTCTGTTGTGTTTTGGAAATCTGTAGTGTTTTCTCTCATGGCTTAAAATAAATCGTCACTGGTTATACTTTGTGTTCTTTTGCTATAATTGATCGAGCGTTTTACGAAGAAATCGCCGTGCTTGGTTCCTATAATTTCATCATCAAACCATTCGGTTTCCTGAAGTAATGCTTCATCGATATCAAAAAGTTTATCAAGACCGATGGCTTCAAGTGATTTATTGAATCTGTTTTTAACAAACTCATTGATCACTGCTTTTGGTAAGAAGTCTAGTTCGCCTTTTTCAAAAATCCAATCTACCACTTTGCTTTCTGCCTCAAATGATCTCAAGCACATGTCCTTGATCAAGTTGTTGTGGTCTTCATCAAACCACTCTGGATTTTCTTTCTTAATGATGTTGATGATATCTACACCAAAATCTCCGTGAATCTGCTCTTCTTTTGAAGTTGCTTCTACTGCATTTGAAATTCCCTTAAGCATATTTTTATGCTTGTTGAACGCCATAATGATCAAGAATTGAGAGAACAGCGACACGTGCTCGATAAACAAAGCAAAAAGCAAAATAGACTCTGTGTATTCTCTATCATCATCACTTTTAGCGTGCTTGAGCGAAGTCTCTAAATAATGCACACGCTTCATGATTACCGGCTTCTTCTTAAGTTCTTTGAACTCTTCGTTAAGACCTAAAATCTCAAGCAGGTGTGAATAGGCATCGTGATGTCTAACTTCACTTTCTGCAAAGGTCGCCCCTACAGCCGCGATCTCAGGTTTTGGTAAACGATGGTGAACATCACCCCAGAAGGTTTTCACTGCAACTTCGATCTGAGAAATAGCAAGCATCGTGTTTTTGATCGCGTTGCGCTCTACTTCGCTTAGACCGGTTTTAAAATCTTGGATATCGCTGGTGAAATTAAATTCAGTATGAATCCAATACGAGTGTCTGATCGCGGCAACATATTCATTCAGCTCTGGGTACTCGTATGGTTTAAGGTTAATGCGCTTCTCAAAAATATTGGTTTTGCGCTCTATCGCACGCTTGTTACGGTAGATGATATACGCTTTAGCCACATCATGAAATTCACTGCTCATCAGCTTTTCTTCAACCATATCCTGCACTTGCTCTACCGTTGGGATATAGTCTGCTTCACTGTCTTTATTGATCAACAAAGCCTCATACACCTGCATTGAGATCAATTTAGCATCTTGCTCAGACCCGTGTCCTAAAGCTGCCATCGCATTGCTTATCGCATTCGTAATTTTTTCTAATACAAAAGGTGCCGTGCTGTAATCCCTTTTGATAATTTTTTTAATCTCTTGTGAACTCATGATATCTCCTTAAAATGTCTATTGAAACGCTTATATCGTAAAAATTGAAGTCAAAAATCCTCACGTCAGCACCGACTAAAAAGCCGACACCCGTCTTAAAAACAGGCAACTAAAAAATTGAGTGTGAGTATCTTTTAACTACTTGTAAAGTTTAAATTTTGTTCAATACAATTTGAAGTGTGGCTCAAAAGGTTTTCAACGATTTATCAACGATTCTTTTGAAAACTTTTTAAAATACTGAACAACAGAAACTTAAGCGCCTAATTTGTAAATGTTAAGATTTAAAATTCAAGCACTTTTACAGTCCAAAAAACCGAAGATTTTTAGCTCTCAGAACTGTTAAAAAATCGGTCAGCAAGTGATTTTTTAGGCTTTGACAAGCCATGAATTTTTCAAAAATTAAAACAGAATAGCCAAGGGGCATTTTTTTTACAAAAATTGATTTTTAGATTTATGACCCGGTCTATTTTTCAACATAAAAATCAAAGCATAAAAAAAGCTTCCCTAATGAGAAGCTTCTTGATTTAGATCTAATTCAAAAATTAATTCAATCTAATGGTGTCGCCAGATTGCCATTCAGAATACTTTACAGCTCCGTCTTGCACTAAAGCGATCTTAAACTTACGATCCAGCTTACGAGAACCTTCAGTTTGCTCAATATGTACTTCAACCTGACCATCAACTGTGGTAGCTTCAAAATCTAATATAGAATAATCGCCTGATTGATACCCGTAACCTTCTCCTGCATCATCATAAAGACTTCCTGAAGCTTTTCCTTCGGCATTTAGATTAATAAATAAGGTGATTTCTGAAGTGCTGTAATCTACGGTACTTTGAATTACAGGACCCACGGGAAGAATTGCCCCGTCTCTCAATTTAACGGTAGCCTGATATTTATCTGTGTTTTCTTCGAGCGTAAGATCTTGCCAGTCTCCCTGAGGCATCTTAAGATCTTCTGCCCATTGCGGAATAACCATCAAATCTTCCCCTAAAAGGAAACTCTGCTGCTCCCCTCTCAAAGAAGTATCGGTGATGTCTGCAAAAAATGCAGGACGCATAATGGGCATTCCGGTTTGAGAAGCCTCGTGAAATAAAGTATATAAATACGGCAATAGGCGGTATCTGCGATTGATCGCTGTACGTGATACCTGCTCAATTTCTTCACCAAAAGCCCAAGGCTCTTGCGCTTCGGTCTCGTTTGAGGTGTGATTTCTACTGAAAGGATAATACGCACCTAAAGCGATCCAATTGGCAAAAACTTCAGGGGTTGGACTCTTAGTAAATCCACCAATATCGGGACCGTTAAAAGGCTGACCGCTCAAACTTAAATTGATAGACATTGGGATAGACATTTTAAGGTTTTCCCAAGTAGAAGAGTTATCTCCTGTCCACGTAGCTGCATAGCGCTGCCCACCTAAAAAGTTGGCTCTTGAAAGCACAAAAGGTCTTTTTTCTGGGTTTACTGCCATAATTCCTTCACGGCTGGAGCGTACCATTAAAAGTCCGTATACATTATGATAACGTAAGTGTTTATCCATAGGTAAAGCGCCACCGCCTCGATGCAAGTTGCTATCTGGCATAGAACCCCCCGGGCCGTCAAAAACCGCCGGCTCATTCATATCGTTCCAAACGCCGTCAATACCTAAATTCATAAAATCGGTATACAACGACGCCCACCATTTTTGCGTGCGTGGCTGGGTATAATCTGGAAAAGCAACCTGACCCGGCCAAACTTCGCCATTAAATTCTTTTCCACCGGCAGTCTGTACCCAATGATCACCGGCTGTACCTTGCTGATAAATCGTATATAACGAGTCCTGTTTTACCCCGGGATCGATCATATAGACTGATTTAAAATCTTTGTCGTGCAGGTAATCATTTAAGCCTTTAGGATCAGGAAAACCTTCTTTATCAAAGGTAAATACTCTGAAACCGTCCATATAATCAATATCCATCCAGATCACATCTGCCGGGATTTTACGCGCTCTAAACTCATCTGCCAACTCTTTTACACTAGTATCAGGATAATAAGAATAACGAGATTGCTGATAGCCCAAAGCCCAGAGTGGCGGCATCGCAATCGTTCCTGTAAGTTCCCCTAAAGCTTTCATCACTTCTTGAGGCGAATCTTTCTCGATCACTAAAACTCTAAAGGTAGGCCCTTCACTTATGAAAGTCACTTTATCGTCGAGAACGATCTGCTGGCGCCAACTGTGATCTGCTAAAATACCAAATGAGGTTCCGTCTTTGCGAACGCCCAAAACCCAAGGATGCGCTTGATACAATTGCTTTCCTTCAAATTTTCCGTATTCATAATTGTCGGTATTCCATAGGGTAACATCGGTTCCATTACGACGCAAGTCACCCAATACTTCTCCGGTTCCGTAGAGATCTACGTGTTCCGGAAACATAAATTGCACGGCATTTTTACCTTCTATTTGCAAAAACTGCGGCTTCACAGCCCAATTGGCAGGAAGCGGTTTTTCTTGTGATACATCTTGCGTAACCGCTAAAGACGGTAGGGTTTTATAGGCCTTAAAATCTTTTGGGTAAAAGATCGCAACATCAGGTTGAACAAGGCTTGAGGTTTGCGCTACTGAAAGCTGAAAACTCACAAAAAGCAGCGCAAGAAATAACATGCTGTTTTTTCTCATTGTATATATTCTAATTTAGTTGAATGATCAAGGGTGTTTTTGCTGAAACTTCGAGCGTTTCCTCCAGTTTGATACTACGGCCAGAAAGAATCTCGAAACCGTTGCCGGCGTCCGGTAAGACTTCACGGAAACGTCCTAAGTCTAAAGTTTGATCGCTTGAGCTGTTGTTAAGCACGACCATAATTTTTTCATCTCCAAGAATCCTGAAATACACGTACACATCATTTTCAGGAATAAATTGCGTCAAAGATCCTTGATGAACGGCTTTGGCGGTTTTACGCCAATTCATTAGTTTTTTAGTAAAGCTGAAAAAAGCCTCCTGCTGCTGGGTTCTGGATGCTGCTTCAAAGGCATTCTGCGCATCATCTTTCCAGCCTCCCGGAAAATCTCTACGAATATCCCCATCACCTTTTCCTTTATCGCCACGCATACCTATTTCAGAGCCGTAATACAACTGCGGAATGCCGCGTGTGGTTGCGATCAAGGCAAGTCCCAACTTATAATTGTCGAGGTTTTGGTCATAGATCTCATTAAATCTCCCGGTGTCGTGATTCTCTAAAAAGACTAAAAGATTGTTGATATCCGGATATAAAAAGTCGTTTACAAAGTTGTTATAGGCTTTCATCATCCCGGTATCCCAACCCGCACCTTCAGAAAACATTGAGGTGAGGCCGTCGTGCAGCGTGAAATCCATCACCGAGGGTAAGTGGGTATTGTAATTTTGAATGGCACCTATTTTACTATCCTTTTGCCAATAAGCGATTTGCGCCTGATCATGTAACCAGACCTCTCCAACAATATTGAAATTGGGGTACTCATCCATAATGGCTTTGGTCCATTTTGAAATTCCTTCTTTATCATTATAGCTGTAGGTATCTACTCGAAATCCGTCAAGATTGGCATACTCGATCCACCAGATTGCATTTTGAATTAAGTATTGCAACACCAATGGATTCTTCTGATTGAGATCTGGCATCGTTTTTACAAACCAGCCATCTACACAATAATGCTGATCACGCTCTGCCGCGTGCATATCGTATTGCGTTTCCATGCGGTAATTAGATTGGGCGTAACCGGGAAACTGATTGATCCAATCATAGGTAGGCAAATCTTTGATCATCCAGTGTTCTGCGCCCCAATGATTGGTCACATAATCCATCACCAGCTTCATCTCGCGTTTATGCAGTTCGTCTGCGAGATTTCTATAGTCTGCATTGGTTCCGTAGCGCGGATCTATTTTATATACATCACTTTGCGCATAAGTATGATACGAATATCCCGGGTCGTTATCTTCAAGCAAAGGCGTGCTCCAAATAGTAGTCACCCCTAAATCTTCGAGATAGTCTAAATGATCTGTAATCCCCTGTAAATCGCCGCCGTGTCTACCGCCGCTTGCTTCACGATCATAGGTATCGGTTAATCCTTCAACAGAATCATTATCCGGATTCCCGTTAGCAAAGCGATCGGGCATTAATAAATACATCGCATCGCTGCTGTCATAACCTTGGCGCTGTGCCGAACCTGCTTCGCGCTTTTTTAATTCATAAGTTCGTGTAAACGACTTTTTCCCTTTTTTACTGAAGTTAAACTGAAACGTTCCCGCCTGAAGTCCATCGGTTTCGATAGTGACAAAAAGGTAATTGGGATTTTCGGTTTTTGTCACCCCCGTGATGAGCACCTCATCTTCGGTGGAAACATCGTAGGCTGCGATATTTTCTCCGTAAAAAAGAATTTGCACTTCAGAAGTTTCCATATCGGCCCACCAGTACGGTGGCTCTACCCGATCTATTTGCGCGCACAACGGAGCGCTAAACAGAAACAAAAAGAGCATTGAATTAAAAAAAAGTTTCATAGGAATTGAATTAAAAAAACAGCCGAATATTTTAGGGGATAATATCCGGCTGAAGGATTTCTTCTTGTACTCACATACGCTGTATTAAAGCGTTTACTCTTCCATCACAGACCAGATCGCGTAACCGTTAGCCGGAGCTTCCAGCTGGGTGCTTCCATCTTCGGCTGTCGCCGGATAGTAAGTTGAATTTTCTGTGTAATCCATCAATTGACGGCTACTCCATCCCGTGTTTATAGTACGGCGCTTAGTACTTGTATTGGTCGTGATATAAATGATAAGACCGGGATTAGCGTCGGTTCCTTTTCGCTTTGCGATATATTCATCCTCATCGGTATAAAGTACTTCTAGGTCTCCAACAGCAAGCGAATTGTGAATACTCACTAACTTATCCAATTGTGCTTTAAAAGCTTCGTTTTGATAATCTGAATAAAACAAGGTAGGATACCCGGGATGCGTCATAATAAATGCATACGCCTTGAGTTTGTTTTCGCGCTCAATGTAGTTATCGATGTTCCCGTCTTTTTCGGTATCGTGATTTGCGGTAAAAGTCACTGCCTTGTCAGGATGCGTTTGCCAAACCTGATCTCTGGTCAAATAGGTCAAATCGCTGTAACGATCAAACGCCTGCTCCATACGGTAAAAGGCTGCAAAATCAAATGCACCACTTCCTGTAGCTTCAATATGCTCGCGAATAAGATCAGGATCGCCGTCCCATAATTCGCTCACAGAAAAACCACCAACTTCCGCCAAGAAATCTTTGATCACAAATGACTCGAATCCTAAAACATAGTCAAATCTCCAGCCGTCAAAGCCCATCACATTCTTATAATATTTTGCTACGGAATTCTCATCTTTCCACAACCAGTTTTGCACGCGCTCTCTGTGATGATCCAGATTGGTCTCCGCGTAAAACAAGCTGCCCGGATCGTAATTACTCACACTATTTGGATAAAAATCTTCGTAATTTCTGTTGAACATACCCGAAGCATTCCCGTGTGTTTCATCAAAAAGACTATATGTATCATAACCGCGATACGGATTGTACTCTAAGCCACCACCCGAATTGTGATTCAACACGATATCTGCGATCACTTCGATATTGTTATCGTGTGCGGTAGCGATAAGGTTCTCCAGATCAGTACGTGTCCCGAAGCGTGTTGCCACCGTACCGTGCTGCTCATAATCACCAAAATCAAAATAATCTGAAACATCATACCCCATAGAGTATCCACCTGATTGACCTTTGGTCGCCGGCGGTAACCAGATACGATTGACTCCGGCTGCACTCCAATCTTCTAACTGAGAAGAAATCGTGTTCCACCATTCAAAACGCGGTTCTACATCCCAGTAAAACGCTTGCATCATCACGCGGCTTCCATTATCATACTCGGCTAAATTAAGCGCTTGATACGCTACCGGATCCGGGGTTTCCTGACCTTCCTCTGCCTCTACCGCTGCATCATCGTCTGATGAACAGCTTATGCTGATAGCAAGCAACAGCAAAAGCAGAAACGGATATTTAAAAAAATACTGTTTCATAGTTATAAGATTTTCAAAACAAGCTGATGCCTAAAAACAGCATCAGCTCGTATGGGTGATTAATTTTTAGTAATCGAGTACTTGTATTGTCTAGGATTGCTCAAATCAAGCGTGATGGTATAATTTCCATCTTCCGGAATACCGATGTTCTGACCACCAAACTCCATTGTTCCGTCTGCATCGTTATCACCTATATTTAAGTCCCAAGCATCATTTGCTCTGAATTTGATACCGTTATCAGGAGCTTCTTGCTCGGTAAGATCTAAGGTAAGTGACCAGATTTTTGTAGCAGGATCGTAAACCATATCGGTATCGCTGTCCCATCCTGTTGGTGTTGCGTTACCAATGATTCCCCAGCTGGTTTTAGTCATCGCATAGGTTAATGCTTCGGTATCTACATTGATCAAGTAATAGCCGCCGGTTCCGTCAGGAGTTCCTGCATTTACTTCACCTTCTTGCTCGATAGTTCCTGAAAAGTCACCGTTATTTTCACCGGTATCTCCGTAATCCCCGTCAAAACTTTCGTTAGTAGGTAAGAATTTAAGTTCAGGAGTATCTGAGTTTACAAAAACGAAACCTTCATAATCTGTGTTTCCTTCAGCAGAAGCGGCAAGCGGAACTGCATCAGCAGGAGTCCAGTCTGAACCATAACCACCTCCAGTTAAGAAGTTACCCACCACAAAGATTTGAGGCAATTGAATCTCCTCCTCTTCTTCAGCTTCCGGAAGGGTTACTGAAATCGCTAGCGCATCAGAAAATTGTTCTACCACATTTCCTGCATCAGCACCTACATAAGCACGCACTCTAAAGTAGATCATCCCGGTGTTAGGTTCAGGAGTAAGCGGATCGTTATCCAAACCGGCTTCACGCGCTAAACTCAACATATTACCTACCGTTACCGGAAGATTGGTTTGTGTACCTACACCAATAACAGAAAAAGTCTCAAAGCTCTCAGTTGTAGCACCCTGAATCTCATAATTCACCGGAGTTTGTACACCAAAGTCTACTTCATTCCATACAAAACGTTCTGCTAAATTATCTGAACTAGAAGCCATCAAATTATAAGTTTCTAGTGTTGAGTTTGTAAAAACTACCCCCTCAGGATCTGGCTTTGCGGTAAATGTAAAACCGTCATCATCTGTACAAGCTGTAAAGTTTAAAGCTGCAATAAGCGCAATAAAAACAAGTGTTAAATTTTTCATCGTTTCTTTTATGTATTAGTACCCCGGATTTTGAGTAAGGTTGGTGTTAATCAATATTATATTACTTGGCAACGGAAATAAGTTTCTAAACTCATCTACCGCCGTTCCTGAACGCGAACCGCCTTTAAATGGCCATAGATAATTGCCAGTAGTAAAATCGTTAAAGCGAATTAAATCTGTTCTGCGCTGTCCTTCCCAGTACAGTTCGCGAGCGCGCTCATCAAGAATAAAATCTAATGTCAATGCCGCACTTGTGATGTTTCCACTAGTATTGCCATAGGCACGTGCTCTCAGCTCATTGATGTATCCTGCAGCGGTATTCACATCACCTCCTGCACCGCCTCTAAGCACGGCTTCTGCATAGGTAAGGTAGATTTCCGCAAGGCGAATGATAGGCAAATCAGTATCTACAAAATCCCCACCGGTATCGCTTCCGGCAGCGCCGTTAGAATCAATATTGGTGAATTTTGTTACCGCATAGCCATCGGTAAACTGGTTAGCAATGGTGTTGATTTCAAAACTCTGCCCGTCTGTATAGAACATCGCACGCGAGTCTGCCCAAGCGGTAGGATTGCCGTCAGCATCACTTTCGGTCACTGAAGCATCAAATTTATTTACCAAAGCTTTGGTCGTACGTAGACCGCTCCAGCCGCCATTCACACCAAAGTTGAATGCGTCCATAGAGCCACCAATTGCAGCGTGAACTAAAAAGGTGGTTCCACCGTAGGTACGTGAATTGTTTCCGTCAAAATTGAGAGCGAAAATAAATTCGTTTTGTGCTCCGTTTGAATTGTTATCAGCTAAGAAAAGTTCGTCGTAGGCTGAGCCATTTCCGTTAGCATCTGTTGTGTTGATGCTGTAGCTTGAGTTGATCGCCATTTCAGCATATGTAATCGCATCAGTATACCGTTCTGTTCCCGTCCAAACTTGAGCATTCAAATACAATTTAGAAAGCAACGCCCAGGCAGCAACACGGTCTACACGCCCATATTCATTAGCTCCGCTTTCTTTTAACAGATCTTGAATTTCAAGGAGTTCACCTTCAACAAAATTGAAAATTTCAGAACGCGTACTTTGCTCAGGTAGATCTGTAGAAACTACAGTCACTAATGGCACATCGCCAAACAGATCCATCAAATTGAAATACGCAAAAGCTCTTAGAAAACGCGCTTCGGCGATGTATGCCTCAACCTCAGCATTATCGTTTAACAGCTGTGCATTTTCAATAAACGAATTGGTAAACGAAACCTCTTGCGCCAGACGGTAATACATACCGGTAGTAAAGTCGTTACCCGCACCCCAGTTCATTGCGTGCAAATTAGGCAAACCGGGGTCTCCCCAACCTACCACCGCATTGTCTGTGGTTAATTCATTTAAACTGAATAATAATCTCGAGTATTGTGAAGTACCTTCATCAATACCTGTAATATCGGCTTGTCCTGCAGGCCCTTGCTGACCGGTTAGCGCAAGACTGGCATATAATTTTGCCAAAGCTCCTTTTGCTTCGTCAGCATTTGCAAACACGTTAGTTTCAGTAAAACTATCTGGATCAATGGGTGTCTGATCTAAATCATCGTGACACGCAATGAGCAAAAGCGTAGGAATAAGAAGCGCTATTTTTTTAATGTAATTCATTTTCATAGTTTTTTAGAAATTTAGATTTACACCAAATGTGAAAATTCGTGGTCTTGGGTAGAAGTTGTTATCGATACCTCCGCTTATTTCAGGATCTAATCCGTCATATTCGGTGATGATCAACACGTTTTGCGCAGAACCATACAGTCTCAACGAAGCATCGTCAAATAACTGCGGAAACGTGTACCCAAGAGTTATGTTATCAAGTTTAAAGAACGAGGCATTTTGCACATAGTAATCACTCTGCAAACTAGACTCTGTAATGGTCTGAAAACCTGTATTGAAATAATCTCTGTGTAAATTGGTAAGAATGCTGTTTTCGGTAGCACGTACTTCATACGATCTGCTCGAAGCCATATTGTTGTATGCATAATTTCCTAAGCTCGCACGCGTTACGATCGCCAAATCCCAGCTCTTGTAGTTAAGGTTTGTATTAAGCCCCATTGTAACATCTGCAAACGGATCTTTATACAAGTAGCGATCTTCATCATTGATCTGGCTATCACCGTTGCGGTCTACAAAAGCACCCTCAATAGGACGACCATTATCATCATACACTTGCTTGTAAACCCAGTAGCTAAACGGAGTATACCCTTCTTTGTGAAGTTGCACGGTATTACCGGTTCCTCCTGAAATCCCACCTACTTCAACTTGATCAGGAAGGTTGGTGATTTCGTTATCGTTATAAGCAACGTTATAGCCTATTCTCCAAGTAAAATCTTCAGTTTGAACAGGAGTTACGTTCAGTTCAAACTCGATACCCTTATTCTCCATATCTCCAATATTCTTGTTGATCTTATTAGAGAAATTGGTAAATGGATCTACCGTTACAAAACTGATCAGATCTTCGGTTTTCTTAAGATAAGCGTTTAACGAACCCGTTACACGGTTGTTGAATAAGGCATAATCAATACCTGCGTTAAAGGTCTTACCTACTTCCCAACGCAAATCTTCATTGTATGCATCTGGACGGTAGGTTTGATAATAAGTATCTCCAAACTGATAGTTGGCATTTGATCTACTTCCGGTATAATTGGTCAAGAAAAGATAATCTCCAAGACCGTTTACGTTAGCGATCTCACCATAACCTACGCGTAATTTCAGCTGGTTGATGGTTTCAGAATTGAAGAAATCCTCATTGTTGATATTCCAAGCTACTGCAAATGATGGGAAATATCCCCAGCGATCATCCGGATTCAACTTAGAAGAGGCATCCGCACGCATCGTAGCGGTTAATAAATAGCGGTCGTCATAGTTATAGTTTGCACGACCAAAATAAGAAAGCAAGGTGCTTCTCCATTTATCAATAAATTCGGCATCATTACCTTCTTCTTGTGCTTCGCTATCAAAGCTGTAGTTATCGTACTCAAAACTTTGGTAAGAATACCCGGCAACAGCATTTAACGAACTCTTCCCAAAATCTTTGTCGTACGTCAAGTAAGCATCAAAAAGTTGGTTAGTCGCCCTGTTGATGTAATTAGAATATGAACCATTCCAATCTAATTGCGAAGAAGGCATATTTTCTGAAACAATAGTTCTTCCGTGGCTATTGGTTTTATCTAGACCAATGTTAACCGTAGCAGTGATATCTGAGAAAAAATGCAGTTTATAATCGATTTTAGCATTTCCTATAAACCTTCTGATCTCTGCAGAATCGTCCTTTTCATTGATCAACGCGATTGGGTTTGTGGGGGAAAGGCTATTCTGAATAAAGCGATCTGCTTCAGCATTATAAATATACCAACCGTTGTAGTTTGAAAATGGTGAATCTGCACTATAGATAGGTTTTGTAGGATCGTAATCTACCGAAGCTCCAATCGCATCACGATTGGCAAATTCGTTTTCGGTGTACATTCCGCGGGCGTTGATTTCAGCCTTTAAATAACCGTCAAGCACACTAGGTCTTAAACTTACCGAACCTGTAGTTCTGGTAAAGTTATCACCACGTAAAACCCCATCCTGATTGGTATATCCTAATGAGGCACGTACCGGCATAAAATTACCTACATTCCCGGTGGTGCTGATGTTGTGCTCTGCACCCATCGCCTCAGTATAGATCTCTTCTTGCCAGTTTATAGAAGCGTTTCCTAAACGCGCTCTCGCCGCATCATTACCTACTCTGTTCACCAGCGTTCTAAACTCATCGCCATTCATCACATCTACATAATTTGTAGGTCTGTACACCGTAGTTGCGCCGCTATAGTTGAATTTGAATTCGGTTCCTTTTCCTTTTTTGGTTGTGATCAAAATCACCCCGTTTGCTGCTCGCGAACCGTAAATCGCCGTAGAAGATGCATCTTTAAGCACGGTCATACTTTCAATATCCGCCGGGTTGATAAAATCTAACGGGTTACGCGATCCACCCACATTGCTGTTATCTAACGGAATCCCGTCAACAACATACAAAGGCGAACTGTTTAAAGAAATCGAACCAATACCTCGAATATTGATGTTCTGCCCCTCACCAGGTGCTCCACCTCCTGAGGTTACTGTAACCCCGGCAATTTTACCGGTGATCAACTGCCCTGCAGTGTTCACCTGACCTTTATTAAAATCTTCGGTAGACACCTGATTTACCGCACCGGTCGCATCTTTTTTGGTCACGCTACCATAACCAATTACCACGACTTCATCTAGGCTGGTCTGGTTTTCTTCTAACGCGACATTTACTGTGGCTTGCCCGGTATACGTGATTTGTTGCTCGGTAAAGCCCAAAAACGAAAACAACAAAACATCACCTTCATTCACGTTGTTGATGGTGTAGTTTCCGTCAAAATCTGTAGTAGTACCATTGCTGGTACCCTGTACAATGATATTTGCTCCGGGAATAGACATTCCTGTTGCCTTCTCGGTCACTACTCCCGTTACTGAGTTTTGCGCAAAGAGTGCGACAGGAACCATAAAGAGCAAAAACCTTAAGCTTTTGAAAAGTTCTCTCATAAAATTTACATTCATTAAATAGTTGCTAATGCTTGTTTCTGTTTTAAGACCCATTTTTTTGAAAACGTTTGCGTCAAGCGGAATGACTTATTACGAAATCGTATTCTTAAAATGAATCTAAAAGTTAATTGTGTATCAGATTAGGTCAATAATCCACATACAGAGCAAATTTGAAGATTTTAGATGCTGATATTACGTGAAGAAAATTTTATATAGAAAATAAAAGCAGAATATCAACTATAAAAAACTGAATATTAAATAATTGTAATTTAATCTTAGCATTTTTTATATAGAAATTATATAGTAAAATTACCGAATTTTATTGCTTGATTCGGGTTTTTTCGAGCAACATTTGATCAAAATCCTTCTTATCTAAAAATGATTTATTCCTAATTTTAGTCTTGTATGCGTAGATCGAATTAACAGAATACCCTAAAATCTGGGCTATAATTTCATTATGCTTAATCCCGAGACGAATCAGTGCGAAGATGCGAAGCTCTTTATTTAACAATTGGTCTTTTTTCAACTTGATTTGCTCTTCCGGTTTGAGCAACGCATTGAATTCTGCAATGAAATTGGGAAAGAGTTTTATAAACGCTTCATCAAAACTTTCAAGCAATTTTTTCTTTTCCTTCTTCAAGTCATAAACCGTGGTCAAATATTTAATGCGCTCTAAATTATTAGACTTTAGGTTGCGCTCAATCCCGGTCTTGAATTCTTTGAACTTCTCAAAAATATCAGCATCCTGTGTAAAGAAAAAACCGATGTATTCCTCTTTAATCGTATTTGCTTCCAGCAAAAGATCATTAACCCGATTGAGTTCTTCATTTTGAGAGTGTACCGTCTCATTAACCTCTACAATGCGATCGTTTTTGACTTGCAGATCATTGTGCGCCACGAGCAGCGCCTTTCTAGCACGTTTAAGTCGACGTAGTTGTACGTAGGTAATTATAGCCAAAGCCAGCAACACCACCAGTAGAATACTCAACATGATATTTTGCTTAGATAACCTCGCGCGCTGCGTTTCGACCTGATTAATAATTTGCTCTTCGATATTGGGCAAAATGGCGCCTACGCGTATTTTACGTTGCTGTGCGCCATAAGCTTCAGCATCTGCGTTGGCTTTTTTAATAAATACAGAGGCTAGCTTAACATCACCTTTTTTAAATAAAAATTCAGCCAACTGAATCATCGACAGGTTTTCTTTAGCCGAAGACTTTATATCTGCTATAGAAGATTGAGCAAGGTGCTTTATAGCCAGTTCCTCTGCCCCCATTTGCACGTAAATATCTCCTAAAACCGAATTGACCACCGCTTGTGATCTCAGGTCATCCCGCATAGCTAACGACGGCTTTAGATCTTTAAGCGCTTCTTCAAGATTTCCGTATTTAAAATTTAAGTAGCCGCGTAGCATAATGAAATCCCACGTATCAGGAACTGCCAGTTCTAAAGATTTCTGATGATAGTCTTTAGCGCGCTTACGGTAAAGATCAGAGTAATAGGAAATGGTACTGTAGTCTGCCATATCACTGTAACAGCGCCCTAACAAACCATTTAAGGAAAAACGAATGTCTTTGGGAATATCCTCAAGATCAGCATCATTTAAGTAAGCCAGCGCTTCACTAAACATTCCTGCGGAAACACAAACATTGGCCAGATCTAGTGTCGTTTCGGCGATTAAACGTTCATCGCCCAACTGCTCAGCAAGAAGCTTAGATTGTATTGCATACTTAAAAGCCGAATCTTGCTTGAAAATTCGGTATTCAAAAAAAAGAGCTCTGTTTAAATCAAATTGCTGCTGTACCGAAGCACCATCAAGTGCATAGAGTTGTTTTGACAAGTCATTGATGCGCTCCACTTTAATACGATCGTAGGCTTCAGATTGCTCAATGGTTTGCAGCAGCTCGTCTAAAACATCATTTTTTTGAGCAAAGATTTCACCGCAAAACAAGACCAAGCAAAAACTAAAAATAAGTGCAGTATGTTTTGTCGTGAAATTCATATGTTATTTTGATGCGCTTAGAAGCTAAATATAATCAAAACTAAAAAAGCCTTTAAGCAATGCTTAAAGGCTTTTGTACCCCGGGTGGGAATCGAACCCACACTCCTAAGAACTGGGTTTTGAATCCAGCGCGTCTACCAATTCCGCCACCGAGGCATTAATGGACCGCAAAAGTAATAAAATTTCTCAATCTTCGATCAAATAAATAGCAAATAAATACTTAGAAGCCAATTTAATTTATACTTTTGCAGCCTCTTATACTTTTAGCAAATCTAAACATAAGATAACCATGTCATTATCAGCCCCTGATGCGAAAATTTTTCCCTGCACACAAAGCCGGGATTTAGCCGAAAAAATAGCGAAGGCTTACGGGCAACCGCTGGGCAAGATAATCACATCAACCTATAGTGACGGCGAGTTTCAGCCTTCTTTTGAAGAGTCTATTCGCGGTTCACGCGTTTTTATTATTGGTTCTACAATGCCAAGCAGTGAAAACCTGATGGAAATGTTGCTTATGTTAGACGCTGCAAAACGCGCTTCGGCACGTCATATTACAGCAGTATTACCGTATTTTGGTTGGGCACGTCAAGATCGTAAAGACAAACCTCGCGTTCCTATCGCAGCAAAGTTGGTGGCTAACTTGTTAGAGACGGCAGGTGCAACCCGGATCATTACGATGGACTTGCACGCTGATCAAATTCAGGGATTCTTTGAGCGTCCGGTAGATCACTTATTTGCTTCAACAGTGTTCTTACCGTATTTAGAGTCGCTTAATTTGCCAAACTTAACAATCGCATCGCCAGATATGGGTGGTTCTAAAAGAGCTTACGCCTATTCTAAAGCTTTAGATTGTGATGTGGTTATCTGTTACAAGCAGCGCGAGAAGGCAAACGTAATAAGTCATATGGAACTTATTGGGGATGTAAAAGGGCGCAATGTGATTCTTGCAGATGATATGGTAGATACTGCCGGAACCTTAACTAAAGCTGCAGACCTAATGATGGAACGCGGCGCGCTTAGCGTGAGAGCAATATGTACACACGCACTGTTAAGTGGTAATGCTTATGAGCGTCTTGAAAACAGTAAACTTCAAGAACTTATAGTTACAGACAGTATTCCGCCAAAACAGGAAAGCAGCAAAGTGCGTATTTTAAGTTGCGCCGAATTGTTTGCCGATGTAATGCATCGTGTTCACAGTAACACATCGATTGCATCAAAATTTTTAATGTAATTTATTAATACTTAATATATAATTAAATGAAGTCAATCACGATCACAGGATCTAAAAGAGAAAGCGTGGGCAAAAAGGCAACTAAAGCCCTACGTAATGCTGGAGAGGTTCCTTGCGTATTATACGGAGGAGACGAGCCAGTTCATTTTAGCGCACCAGAGCTTGCGTTTAAAGGTTTGGTTTATACTCCAGATGCGCATACCGCGACGTTGGAGCTTGACGGAACTACCTACATGGCAATCCTTCAGGACATCCAATTTCACCCGGTTACAGATCGCATACTTCACATCGATTTCTATCAAATCTTTGAAGGTAAAGAGGTAACTATGACTATTCCTGTACACTACGAGGGTAACTCTAGAGGTGTACGTAACGGTGGTGTATTACGTAAAACTTATCGTACACTTCGCGTTAAGGCATTGCCTAAAAACCTTCCTGATTATGTTGTTGCAGATATTACCAAACTTAAAATTGGTGATAAATTATACATCACAGGAATCGAGCAAGGAGAATGGAAATACCTTCATCCAGACAACACTGTTGTTTGTCAAGTTAGAACTTCACGTAACATGGTTGAAGACCTTGATGACGAGGATGAAGATGAAGAAGGAGCAACTGCAGAAGGTACAGAAGCTACTGAACAAGCTGCTGACGCTGCAGAATAAGTTGAAAAACCTATCTGATCTTAAAACACCCGCCAGTGCGGGTGTTTTTTTTTGACTTTTCTTAAACACCTTGGTTTTGCAATTTTCTGATAAGCTTAACCCTATTCTGCGTCCAAAACGCAACAAAATCATAAATTTGCGCAAAGGTTTACTTGCTTTGCTTTAACGCTTCGGCAAGTGCTTTTAAAAGCTTTAAAAACACGATTCTCTAAAATGACATCAGGCTTTTTCAGCAAGCTTTTCGGTTCAAAAAAAGAAAGCATTGATCCTATGAATAAATACCTAATTATAGGTTTGGGGAACATTGGTCCCAAATATGATAACACACGGCATAACATCGGCTTTAAGATCATTGATGCCTATGCCAGCGAAAAAGAAACCTCCTGGTCAACCGAAAAACTTGGCGATATCGCCTACACTAAAGTACGAGGTCGCACCGTAGTTTTGCTCAAGCCCAACACCTATATGAACCTTAGCGGTAAAGCAGTTAAATACTGGATGCAGAAAGAGAACATCAGTATTGAAAATATTCTGGTGATCACGGATGATCTCAATCTGGAATTTGGCACCATTCGGGTAAAGAGCAAAGGCAGTGATGGCGGACACAACGGGTTGAAAGACATTCAAAACCAGCTTTCTACAACTAAATACCCGCGCTTTAGATTTGGTATTGGAGATCGCTTTAGCCGAGGCAAGCAAATAGATTATGTTTTGGGCGAATGGGATAAAGATGAAGAGCTTGATATGCCAGAAAGACTAGACATCTCGTGCAAAGTAATCGAAAGTTTTATAGCTTCGGGAATAGCAAATACGATGAACGCTTACAACGGAAAATAAATTGAAACAGCATACTTCAGCAGATACATTTGACGGTCTCAAAGGCACGGTAGTCACTATCGGAACTTTTGACGGCGTGCATCTGGGACATCGTAAAATCATAGATCGCCTTTTGGCGAGCGCACAGAGTAACGACCTAGAATCTGTAGTTCTTACCTTTTTTCCGCATCCGCGTATGGTGCTGCAAAAAGATACAGGCATCAAACTCATAAACAGCATAGACGAGCGCATTGCACTTTTAGAAGCTTCGGGCCTCGATCATTTGATCATTCACCCGTTTACCAAAGCTTTCTCGCGCCTTACCGCAGAAGAGTTTGTAAAAGATATTTTAGTAGATCAGTTAAAAGCCAGAAAAGTCATTATAGGTTATGATCATCGTTTTGGCCGTAACCGCAATGCCAATATTGAAGACCTAAAGGCTTTTGGAACACAGTATGATTTTGAAGTTGAAGAGATTTCTAAGCAGGACGTAGATGACGTTGCAGTTAGTTCTACTAAAATCAGAAAGGCTTTAAATGAAGGTGATCTTACAAAAGCTAACGAGTATTTAGGCTACCCGTTTATGCTTAACGGTATTGTATCTCGCGGAAAAGGATTGGGTAAAAAATTCAATTATCCTACAGCCAATTTAAAGATCGAAGAAACCTATAAGCTCATTCCGGCAAAAGGCGTTTATGTCGCTAGAGCTAGCATCAACGGCAAAGAGGTTTACGGTATGATGAGCATTGGCACTAACCCCACAGTGGGTGGAAGCGATCTTACTATTGAAACATTTTTCTTTGATTTTGAAGCTGATCTTTATGATCAACATTTGCAAATAGAATTGCTCACCCGCATTAGAGATGAGAAAAAGTTCAATTCGGTTGACGAACTTATCGCTGCTATGCAGGCTGATGAACGATTTTCGCGTGATTTTATCCAAAAATTAGATGCTTGAACGGTGGTTGTATAAACGTGTAGACAATAGTGCCCTCATCGTATTCAGGGCGATTTTTGGCTTTCTAATTACCGCCGAAGCCTGGGGCGCGATCGCCACAGGATGGATCAAACACACACTTCTAGAGGGAGAATTTACCTTTAACTTTATAGGCTTTGACTTTTTGCAGCCGCTTCCCGGTGATGGGATGTATTACTATTACGGCCTGATGGGACTCTTTGGCGTTTTTGTGATGCTTGGTTTTAAATACCGTTTTAGCGTAATCGCTTACGGCTTGATGTGGACTTGCGTCTATTTGATGCAAAAATCCTCATACAACAACCATTATTACCTTTTAATGCTTTTACTGGGAATCATGGCCTGCCTCCCGGCACATCGGTACTTATCCCTAGATGTCAAGTTCAATCCTAAATTGAAAAAAATAAGTATGCCTCGCTGGGTGTATATCATCATTATCGCTCAGTTATGGATTGTGTACACCTACGCCTCTATCGCTAAAATATATCCAGATTGGCTTGATGCAAGTATGGCTGCGCAACTTATGGCAGCACGCAAAGACTATTGGTTAGTGGGTGATTTTCTGCAACAAAATTGGGTGCATTGGAGCATCGCTTATGTAGGTATTTTATTTGACGGTCTGATCATTCCGGCTTTGTTATTCAAGCCTACACGGAAAATGGCCTTCTTTATATCTATATTTTTTCACCTGTTCAACTCCTTTATCTTCCACATCGGGATTTTCCCGTATATGTCACTTGCGTTCACGCTTTTCTTTTTTCCTGCGGAAACTGTGCGTAATATATTTTTAAAAGGAAAAGAATTATACTCGGGTAATGAAATCATCAAGCCCAAAACGTACAAACCCATCGTAGCGCTTTTTGGCCTCTACTTTGTAATTCAGATCGCGCTACCTTTGAGACACTGGATCATTAAAGACGATGTATTATGGACCGAAGAAGGCCATCGCCTCAGTTGGCGTATGATGTTGCGCTCTAAAGGCGGAAGAATAAGTTTTAAAGTCATCGATAAAAAAACCGGTCTTGAGCAAAGTTTCAATTATCGCAAAATGCTCTCTCGGAAACAACAGCGTGTGGTAGCCACAAAACCAGATGTAATTTGGCAATTCTGCCAGCGCATAAAAGAAGATTTCGCCAAAAAAGGCAAAGAGGTTGCCATTTATGTGAATTGTAGGATCAAGGTTAACGATAGTGACTTTCACACCTTGATAGACCCTAAAGTCGATATGGCTTCTGCATCTTGGGATTATTTCTGGCACAATGAGTGGATTCTTCCTTCTCCATTGCACAACGAAAAAAGAAAACCACCGTACGCTCCTGAAGGTCTTCAGTAATATTTTGAAGCATTTTTAAAGAGGAGAAGTCTGCGTAGTAAACCTTCAAAAATTTAGGTTGTATACGATTAGACTTGTTTGTTTAAACTTGGTTTGTTTTCAGTGGCATTTATGTATTTTTGCCGTCTAAAATTTAAAGCCATGCTACACGTTACAGACATTCGTGACCACAAAGAAGATTACATAAATGCGCTTACTAAGCGTAATTTTGATGCAACTGAAATGTTTGAACAAGTGCTTTCACTTGACGAAAAACGCCGTAGCACGCAAGCCTCCTTAGACAATACTCTAGCTGAAAGCAACAAACTCTCTAAAGAGATCGGGATGCTTTTTAAAAATGGTGAAGCTCAAAAAGCAAACTTGCTTAAAGAGCGCACCGGTAAGTTAAAAGAAGATTCAAAAAACCTTCAAGAGGTACTTAATGCAACTGTCGAAGAACTTGATCAGTTGCTATATACGATTCCTAATATTCCGCAAGCAAGCGTTCCTGCAGGAAAAAGCGACGAGGATAATGAAGAAGTTTTCCGCAAGGGTGATGTTCCTGTTCTAGCTGAAGGCAGCCTTCCGCATTGGGAATTGGCAAAAAAGTATGACATCATCGATTTTGAATTAGGAACTAAAGTAACCGGAGCCGGATTTCCTATTTATAAAGGAAAAGGAGCTCGATTACAACGCGCGCTTATCAACTATTTTCTCGATAAGAATACCGCAGCCGGATACAACGAAGTGCAAGTACCACACCTAGTAAATGAAGCTTCTGGTTTTGGTACAGGCCAGCTTCCTGACAAAGAAGGTCAAATGTATCACGTAGGCGTTGATGATCTTTATTTGATTCCAACCGCTGAAGTACCGGTGACCAATATGTTCCGCGACAGCTTACTTGAAGAAAAAGATCTACCTATCACGTGCACCGGGTATACGCCGTGTTTCCGCCGTGAGGCAGGTTCTTACGGGGCGCACGTACGTGGCCTTAACCGCCTGCACCAGTTTGATAAAGTTGAGATCGTTCGCATTGAGAAAGCTGAAGATAGCGACGCTGCCCTTGATGGAATGGTAGAACACGTAAAAATGATCTTAGACGAGTTAAAGCTACCGTATAGAATTTTACGCCTTTGTGGTGGTGATCTCGGTTTTACTTCAAGTCTTACTTATGATTTTGAAGTGTTTTCTACCGCTCAAGATCGTTGGTTAGAGATCAGTAGTGTTTCAAACTTTAAAACCTTTCAGGCAAATCGTTTAAAATTGCGTTACCGAGATGCAGAAGGCAATAAACAGCTTGCGCACACCCTTAATGGTAGCTCACTAGCATTACCCCGCGTACTTGCCGGAATTCTAGAAAATTATCAAACCGAAGATGGAATCACCATTCCTGAGGTACTTGTACCGTATTGCGGTTTTGATAAAATTTAAGCAACAAATACTAGCATAACCGGGCTTTCGTTTTAGAAGCAGGAGACTGCTTGAACTTTAGTATCTTTAACTAAAATCGAAAGCCTGTGTTACGCATATTTTTCTTAGCTCTTTCTCTACTTGGCTTTTTGCCGCTTCAGGCTCAAGAAGATCTTCTTGCGCGCAATTATATGCAACAAGGAGCTTATGAAAAAGCCGCGCTTTTATATGAAGGCTTGGTAGCAAAAACTCCCGGAAACACCAATCTGGTCACCAGCTTGGTCGAAGCGTATCAGCAATTAGAACAGTACGACAAAGCCGAGAAAGTACTGTTAGAAACGCTTGAACTGTCTAAAAATCTTGTCTACATCAAAGTTGATTTGGCTTACAATTATCAATTGCAAGGCTTGGATGCTAAAGCGCAACAACTGTATACAGAGGTTATTGAGCAGGTAAGAGCAAATCCGCCGCTAGCAAGTATGGTAGGCCGAACGTTTAAAAAATACAACCTGCTAGACGAGGCTGCCACAACTTATACTTTAGCAAAAGACGCCGGCTTAAACAGTGTTTATATCAATGTGGAACTGGCCCGCATTTATGGCGAGCAGGGCAACATTGAGCAGATGTTTGATGCATATATCAACCTTATTTTAGAAAGTGACCGGTATCAAAGTCTTGCACAGCGCGCATTTAATGATTTTATCACTGATGATCCTCAAAATGAAGCCAACGGCATTTTTAGAACCCTGCTGCTAAAAAGACTTCAAGACGATCCCAACCTGCTTTACAACCGTTTGTTAAGTTGGTTGTTCATTCAGCAGAAAGAATACAGCAAAGCATTTATTCAAGAAAAAGCGATCGCACGACGCACAAATGATCTTAATGGCATTTTTACCCTTGCAAGTGTAGCCAAGGAAAATGAAGCTTTTGAGCTGGCAAGCACGATTTATCAATACCTGGTAGAGCAAGCGCCAAGCGACGAGATGCGCCTATTTGCACATCAAGAATTACTGGATCTCAGGGTTCAAAAGAACGATCAGGCAGATTTTGCTAGCATTGAAGCGACATATAAAAGTTTGCTTAATCAATTTGGTACGGCTGCCGAAACGCTTGATCTACAAACTAAATACGCACACTTTTTAGCCTTCAATCAAAATAAAAAGGAAGAAGCTTCGGCATTTTTAAAAGAAACACTCAATTTAAAACTGAATCGGTTTCAAGAAGCCCGCGTTAAGATGGAACTTGCTGATATTTTGGTTCTCGAGGAACGCTTCAACGCAGCATTGATCTATTATTCTCAAATTCAGAAGAATTTAAAAGACAATATTTTAGCCCAAGAAGCACGTTTTAAAGTCGCAAAAACCAGTTATTACAAAGGTGACTTTGAGTGGGCAAAAACACAGCTGAAGGTTTTAAAATCTTCTGCTGAGCAATTGATCGCTAACGATGCTCAAGACTTGTATTTACTGATTACAGACAATACTGTGGGTGATTCTACACAAACGGCACTAAAGACTTTTGCTAAAGCAGATCTGTTACTTTTTCAGAACAAACAGGATGCAGCGCTAGAGGTTTACAACACGCTTTTAGCTGAACATAAGGATAAAGCCATTGAGGATGAAACCTTGCTAGAACAAGCTAAAATCTTTGAAAATAAAGGCTTATATGATCGTGCAGCGCAAAATTACCTGCTTATTTTAGAGAGACACGGTGACGATATTCTTGCAGATGATGCGCATTATCGCTTGGGTAATTTATATGCAAACCAACTAGATCAGCCCGAAAAAGCAAAAGAGCAGTACGAGAAGATCATTTTTAATTTTGCTGACAGTATTTTTTATGTAGATGCGCAGCAAAAATACCGCAAATTAAGAGGGGACGCGATCAACTGATGTGTATCTTTGCCGACCAAAAAAAGATGACCTGCCTTAGGGTATTATTCCCTAGGGTGGTGCTAAATAAAATTGCGCTATGATTATATATAATGTTACGGTAAATGTTGATGACAGTGTACACAGCGATTGGTTGTACTGGATTCGCAATGAGCACATCCCAGATATGCTTGCTACCGGAAAATTTGTAAAAGCTTTAATGACCAAAGTTTTAGTCAAAGAAGAAATGGGTGGCCAGAGCTACTCGATACAATACACTGCAAAAAGCAAAGATTCTCTTGCCCGCTATTATAAAGAAGACGCGCCAAAACTTCGTGAAGAAGCCGGGCGTTTTGGTGATAAAGTACTTTCGTTTAGAACAGAGCTTGAGATCATCACCGAGCAAACCGAATTTAAACCGCAGTAATCATTTAAGCCTGCATTTTTAAATCCTATTGATGAAAAAAAAGTTTACCCGTACGCATAAAAAAGCCGCTTCAGAAGATCCTGTGAAGGCCAAAAAGCATTTGGGTCAACACTTTTTGAAGGATGAAACTATTGCAAAAAAAATAGCTGAAACCTTAAGCTATGACGGGTATTCTGAAGTTTTAGAAATAGGCCCTGGCACCGGTGTGCTCACAAAATATTTGTTGCGCAAAGACAGCAACGTAACCGCGATAGACCTTGACAGCGAGTCTATCGTGTATCTCAATCACAGCTTTCCATTAGAACATCCACAACTTATGGAAGGCTGTACTTTAAATGTTGTAGAAGCCGACTTTCTCAAGTTTGATCTCAGCAAATTATATGGGGATCAAGCTTTTGCCATCACCGGGAATTTCCCGTATAATATTTCAACGCAAATCGTGTTTAAAATGCTGGAGTGGCGCGATCAGGTGCCTGAATTTAGCGGAATGTTCCAGAAAGAAGTGGCGCAGCGCATTTGTGAGCCAGAAGGCAGCAAAGCTTACGGCATTCTTTCGGTATTAGCACAGGCTTTTTATGATGCCGAATATTTATTTACCGTTCCGCCCGGTGTTTTCAATCCGCCGCCTAAGGTAGACAGCGGAGTTCTAAAACTCACCCGTAAAGCCAATTACAAAGATCTTGCTTGCGATCCTGATCAATTGTTCAAAGTGGTTAAAATGGCATTTCAGCAACGGCGCAAAACCCTTAGAAACAGCCTTAAACAATTAGAACTCAGCGACAGCTTTCGCGAAAGCGAAATTTTTAATAAACGTCCTGAGCAACTAAGCGTCGACGCCTTTATAAAACTCACTCAAGATATTGCCGAAGATTTAGAAAAGTAGGTCTTATCCCAAGCCAACAACAATATCGTTTTCGGGCTTAGCCGGGCGGTAAATGTATCTTAAACCCCACGCAATCTGTGTTGAGTTTATTTATATTTGCCTGACTCAAAAAAATACAAACCCTCAATAAAGTAGCGACTATGGCTTTTGAACTTACCGAAGACCTTATAGAGCAAATTGAAAACTTTATCGAGGTTGGTGATGACACCAGTATTCTTGCACTTTTAGAGGAAGTTCACCACGCTGATATCGCCGAGATCCTTGATGAGATCTCTACCGAAGAGGCCACCTACCTGATCAAACTTCTGGATAGTGAGAAAACTTCTGAAGCGCTGATGGAGCTTGACGAAGGCTATCGGGAAGAAATTCTGGACAACCTATCCCCTCAAGAAATTGCAGATGAACTTAACGAACTAGACACCGATGATGCGGTTGACTTTTTATCTGAATTAGATGAAGATATTCAGCGTCAGGTTATTGATGCGATTGAAGATGAAGAGCATGCGCGCGACATTATTGAGATGTTGCGGTATGATGAGGATTCTGCCGGTGGTTTGATGGCAAAAGAGCTCGTACGCGTGCGCGAAACGTGGACGGTTGCCGGTTGTGTACGCAAAATGCGGGCGCAGGCGCAGAACGTGACTCGGGTACATTCGGTTTACGTGGTTGATAAAAATGATCATCTCATCGGAAGGCTTTCTTTAAAAGACCTGCTGACCGCCGAAGCCAAGTCTAAAATTTCAGACATTTATATACCCAATGTAGATTCGGTAAACGTGCACGATACCGGCGAGGATGTAGCCCGAATTATGCAAAAATATGATCTTGAAGCGGTACCGGTCGTGAATGATGCCGGTGTGCTACTCGGGCGTATTACGGTTGATGATATTCTCGATTTTATACGAGATGAGGCCGATGAAGATTACCGAATGGCGGCAGGTATTTCTCAGACGGTAGAGGCTGACGATAACCTGTTTAAACTCACCAGAGCGCGACTGCCGTGGTTGATGATCGGGATGTTTGGCGGTCTTGGGGCTGCAAGTATTATTACCGGTTTCAACAGTATTTTTGAAACCTTTCCTAAACTGCTCGTTTTCGTTCCGCTTATTCAGGCAACCGCCGGAAACGTAGGCGTTCAATCTAGTGCGATCGTCGTTCAAGGATTGGCAAACGATTCGCTTAAAGGCAACATTGCAGGTCGTTTACTCAAAGAATGTGCTTTGGCAATTATTAATGGTCTTGCCATCGCAACGGTTGTTCTCGTTATCAGTCATTTTTTCTTTGAAACCACCTATTTAGAGTCGGTAAGCATAGGCGTTGCGATCATTGCCGTTATTATTTTAGCCGCCTTGATCGGTACTTTCATTCCGATTGTATTAGACAAAAGAGGTATCGATCCCGCTGTAGCTACAGGTCCGTTTATCACCACCAGCAATGACGTCTTCGGTATTCTCACCTACTTTTTAATCGCCAAGCTCATTCTGGGCTTTTAATGGTATTAAATTCTTCTCAAAACCACTAATAACAGTCACGCTCCCTTAAGAGTTTCGTATTTTTGAGCAATGATGAATGCAAAAACGTTTAAGCTCAATATTACAGTTCCTGCCGAAGCAATTGACGGCTTAGGCCACGTAAATAACGTGATCTATTTACAATGGGTGCAAGATGTCGCTGAAGCGCATTGGCAGCATAATTCCACCGAAGAAATGCTTGAAAAATATGCCTGGGTAGCCTTAGAGCACACAATTAAATATCACGCTCCCGCATTTGAAGGCGAACAGATCACTATAGAAACCTGGGTAGAAAAGTTTGAAGGTGTTCGTTCTATTCGCCGGACTAAAATCTTTAGACCTTCAGACAACAAAATTCTTGCAACCTCCATCACAAACTGGTGTCTGCTGAATATGCAAACCCGTAAACCAATGCGTGTGCCCGAGACATTTACTGCTTACTACGAAGAGGTTAATCAATAAGCATCCAACTTTTAACTATGAGAATTCTACATATAGACAGCAACCACGACTTGATGATCGAGCAACTCCAAGCCGCAGGTCATATCAATGAGGAGGACTATACATCTTCAAAAGAGGAAATCGAAGCTAAAATCGAGCAGTATGAAGGCGTAGTCATTCGCAGCAGATTTAAGATCGATAAGCAGTTTCTTGATGCTGCCACCAATCTTAAATTCATTGCCCGTGTGGGTGCCGGTCTGGAGAGCATAGATATTCCTTATGCGGAGTCTAAAGGAATCGCTCTAATCGCAGCACCAGAGGGTAATCGCAATGCAGTTGGTGAACACGCTTTAGGGATGTTACTGATGCTTTTCAATAAACTAAAGCAAGCCGATGCCGAAGTTCGCGCCGGGCAGTGGAATCGTGAAAAAAACCGCGGTTTGGAGCTTGAAGGTAAAACGGTAGGACTCATAGGTTATGGGAATATGGGTAATGCATTCTCTAAGAAGTTGAAAGGCTTTGACTGCGAGGTGCTTTGTTATGATATTCGCCCCAATTTAGGAAATGAGAATGCCACTCAAGTGAGTTTAGAAGAACTTCAGCAACGTGCAGATGTTTTGAGTTTACATACACCGTGGACACCCCTTACCGATAAAATGGTAGATACTGAATTTATTAACGGATTCAAGAAACCGTTTTGGCTTATCAATACCGCTCGCGGAAAAAGTGTAGTGACTGAAGCACTTACCAATGCTTTAAAAAGTGGAAAGATCTTAGGTGCGGGACTTGATGTACTCGAATACGAAAAACTCTCTTTTGAAAATCTATTTACAGACACCGAGCAAATGCCTGAACCGCTACAATACTTAATTCAAGCTGAAAATGTAGTGCTCACACCACACATCGCAGGCTGGACAGTCGAAAGCAAGATTAAACTTGCTCAGACTATTGTTGACAAAATTCTAGCATTAGCAATTAAATAGGATTCCATACTACCGGCGCAAAATCGTTGGTTTTAAGGCTTTTTTGTAACTTAGGAGTGGTAACACACTTCTATGCAACACATTTACGATCCTGATTTTCAAAACAAAGATTTAGCTGCTAAAACAACGGCTGCCTTAGATAAGCTGGCTGATGCTTTTAAAACATTGCAGTGGGCGAGCCAAAAAGAAAATGGTTTCTCCCCGCTTCAACAAAAATTAGTATTCTTTATTGCCTATCACGGTCCCACAGAAAACACCGTAAGTCAACTGGTTAAAGAATTTCAGGTTACTAAAGCAACAATTAGTGATTGTATAAAAACGCTTGAGCAACGTAAACTTTTAACCAAAGTACTCAACCATAAAGACAACAGGCGTTTTCACATTACACTCACCGAAAAAGGTAAAGAAGTCGTTGCACAACTTAACGAACCTGCAACACCCGTCTACAATGCTTTAGAAACAGAATCCTCTGAAGATTTAAAGCAGCTTTATACTAGTTTGTTTTCCATACTATCTAAATTGAAGAAAGAAAATACGGTCGCTTTAAGCAGGTCGTGTCACGATTGCAAAGCCTACCGCTCAGACGGAATCAATCATGCTTTTTGTATGGAATTACGCACGCAACTTCACCCTGAAAATCGAAGAATAGATTGTCCTAAACATCAACCTAAATAATACAGTATGAAAAACAGAGTAACCGGATTAGGCGGATTTTTCTTTAAAACTCAAAATCCAGATGCAATTAAAGCCTGGTATAAAACGCATTTAGGCATTCCTACAGACCAATACGGCTGGACGTTTTGGTGGCGCGATGAACACGGAAATAAATGCTCGACACAGTGGAGTCCTTTTCAGCAGGACACCTCCTATTTTTCTCCAAGTGAGAAGCAGTTTATGATGAACTTCAGAGTTGAAAATTTGGTTGAATTGCTAGAAGTACTTAAACAAGAAGGTGTCGAGATCGTGGGGGAAATGGAAGAATATGATTACGGCAAGTTCGGTTGGATCTTAGATCCTGAAGGCAATAAAATTGAACTTTGGGAGCCTGTTGATTCCGTATTCTTAGATGAGAGTGAAAAATAACATTCCATATTCCTGAAACTATGGATCTTCTAATTCGACCTTTTAAACCCAAGGATTATCCTGAAGTCGCTAAAATCTATCAAGCAGGCATCGACACTCAAATTGCAACTTTTGAAACGGAGGCTCCAGCATTTGCAGCTTGGGATTTACGTTTTTGCAAAGCGTGTAGACTGGTTGCTGAGGTTGATCATAAGGTTGCAGGCTGGGCAGCGTTAAGTCTGGTTTCTAAACGAGAAGTATATCGCGGGGTTGCGGAAGTCACAGTGTATGTCGCACCGCAACACCAAAATAAAAGAATAGGTTTTCAATTGCTTGACGCGCTTATTCAAGCGAGTGAACAAGCAGGTTTTTGGACGCTAACTGCACATATTTTTCCACAGAATAAAGCCAGTATTCACGTGCATCAAAAGTTAGGTTTCAAGCTTTTGGGAGTTCACGATAAGATCGCTCAACGCAATGGTAAATGGCAAGATAATGCGCTTCTAGAACGACGAAGCACTAAGATTCTTTAGCCGACTCGTCCTCGTTGCGTGCCTGCTCCAGCTTCTGCTCTAATTCAGCTTGAAATTCTTCCAGAACCGGCTTTACGGTACTTTCCGGAAGATCTTCGATCTTGATATACATCAGACCATCAATAGCGTCATTAAACAAGGGATCTACATTAAAAGCGATCACTTTTGCATTCTGCTTGATGTATTTTTTGATCAACACCGGGAGACGTAGATTACCGGTTTCCATCTCTTCAATGATCTTGTCAAACTTATTGAGATCTGCTTCAGTCTCATCAAAAACAAATTCTTTATCGGCATCTTTCAACTTGACCTTAAATTCTTTTTTCGGTCTTATGTACTGCGCGATATACGGATCGTAATAGTGCGAACGCATAAACTCGATCATCAGCGACTTAGAGAAATTTGAAAACTGATTGCTGATACTCACGCCACCAATAAGGTATTTATGCTCAGGAAAACGCAAAGTGGTATGTACAATTCCACGCCACAATAAAAAGAGCGGCATCGGCTTTTGTTGGTACTCTTTGATCACAAATGCGCGACCCATTTCTATGCTTTCGCCCATCATTTTATGCAGCTCAGGTTCAAACCTAAATAAGCTTTGTAAGTAGAAACCGTTGATACCATGTTCTGGCATAATATGCGCTCCAAGCCCCATTCTATAGGCTCCGGCGATTTTTTTGCTATCCTCATCCCAAAGAAATAAATGATGGTAATGGTGGTCATAGCGATCCAGATCTGTAGGTTCGTTAGTGCCCTCTCCCACTTCTCTAAAGGTTATCTCGCGCAAGCGCCCAATCTCATTTAAGATATTAGGAATAATCTCTGCGGAAGCCAAAAACACCTCATAATTTTTGCTCTGCAACAGCCTTTTCTCGTTCTCACGAAGCTTGTTCACTTCCTGCTCAATGAGTTCGGCTTTAACTTCGTTGGCGATCTTCTTAGGCTCTTTAGGAGTTTTTAAAGATTGCGGAATAGTGCTCAAAAGCGATGATTTTTTCTCAAAAGTCTTCGCAAGAATATAGGTTTTACGTCTTAGGAATTCCGTGAAATCCTCTAAGCTTTCGTGCTCTTTTTGTGCTTTAACCGAAATAGGATTCCCAATACGCACGTGAATGGTACGTTTTTTCTGCGTAAGCAATTCCGAAGGAAGTTTAGCCGTACGCAAGGTATCGCTAATGCGCGACAGCTGGTAAAACAACCTGCTGTTTTTTGCGTGAAAATAAATAGGAACCACAGGAACTTCTGCGCGCTTAATGAGTTTCATCGCAGCTTCTTCCCAGGGTTTATCAATGATAAGCTTGTCATCTTTATACGTAGAAACTTCCCCCGCAGGAAAAATCCCTAACGGATGCCCGTCGCGCAAATGCCTGATCGCCTGTTTGAATCCAGCGATGCTTGATTGTGCATCCTTATGATCTTCAAAAGGATTTACCGGCATCACATAAGGCTTTAATGGCTTAATGCGATGCAGCAGAAAATTTGCGATAATTTTAAAGTCAGGACGCTGCTCTATGAGTAGTTTCAGTAATAAAATCCCATCAATTCCACCTAACGGGTGGTTGCTTATGGTAATGTAGCTTCCGGCTTTTGGCAAGCGCTTTAAATCTTCTTCGGGGATTTCAAAATCGATCTCAAATTCGTTTAAGATCGCATTGAGAAACTCAAGATCGCTTAAGTGTTTGTTGCGGTCATAGATCTCGTTTGCTTTAGAAATCTTGAGCACTTTCATCAAGGTCCATCCCATAAACGTACCCGCAAAACCAAATTTATCTACGTTGATTGCCTTTGCAACTTCTTTTGCGGTAACTAATCCCATGAACTTTGTGTATTCAAAAAAATCTTTGCACCCGGCAAAGATGATATATTATAATTTCTTTGATGCAAGGTCTTACGTTTTGCAAAACCTCACTTTATAAGTAGGAAACAAAGATAGCAAAAAACGCAGCAAGCGCGCTATAAAGACACCAGCTGAACGGTATTTTGCATCACTTGTTTTAATAGAATTTCTTTGTCTTTCTCTAATTTAGCCAGCGCTTCATCTGTGGCGTGACGCAGTGTGTATAGGGATACATTCTCGTGTACCGTTACTTTAAAATCGGCACGCAACTTAGCCACCAACGCATCTAGATTTTTATATTTATTATCTACACACACCGAAAAACTAATCGCTGAATTCTGAATCAGATCCACTTTCATTTTAAACATTCCCAGCAGTTTAAAGATCTCTCCGATATTTTCTTCCGCCATAAAAGAAAAATCTAAAGAAGATAGCGCAATGAGTACCTGATCGGTTTTTCTAATATAACACGGAATCAACGGCTCGATTAAAGTTCCTACACTTACTTGGGTACCGGGCTGCTCCGGATTCAAAAAAGACTTTACAAAAAGCGGAATTTCTTTACGCTGCAATGGCTGAAGCGTTTTAGGATGAATTACCGAAGCCCCATAAAAAGCCAACTCTATCGCTTCTTGATAGGAAATAAAGTTGAGCAGCGTCGCCTGTTCAAAATAACGCGGATCTGCACTTAACACTCCGGGGACATCTTTCCAGATCGTTACGCGCTCAGCATTGAGGCAGTAGGCAATAATTGCAGCCGTGTAATCACTTCCTTCTCTGCCCAAGGTGGTTGAAAACCCGTTAGGATCTGAAGCGATAAAACCTTGCGTAAGCTGTATTCCTTTTTTAGGAAGTTTTCTACTTAAGTTACGCATCGTAAGCTCCCAATCTACTTTTCCCTCGCGGTAATTGGTATCCGTTTTTAGATAATCGCGCACATCGTGCCAAGTAGTTCGGTAGCCTTCTTTTTCCAGAAATGCATTTACGATGGTAGTACTTAACAATTCGCCATAGATCACTACCTGATCGTAAACAAAATTATAGTCGGGTGACTTGTTGCGTTGTAAAAAGCCTTTTAATTCTTCAAGTAAAGCTTGAATTTGTTTAAAGACCGGAGCCGAAGGATTTTCAAATAGTTCTAAGGCAATATTGTGATGAAAAGCTTCAACGGTCTCGATGGTATCGGTTTTAGCATTGGCATCAAAGTAGGACGCTACGAAGTCTTCAAGCGCGTTAGTCATTTTGCCCATCGCCGAAACAACAATCACAAGATCTTCAACCTGCGTTTGCTCTAAAACCTTCACCAAGTTCTTTACTCCCTCTGCATTTTGAACCGAAGCTCCACCAAATTTATAAACCTGAAATCCCATAGGCTGTAGTTATGCCAATCCTTTTTTGCTTAGAAATGTTTTCATTGCTTCAGTATCCATTTGCACTGTGTTCCATTCTTTCATCACGTTTGCTCCTGAAGCTTCATAAAAATCAACCGCCGAAGTATTCCAATCAAGAACCACCCATTCTACGCGTTTTAGACCCAGCTCGTACGTGTATTTGATCACTTCGGTATATAACGCCATCCCTAATCCTTCGCCACGATACTGCTCGCGTACGATGAGATCTTCAAGATGCACAGTGCGTCCCTTCCAAGTAGAAAAACGATAATAAACCAGTGCAATACCAAGGATCTCCGTGTCTCGTTCTGCAACAAAGCAGGTAAAATCGGCATTGTTCCCGGTACCGTACGCAATAAGATCATCTACAGTAACCTCAACAGCATAAGGTTCTTTTTCATAAACTGCCAATTCTTTAATAAGGCGTAATACCTGTGCCATATCATCGGCTTCGGCTTTGCGAATTGTTGCTTGCATAGTAATAGGTTTTCTAGCTAAATATACGTTTTACCCTAGAATCACGATAAAATATTTGTGCGCTGCCCAGAGAAAGTACCTTTAAAAAGTTTATACTTCTTTACAATTCTAAAAAATCAAAATGCCCGCTCTAGAAGGACTAAAGCGGGCATTGCAATTTTTATATGCTAAATCTATTTCTTATCTAAAAGATATAGGTAATCGTCAAAGTCTATACCACCTTGAAAAATCTGAATAGAACGCTCTATCAACTGTTTTGCACGTTCAGCGCTAAAGCCTAGGCCTATAGCATATTTTTCAATTAAAAAACGCTCGTGATCATCAATCGTATGATCTACAAAGATCATTCTGAACAAATCGTGCAAGCGCTCTAAACGCTTTTCTGAATTGTTAGGAGGATTGATAGGATATCTGCGTGCATTTTCTACAATATCAACATACTCAGTCTCGTCAATATCGAGTTTTACAGCAAAACGCTTTAAAAGTTTAATTTCTTCGGCATTCAACTCTCCGTCTACCGTAGCCATATTTGCAATTGCTGCAAAATGCCCAAGGTTACGTCTATGCTCGCCACTATCAAATAAATCTGTAAAAGACATGGTTTAATTTTTAAGTGGTCAAAGATAATTATTTAAGCCGCTTATTAAAATTTAAAATTCAGTTTATCTCTGTCGGAAACGGATAACCAAAAAACCGTCACAGCTCGCCAAAAGCCTAAGCTTTGCTAAATCCTGCTAATGTTTTCTTAATCGGTTTATGGCTTACAGGCTTACTTTATACCTTTAAAATTCAATCGTTTGAATCCTTTAAAAACTAATAAACCATTAAAGCGCCACTTCTTCAATTTAATGACAAAGGCATTTATTGCGCCGCCGCAGATGTGTATCTCGACCCCTGGAAACCGGTTGACAAAGCTATTATTTCACACGGTCACGCAGATCATAGCCGCTGGGGTCACAAGGCTTACATCACGCACCACATCAATGTGCCCATAATCAAACACAGGTTGGGCGAAATCAACGTAACCGGTAAGGAATGGGGCGAAACCTTTACGATTAAAAATGTAAAATTCAGTTTGCACCCTGCGGGGCATATCATTGGCAGCTCGCAAATTCGCGTAGAACATAAAGGCGAAGTCTGGGTATTTACCGGCGATTATAAAACCGAAGATGACGGCGTCGCCACTCCGTACGAACCCATCAAATGTCACACGTTCATTACTGAATGTACCTTTGGACTTCCTGCTTTTAAATGGCGACCGCAAAGCGAAGTGTTTAACGATATCAACACATGGTGGTCAGACAATAAGGCTGAAGGTAAAACCTCGGTGATTTTTGGATATTCTCTGGGAAAAGCGCAACGTTTGCTGCGGTATTTAGACACAGACATCGGTAAAATTTATACGCACGGTGCTATCGAAAATATGACGGAAGTAATACGCCCCCTCAGCCCAATGCCAGAAACCACGCGCGTGACCCGCGAGACCAAAAAAGAAGAACTTCTGGGCAATATTGTAGTCGCTCCGCCTAGCGCACATGGCAGTACATGGATTCGTAAAATGGTGCCTTATGTTACCGCTTCTGCTAGTGGTTGGATGGCCTTTAGAGGAGCCAGAAGGCGCCGGGCGATCGATAAAGGTTTTATCCTAAGCGATCATTGCGACTGGCAAGGTTTACTAGAAAGTGTTGAGGCTACAGGCGCCGAAAAGATCATCAGCACGCACGGCTATACCGATATTTTCACACGGTATTTGCTAGAACAAGGGTATGATGCGCGTACCGAAGCAACACAATACGAAGGCGAATTAGGAGAAGAAACTGAAAAAGAACAGGAATGAGAGCATTTGCCCAACTTATTAAAAAGATAGACAGCACCAACAAAACCAACATCAAGGTTGATGCCCTCACCGAATATTTTAAAGTGGCTCCGCCGCAGGATAAAGTATGGACGATCGCGATACTTTCACACCGCAGGCCTCCCCGACCGGTAAATACAACGTTGCTGCGCACTTGGGCTTCAGAGCTTGCAAACATTCCGTTGTGGTTGTTTGAAGAAAGTTATCACATTGTAGGCGATCTCGCTGAGACGATTGCTTTGGTCATTCCCGCTTCAGAAGAAAGTACCGATAAAAGCCTCACGCAGTTTCTAGAAGAAATTATTGCTCTCAAGAAAAAACCCGAAGAAGAAAAACGAGCGTACCTGCGATCAAACTGGACCGACCTCAACTATTATGAGCGTTTTGTATTTAGTAAACTCATTACAGGAAGTTTCCGTATTGGCGTGAGCCAGAAGCTGATGACGCGGGCGCTCGCCAAGGCTACCGGCATTGACGTTGATATTTTGGCCTATAAACTTATGGGGAATTGGGATCCCAAAACCATAAGTTTTCAAGAGCTAATTCTAGAAGAAAACAAAGCAGATTATCTCAGCAAACCCTACCCGTTCTACCTCGCTTATGCGATTGAAGATGAGCCCGAAGATTTAGGAAATGTGTCTGAGTGGTTTGCAGAACATAAATGGGACGGCATTCGCTCGCAAGTGATCATTCGAGACAACGAACTTTTTGTATGGAGTCGTGGTGAAGAATTGGTTACCGATAAATATCCCGAGTTTGAGGCTTTGGTCGAAGCCTTACCCAACGGAACCGTTTTAGATGGCGAAATTCTTCCGTTTAAAAATGGGGTGATTGGCACCTTTAATGATTTACAAACGCGTATAGGTCGTAAAAATGTTTCCAAAGCACTGCTCAAAAAAACGCCGGTTATCCTCAAAGCTTATGATATTTTAGAATGGAAAGACAAAGACATTCGCGATCTGGCTTTCGCCGAAAGGCGTAAAATCCTTGAAAAATTATATACTGAAGTAACAACTGAATCACTACCACTGCATCTTTCTGAAACCATGGAATTTGACAGCTGGGACGCTGCTGCTCAAGAACGCGAACGCAGCCGCGAAGTGATGTCTGAAGGTTTAATGCTGAAGCGTAAAGATTCGCCCTATCTGGTAGGACGTAAAAAAGGAGACTGGTGGAAATGGAAGGTTGACCCCCTTACCATTGATGCTGTGCTTACCTATGCGATGCGCGGGCACGGACGTCGCAGCAACTTATTTACTGATTATACTTTTGGACTTTGGGACGATAATAAAGAAGAACTTGTGACTTTTGCCAAAGCTTATTCAGGATTGACTGATAAAGAATTTCGCAGTCTCGATGCATGGATCAAAAAGAATACTTTAGAACGTTTTGGTCCTGTGCGCAGCGTGACTCCACATCACGTTTTTGAGATCGCTTTTGAAGGCATCGCCCCTTCTAAACGTCATAAAAGTGGGGTTGCAACCCGTTTCCCAAGGATGCTACGCTGGCGGAAGGACAAAAAAATTGAGGATGCCAATACCCTTGAAGATTTAAAACAATTGATCCCAAAGCCTGAGAAAGCCTAATGACCCATAAACAACTTCATAAACTTGCCACTTCTTGGTTTAAGGATCAAGGCTGGAAACCTTTTGCCTTTCAGGAAGAAACTTGGAATGCTTTCTTAGAAGGTAAAAACGGATTGCTGAATGCGCCTACGGGTAGTGGAAAAACATACGCCTTATGGGTAGCCTTCGTATTGGACTATATCAAAAATAATCCCGATTATAAAACCAAACACAAGCCCGGTCTAAAAGCGATTTGGATCACACCTCTTCGCGCGCTTTCTATTGAAATTGCACAGGCAGCCCAACGTTTTGCCGATGGTTTGGAAACCCAACTAACGGTTGGAATTCGTACTGGAGACACACCCCAAGCCGAACGAGCGAAGCAAAAAAAGAAAATGCCAGACTTGCTGGTTACCACTCCCGAAAGTCTTCAGCTATTGCTGACTTCAAAAGGATATGACAAGGTTTTTAAGAATACATCTGCTATCGTTATTGACGAGTGGCACGAACTTTTAGGAAGCAAACGCGGTGTGCAAGTAGAGCTCGGCTTGTCCCGACTCAAAACAATCGCGCCGCAGTTGCGTACTTGGGGTGTTTCGGCAACGATAGGAAATCTCAACCAGGCACGCGAGGTGCTTCTAGGACCCGAATCTGAAGCATTTAAAAATTCCGCATTAATTAAAGCCAATCTTGGAAAAACTTATAAAGTAGAAAGCATCATCCCGGAGACTATGGAAAAATTTCCGTGGCGTGGGCATATGGGTTTGCATTTGCTTGAAGAAGTGGTTCCCATCATCAATAATAGCAAAACCACATTGCTTTTTACCAATACACGGGCGCAATGTGAGTTGTGGTTTCAAAAGTTGATGCACAAACACCCCGAATTTGCCGGCGAGATGGCGATGCATCATGGCAGCATCAATAAAGAAACACGATTATGGGTTGAAGAAGCCATTCGCAACGAAAGCCTTAAAGCCGTGATTTGTACTTCGAGTCTAGATCTGGGTGTTGATTTTGCTCCGGTGGAAAGCATTATTCAAATTGGTGGTCCCAAAGGGGTTGCGCGCTTTTTACAACGTGCAGGACGTAGCGGTCACCAGCCCGGTAAAGAAAGTGTGATCTACTTTTTACCCACGCACGCTATCGAGTTGATCGAAGCTTCGGCACTAGGCAAGGCGGCGATCAATCAAGTGGTAGAAGATCGTATTCCGTATTTGTTGAGCTTTGATGTGTTGATTCAGTATTTGACGACTTTAGCGGTTTCAGACGGTTTTTATCCTTCGGAAATTTATCAGGAAGTCAAGCAAACCTTTTGCTTTCAGGCAATGTCAGACGAGCAATGGCGTTGGATCTTAAATTTCATTACCAAGGGCAGTCAGTCGTTGCAAGCCTATGACGAGTATAAAAAAATTGAGATCGAAGAAGACGGAAAGTTCAAAGTAAACAGCAGATCGGTAGCGATGCGCCACCGTCTACAAATTGGCACTATCGTTGGCGATGCGGCGCTTCAGGTAAAATATTTAAAAGGTGGCTACATCGGTACAGTCGAAGAATGGTTTATTTCTAAACTGAAGCCCGGCGACGTCTTTACTTTTGCGGGAAGAAATCTCGAGCTCTACCGCATTAAAGGAATGCAGGTTTTGGTCAAAAAAGCCAAAACCAAAAAACAAGCGCGCGTGGTGAGTTGGATGGGCGGCCGACTCACACTTTCTGCGCAAATGAGCGAATTGCTGCGCGAAGAGTTGTACTCAGCAAACCTGCCTTTTGAACAACAAACACGCGAACTGCAAGCCCTCAAAGATATTTTTGCGCGGCAACGCGTAGAATCTATCGTACCGACTGATGATCAATTTTTGATCGAAACCTTTAAAAGTCGGGAAGGTTATCATCATATTTTTTATCCGTTTGAAGGACGTTTTGTGCACGAGGCTTTGGGCAGTTTGCTCGCCTATCGCATTAGTTTACTGTCCCCAATTACCTTCAGCATCGCTTTTAACGATTATGGTTTTGAAATTCTTTCTGATCAACAAATAGACATGCAGCAAGTGCTCGATAACGACTTGTTTACTTCGGCTTATTTATTTGAAGACTTGCAGAAAAGCTTAAACAGCACCGAAATGGCACGGCGTAAATTCAGAGATATTGCGGTGATCAGCGGTATGGTTTTTACAGGATTTCCGGGGAAAATCATTAAAAACAAACATTTGCAAAGCAACAGTCAGTTGTTGTTTGAAGTATTCAGAGATTATGAACCGGAGAATCTCTTGTTTCAACAAGCCTATCGCGAGACTTTTGAACATCAATTGGAAGAAGGCCGTTTACGCATCGCCCTGGAGCGAATTGAACAACAAGAGATCGTAGTCAAAAACTGTAAAAAAGCAACCCCATTTTCCTTCCCGATCATCACCGATCGCCTTCGCGAAAAACTAAGCAGCGAGAAACTTGAAGATCGCATTAAAAATATGCTGAAGTACCTCGATAAATACTAGAAGTACCTTTTTGATCTTAACAAACTTTAGTCTTTCCTTAAGCCTAAAATAACAGCTTATTGCCTGTAAACACTAGTGGTTCTCTGTATCTTTAATACAAAGAAAACTAATCCTTTCCGCTTTGCGGAAAACCAAAAAAATAAAGTTATGAAAAGTGTACAACCGTATTTAACCTTTAGAGGAAATTGTCAGGAAGCCTTGAATTTTTATCAGAACTGCTTTGGCGGTCAGATCAAAAATAAAGACACCTATGAAGGCAAAGAAATTGATATTCCCGGAGATTATCGCAACAAATTGCAGCACGCCGAATTAGAAGGAAAAGGGATTCATATTATGGCGTATGACGCGGCACCAGATACGCCACTTACCGAAGGAAATCAGGTGCAATTAAGCGTGGATTTAGAGAGTAAGGAAGAAACCGACGAATTATTTGAAAAACTTTCTGCCGGCGGACAAGTTGTAACTCAATTGCAAGAAACCAGCTGGAATGCATACTACGGAAGATTGCGCGATCAATTTGGCGTAACTTGGATGCTCAATTATCAAATGAATTAAGATATTTCATCACAGAACGACTAGAAAAATCTGCTCATCACGAGCAGATTTTTTGTTTTTATAAACAGCCATTTGATCAAGAAAACTTGAAATTTGTCAAGCAATGACGCAAGAGATCAGTATACAGAATAACACATTTACGATGCATCCTTCGGGAGGAATGCTTTGGCATGAGAAGCGCATGCTGTTGATCGCTGATGTACATCTTGGGAAGGTTTCGCATTTTAGAAAACATGGAAGCGCAGTGCCACTTAGAGCGGTTGCTGCCAATTTTGACCAACTCACACGCGTGGCCGATTATTATCAGGCGCAGTCCATTTGTTTTTTGGGGGATCTTTTTCACAGCAGTTTAAATACCGAATGGAAACTTTTTGAGAAATGGGTGCGATCTCGCGATGAAACCTTGATACTCATCGCCGGGAATCACGATATCATTTCGCCTGTAAAATATGAGAATTTGGATATTGATATTTACAGCGAATTTCAATCAAATGGATTTTTATTGACGCATCACCCCGAGGAGCGTGAAGGTTTTTTCAATTTTTGCGGACACATACATCCCGGAATTCGGTTGGGCGGAATTGGCCGACAAGTGCTAAAACTTTCGTGTTTCTTTAAGACTGAAAATCAATTGATTTTACCTGCGTTTGGTACCTTTACCGGAAACTATTATCTCGAACCTCAACCGGGAAATCAGGTTTTTGCAATAACTAAAAATGAGGTAATCCCCATTCAATGAAAAAAAAATTAGCCCTAATCAATTTGGTATCTGTGATTACCGCCGTTGTAGTCAATTATCTTTCTCAAACACAACGCTGGAACAATACGACCATTGGCGAGATGAGCGCTAAATACGATAATCTCTTTACGCCTGCCGGCTATGCTTTTGCGATTTGGGGTGTGATTTTTTTAGGACTGATAGCCTATGCCCTTTTCGGAATTAAACGCGCATTTTTCAGTAAAAAAGAAACGCCGCATATTGAACAAACCGGTTATTGGTTTGCGTTAACCAACTTTTTAAATACGGCTTGGGTGGTTGCTTTTACCTATGACTACGTCTGGCTTTCGGTTTTGATCATCATCGGGATGTTGATCTCGCTTTTAAAAATCGTTTTTAAAACCAATATGGAGCGCTGGGATGCACCTATAGAGATCATCGCTTTGGTATGGTGGCCTGTTTGTATTTACAGCGGTTGGATCGCTGTGGCAACTATTGCAAATATTTCGGCGTTTTTGGTCAAGCTGGGATTTGCCGGAAGCCAGTTAACACAAATCATTTTCACAATGCTTTTAATTACGATCGCGGTTTACATCAATTTATTGATCACAAATCTTCGTAATATGCGGGAGTTTGCAATGGTGGGTGCCTGGGCACTTTTTGCCATATTTATCAGGCATAAAGACAGTTTAGAAAGTGTGGCTTTTTTCGCTTTGGCGGGCTGCGTCTTACTTGTTGTTACTGCAGGGTTACATGGCTATCGCAATCGAGCGACCAATCCGTTTAATAAACTCGGGGAGCGGTTAAATTCTTAAATCATCGATTTTACATCGTTTGCCCAACTGGGATAGCTAAAAACCATTCCTTTTATGGTGTTTACCTCAAGTTTGCTGTGCATCGCCATCATAAAAAGATTGATGGTTTCTGCGGCTTCACTGCCTAGCAAATGTGCTCCTAGAACTTGTCCGGTTTTCTTATCTATTAGCGTTTTATACGCATAAAACTTTTCATTCAAGCGCTGGGCGTTATACCAATCTTCAACCGAAGCGGTTTTAACCATAAAATCATAGCCTTGCTCTTGAGCTTCCTGCTCCGTGAGTCCCACACTCGCCAATTGCGGAATGGTAAAAACTGCCGAAGGTGTTGCAGGCACATTGACCTCTGCGGTGTTTCCGTTTAAAATATTCTTGGAGACATAATAGGCTTCCTGATGCGCCACCGGAGTTAATGGTAAATTACTCGTATCTGAAACATCTCCGCAAGCATACACTATTGGATTCGTCGTGCTTTGCATAAATGAATTTACGGCAACTCCTTTCTTTGAAAACGCAACATTGCCTTTATCCAGATCGAGTTCGTCTACGGCTGGGACGCGACCCGCAGTATTAAAGATCAATTCTGCTTTCAGTCCTTCTGATTTCCCGTTGTGATCTACTGTTAATCTATAGTTTTTGCGCAATTTTTCGATCGCTTTTGCTTCAGCGTTAAAGAGGAATTTTATCCCTATTTCTTCTGATTTTTTTTGAAGCTGAAGCGTTAAGTCTTCGTCAAAATTAGATAGTATACGCGCATTCACATCAACAACGGTAACATCTACCCCGCAGCGTGCAGCAATATGGGCAAATTCCATCCCGATATAACCGGCGCCAATAAAAATTATACTTTCAGGCAGTGCTTCGAGCTTGAGAAAATCATCACTAATTTGTGCAAGTTCGTCTCCCGGAATATTCAAATTCAACGCAGTATTACCGGTAGCGATCACAATTTTATCGGCGGTAACGGTCTTCCCTTCCACAGACAACGTGTTTTCGTCTAAAAACTTTGGGGATTGATGGTACAACGTAATTCCTTGATCCTTCAGTTTCTCTTCCGTAGTGAACGGTACGGCTCCGGTAAATGTTTTTTTGAATTCCATCAGATCAGACCAACTTACCTCAGGAAGCTCTTTTATTCCTTTTCCTTTTAAATTTTGGCTGCGCTCGATGATTTCGGTGAGGCCTACTAAAACCTTTTTGGGATCACAACCTCGATTGGCACAGGTTCCGCCAAATTCCCGATTGTCTGCAATCGCAACATTTAAGCCCGCTTCAACCGCGTCATAAGCCACGTGTTTACCGGCATTCCCGGTACCAATTACAAAAAGATCGTAGTGCGCTATCGCCATAATATTGAATTTTTATAAAGATACAGGGGAGTGCGTGGGTTTTATGTTAGTGAAATTGTAAATCCCTGTTATGCGTTTGCCAAAAGCATTTTTGTTACCAAAATGCTAAATCTCAAAAGCTGTTTTAAAACCAAGTTTTACGCAGTATCTTTGCCCACCTATGGGTAAAACCACGATCACCAAGCCTTTTTTAGAGTCTGCACAACTGCAAGAACTCGGGAACGCTATTGCCGTTTCTCAAAATAGAATCAATCTCGACGGACTCATAGGTTCGTCGCTTTCTATCACCATTGCCGAAAGTTTTAAAACTGCAGATAAGCCTTTTCTGGTTATTCTAAACGACAAGGAAGAAGCGGCGTATATTCTAAATGATCTGGAGCAATTGGTCAAAGAGGATCACGTGCTGTTTTATCCCGGAAGTTACCGCAGACCTTATCAAATTGAAGAAACTGATAACGCCAATGTTTTATTGCGTGCCGAAGTGCTTAACCGCATCAACAGTCGCAAAAAACCGGCGCTCATTGTCACGTATCCTGATGCACTTTTTGAAAAAGTTGTCACCCGAAAGGAGCTTGATAAAAGCACGCTCAAAGTAAAAGTCAACGATAATCTTTCGCTAGACTTTGTTAATGAAATGCTCTTTGAGTACAAGTTTAAGCGTGTTGATTTTGTGACCGAACCTGGCGAATTTTCGGTACGTGGGGGAATAATCGATGTGTTTTCTTTTTCACACGATCAGCCTTATCGTATTGAATTTTTTGGTGATGAGGTAGACAGCATCCGGACGTTTGATGTAGAGTCGCAGCTTTCCGTTGATAAGATCAACAAAATAAGCCTGATGCCTAATGTAGAAAACAAGGCGCTTCAGGAAACCCGGGAAAGCTTCTTAAAATATATTGCTGCAGATACGGTGATTTTTACTCAGGATATTGAGCAATTGGCTACACGTATCGATACCAATTTTAGCAAAGCGGAAGAAGCCTTTCAAAAGCTAGACAGTGAAATCAAAAGGCATAAACCTTCAGAGTTATTTTGCGACGCTACAAGCATAAAAAAACAACTTCTGGATTTTACGCTGGTGCGGGTGAGCGAAGGCTTATCCTTACCGAGCGATAAAGCTTCCGCAAGTATTGATTTCAATCAACAGCCGCAACCCGCATTCAATAAGCAATTTAATTTGCTTATCGAAAATCTCAATGAAAATCACGAGGCTGGTTACACCAATTATATTTGCTGCGCCAGCGAGCAACAAGCCAAACGTTTTCAGGATATTTTTAACGATGCCGAACTCAACGTAAAGCAGTACGAGACTATTATTGTCTCCCTTTACCGCGGTTTTATTGATGACGATCTAAAAATGGTGTGTTATACAGACCATCAGATCTTTGAGCGGTATCATAAGTTTAAACTGAAAGACGGCTACGCCAAAAAACAAGCGATCACGCTTAAAGAATTGACCAGTCTTCAAGTGGGCGACTATATCACGCATATTGATCACGGGATTGGGAAATTTGGCGGACTCCAGAAAATTGAAGTAGAAGGAAAACGTCAAGAAGCCATAAAACTTATTTATGGCGAGCGCGATGTACTTTACTTAAGTATTCACTCGCTGCATAAAGTGACCAAATACAACGGCAAAGACGGGAAGCCGCCACAGATCTACAAACTGGGAAGTGCTGCCTGGAAAAAGCTGAAGCAAAAGACCAAAACCAAGGTTAAGGAAATTGCCTTTAACCTCATTAAATTATACGCCAAGCGCCGCCTTGAAAAAGGTTTTGCTTTTGGCCCCGACACCTATTTGCAAAACGAACTCGAAGCGAGTTTTATTTACGAAGACACGCCAGATCAAAGCAGCGCCACCGAAGCCGTAAAAGCCGATATGGAAAGTCCGCGCCCGATGGATCGCTTGGTTTGTGGTGATGTAGGCTTTGGTAAGACTGAAGTTGCCATCAGAGCCGCATTTAAAGCTGTGGATAACGGGAAGCAGGTTGCCGTACTTGTACCCACCACGATTTTGGCTTTTCAGCATCATAAAACCTTTAGTGAACGACTAAAAGATTTACCGGTCACGGTAGATTATCTGAATCGTTTCCGCACTGCGAAAGAAAAAAGAGAAACCCTCGAACGTCTAGAAAATGGACGTCTAGATATCATCATTGGTACGCACCAACTCACCAACAAAAACGTAAAGTTTAAAGACCTCGGGCTGCTGATCGTTGATGAAGAACAAAAATTTGGTGTTGCGGTTAAAGATAAACTGAAGACCATTAAGGAAAATGTTGATACGTTGACCTTAACGGCGACGCCTATCCCGCGTACGCTGCAATTCAGTTTGATGGCGGCGCGTGATTTGAGTACGATCACCACTCCACCGCCCAACCGCTACCCTATTGAAACGCACATCATCAGACTTTCTGAAGAAACGATACGTGATGCGATCTCTTATGAAATTCAGCGTGGCGGTCAGGTATTCTTTATACACAACAGACTACAAAATATTAAGGAAGTTGCGGGAATGATCCAGCGTCTGGTTCCTGATGCTAAAGTGGCTATCGGTCACGGGCAGATGGACGGGAAAAAGCTTGAAGAGCTAATGCTGCAATTTATGGATGGCGCTTTTGATGTTTTGGTTTCTACAACCATTATAGAAAGTGGTCTCGATGTGCCTAATGCCAATACGATCTTTATCAATAATGCCAATAATTTTGGTCTATCTGACTTGCACCAGATGCGCGGACGTGTAGGCCGAAGCAACAAAAAAGCATTTTGCTATTTCATCACGCCGCCACTTTCGGCGATGACTGATGATGCACGCAAACGAATCACGGCTTTAGAGCAATTCTCAAGTTTGGGAAGTGGTTTCAATATTGCGATGAAAGATTTAGAAATACGCGGTGCCGGAGATTTATTAGGTGGTGAGCAAAGCGGATTTATCAACGAAATAGGCTTTGATACCTACCAGAAAATCCTCAACGAAGCGATTGAAGAGCTGAAAGAAAATGAGTTTGCAGAGCTCTATGCACACGAGAATGTTGATGACGAAAACAAAGAATACGTCAAAGACACCGTCATAGATTCTGACTTTTCATTGTTGTTTCCAGATGATTACATCAACAATATTACAGAGCGTTTAAATCTCTATACCGAATTAAACAACCTTAAAACCGAAGAAGAACTTGCGGATTTTGAAGCGCGTTTGATCGACCGTTTTGGAGAATTGCCTAAGCAAGCCGAAGACTTGTTGAATTCGGTGCGTATTAAATGGATCGCTACACATTATGGTCTGGAAAAAGTGGTGATGAAAAACAAAAAACTTATCGGGTTCTTTATTGCTGATCAGCAGTCTAAATTTTATCAAAGCCCGGCGTTTTCCAGAGTGCTTCAGTTTGTACAAACCCATTCAAACAAGGTCACGCTTAAAGAGAAAAAAACCAGCAAAGGTTTACGCTTGTTGTTGACCGCGTCCGGGGTTTCTTCAGTAGAAAAAGCTTTGGATATCTTGAGACCTCTAATGCCTAAAATGGTAGAACAGGTTTCAGAATAGGTTAAAACCGATACAGGTTTATTAGAATTTCTAAAATTATCAATTCGTCTCAGCCCTTATTATACTTGAAATGTCGGGTGAATGTCGGGTAAATTGTGTGCCGAAAAATCGTCTGAAATAGGTTGCTGTTTTTAGTATTGCAGGGTCTAACATTCTTGTATTTTTAGATGCGCATCACTACAAGAGCAATCTTATGTCACTCATGAAACAACCACAATTAGGGCTGAAAATTTTAGAATTACGTCAGCAAAAAGGATTTACTCAAGAAGAACTTGTAGAACAGTGTAATATTTCGGTGCGCACCATTCAGCGTATAGAAGCCGGCGAAGTTATGCCGCGTGTTTACACCGTAAAAACCATTCTCGCTGCACTAGATCGCGACCTCGACGACTTACAGGAATCTGTTTTTGAAAAGAAAGTGAAAAAGGCTTTTTTGATCGAAATCGATAAGAATAAAAAGGTGTCGTTTTTGTTCTATCAACTCCATCTCGGTTGGATTGCGGGGATTCTGAGTATGATCTTATTGGTTTTTCAACTTATTGAAGAAACCACCTTTCTTGCTACCGGCGGTTATTATTTTGGCGAAGTATTCTATGTAACCATCACGATACTTGCCGCCATCGCTTTTGCGTTGCATATGCGCGCTTTTGTTTTGATCGGCGAATTGTTTAAAGCCGGCTTTCTAAAAACCAGTGCGCTTATCGCCATTGCGATCAACACCTTGATCGCGATCTACTCGATCATTGATCTCCATTTTCAATACATCAAGCTTGAAGCTTTTGCATTGATTTACAGCGTACTTTTTGGAATTGTTTTTATCTGTATGGGAATTGGACTGTATAAAACTAATCATCTTGGCCAACTGCCCAAAGTAACCGGGATAATCACTTTGGTTTTAGGATTTATGTTCTTAACCATAATTATGGTGGCCATAGCTGGTCCTGCAAGCATTCTGGTTCAAGGATTTTATGTAGCGATAATTTTGAGGGCGATAGCGACCATAAAACAACAAATTACTGCGAAAGCCTAACTTTTAAAAAAGAGGAATCAATTCAAGTTTGATTCCTCTTTTTTAAGTTTTAGAGATGCTCTTTCTGATTACATTTTGAACTACTTCTGCTACCGTATTCTCGTTTATATTTTTTGATAAACAATAGTTACTTTTAAGCCATTCTTGTAATTTCTTAGCTCCTTTGCTCGCGTTACAAGAAGTACAACAGAGCGCAATATTATCTACTGAGGAAAGATGAATATCGTTTATTATATGTTCCCAAGATGGCTTGGTTTTTCTTGATACATGAGTGATTGAAAAATCAACGCCGCAATACACACACGTCTTATCACGAATTAAAACAAATTTTTCAACGTCTTCCGGAATACCCCACTGATTAGCCATAATAATGTTTCAGAAATAATAAAACGCATCTTCAAAATGCTCCAGTTGTTCTTGGGTTTTATTTTTTAAGATGGCAATGACGTCAAAACGAACTTCAAGATCCAGATCGTTTGAGATGATGTATTCATTGGCAGCTTTTACCAGCAATTTGATCTTTGCCGGCGTCACAAAATCTTGTGGATCACCAAAAAAATCAGAGTTGCGTGTTTTGACTTCAACAACGACCAATTGATCATCTTTTAGCGCAATAATATCCAATTCAGCTTTGTTAAAAAACCAATTGCGTTCTAAAAGTTCATAACCCTTTTTCTCGAGATAGTTCGCAGCATATTCTTCACCCCATTTCCCGAGTTCGTTATGATTCATAAGCCTTATTCCAATTGGTCAAAATAGAGTTTAGCACCACGCTCATTCACCTCAAGTGAAGCGCTTCGGCCCAAAATAAGTGCACGATTATCTTTTAAATGCCCCGCCGGAAAATCAAAGCATACCGGGTAATCGTATTCAGCAACAGCATCCATAACAATTTCTTTAGCGGTTTTCCCAAAAGGTGTAGAATTGTCGTGCATACTGGTAAGTCCGCCTACTACCAAGCCGCGTATATTCCGCAGCAAGCCATTGCGTTTTAGATTGACCATCATTCGGTCTACGTGGTATAAATATTCGTCCAGGTCTTCAAGAAACAAAATCTTGTTGGTCGTATCTATCGCAGAGTGACTTCCGCAAAGCGAATATAAAATAGAGATATTTCCGCCTACCAGTTCGCCTTTGGCCGTTCCCAATCGGTTTAAAGGAGCGCTTTCTATGTGATAATGTACCGGTTTGCCAGACCAGGCATTCTCTAAAGTTTGTTTGGCAACCGCAGTATTTCGTGCAATTCCCACAGGCATGACTCCGTGAATGGTTTCAAAACCTAATTTATGAATTTGGGAATGCAGCACCGTCACATCGCTATACCCTATGATCCATTTAGGATATTTAATGAATTTATAGAAGTTGATCTCATCGATGATACGCACCGTTCCATAACCGCCTTTTGCACACCAGATCGCATTGATATCTTCGTCGTCAAGCATCGCTTGTAAATCTGCTGCGCGCAATGCATCAGTACCACCATATTGATTGTCTGAAGCGCCAATGGTTTTCCCCAGCACAGGTTCTAGTCTGCAAGATTTCAATAGCGCAATTCCGTTTTCGAGATCCTCGCGATCTGCCTTGCGAGCAGTGCACACGATACCAACTTTATCTCCTTCTTTTAAATAGGGCGGGGTTAACATAGCAATTCTTTTTAGCCTGAGGGCTTTAAATTCATTATTCCGTTTAGGGGTTTTCTAATTTTAGAAAAAGAAAACAACAGACCACTATAAGAAAAAACGGAGAAAGCAGTCTTAAATTTTCTCCTTGTAAAATACCAATATACGCACTTATTAAATGAAGTGCTAGTCTGGTTTTGTTTATATGCATAAATGGTATCTTTGCCGCTGAAATTTTATTCGCATTATGAGTCCGAAACGATATACAATTACCGCCGCATTACCTTATACCAATGGGCCAATTCACATTGGGCATTTAGCCGGAGTTTATGTTCCTGCAGATATTTATGCCCGCTACCTAAGAGGTATGGGTAAGGATGTTGCTTACATCTGCGGTAGTGATGAGCACGGCGTTGCCATTAGCATCAAAGCCAAAAAAGAAGGAATCACTCCACAAGAAGTGGTAGATAAATACCACAAGATTATCAAAGATTCTTTTGAAGATTTTGGGATTTCCTTTGACAATTACTCGCGTACTTCGGCACAAGTGCATCACGATACAGCTTCAGAATTTTTCAAAACGCTTTATGAAAAAGGAGATTTTATTGAGGAAGTGACCGAGCAGCTTTTTGATGCCGAAGCCAATCAGTATTTAGCCGATCGTTTCGTAACCGGAACCTGCCCAAAATGTGGCCACGAAGAAGCTTACGGTGATCAGTGCGAAAATTGCGGATCTTCTTTAAATGCAACCGATTTAATTAATCCGAAATCAACCATTTCTGGTTCTAAACCCATTTTAAAAGAAACCAGACACTGGTTCCTACCGCTGGATCGCTATGAAGATTTTCTGAAAAAATGGATTCTTGACGGGCATAAAAGCGATTGGAAACCGAATGTTTACGGGCAATGTAAATCGTGGATCGATGAAGGTTTACGACCTCGCGCAGTAACCCGTGATCTCGATTGGGGAATTCCTGTGCCGGTAGACGGTGCCGAAGGTAAAGTGCTTTATGTATGGTTTGATGCCCCAATAGGCTATATTTCCTCAACCAAAGAATGGGCTTCGCGCGAAGGCAAAAACTGGGAAGACTACTGGAAAGCAGATGATACTAAACTCGTTCACTTTATCGGGAAAGACAATATTGTGTTTCACTGTATTATTTTCCCAAGTATGCTGGAAGCCGAAGGAAGCTATATTTTACCCGATAATGTACCGGCAAACGAATTTTTAAACTTAGAAGGCAACAAGCTTTCTACTTCAAAAAACTGGGCGGTTTGGTTGCACGAATATCTTGAAGAATTTCCGGGGCAGCAAGATGTATTGCGTTATACGCTTACGGCCAATGCTCCAGAAACGAAAGACAACGACTTTACTTGGGCAGATTTTCAGGCTAGAAATAACAATGAGCTAGTTGCAATTTTTGGGAACTTCATCAACCGTGTGGTGGTGTTGACCAATAAATATTATGAAGGAGCAATCCCGCAACCTTCTGAATTTAATGCGGAAGATGAGCGCGTATTGGCCGAAATGAAAGCCTATCCGGCGGTGATCGCTAGTTCAATTGAACGCTACCGTTTCCGCGAAGCGCAAAACGAACTGATGAATGTTGCGCGTTTAGGAAATAAATATCTGGCAGATGCTGAGCCGTGGAAATCGGTTAAAACTGATCCTGAACGCACAAAAACGGTGATGTACATCGCGCTGCAAATCGCCGGAACACTAGCTGTTTTGAGCGAACCGTTTTTACCCCACACGGCAAAAACGCTTAAGCACATGCTTAATATAGAGAGTGAAGATCCGCTTATGCAACTTCCTGAGCCGTTGAGCTGGGAGCTTCTGGGAGAGAAAATAGATTTACTTCCTGTAGGTCACAGCATCAACAAAGCCGCGCTTTTATTCAGAAAAATAGAAGACGAGCAAATACAAAAACAACTTGACAAATTAGAAGCGACTAAAATGAGTAATCAAGCCGAAAACACTCCGGTAACCCCACAAAAAGACACGATCGAATTTGATGATTTTACCAAGTTGGATTTACGTGTAGGAACTATTCTGGAAGCTGAAAAAATGGCTAAAACTAAAAAACTTTTAATCCTAAAAGTAGATACCGGTCTTGATGTGCGCACCATTGTTTCTGGTATTGCAGAAAGCTTTAAACCGGAGGACATCATAGGTAAGCAAGTAACCGTTGTCGCCAATTTAGCTCCGCGTAAATTGCGTGGCGTAGAAAGTCAAGGAATGATCTTAATGACCGAAGATAAACAAGGAAAACTCGTGTTTATGAATCCCGATACGGCCGGAGTAAAGAACGGTGAAGCGGTGAGTTAATGTCTCGACTGCGCTCGACAGGACAAGATTTGAATTAATAAGTACTTTATTTTGTCACATCGAGCGCAGTCGAGATGCCATCTAATACATTATTATGAAAACTTATTTTGTTTACATACTTCAATGCGCTGATGGCTCATATTATACCGGACTGACTAATAATCTTGAATTGCGACTTGAACAACATAATTCTGGGACAAACCCTGCTAGTTATACCTATAGACGTAGGCCAGTATTTTTAGCCTTTAATCAAGATTTTAGTGATGTAAATCAAGCCATTCTGTTTGAGAAAAAGATTAAAAAATGGAGTGCAAAAAAGAAGAAAGCCCTTATTGATGGGGATTTCGATCTACTTCAAATTTTAGCGGAATGTCGAAATGAAACACACCATAAATTTAAACCTGATTAATGTCTCGACTGCGCTCGACAGGACATAAAATAATACAAATCAGCCATTCCCGTGTCACATCGAGCGCAGTCGAGATGCTCAGTGAAAATATAATTTTAAAAGCATGCTTGCACTTCTCTCCTACCTAAAATCTTCGACCAATCTTCCGGAAAAGGGTATCAAGAATGTGTTGCAACTTCTTGATGAAGATGCGACCATCCCTTTTATTGCACGTTACCGTAAAGAACGCACCGGGAATTTAGATGAAGTGCAACTGGGCGAAATTGTAAAGTTCAAAGAACAATTTGAGGCCTTAGAAAAGCGGAAAGCGACCATTCTAAAAGCTTTAGAAGAGCAAGAGGTTTTGACTGCAGAACTTCAGAAGCAAATAGAAAACACTACAGATACTACTGCCTTAGAAGATCTATATCTTCCGTATAAAAAGACGCGAAAAACAAAAGCAGATACCGCTCGTGAACAAGGACTAGAACCGCTCGCCAAAATTATTATGGCGCAAAACACGCGCGATCTGGAACAAGCTGCCGGAAGGTTTTTAAACAACGAAGTTGCTTCGATCGAAGAAGCTCTTGAAGGCGCTCGCCACATCATTGCAGAATGGGTGAATGAGCGCAGCGATGTGCGCAACTATTTAAGGAACCAAATAGAACGTTACGCACAGATTGCTTCTAAGGTAGTGAAGTCTAAAAAAGACGATGAAAAAGCGCTTAAATACAAAGATTATTTTGATTGGGAGGAGGCTTTAAACCGCATTCCTTCACATCGTTTTCTGGCACTTTCTCGTGCCGCTGATGAAGGTTTTGTTCGTTTAAAACTGGATATTGACACCGATCGCGCTTTAGCTCACATCGCCAATAGAATGGTAAAATCACGCGGAGACTGTGCTGAGCACATTGAGCTTGCCGTTGCTGATGCTTATAAACGTTTACTGTTTCCGGCATTGAGCAACGAGGCTTTAAGCACTGCTAAAGAAAAAGCTGACGCAGAAGCGATCAGTGTTTTTGCAAAAAATTTACGCCAACTGCTTTTAGGTTCGCCACTTGGCGAAAAGCGCATCCTCGCGATCGATCCGGGTTTTAGAACAGGTTGTAAAGTGGTTTGTCTTGACGAAAATGGCGGTTTGCAGCATAATGAAACCATTTACCCACATCCTCCTAAAAACGATACTAAAGGTGCAATGCGTAAGATCAGTTTTCTGGTAGATGCGCATAAGATCGAAGCCATCGCCATAGGTAACGGGACCGCCAGCAGAGAGACCGAGCAGTTTATCAAGCGTATGCAATTCAATCGGGATCTTGAAGTGTTTGTGGTGAGCGAAGCCGGTGCAAGTATTTATTCGGCTTCAAAGATCGCGCGAGACGAGTTCCCCAATTATGATGTGACGGTTCGCGGTGCGGTTTCTATTGGTCGCCGACTTGCAGATCCACTTGCGGAGTTGGTAAAAATCGATGCAAAATCCATCGGCGTGGGACAATATCAACACGATGTGGATCAAACCAAATTGAAAAACGAACTCGATCGCGTTGTTGAAAGCTGTGTAAACACGGTAGGTGTAAACATCAATACTGCCAGCATTCCGTTGCTGAGTTATGTTTCTGGAATTGGACCAAAACTGGCTGAAAACATTGTAACCTTCAGAGATGAAAATGGTGCTTTCGCTTCGCGGAAAGAAATCTTAAACGTTCCACGTTTGGGTGCGAAAGCTTACGAGCAAGCTGCCGGTTTTTTACGTATTAAGAATGCTGAAAACCCATTGGATGATTCCGCCGTGCATCCTGAGCGTTATGCTTTGGTTGAACAAATGGCTAAAAACCTAAAGCTTTCCGTAGCAGAATTGGTAGGCAATAAAACCGTGATCAAAGAATTAAGTCTCGAGGATTATGTTTCTGATGAAGTGGGCGAACTTACGCTGAAAGATATTTTAGACGAACTCGAAAAACCCGGTTTGGATCCACGAGAACCGGCAAAGGCATTTACCTTCAATCAAAATATACATAAGATCGAAGATCTTGAGCCCGGTCAATTACTTCCCGGGATCGTGAATAACATCACAAACTTTGGCGCCTTTGTAGATATCGGCATCAAAGAAAGTGGACTAATTCACATTTCTAACTTGGCTGATGGTTTTGTGAGTGATGTAAATGCGCACGTAAGTTTACAAGAACAAGTTGTGGTTAAAGTACTTGAGGTAGATATCAAGCGTAAGCGCATCCAGCTTAAATTGCATAGACTGAATGCTTAAAATCGCCTACCATCCTATTTACAAACATCCGCTTCCTGAGGGACATCGCTTCCCGATGGAAAAATATGATCTACTCCCAAAGCAATTGCTTTACGAAGGCACCTGTACTGAAGCTAATTTTTTTGAACCCGGCTTTCCAGAGGAAAAATACCTGACGGCTGTTCATACGCAAGAATATGTCAGCAATCTAAAAGCGCTGGATCTAGACAGAAGGGCAATTCGAAAAACGGGATTTCCACTCTCTCAGGAGTTGGTCGATCGTGAGCAGATCATCGCACAGGGTACAATGATGGGTTGTGAGTTAGCCCTAAAACACGGGATCGCCTTTAATATTGCCGGCGGTACACATCACGCTTATTCCGATCACGGCGAAGCTTTTTGCCTACTTAACGACCAAGCAATTGCAGCGCGGTTTCTTCAATCTAAGGAGTTGGCAAAGCAGATTCTTGTTGTAGATCTCGACGTACATCAAGGCAATGGCACTGCCGAGATTTTTGAGGACGATCCTTCCGTATTTACATTTTCGATGCACGGCGCGGGCAATTATCCCTTTAAAAAAGAAACTTCAGATCTTGATATTGCCGTTCCCGATAAAAGTGGCGATGCAGTTTACTTAGCAAAGCTGAAAGAAACACTTCCCAAACTCATCAAACAGGTGAAGCCTGATTTTATCTTCTACCTCAGCGGCGTAGATATTTTAGAAACCGATAAACTTGGTAGACTTTCGTGTACGGTTGAAGGTTGTAAAGAACGAGATCGGTTTGCACTATCCTGCTTTCGCGAAAGCGGAATTCCCGTTCAAGTGAGTATGGGTGGCGGCTATTCGCCCGATATTAAAATCATCATCGAAGCACACGCAAACACCTATAGGCTGGCTCAAGAACTTTATTTCTAATCGCTTTAAAGCTAAATCTTCAAGCTCGCTTAGATTTGGTTGAATTTCAATACCCCATAAATCAAAGCTTAGAATGCCTAAGGGTTTTTTCACCCTATTTACATTAAAAACTTGGCTAATAGTGATTTATGCTTATTTTTGTTAAAACAATTAACACTTCTTAAAGATGAAAAAATTCACCACCTTTTTTGCCCTAAGCCTTTTTGTATTTGCATTCAACTCGTGCGACGCGGTTGATGAATTAACAGAGATTAGAGTAAGTCCAGATTTAAAAGCGGAAGTTGATGTTTCTATCCCAGAGGGATCTTCATCAGTTAATTCTGCTATTTCTCTTGATGCTACAAGTAATTCTGATGTAAGAGATAACTTAGACAAAATAGAATCAGTGGATATCTCAGGGTTTACATATGTTTTCAAAGATGTTGAGGCTGCAGCTGGAACTACACTCTCAGGTACGTTATCTTCTGGAGGACAATCAGTAACCTTAAGTAATATTGCTGTTGCCAATGGAACGACTGGAACAGTAAGTTCATCAGAAGCAGCTTTTTTAAACTCTTTAGGTTCAAGCTTAAAATCAAATGGTAAGGTTACCATCGATATTGACGGATCTTTGAGTAATGATGAAGGTGCAAATTTTACCTTAGAAATTACTCCAACCTGGACATTCTTAATTGATGTTTTATAAACTAAGGATTATTTAAAATTAAAAAACCCGGTGCTGAGGCACCGGGTTTTTTAATGCAAATTTTCTCAGAAACAGGTAAGTACAGGGAACCGTATTAAATTTTATAAGCTATATTAGAAAGCGTTTTAAATCATTATCCTATGACAAAACCAGATAAATCTGAAGCCTACTGGCGCGAAAACAAAAAATACCTAGCTATTTTACTCAGCATTTGGTTTGTGGTTTCCTTTGGTTGCGGTATTCTTTTTAAAGACTTACTCAATCGATATAGTTTAGGGGGTTTTAAATTAGGATTCTGGTTTGCTCAACAGGGAAGCATCTATGTTTTTGTAGTACTCATCTTTGTTTACGTCTGGCTCATGAACCGGCTTGATAAAAAATACGGCTATAATGAGTAAACTACCCCAGGGCAAGCCTCGGAGTATTAAACCCTTTGGCGGTGCCAATAAATGCCTTTACCATCCATTTAAGCAGATTCTCGCTGCAAATTAAACCTTTACATTATGAGCGTTCAACTTTGGACCTGGATTTTAGTAGGCATCACCTTTGCCTTATACTTTGGAATTGCTATTTGGGCTCGGGCGGGCTCTACCAAAGAATTTTATGTCGCCGGAGGCGGGGTTTCTCCGCTGGCAAACGGAATGGCCACCGCAGCCGACTGGATGAGTGCTGCCTCGTTTATCTCAATGGCCGGGATCATTTCTTTTGCAGGTTATGACGGCTCCGTGTACTTAATGGGTTGGACCGGCGGCTACGTCCTACTCGCGCTTTTGCTGGCGCCGTACTTGCGTAAATTCGGGAAGTTTACGGTTCCTGATTTTATTGGCGATCGCTATTACTCCAACACCGCGCGTACCGTAGCGGTGATTTGTGCGCTTATCGTTTCGTTTACTTATGTGGCTGGGCAAATGCGCGGCGTGGGCATTGTATTTTCTCAGTTTCTTCAGGTGGAAATTACTACCGGCGTGATCATCGGTATGGCGGTGGTTCTCGTTTTTGCTTTCTTAGGCGGAATGAAAGGAATCACCTATACGCAGGTCGCGCAATATTGTGTACTCATTTTTGCCTTTATGGTTCCTGCGATTTTTATTTCAATTCAAATGACGGGAAATATTATTCCCCAAATTGGGATGGGATCTCGTGTAGAAGACGGCACCTTTCTACTTGAAAAGTTAGACAACCTGCATACTCAATTAGGCTTTAAAGAGTATACCGAAGGCACCAAATCTACTTGGGATGTCTTTGCAATCACCCTCGCATTGATGGCGGGTACTGCGGGTTTACCACACGTGATCGTAAGGTTTTTTACGGTACCAAATGTAAAGGATGCTCGTAAATCAGCCGGCCTCGCACTTTTACTTATTGCAATTTTGTATACTACGGCACCTGCGGTTTCTGTTTTTGCACGTACCAACCTCATCGAGACGGTAAGCGATCAAGAATACACATCGCTTCCTGAATGGTTTAAAAACTGGGAAAATATGGGATTGATCGCCTGGTCTGATAAAAATGAAGATGGAAAAATTCAATATGTGAACGGCGATGCCACCACAGGAAAACCGGAATTTACTGAGGCGCGTGGCGCCAGTGGAGAACGTCTTATCGCTAACGCTTCGACTGAAACGAATGAACTTTATGTAGATCGGGATATTATGGTACTCGCCAATCCTGAAATTGCCCAACTTCCTTCTTGGGTGATCGCACTCGTAGCAGCGGGTGGATTGGCAGCAGCGCTTTCTACAGCTGCAGGTTTACTGCTTGTAATTTCGACTTCGGTTTCTCACGACTTGATCAAAAAACAACTTAAGCCTAATATTTCTGAAAAAGGTGAATTGCTCGCAGCTCGTTTGAGCATTTTAGTTGCTATCATCGTTGCGGGACTATTCGGTATTTATCCGCCGGGATTTGTAGCCGCGGTGGTCGCACTGGCTTTTGGGCTCGCTGCAGCTTCCTTTTTTCCGGCAATTGTGCTAGGGATTTTTGATAAGCGCATGAACAAACAAGGCGCCATCAGCGGAATGATCGTAGGTACGGTATTAATGCTCTTTTATATGATTCGGTTTAAAACCGGATTGATAGGCGTTCTTGAGCCGCTTCCTGCTTCAGAATGGTGGTTTGGCACTTCACCAGAAGGTTTTGGCACTTTTGCCATGTTGATCAATGTCGTCATTTCGATAACCATAAGCCGACTCACACCTGCACCACCAAAGGATGTACAGGAAATCGTAGAGCGTATACGTATTCCTAGTGGCGCCGGTGAAGCTCAGCATCATTAAAATGATAGAAGTTTAACGCATTTTTATTAAAATTTTGCGGCAACTGCAGAATTGTTCAAACCTAAACCGATAACGATTTAGTAATTTAGTGAGGACTAAAAGCACAATTCAACCATGAGTAATTATCACATAAAACATTTAGAAGAATATTTTCAAGTATACCGTAAATCTGTAAGAAACCCCGAAAGCTACTGGGAAGAAATAGCCGAGGAGCATTTTATGTGGCATAAACGCTGGGATAATGTGCTAAGTTATGATTTTGACAAACCTGAATTTAAATGGTTTGAAGGTGCCCAATTGAATATTACCGAAAACTGCATCGACCGTCACCTACGCACCCGCGGAGATAAAACGGCGATTCTTTTTGAGCCTAACGACCCCAAGGAAAAAGCACAACATATTACGTATAACGAACTGCATAAGCGCGTTGCCAAAATGGCTAATGTTCTTAAAGCAAAGGGAATAAAAAAGGGAGATCGCGTGTGCATCTACTTACCAATGATTCCTGAGCTTGCTATCTCATTATTAGCTTGTGCGCGTATTGGCGCCATACATTCTGTGGTGTTTGCGGGTTTTTCTTCAAAAGCCTTGGCCACAAGAATCAACGATGCGAGCTGTAAAATGGTGATTACTAGCGACGGCTCCTATCGCGGAAGCAAAACCATCGACCTAAAAGGTATTGTTGATGAAGGTTTAAAAAGCTGTGAAAGCGTTGAAAACGTACTCGTAGTTAAACGCATCAATGCTGAAATTCCTATGGAAGAAGGCCGCGATCACTGGCTACAACCTTTACTGGATGCGGCAGAAGAAACCTGCGCTCCTGAGATTATGAATGCCGAAGATCCATTGTTTATTTTATACACTTCGGGTTCTACAGGGACGCCAAAAGGAATGGTGCATACTACCGCAGGCTATATGGTGTATACCGCATTTACCTTTAAAAATGTGTTTCAGTATCGGGAGGATGATATTTATTGGTGTACGGCAGACATCGGTTGGATAACCGGACACAGTTATATTGTTTATGGTCCGCTGGCGAATGGCGCCACAACCGTAATGTTTGAAGGTGTGCCTAGCTATCCTGATCACGCCCGTTTTTGGGAAATTGTAGAAAAGCATAAAGTGACGCAATTTTATACAGCGCCAACAGCCATCAGAGCGCTCGGAAAAGAGAATCTAGATTTTGTAGAAAAACATGATTTATCTTCTTTAAAAGTACTTGGAACAGTAGGTGAACCTATTAATGAGGAAGCTTGGCACTGGTACGATGAAAATATCGGCAAACGAAATTGTCCCATTGTAGACACCTGGTGGCAAACCGAAACCGGTGGAATTATGATCTCACCTATTCCCTACTCTACTCCGGCGATACCAACCTTTGCAACGCTTCCGTTACCGGGAATTCAACCCGCGTTGATGGATGAAGAAGGAAAAGAAATAAAAGGAAATCAAGTAGATGGCAGACTGTGTATAAAATTCCCTTGGCCGTCGATGGCGCGCACTATCTGGGGCAATCATCAACGTTATAAAGACACGTATTTTTCAGCTTTTAAAAATATGTATTTCACCGGTGACGGGGCTTTACGCGATAGCGTGGGCTATTACCGAATTACCGGCCGCGTAGATGATGTGGTTATAGTAAGTGGTCATAACTTAGGCACTGCGCCAATTGAAGACGCCATTAACGAGCATCCGGCAGTTGCAGAAAGTGCGATTGTGGGGTATCCGCACGAAGTAAAAGGAAATGCGCTTTATGGTTATGTGATCTTAAAAGAAACCGGGGAAACTCGTAATCAGGACAACCTGAGAAAAGAAATCAACCAGATGATTTCAGATCGTATTGGACCCATTGCCAAACTGAATAAAGTTCAGTTTACAAGTGGATTGCCCAAAACCCGAAGCGGAAAAATCATGCGTCGTATTTTACGCAAAATCGCTTCTAACGACACTTCAAATCTTGGAGATACCAGTACGCTATTAAATCCTGAAATCGTGCAGGAAATAATGGATAATGTGATTAAATAATAGCATTTATCATAAAATCCAAAAGCCGCATTATTAAGATAATGCGGCTTTTTTGATACAATCTCCTATCCTGGTTACTTCCCGAGCAGCAGTAATTCGTTGCAGACAATTTCAGTGAGATAGCGCTTCTCACCATGTTTGGTCTCATAGCTACGAGAGGTCAGTTTACCTTCAATGGCTACTTCTTTTCCTTTAGTTACATAGTTTTCTATAACCTCAGCCGTTTTTCCCCAGGCAACCACATTGTGCCATTGCGTATCGGTCACGCGCTCGCCTTTATTATTTTTATACGTTTCATTTGTGGCAATGCTGAATTTCGCCAGTTTCTTACCCGAATCAAGATTCACGATTTCAGGGTCATTTCCCAAGTTTCCGATCAACTGTACTTTGTTTCTTAGCGTACTCATAATTTTCAAATTTTTGGTTAAACAGTTAATGATTAATTGCACTGCAAAGATGAAATGAGAGCCAAATTATATTCGGTTAAGAAATAGTTACTTTCGTTTATAAATGTTTGTAACCGTTTGTAAATGGATATGAGTCAAAGTAGCATAAATAATTTTGAGTCTTAAGCACATCAAATAAAGCTTAACTTCGTTATAAAACACTTATACCAAAGCAAAAACTTATCAGGTTTATGAAGATTTGCTTAGCACAGATAGCCCCTCATCGAGGCAACGTTCAAAAAAACATGGAGATCCATAAAAAATGGATTGAACGCGCGATTCATGAACAAGCAGATCTGATCGCTTTTCCTGAGCTTTCTCTTACCGGTTATGAACCCCAAAAGTCAAAAGCCTTGGCATTTTCTGAACATGATGAGCGACTAGATCTTTTCAAACAGCTTAGTGACACGTATAAAATAACGATCGCTATTGGAGTTCCTACAACCTCTAAAACTGGGCTTCATATTAGCATGTTTATTTTTCAGCCGCAGCAGGAGCGCAAAATGTACTCAAAACAGCACTTACACGTAGACGAACTCCCCTTTTTTACACCAGGCACTGAGCAACTTATTTTTAAGGTGAACCAGACACCAATTGCTCCCGCGATCTGCTTTGAATCTTTACAGAATGAACACGCAGAAAACGCATTTGATTTGGGCGCAGCAATTTATTTAGCAAGTGTAGCAAAATCAGAAACCGGAATGAAAAAAGCATATGCGCATTATCCTAAAATCGCAAAAAAGCACGCCTTTCCGGTGGCTTGCGTAAATAACATTGGCTTTTGTGATAACTTTTACGGAACTGGTCAAAGCGCTATTTGGAATGAAAAAGGTGACTTGATCGCGGCGCTCTCGAAAGATCAAGAGGGTCTTTTATTTTATGATTTTGAAAACCACAGTATCCGTATTATTGAGGTTTGACATGCATAACCCTCGGTTTTCAAAAAATCTGAACTATCTTAAGGCAAGCGCCGGAATTACTAAATATATCTTCTTATGAATTTAGAACAGCTGAAATATCCCATTGGCCACTTTCAAAAGCTGGAAGCCATCACGGCAAATCATATTACATCGTGGATTGCGACTATTGCTGAATTTCCACAAAAGATTGCGGCGTTAACCAAAAACCTTGAAGAAGACGCACTCTCAAAAACGTACAGGCCTAATGGTTGGACGATCAGACAACTTGTACATCATTGTGCCGACAGCCATATGAATGCGTTTATTCGGTTTAAGTTGGCACTCACTGAAGAAGCGCCCAAGATCAAACCTTATTTTGAAGATAAATGGTCCGAATTACCCGACACACGATCTGCTGCAATTACCTCCTCATTAAAATTGATTGAAGGCTTACACGCGCGTTGGACAACGCTCCTTCAATCTTTACATTCTGAAGATTTGATTAGAGAATACATACATCCGGAACACGGCAAACGCTTCAGCCTGTCTGAAACTATTGGGATGTACGCTTGGCACTGTGAGCATCATTTAGCACATGTGCAAATAGCGCTTAAAAACTAGAAATTCAGTATCTTAGAAAAGTTTTGGTTTAGTTAATTAGAGCATATGCAAAAAACCTGTCCCGAGTGTGGAGATAAAATTATAGGCAGAGCAGATAAAAAATACTGCAGCGACGCCTGCCGCAATGCCGCTAACAATAAACTCAACAGCGACACTAAAAATCTAATACGCAATACTAACAACCACCTGCGAAAAAATTATCGCATTCTAGAGTCGCTCAATCCCGAAGACAAAACCAAAACCACGCGTGACAAGCTCACTTCTTTGGGCTTTGATTTTAATCTTTTCACGAGTATTTACACTACAAAAGCCGGCACGGTGTACTACTTCGTTTACGACCAAGGCTATTTACCTTTAGAAGGTGATTATTATGCTTTGGTAAAACGCAACTGATTACTTCCAGGTATTTCCTCTAAGTTTTAAGGCAGCTTTAATCACATCCATCTGACTGATCTGCCCTACTAATTTTCCATTTTCAACAATGGGAAAACGTCTGTGTTTGCGCTCGATAAAGAAACGGGCTGCATCAAAAACATTCATATTTCCATCAATGGTTTCCACATCAATCGCCATATTTTGACCTACCGTAGCATTATCCATTGGTAAATTGTGATAGCGACTATCTGAAATATGCTTGATACAATCTCCCTCAGAGATCACACCGAGCAGTTCGTTATTCTCATTCACCACCGGCGCACCAGAAATACGATGTTTGATCAGCTTTTGCATCACGTCCATAACCGATTGATCTGGGGTAAACGTGATCAGTTTGGTCGTCATATAATCAGACACTTTGATATTTACTTCTTCGGCAACGACTTTTGATCGTTTACCCATAAAACTCTTGATTCCCATACGCTTATATTTTAGACTCTTTAAATTAGAAAAATTATTTGAATTAACGAAAACGTTTGCATTAACTAAAAAGCATATTAACATCAACCTTGTGCAAAACCTAGTTTCCCACTACCTTTAGCTTAACTATACGTGCTTATGAAAACAACCTACGCTGCCGTCCTCTCGTTTCTATTGCTTTTAGGGCTTACCTATTTCAGTTTTTATACTCATAAACCTCAACAAGTTTCAGGTCTAGACACTCCCGAAACTAAATTTTCTACTGCCCGAGCTTTTCAACTTTTAGATTCGATCGCTCAAAAACCCCACGCGGTAGGAATGCCCGCACATCAAGAAGTGCAAGATTTTATAGTTACAACTTTAGAAGGGTACGGTCTTGAAGTAGAGTTACAAAGTGATTTTGCTTACAAGCCGGGTTGGGGCGCATTAAGCAGAGCCGAAAATATAATTACTCGAATTCCCGGTACGGGTGAAGGTGAGACCTTATTAGCGATGACGCATTACGATAGTGCGCCGCATACGGCCTCAAAAGGCGCCAGCGATGCCGGAAGCGGCGTAGTCACTATTCTAGAAAGCATTCGCGCATTTTTAGCCAAAGGCGAAAAACAAAAAAATGATATCATTCTTCTTTTTACCGATGCGGAAGAATTGGGGCTCAACGGCGCCTCTGTCTTTGTCAACAAGCACCCTTGGGCAAAAGAGGTTGCTCTGGCATTGAATTTTGAAGCGCGCGGAAGCGGCGGCCCATCAAATATGATCGTAGAAACCAATGGTGGAAACGGTGCATTGATCAAGGCTTTTGCTGAGGCAAATCCGTCGCATCCTTATGCCAATTCATTAATGTACAGCGTTTATAAACTGCTGCCTAATGATACTGATAGCACTGTGCTGCGCGAAAACGGCGATATTGACGGCTTCTTTTTTGCCTTCATCGGGGATCATTTTGACTATCATACGGCAAACGACATCCCATCTCGTTTAGACCCGCAATCTTTAGAACATCAAGGTAGCTATCTGACTGCATTACTGGATCATTTCAGCAATGCTGATCTCAATTTAAAGGCAGACCAGGATTATATTTATCTGAATATGCCCCTAATCAAAATGCTGTATTATCCATTCAGTTGGATTTTCCCTATGCTAATTTTAGGTTGGATTTTATTTTTTGCGGTGCTTATTTATGGCCTGCGCAACAAGTCTTTCAAATTGATTGAGGTTTTACGCGGATTCCTACCGCTGCTTATTGCCCTTGTTCTCGCTTATGTCATCAGCTTAGGATGGAAGTTAATCCTGGCATTAGACCCTAAACAAGCCGATATCTTACAAGGTTTTCCTTACAACGGTTACGAACTGCTTGCCGGTTTTGTTGCGCTAACATTGGCTGTTGACTTTTTTATTTACAAACTATTTTACCGCCCCAATAGTGCTGCTTCCCTTAGTTTTGCACCTTTATTTTTCTGGTTATTGATTGCTACCGGAGTCGCCGTGTATCTTCCGGGAGCTTCGTTTTTTATCATCCCAGTGTATTTTGGATTGCTGGCTGTATTTTTACTTATTGAGTTCTCAAAACCGAAGTTCTTTATCTTAACGCTGCTTTGTGCTCCTGCGCTTTTTATAATCACGCATTACATCAAAGAATTTCCGGTGGGTCTCGGTCTTAAAATGCTGGCCGCCGCAACGATCTTGACGGTGTTACTTTTTGGTCTCCTACTTCCGGTAATTGGATTTTACAAGATGAACGCTAAGATTGCCGGACTTTTCACTTTGGTAAGTATTGGAGCTTTTATTGCCGCCTATGGCAAAGCAGATTTTACCGAAGAACGTCCCTTTCCTACGAGTCTGAACTATGTCTATGACGTAGATCAAGAGCAGGCATTCTATGCTACATACAATACCCAACTCGACCCTTGGCTTCACGAGATCTTGGTTCAAAATGCCACCGATGATACACCACTAGAGATCAATCCGCCATCTGGTAAATACGGTAGCCAATACAATTATATCACCGCAGCGCCTAAAAATTTTGTCGCTCCGTCTCAAGTCTATACCGAAAAAGACACCGTGATCAGTGGCGAGCGCCGACTTGATTTTGTGATCTTTCCGCAGCGCAATGTGGGCGATATGATCTTGATGTGTCCGCAAGGGACGCTATTTAACCGACTCAGTTTTAACGGGCAGGAAGTGTTTCCGCGAAGCGGAGAAACTCATCCGTTAGAAAACCGCAACAGTGATTATTTACTGAGTTATCGTCTGGTAGATCGCGAACCACTGGAAGTTCATTTAAGCATTGCTGAAGACGCTGCTTTGAGCTTTACACTTTTTGATTATAGTTACGATCTTTTAGAAAACAGCAGCTTTGACCTACCTTCGCGACCCAAGAACAGTATGCCGATGCCTTTTGTAAATACAGATGCGCTAGTGACCAAGCAGCACATTCAGTTTTAAGGCTTCGGAAAAATTTGAGCTATGAGCAACATTGCAATCGCAGGATTAGGCTGGCTAGGGTTACCCCTTGCCGCACAATTACAAGAATTAGGACATCGCGTTAAGGGTTCGGTCACCTCAAAAAATAAACAAGCCGAATTGCGCAACCACGGCTTAGATGTTTATCAAGTTGAAATTGCTGAAGATGAAATACGTGGAGAAATACAATCCTTTCTTGCTGATACTGAAATCCTGATCATCTTGATTCCGCCGGGACTACGCCGCAATACAGGGCATAATCACGCGTTGCGAATGGCGCAACTGTTGGATGCTACCGAAAAAGCTTCGGTTAAAAAGGTGATTTTAATAAGCAGCACGGGCGTTTATGATGACGCTCAAGGCGCTGTTACCGAAAAAGACCTTCCACAACCTCAAGACAACAAAGGCAAACAACTACTTGAGGTCGAGCAGATTTTCTTTAAATCTCCTACGTTAGAAACTACGGTGATCCGTTTTGGCGGACTCTTTGGCGGAAGCCGAAACCCTGTAAAATATCTTGCCGGTCGCACCGGGTTATCTAACGGAAATGCCCCTGTAAATTTGATTCACAGACAGGATTGTATGGGCATCATTCTAGGGGTGATCTATAAAAATGCTTTTGGCCACATTATAAATGCGGTGCATCCCGAGCATCCCAAAAAAGCAGAGTACTACACCAAACAAGCGATTGCCTTAGGTCTAGAGCCTCCACAGTATGATACCGAAGAAGCAGAGGAAACCTATAAAAAAGTAGATTCGGTTACTTTGAAGCCTTTACTGGGCTACACGTTTCAGAAAAGTTTATAACTAAAAAAACCCGGCAAGCACACACCGGGTTTTCCATGTTTCCTTCTGGTTGGTCAGAAGAAGGCTAACACTAACTAACAAAAGTCTAAGCTATTGCTCCCTCTAGTTGGAACAATTGCGCGTTTAAATATTGTAATGTGTTAATCTTTTCGCGAGTTGGAACAAGAAGCGAAATGTTATTGTTACTACCTCCGTAAGCGATCATACGCACCGGGATAGAATTTAAAATGCCAAAAGCTTTGTACGACTCGTGATCTGCAATAAGGTTTTCTCCTACGATACAAATAATACTGTGATCTTCTTCAACAGTAACTTCAGCAATAACAGAAAGTTCTGTGATGATCGCTTTTAAATTACGCGTGTCATCTATCGTTAACGAGATAGCAACCTCAGAAGTGGTGATCATATCAATAGAAGTCTCGTGACGATCAAAAACCTCAAATATCGTTCTCAAGAAACCGTGTGCCCCGAGCATGCGGTTTGATTTGATTTTTATAGCGGTAATACCATCTTTTGCTGAGATCGCTTTTAGACCGCGGTTGTGATACTCATTAGAAATTTTAGTCCCCGGCGCCGATGGCTCAAACGTATTTTTTAACCATACCGGAATATCACGATCTATAACCGGTGCTACCGTTTGTGGATGCAAAATCTTTGCTCCAAAATAAGCTAGTTCTGCCGCTTCATTATAGGTCAAATGCTCAATGGGTTGTGTTTCTTGTACATAACGTGGATCGTTATTGTGCAATCCGTCAATATCTGTCCAGATTTGAACGCCTGCGGCATCTACCGCAGCTGCTATAATGGTCGCACTAAAATCACTTCCTCCGCGCTTTAAAGTTGCCAGAGCGCCGCGCTCGTCGCGACAAACAAAACCTTGAGTGATGTAAAGTTCAGATGGATTTTCTGCTAATTGAGGTGCCAAAGCTTCAGCAACAGCATCAATATTTGGATTCTCAACAGAACCTACATTCATAAAGGTACTCGCATTGAGCAACACATTGCTTACGTTTTCTTGATCTAAGAATCTCGAAAACATCCAGGTAAGCATGGTTTCGCCATACGTAACAAGTTCTGCATAGGTAGTCAACGTGCGACCACCTGTTGCGATTTCTTGTAAAGCAGCTACAAACGTCTCAATTTGAGCTTTTGTTTCTGGTTGATTCTCTGCGGTAAACAGATCTTCGATTGCTTCAAAATGTTTAGCTTGAAGCTGCTCTAGCACATTGGTGATTTGTGCTAAATCTTTATCTATACTTGCCTGATTAAGGCTTACTAATAAATTGGTAACACCAGACATTGCAGAGAGAACCACAATTTTTGGCTTTTCGGTAACAGCTAAAATTTCTACTACCTTTCTAATGTTTTGAGCGCTTCCTACTGAAGTTCCTCCAAATTTTAAAACATTCATCATCGTCAAATTAATTCCGTTGGGGATAACATTTAAATAAATCGCTTATGCTTAACCGATTATTGCTGCATAGTTAAGCCGAAAAAAACTCCGCCGAAAAAAATTCAACAATTTTATATAAATTTGTACAAATTGTTAAATATATAACATTGAAAACGATAACTTCTGTTGTTGAACAACTTATAAAACATCAACCCTATACCGAAGATGCTTTGATGCGCAAGATCATTAACTACAGTGCCCTTGCCGAAGATTTTCAGCCACGCATAGAAAAAGAACTGGGTAAACCGGTTAATGTGGGTTCCATTGTAATGGCATTGCGCCGTTATTATCCTCAAAAGCGCGTAGATGAGCGTATGATGCGCGATCTGGGAGATATTGTCGTGCGCAGCGGGATTACTGACTTTACCTTTCTCAACTCCAATACGATTTTAGAGAGTCAGTCTAAGCTTTTAGAAGAAACCAAGACCATTCCTAAAGCCTATTTAACGTATTCCAGTACGTTTCACGAGAGTAATATTTTGGTTTCAAATGACTTGACAGACCTTGTAGAGCGCTGTTTTCAAGATGAAACCTGTGTGATGGTCAAGCACGATCTTTCTTCGCTTTCTATCGCACTTCCCGCAAATAACTCTAAAACCGTCGGACTTTACTTTTATATATTCAAGTTACTCGCGTATGAAGGAATTCCCATTTTTGAAGCTATTTCCACCTCAAACTACTTTACCCTTTTTCTTGAAAAGGAATACGTAAATCAAGCTTTTGCTTTGGTTAACGAAATTAAAGGCTAAAAAAAATCCCGAAAGCAATGGCTTTCGGGATTCTGTATTTAGATAAACATCGTATTACCAAATGCGTACGCGGTCTTCTTCCGGTACAAACATAGGATCACCTTCTTTGATATTAAAGGCTTCGTAAAATGCATCAATATTCTGAAGTGGCACATATGCGCGATACATTCCCGGAGAGTGCGGATCTGTTTTAATACGTGTACGTAATGCGTCATCCCGCATTTTAGTACGCCAGATCGTCGCCCAGCTGATAAAGAAACGCTGTTCTGGAGTAAAACCATCAATGTTCTCTGGTCTTCCGTTTTTCTCATAGAATTTTTGCAAACCGGTATAAGCAGCTAGTAAACCGCCAAGATCACCAATGTTCTCTCCTAAAGTGAACTTCCCGTTGATGTACAAGCTGTCTGCAACCTCGATATTGCTATATTGCTCTGCTAAGGCCCCACTACGAGCAGTAAAGGCTTCAAGATCTGCATCAGACCACCAGTTCTTTAAGTTTCCGTCGCCGTCAAAACGCGCTCCACTATCATCAAAAGCATGTGATATCTCGTGCCCTATTACGGCTCCGATTCCACCGTAATTTACAGCTTCATCTGCTTGATAATTATAGAATGGAGGCTGTAAAATTGCCGCCGGAAAAACAATCTCATTAAATGAAGGATTGAAATACGCATTTACCGTTTGCGGCGACATTCCCCATCTGGTCTTATCTACCGGCTCTTTATAATCTGCATTATTCTTGTCAAGAGACCAGCTTCCGTAAGCCAGCATATTTTCAAAATAGCCTTGTTCTGCATCGATCTCAAGCGTAGAATAATCCTCCCATTTGTCAGGGTAACCTATTTTTACCGTGAACTTGTTAAGCTTTTCAATGGCCTGAACTTTCGTAGAGTCAGTCATCCATTCAAGTGCATTGATACGGTCTCTGAAGGCTTCCTTGATATTTGCGATCATTGCCTCGGCTTTTTCTTTCGCCTCCGGCGGAAACACTTTATCTACATACAATTTACCTACAGCTTCTCCTAAAGTACCATCTACTGTGGCAAGAGCGCGCTCGTCTGCAGGTTTTTGTTTTGGTGTTCCATTAAGTGTTTTGCTATAGAATTCCCAATTAGCATATTCTAAGTCGGTTGTCAATTTATCTGACCACGAATTCAAAGTTGCCCAACGCATAAGTAGCTTTAAATCTTCTAAAGAAGTCTTTGTAAGCACATTTTGCAACGCGCTCATATATTTAGGCTGAAGCACGATCACTGTATCTACTTCTTTAGCAAGACCTTGATTTTCAAAAAAGACTTCCCAGTTAACCGCCGGTGTGATTTTCTGTAACTCAGCAACGCTCTTTGGATTATTGAGGTTACGTGCGTCACGCTGTTCAACTTTATCTAATTTAGGCTCGGCTAATTTCGTTTCTAACGCAAGAATGCGCTCTGCTTCTTCTTTTGCAGTAGCTGCATCATCACCCGCATATTCTAGTACCCAGCTAATGTATTCTTTGTACTGCTCGCGAATTTCTTTAGACTTCTCATCTTGCTCGATGTAGTAATCACGATCAGGCAATCCTAATCTTCCCGGAGCAATATACCCGGCATTCATCTTACTGTTTGAAAAATCTGAAAATACTCTGAAGTTAAAAAATGGAGTTCCGGTACCATTGCGCAATTGTCCTACACGCTGAATATCGGCCACCGAAGCTATAGATGCAATGCTGTCTAATGCAGGTTGAAGCGGTTGAAGTCCGGCTTCATTACGTGCAACCGTGTCTAACTCGCTTTCATATAGGGCAAGTGCTTTGGCCTGATCTGAGTCTGCGGCATACGTGTTGCTTTTACGCGCATCATTAATGATGGTTAAAACATCCTCACGTGTTGTTTTACGCAATACACTAAAGCCTCCCCACACCGATTCTTCTTCAGGAATCTCTGTGGCTTTCATCCAATTTCCATTTACAAAATTGTAAAAGTCATCTTGCGGCTTCACTAAAGTATCCATATTAGCCATATCGAGCGCCGGTATTTTGGCCTCGGCTACGGCATCAGTTTTTGACTCTTGTTTACACGCGGTCAAACTTAAAATCCCGAGAGAAACCGGGACAATCATTTTAAACATTGAATTCATATAATAATATAAAAATAAAGGGGTTATGTAAATTTAATTTGCTCGAAACACTTTGATCAAAGCATCATCGTGCGTTTTTTTAAGCTGGGTGAGTTCGTCAACATTTTCATTAGGAACAGCAATAGACAGCACATAATGCTGTACTTTCCATTCTTTACCGTCCAAAAGCATCACTCCTGAACCGCGGCAAATTCCCATTTGCGTATCAAGTAATTCATCAAACCAAGCCATCTTGGCCTTTTTAGGATGATAAATGGTGCGCTCCAGTGTACTGAAACTCCACGCCTTTCCACGATCAAAGTAGGGTTTCGAAAATGCTTTAAACTGATCTAACTGCCAGTTTTCTTCGGCGTCTGTACCAATAAAAACAGCATCTTCAGTCATTAAATCAAAATACGCATCAAAATCTGCGTCTGCCGCAGCTTTATGCCAAGCCTCAAGCTGGGTGTTGATGGCCATTTCTATTTTGTCTTGTTTTTGGGCGGTAAGACTTATCGTGCTTAAAAGCAAAAGTCCTAGAAAGAGATGTTTCATAAGAAATTTTTAATTAACAGGAACGCGGTTTGCGCGCAACAAGCTGTCTTTGCGCACTTGCGTAGAGTCGCGTACCGCAGAAAGTGAATCAGCCTCAACCTCATATTGCTCCAGAAGTTCTTCAATAGACTTTTGAAATTTAAGATTGATCTGCAGTTTAAGGTTTTGAAACGCGTTATACAGTTCAGTTGCTTCTTTATAATAAGATACGGTATCCACCTCGAGTTTTGAAGCTTCTTGAATGGTGGTATTCATCTTTGTAAAAAGCACCGTAAGTCTGGAGCGCATCGCATTATTTACGAGACTGTCATTTACCTTAGATTGAGCCAAACTTGCGGTACTGATCCAATCTTCGCCATTCACTCTTAAATACTGAATTCTAACCGTATCAAGAGCAGCTATATGAGCCTGAAGTTCCGGAAAACTTTCCCAACCTTCAATTGCCGTTACCGCAGCAGGAGTAAGTGCAATATTGCCTTTTTTATTTTCATCAAAGTTGACTTGTAGCGTATCAGTTGCATTGCGCGGATTCACAGTAACTTTCGTTTCTTCTTTACAAGAAAAAAGCATCAATACAAGCAGTAGTGCGGTAGCGTAAAACTTCATAGTTTCAAATGTACACAAAGGTACGCACAAAAAAAGCTCCTTGTTTAGGGAGCTTACTTATTTATTCTTCTTTTTCACAATTATAAGGTGCGGTTGAGTTCTTTATTTAGCGTATCAAAAGCTTGAACGATCGTCTCAATATGATTCTGTACAATACGCTCCCGCATTTCGTTGCGGTTGACTTCTGTATAGAACTGATTAATTCTAGTATCTACTTTTTCAACGCGATTTTTGATCTCTGGAGTTTCAATAGCATCAGGGATTTGTAAGATCATTGCGTTGCAATTATTGGCCATCTTATCCATAAAATCTATTGCGTTGAGCGCATTAGTATTTTCGATCATAGCAATATTGCGTTTAAGTGCCCAGTAGCCGTCCCAGTCTTTAATCATTTCTTTGACATTAGGTTCTAATTCTTCTACATGAGCTTTGATCGCAAAATCTTGCGTTGTGGAAGAAGCGCCTTTTTTACAGGACACGCACAGCACCACACAAAGTAGTATTTGAAGCAGGTAATATTTCATTGCATTGGGGATTAACATTGCAAATTTATGACAGTCAATCGCTTATATAAAGTTGCGTAGCTTAAAGTATTGCTAAAACTTTATTGAATTTGCGGCAATGCTACTAAAAAATTAACAAATACAAAAAAAGGCCTCCTATTTAGAGGCCTTCTTTATTAAATTTTCTATCGTATTACGATGCTTTTTTAGTCATCGTTTCTTTCAACTCTTCATTAAGGTCTTGATACGCTTCAACAAGTTCTTCTACTTGGTTATCAATTTTTGAGGTTTCAACACCCGGTTGCTCTACAACGCGTCTCAAATCTGCCACTTCTTCTCTGATATCCTTAATATCCTCCTGAACCTCTTCGGTTAATAGGCTAGCAGGTATCGTACTTTCAAGAGCTGTGGTTTCATTTTCTAATTGTGTGATATAATCTGTAATTTCTTCTTCAGGAACTTCTTTAAGTTCAAGCTTGCCTAGGCTTCCAGAGAACGTCTGATATTCTAACCAGCCGTCAAAATCAAGCTTTTTGTCAGCGTCAGCTTCAACACCTTCCCAATCTATCTCGTAGTTTTCGGGCATGGTAGGTTTTTTTGGCGTAACTACAGCATCTGCGTAACGCGCCTTTTCAGGAGCTGTGCTATCTACAACCTGCACCTCTTGGTTTTCTTCAACTTGTGCTTCTTTATCTTTATCTGTTTTACAGCTTGCAAGTGATGCGATCAACAAAGCGCTCACTGCGATTTTTATTGTTTTCATAAGTAGTTATCATTTAATTGAAGAACAAATTTAGCAGCGAAAAGCATCCGTTTATAAAGCGATACGATAAATTATACTTAAACTTTTGGTTTGATTTTAACGTGCTACGGCTCTATTGTTAAAGCGAAATAGCAGAACGTTAATTTTATTAGAAACTGCTTGACATTAGAAAGTGATTCGTTTAAATTATACTAAAAACTTTTGCTATGAGTACCGAAAACTTATCAGATCGAGAATTAGATAGAATTATTGAAATGGCGTGGGAAGATCGCACAACCTTTGATGCTATTGAATTTCAGTTTGGTTTAAAAGAACAAGAGGTGATAGAACTTATGCGTCGTGAAATGAAACCTTCTAGTTTTAGAATGTGGCGCGCTCGAGTACAAGGTAGAGCTACCAAGCACGCGGCCAAAAGAACTTTTGAAAAAGGCACTTTTAAAAGCTCCCGACAAAAGCAGATCACCCACAATAAAATCAGCAAACGATAATCTATTCCTGTCACTGTAGATATTAGATTTCCGGACAAATCTACTAGAAGTATATTTTTTTTAAAAATGCTTCTAAACGCGCCAAAGACTAATTTTCTGCAACAGTATTTTTAAAAGACTGTCATTTATTGACGGTTTTTTAGTTTTTTGGCTAATAATTCTCATCAATTAGAATCTTATTACAACGATATCGTATTAATTAGTGTTAAAATCCTTAACTAATAAATACGATAGTATAACAATGGGTTAACATTTACATAACAGAGGCGATTTAGTACCGCTATTTTCGAAAACGTCGAATTGGTCGATTCGATTTGGTAAAAAAGTAAAACGTTTTGCCACCGAAAATTTCTATTAACTAAATCACTAACATGAAAATCAAAACAAAAGGATTTCTAATGCTCTTTTTTGCATTAGTTGTACAGATGGCCCTTGCGCAAACGCAAACAATCACAGGTACCGTAGTTGACGATACCGGATTGCCTTTACCGGGTGCATCTGTGGTTATTAAAGGTACAAGCACAGGTACCTCAACCGACTTTGACGGAAATTTTAGCCTTAACGCGTCTACCGGAGATATACTTGTAGTAAGCTTTATGGGTTTTAATGATCAAGAAATACCCGTTACAGAAGAGACAACATATTCTATAAGCCTGAAATCAGGAGAAAGCCTTGATGAGGTCGTTGTTACAGCAAATGGGATTAAACGTGAGAAAAAGAGTCTTGGTTATTCACAACAATCTATAGATGGTTCTTCTGTAGTTCAAGCAAAAGATACTGATATCAACAGCGCTCTTGCAGGAAAGATCGCAGGGGTTCAGCTCATTGGTTCACCAAGTTCTACTTTTGACAATGCTTTAATACGATTAAGAGGAGAAACTGGAGTACTTTATGTAGTGGATGGTGTAAAAATCTATTCGGTTTCTGATATCAACATGGAAGATGTAGCCGACATCTCTGTTCTTAAAGGTGTTGCCGGTACAGCTCTTTATGGTACAGAAGCGCGTAACGGTGCTGTTATCATCACCACAAAATCAGCTAAAAACGGAGAAACGAGAATCTCTATTGACGAAGCAGTTTCTATGTCTTCTCTTTATCTGTTGCCGGAATATCAAAATCAGTACGGTGGTGGGTACTCTCAAGAGTTTTCAACTTTTGAAGGTCAATTAACCCCTAACTATTCTGCAGATGAATCTTGGGGTCCTGAACTTGATGGAACCCTTGTAAGACATTGGGATAGTTGGATTCCTAATTCTGACACCTACGGCGAACTAAGACCTTGGTCTGCAAATCCTGATAACGTAAGAGACTTTTATGAAACAGCAACTACTAACAACCTTACGTTCTCTTTACTAAAAGGAGGAGACGATTATAATATTAAAACTACGATCAACAATCTTAAGACGTCGTTGATCACTCCAAACACAAACAGAGAGCAGACTACAGTTTCTTTTAAAGGATCTTATAATGTAGCTCCTAAATTAAAATTCAACGGAAACTTTAACTATCAGTATCGATTAACAGACAATTTCCCTGTACAAGGTTATGGTAGTATCGGTTCTAACTTCAACCAGTGGTGGCAACGTCAATTAGACATTAACCGTCTAAAAAATTACAGACAAAACGGGCAAGTTTATTCTTGGAATATGAAGTCTGCTTCAGATCCAACACCACTATACTGGAACTCTCCTTATTTTGATGTTTATGAAAACACCAATTCTCAAATCAAAAATGCAGTGTATGGTAGTATTGGTTTAGAATATGAATATGACGAGCACTTGAGCGGTCTTGTAGATCTTCGTCGCACATTTAACAGCTATGAGTATGAAAGCAAAACAGGTTGGTACGGTTTAAGTCAGCCAGGCTATTCTGAAAATACGACGACGAATGAGTTTAACGAATTGTACACACAAATCAACTATGAGAACAAATTTGGCGCTTTTGATGTAGTGGCAAACGTAGGTGCACAATGGAATCAAAGAAAATATTCTTACATAGGCGCCAACACCACAGGTGGACTGCAAATTCCAGATTATTACAGCATCAGAACTTCGGTTGGAAACATTAATTATTCGAGAGATCACTCTTCAGAAAAGAACTATTCAATGTTTGCTACTGCTTCCATTGGTTATGAAAACTATTTGTATTTAGACGGTTCTTACAGAAAAGAGTGGAGCTCTACTGCAGATGTAAATGACAACAGTGTAGATACCTACGGGGTTTCAGGAAGTTTCATTTTTACTAATGTTCTTGAGAACAATGACGTATTAAGCTTCGGTAAACTTCGTGCCGGTCTGGCGCAAGCTCCATCATTTCCGGGAGTATACGCCTTAAACAACACCTATTCTATTCAGAATTCTTACGAAGACAAGCTAAGCATCTCTACTCCTAATACATTAGCTAACCTTACGCTTAAAGGAGGAATTCGTGAAGAAAAAGAATTAGGTACAGAGCTTCGTTTCTTTGGAAACCGCATAGGCCTTGACTTTACGTATTTCGCTCGTAAAGACAGTGAGCTTCCTTCATCATTGACCATTAATGGTGCAACAGGATATACTGCAACTACCGGAAACGAGTCAATCACTAAAACTAACGGTTGGGAATTAGGAATTACCGCAACGCCGTTTGACGGACCTGATTTTAGATGGAATATGGCCTTTAACATCGCCAACTACAATAAGAAAGTGGTTAAGATCAATGATCTTACAGATCAGACCTTATTAGCTAGCGTTTGGAGAGGTTATTTATACGCAGATGAAGGTGACGATTGGGGTAATATTTATGGTTACAAATGGCAGCGTGATGAAGATGGCAACATTCTTTTAAACGAAGCAGGAACCCCACAATACACCAATGCTATCGAGAAGATCGCAAACATTCAGCCTGATTTCACGGGTGGTTTCAACAACCAAATGTCGTACAAGAACTTTGATTTAAACTTCTCTTTTGACTTTCAAAAAGGCGGAAAATTCTATTCGGTTACAAAAATGTTTAACGCGAGTTCAGGGGTAGGTATTCAGACCGTAGGTACTAACGACTTAGGTAACCCAATACGTGATGTCGTAATTGATGCCAGCGGAAACGAAGTGACTTCTGTAAACGTGAACAACGCGCAAAGCTCTTCTGGAGGTATTCGTGTAGATGGCGCAGATGCGACTACAGGCGAACTCGTTTCATACTATGTGAATCCTAGAACGTACTTCGGAAATCTATATGGTGTTGTTGAAGAGTGGCTTTATGATGCTTCATATATCAAATTAAGACAAGCTTCTCTAGGCTATAATTTCCCAAAATCTATGATCGAAAATCTTCCTTTTGAAAATGTGAAAGTAAGTGTTTACGCAAACAACCTTTGGCTTATTTATTCTAGCGTAAAAGGAATTGACCCTTCTGAAATTGAAGATTATTATTCTAGTGGAAACGCCCGTTGGGTAGAAGCAGGACAAAATCCAAGTCAAAGAACCTTTGGTATGGATATTAAACTAACCTTCTAGAAACAAAATTATTATGAAGAACTATATATTAAAACTTACGTTGTTATCAATTCTGTTATTTGAAGTCTCTTCTTGTGACACTGTTGATTTTAACGACACCAATATTGATCCAGATGCTACTACAGCTGCAATTAGTAGTGGTCTCTTAACCTATGCCGAATCGCAAATAGGTTCTGCAGTTACCGCAGAGACAGGTAATTTATATGTACAATACATTTCAAACATTACCTATACCGAAGGTTCACGTTATGGTACAAGAAACTGGGATATTGACTACCTCTACTATGGCCCATTAATAAACTTGCAAACCATTATTGATCTTAACAGCGATGAGGAAACCGCATTAACTCAAGTTGCCTACGGTTTTAACGATAATCAGATCGCTGTGGCCAAATTACTTAAAGCGTATTTCTACCAGTTTGCGACAGACCGCTGGGGAATGCTTCCGTATTCTGAAGCGCTACAAGGTTTAGACAACACCACTCCGGTATTTGACTCTCAAGAGGAGATTTATCTTTCTCTTTTTGATGAGATTGATGATGCTCTTGCCCTGATAAATACCTCAGAAGCAGGACCTACCGGTGATTTGATTTTTGACGGAGATATGACGCGATGGATTCAGTTTGCAAATACCTTAAAGCTGAGTATGGCTTTACGTCTTTCTAACGTATACCCTGGAGCAAGTGGTGTAGCAGCTACTAAATTTCAAGAAGCGATGAGCGGCGCTATCTCTTCTAATGCCGAAAATCTGCTTTATCCTTTTATTGCAGATCAGTCGTATGATAACCCTTGGGAAGATCGTTTTGAAACTCGTGAGGATTATGCAGTAAGTGACGTTTTTGTAAACCGCTTATTAGCTGATGACGACAGCAGAATCGACGTTTACGCAGAATATACAAGAAGTTCAGTAGTCGCAGGAGACCCGCAATATATTGGAATGCCTTATGGTTTGACCACATCAAGCTATGCGGCTAGCGATGTTTCTTTTATCACAAGCGATATTATTTATGATCAAACGGCTCCCGGAGTGATCTATAGCTATGCTCAAGTACTTTTCTCTTATGCCGAAGCTGTAAAATTAGGCTGGATTAGCGGCAGCGCAAGCGATTATTATGAGGCAGCAATTACAGCTTCTTACGAGCAATGGGGTGCAGCAGATGCAGATGCCTATATCGCAACGGTACCTTTAAGCACTAACGATGCAACAGCAATGCAGCAAATTGCAGAAGAAAAATGGAAAGCGTTATTCTTACAAGGCTATGAGGCTTGGGCAGAATGGAGAAGATTAGGATATCCTAAGCTTACCCCGGCTGCAGAGCCCTTAAATGGAAGCGATATTCCTGTGCGCCACGGTTATGATTTAGATTGGTCACAATCAAACTCAGCTAATTATGAAGCCGCAGTAAGCACACAAGGAGAAGACAATTTAGGCACAAACCTTTGGTGGGATGCGCCACACCCTATAACTAACCAGTAATTATCTAGTTATTTTGTTTTGGTCAAGGGGATGCTCTTTATGGAGCATCCCCTTTTTTGTTGTTAGCCTTTTTACGGTCTTGGCTGTGGTTTTGTTGTGTGAATTAGAACGTAATTTTGCAAATAAAAACCAAATAGAAAATCCTCAATAATTTTTGTAAGTTGGCTGGAATTAGCAATTTTTTATTCAGTTCAAATATTTTTCGGTCTGTTTTTCAGTCAGAGGTTTTTTTGTAATCAAAATTTTAGAGTTGTTAATATCCGTTTTGTCATAAACAACTTTATAATATTTTCCGATTTCAGGTTTTCCCTCGCGAACAAATTCGGGATATGCTGCACTTTCAGGGTCAGTCCCGTCAATCCATTTTCCATCAATGAGATATGCAAATGTTATACAACCGGAAGCTGGTTTTCCACACATTTTAATATCTACAACTTTTCCGATTGTTGTCAACTGATTTTCGGAAAGACTACTTTCCTTATTTTCTTGGAATAAAAATAGTAACAGGATTATTAGTCCAATAATTGATAAAACAACTATTTTTTGATTGTTTTCGGTCATCTTGGTAAATGCAGTACAACTTCTATTAACTGGAATACCAATTTACAGAAAAGCATTTAGATTTATAATAGACGCTCTAAACCATAAAATGCTTAAGTGCAGCATCCTCAGACGGTTTAAAGCAAAAAAAAGTCCGCTGAATATTCAGCGGACTTATAATTTTTAAGACCTTGTTTTTAATAAAAAGCTAGGTTTACTCATTGCTCACTACACGCTCACCCTCAATTTTCCAAGTGTTAACGCTGGTAATTTGAGACTGGCTATAGTCTACTTCTCTTAAGGTGTCGTCATTCCAGAAAAACCATTTTCCGGTTTTCGCGCCATTTTCATAGTTAGCTACTGCAGTTTTAATTCCGCTTTTATCGTAGCTGATCCACTCACCTTGAAGCTTTCCATCTGCTGTGTAGTAACCCTTTTGACTAACCTGCCCATTATCGTGAAACAAAGTTGCTTTAATTAAATTACCTTCTTTAACATAAATGTTCTTCTTTTCCTGTGCTGAAGCAAAACTTACAGCTCCTAAAAAGGCAACGGCAACTAGTAACTTTTTCATAATAAACAGTATTTGGGTTAAACTTTACTTTACAAATATATGAAATTAGTAAACATAAAGAAACATTTACGTAACATTGAGTTAACATTAAAAATACAAAACACTGATTTACAAGTATTTGATATTATTTTTTAACTTAAAATACACGCTTTCCCCCACTGTTTAAACGCTTTTCAAACCTAGAATATGCATTTTGTTACCGTACTTATAACCTTCGCGTAACATTCAACTTTAAAATAAATATCAAATTTGCACATTTAAAAGACAGACCCTTTTTATGGATAATATATACTTGATTATGCTTATCGCTTTGGCCATTTTAGCCATTGCAGATTTAGTAGTGGGAGTGAGTAATGATGCTGTTAACTTCTTGAATTCAGCGATTGGTTCAAAAGCGGTGAGTTTTAAGACCATTATGATCGTTGCCAGTATTGGTATTGCTTTTGGAGCCCTCTCTTCTAGCGGGATGATGGAGGTTGCTCGTAAAGGTATCTTCGTCCCTGAGAAATTTTATTTTGACGAAATCATGGTCATTTTCATGGCCGTCATGATTACTGATATTTTATTGCTGGATTTCTTCAACACGCTGGGATTGCCTACTTCAACTACGGTTTCCATTGTATTTGAACTTTTAGGCGCGGCTTTCTGTATGACATTCATTAAGCTTTCTGGAAACTCGGACACGTTATTACATCTTGGGGAATACATCAACTCAGACAAAGCTATAGAAATTATTGTGGGTATTCTGCTCTCGGTCGCCATTGCCTTTACGGTGGGTGCTTTAGTCCAGTTTATTACCCGTTTGCTCTTAACCTTCAACTTCGCTAAGCGTCCTACTTGGAATGCTGCGGCATTTAGCGGAATTGCCACTGCGGCGATCAGCTACTTCATTATCATTAAAGGTTTAAAAAGTGCCGATTTTGTTCAGGGAGCTTTCTTAGATTGGGCTAATGCTAATGTATGGCCTTTCATTGGTTTAAGCTTCATCGTTTGGTTCCTTATTTCATACATCCTGATTAAAGCTTTTAAGCTCAATGTCTATGTGATGGTTATCATCTTTGGTACGTTTGCCCTCGCGATGGCTTTCGCCGGAAATGACCTCGTAAACTTCATCGGTGTACCTATGGCAGCCTACAACTCGTATGAGATTTGGCTGGCAAGTGGTGAACCTGCTACTAGTTTCACTATGGAATCTCTGGCAGAAAAAGTACCTACACAACCCTTGTTACTTTTAGGAGCCGGCTTAGTAATGATCTTAACCCTATGGTTTTCTAAAAAAGCCCGTCGTGTTGTAAAAACGTCGGTAGATCTATCCCGTCAGGATGAAGGCCAGGAGCGTTTTAAAGCCAATGCCGGTTCTCGTGCCTTGGTGCGTGGCGCTATGAAACTCAATGCGGGAATTATGTCAATATTGCCGGATTCGGCTAAGCAAATGATGGAAAAACGCTTCGCGAAACCTAAAGTTACTTCGCGCGTTGCTACTATTGATATGCCAGCTTTTGACTTGGTTCGTGCTTCGGTAAACTTAATGATCGCCAGTGTACTTATTTCGGTAGCGACTTCGCTTAAACTTCCACTTTCTACAACTTATGTAACCTTTATGGTGGCTATGGGTAGTTCGCTTGCAGACCGTGCTTGGGGAAGCGAAAGCGCCGTATATCGTGTTGCCGGAGTTCTTAATGTCATCGGTGGGTGGTTTATGACGGCACTTAGCGCATTTACAGCCGCTGCTATAATGGCTTTTCTTCTATACAAAGGCGGAAGCATTGCACTGTTCTTATTGTTTGCTGCTGCGATCGCAATTTTGGTGCGCAACTATATGAACCACAAAAAACGTTCTGAAGCCGAAGCTGAAGAGGGCAGATTAATGCGCGCTGTGAGTAATTCTATCCAAGGAATTATCAATGAAAGTACGACCAATGTGGCTTCAGCATTTAGACGCGGAAGCAAGGTTTATGTTGGTACGATTGAAGGTTTGGCTAAAGTAGATCTAGGCAAACTCAAAAAGAGTAAAAAAGGGATTGCAAAACTCAATAATGAGGTTGAAGAACTTCGTAACAGCTTGTATTATTTCATCAAAAATCTAGATGAAACCCACGTTCAAGCCAGTCGTTTCTACATTGATGTTTTAGGGTATTTACAAGATGTAACGCAGTCTATAGACTTTGTTACGACCTCAAGCTACAATCACCTCAACAACAACCACAAAGGGTTAAAGTTCACACAGCTTAAGGATCTAAAAGAAATCGAAGACAAACTGGATAAATTGTTTTCAAAAATTGAAGACACCTTCAATGCTAAAAACTTTGACGATCTGGTGGCTATATTAGAGGAAAAACAAAATCTGTTGGATAGCGTTTCACAAAAGATCGAAAAACAAGTAGAGCGCACCCGTAGTGCTGATTCCAGTCCAAAAAATACCATGCTTTATTTTAGTATTCTTCAAGAAACTGAAGATCTGATCAAAGCAACTATGAATCTGCTCGAGCATTATTACATAGAGCACAAAAAGCATATGTAGAAACATTCATATACTAGCAAAGCCCGAAGTTTTAAAGCTTCGGGCTTTGTATTTATTGTAGGTCGAAAGGATCTAAGACAGTATCATCATTATCATAGGCATAAGCACGCCACGTGAATCCCGTTCCTTTATACTTCCAAGCGATTTCTTGGTTCTCGGTAACTTCCCAACAGCCATAATCTCCTTCAGTAATTAGCGTATTTCCGTTTGACAATCTATAAGCTCCGGAAACTCGGGGTGCAAACAAATCAGGGTCTGTAAAACTCCATACTTCTTCTAATTCATTATCAGTATCAGCTTGCATTACAAACGCGTCAGGTAATGCCAATTCATAAACCACAGATTGCGTAACACCACCTAGGCCACCATTGGCATAGATCAATATATGCTCTGTATTTGCTATTTTATTGATGCCGTGATTATAAAAGAACGTTCGTGTTCCTTGTGAATTATTATAAGCCTCAGGATTCCCAAACCTGTACACGAGGTCACCTCCCTTGTTTCTGTTACCGCCGGTATTGAGCGCAGCTTCTTCGGTGGTTGTGCTGTGATCAAGCACCCATACTTCGCTATAAAAATTCACGCTTATATAGATCAGATCATTCTGAGCATCATATTCAATTCCGTTAGCGTGCATGATATCGCCGTTATAACTGCCGTCACGAAGCGCGTCCCGGTAATTGAGGTCAATACGCTGAGGGTTTTCAGAAATCAACCCATAGTTAGACTTGGTTACATCGTCTTCTTGTATGGTATGATCCCACGAACTCCACTGCCACACAATCTCGTTGGTTGCCGGATTGACTTCTATGAGCTTTTCAGCATAAATTACTTCATCATCATAAGCATATCCAAAGTTCTCACGCGCTTCATCATTCAGCTTACCTTCCCAGACCAATATGAGAATATTTCCGTTAGGCAATTCCTCTACATCGTGATGCCCTAATTCAAATGTGGTATTGATCTCGTACTCCCACTTTACTGTATTATCTGGAGCCACCAACTGTACTAAACCTCCAAACCCTCCAAAACTGAACGCTACATCTTCGGCAATCAGGCTTACCAATAAGTCTGAATTTTCAAGGAGTTCTGCATCATTACCTATGCCTTGCTCAAGCTCCCATTCGTAACGTATTTCGGCTTTATCTTTATTGATCATATACACCCGATTAAATCCCACATCATTGACTAAAACATAGCCTTCGCTTATGAGGTTCTCGTCATAGAATTCGATCTCACCGGCAACCTCATAAGTTTCTTCAGGTTCTTCTGGAGTTTCTGGATTTTCTGGATTTTCTATCGGTGTCTCTTGATCAGTCTCTTCCTCCTCAATAAAACCCGGTTCATTATCTGAACAACCAAAACAAATGAAGAGTAAGAATGCAAAAAGAATTGAGGGTTTCATAGGCTGTAAAATCTCTGAGAATAATTTTATTGCTTTAAACGCATAGCGTATCTAACAAGATCACTAATGCAAAAGCATATTGTGAACCAGCTAATCACAAGACTATACTTCCTGCACTAAGCTGGTTACCTAAATTACCCAAAAAGATTTAAAAATCGCTCATTGAGCGTATTAGAAGTCTCAAAGCTTGAGGTCTTATAACCTTCAAAATTCTAAAACAAGACTATTTTTTCCCTTCCCACTCCGCGTAAAATTGCTCCAGAAAAGTTTCCATAAAAGTGTGGCGCTCTTGCGCTATAGCCTGAGCGGTTTTTGTGTGCATTTTATCTTTGAGCAACAAAAGCTTTTCATAAAAATGATTGATGGTAGGAGCTTCAGACTTTTTGTATTGCTCTGCGGTCATATCTAGTTTAGGCGCGATAGCAGGATCATAAAGTTTACGGTTTTTGAATCCGCCGTAGTTAAACGTGCGTGCGATTCCAATTGCGCCAATGGCATCAAGACGATCTGCATCCTGCACGATTTGAAGTTCAATACTTGAATAGTCAGATTTAGGATTTCCGCCTCTGTAAGATACATTCTCAACAATCTTAACCACCGCCTCAACCCTTGAAAAGGTCACATTTTGAGATTGCAAAAACGCTGTTGCCAGTTTAGGACCAATACGCTCATCACCTTTGTTAAACTTAGAGTCGGCAATATCGTGCAAAAGCGCTCCCAAAGCTACGATCACCACATCTGCCTGATCTTCGCCCTTAGCGATATTCAGCGCATTTTTATACACTCTAAGCGTATGAAACCAATCATGCCCTCCTTCGGCTTCTAAAAGCGTTTTCTTGACATAATCGCTGGTCTTTTCGATCAGTGCGATATCTGACTTATGCAACTTCAGAGATTCGGTCATAGCTTAAATCAATTTTGATTTTCGGGTATGCTCTTTAATTTTGGGAAAATCAGCCAGCACAATATCTTGCACCTGTTTTACCAGTTCTTCAGGTGCGGTCCCTGCAACCGGAATAGGTTTATGAACGGTATGCTTTACGTGTACTCCTATATCTTGCGGAAATCCGCCCCAGCGCATTAATTTCCACGAATTGTTAATAGTCACCGGTACGACAATCGCATCAGGCATAAATTTAAAAAGCGTTACCAAACCACCTGTGGCAAACTGTTTTGGGATTCCATCTTTGCTGCGCGTTCCCTCAGGAAAAATAACCACAGATCTGTTGGTTTTATTTAAAGTTTTGGTGAGATCACGTATCGCCATAATAGATTGGCGCTTGTCTTTACGATCAATTAATGCAGAACCTCCCTTTCTCAAATTATACGAGATGCTGGGAATACCTTTTCCTAATTCAATTTTACTAATGAATTTGGGATGCAGGCGTCGCAGATACCAGATTATAGGTGAAATATCCCATTGCCCTTGATGGTTAGCAACGATAATTATAGGCTGATTGCGCGTTATAGTGTATGGGTTTTCAAAAGTGAAGCGCGTTCCCAGAAGATTCAAACACTTTAAAATGCAAAAATTAAGATAATCTACACTCTTTTTATGCGCTTGATAACCAAACCAGTTATAGCACACCCATTGCACGGGGTGAAAAATACAAATGGTCAAACCAAAAGCCAGATAAAAAATCACACTTAGCGGATATGCAAAAAACTTTCTCATGAGTTTAAAACTTAACAGCAAAGAAAACACATCAACTTGAAGTGACAAATTATAATGACATACATTCCCCTAAACAAAACTATATAATGGGGGAAATTCCCCTACTCTACCTAAAACCCGACAAGTACATTTGGGAAAAATTAAAACGTGAAGCAATCGCTCATAATACGGCTTACCATTGCGTTAATTGGTTTTAATTGCATTGCCTTTGGCGTAAATTATTTTGGAATTTCGCCGAAAATACAAGCGGTTTCTGAGCGAGAAACTTTTGAAATATTCTTATTTACAGATAGGGAACCCGGTACAAAATCTTCACTGTCACAAGTTGGGGGATTTTTGCAGGATCAAGATGGTTTTTGGCCCTTTGAGTCGTTTTATACTAAAACTTCAATAGGGATCGATCAATATACCGGAAGATTTAGAGGATTTTTTACCGGTTTTCTACTTTCTGAATTTGTGTTTTATAATCTGATCATTCTTGCCCTATTGCTGTTTTTAAAACTTTGGTAGAACACCTACAACTCAAGCCTTTTGTTTCTTTTTCTTGTGCTTTTTACTCCAAAAAACATAACCTAGAAAAATAACTAAACTCACTATAGAACCCCACAGCAGTCCGTTTTTGAGTCCGTCTGTGCTTTCACCCATAATCGCGATGAATAGTGTCAGCGGAGCAATTCCTGCAAGGGTAGCGCCTAAAAATTTGAAATAATTCATCTTTAAAATTCCGGCTACAAAACTGATCGCGTCATTAGATAAAAACGGATTCAACCTAGTGATGGCAATTGCCCAAAACCCGTAATCGTTAAGGAAATCCTCAAGTTTATCTTCGGTTGAAGCACCTACTAGGTTTTTTACTACTCCATCGCCTAGCTTTCGGCCTAAAAAATAACCCACTGTAGAAGCACAGCTAATGGCAATCCCAACCAGTAAACTTCCCCAGATAGGACCGTAAGCTAAAATGCAAACAACCATCAGCGCGATAGAAGGTATCACTATTAAGAACATCTGGATCACCATCGCTAAGATCAGCACAACGGGACCCGCCCAACCAAAAGAATCTACCCAATTTTTAATTTCCTGCTCGTCACCGCCGGTAAGCACCCGCCAAGCTTCATCTAAAAAATGCTGCACTTCAGGCAGTGTAAAATAGGCAGCTACACCGCAAAGCACGACAAATACTGTTAGTATTTTGGGTAAATTCTTTACTAAGAAGTTGCGCATAAATTGCTCTTATTCTTCAGATTCATAAATAAAAAGTTCTTCAATACTACAATTAAAAACTGCAGCAAGCCTAAAAGCTGTGGGCAAACTAGGGTCAAATTTACCCTTTTCGATCGCGTTAACCGTCTGACGGGAAACCTCTATTTTTTCAGCCAAATCACTTTGCGTAAGCTGAAATGCTGCGCGTAACGTTTTAATATTATTTTTCATGAGTAACGACGCGAATTGAAAAACACACAAAAAATATAAGTAATCCCCATAAAGAGAATGAGTACACTAATTTCGGCGTCAGCCTTAATGAGATTAGTGGTATCTAATTGAGAATACGCGATGCCCACAACCACCGCGAGCCCCAAAGTAAGCGCCATAGACTCTAATTGAATCTTGCGCTGCAACTCATCTCCATCATTCACAAATTTGCGATTGGCCAACACCATCCCAACGCCAACAGCAAGGCTAATACTAATACTTAAAACTGTAATGATTTGGGAATCCCATAAAAACTGTGACCCAAAGGTGACCAGAGCAGTTGTAAATACCCAAGCTAAAGACCATTTAGCCAAACGATTTCTTGAAGCAATAAATTTTGAATTCATACTATTTGATTTTTGATTAATGTAAAGTTCACTTGACAAAAGTACACTTTTTTAAATGTAAAGCAAACTTTACATTTAAATTTTATTTCAAGAAAAACACTAAATTTCTACGAGACACTCATAGCACCATCTTATGTCCAGAATTCTTATTGCACCAGATTCCTTCAAAGAAAGTCTTAGCGCTACACAAGTTTGCAAGGCCATCGCCGAAGGATTGCAAAGCATTGACCCTAACGTACATCTAGATCAATTACCGTTTTCTGACGGTGGCGAGGGTGCATTTGAACTTTTTGAAGCATTGCAACTGGGAAACACAATTGAATGTCAAGTTTGTGATCCTTTGGGTCGACCTTTGACTGCTGCTTATTACGGATTTAAAGATGGAAAAACCGCTTGGATCGAATTGTCGCAGGCTTCAGGAATCGCGCTTTTAAAAGATGAAGAGAAAAACCCCATGCGCACATCTACATTCGGTACCGGATTACAACTGAAGCATGCTTTAGAAAACGGTTATCAAAATATAATTTTAGGCATTGGTGGAAGCGCTACAAATGATGTCGCGACGGGTATATTTATCGCTTTAGGCGGAAAACTTTTAGACCACAACCAGAATTCGGTTCAAGCCTGTGGAGCACATCTCAAAGCTATAACCGATCTTGATTTTGACAGTCTCGTACCCCAAATCGCTTCGGCACAAATCACCGTGGCTTGCGATGTGTCTAACCTGCTGCTTGGCGCAACGGGAGCGGCAACGATCTACGCTCCGCAAAAAGGTGCTACGCCGGCACAGGTTACAGCCCTAGAACAAGGTGCCGAACATCTAGCACAAATAATTCAACAAAAAACAGGAAGGACTATAACGAGCATTACCGGTGGTGGCGCTGCCGGAGGCACTTCCGCAGGAATGTTTGGCTTCTTTAACAGCAAACTCGAGCCCGGCTTTGAATTGCTCAGCAAACTGGCGAACTTGGAAGAACGCGTAAAACAAGCCGATTTGATCATCACAGGAGAAGGAAAAACCGATAATCAAAGTCAGTATGGCAAAGTGCCTTTTAAACTTGCAGAATTGGCGCGCAAACACTACAAACCGCTTTACCTCTTTGCCGGAAGTGTTCAAGCAGACCTAGAAGTATTAACCGCCGCCGGAATTACCAAAGCTATCGCGATAAAAACGGAAACGATGTCTCTGGAATATGCAAAAAGCAACGCCTTTGCATTGCTTAAAACTGCGGTTGCACAATACCTAAACACCGAACTGTAATTATGGGACTAGATCTACTTTATATTGTACTCGTTGTTGTTTGGATCATTGCAGGTACGAGTTACCTGCGCTGGCATCCCTTTTTTGTGTTGCTCATTAGCGCCTTAGGTTTGGCCTTTCTCCTACAGATTCCGTTAGAAGAAATCCCGGAAACGATAAGCACCGGGTTTGGAGCTATGTTTAAAAACATCGGCCTGTTGATTCTTTTTGGCGCGTGGATTGGCGTTGCCTTAGAAACAACAAACGCGACCACGGCAATTGCCAAAGGCATCATTAAAAAACTGACTATTCTACCGCTGCCTTTTGTGATTAGTGCTTTGGGATATCTCGTTTCAATTCCTGTTTTTTGTGATGCGGCTTTTGTTATTTTGGCTCCGTTGACCAAAAAACTGGCGCTCAACAATACTGCAAGACGCAATGCCTTAACGGTTGCGCTTTCCACCGGATTGTTTTCTGCTCATGTATTGGTACCGCCAACTCCGGGACCTTTAGCCGCAGCTGGAAACCTTCAGCTAGAAAATTTATATCTCCTGCTTTTAGCAGGCGGAATATTTGGTCTTGTACTGATGCTTATCGGTGCATGTTTCTCGTATTACTTTTTCAGAAAAAGTAATCAACAGGATGCCTTTGATCGTAACAATTTGGAAAACTTTTTTGACCAATACACCGATCTCCCTTCGTTTTCGGCAGCCATTTGGCCTTTAGCCCTTCCCATTCTATTAATGGCAGCAGCTTCGATCATCCCATTGTTGTTTGAAGTATCCAATCTATTCATCGATATACTTCTATTTTTGGGAGATCCTGCAATTGCGCTTCTCGCAGGGGTGCTGGTTGCTTTTAGCATATGCAAAAAACAACAACAAGATATTTCTGAAATCATTAAAAAAGGAATGACGCAAGCCGCGCCTATTCTCTTGATCACAGCGATGGGCGGTGCTTTAGGAACCGTTATTCAAACCGCAAACCTTACTGACGGGATCAACTTAGAATCTTTTAGCAATGGATTGGGCTTGGCGATTCCGTTTTTACTAGCCGCATTACTTAAATCGGCCCAAGGTTCGTCTACCGTTGCAATTATCACCATAAGTTCTATAATGTTGCCATTACTACCCGCATTAGGTTTTGACTCTGAACTGGGCAAAGTATGGGTCATAATGGCCATCGGCGCAGGATCACTTACTGTTTCGCACGCTAATGACTCGTATTTCTGGATTGTAAGTCAACTGGGAGAAATGCCGGTTAAAGAAGCCTATCGTAAACACACTTTAGGAACGCTACTACAAGGAGTCGTCGGCTTTGTCATTCTGTTTTGTGCGTATAGTGTGTATTCGGCCTTTTGATGGATAAACGGTTGGATAAAACGAATCCTCCAAAAACAAAAAAGCCTCAACTACAGGTAGTTAAGGCTTAATTTTGCTCCCCCTCTTGGGCTCGAACCAAGGACCCTTTGATTAACAGTCAAATGCTCTAACCAACTGAGCTAAGGAGGAATTTAATCTTTCAATTTTTAAATTCACACAGCGTATCGCAATACTTCTGTTTTTGTTGTGCCTTAAAGAACGTTTCGCTTATTTGCTGAAAGCGGATGCAAATATACACAACTATTTAAACCCACAAAACTAATTTTAAAAAATATTTGATAGATTTTTTATCGTCGTGTTTTGTGGCTTAGCTACCGGTAATCCAGCGGTAAATATCATTTCCGTTAGCGTATAATACTAAGGCAATTAGCAAGAAGAACCCTATCATCTGCGCATACTCAAGAAATTTATCGCTAGGCTTTCTTCCGGTGATGATTTCATATAATAAGAACATTACGTGACCTCCATCTAAAGCAGGAATTGGCAGAATATTCATAAACGCCAGTATGATCGAAATAAAAGCTGTGGTTTCCCAAAATGATAACCAGTTCCAAGTATCTGGAAATAATCCTGCGATCGCACCAAAACCACCTACTTGAGACGCTCCTTTTTTAGTAAACACATATTTAAACTGCGCCACGTAGTCGTGCAGCTTCCAATACCCGTGATTGATTCCTTTTGCGATGCTTTCACCAAAAGAATACTTAATCACTTTTGATTTATAATTAGCTTTAGGATACACACCAAAGTTTCCGTTATCGTCTAAGGTTACGGTGGTGTTTGCCAATTGCCCATCACGAGAGTAGGTCACAGCATACTCGTTAACACCTTCCTTCTTACTTCCTTTAAAATCAGTCCACGTATTAATTGGCTCATCATTAATTTGAGTAAGCACATCCCCTTTTTTGAGTCCGGCTTTTGCCGCTGCAGATTCAGGAACAACACTATCTAAAACCGGCTTAATAAGTGGCGCTAATGCATCGGACTCTCCAGACTGAAACATTGTAGTCCCTATATCCTCCGGGATCGTGATCGTCTCCTCGCTTCCGTCAGTGTGTGCAACGGTAATTGAACTCACATCGCGCAACATCATATCACGATTGATCGCCAAATTGTTTTCGTAAGGTGCTCCGTTAACGGCTAAAATCTGATCTCCGTCTCTAAAACCGTATTCTTTGAATCCTTCAGAAACCTCAATTCCGTCAGGCATTTGTTCAGGACCTACCACCGGATTTCCGTAATAGGCAATGATCATTATGTAGATAAAAAAGCCCAAAATAATATTCACAGTAACCCCACCAATCATCACGATAAGACGCTGCCAGGCCGGCTTAGAACGAAATTCCCACTCTTTAGGCTCCTGGGCCATCGCTTCCTTATCCATACTCTCATCGATCATTCCGGCGATTTTTACATAACCTCCTAGCGGAAGCCAGCCAATACCGTAAACGGTCTCTCCTATTTTCTTTTTGAAAAGCGAAAACTTAACATCAAAAAAGAGGAAGAATTTTTCTACGCGAATTTTAAAAAGTCGGGCGGGAATAAAATGCCCAAACTCGTGAAGTACAATCAAAAGTGAAAGGCTCAAAAACAGCTGAGCTCCTTTTACAAAAAATGGATCCATAAAATTTATCTAACTAGTGGCAACTAACCACCTCCTTATTAGTAGCAAAAAAAATTTTTTAATAGAAGTCGATCATCAGTGGTTCTACCTAAGGGTAGTTTAACTTTTGGTGATCGCACTGCAATTAAAAAACGCACAAAAGTAACCTTTTACATTCGCATTAGAAACTTTGATAGTAAAGCTTAATGTAAAATGCAAAGATTGAAGCATTCTGGCTTTGCTAACCAGCGTTCACGGCGTAATTTTGTAGATACAAAACACGTGTTATGCTTCAGTTTTTTGCTAAATACAAAAAGTTTGCCATTGTGATGGTGATCCTTTCCGCAGTGATCCTTTATACCTTTTATACATTGATGAAACCGGCGCCCAGCCTACCTGTGTATCAACCTACCATGGTTGACAACAGTTTAGTAGATAGCACGGTTCAGTTTGTAAAAAAATACCATAAAATAGCCGATTTTGAATTGGTGAATCAAAATGGAGACACCATTACTCAAAAAGATTATCCCGGGATTTATGTAGCCGATTTTTTCTTTACTACCTGCCAGACGATTTGCCCGATTATGACGGAACATATGGTGCAAATTCAAGAAAAATTAAAAGACGATCCTTCGGTTAAATTACTATCACACACCGTGATACCGGCAACTGATACCGTCGCACAACTCAAACGTTATGCGCTAGAAAAAGGCGTGAATGACTCCAAATGGAATCTCGTTACCGGTCCCAAAAAGCAAATTTATGAGCTGGCCCGCAAAAGTTATCTGGCGGTCAAAACACAAGGAGACGGCGGTAAATATGATATGATTCATACCGAGAATTTTATGCTTATTGATTCTAAAAAGCGCATCCGTGGATTTTATGATGGTACAGACCCTGAAGCCATAGAAAAACTTTTAGAAGATATCGCCATCTTAAAAGCGATAGAAGGTGACGAAAACTCTTAAAACATGCCGCTTTAGCCCAGTTTGTGGCTAAAATCTTTTCGCTTCTATTGGTTTTCGTTTACTTTTGCCTTGTTTAAATTCAATCTAAATAAATTGACTACTTCACTCAACTTACTTAAACGTGGGGAAAAAGCAATTATCGTTTCATTTGAACTTGATAATGTCCCTCTTAAATTATTAGAAATGGGGTGCCTTCCCGGCAATGAAGTAGAATTGGTACAGATCGCTCCTTTTAAAGACCCCATGTACCTCAATATTAATGGCAGTCACTTAGCGATACGCCGCGAGACTGCTAGTTTTATCACAGTAGAAAAGCTCTCTCATGAGTAAACAGCTCAATGTAGCCCTTATAGGAAATCCCAACACCGGTAAGACCTCTGTATTTAACCAATTAACCGGACTAAAACAGCAGGTAGGAAACTACCCGGGAATCACCGTCGAAAAAAAAGAAGGGGTTTGTAAACTTCCGCGCGGAGTAAAAGCACATATTCTTGACCTTCCTGGCACGTACAGTCTTAACGCAAGTTCGCTTGATGAGAATGTAGTCATTGAACTGCTTCTCAATAAAAATGATAAGGATTATCCTGATGTTGCTGTAGTCGTCGCAGATGTTGAAAATCTAAAGCGCAATCTACTCCTGTTTACCCAGATTAAAGATCTTAACATCCCCACGATCCTTGCGATAAATATGGCAGATCGTATGGATCGCAAGGCGATAAGTCTAGATATCGAGAAGCTCGAAGAGCGCCTGAATACTAAAATTGCTTTGGTAAGTTCGCGTAAAAACACAGGCTTCGATAAGCTGAAAGAACTTATTGCCAATTATAAAAACATTACGACGGAACCTTGCGTGAATGCTTCGGTGATCGCTCCTGAATATTTTGAACGGTTGCGCAACGCTTTTCCAAAGCAGGATTTATATAAATTGTGGCTGGTCATTACCCAAGATGTGAATTTTGGAAAACTTGATCGCAATGAGATGCAAAGCATCAGCACGTTTAAAACCGAAAGCAAATCAAACCTCAAGCGGCTTCAACAGAAAGAAACTATTGTTCGCTATCAATTCATCAACGGGGTTCTAAAAGAAACTTTGAGCATAGATCATTTGGCAGCAAAAGATCTACGCAGTCGTCTTGACCGCATTCTTACTCATAAGGTTTGGGGATATGTGATCTTCTTTGCGATTTTACTTCTCATCTTTCAAGCGATCTATGACTGGTCGTCTTATCCTATGGATTTGATCGATGAGAGTTTTGCCGCGATGGGAGAATGGGTGCGCAACACGATGCCTCCCGGCGCCTTTACTAATTTAATTGCTGAAGGAATCATCCCGGGACTTGGAGGAATTGTGATTTTTATTCCACAGATCGCCTTTTTGTTTTTATTCATTTCGCTGCTAGAAGAAAGTGGCTATATGAGTCGCGTGGTCTTTTTAATGGATCGAATCATGCGCCGTTTTGGCCTTAGCGGAAAAAGCGTGGTGCCCCTCGTTTCAGGAACTGCATGTGCGATTCCTGCGATTATGGCCACCCGAAATATAGAGAATTGGAAAGAGCGCCTCATCACGATTTTAGTTACACCCTTTACGACCTGTAGTGCGCGTTTACCGGTATATTTGATCATCATCTCGCTTGTGATTCCTGATGAGCGCGTGCTGTATATCTTCAACTTACAGAGTTTAGTGCTGATGCTGCTCTACCTTATAGGTTTTGGAACCGCAGTGCTTTCAGCTTGGATTTTAGACCGAATTTTAAAAATAAAGAGCCGTAGCTTTTTTGTGATTGAAATGCCTAATTACAAGCTTCCGCTTTTTAAAAATGTGGCGTATAATGTGATCGAAAAGACCAAATCTTTTGTGGTGGGTGCCGGAAAAATAATCTTAGCGATCTCTATCGTGCTCTGGGTTCTTGCTTCTAACGGTCCCGGTGATCAGTTTGACAATGCAGAAGAAAACAGCATCGCAAGAATGGAAGCCGGCGAGTTTCCTGAAAGCGAACTCGACAAGCATATCGCTTCTCAAAAGCTCGAGTATAGTTATATAGGTTATATGGGTAAAGCGATTGAGCCGGTAGTTCAACCTTTAGGCTACGATTGGAAAATTGGTATAGCTATTGTGAGTTCGTTTGCAGCGCGTGAGGTCTTTGTAGGTACTCTTGCAACCATTTACAGCGTGGGTAGTGAAGAAGAAGAAACCATTAAAAACCGAATGGCGGGTGAGGTTAACCCTATACTTGGCGGACCATTATTTAATCTTGCCAGTGGGATTTCGCTGTTACTCTTTTATGCTTTTGCTATGCAATGTATGAGTACGCTCGCGATCGTAAAGCGGGAAACCAACACTTGGAAGTGGCCCATACTACAACTTGTGGTTATGAGTGGTTTTGCTTATGTTGTAGCTCTAGTGGCTTATCAACTTATAATTTAAAAGCTATGTTACAGAATATATTAGTCGTATTGATCTTTCTAATCGCAGTAGGATATTTAGTAACTAAATACATCTGGAAACCGGCTTTCTTAAACGGAAAGTCTAACGATAAATCCTGCGGAAGCGATAATTGCGGGTGTCACTGATTTTATTAAAAATTATCCTTTATTTTTAATAATTTTATTCAAATACCAAATAATAAGTATTATACTTGTGAAAAAGTATTAAAGTGCGCGTATTACCACCCAACGGAAGATATTATTATATTTTCTGTTTCCTTTTAATTCTGGTTTTTTGTCAGCCTGTACTTAGCCAAGTAGCTATTGGTACCACTAATCCTGACGATGGTAGCGCTTTTCAAATAGATAGCAAAGTTGGAGCTTTGGTTCCACCTAGAATGACGAATTCTGAAATGCTTGCTATACCATCTCCATTAGACGGCTCAATTGTTTACAACAATACTTTTTCTTCATTATTTCTGTATTCCTCAGGAACTTGGAATGATTTAACACGACCAGACCTTCCGTCTGCCGTTTTACGAAGAGAATATCCTTCAGAGTCAACCAATGGCATCGTAGCCACTGGGAATAATACCTATTACAATTTCCCACTGAATACAGCAGATGTTACTTCGATTGACAACTCATATTTTCAAATCACTGGTAATGGGACCTTAAGAATATTAGAAGGAGGAAACTACATGGTATCTTCAGGTTTCGCTGTAAGCAATTTACCCTCTGGGAACAGAAAGTATATCATTGGTGTCTATAGAAATAATAGTCTTATAGGTTATTTAGTGCGTGGTAATGTCAATTTTCCCTCGGGAACTAACGAATGGGGAACGAGCGGTGTTCTCGTTTTTAGCTTTAATGCTAATGATGTAGTTAGTCTTCGCTATGTACTTAATAATTCAGGAACTAGTCTAAATGCTAGATATTTTAACATAGGTATCGTTAAATTATAACCTATGCTTTGTAGAATTTTCACAGTCTTTTTAATTCCTTTTTTTCTAAATCCTCTGTTTAGTCAAGAAACTGAAGAAAATCAGGTAGGTGTCGGTATTGGCACCTCAACCCTGGCTCCGGGTTCCGCGTTTCAAATTGAAAGTACTACTGGGGCAATGGTTCAACCACGAATGACCTCTTCTGAAATGAATGCAATCCCTACACCTCTTGATGGCGCATTTATTTTTAATACTACCGAAAATGCTTGGTACATTCATAAAGAGGGCTCATGGCAGACTTTTGTGAGAGTGCAGACCCCTTCAATAATACTCAACCGTGGTCAAACAAATAACGCAATTATCATAACTGACACCACTAACATTACACCTTTTCCATTAAATCAGGATAATACACTCGTTTCAGATATTGATTTTTATGAAGCCACAGAGAATAACGGAGAAATACGCATTTTAAGAAGTGGAACGTATTTGATTTCCGCGGGATTTTCAACGACTAATCTCCCCCCAGGAAGTTTAACCTATCGTCTTGAGGTTTCCTTAAATAACACAACTTCGTCAATTATTACAAACGGTGAAGTAAACTTACCGGGATCAGATTATTGGGGTACTAGTGGAAATATTCTTTTAATTCTACAGACTAATGATCTTATAAATATTGGATATATCTTAAAAGGCGCATCCGCTTCAACACGCACTGCAGCATTCTTTAATATTGGTGTGTCCAAACTTTAAAACTGACTCCAAACCACATTCAGCACATAATCTTCTTGTTTGATTTTTGGTTGAGAAGCATCAGGATAAGGTAAAACAGACTGACCCATCAATTCTTGAGCTGAAGAATTAAAGAGTGTTTTAGCCGGACTGTTTAAATTGATTTTTCGGCTTTCAATGGGTTTTCCATTTTTGAAGACTAAAGCCTCTATTTCTACAATACCTGCCCAAACGCAAGTTGTGTTTTGTGGACAACGGGAGTCGATCACTCGGGTAAGTTCTATTTCAACATCACCAAACGCAACCCGTTCCCCAAAAGGAACTTGAACCACGAGCTGTGGTTCGTGTACTGCCTCACCAATGACGATTTGACCTTGTTGCGCTTGAGCGCTCAGTCTACAATTGAAAACCAATAGAAATAAAACAACGAGAAATCGCATCATAATGTAGTGTATCTGTTTCTTAAAGACTTCAGAAACAGACTGCTGTTGCAAATTAGCCCAAACCTACGTCAAGCGTCATCATCAAGATAAAGCCGCCAATAAAGCCCATTGTAGCAATATCTGTATGATTGCCTTGTTGGGTTTCCGGCACGACCTCTTCTACTACTACGAAGATCATTGCCCCTGCTGCAAACCCTAAAGCATAAGGCAATATAGGCTGAAAAGTCATCACCGCATAGGCGCCAACCACCGCCGCAATAGGTTCTACAATAGCCGAAAGTTGCCCGTAATTAAAACTTTTCCAACGGCTGAAACCTTGTCGACGTAAGGGCATCGCCACCGCAAAACCTTCCGGAAAATTTTGTAATCCTATACCTATTGCAAGTGCTACTGCACCTCCAATGGTAGCACCATCAAAACCGGCTGCTACTCCACCAAACAAAACGCCCACAGCTAAACCTTCAGGGATATTATGCAGCGTGATCGCCAGCGTAAGCAATACCGATTTGTGCCAAGGACTTCTGATTCCCTCTTTATCTTCTTCCTTAAAATTAACGTGCAAATGCGGTAACACCTTGTCAAGACCAAACAAAAAAGCTGCACCCAAAGCAAAACCAACCGCAGCAGGAATCACCTTAACAAAACCTTCTCCCGGGCTCATTTCAATTCCCGGTGCGAGCAAGCTCCAAAAACTGGCTGCCACCATCACTCCACCGGCAAAACCCAGCATAGCATCAAACAATGCGCGGTTCATTCCTTTAAAAAAGAACACTAAAGCTGCTCCCAATGCAGTCACGCCCCAAGTAAAAAGGGTTGCGTAAAAGGCTCCGGTAACCGGACTCAAGGTTTCAAAATAATTGATGATTTCATTCATAATATTAAAATGCTAACTTTTTAAACGGATTAAACTATACACGTACATAGATGTGCTCTGTCGCGATTTGAGAAAGTAGAAGTTCGCGATCGTCGATGCGCACCGTCATACTTTTATCAAATTCCTGCACACTAAGAATATGAATCACACTGCCCAAACGTATGTTTTGCTGATCTAAAAATTGAAGAAACGAAGACGAGGTATCGTTCACGCCAATACACGTCCCGATATCGCCCGGATTTAATTGTGAAACCCGCTTTTTTTCCATTTTGACTACATTTCCTTCTTCATCAGGTATGGGATCACCGTGCGGGTCGTGCTTAGGATATCCTAAAAACTTATCTAATTCGCGTATAAGCTTATCAGATTTTATATGCTCTAACTGTTCGGCAACGTCGTGAATTTCATCCCAACTAAAATCAAGCTTATTGGCCAAAAAAGTTTCCCACAAACGGTGTTTACGTATAATTTTTAATGCGGAAACTGCTCCCGAATCTTTTAAAATCACACCTTGATAAGGTTGATAATGCACCAACCCCTTCTCATCTAGCTTTTTAATCATTTCTGTAGCCGAAGCAGGCTTGGTATCCAGGTACTTAGATAAAACATTGGTACTTACACCTTTAGGATGCTCCTTTTGTAAGGCATAAATAGATTTTAAATAATTTTCTTCAGAAAAAGTCATATTCATTTTTAAATATACCGCAATAATACGCAAAATATATCAAATATATTTTTTAGGTTTGCCTAAATTTTAATTTTTTAAAACTGTAAATGTCTCTAAATAATTACCTTAAAATCGCTTTTCTGTTCATCACACAATTGGTTTTAGCACAAGAGCAAACCACAATTACTGGTGTAATTACAGATGGTACTACTCCGGTTCCGTTTGCTAATATCATAGTAGAAGGCTCCACAAATGGTGTTGCCGCTGATGAGAACGGATCTTTTGAAATCACTTTGTCTCTTGAAGAAGCTACTTTAGTTTTTAAAGCTGTTGGTTTTAAAACCCAGCGTAAAGCGATTCAACCTGAAAATTTTAGAAATAAACCGCTGGCCATTGAACTTCAAGAAGATCTCCTAGGTCTGGAAGAAGTTGTGGTGAGCGCCACCCGTAATCGCATCAGTAAAAAGGAGGCTCCTGTGATTGTAAAAGTGCTTAGCCCAAAATTGTTTAAGGCAACGCAATCTATTTCGCTCGCTGATGGTCTTAATTACCAGCCCGGAGTGCGCGTGGAAACCAACTGTCAGAATTGTGGTTTTACGCAAGTGCGCCTAAACGGACTTGAAGGCCAATACACCCAAATTTTGGTCAACAGCAGACCTGTTTTTAGTGCGCTCAACGGCGTGTATGGTCTGGAGCAAATTCCGGTGAGCATCATTGACCGGGTAGAAGTTGTGCGTAGTGGTGGTTCGGCGCTTTTTGGGTCTAACGCGATTGCAGGAACTGTAAATGTCATAACCAAAGAACCGGTAAATAACAGTTGGGAAGTAAACAGTAATCTGGGTCTAATAGATGGTAAAACCGCAGATCGTACATTGAATATGAATACATCAATTGTGAGCGAGGATCTATCTACAGGAGTTACCCTTTATGGAATGTACCGCGATCGTGATGCATTTGATGCCAATGGAGATGGTTTTAGCGAAATCACCAAACTCACCAATCATTCTTTTGGGTCTAAAGCTTTTTACAGACCAAATGATAACAGCAGGATTGGTTTAGATTTTACGGCAATAAAAGAATACCGCCGCGGCGGAGACCGTATTGAGCTGGCGCCCCAGTTTACAGACATTACCGAAGAATTAGATCACAACACGATATTTACCGGGGCAGATTATGAGTTGTACAATGACGAACGCACAAATAATCTTTCGGTGTACGCTTCTCTACAACATACTGATCGCAAAAGCTATTACGGTGGTTTAGGTGGCGGGCGCACGGCTGCAGACTCTATCGCTGCTAACAATGCTTTTGGAAACACTAAAGATCTCGGGCTGGTTTCCGGAGCAAAATTCAGTCATACCTTTAAAAATAAAGATGTTTTAACCAGCGGTGTTGAATATCAATTGAATGATACTGAAGATGCAATACTAGGATACAACCGTGTTGTAGATCAGCAAGTAAATAGTTTTGGGCTCTACAGTCAATATGAGTGGAAACCTTTAAAAGATTTTACCACCCTTTTAGGCGCACGCCTTGATCATATTTCGGTAGATGGATATTACACCATACAGAATATTGAGCGTACTTCAGAAGTCTCAGAAACCGTTTTGAGTCCGCGTATTACGCTGCTTTATGACATTACACACGAACTGCAATTTAGAGGAGGTTATGCTCGGGGTTTTAGAGCGCCGCAAGCGTTTAATGAAGATTTACACATCAGCTCCGTAGGTGGCGAACAGCGCTTTGCTATTTTGAGCGATGACCTGGAAAGCGAATTTTCTAATGCCTATACTGCCTCGCTGAATCTCACTAAAAATTTCAACAAAACTCAGACTTCATTGCTAGTTGAAGGCTTTTACACCACCTTGCAGAATCCGTTTACACTGGTAAGCACAGGTGCTTCATTACCTAACGGCGCTATCCTTGAAGAATCTCGCAATGGTAGTGGCGCTTATGTTGCTGGGACTAACGTAGAACTTACGGTCTCGCCCAGTCAAGACTTATATTTTCAAGCCGGAATCACCTACCAAAAGTCGATCTACAAAGAAGATCAAGTACTCTTTGAAAGCGACGGCACCGTACCCGGAGAAAACAACGTGGTTATCTCTGAGTTTACACGCGCGCCTAATCTTTACGGTTTTTTTAATGTCAACTGGGTGATTAGTGAAGCCTTTAAAATGGACCTTGCCGCAAGTTACACGGGCAGTATGATTGCTCCGCACGTGGTGAGCGACAGCGGGTTTATCGCCCTTGAAGAAACGCCACAATTTATTGATGTGACCCCAAAAGTCACCTATCATTTTGACCTCAAAGATACCTTTCACATAGAGTTGAGTACCGGTATTCAAAATGTGTTTAACAGCTATCAGGATGATTTTGACCGCGGGCCTCTTAGAGATTCAGATTATATTTATGGTCCCAATCGTCCGCGAACATTTTTCTTTGGAATTCGCTTCGGCGACTTCTAGTCCTTGCAGGACAGTCAAAAATTTGTTTATGAAACAATTAATCTTTTTTCTATTTCTTTCTTGCGGAAGCCTTATTGCTCAAAAGAGTGATCAGCAAATCAACTGGTTAAGTTGGGAAGAACTTGAGGAAGCGCTGACAGAAAACCCCAAGAAGACTTTGGTGTTTTTTCACGCCGATTGGTGTGCGTATTGCAAAAAAATTGACCGGGTGGTCTTTACTAAACCTGAAGTCATCGCCAAAGTTAACCGAGATTTCTATGCAGTCAGAATGAACGCTGAAACCACAGACACCATCACTTTTGATGGAAAGGTGTTTACCAATCCACTGGCTAAAACGCAGCGTAATGCAGTGCATCAACTGGCTGCACTTTTGGGATCGCGAGAAGATCAGGATTTTTCGCTACCGGTAACTTTGATTTTTGATAAACAGTTCAAGGTAAAACGCAGGATCTTTGAGTATTACACTTCAAAAGAACTTTTAAAGTATTTAAACCAGTAGACCGTTGCCGGGACGCATTTTTAATCCTAGTTTTAAACTCAGATGCAAGATGCCACAAATCACTTTGACTACATCATTCTCGGCGCCGGACTTTCGGGGTTGATGCTTGCCTATCGCATGAGTCAAGATGCTTTTTTTAAGGATAAATCGGTTTTGATTCTTGATAAGTCTGACAAAAAAATCAATGATCGCACCTGGTGTTTCTGGAGTCAACATACCGCAGAATGGGATACGGTGATCAGCAAAAAATGGAATACTATTCGGTTTAAAAGTGCAGGATTTGATGCTGAAATTCCGCTAAAAAAGTACACATACAGTAAAATTGAAGGACTCGATTTTTACAACCAAATTTTTGAACAGCTTCAGGCTTCGAAAAATTTCCAATTTAGAACGGAAACGTACCTGAGTCATCGTGAACATAATGTTTCGGTTGAAGTCCAAACAAAAAACAACACATATTCCGCAGCAAAACTCTTTACTAGCATTCTTCCTCCGGAGCGTCTTGAAAAGCAAACGCAATTTCCTGTTTTACAACAGCATTTTATAGGGTGGGAAGTTAAAACTCCATCGTCAGTTTTTGAACCAGAGATTGCCACATTTATGGATTTTGATATTCCGCAGCGGCGTAATACACGTTTTATGTATGTGTTGCCTACGGAGAAAAATAAAGCGCTGGTAGAGTACACGCTTTTCTCAGAAAAACTGCTTCCAAAAGCAGAATATGAAGTCGCAATTAAAGAATATCTTGAAGAATTAGGTGTTCCCGAGTATACCATTCACGCTACAGAACAGGGCAGCATCCCTATGACGGCTTTTCCATTTGAACAATTCAATTCAAAAAACATACTTCACATTGGTACTGCAGGCGGCTGGACCCGCGGAAGCACCGGTTATACTTTTACCTACACCACAAAACGCACAAAACAACTTATTGCTTTTTTAAGGACGGAAAGTGATCTTTCTAAGTTTAGCATCAAGGATCGTTACCGCTGGTACGATGCAATTTTTCTGGATGTGCTTTACCGAAAAAATCAAATGGGAGCGCAGTTGTTTACCCGAATGTTCAAAAAAAATAACGTGGATGCAATTTTTAGATTTCTGGACGGAGAAAGCAGCCTGAAAGATGATTTGAGCATCATTTTAAGTATGCCAAAAAAGGAATTTATCAAGTCATTTTTCGGGTTAAAGTAATCTTTAGCTCAAACTTACCTAGATCTTCTTACCTTTGAATTTTACAATTAGGTAAATTCAAATCATGCAGCACACCAGTCTGGAAGCATTTTATAAGGAAGCCGCCATTTTTACCGGCAAAGAAATAGAAACGCTGTTGCCTCCGGGCATCAACAAAGAGATCGGGCATTTTAATGTCTTTGATATTTCTGAAACGATCAGGGCGGTAAAAGAAAAAAATGAAATGCCGTATAACCGCAGAGCCTATTACAAAATCAGCTTGATACGCGGTGAAAACAGAGCAGAATATGCTGATAAAGTGATCGAGATAAAATCAAATGCATTGCTCTTTGCAACGCCTAACGTGCCCTATCATTGGGTTCCCTTAGATGAAGATCAAAACGGCTCTTTTTGTGTTTTTACCGATGCGTTTTTAATGCAAAGTAAAAGCGGTATCGATCTTGAAAAACTTCCTATTTTTCAGCCCGGAAGTCTTCCCGTATTTGAGATTTCAGATGAACAAGCTGAGGCTATTGCGCCTATTTTCAGCAAAATGAAAACAGAAATCGCTTCTGATTATGAGTTTAAGTACGACTTGCTGCGCACCTATTTACTTGAATTGATTCATTACGGGCAAAAGCTGCGTCCGGCGCATCAGGTGAGTAACAATCAGAATGCCGCTAAGCGGATTATTTCTTTATTCATTGAGCTTCTTGAACGTCAATTTCCCATTGAATCACCTCAGCAACGCTTGCAATTACGGTCGGCTAAAGACTACGCAGATCGGCTTGCGATTCACGTGAATCACCTCAACAAAGTATTAAAAGAAAGCTTAGGCAGCACTACAACAGATATTATCAAAAAACGCATTATTCAAGAGTCTAAAATTCTGCTAAAACAAACCGACTGGACAGTATCTGAGATCGCATTTAGCCTTGGTTTTGAAGAGGTAGCTCATTTTTCTAACTTCTTTAAAAAGCAAACTCAACTGTCTCCGCTCAACTTCAGAACCTAGATAACTTTGAATTTTACAAACTATGCTTTGATGCTTGCAAAGCAATAGCCTTTAGTTTCCCGCAACTTTGCAGTATAATTAAATACTACAACTATGGAAACTAAAAACAAAATCGCTTTGATAACCGGCGGAAGCCGTGGATTAGGCAAAGATATGGCGCTTAGCCTTGCAAAAACCGGTGTTGATGTTCTGATCACTTACCACAGTAACGCAGATAAAGCACAAGAGGTGGTGACTGCAATCGAAGCCTTAGGTCAAAAAGCTGCGGCATTTCAGCTAGATACTGCCAACGTTAAGTCTTTTGATGATTTTATCGCACAAATTACCAATCATTTAAAAGAGCAGGAAAGCCATCCCAATATTGACTTTTTGATCAATAATGCCGGAACTGCACTGTATGCCCCAATAATGCAAACCACCGAAGAACAATTTGATGAGATGGTGAACATACATCACAAAGGTGTTTTCTTTCTAACGCAAAAAGCATTACCGTATATGAATGACGGCGGAAGAATCATTAATATTTCTTCAGGATTGGCGCGTTTCAGTTTACCGGGATCTTCAACCTATGCTTCTATGAAAGGTGCAATTGAAGTACTCACGCGCTATCTCGCTAAAGAATTGGGTGATCGAAAAATTACAGCAAATGTGGTCGCACCGGGCGCTATTGAAACCGACTTTGGAAACGGACACGTACGTGATGATGCCAAAACCAACGAAATGGTCGCTCAAATGACGGCCTTAGGTCGCGCAGGATTACCGGAAGATATTGGCGGTGTTGTTGCCTTTTTATGTTCGCCGGAAGCACGCTGGGTCAACGGCCAACGCATAGAAGTTTCAGGCGGAATGAATTTGTAAGTTCAGCACATATTAAAACAGCACAAAGATTGTTTAACGGTCTTTGTGCTGTTTAATTTAATCTTCAATTAGTTGAGCTGGAAGTAGCTTTTCTAAAATTGCCTTTTGCTTTTCTTCTAGCACTAGAAATTTCCAATCTGTAACCCCATTTTCAGAAATGCTATAAACATCTGTTTCTGAATGAATCAAGTATTGATCAAGGCTATCATTATAAACCACATTATCCTTACCAAAAGATTGCTCAAAAGCAGCTTGCGTTAAGCTCACCCGCATACCCTTCTCCTCGCTTGTTTCATCTGCTGCTGCTTGTAATTGTATTTCCATATCGTTAGCATAGGTCAACAAAGCGTAGTACTTCCCATCGATCTTTTGTGCATCTTCAACTTTTAAAATTTCAGGATTTTTTATTTTAAAATGAATATCAGGATTATTGAAGGTCTGCTCCATTAAACCCACTAACTGTTCTCTAGGAACAATTTCAAAAAACTCAGGCAACATATAATCCATTGATCTCTCGAATTCTAGATTTACAATAGCGTCTAGATAGTCTGAAAAAGATGCTTTAATATTTGATTTATAATCTTGTGCCTGAGAAATAGTTTGAACTAAAAGAAAAAGGATCACTACTACTCGTCTCATAATTTTAAAGTTGAATTGCGGTTTAAATGTACAACTAAACATTCATTAAAAATCCTACTATCAAGGTGTATACGGCGCAACAACCTTGAGTTTATCTCCTGAAAGATCTACCTCAAACAAATGCGGAACTCTGTGATAGTTACCATTTACCACCGCGTGACTGTGCGCTGCCATAAGTATTTTACCATCAAAAGTTTTAAATAACATACCGTGACCATAATTGCGTGGCGTGATTGGTTTTTCTTCCTGAATCCAGGGTCCGTTTAACGTGCCACTTTCAGAATAGGCAACGCCTTGCACATACTCGTCATAGATCCAGCTGGTCCATAACATTCCGAGTTTTCCGGTTTCGGTTTTAAATAGGAATGGACCATCAGTAACTTTGTTGGGTTTGTCATTTCCATCTTTATCTTTTTCGCGAGACCAGGGAGAATCACTCGCTTTAAATAACAATTCGGCTTCACCCACCGAACCGCTTAGATCGGGTTTCAGTTCAATTTTTTCTATGGTTCCGTTGCCATTTTGCAACCATTCGTAACAATACACCATATACGGTTTACCGTCTTCATCTACCCAAAAAGTTCCATCTAAGGTTGGCATATCTGCCGGTAGATAAATGTCGTCCTCCATAGGTTTGTACGGTCCATCTGGAGTGTCGCTAACCAAAATATGACTTGCACGTCGCTCGATGATATTTCCGTCAACGGTATCGATCTTCACCGCCCTGTTAGTGAAGGTCGCAAAATCATAATACCTGTCTTTGTATTGATGTAATTCTGCCGCCCAGATTATAGGTTTAGGCCCCATCCACGAATTGGGATCGGTTTCTACAACATCAAACGGACCTTCCCAATATGCCAGATCTTTGCTTTTCCACATTTTACCGCCGGTGCCGGTCAAATAATAGGTTTGGGTCGCTTCATCTGCTAAAATATAGGGATCACTCAGCCTGATAGCATCAATAGCGGTCAAATTAGTTCTATCCTTTTTTACGTGAATAGACTGCCCGGTAAGCTTCCAACTGCCATTGATTTTTTCGAGCATTCGTATTTCAATGGTTTTACTCACACTACCATCTGCTGATGTTGATTGCTCGTCGTGACTCACCCAAGCCTCATTCCCATTGATATGAAATTTATAATTTGAATTCACCGAAGTTCCTCCGTTGCCCATCATACCTTTGGGTGGGTTGATCATCAGTTGAGGATCAAGATCAATCACCTCCCCATCTCCCGTAGAGATCAAAATTCGACTATAGGGTTTGACCGCCCAGCAGCTTGCGTGACCTTCCACATCGCCTGCGCGCCAAGTAGCCGACTCTTTCTCTAAAACCTTAATGATCTTGCGTTCTTCCGCGTTTTGGGCAAAAGCATTGACAACTACTAATAAAAGCAGCGCTAAAATTGTATTTTTCATAAGAAAGGTATTCTGAATTTGGTTAATCTTCAACCCTTCTAACTTACTGATAAAATTCGGTTTACGATAGGTCTATGAAAATGCATAGGGTCGAAAGCTCTCAAATCAAGTCTTTCTATCTCTTAAGTGTAAAATGTGATTTGAATACTGCCGGAGTATCTTCAAATGTATATTCTACCCTGAACCAGTAATCGTCAGACGGCATATTCTGATTGCGATACGTTCCGTCCCAGCCGGGACCTTGAGGCGATAAGCTTTTTAATAACTTTCCGAAGCGATCAAAAATAAAGATCTGCGCTTCAGGGAAATCTTCAAGTGAAGTAATGTTCCAGGTGTCGTGATAACCATCATTATTGGGTGTAAAATACTTTGGAAAATCAATCACTTGAACCTCTACCGAAGCAGCACCACAAGTACCGTTAACTCCGCGTACGGTGATGAGATGCGTGCCCGGAGAAACATTTATAAAGCGTGGCGTGTTTTGAAATGCTTGATCGTCCAAACGATATTCATATTCTCCAAAGCCGGCCGTTACCGTAACAGCAATTTCAGAGACATTTTCAAAAGGTTGAGAAACTTCAACATCAAAAACAGGTTCAGCCGACTCAAAAACCTCAACTGTAGTGGGATTATAATTACAGGCTGCTCCTACTTCAGGATTCAATTTTTGGGTAGAAACGCTGTAAACACCAGCTTCGACAGCTGTATACGTGCTGCCCTGCCCTGCTAACTGCCCATCTAAAAACCAACTCACCAAAAACTCTGAAGCATCAAGACCAGAATCGAGAAGTACAGGATTTTCTACTGCTCCGGTAGTAGCATTGCGGCATAGTGTTCCTCCTTCCACAGAAAAATTTAAAAGCGGATAAACGGTGACTTCAAATACATCTTCGGCAAAGCAGTTAGTATTATCAGTGGCTTCGGCATACTTGTAAATCGTATAGGTACCCGGCATCAGTTCGTAATCAGCAGGATCAATAGGAGCTTGTTTATTTGGCCCCAAATAATAGCCTTGTGTAAAAGTAGCTTGAGATAAGGCTGGAAGCATGTAGCTACCACATTGCTCCACATCGGGCTCCGGAACCAAAACCGGAGTTTGCGAAATAGTGACTGTAAAACTGCTTTCATCTTCACAGAAAAAGCGGGTTCCATTACGCGCGTAAACAAAAACTTCCTGAGTTGTGGTCAATACATCTCCGGGGTTCAGTTGGGTTCCCTGCCCGCCAGATTCAGTAAAATAATCACCTACAGCCAGTGCCGGTAACGTGTAGCTGTCGCATTGCGCCGTGTCGTTAAATTCCTCGACCTCCACCCCAAGAATATTTATCGTAAACGTATTTTCACTATAACAAGAAGTAAAATCATCATACGCGTTGTACACATAAATCGTACGCGTAGCGGTAATGACCTCTCCCGCAAAAAGCTGATCTCCCACTCCCATAGGCTGCGTAAAATATTGTCCATTCTCTAATTCAGGAAGCACATACGGTTCACAACTGTACACGAAGGTCAAATTATCTACAGGAAGTAACGGTCGTATTTCAACTTCAAATTGAGTTTGATTCTGGCAACCACTTACCTCATTATTGATATAAATAATTTGCGATTCATCGATCACATCTCCGGCGAAAAGCTGCGTGCCGCCGCGTTCGGTTTCAGTAAAATATTCACCATCGGTTAAAGTGGGTAGGGTGTATGTTTCGCCCTCGCACAACAATTGATCTGGCAACGTATCTACCGGCGGAATCGCGATCACGTTGACATCAAAAAATGCATTTGTGGTACAGTTAGATCCTGTAGTTGTATTCACATAATAATAGATACGTTGAGAGGTGGTAAACACCGTCCCTTCTGGGATGACACTTCCTCCGCCCGCAGCCGCGGTATAAAACGCACCCTCCTCTACTTCGGGAACGGTATAAGAACCACAGGCATCCAGATTGTCAAATTCAGGAACGATAAAAACCCGCCATTCGTGAGAATTGGTGCACCTGGTATCGTCGTTAAAGATATAGATGGTTTGCGTAGTAGTGATGACCTCGCCCACGTTGAGAGTAGTACCGGTGCCATCGGGCTCGGTGTTGTAACTTCCATTAGTTAATGCGGGTAAGGTATAGTCATTACAAGCCACTACATCTGCCGGCTCGTCAACAGGAGGAAGCGGATAAACAGTAATATTAAAAGCCTCATCACGACATACCGCACCATTTTCTTCAAAATAAAAATAAATGGTTTGTGAAGTGGTAAGCGCATCTCCTGGGTTTAAGCGTGTTCCGCCCCCGTCGGGTCCACCTGCTGCCGTATAAAAACCACCGGCTAAGGTTGAAGGAATGATAAAAGCACCACAAGACTCCCGGTCTGACAAGTCGTATTCAGATACAAAAGTAATACTGAAAGAGGTCTCATTACTACAACCGTTAGCATCCGGACCGGTATAAATGAATAAGACCATATCTTCTGTAATAATATCTCCTGCGTTATACGGAGTGCCTCTTCCGTTGGAGCCTGAGAAGTAATTTCCGTTTGTCAAAGGCTCCAATTCATATGCATTACACGTGATCACATCTGCCAATTGATCTACCGGCGGTAGATCATTAACTTCAACCGTAACCTCTACCGTCTCGTAGCAGGCATCCTCGTCTGCAAATGAAATCCTTGCCACAAAGTTTTGCGTTGTAGTGCCTTCGGAAATCACATAAGGTGAAAAGACTTCGTTGCTCATCGCATCTGCATCGGCTTGATTTTCATAATAGGTAATATTGAAAAGTGCCGGATTTTGACCATTTAAGATTTCGTTATTAAGCTGCGTCAAATCGACTGCCACGTCATTTCCGGGCCGTGCACAGGCTTGTAAAGGATTGGGAGTAGTAACTCGAATTTCAGGGCGTTGCTCGAGCATAAAAGAATAGCTGCCTCCACAAAAGTTACCCGTATTTAAATTACGCAAACGAATAAATATGCGCTGACCGGCACTCTGAAACGCGTTCAATTCAGAATCTGGAATAGGTTGATTTGTGCTTAAAGCTGTTGTGCTGGCATAATACACCACCTCAAATTGGGCATTACTCAGCCCCAAAGCACTCGCATCGTTTTGGGTCAAATTGAAACTTGAAGGATTTCCATTATTGTAACAAGCGATTAGATCTTCGGGAGCAGTAATTGAAAGCGGACTTACCACAACTTCGTCTGCGATCACGCAGCCATTATTAGAAACTTCTACGCGGTACATACCATTATTGGAAACGGTTAACGTACTTCCGGTTTCGCCGGGAATTGCACTTCCGCTTAAAAACCATTGATGCGTATAGACCGTAGCGTCTAAACCTGTAGAAAGTGTTGTTGAATCTCCACTGCATAAAACCAGATCAGGGCCTAGATCAACACTGGTATTGAAACTTCCGCCGGCCAAAAAAATTGCCGAATCAAAGTTGGTATCATTAGAGTCTCCTATCACAATGCGAATATTATAGGAAGTACCCGGCGTTAATGTACTAGAAGCCGTAAGCACTTGGGTATAGCCACGCATATTGATGGTAGATTGTGCATTGGTCACCTCATACGAATCAAAAAGCCCCGGATTGACTGAATTACAGCTCGCATTATTCTGGTCATCCCGAATATTGCGCACGGAAACCTCTTCTCCCGAAGGTGTGAGTGCCAAGTTTTGTGAAGTTCCGGTGCTCAGATCAGTAAGGATAAATGCCACTACATCCTGTGAGGAACACTGCCATTCTCCATATTCATTAGAAGCAAAAATAAAATCAAAGCTAAAATCGCTAGAAAGCGGTACGAAATCAAATTCTAAAAAAGCCGTTTCTTCAATAGGTGCACTTGTACCGGTAGCATCGTTGATGCTCTGTAAATAGGCATCTCCGTTGGTGTTGAGTTCGCTGCTCAATTGAGCTTCATTTCCTGTGTAAGCCCCGCCGCTTAATTGTGCATTACCCGTACGTAAAACCACACCGTTAGCCAATGGAAACGGACCGCCATTATTAGAGAATAATCCTGCGGCTTGAGTTGAAGAAATAGCAATATTGCTGATCTCAGCGCAAGCATCACCTACAAGAGTGTTCACCAAATCCTGCGCAGGTCGCGGACTATCAACACTTACCTGCTGCGTATAACCGTCTAGGTAGGTAAATAAAAAAACTAAGACAAGTAGGTAGTACTTGTTCATCAGAGGGGGCATTAAAGCGTTAATTAACAACAGTGTAACGTATAGAAACTTTAAAAAGTATGGCCTTCAAAAAAGTTACACCATAAAAATCTTCACATTAAAAATAACACTTAAAAATCTGAAAATCAAAACACTATACGCACAACTAAAAAGCCCTTTAATTTCAATAATTAAAGGGCTTTTTAGTTGTACGGATTAACTTCTAGCAAATACTACATCCCGCGCTCTTTTTGAATGGTTTCATACGCGTCCTGCACATTTCTAAACTTTTCTTCTGCTCCGGCGCGATAGGCTTCATCCATATGCTGTAGTTTATCTGGATGGTATTTTTTTGCCATATCGCGATAAGCTTTCTTTACTTCTGCATCTGTTGCAGATTTATCAATCTCTAATATTTTATACGCACTATCAGAATTTTTAAAGAACATCGCTTTAAGTCCTTCAAACTCATTGCGGCTTAATCCTAAATACCCCGCAATACTTGAGATTTTATTCACCTCTGCGGTAGAAACGTTTCCGTCTGCCTGAGCGATCCCAAATAAAAAGTGAACAATTTGTAATCGAACTTCTCTACGTGTACGCTGTACCAAATACGCACAAATACGCTGCGCATTTACCTCACGCTTTTTCACCACCTCATTAAAGGTTCTGAAAGTCGCATTGGCGCGCTCTTTACCATAAGCTTGCACAAAATACTGGCGCACATAATCCATCTCCCGCTGACTCACTTGCCCATCTGCTTTGATCACTATAGAGCAAAGCGAAAGTAAATTCAGCTCAAAATCTCCCGGAGTTACAGTCTGCTGCCCACCACTAAACGGCGAGCGACTTCTGCCCGAAGCTTGACTGTCACTTTTATTGAAAAACAAATTATCTATGAGCATCCCAATCACATAGCCTGCAACCGCACCTAGAAATCCTCGGTAAGCAAAGCCTATGATGGCTCCTATCCATCGTATCATTTAATCTTTTTTATTCGGTTTTGGTTTATCTGCTTGTTGCAAACAACCCTCCTACTTTTTAATTACTAGCCAACCCGATGATCATCGGGACAGAGTTTTATACCTTTTGGCAGTGTTTATAAACCCGTGCAAAAATAAAGCCTTTGCTACAGGTAGGTCGCAAATATGACAAATTGTTACTCGCAGTGATAGGATTGTATGTCACGTATTTGGTCAAGATGCGCTATAGACTTTAAACGTATGCGCAAAGGATTGAGGCCTTGTGGAGCTCGTTTGCAATGAGCAACATTGCAAACAGCGACGGCCGAAAGCCTGAATTTGCCCCTAGGCAAAGATGCGCCCAAATAAAAAAGCAGATGCTCAACGTAGGGTTTACAACTTATGCCCGACTATTATTTTATATCTTTGTAAACCAAAAATTAAAAAAGAACTTATGTATCCAGCAGAATTAGTAAAACCTATGCGTGAAGACCTTACTTCTGTAGGTTTCACAGAATTACATACAACAGACGATGTACAGGCAGCTATGAAAAAAGAAGGAACCACGCTTGTTGTGGTAAATTCAGTATGTGGTTGTGCAGCGGCAAATGCCAGACCGGGAGCGCGTATGGCTTTACAAAATGCAAAAACTCCAGATAATTTATACACTGTTTTTGCCGGTGTTGATCGCGAAGCAACAGAGCTTGCACGTAATTTTATGGTGCCGTTTCCTCCTTCTTCACCTTCAATGGCATTATTTAAAGATGGTGAATTAGTACATATGTTAGAGCGTCATCATATTGAAGGGCGTCCTGCAGAACTTATTGCAGATAATCTTGTAGATGCTTTTAACGAGTATTGCCAGTAACGCAAGCTTGCTAAAATATTGAAACCCTGCCTCTTTGGCGGGGTTTTCTGTTTTATATAATTAATTTCTAATTATACTATATTTTGATTTATACACCTTACTTTTGCGGCAATAAATCGAGTGATAATGCCTGGTAAAAAACCTCTTTTACATCGCTTTCACGCCTGGCGCTACAAGCATATTTCTAAGACCACATTTATCTATTTTTTAAGTGTGATCACAGGGCTTCTTGCCGGTCTGGGAGCTGTTTTGATCAAGAACTTTACTCACGTAATTCAAAATCTTCTTGAAGGAAAGCTCGTTGAGAATTACAGGTATGGGTTTTACTTTTTGTTCCCGATTATAGGTCTTGCTCTTACGGTACTTATCGTAAAATTTATCATTAGAAATCCGCTGAGTCACGGGGTTCCTATGACACTGCGCGCTATCGCAAAGCGAAAAGGTTTATTACGCAATTATCAGGTTTACGCTTCTTTAATTACCGCACCGATCACCGTAGGTTTTGGAGGATCTGTAGGGTTAGAGAGCCCCACAGTGGTTACCGGTGCAGGAATTAGTTCGTACCTCTCCCGCATCTTTCATATGGATCAAGCGCACCGCAATTTACTGTTAGGCTGTGCGGCAGCGGGTGCTATGTCTTGTATTTTTAAGGCACCCATTGCAGCGATCATATTTGCGGTAGAAGTCTTTAGTCTAGACCTTACTTTGTTATCGCTGATGCCGTTACTTTTGGCATCACTTTCGGCGATCTTAACCTCTTATTTCTTTTTTGGTTCAGATACTATTTTACCTTTTGAGCTTAAGGACGCCTTTACTATAGCAGATTTTCCATACTATATGGTTCTGGGCGTAGTTGCAGGATTGACTTCGGTGTATTTTAGTAAAGCCTATTTTGCGACTCAAAAGTTCTACAGCAGGTGGACCTCAGCTACCACCAGACTCATCATTGCAGGCGCTTCGCTAGGTGTGCTTCTGTTTTTTATTCCTCCGTTGTATGGTGAAGGTTTTGACATTATCAACCAGCTGCTTGAGGGCAACACGATAAGTGCTCTGGGTGAAACTTTTTTTAGTGATTATCTTGAAAACATTTGGGTGGTAATCGCACTGCTTGCAGGCCTAGTGCTTTTTAAAGTGATCGCTTCTGCCATAACCTTTGCCGGTGGTGGAATAGGGGGTATTTTTGCTCCAGTTCTTTTTATGGGCAGCGTGATGGGCAATTGCATTGCCAAAGTCATCAACAACTTGGGCATTAACGGTGTTCATATTTCAGAAAGTAACTTTACACTTGTGGGAATGACCGGTTTACTTGCGGGAGTACTTCACGCACCACTTACTGCAATTTTCCTTATTGCAGAGATTACAGGCGGTTACGGGCTTTTTATTCCGCTGATGATCACTGCGGCCATCGCCTATGGAATTAATAAATACTTTTTGCCGCATTCGGTTTACGGGATGGAACTTGCCGTAAAAGGCGAACTCATCACACACGATAAAGATCAGGCGGTGCTTACCTTACTCAATGTTGATCAAATCATTGAGTCTAATTTTATTCGGGTTAAACCGAATATGACTTTAGGCGAAATGGTAAAATGTGCAGTTGCTAAATCTACCCGAAATTTATTTCCAGTGGTGAACGAAGAAGACGAACTCGTAGGCGTAATCACCCTTGATGATATCAGAGAAATTATGTTTGATGCGTCGCTGTATGACACGACAAAAGTGGGCAGCTTAATGCACGCCGCTCCTGAATATATTTACCTAGAATCTGATCCTGCAAAAGAAGTGATGCGCAAGTTTCAGGACAGTGGCGCGTGGAATTTACCCGTGATCAAAGACGGAAAATACCACGGCTTCATTTCAAAATCAAAACTCCTTACCGCTTATAGACGTATGCTGGTGAGCTTTTCAAGAAAGTAAGCCATGTTCAAACAAAAGTACGTTATCATTATATGCTGCGTTTTTTGTTTTTCGGCATACGCTCAAGATATCAGTCCGTCAGTTTTTGCCAAACTCAACGGCTTTAGAAACAAGAGTTTTAAAGAAAATGGATTTTATGATATTCAGCTAGGCTTTGTTTTATTCTCAGACTTTTGGATCGCTCCTAAACTGGCTTTTAAGCATAACATTGGGGCGCTAAACGATGCTTCGGTTTTTACGGAAACTACAGAAGAACAGCTACGCACCAATTACACAGGTAATCTTGTAAGCGTAGGAACTAAAATCAGGCTCTCAAAGCCTGAAGACGTTTGGCTCTTCTTTTGGCCCGAATATAGCTTTGGAAACTTTAAGTATACCAGTTCGTATTTTAAAACTGAAAATAACCCCGCACGATTGCAGCTGCAAGAATCAGTTAATTATAAGAACCAACAGGATTACTTTGATTTTGCGTTAGGTCTTGAAGGTTATCTTGACTTTGATCAGCGTTTTTTAATTTCGGCATACTTGGTTTATACGACTTTAGACTTACGTCAAGATTTTGATCAACTTTCATTTACGCAAACCGGGCGACGCCCCATTCCTGAAAAGAACAGCAGCTTAGGAATAGGTGTAAGTCTTGAATATCATTTCAGTAAAAAATAAATTATCCCTAAGTACTATGCGCAACGCGATTATCATACTTTTTTGCATTCTTTGTTTAACCTTAGGTTACGGCTTTTATCTCAGATATTTTACTGAAGACACCTTAACGGGTGATCGGTTTTTAGGCCTAACTATTTTGGCCGTTGCCTTTATTTTGATGCCGATGTTTTTATATCACCGTTGGAAAGACCGCAACGTGAAAGATTATATGCTTGATGAAGATAACATAAGGAAGATGAGAGACTTCAATGAAAGTAAAGAATCGCGCAAAAATTCTGAAAATCAATAACTTTTGTAAAAATAAATTTACCTTAAGTTAACTTTTGTGTTGTTTAAACACGTAGCTTTGTATCAATATTAATTTTTTTACAACTTTATAATGAAAGGTACAGTTAAATTTTTCAATGAATCAAAAGGTTACGGATTCATTACTAACGATGACACAGGCAAGGACATCTTTGTACACGCAACCGGTCTTAACGGTGAAGTGTTAGAAGAAGGTGACCAAGTTGAGTACATCGAAGAAGAAGGAAGAAAAGGTATGGTAGCTGCGCAAGTACGCGTACTATAAGCCAAGATATATATAAGTATATTTAAGATTCCAATACCCGCTGCATTGCAGCGGGTATTTTTTTGCCCTAACCTCATCAGCTTTTTTGTACTTTTAAGTTATGCAAGACACCTTAAAAATAGCAGCAATTCAAGCGGATCTCGCTTGGGAGGACCCGGAAACTAATCGTGCGTATTTTGATCAAAAAATAAGCGAGATAGATGGTGTAGACCTCATTGTTCTACCCGAAATGTTTGCAACAGGTTTTAGTATGAATCCTGAAGGCATTGCTGATACCGGCGCTATGGTTGCGTGGATGAAAGCTACTGCAAAAGCTAAACAAGCCGCTCTTGCCGGAAGCTTGATGATTCAAGAACACGACAACTATTACAACCGCTTCTATTTTATTACTCCTGACGGCACCAGCACTACATATGATAAACGCCACACCTTTACCCTTGCGGGTGAACACAAGGTTTACAAACGCGGCGAAAAACCAGTAATCGCTACCTATAAAGGCTTTAAATTTTTATTGCAGGTGTGTTATGACTTACGTTTTCCTGTTTTTGCGCGCAATACATCTAATTATGATGTGATGCTCTATGTAGCCAATTGGCCTAAAAAACGAGTTTTTGCGTGGGATACTTTGCTTAAAGCACGGGCAATAGAAAATATGAGTTACTGTATAGGCGTAAATCGTGTAGGCGTTGATGGCGGCAATTATGAATACAACGGCTATAGCGGAATATACGACAGTCTGGGCGCTACTTTAGCTTTCGCGGAAGCGGAAGAAAAAACTATTTATGCAACCTTAAGCAAAGCCCATTTAGAAGAAACCCGCAATCAACTGAATTTTCTCGCCGATCAGGATGCATTCATATTGAAATAGCAAAATTTTAATGTGACGTGCAGCTTATTCCTGAGTTAGAATAAAAGTATTTTTAGGATACCAGCCCGAGCGTAAATCCAGCAAATCTGGATAGTATAAGACTTCTTCCGGTTGCTTTTGCTCCAAATAATTTCCGGTATCGTATTTACCATTCTCGTTAAGATCTACGATCACACGTGCATAGTATTTTCCGGGTTCAATGCGGTTAAACTGAAATACTGTGGTGCCCGGTACTCCAATTATTTCACGTTTTACATCACCTTTTTCAGTAACTAATTGCACAATGTGTTGTACGTCTGCGGCGCCTTGCAACGTTAAATCATACTCACCATAATCGCCGTAGGCTTTTGTTGAAGCACTAAAATTGAGCGTATCGTTCTTAGATTCGTAGAAATCTGTAAGCGCTTCCGGAAGCATTTGAATGCTGTACGATTCATTTTCTTCCGTTTCAAATTTGAGCGACATCTGCAATTTCTCGGGGAATAATTTCACCTGAAACGCTTCAACCAGTGTTGAGTCCTTTCGGCTGATTCTGATTTTTGAAGTGTCAACCGCCACTACAGGGATGGTTGTGTTGAACAGATAAGGCTCTTCTAAGATCAAGCTGCTGGACACCGATTGAATCTGAAGCGAATCTGGCTTTAAACCGCGCTTTCTGATGTACATCGTATCTAGCAACTGCTTGTTTCCGTAGGTTTCAAAAATCAACGAATCTGTTTCCACCTGAGGCTTGTACCAGTATTGTAACGAATCTTGACCTTTTTTAAGCGTTACCAGACGTTCAAAACCTTCGGGTTTAGCACTGATTAATTTTATGTCTATACTATCTGGATTTCCGGTAAACGGAAACGCAATGCGCTGTGCTGATGCTTGTTTTGGTCTTCCGGTTTCACTTTTTAATTGCTCGTTAAACAAGCGCAAAACATATACGCTATCTGTAGGCACCTCAATAAAACCATCATAAAAAGCGATTTTATCTTTATCTGGCTGAAAGGTATAGTTGTTTGCATCGTCCTTCATCGCTACCAACTTATAACGCCCCTCTTTCACATTGGTAAGTTCAAAAACCACAGTGCTGTCTAAAGTGTTAGTAATGTAGCGCGGCACATCTTTATAAACGATAGAATCAGAATACGTCGAGTCGGCCTCATAAAGCATCACGGTCACATACTCATCTGGTTTTTGCAAGAGCGCATCTCTGATAACCCCGGTTACATTAAGAGAATCTATATAATCCCCGGTAGAAAAAACATATTTAAAAAACGGAAACGCATTACCTTCATTATTGTCTGTAACACTTTCTCCAAAATTAAATTGATAGGTAGTATTTGGCGTAAGCGTATCTGTGATCTGAATATCAATATACCGCGATGCGCTCCCCTGCGGACTCACCTGCGCTTTAGGATCCATCGGAGGAGAAACGATAAGGTTTTTACTTATATCCTTAAGTTTGATATACTCGTCAAAATAGATTCTGATCTCTTTTCGGTCAAAATTTGTGGTGTAATTGGGAGGATCGGCACGCACCAAAACCGGTGGTGTTTCATCTTTGGGCCCTCCTGTAGGAGTACCACGCTTAGCACATTGTACTACAAAAAGCAGTAAAATAGAAACAGAAACGAGCTGTAAAACCTTTTTTGACATAACAGCGCAAAGTAACGATTATTTTTAAAGATGAGACAGCAGTGCTTTTTGATAATCATCAGAAAAGAAGCTGCGTTCTAAAACGAAGAAATCACTGCGCTATTGCCATAACGGCAACGCTCAATTTAATGTCTGGTATTTGCTGCAATGCGAGCGCACAACCTTCGATGGTTCCTCCTGTCGTGATCAGATCATCTACCAGCAAAATATGCTTCCCTTGAAGGCTTGCGGTTTCGGTAACTGCAAAAGAGTCTAAAACTTCGGTTCCTCTAAAAACACGGTTTAAGAATACCTGTGTACGCGTTGCTTTTGTTCGGTATAAAATAGCATCAAGATACGGCTTATTTAAGCAGTGCGCAATCGCTTTGCCAAATCCCGCCACCTGATTATAGCCGCGTTCTCGTAATCGAGATTTATGTAAAGGTACCGGGATGATGCAGTCTATCGCAGTAAATGCAGGAGCTTCAGCAAGCTGACTCCCCAACCAGTTTCCCATAAATGGGCTAAGTTGTTCTTGCCTGCGATATTTTAAATTGTGTATAAGTTGCTGAACCCGTGTTTTCTTATCAAAATAGAACAAAGCCGCCTCAAGGTGAATAGTTGTTCTACCGTATAATAATTTTTGTATAGGGTTGAGCGTTGTAGTATGCAAATGAGTCACAGGCAGGGTGTGCCTGCACGAAGTACAAACAAACGCTTCTCCCTCGCTCAACAGTTCGTCACAGGCGCTGCATTGATCAGGAAAGAAGAGTTTCAGCAAAGACTTCATCTCATTTTGATTAATTATTATAACTTTCGCACTAAGATATCAAAATAGGCTGCATGAGTGCTACTCGCAATAACAATGCTTTAAAGATTCTTATCGGTATACTTTTTCTATTGCTCCTGGGGATGGGTGGCTACACCTACAAATTTTACCACGAGCTAAGCGCCAGTAAAGTGGCACTGTCTGAAGAAAAAGAACTTCTCAAAGAAGAGTTGAGTGACCTGTTAACCAATTACAATTCTGAAATTGAGACGAATAAATTGCTCACTTCAGAATTGAAAGAAGCCCGCTCTCGTATTCAAAACTTACTGTATCGTTTAGAGCAATCAAACAGTACACAAAGTACGCTTCAAAATTACAGACGCGAGCTGGCCATCTTGCGTGACGAGCGTGATGCGTTGCGCAAAAAAGCCGACAGCCTGCTGCTCGAAAACGCCCTATTAGTAACTCAAAAAACCAATGCCGAAGCTGCTTTTGATGAAAGCATTGTAGAACGGGATTCTCTAAAACAGCAAAATGAAGCGCTACAAGAAAACCTCACAAAAGGCGCTCAACTTACGGTTAGCAAATTTAGAACCAGCGGGGTGATCTTGCGCCGCAGTGGAAAAACAGTGCCTAACGACCGCGCAGGACGCATTGATAAAATTGAAATTTGTTACACCATCAACGAGAATGTGCTAGCCGCACCCGGAATTCACGATTTCTACATTCAGGTGATCAACCCCAAAAATAATGTGATGGGCGAGCACGTTTCGCTTGCTTTTGGTGAGAATATTTTGATCTACAGCGCATACCAGCAGATCAATTATCAAAACGAAGAACTACAAAGTTGCGTTTGGATCAACCCGATGGCAGAAGAATTTGACCCCGGAATATACCGTATTAATTTGTTTGAAAATGACCGCTTACTTAGCAATAGTGTAGTTGAGTTAGAATAATTCAGCTTCAAAAATCATCGTATAAAAAACCGCTGCATTGCTGCGGTTTTTTTATTTTTACCTCCTTGTTTCGCAACGGCCAAACAACCAAAATCAAATACAAAAGCAACATACCAAATGGCACAACAGGAAGATCATTTTAAAAAGGTAATATCACACGCAAAAGAATACGGCTACATCTTTGGGAGTAGCGAGATTTATGACGGCTTGAGCGCTGTTTACGACTACGGTCAAAACGGAGCCGAACTCAAAAAAAATATACGTGATTACTGGTGGAAAAGTATGGTGCAAATGCACGATAATATCGTGGGTATCGATGCTTCGATCTTTATGCATCCCACTACGTGGAAGGCTTCCGGGCACGTTGATGCATTTAATGACCCACTTATTGACAATAAGGATTCTAAAAAGCGCTATCGTGCCGATGTATTGATCGAGGATTATGCTGAAAAGCTGAATCAAAAAGCGCTTAAAGAAATAGCAAAAGCAAAAAAACGCTTCGGAGACAAATTTGACGAGCAGGAGTTTGTAACCACAAACCCACGTGTTTTACGCTATCGCAAAGAGCAGGAAACCGTTTTACAACGTATGGCGCGTTCTCTTGAAGCAGAAGATCTTGCTGATGTAAAAGCTTTGATCGAAGAGTTAGGCATCGCAGACCCGGATACCGGTTCAAAAAACTGGACAGACGTGCGTCAATTCAATTTGATGTTTGGGACTAAACTAGGAGCTTCTGCAGAAACTGCGACCGATCTCTACTTAAGACCAGAAACCGCTCAGGGAATTTTTGTAAACTTCCTGAACGTGCAAAAAACCGGAAGAATGAAGATTCCATTTGGGATCGCACAAACTGGTAAAGCCTTTAGAAATGAGATCGTAGCGCGCCAGTTTATCTTTAGAATGCGTGAGTTTGAACAAATGGAAATGCAGTTTTTTGTACGTCCAGGTGACGAACTTAAATGGTACGAGCACTGGAAAGAAACCCGTCTAAAATGGCACTTATCGCTAGGGCTTGGTGAAGAAAATTATCGTTTTCACGATCACGAGAAGCTAGCACATTATGCAAATGCAGCAGCAGATATCGAGTTTGATTTTCCATTTGGCTTTAAAGAATTAGAAGGAATTCACAGCCGTACCGACTTTGACCTTAAAGCACATGAAGAATTCTCAGGTAAAAAGCTTCAGTTCTTTGATCCTGAATTGAATGAAAATTACGTGCCTTATGTGGTGGAAACTTCAATAGGTCTTGACCGTATGTTCTTAGCGGTATTCTCAAAATCTTTAGAAGAAGAAGAATTAGAAAACGGTTCTACCCGTACCGTTTTAAAACTTCCTGCGATTTTAGCGCCTGTAAAAGCTGCGATTCTTCCACTAGTTAAAAAAGATGGATTACCTGAAGTTGCTCAAAAAATCATCGACGATTTAAAATACGACTTCAATGTAACCTATGACGAAAAAGATGCTGTAGGGCGCAGATATCGCCGTCAGGATGCTGCCGGAACGCCATTTTGTATCACTGTAGATCACGATACTTTAGAAGATGAAAGCGTAACCATTCGCGATCGCGACACCATGGAACAAAAGCGTGTAAAAATCAGTGAACTGGCTACAATCTTACACGAAAAGATAGATTTTAAACATTGGGCGCAATAATCACGTCTCATTTTAATAGATAAAAAAGAAGCTCCGCAAGGGGCTTTTTTTGAACCTTATAGGCTAAACTTTCGTACATTTAAAGACCTAATACACTGAAAATGAAACAACGCTACACCTTGAAATTCCATCATACTACTCTTTTAGCTTTTTTTATTGTATTTATTATTAGCAGTTTAGACACTACCGCTTTCGGTCAGGAAAAAGAAAAGCCTACACTTTACGGTAAAATGCGATTTGTGCGCGAAGTTCCAAGCCTTGCTTCACAGCTTAAAAATGGTACGTTCAAGGCCGCTGATAGATCCCACAATCCAGAAGAAATTAACCCGAAGCGACGCCGCGCAAATCAAGTGGTTCCGGGAAAGGGTTTCCCAAAAGATGGTGACCCACTGATTAAGAAACGAGACCACAAAAACAAGTCTGACTCTAAATCCTACATGTTAGAACCCATCAACGTATTTGAAGCTAATGTTTCAAACTTTACGCCTTCTGACCCTACAGGCGCTGCTGGCCCCAACCATTATGTAGCTGCTTGGAATGTAGGTTTTGCAATTTTTGACAAAGACGGAAACGCATTAACCGAAGCCGCCAGTCTGGGAACTCTTTTTGAAGGAAATGAAGCCGGTGATCCAATTGTGTTGTACGACGCACCCGCAGATCGCTTTATCATTACCCAATTTGAAAATGAGGATGAAAGCGATGCAGACAACGACTTTGACAATGGTTTAAACATTGCTATTTGTCAAGGTTCTGACCCTGTAAATGACGGCTGGTATGTTTATACCGCCGGTTTTGAAACCGGTGCTTTCCCTGATTATCCTAAATATTCTGTGTGGCACGATGGCTATTATATTACATCAAATATTGCTATTTCGGGTGGCGATGCGACGGGAGATGCCGTTTTTGTAATGGAGCGTGAAAAAATGCTGCAAGGGTTGAGCGACGCAGGCTTTTTAGGATTTCCGTTACCTACCCTGCAACGAACCGGTTTTTATAGTCCGCAATTTTTCAATGTAAGCACTGCTAACGCTCCAACCACCGGCGGGGCTACTGTTTTGTATTTTCAGGATGACGGCTGGTCTGGAGTTGATGATGATCACTTAAAATTATGGACGGTGGACGTCGACTGGGACACACCGGAAAATTCAAGCATTTCTCAACCTGAAATTCTTACCGTAAGCGATTTTGACGGTGTTTTTGACGGCGGAAGTTTTTCTAACTTACCTCAGCCTGCAGGCGCAGAGATCGATGCGATGCAAGGGACCGTGATGAATCAGGCACAGTTTAGAAAGTTTGACGATCACAATTCGGCTATTTTCAATTTTGTGGTCAATGTTGCCCCTCTTGGCGAAGAACAAGCCGGAATTCGCTGGTATGAACTACGGCAAACAGGCGATGGCCAACCGTGGACGATTTATCAGGAAGGCACTTATGTTTCTCCTACCGGAAACAACGCCTTTGGTGCTAGTATGGCAATGGATGGCGCCGGCAGCATTGCAATGGGTTATACCACCGTAAGTGCAGACCTGCCGGTTACCTTAAACTTTACCGGAAGATATACCAATGATCCATTAGGTGAAATGTCTGTCCCTGAAGCATTTTTAGCGAGCAGTACAGGCGTAAGCACTTCAGAGCGTTATGCAGATTATACACATCTGACGATTGACCCGGCTGATGATGAAACCTTCTGGTTTATTTCAGAATATTTTAATCCGCAGCGCACCGATATTGTAAGTGTTTTTAAATTAGCGCCAGACAATGCTAATGACGTTCAGGTTATTGCTATTGATAGTCCACAAGATGGTGCGCTCTCTGCCACCGAAAGCATTAGCATAACCATTAGAAACGCCGGGAATACCACGCAAACCAGTATTCCGGTAAGTTACACTGTAGATGGCGTAACGGTTGAAGAAACCTACACAGGATCACTTGCTTTTAACGAAACGGCAAGCTACACCTTTACACAAACCGCAGATCTATCTACCATTGGTGCAGATTATACCATTGAAGCGTCTACCAACCTTGAAAATGATGAAGATACCAGCAACGACACCATGTCGATTACTGTAAAAAATCTTTGGCAAAATGATGTTGGTGTGGCTTCTATAGACACTCCTGAATCTGACTCAGGTTTAGGCGCTGCAATCGCAATCTCGGTTACGGTAACTAATTACGGGCAGGATGCTCAGAGCAATTTCCCCGTATATTATCAATTGAATGATGGCGAGCAGGTTACAGAAACTTTTGATCGAAGCATCGCGGCACAGACTTCAGAAACATTTACCTTCAGCACCACAGAAGATTTTTCGGCAATTGGTACTTATGAGATTACCGCCGGTACCGCTTTAGAAACCGATAGCGATACTTCAAACGACATCGCTTCGGTAACGGTTACCAATGATTATTGTCAACCCGTCTCTAATTGTAGTGGTTTTGGCGATGGTGTGACATTATTTACACTTGAAGGTACTTTGGTAACACCTCCTTGCTCAAGTACGGGATATAGTGCAAATCTTGAAACTACTTTTAACTTAAATGTTCAAAAAGACTCCCATATGGGAACTTTACAAATGGGCTATCAAAATTCTGGTTACGTAATCTTTATTGATTTTAATAACAATGGTGGCTTTGAAGCTTCTGAACTGGTTTCTAGCGGTACGGTTGAGACAGCAGATACTGATGCAGTTTTTACTATAGACTTACCTGAAGGTGTTGAGCTGGGAACATATAGAATGCGCATTCGCGGAAAAGACAACAATGAAGAAGGTGATCTCAATGATCCCTGTGGCGAACTCGCGTATGGTCGTACCAATGATTATAGCGTGCGTATTTTTAATAGCCTTTCGGTTGAAGAGAATATTTTTCCAGAGAGCGAACTCGTAATTCTTGAGCCGGAACAAAATCATTTTCAGATCTCTTTAAGCACCGAAGAAACCACCGAAAAAATGGCAGTAAGCGTTTATTCTATTCTTGGTCAAAAATTAGCCGAAAACTGGATCGAAAATGAATACGGCAGCTATGTTTATGATTTAGATATGTCTTACGCCTCAAGTGGAGTTTATATCGTTCGTATTGGTAACAGAACCGGCGGACAATCAAAAAAAATCATCGTTAAGTAAGGTTTTAAATTTTATACTGAAGTTTAAAAAATAGCACGCAGTTGCACGGTGCCCGTGTGAATCGTTCTTGAATCCTCGCTGTTTCTACCGAAATAGGCCAGATTCAAATCTAAAAATTTGGTCAGCCGTTTCTGCGCTAAAACATTCCAAGTGAAATTAGATCCGGGCTGTAAGCCTTCGAGCATCTGGTAAGCTACTGGCGAAAACGCGCTACCCCTAAATGAGTTTTTGATATAATTAGCTTCGATATTAAAGGAGACTTTTTCGGCGTTGCTATATGCAAAAGCCATCCCAAAATTTTGCTGGTTTAATTGCTCCAATTCACCTAACGTATTTTCTTTCCTATTAAGCGTGTAAAAAGCTTCTAAACGGGTATTGTCATTAAACAAATAAGAAAGTTTTGGATTTAGCGCCATGGTTTCTAAACTGTAATTTCGCTGTTCAAAATTCTCTGATGTGCTGCTGTTGGTTCCCAAATCTGCATTAAAATTAAACAGATAGCTGGATTTTATCTTGTGTAAAAAGGTGAACTGATGACTGCGCAATTCATTAGTTTGTAATCCTAACGAAATCAAATTTCGCGTTGAATTTGCTAAATAAGTATAACTTGAGGTATACTTTTGCTTCCCTCTGTTAAAGAAAAACGTATTTCTAAAATTGAGGTTTAATCCCAGCGTATTATCTATTTCTTTAAAAGGATTCAGGTTAAAAGTATCACCTTCTCGCAAGACCCTGCGGTCAATTAAATAACTGGTTTGATTGTAAAAATGAGAAGCAAATTTTTTGAATCCGTTTTTACCACTCCACTGTTGCAAATTGAAGGTGATGATCTGGCTCAATTTATTTTGATGGGTTTTCACAAAAACCTGATTGGGTAATAATACTCGCACAAAGTCTGCCTGATCTTGAAATTGCGCCACCTCAAACTCCTCAAGTTGCTGAACGCCGTCTGCGTTGTAATCTATCCACGTATAAGTTCCCAAACCCTCATCTACTTTTACATAGGTAAATTCTTGTTGGGGTAAGGTTCCGCTACTGGTTTCAAAAACCGTATTTAGACGTATCAGGTTTTTAAACAGCTTTTGATCATATAAAATCCGAGAGTTTAACGATTGCTCATCTTCATAACTTTGGTCTGTATAACGTAGTTTTCGGTAATTGGCATATACCCCTAAAGACGTGTTTTCATTCTGTATCAGTTGGGATTTTAAATAATACGTGTTGCTATGGTTTACCTCTTGCAAGCTGTTGCCTCTTAAACTATCATTCACGCGATAGCGATAGCCCAATTCCACAAAAACGGCTGTACTATCTCCATTACCCACAAAACCTTGATGCGCTTTAAAACCTTGACTTAATGGGTCATAAATCCCAGAAACCGGATTCCGGCTCACATTGTCTTCTGCTTGAACTTTGGCTCCCACCCAGGCTTTTTTGAATCCATAAATTGTTGCGGCATTCAATCTAAAAAATCGGGTGTTTGCGGTGTCTGCTTCAGACTTTAAATAGCTGGCATTAAATTGCGTGCGTAATTTTTTAAACCGAAGCGCTCCGCTCAGCATATTTCGATTTCCTGAATAGTTCTGACGATACTGTAAGTGTTCAAAGCTATAATTCACAACCCCTACTGCGGTATCTTGATATTGTATTCCTGAAGTGATCAAGGTTTGATCGCCTTGAGGAAGCAGTGGCAAATTCCAATCTCTACTGAACTCAATTGCGTAGGTACGCTCTACATTTTGAAAGGTATTTTGAATATAATCAAGCGTCCCAAAGGCCGTAAGCTGCTTGCTTTGGTTTTGTTCATAAAGCGTCTGCGCCAGGTTTAATCGACCTGCAAACCCCTTGTTATCGCCATCATCCAAATCTGAAAACAAATTGAGATCCTCTTTGCTTGCCGCGCCTTCAAAGGAGACACTCGTTTTATCTGAAGGATTATACGCTCCTTGCACTACCGCCATTTGCAATTGCGTAGGCGCAAATAAACGCGATACAGGAGCATAATTGCCTTGTGCAACACCGTTGATCGGAGCGACATATTCATAAATCCTGTTGATCGCCGAAGCATTGGTCAACACATAATTTCCCTGATTAGCACCAACCTCAGTAAACCGCACATTGTATAACTCCTCTTCAGGATTATTTGAAAACTCATAAACCGCTCTTCCATCTTGAAAAAACTTTCGGTATAAAATCTTGTTTTCATTATACGAGTCAAGATTGGCACTTGGGGCGATCATCAGCTCCTTGTTATCGCCGGCTTCTTGCAAAACAGCAACTTGCTCTTGATTTAAGTTTTGCAACAAAGGTTGGTTTTTAGCATCATTCTCAGAATACACGTGTGCGTTCAACTCCAGTTTGCCATCATCACTGCGATGCCCGCCACCAGCATACGCGATAATTCGGGTGAAATTTTGCTCGCTATACTGATATTCAACCGAAATACGCATCTCGCTGGTTATGGGAAATGTGGGATTAAAACGTAGTTCTCCCGCATTATAATCTATCACATAATCTGCAGTTTCTCCGCGTTCTAATAAAACCCCATTCACAAAAACGCGTTCGCTTCCGCTAACGATGAGTACATACAGTTCGCCGTTGGGACCCGTAAGCTTGTAAGGACCTTGATTGCCTTCCTGCCCGGTAAATCTACTTTGTGTAAAAACGCCGCGTACGAGCGCTCCTGTGGCAAAAGCTTCGGTTTGTGAAGACTCGTGATTGATGCGCCCGTAAAGCGATAACCCCTGAACTTTTTTTGTAAATCTTCCAAAATAAGAGGTGTTGTTTTCGAGATTGATATCACCGGCTCTGATGTTCCAATCGTCGCTGAACAATTCAATAAAAATCTGGTCAAATTCATCAAGCCGTTGAGAGTAACCTCCATTTTGCTGCGGAAGATTAGCATCTTGCAATGACGCGCGCAGCGATACCTTTTCACTCAATTTCCCCGTGATCTGTAGATCTAATTCACTAGTTAAAGTACTGTTTTGATTGTTTCCGGCAGTCACACCGCGCACCAAACTCCCGGAAGTGGTCAAACCGTCAAAAGGAGTAAAAACCGCTGTATTTTTTTCTTCCTTTAGCGCGTAGACTTTATTCAGATTACCCGAACTGTTAACTACGCGATCAGGATCATATTCAAAATAGGTTTTGGTCAAAAAATCAGGAAACACCCGGTACTTAAACTTTAAAGAATCTACTTTAGGCGCTTGCGCGTTTAAGCTGAAAAGAGCCCGCCCATAATCAATAGCATAGGCGGTACTATCGAGTTGCATTCCTGAAAGTGTATAAACGGCAAATTCCACCGGATTGATACTTACCGAATCTATCAGCATCGTGTCCCGCACCGCCAGGTGTTTGACCCTGCTGTCACTAAATTGAAAATCCTGCGCAAAACCGGTTGCAGCAATCCCAAAGCACAATATCAAAACAAGGTGACGCATCGGCTATAAAACTACGGGAAAAAGCCTAAAACCTACTATGCTCAATAGAATTGTATTGCAACCGCCAACACCCATTTTATACCGAAATACCTAACTTCGCCAAAATCCAAAATTTTAGCATGAAAATAATCACCTATAACGTAAACGGAATTCGGGCTGCAATACGCAAAGGGCTCCTTGATTGGTTAAAAGCAGCCAACCCAGATGTGCTTTTACTACAAGAAACCAAAGCCCATAAAGAACAATTAGATATTGATCTTTTTAAAGAAACCGGTTACCACGATTATTGGTTTAGTGCTCAAAAAAAAGGCTATAGCGGCGTTGCTATTTTAAGCAAGAAAGAACCAGACAATATCGTGCACGGTACCGGAATTGATTATATGGATCACGAAGGCCGAAATATAAGAGCAGATTTTGGTGATCTGAGCATTATGAGTATGTATTTACCCAGCGGAACCAACATTGACCGCCTAGAGCACAAACTAAGATATATGGCAGATTTTCAGGAATATGCTGAAGAATTACGCAAAACCAGACCTAACCTTATTGTGAGCGGCGATTACAACATCTGTCACGAACCTATAGATATTCACGACCCTGTTAGGCTCAAAAATGTAAGCGGTTTTCTGCCGGTAGAACGTGAATGGTTGAGCGGGTTTATCAACAGCGGGTTTACAGACAGCTTCAGACACCTTAATCCCGATGTTGAGCAATACAGCTGGTGGAGTTATCGCGCAAATGCTCGCGCAAATAATAAGGGCTGGCGCCTTGATTATAATATGGTCAGTGAGCCTTTAAAAGATAAAATAAAACGCGCAGTGATCTTGCCTGAAGCCAAGCACAGTGACCACTGCCCTGCCCTTTTAGAACTTGATCATCAATCTTAAAATTGCTGCTTTTTTAGTCAAAGCCGTGCCAATATTTTTACATAGCCGGCGTTGATTATTAAAAAACAACTCAACCTTATGTTTAGAAAATTTTGCATCATTGCAGGCGCCGCAGCTACCTTATCTTCGTGTGTTTCGGCTAAAGTCTATAAAGACTTAGAATCTCGTTTTGCCGGTCTCAAAGCCGAAAATCAAGAATTACAACAAGAGCTTTCTCAAGAAGAACGCTTGAGAAAACAATTTGAAGATCAGGCGGCACAGCTTGAAAGAGACCTGGCTCAGGCCACTAGCGAGCGTGATGATTTGCAGCGCAAATACACCGCTGCACAAACCAACCTTAAAAACCTTCAGGAGTCTTACGACGCACTTGAAGCCAATAGTTCTAAGGCACTAGCCGAAAATTCTAAACAAAACCGGGAGCTTCTCGCGCAGTTAGATGAGAAACAAGCTGATCTTGCTGCTGAACAAACCCGTCTTGAAAAAATGCAGCGTGACCTCACCGAACGTTCTCGCCGTGTTGAAGAATTAGAGGCGATGATCGCTGCAAAAGATGCAAAAATGCGCGCGTTAAAAGATGCGATTTCTAAAGCTCTAGTAGATTTTGAAGGTAACGGTCTCACCGTTGAGCAGCGTGATGGCAAAGTGTATGTTTCTCTAGAAAATAAACTCCTTTTTGAAAGCGGAAGCTGGAATGTAGGTGCTAAAGGAAAACAAGCCGTGAATCAGTTGGGAAGCGTACTGGCTCAAAATCCAGAAATCGCGGTCTTGATTGAAGGTCATACTGATGATGTGCCTTACGGCGGAAACGGACCATTAAAAGACAACTGGGATCTGTCTACTAAACGGGCTACAGCAATTGTTGAGATCTTACGCCAAAATGCGCAGATTGACCCTAAAAACCTTACTGCAGCGGGGAGAGGCGAGTTTGCTCCCGTAGCGACCAACAGTACCGCAGAAGGAAAAGCTAAAAACCGAAGAATCGAGGTAATTCTCACACCAAAACTAGATGAAGTGACCAAGTTGCTCAACGATATTTAAGCACTTCCTGTTATAAAAATCTTAAGCCTCACCAATTGGGTGGGGCTTTTGCATTTTTACAATACTTTCGCAACATCAATTTTTAATTATGCGATACACAAAACTCCCCGGAACTTCCATTGAAGTAAGTAAAATTTGCCTGGGCACTATGACCTGGGGCGAGCAAAACACCGAAGCAGAAGGACACGCACAACTTGATTATGCAATAGATCAAGGCATCAATTTTATAGATACTGCAGAATTATACAGCGTTCCGTCACGCGCGGAAACCCATGGCAGCACCGAGCGTATAATTGGCTCTTGGCTTAAAAACAGAGGCAAACGTGATGATCTTATCATCGCTTCAAAGATTGTGGGACCGGCAGCTATGTCAAAACACATTCGCACCGGTGGCTATACTAAAGAAGAATTTAAAGACGCTATTCATAAAAGCTTAAAGCGCTTGCAAACAGATTATCTTGATTTGTATCAATTGCACTGGCCGGAGCGCAATACTAACTATTTTGGTAAACTAGGCTATACGCACAATCCTGATGAAAAATGGAAAGATAACTTTGCTGAAGTTTTAGGGTATTTGCAAGACTTTGTAAGTGAAGGACTCATTCGTCACGTAGGAGTGAGCAACGAGACCGCTTATGGATTATCACGTTATATGGAAGAAAGCCGAAAAGGACTTCCTAAAATGATCACGGTTCAAAATCCTTATAATTTATTAAACCGAAAAGATGAAATTGGCCTTACCGAAGTAATGCAACGCGAAGATGTGGGCTATCTGGCCTATTCACCTTTAGGTTTCGGAACGCTATCAGGAAAGTATATTGAGCAAAAAGATACCGAAGCTTCACGTATCAATAAGTTTCCGCAGTACAGCAGGTATTCTAACGAGCAAGCTGTTGAAGCAACCAAACGCTATCTTGACCTAGCCAAAAAACACGATTTGTCGCTTACCCAAATGGCCTTAGCCTTTGTAACCGATAGACCTTTTATGACCGCAAATATCATAGGTGCAACGAACCTAGAACAATTGAAAGAGAATATTGACAGTGTGAATATTCAGCTTTCCCCAGAGCTTCTAGAAGAGATTGAAACCATTCATAACGCTGTACCCAATCCTGCTCCTTAAGCAAAGCTGTAAGCTAACTATGGGCAAACCTTTGGGATATTCGTTTGAAACCGAAATATAACTTTTGGTACTACCACTAAAAAAGCCGCTAAACGCGGCTTTTTTAATTTTCTGGTTATTTCACTTTGATCAATTCGATATCAAAAATCAAAGTCGATCCCGGTGGAATTTCACCAATATCCCGATCTCCATACGCCAGATCTGCCGGAATGTATGCACGATATTTTGCGCCTTCTTTCATCAATTGTAAGACTTCCGTCCAGCCTGCGATGACTTGACCAACACCAAAAGTGATCGATTCACCTCGCTCGTACGAACTATCAAAAACGGTTCCGTCTGTTAAGGTGCCTTCATAATGCACTTCTACACGATCTGAAGCTTCTGGTGAAGCGCCTGAGCCTGCGGTGATAATCTCATACTGCAAACCACTTTCGGTAGTAATTATACCTTCTTTTGCAGCATTTTCTTCTAAAAAAGCCTTTTGCGCGGCAATGCGCTCTTCTTTCAGCTTTTCTTGAAGTTCCAGCAACTCGCGAGAATATCTGCCCATTACCTGACGCCCTTCCTTTTCAGAAATTTGCGCGCTGTCTTTTAAGGCTTCTTGAAAACCGGTTAAAAACACTTTTTTGTCGAAGTAATTCTCATATGTGGCTTTGTCTTTCTTGATGTTTTCAGCAATAGAAACACCCATATAATATGCCACCGAATCTTGAAACGATTGTAATAAAGGCGGCTCTGGAGTTTCTGGTAATTTTTTAGTTCCGCCACAGCTTGCTAATACAATTGCTGCAGCTCCTGCAAGCACTAATTTTTTCATTGAACTTAAATTCGTTAGTTATGCTACTAAACTACTCAATAATGCGCAGTTTACTAGGTGTTTTATTCAACTGATTCATTTATCCCAAACTATTGAGATAAAATGCCAACACCAACCCAATCGCGTTAGCGATACCGGCCCAGTATGAATCTTGTTTATACGCTTTAGGAAACACTTCAATCGCAAGCGAAGCTACTACGGCCCCACCGGCAAAACAGCGAATGTAAGCAAGGAGTTCTTCAGAAACATCTGCAAGTGCCCAATTTCCTATTAAAGCCGCTAAAGAGAGTATTAAAGCGGTGGCTGCCCAAAGCAGAAGAATCTTCTTTTTTGATACCCCGTTTTCGGTCATTTCTTTTGCGCCACCGGCGGCTTCAGGAAGATTAGATAGAAAAATAGACCCGGAAAGTGCGGCCACTGTCAAAGCATCAGCACCTATGAGCGCCACGCCTAAAGCTAAATTTTCGGGAATACCGTCAAGCGTGATCGCGGCAAGCAAACCGCCACCGCTGTCTGATCCCCATTTTTGCTTTACCAAATAATCAAGGCCCGTAAATACACCTGCTCCCAGTAAAACAATACCGAGCGCAATCAATACATTAGCCTTTTCTACAGCCGGATTGATCAACTCTAATACGGTAGAAACAATAAGGGCTCCTCCTGCTAAAGCAACGAGAAAGCCCTCTGTTTTCTTTTGTAAATTTCCGTAAATGCCCCAGATCGCTCCTAAAATAAGGGCTCCCGAGACTACGGCAATTACAAGATATGTCAAAATCTACTTATTGTTTGATTACGTCAAGAAGCTCAACAGTGAAGATCAAAGTCTCACCAGGACCAATTTTAGGTCCAGAACCACGCTGACCGTAAGCAAGATCTGCAGGGATGTAGAATTCATATTTTGCACCCTCTTTCATTAGCTGAAGTCCTTCAGTCCAACCTGAGATTACTTGGTTTACACCAAAAGTAGCCGGCTGCTGACGCTCATACGAACTGTCAAAAACGGTTCCGTCAAGTAATTTACCTTCGTAATTTACCTGAACCTGATCTGTTTCTGCAGGAGATTCCCCGCTTCCTTCTTCGATCACTTTGTATTGAAGACCGCTTTCTGTAGTCTGCACGCCTTCTTTCTTAGCATTTTCAGCTAAATATGCTTGCTCTGCTTCTTTCTTTTCGGCAGCAACTGCAGCTTGCTCTTCTTGTTGTCTCTCGCGTAATTGCGTTTGAAACTGATTCATAATGCGACGCATATCTGCCTGCGGAATTTCAACACTATCAGTAAGTGCTTTTTGTACTCCGCTATAATATACATCTGCATCAAAAAACTCTTCAGCATTATCTCCTAAAGCTTGCTTGAATTGCGCTCCGGTATTAGCACCGATGATATATGAAACAGAATCTTTAAAGGTTTTAAGCTCAACATCGCTTCCTGAACCCATTTTTGAATCGTTACAATTCACCAAAGTAAGCGCAACAGGTAACGCCAGAAATAATCTATTGAATTTCATTTTATAGTTTTTAAAAATTTCAGATGCAAATAACGGCATATTAAAACACCTATAAAAATCTTTTAGAGTTGATTGTGTTTTCTAGCTCACAAATGCGCTGTAGCCTGTAATTGCTCGACCTACGATGAGCGAATTGATCTCTTTTGTGCCTTCATAACTATAGATCGCTTCGGCATCAGCCACAAAACGCGCTACATCATATTCTAATAAAATACCGTTACCACCCATAACTTCACGTGCTCTACTCACCACATCTCTCGTGCGCATAGAACAGAATACCTTAGCAAGAGATGCGTGCTCGTCGGTCAACTGACCACCGTCTTGCATTTCGCTAAGGCGAAAACATAAAGTTTGCATAGCCGTAAGATTGGAAACCATCTCTACCAAATGATTCTGAATCAGCTGAAAGCTTGCAATAGGTCTACCAAATTGCTCTCGTTTTTTTGTATACTTCAATGCGGCTTCATACGCTCCGCGCGCACAACCCACCGCCTGCCAAGCCACACTTGCACGCGTCATTTGCAGTACTTTGGCCGTATCTTTAAAGGAGTTTGCGTTTTGTAAGCGATCGCTTTCCGGTACGCGGCAATTAGTTAAGGTGATCAAAGCGTTTTGTACGGTACGCAACGCCATTTTATCTTTCATTTTCTCCGCGTGAAAACCGGGGTTTTCTTTACGTACAATAAAGCCTTTAACCCTACCGCTATCTTCATCGCGTGCCCAAATGATCGTAATATCAGAAAAGGTTGCATTCCCAATCCATTTTTTCTCACCATTTAAAACCCATTCATCTCCTACTTTTTTACAGCTGGTTCCCAGACCGCCGGCAGCTCCTGAGCCTACTTCAGGTTCGGTAAGACCAAAAGCTCCAATTTTTTCAAACTTTTGCATTTTAGGCAGCCACTCTTGCTTTTGCTCCTCGCTTCCGCAGAGGTAAATTGATCCCATGGCGAGACCGCTATGCACACCAAAAAAGGTAGAGATAGACACATCTACACGCGCCAACTCCATTGCTAAAATTCCTTCAAGCAAAAAGGATTGTCCGGGACAACCGTAGCCTTTATAAGCAATTCCTGCTAAATTTAATTCGGCAAACTTTGGGATGATCTCGTGTGGAAATTCGGCTCTATTCCAATATTGGTTAGCAATTGGCTTAACCTCATCTTCCATAAAATTGCGCATCTTCATTTGAATTTCACGCTCTTCAGGGGTGAGTTTTTGGGCCAGATTGTAAAAATCGCCATCAATTGGCGGCAGTTTGTGCTGCCCTTTTTTCGCTTGCGAATTCAGCATCTTCATCAAGCCTTTCAATTGACGGTCATCTAAGTTGCCCACCGCGGCCATAACTTGCGACAAATCTACTTTTTGAGATAATTTATTAAGCGCTTCTAAGTCAACCGACTTTAAAAGGCCTATGGTATTCTTTACTTTTCCAAATAACGACATCGTTTGCGGTTTAAAATTTCAACCTAAAAATACCAAGCTTTACTCGTGTGTGCAGCCAAAAAACTGTTAATAACAAGATGATCACAGCGCTGCGTAAAAAAAATGAGAGCATTTCTTGGTCGTGAATTTCATTCATCGTAATATTGCAATGTAACAATTAAACAATGGGCTTAGCCAAAACCGAAATATTCTCAGATAACCAAAATGCGATCGCCAAGTTTGCAAAAGCATTTGCGCACCCTGCGCGGGTATCTATTTTACAACACCTGTTTAAAATAGATTCTTGTGTTTGTGGTGATCTGGTTAATGAGATTGGTCTTGCGCAACCTACCATTTCACAACACCTCAAAGAGCTTAAGCATCTTGGTTTGATCAAAGGAAGCGTTGAGGGCACTAGTGTTTGCTATTGTATTGACAAAGAAAACTGGACAGAGATGAAAAAGTTAATGACTCATTTTCTCGACCAAGATCTATCTAACAGCGCAGATTGCTGCTAAAAAAAATTTAAAATCAATCATCGTAATATTACGATATAACAATAAATAATATGAAACTATCACAGGTCAAAACCGTTTTAAAAAACTTAGAACAAATAGGGTTTCAATTACCAGACGGAAGTCTGGTTCCTAATCATTTTCACGTAACCGAAGTAGGCAAAGTATCTAAACATTTTATTGATTGTGGCGGCACATTGCGCCAAGAAGAGGTTGTGAATTTTCAATTATGGAATGCTGATGACTACGATCACCGACTGCATCCTGAAAAATTGCTCAGCATCATTGAGCTTTCTGAAAAAGTATTGAAGATTGAAGACCACGAGGTTGAAGTGGAGTATCAAGGCGAAACCATTAGAAAATTTGGGATCGATTTTGACGGAACAAATTTCCTTCTGACTACCAAACAAACCGATTGTCTTGCTAAAGACGCCTGCGGAATTCCTGCTGAAAAACCTAAAGTAAAACTATCAGATTTAAACCAAGAGCCTTGTTGCGGGCCTGATGGCAACTGTTGTTAACCCATTTAATCACGTTATGATGAACACTGTTTTATTTCCGGAAATCGACCAATTTATAACCACGCTAAAGCCGGAAACTATTTCCGAAGAACGCAAAGAGACGCTTGAGCCTTTAATCGCTTTTATTCAAGAAAAAGTGAGTGCCAATGCAGCCGTACGCATCAATTTTATTTGTACGCACAATTCGCGCAGAAGTCACCTTTCTCAAGTTTGGGCACAAACCCTGGCTGCACACTTTAATATTGATAATGTAGTTTGTTTTTCCGGAGGAACCGAAGCAACGGCTCTGTTCCCGATGGTCGCAGAAACCTTATCAAATACAGGTTTTCAGATTGCAAAACTTTCTCAAGAAAACAATCCGGTTTACAGTATTAAATATGCCGAAAATGCGCATCCGGTAATTGGATTCTCAAAGCGGCTAGATGATGCGTTTAATCCTACTTCAGCCTTTGCAGCAATCATGACGTGTTCGCAAGCCGATGCCGGTTGCCCATTTGTGCCGGGAGCAGAAAAACGTATTCCCATCACATTTGACGATCCTAAAGCCTTTGATAATACGCCGCAGCAAGCTGAAAAATACCAAGAGCGTAGTGAACAGATCGCTACAGAATTATTCTATGTATTCTCAAAAATAAGCTAGTAATATGAGTACTAAAAAACTAAGCTTTTTAGACCGAAACTTAACTTTATGGATCTTTGTCGCGATGGCACTTGGCGTTGCGATTGGCTACTTTGTTCCATCCTTCCCCGAAGTGGTCAATACGATGAGTAGCGGCGCCACTAATATTCCGCTGGCGATAGGGTTAATCTTGATGATGTATCCGCCGCTGGCAAAAGTAAATTACGCCCTATTACCCAAAGTATTTAAAAATGTAAAAATTCTTTCCATTTCTTTAATCCTGAATTGGATCATTGGCCCAGTACTGATGTTTATCCTTGCCATTACCTTTCTTCAAGACTATCCTGAATATATGGTAGGATTGATTTTAATAGGTCTTGCGCGTTGTATCGCAATGGTTCTGGTATGGAATGACCTCGCAGATGGAAGCAGTGAATACGGCGCAGGACTCGTAGCGTTAAACAGCATTTTTCAAGTGTTTGCTTACAGTTTTTATGCTTGGATCTTTATCACCGTGCTTCCGCCCTATTTTGGTTTTGAAGGTGCTATCGTAGATATTTCCATCGCTACCATTGCAGAAAGTGTAGCCATCTATTTAGGAATTCCGTTTGTTTTGGGGATTTTGAGTCGGTCAATTTTGGTACGCCTAAAAAGCGAAACTTGGTATAACGAAAAGTTCATCCCAACGATTTCACCAATTACCTTGATCGCTCTGCTTTTTACCATCGTAGTGATGTTCTCGCTTAAAGGCGAACTCATTGTCGAAATTCCACAGGATGTTTTGATCGTGGCCATCCCACTCTTGATCTATTTTGCCTTGATGTTTATCATAGGTTTCTTTTTTACTAAAGCAATGGGCGCAACGTATGACAAGACGGCTTCTGTAGCATTTACCGCAGCCGGTAACAATTTTGAACTGGCAATCGCAGTAGCCATCGCTGTGTTCGGACTCAATTCCGGGCAGGCGTTTGCAGGTGTTATTGGTCCGTTAGTTGAAGTTCCCGCGTTGATCTTTTTGGTGCGTGTTTCGTTTTGGTTTAGAAAGAAATACTTCCCAAAAGCTACCGCATAAATTATCCCGCAGTATCAAGAAGCTACAAAGCTTTTACTAAACTCTGATGCACAAAAGCTCGCTGGGCAGTAGACGTTTCAATATGCAGCCAATCGGCACTTTTGCCTAATAAATGCACAGTATCTTTTCGCGAAAGCGTACCAACTTTTTGTGATTTCGCCGAAGCGCTACTTCGCAAATTGGCTTGTGCAGTTTTGATCGCATAGGTTTTATAAAATTCAGTTGAAGCATTAAGGGCCGGTAACTCCGGCTCTTCTTTTACAAACGGCAACGGATTGATTGCTCCACGGCTGTACACGCCAAAATGTAAATGTGGCGGAGTGGTACGTGCGTTCCCTGTATTGCCCACGAGCCCCAAAGTGTCCCCCACTTTTACACGTTGGCCGCTGGTTGCGATAATGCTATCCAAATGCGCATAATACAGACTGTTGCCAAATAAGCCCTCACGCAACCAAACCTGTTTTCCGCCCAAACCGCGATTTCCGGTTCTGCTTATATAGCCGTCAACACTTGCGACTACCGGCGTACCCCGCTTGGCAAAAATATCTATCCCCTCGTGGCTGCGCTTACCACCATCACGCGCTGCTCCCCAAAAGCTCTGAATGGATTTTGCTGAAGCGCCACTTACCGGAAAATAATACGAAGGTTTGCTCTGAATGCGTATTGCAAAACTTGAACTCGTATTCAATTCTGGCTGATAAAGCACTTTATAAGTTCCTGAATTTTTAGGTGAAAAATCTAAAGTGGTAGCCTTATCATCGGCTTGCTGTACCAATTTATACGGCCGGATACTGTCTGAAGTCTTTTCATAGAGATCGATAAAAACCTTCGGTTGAAGCGTATCTGTCTGAATACTGAAGGTATACCTACGCCCGCGCTCCAGGTCAAGATCATAGCCATACACCGGTTCAATTTCCGGATTGAATATTCCGGTTTCTTGATAGGGAGAAGCAACTTGCAAACTATCATTCAGTGCGTTTTGAAAAGCGTTCATCCACAGGCGATACGGTACTGAATCTGCATCAAAATTACGCGCGTAGACTTCGCGTGCAGTAGGCTGTGTGATCACATCGGTCACTTTGGTAAGCTTTCCGCAGGAAAAACAAAGGAATACTAAAGCAATCCCAATAAATTTTAAAAAATGATTTTTCATAGCTTCTGATAATAATCAGAAACTGTGCCAATTGCGCTAAAATAGCGAGAGTTGTCCCGGGCGGTATTGCTCAAAAAGTTCGCAATTGAGCGGAGCAATACTCCGGCCTTTAAGATATTTCTTTCTGCCGAGCTCCATCTGTGCTGCAATTTGCTTTGCAAATTCACCGCTACCGCGCATACGGCGACCAAATTGCGAATCGTTCAAGTTGCCCTCGTGACACGCAGCGATCTGATTAAGCACTTTATCAGCGCGGTCTGGCATCGCGGTTTTAAGCCACTGCTCAAAGATCTTTCCTATCGCACCATTCAAACGCACCACGGTATATCCTACCGATTTTGCACTGTGATCTGCCGCAGCTTTGATCAAAGGCAATACCTCGTGACTGTTGATCCCCGGAATGATGGGCGCGGTCATCACATTTACCGGAACTCCAACCTCAGCAAGTTTCTTTACCGTTTCTAGGCGTTTTTTAATGCTGGCAGTACGCGGCTCCAGCAAGCGACGCGTTTTTTCTTCTAAAGTGGTGATCGACATATTGACCTGAATCAGGTTATAAGAAGCCAATTCCTTAATGATATCTAAATCCCGCTGAATCAATGCATTTTTTGTAATGATAGCCACCGGGTGCCGATAATTGAGAAAGGTCTCAAGCAATTTACGGGTGATCTTAAATTGCTTTTCTGCAGGCTGGTAACAATCGGTATTTCCCGAAAGGACAATGGGTGACGCTCGCCAGGATTTTTTAGCCAGGTGCTTTTCGAGCAGGCGCACCGCATTGCGTTTTACGAGAATGCGACTTTCAAAATCCAAGCCTGCATCGTAGCCCCAATATTCGTGCGAGTTACGCGCATAACAATATACACAACCGTGCTCACAGCCCTGATACGGATTTAAAGAATAACCCATTCCTACATCGGGGCTTTCTACTTTATTGACGATGGTCTTAGGAAAGGTGTCTATAAAAAGGGTTTTCAGATTTTGAGGCTCGTCCCCTTCCTGCGCGCAGTAATTGAGAAAATCATCTCGCAGCTCGTGGCTATTTACATCAAATCTATTAGCGATATGACGCTGTGCACCACGCCCTTTTAAGTGTTCTCCTTCGGCTTGCATAAAATAGGATTTATTACAAATATATGGAATATTTCCTATTTATTTACCATTGAAATTTGTTCGGTTAAATCATGAGTTTTACGTTTTATAAATTTAGAAGATAATTCCAAGATTAAAGCTGAGCCTGTTGTTTCTAACAGCAGAGCCAGGATTGTCAATGAGAATATCTGATAAACCAGTTTGATTATCAATTTCTGCAAATACATCTAGGTTTTCTCCAATAGGAAGTTTGTAGCCAATACCTCCAGCAATTCCGAAATCAGTAGAATTAAATAATCTCGTTACGTCAACGTTGAAAGAAGTTGCTTTGGCAGCAATCATAAAGCCTATGTATGGTCCTAAATTAATATACCAATTGTTATTATTTCCAAAATAGAAATTAGCGGTGACAGGGACCGATATCATATTAAAAGCAACATCGGTTTCTCTATTTTCATATAATCCCTCTGCATAACCCTTTCTCTCATAGATAGCTTTTAATTTTAAGCTCCATTGGTCGCTCAAATAATAGTTTCCAAAAGCTCCACCACTAAATTCGACCAATGACTTAGTCCTTTGATTATAACTATCAGAAACATTACTGATAGACAATGCGGTGATAATCCCAAACTCTAGATTATCCTTGCTTTGAGCAGTGCATAAATTGACAAATAAAAGTATGAATAACGTAATTTTCTTCAAAGTGGTTTATTTTTAAATTAAAGAATTAAAATATTATTTAATCTTCTCAATTTTGCAATTTAGGATTGCACTTTTCAATTCCTTCATCTTCCCAAACAATTGCATCAGCTAAAACGTGATACTCAAATTTTGGGTTTTCAGAATCGGATTTTCTTTATTACTTATTAGTATTAAGTCTATAAACCTCACAATTATAAAAAAGAAATAAGTTCAACTCATTTTTATAATTCTCTTTGAAATTTGGCCCATATAGCTTGATTAACTTTTGCCCTTTTTCTTTTGTAAGCTTTTCAATAATTGTATTTGCTTCTTCTTCTGAGAAATCTTGACTTAATTCTGAACAAACTTTTAGGCCGATTTCTTTGACAGTTGGATTAATTGAGGTTGCTCCTAATATTTCTGCCATCAAATCTTTATATTCAGAGCAATTATTAGTCATTGTATAGTCAAAAACTTCCTGTAGATAATTGAAAACATCATATCCATTTACAGAATTTTTACCTGTGAATTCCTTCACAACTTTTTCAGTATATAATCTATTTTCCTTAAAAGCATTCAAACTACAGTCCATTATTAGCTTTCTCTTTTGTTCTAATGAAATGTTTTTTTCAATTGTTTTCACACAATTGCAGTTATCCTCTATAAGCTGGTCTTCATTTTGTGAATAAGAGATTAAGGAAAAAAGAAATAAGATGCAGGTAATACTTTTCATTCTAATCTAAATTTTTGCTAAACTAATACGCCAAACAAATATAATCGAACACCAAGTTAATAATCAGATCATAAGGTTAATTTAAATATGTTATGAACAAAACAATTAAGTAAACAAAAACCCGCTGAAAAGCGGGTTTTTAAATTCTCTAAGGCAGCGCCTTTTACTTCCCCGGAAACTCCGGTTTGCGTTTTTCTAAGAATGCGGTGGTTCCTTCTTTAAAATCTTCAGTGGCGAAAGAGGCACCAAAACCTTCAATCTCGGCGTCGTAACCGTTTACTCCGGGTTTAAAACCGGCATTTACCGCTTGTATCGCGGTGGCAATGGCAACACCGCTATTGTTTAAGATCTTACCCGCAATTTTTTCGGCAAGTGCCATCAACTCTTCTTGCGAAGTCACGTGATTCACTAAGCCCGATTGAAAAGCTTGATCGGCATCGATCATTCCGGCAGTCATAATCATTTCAAAAGCGCGGCCTTTGCCTACCAACTGCGGCAATCGCTGCGTGCCGCCATACCCGGGAATCAAGCCCAGCGAAGTTTCCGGCAAGCCCATGCGCGCGTTGTGACTCGCAATACGTATGTGTGCTGCCATCGCGAGTTCGAGGCCGCCACCCAAAGCAAAACCGTTAATCGCCGCAATGACCGGTGTGCTTAGATTTTCAATAAAATCGAAAAGTATTTTTTGGCCCTTTCGCGCCAGCAAAGCGCCTTCTTCCTCTTCAAAATCAGCAAATTCGCTGATGTCTGCACCGGCCACAAAAGCTTTCTCGCCGCTTCCGGTTAAGATGATCACCCCAATGTCTTCATCGGCATCAGCTTCAGCAAATGCGTCGTGCAGTTCTTGAATGGTTTCTTTATTGAGTGCGTTTAATTTTTTAGGTCGGTTTATGGTGATGATCGCCAAGTGATCATCAACCTCATAGATGAGATTCTCAAAATTCATAGTCAATATTTTTGCTCCGCAGCGCGGAAATTAAGCTTCAGCTTTAGGGAAGGTCACTTTAAAAACAGTGCCTCGATCTTCCTTAGAAGTAAAGGTAATGGTTCCGTTATAGGTTTCCACAATATTTTTAACCATTGCTAGCCCAAGCCCCATTCCGCTTGACTTGGTGGTGAATTTTGGCTCAAAGACCTTTTCGATATTTTCTTCCGGAATTCCGTGACCATTGTCACAAACCAAAATACAAACCTGGTCTTCATCACTTTTGATCTCCACACGAATCTTAGGATCCTCAACCCCTTCTGTCGCCTGAATTGCATTTTTAACCAGATTGGTGATTACCCGTATGAGTTGGGTGCGGTCTAATTTTACCGTGATCTCGTCAGCATCGGTGCCAAAAGTAAGGTAATGTTCTGTAAAAATATCCAGTGCCAATTTGGTCACGAAAACCACATTTAGCGTCTCGTTTTGCTGCGCCGGCATTTTAGCAAAATTGGAAAACGCTTCAGCAATCGAACTCATCGTATCTATCTGCTGAATCAAGGTTTTACTGTATTCATCTAACTTTTTATGAATGTCCGGATCGTTGGGATCAAAACGCATTTGAAAACTCTGTACGGTAAGACGCATTGGTGTCAACGGATTTTTGATCTCGTGCGCCACCTGTTTTGCCATCTCACGCCAGGCCGCTTCTCGCTCACTTTGTGCCAATTTTGCCGCACTGTTTTCAAGTTCGTCGATCATTCCATTATACGAGCGCACCAGGTTGCTAATCTCTTCGCTGGCATCATCGATCTCAATACGCTGGTTACGTTTATCAAGCCGCGTCTGGATCATCTTATCGCTTATGGTTTTTAAGCTGGAAGTTATATAGCGAGATAAAAAATAAGAGAGTACCGTCGCAATGAGCAACATAAATAAATACCCTTCTGCCAGTCTACGTAAGAATTCGTCAAGTTCGCGCGTGATAAAATCATCATCCTGAATGTAGGGCAAATTCATTATTGCCAGCGGCTTGAATTTGTTATCGTTGATATAGGTATAGGAAGATTGGTATTTTACGCCATCGATCTCAGATTGTACGATCCATCGTTTTGTGGGCGTGTTGGCGAGTCCTTCTAAAACCGAAGGATTCAAGCTGGTTTCCAGAGTGTCTTCGGTAAAAGTTTCTTTAGATTTGACAAGCAGTTTTCCGTTAAGATCATAGATATTTATAGGCAGTTCGTGAACATCTGCAATGCGGTAAATATCATTGTTATACTTTAAAATAAACGGAATGTTCTTAGAGATAACCTCATAAGTGGTCTGGTCCAGTACATAATCGATCTCTGCGCGTATCTGATCTTCCTTACGCAATAAACGGTCGCGATGATACTCTTTTGCTTCCTCTTTATACTGAACCACGCTGATGATCCCGATGAGAATAGAAGCTCCTAAAATGAGCAACACCATCCCAAAAAAGATACGCAGGCGTAAAGAAAGCTTATTAAATTTCATCGAAAACTAGTTATCAAAAATCGAGCCGTTAGGCATTAGGATTTTTTTCGCGAATGCTTTTATAAAGTTTAATTCCCAACATTAAAAGCACTGCTAGACAGATTAAACCGGCTAATCCCCAAATCCAGTTGGTAGCACTTTTAGTAATTACCAAAAAGATCACCGCAAATAGAATTAAGGTTGGGCCCTCATTCCAGATGCGCATATATCTGGTCGTATAATTTATCTCACCGCGTTGCAGTTGCTTAAATATTTGATGACTTTTGAAGTGATAGGCATACAACAACACGACAAATGCTAATTTAATTTGCATCCAAGGTGCATACAAAAGCCCCGGATTAAAATGCAACATCACAAATGCAAAAAGGCTAGCTAAAATCATAGAAGGCCAGGTGATGATCTTCCAAAGACGTTTAGTCATCAAAGCCAACTGATCGCCCAGAATGCTTCGGTCTGGTTCGGGTTTTTGGGAAGCTTCAATCTGATACATAAACAAGCGTGGCGCATAGAATAAGCCCGCAAACCACGTCACGATAAATATGAGGTGCAGCGATTTAAAGTAGTTGTAGTATTCCATAAGTCAAAGGTAACCCGAAATAATAAAAAACGATTCGTCGCCTAAGCGAAAGGCGAGAATCGTTTTTTAATTTCTATTATATTGAAGCGCTTTATCTATTCTTCTGCTACAAACAGATAATTGAGCTGCATCGCATTGAATTCTTTGTTAAACGCGGCAACCTCATCGTTTATCAGCGTATCAAACTTGTCTAATTCCGCATCTATTTTAGCCGTTAGTTCATTTTTCACCGCGACATCCTGATCTGTAGGCGCAAAATCTCCCATGCTCACTAATGAATTCAAATGCGCCAATTTATTGGTCAACTTGATCGGAAAGTTAAGCGGATCCTGCCCACTTCGGTTTTTGGTTTGATACAGCGCTTTTTCAATTTCCTCAAGATCTTCCCGCAGGGTTTTGGACTTTTCCCGAAGTTCTTCAGTATCGGGATTGTCTTTGTACTGCTTTTCAAAAGCACTCAACTGCGTGTTAATATTTCTGATCTTTTTGATGCTCTGGTGCGCGTGATCTACAGTCTCATTTACATCTGAAATAAAATCAAATTGCGCCTGCATGTCTGCAACAGTCGCTTCAGAACGTGGATCTGCCAGAACGGTGTAGGGTTGCGCATAATTGGTTCCGTTTACGTTCAATTTTACAGTGTATTCACCAGGGATTTGCTGTGGCCCCTGCGTACTCGCCCACCATAAGATCATTCCCGGTAGCCGCTCTGCACCGTCATAGGTCATATCCCAGTTAAACTGATTCGCACCTTCTTTGACTTTTAATTTATCGTCACTTCCTTTACTGCTGTACGATTTGATCGTATCGTTTTTAGCGTCAAAATACGTCAACGCAATGCTGTCTTTTTCAGCATCATATTCCGGAAGGTAGAAATAGGTCATCACGCCGCTTGGGTGATTGGTCCCCGCCGAATTTGATTTACGGCTACCACCGTCCATTCTATAAGTGTCTTTTGGCTTGTACAAATGCACCGCATCGGTATCTTCTGCTTCGATCGCCTGATGCAACATACTTAAATCATCAATAATATAAAGGCTGCGCCCTTGTGTCGCTACGATCAAATTGTTCTCCTTAAGCACCAAATCAGTGATGGGAACAATAGGCAAGTTCAGCTGAAATGGTTTCCAGTTTTCACCGGCGTCAAACGAAATGTACATTCCGGTTTCGGTACCTGCATACAATAAACCTTCTTTTTCAGGGTCTTCCCGTACGACACGCGTAAAGTGTTCTGCTTCGATTCCGTCAGTGATCTTTTCCCAGCTTTTACCGTAATCTGTGGTCTTGTATAAATATGGTGCAAAATCACCGGTTTTATATTTGGTTCCGGCGATGTAGCAGGTACCTTCATCAAAATAGCTCGGCTCAATGCTGTTGATCATCATCCACTGGGGCATTCCTTTTGGCGTCACATTCTCCCAGTTTTCACCGCCGTCGCGCGACACATAAACCAAACCGTCGTCGCTACCCGTCCAGAGCAAGCCTTCTTTCAACGGACTTTCATTAGCAGCAAAAATGGTACAGTAATATTCTACGGAAGTATTGTCTTGCGTAATCGGCCCTCCGGAAGAACCCTGTTTTGATTTGTCATCGGTCGTAAGGTCCGGGCTAATCACTTCCCAACTTTGTCCTTCGTTTGTGGTTTTATGCACGTGATTACTGAAAGTGTACAGCACATCTGGATTGTGACGGGAGAACATAATGGGGAAATTCCATTGAAAACGGTACTTCATATCTTCAACACCGTGGCCCATTGGGTTATCCGGCCAAACCGAAACTGAACGCACTGTATTGTTCTCGTGATTCACTCGGGTTAAGAAACCGTCGTAGCTTCCACCATAAACGATATTTGGATTTTCTGGGTCTACCGCAATATGCGCACTTTCGCCACCGGCTGTGCTTTCCCAATCCTCTTCACTAATACTGTAGCCATCTGTTCTATGCGGAATGCGCACCGTAGAGTTATCTTGCTGCGCTGCATAAATACGATACGGAAACTGATTGTCTGTCGCTAATCTATAAAACTGCGCAGTAGGCTGATTGCCGTAAGTACTCCAGGTTTCTCCACCATCATAAGTGATCTGAGCGCCACCATCATCTCCCATTACCATACGCATAGGATTTTCTGGAGCGATCCAAAGATCGTGGTGATCGCCGTGCGGCGCATTATTGCTTTCAAAAGTTTTACCACCATCGGTACTTTTATGGTAGCTTACATTAAGCACATACACAACATCTTCATCTTGAGTATCTGCATATACTTTAGTATAATACCACGCCCGCTGTCTTAAGTTGCGATCGTCGTTGATGAGTTTCCAGCTGGTACCGCCGTCTTCGCTTCGGTAGAGACCACCTTTATCTTTATTTTCAACCATCGCAAAAACACGTTCTGAATTTACAGGCGAAACCGCAACTCCAATAATTCCTAATGTATCTGTTGGAAATCCGTCGTTTTTTGAAATCTCTTTCCATGTTTTACCGCTATCGGTAGATTTCCATAAGGCTGAACCTTCACCACCACTGATAAAACTGTATGGCGTTCTGCGCGAATGCCAGGTCGAAGCATATAAAACACGTGGATTGTTAGGGTCGAATGTCAAGTCGACTGCACCGGCATCTTCGGTAGCAAAAAGTACGCGCTCCCAATTGGCGCCACCATCTGTAGATTTGTAAACTCCACGCTCTTGCGTAGGTTTATAAATATCTCCCAAAACCGCAGCATAAACAATATCTGGATTGGTAGGATGTACACGTATTTTTGAAACGTGTCGGCTTTTAGGTAAGCCTGCTTTTTCCCAGGTTTTACCGGCATCTGTAGATTTCCACATTCCGTAACCGGAAGAAACATTTCCGCGCAGCGTGTTTTCACCACCACCCACGTAAATGATATTGTGATCGCTAGGAGCAATTTCCACCGCGCCTATGCTTCCGCCGAAATAACCATCAGAAATATTGTCCCAAGAACGACCACCATCTTTGGTACGCCATACGCCACCACCGGTAGCTCCAAAATAGAATAAGTTGGGTTTGCCCGGAACGCCGGTCACCGCCGCACTACGACCGCCTCTAAACGGACCTATAAGACGATATTCTAAAGCTTCATAAAGAGCTTCATCAACCTCCTGTGCTTGAATATTGGTTGATGAAAGAAAGAACAAGGAGCAAAATAACCCAAGCAAACAAGATACACTGCGAAATGCATTGTGCGCGCTTCGCGTTGTTGGAGTGTAACCACTTGCGGCATTTGACCCTCGATTAACGAGTAAAAGTTTGTGCATAATTAAAAGACTTAGTTAGTAGCTAACTAAGTTAATCATTACAATCTTTTTTGAATACCTCTAGTCTAATTTTAGGCGTGTTTCTCGCCATAAAAAGTAAGCCGTAACTACTGTTGATAAGGTATCAGCAATGGGAAAAGAAATCCAAACGCCTAATTCGCCAAAGTAATTAGGAAGTATAAGCACCAGCGGAATAAAGAAAAATCCTTGTCTGGTGAGCGTTAAAAGCAATGCCGGAGTTGCTTTACCAATCGCTTGATAATACGCCGAACCAATTAACTGAATCCCTATAATAGGAATCGCCGCAAACACCCAGCGCATTGCCCATGGTGTATCGCGCAGCACCGCTTCGTCTTGCGTAAAAACCGAAACAATGGCTTCGGGAAACGCCATAATTGCTATAAAGATCAGTACGGCAACCCCGCAAGCATAATAAATCGCTAGCTTAATACTTTGGCGCACCCGATCATAATTTTGCGCTCCGTAATTGTAACCGGCGATCGGTAGAAAACCTTGGGTAACCCCAAGAACAGGAAACAAAGCGAACATAAGCATACGCCCTATGATCGCATACACTGTGACCGAAGCTTCGCCGCCCAGTTCAAACAGAATATTGTTCATCAACAAATAGGTCAAGCTTACCACTGCTTGTCGCGCAAGGGTCACAAAACCTAAAGCAGACATTTCTTTTAAAATAGGCCAGTCAAGACCAAAATGGCTGACATCAATTTTCAGTTCAGAATTGTCGCTTAGGAAGTACCATAACACGTAAAAGAAACAACAGATATATGATGCTGTGGTTGCCCAGGCGGCGCCTTCCATCCCCATATCTAGGATGTTGATCAAGAGATAGTCAAGAATCAAGTTCCCCAGCGACGGAATGATCATCGCGATCATTGCAAATTTAGGTTTGCCTTCGGCCCTGATCACATTGTTGCCCATCATACACAGCGCTAGCACCGGCACTCCGTAAAGTACAATTCGGTAATAGATCTTTGCGGGCTCAAAGATGTCGCCCTTTCCTCCGAAGGCAGGAATTAACTGATTGATAAAAACCAAGCCTAAAATCACCATACTGATGGTCAACAGCAAGGTTATGGTTATTTGATTACCAAAGGTTTTTAGCGCCTTGCTCTTATCATTAGCTCCTAACGCGCGAGAAATAATAGAAGAACCACCTATCCCGATTGCCATCCCCAAAGCTGCAATAAAAAAAGAAACCGGCAGCACCACATTGATCGCTGCGATAGCAATACTCCCAATCCAATTGCCCACAAAAATGGTGTCGACAAGAATATTGAGCGACATCACTAGAATCCCTATAGATGCCGGCACTGCTTGCTTGATAAGCAGCGTGCTGATAGGTTCGTTTCCTAAAGCTTCAGAACGTTCGGTTTTTAGCAATTTGTATCAGGTTAAAAAGATTCATGCTTGTAAGTATTCTCGAAAATAAAAATTCCAGATGCTTACAAAAAAAGATTCCCGCCTACGCGGGAATGATGTTATGCTATAGTTTTTGAGGCTTCTACTAGCGCCCAATCGTTGATCCAGGTAGCAACAACGTGCGCCCAATCGTCGCGATCATTTAAGCAAGGGATAGTGGTAAATTCCTTACCGCCCATCTCGTGGAAGATCTCTTCACCTTCCATCGCGATTTCTTCCAGCGTCTCAAGACAATCACTCACAAAAGCCGGAGTAACAATTGCCATTTTTTTGATGCCTTCTTTACCAAAACGTTCTATGGTACGATCGGTATAGGGTTGCAACCACGGGTCAAAACCTAAACGAGATTGGAAAGAAGTGAAATAGGTTCCTTCTTTTAAATTGAGTTTTTCAGCAACCTGGCGTGTGGTTTCATAACACTGGTGGCGGTAGCAAAACTGATGTGCCTGAGAAGGCGTTTGACAACAGCTGCCGTCTATATTACAATGACTTTTTGTAACGTCGCTTTTGCGAATGTGTCGCTCAGGAACTCCGTGATAACTGAAAACCAACATCTCATAGTCAAGGTTTTCAATTTTCTCGTGAATGCTTTTTGAAAGTACTTCAATATACTCCGGCTTGTTGTAAAACGCAGGAATATCTGAAAAACGCATATGCGGAAAATGTGCTTTACGCAACTCTTCAGCTAAAACAAGAATGGTTTCTGTTGTCGCCATAGCAAACTGAGGATACAAGGGAAGAATCAAAACCTCATCTACACCTTTTGCATTCAACTCTTCAAGACCTTCTTTTAGGGAAGGTGTGCCGTAGCGCATCGCCAATGCCACAGGAACATCAACTTTCTCTGAAACTTTTACCTGCAGGCGTTCACTCAACACGATCAAAGGCGAACCTTCGTCCCACCAAATTTTTGAATAGGCTTCAGCAGATTTTTTTGGTCGGGTATTTAAGATGATTCCTTTTACAAGCAGCGTGCGCGCCCAAAGCGGGACGTCGATCACGCGCTCATCCATCAAAAACTCTCCTAAATATTCTTTTACATCCTTAGGATCGGTGCTTTTAGGCGATCCCAAATTCACTAGAAGTACTCCTTTTTTCATGCCTTTTTTTTAGTGCGTCAAAATTACGACTTATCAATTTTTTAGAAATACGATAACTATAAAGCTTATGTGAAACTTTATCAGAAAAATTTATTGTGATTCATTCCATCAACCAGCGCATCACACTTTCCAGATGTGCCTTAAATGCCACCTCATCATACGCTTCGTCGGTGTGGCCGCCGCCGGTATAATACATTCCACCACCATCAAAATCCTGATACCAAGCAATGGGATGATAATCGCCGTTAGTTCCGCCTTCATAGCTGCTTTCATCCAAATACAATGTAGGAGTCACCGCGTCACTTAAATTGTAGTAGTTATACCACTCGTCTGTGCGCTCAAAAGTTTTAGAATACATACTGGTGGTTACATGTGGAGCCGCTTTCTTTAAAGAAGCCTTGCGCACATTGGGATCGTTAGGGTGATCTTTAAAATAACCACCCACTAATTTACCGTACCATGGCCAGTCAAATTCGGTATCTGTGGCCGCGTGGATTCCCATAAATGCACCGCCGTTTTGAATGTACTTCTTGAAAGCTGCTTCCTGATCGGGACCTAAAATATCTCCTGTGGTGCTTAAAAAAATAACAAGATCGGTTTTAGCTAAATTTTCAGTATTGATAGCCAAAGAGTCTTCGCTTTGCGTAATTTGCCAACCTTCCTGAGCTCCTATCTCTTTGAGCGTTGCCACTCCTTTTTCAATAGAACCGTGACGCCAGCCCATCGTTTTGGTAAAAACTAAAACCTGTTTTGTTACAGGTTGGTTTGTAGTTCTGGTCGAATTGCAACTCGAAAGAATCAGCAATAGACCTAAAACCGGGATTAATTTTCTCATAATTAGCTTAAAGATTGAATGTATTTTTTGGGCGTAGTCCCGTATTGTTTTTTGAAAGCCGCGATAAAATGGCTTGCAGTACTGTACCCAATTCGCAGCCCTACTTCATTTACATTGTGCGAACCGCTTGCCAATAATTGGCGGGCAACTTCCATCTTATAATCGAATAAAAAACTATAAACCGAATCCCCATAGATCTGTTTGAAACCTTCTTTGAGTTTATTGAGGCTAAGATTGATCTCATCGGCGAGTTCCTGTAGCGATGGCGGTTCGGCCATTCGTGCGATCACGATGTCTTTAGCGCGTTTGATCTTTGCTACATTATCCTCATCTACCAAAAACGGACACTGCTCCACATCAGCTTCAGACGGACGGTTAAAATACAAGCTGATCAATTCATAAACCTTCCCTTTAAAGTACAGCGCTTTGACCGAAGGATGCAGGTTATAATTCATCAATTGGTTGAGCACAATCGCCATGGAAGGTGAGATCAAACCGTCCTTGTAATATTTTCGGTCTCGATTTTCGTCACTTAAAAAGGTAATGAAATCTGCTTCTCTTGAAAAGAGGGAATGAAATTTCTTGATCGAAATAAACACCGAAATCACCCAACTCTCGGGAGCGATCTCCAGATTAATGGGTAAATCCCGTTGCGGATTATACAGCAACAAAGAATGCTCCTCCGCAAGCGGAAGTTTGTAATTCCCTTCATTAAATTGAAAGACCGAATTACCCTTTGCACAAAAATGAAATTGAATAAAACTACTATCAACTTCACGGGCTATCTGTTGGGCTTCAGTGGTTTCATTATTAAATTTTAGAATAAAAAATCCCTCTTCAATAGTGGTTTCACTATATAAACCTGTAGCGATATTTTTGACTCCTTCCATAACATTAAAAATAAACTTTATTTAGATTTATTCTAAACAGTGTCGTTTCTTCATCTTACAACACCTCACTAAATTAGCCCATTTGTCGCATTTTCATCAAAAAAAGAGCAATTTATTCGGTCATCGTTAAAAATCATACCTCTAGCGTTATTTTTTGAAGCTTGACCGAAATACATTTGCACCCGAACTTATGAATACAAACGGCAAACGACATTTTTACCCGGCTTATCCCGGTGATTTTTTCGCCATCGGCTTAAGCTATTTAAAAGCTGATGCTGAAACGCGCGGGCATTTTAGTGTTGATAGTACCATTCAAGAAGCGATTTTAAGTCGCGCTCACGAAGAAGGTATTGAAGGCTTGAGTATTATTTCCACCTGTAACCGTACCGAATTGTATGGTTTTGCTCAAGAACCTTTAGACCTCATTAAATTGTTATGCGAGCACACGCGCGGCACCATTGAAGAGTTTAAAGCGGTCTCTTACGAATATAAAAACGAGCAAGCCGTTGAGCATCTTTTTAAAGTGGGCACCGGTCTTGACAGTCAGATTCTAGGAGATTTTGAAATTATAAGTCAGTTAAAAAGCGGCTTTAAACGCGCTAAAAAACTCAATCTGGTCAATCCGTTTATGGAGCGATTGATCAATGCCGTGATTCAGGCGAGTAAGCGCATAAAAAATGAAACCAATATTTCGAGCGGGGCAACTTCAGTGAGTTTTGCTTCGGTTCAATATATGTTATCCCGTGTACCTTTTATTTCAGAAAAAAACATTTTGCTATTCGGCACCGGGAAAATTGGGCGTAACACCTGTGAAAATTTGGTAAAACACACCAAAAACGATCACATCACACTCATCAACCGCACTAAAGATAAAGCCGAACGCATCGCGGGGAAATTCAATCTTATTGTAAAGGATTACGCTGATATTCAGTCGGAAATCGCTCAAGCAGACGTGCTCATTGTAGCAACAGGCGCTCAAAAACCAACCATTTCAAAAGAGCTTTTATACCTCAAGAAACCCTTACTTATTCTTGATCTGAGCATTCCGAAAAACGTGAATGAAAACGTTGAAGAAGTAAACGGCGTAAGCCTGGTGCATCTTGACCAACTTTCAAAAATCACCAACGATACACTCAATCGCCGCAAAAAGCAATTGCCGCAGGCTGAAGCCATCATCGAGGAAATTCAAGAGGAATTTTACGAGTGGTTAACCGCGCGTCAATTTGCTCCTACCATTCGCGCTTTAAAGATGAAATTGGCTGATTTTAAAGATGGAGAGATCGACAATCAGCGCAAAAAAATTGATGGTTTTAATGAAGAACAAGCCGAAATCATAAGCGAGCGCATCATTCAAAAAATTACTACTCAGTTTGCAAAACACTTAAAAACCGAGGATTTTTCAAATACCGAAAGTCTGGAGTTGATTCAAAAAGTGTTTAAACTTCAAAATAACTAAGCTTTGGCAAAAACCATACGCATAGGTACCCGCGATAGCGAACTAGCGCTTTGGCAGGCACACACCGTACAGAATCAATTGGAATCTTTAGGTTATAAAACCGAGTTGATCTCGGTAAAATCAACCGGAGATCTTATCCTTGACAAACCGCTTTACGAACTAGGAATAACCGGTATTTTTACCAAAACTCTTGATGTTGCGATGATCAACGGCGACGTAGATATCGCGGTGCATTCTATGAAAGATGTTCCCACGCAACTCCCAAAAGGTATTGTGCAAGGAGCGGTTTTACCTCGCGCTGCTACCGAAGATATTTTTGTTTTTAAAGGTGATAAAAACACTACATATTTTTCAGATTCTGTTACTATTGCAACGGGAAGTTTACGCCGCAAAGCGCAATGGCTTAATAAGTACCCAAAGCATCAGGTGGTTGATCTCCGCGGAAACGTGAACACCCGCCTGCAAAAGGTAGCCGATAATGATTGGGCGGGAGCGGTGTTTGCAAAAGCTGGTTTAGAACGCATTAACTTGAAGCCCGAAAATCACGAAGTTTTAGACTGGATGATTCCTGCTCCGGCACAAGGCGCAATGGTGATCGCTGTGATGGACAATGATGCTTTTTGCAAAGAAGCTTGTGCAAAACTCAATGATGCTGATGCAGCGCTAACCACAAAAGTAGAGCGCGAATTTCTTCGGAAATTAGAAGGAGGATGTACCGCTCCTATCGGTGCGATCGCAAAAATTGAAGACGACCATATTCATTTTCACGGCGCACTTTTCAGTCTGGATGGAAGTCAAAAATTGGAGATTAAAGAACGTATTCCCGTTTCAGAATGTCAGGATTTTGGTGCGCTATGTGCTTTAAAAATTCTGGAAGAAGGCGGCCGCGAATTGATGGAAGCTATTAAGAAAGAAATTTAAAACCCTCATCCTCAATCCTTCTCCCAAAGGAGAAGGAAGCCCTTATGAAAAGAAGCAATCACATAAAACTTGCTCGCTTGCTTAGACAAGACTCAACCGAAGTAGAAAAGGTGCTTTGGGAATTGCTTCGTGATCGTAAAATAAACGGACTAAAATTTAGAAGACAACATCCTCTTAAAGGTTATATCGTTGATTTTTTCTGTTATGAATTAAAACTAGTCATCGAGTTGGATGGTGGTTATCATAACCATCCAGAGCAAAAGGAAAAGGATGAACTGAGAGATTTACATCTGAAAGCTCTTGGCTACAAGGTACTGCGTTTTTCAAATACAACAGTTTTAAAAGAATCTAAGGTTATTACAGATACAATTGCAGAGTATAAAAATTCTAAAGTGAATCGTTCCCCTCCCCTCTCCGTCGGGAGAGGGGCCGGGGGTGAGGGAAAAAGCATTCTTTCCACAAAAAAACTCACCTCTGCCCAGAAGAATTTGATCTTGGGCGCTGGTTTTTCGGTGGTTGAATATGATGCGATTCAAATTGAATTTCTGGATGTTGATTTTCCAAAAAACTTAGAAAATCTGATTTTCACGAGTAAAAATGGGGTTCAGGCTTTTTTAAAGATGCAACCCGATCTGAATACCGAATCTTTTAGCTGTTTTTGCGTAGGTTCTAAAACCGAAAGTTCCTTGATCAAAAAAGGTTTGAATGTGGTAAAAACTGCACAAAATGCAGCAGATTTAGCTGATTTTATCGTGAAAAATTATAAAAATGCGCATTTTTCATTCTTTTGCAGTGTAATAAGAAGAGACGAACTTCCAGATTATTTAACTAAAAATCAAGTGTCTTTTGAGGAAATCGTTTGCTATAAAACAAAAAGTAATCCGCAAGAATTTAAACAGGAATTTGACGCCGTTCTTTTTTTCAGTCCGTCTGGAGTACAAAGTTTTTCGGCTGTAAATCATTTTAAGAATATGCTTTCGGTTTGCATTGGTAACACCACTGCTGCCGAAGTTCAAAAACATACCCAAAACGTTACCGTTGCCAATACCACTACCATTGAGAGTGTTATTGCGCGGGCGGTAAAGGCTTTAAACTAACCTCGGGTGCGCTCGAGACGACAAGAAACTATTATGATCAAGAACGATTTATTTTTAAGAGCATTAAAGGGAGAAACGGTAGAGCGCCCTCCGGTGTGGATGATGCGTCAAGCGGGACGTTATTTACCCGAATTTCAAGAGATCAAAGCAAAATATGATTTCTTTACCCGTTGCCAAACTCCGGAGCTTGCCAGTGAGATCACCGTGCAACCCATACGCCGTTATGGGATGGACGCCGCGATTTTATTCAGTGATATTTTGGTGATTCCGCAGGCGATGAATATTCACGTAGAGATGAAACCTGGCATTGGGCCGTGGTTGCCAGATCCTATTCGTTCTCACAAAGACCTAGATCGTGTGATCGTACCGGACATTAACGACACACTGGGTTATGTAATGGACGCCATTAAAATGACTAAGGAAAAACTCAACGACGAGATTCCGTTGATTGGTTTTGCCGGTAGTCCGTGGACGATTTTATGCTATTGCGTGCAAGGTCAAGGTTCAAAAAACTTTGATATCGCAAAGGAGTTTTGCTTTACCCAGCCCGAAGCTGCACACGCGCTGCTTCAGAAAATCACAGACACCACAATTTTATATTTAAAAGAAAAAGTAAAAGCCGGTGTTAATGCCGTTCAGGTTTTTGACAGCTGGGGCGGAATGCTTTCTCCCGTGGATTATCAAGAATTCAGCTGGCAATATATTCAGCAGATCATTGATGCTTTAAAAGAAGAAATTCCGGTGATTGCCTTCGGAAAAGGCTGCTGGTTTGCGCTAGGCGAAATGGCAAAAAGTGGTGCTTCGGCATTAGGTGTAGATTGGACGTGCAGCCCTCGTAATGCACGCTACCTAACCGGTGGCAACATTACGCTTCAAGGAAACTTTGATCCTACGCGCTTGTTTTCGCCTCCGGCGGAAATCAAACGTATGGTTACCGAAATGATCGACGCTTTTGGAAAAGACAAATACATTGTGAATCTAGGCCACGGTATTCTACCAAATATTCCGCTAGAAAATGCCGGTGCGTTTATTGAAGCCGTAAAAGAATACAAAGCTGAACGATGAGCATACTTGCCCGTTTAAAAGGATTGAGTTTTTCTCAGCTTTTTAAGCTGGCAGGTCTTTTTGTTCAAAACCCGGGATACGTTTTTCTGACGGCGAAGGCCTCAAAAAAAGCCTTGAGCATCGCCACTAAATACTACGGAAACACCCACCATAAAAGCAATAAAGCAAATGCGTTTAGACACGCCGTTTGGAATGTTCTTCTAGGCCAGGCGGTGTACAAAAAAACACAAAGCCTGCGCCAAGCGCAAGATTGGGCTCAGCGTTTTACAGATTTACATGAAGAACTTTTTGTAAACCGAAAAATGGATCGTGTGATGGATTTGCACAACAATGCGTTTGGTATTCAAGCCCTTCGCATGTTTGCAAACAGACCCGAAGCTGAAGCAATTCATTTTTTACGGGAAGCTGCAGAAAATGCGATCGCAATAGCCAGCCCTGCCGAAGCAGAAAATCACCAAAATAAATTGGTTTATATTCCTAAGTCATGATTAAAGCTTTGCTCAACGGACTCTTAGCTTACAAAGATGCGCTGCCGCTCATAAGTAAGCTAAACCTGTGGAAATATTTTGCAGTCCCCATGCTCATTAGCTTAATTACGGCTTTAAGTATTGGCTTTAGTGCTTATGGCTTTTCTGACGATCTTGGAGGCCTGATCTCTTCCTTATGGATCTGGGAATGGGGAGCCAGCACTGTACGCACTATAAGCGATATCGCCGGCGCGCTCCTCATCATTGCTCTCGGCCTCATCGCTTACAAACACATTGTAATGGCCTTGTCCGCTCCGTTTATGAGTCCGGTTTCAGAGAAAATAGAAGCTCATTTATATGCTAATGTGCATCAACATCGCAACACTTCAAATGCGAGTCAGCTTTTACGCGGTCTTAAGATCAACCTCCGCAATTTAGCCTGGGAACTACTTTTGAGCATTCCTTTTTTGCTTTTGAGTCTAATTCCTGTTGTTGGTGTTTTGGCAACTGCAAGTCTCTTTCTGATTCAGGCCTATTATGCCGGTTTTGGGAATATGGATTATACGCTGGAGCGCCATTTTAGCTATCGCGAAAGCATCAATTTTGTTAAAGCACATCGCGGTTTTGCCACCGGAAACGGTATCGTTTTTATGCTGTTTCTGCTCATTCCGTTTGTGGGAATTATTTTGGTGTTGCCTATTTCGGTAACTGCCGCAAGTACGACTACCCTTCAGCTTCTTAAAAAGCAAAGTCTATGATGCGCATTTTAGAAAAATATGACACTTCATTAGTCTACACCGGCGTGGCCATGAATCTTTTGCTGGCCTTTCAATATTTTAAATTCTGGTGCTGGCCGCAGTATGGGGATATCGATACCATCACCACGCTTACGCTTTTTATAACTTTTGAATTTATTCTGGTACATAGTGGTGTTTTTATGGCGCTGGCACCCCGTAAAATGTCCTTGTTTCTGTTTTTCCCCTTTTACGGTGTTTTCGCTTACGGATTTTTTAAAGCAGGAAACAATCCTTTTATCATTGTCAGCTATTTGCTCATTATGCTAAACAGAATGCGTTTTGCGTTTTCTGATGTTTCCGAAGCTATACGCTCCCGGGCTATTTTAACCTCTATTCTGGCGGCAGGCATCTATTTTGTTTTGATATTTGTAGTCCTGTTTAGCCAATCTATTTTACCCGATTTAGGTTTAAATGAACCCTTTTTAAAACAATCGGGGTATTTTGAACAAAACAGTAGTGGCGGACTTTTCAACGAAGATCCCAAAACAGCTTTATGTCTTGGTTGTGTTTATTATTTAATTCTAGCATTAATTGAGGTCAAACTCATTAATCGTGCACAAAAATCTTCTATTGCCACGCGTTAAGACCACAAATAAAATTTTATGAGAGAACAGTTTGTTAGCTATATAAAAAACCTGCAAGACCAGATTACCGCAAAGCTTGAAGCGATTGACGGCAAGGCTACCTTTAAAGAAGATCTTTGGCAACGTGAAGAAGGTGGCGGTGGCCGCACCCGAGTGATCGAGAACGGAAATGTGATTGAGAAAGGCGGCGTTAATATTTCTGAAGTGCACGGCCCACTAGCCCCGGCGATGCAACAATATTTTAAGGTAGGTGACGTTGATTTTTTTGCGTGCGGACTCAGTCTCGTCATTCATCCTAAAAATCCGTATGCACCAACAGTGCACGCCAATTGGCGGTATTTTGAAATGCTCGACAAAGCCGGAAACCTTGTAGATTCTTGGTTTGGTGGCGGGCAAGATTTAACGCCTTATTATCTTTTTGAAGAAGATGCACAGCATTTTCACCAGACGTGTAAAACAGCTTGTGATGCGCACGATGCTGCTTTTTATCCGCAGTATAAAAAGCGCTGTGACGAGTATTTTTATAACAGTCATCGCGGGGAAGCCCGCGGTCTTGGCGGCTTATTTTTTGACTATCTCAAAGCTACCGATGAACGCTCAATGCAAGACTGGTACAACTTCGTGACCGAGGTTGGCGATAGTTTTCTCACGGCCTACGCTCCTATTTTAGAAAAGCGTAAAGATCTAGCCTACGGCGAAAAAGAGCGTGATTGGCAAGAAGTGCGCCGCGGTCGTTATGTAGAATTCAATCTAGTGCACGACAAAGGCACACTTTTCGGGTTAAAAACTAACGGAAGAATTGAAAGTATTTTGATGAGTCTTCCGCCGGCGGTACAGTGGCGCTACGATCACCATCCAGAGCCGGGAAGCCCCGAAGCGCAACTGGTAGACGTTTTAGAAAATCCTAAGGATTGGGTGTAAAAAATTGAAATAAGAATTAAGAAAAAAGAATATTATGTTCCCATTAAGAAGAAATAGAAGATTACGTACTTCAGAAGCTTTACGCGCAATGGTGCGTGAGACCATAGTAACCCCGAGTGATTTTATCGTCCCGCTTTTTGTGGTTGAAGGAAGAGGTGTAAAAGACGAAATCGCATCAATGCCGGGCTATTACCGCTTAAGTTTAGATAATCTTCAGAAAGAGATTAAAGAACTCTGGAAGTTAGGCCTCAAAAGCGTTTTGCTTTTTGTGAAAGTTGACGATAAATTAAAAGACAACGCCGGTACCGAAGCGCTAAATCCAGACGGATTGATGCAACGCGCCATCAAAACGGTTAAGGAAACCGAGCCGCAAATGGTAGTCATGACTGATGTAGCCCTTGACCCCTTCTCTTCTTTTGGTCACGACGGAATAGTAGGCGGCGGAAAGATCATCAACGACGACTCGAGTGCCGTTCTTGCCGAGATGGGATTATCACACGCCAATGCCGGTGCTGACTTTATTGCGCCCAGCGATATGATGGACGGTCGCATTTTTGAAATGCGCACCCTTCTTGAAGATGAAGGACATCACGATGTTGGGATTATGAGTTATTCTGCGAAATATGCTTCGGCTTTTTACGGTCCGTTTAGAGATGCGCTTGACAGTGCTCCGGTAGATCTTAAAGATGTTCCTAAAGATAAAAAGACCTATCAGATGGATTACGCCAACCGTGAAGAAGCGATTAAAGAAACCTTGATGGATGTTGACGAGGGTGCAGACATTGTGATGGTAAAACCGGGTCTTTGCTATCTGGATATCGTACGCGATATTAAAAATGCGGTGAATATTCCGGTTTCTGTGTATCAGGTAAGTGGTGAATATGCAATGATCAAAGCCGCATCCGAAAAAGGTTGGCTTGATCACGACGCTGTAGTTCTTGAACAAACCTACGCGATCAAACGTGCCGGCGCAGACCTTATCGCGAGTTATTTTGCAAAAGATGTCGTTAAATTGATTTCTTAGACTGAAAATAAAAAGAGGCTTTAGGAGCCTCTTTTTTTATGTTTTCCCCTAAGCTTTTCATAAGATTTTGGCGCACGTTTTTCAATATGGTATATTAGCCTATATCTTAAGACACTATGCTGCTACTCATCGCTTTTGCATTTATATCGATTTTTTTCTCGTTTCTCTGCTCTATTCTTGAGGCTGTTTTACTCAGTATAACGCCTAGTTTTATCCGAATAAAAACCAAAGAAGGAAAAAAATATGCCGAAACCTTAGCCAATTTTAAAAAGGATATTGACAAGCCGCTTATCGCTATTCTCACTTTAAACACGATCGCGCATACCGTAGGTGCAATTTTAGTGGGCGATCAAGCCGGTAAAATGGCTGCAGAATCTGGCTACGATGTCAACATCTTAGGAATCAATTTTGTTGGTTTGGTTTCAACAGTAATGACCTTGGCGATCTTAGTTCTTTCAGAAATTATCCCGAAAACCATTGGCGCAACCTACTGGAAATCCTTAGGGAATTTCACCGCAAAATCCCTTAAGATCATTTTGCTTCTTTTAAAATACACCGGCGTTTTATGGCTTTTAATGCAAGTGACCAAACTCGTAGGGAAATCTGCACACGTAGGCACGATGAGTCGTGAAGAGTTTATGGCGCTCACTGATGCTGCCGAAAAAGAAGGGGTTTTTGAAGACAATGAGACTACTGTAATTAAGAACTTGCTGGTTTTTAAATCGGTGATGGCCAAAGACGTGATGACGCCTTTTCCGGTGGTTATTTCAGAAGATGAAACCATTACCCTCAAAGAATTTCAGAAGCAACATCCCCATTTAAAATTCTCACGAATTCCGGTTTTTAAAGACAAATCGCACAACATCACCGGTTTTATTCTTAAGGACGATGTTCTTGAAGAAATTGTTGAAGAACGCGGTGAAAAAACGCTAGCAGACATCAGACGCGATATTTTGATTGTAGATGCAGACCAACCTATTCCGCAGCTTTTTGACACCTTTGTTTCGAGCCGTGGTCACTTGGCTTTAGTGACCGATGAATTTGGAAACACCATTGGTATCGTCACTATGGAAGATATCATCGAGACCCTTCTTGGACTCGAGATTATGGATGAGAGCGACGACATCGAAGATATGCAGGTACAAGCCCGTAAAAACTGGGAACGACGCGCAAAACGTATGGGGATCGTTTTAGACCGAGCTCCAGAACCGGTTAAAGAGGTAAAACTTTCTCCGCAGCACGACACCGATGTCAAACACGAAGACAGACCGGATACTGATAAACCTTCAGAATGAATCAAGTCTTAGTAGCTTCTCCACTGGGAACGCTTGAAATCAGCGGTGATCTAAACGGAATCTCAGCGGTAACTTTTTTGGAGGAGGAATTTCCGCAGAGCGAAAAAATTCCGGATGTTTTAAAAACAGCTGTGATTCAACTACAAGAATATTTCGATGGAAATCGCACTGATTTTGAACTCAAACTGAATCCTCAAGGCACTGATTTTCAAAAACGCGTTTGGCAAGAACTCAGCCAGATTCCTTTTGGAAAAACCACTTCGTATTTACAAATGGCTAAAAATCTGGGCGACCCTAAAGTGATTCGCGCAGCTGCTTCGGCAAATGGTAAAAATCCTATTGCAATCATCATTCCTTGTCATCGCGTCATTGGCAGCGATCAATCTATGACCGGCTACGCTGGCGGCATCTGGCGTAAAAAATGGCTATTAGCGCACGAAAGTCCGGTGACGCAGCAATCGCTTTTCTAAACGTTCCGCATTTAATTTTTTGGGTATCTTTAAGTTATGAAAATACTCAAACGCATCTTTTTAAGCTTAATCAGCCTGATCCTCATACTCATCATCGCATTGTATGTATTTGATTATGACTATTTGATCAAAGCCGTGCACACCATATATTTCACGGGTCACACCACTGCCTATCTTGAGGATTATAAAAAGTTTGACAACACCACCATTAAAGCCGGAACTGCGCAACCTTGGCCGCATGCTAAAAACTACAACAACTACACCCTGAGCGATGAACTGATGCAGATTCATAAAGAGTTTGGTTCAATCGCCTATATGGTGATCAAAAACGACAGTATTGTTTTTGAAGATTATTATGATGGGTTTGGTCAGGATTCTAATAGCAATTCTTTTTCGATGGCCAAAAGTTATGTTTCGGCATTGTTGGGAAAAGCTATAAAAGATGGTTACATAAAAAGTTTAGATCAGACTGTAGGTGATTTTATTTCAGAATATTCAGAAGGAACTGCAGCGCAAATGACCGTGGGCGATTTAGCATCGATGGCTAGCGGACTCAATTGGGACGAGTCGTATTACAGTCCGTTTTCTGTGACGACGCGTGCGTATTTTGATGACCATCTAGAACCCGTGATGCTCGGGTTGGGAATGAAAGAAAAACCGGGAACCGGATATCAATACCTCAGCGGAAACACGCAATTACTCGCTATGGTTTTAGAGCGCGCCACTGGTAAAAAACTAGCCGATTATCTTTCTGAAAGTTTATGGAAACCTCTGGGCGCCAATCAAAATGCGCTTTGGCAATTAGACAGTGAAGAAGGCGGCCTCGTCAAAGCCTATTGCTGTATCGCTTCTAACGCTCGCGATTTTGCGCGTTTAGGAAAACTGTATAAAGATTATGGTGAATGGAATGGCCAACAAATTTTAGACTCAGCGTTTGTAGCTAAATCGATCACACCAAGATTTGAAGGCGAACCTTACGGCTACGGGTTTTGGCTGAAAGATTTTAAGGATAAAAAGGTATTTATGATGCGTGGGCACTTGGGTCAGTATGTGGTGGTGATTCCTGAAGATGATCTTATAGTAGTGCGCCTGGGCCACAGCCGGGGTGAAACCAATGCGACCGGTTATCCTGACGAAATGGACGCCTATCTTGAAGAAGCTTATAAAATGAATTAACTATGATCTCCCGACTTCAGCTTGAAAACATTCTTTTTTTAGATATTGAAACGGTTCCGCAGCAAGAGCATTTCAGCGATTTGGATCCCGAATTACAACAACTCTACGCCGATAAAACAGAGTATCAACGAAAAGACGAATTTACCGCTGAAGCTTTTTACGACCGTGCCGGAATCTGGGCAGAATTTGGTAAGATCGTTTGTATTTCTGTAGGATATTTTCACAACACAGAACAAGGCCGAAGCTTTAGAACGACTTCATTTCACGGGGATGAAAAGCAGCAGCTGCTGGCTTTTAAAAAATTACTGACCGAGCATTACAATAAACCCCAACATGTACTTTGTGCCCATAATGGGAAAGAATTTGATTTTCCATTTATTGCAAGAAGAATGATCATTAACGGAATAAAGCTTCCATTTAAGCTGGATTTATTTGGCAAGAAACCCTGGGAAGTTCCGCATTTGGATACGTTAGAACAATGGAAATTTGGCGACTACAAACATTACACCTCTTTAAAATTACTCACCAAGATTTTAAATATTCCATCTCCCAAAACCGATATAGACGGCAGCCAGGTCTGTGAAGTCTTCTACAAAGATAAAGATATCCAACGCATTGTAGAATATTGTGAGCGCGATGTGGTTGCTGTCGCACAGATCGTACTGCGTCTGCGTAACGAGCAATTGCTACAAGAAAACGAGGTAACTTCCGTCTAGATTGCTTCAGATAAATTGTACTTTTAAAATGTGAATAAAACACCACTTCTTTCGGTAAAAAATCTAAGTCTGGGATTTAAATCCCGCAACACGACTAATGCAGTTTTACACGACATTAGCTTTGATGTTCTTGCCAATGAAATTGTAGGAATCGTTGGGGAATCAGGCTCCGGAAAATCGGTAACCAATCTTGCTGTTTTAGGCTTGTTACCTCAAAAAAGTGTCAATATTTCTTCCGGAGAAATTCTTTTTGAAGGCGCAGATTTACTCAACTATTCTACCAAAAAACTTCAGGAAATACGCGGCAACGCGATCTCGATGATCTTCCAAGAGCCTATGAGTTCGCTCAACCCTTCAATGCGCTGCGGAAAACAAGTCACCGAAATATTGCAACGTCATAAAAAACTATCTGCCCAAGAAGCCAAAACCGAAACACTCAAACTTTTTGAACAGGTTAAATTACCAAGACCGGCGAGCGTTTTTAAAGCCTATCCGCACGAGATAAGCGGCGGTCAAAAACAACGTGTGATGATCGCAATGGCAATTGCCTGTAAACCTAAATTGCTCATCGCAGACGAGCCTACGACCGCACTTGATGTAACGGTGCAAAAAGAAATTATTTTGCTCTTAAAGGAGCTGCAAAAGGAAACAGGAATGAGTATCCTGTTTATTTCGCACGACCTTTCGCTTGTGAGCGAGATCGCCGACCGTGTTATCGTGATGTATAAAGGGAAGATCGTTGAGCGTGGGAGTTCGGCGTCTATTTTTAAAAATCCTCAAGAAGAATACACTAAAGCCCTTATTTATGCCCGGCCCTCTACAAAAGAGCGTTTGGAGCGACTCCCTACGGTTGCTGATTTTTTAAATCAAAAGCCAATGGCGCCAGCGGTAAGCGAGGCGGTAAGAACAGCGAAACACCAAAAACTGTATTCAAAAACTCCGTTGCTTGAGATTAAAAATGCTCAAAAGGAGTATTATAGTAACGTTTCATTCTTTGGTAAAAAAGAAACCATAAAAGCTGTAAATGATGTGAGTTTTAAGATTTACGAAGGCGAAACCTTAGGGCTCGTGGGTGAAAGCGGCTGCGGAAAGTCTACGTTAGGTAATTTAATTCTTCAATTAGATCAAGTGACTTCCGGTCATATCTTTTATCAGGGTACCGACTTGACTCGTTTAAAAACCCGTGAATTGCGGAAACTGCGCAGAGATATTCAAATCATTTTTCAAGACCCTTATTCCTCTTTAAATCCGCGATTAACAGTGGGTCAAGCGATCACCGAAGCGATGGAAGTTCATAAACTTTATGCATCAAAAAAAGAGCGCAGAGCAGAAGCCTTAAAATTGCTGGAGCAGGTAGGCTTACTTCCCGAACATTATGACCGCTATCCGCATGAGTTTAGCGGAGGTCAGCGCCAGCGTATAGGTATCGCACGTACCATCGCTGTAAAGCCTAAATTTATTGTTTGTGACGAGTCGGTCTCCGCTTTAGATATTTCGGTGCAAGCTCAAGTGCTCAATCTTCTGAACACCTTAAAAGAAGAGTATAATTTTACGTATTTATTTATCTCTCATGATCTGGCTGTGGTAAAATACATTTCAGATCGTTTACTAGTAATGCGCAATGGACAATTTGAAGAAATGGGAGAGGCCGATGCGGTGTACGCTGCTCCTCAAAGCGATTATACGCAAGCACTTATTAATGCAATCCCAAAAGGGATTTAAAACATAAAGAAAAACACTTTACGTACCAAGTACCACAGCATTGCAATAACCGCTACGGTTGCTTTAAAGCTATATGTTATTTTTTGGAAGAAAGACACGGGTTGGGTAAGTGTACGCATTGGGCGATGCTTTTAATGAAACATAGATTATTAAGACTAAAAAACACCTTTGATAGTAAAGGTGTTTGTTTTTATAATTGGAATCTTACGATTCAGGGTTTCTATAAAATAAAAACCGCAAGGCTCCCCTCGCGGTTTTTTTAACAAATCATAACATCAAAATACTCCTATTTTGAAGCTAAACAACAACCTCTGTTTGCAATTCCTAGGGTTGTTATAAAATCTTACCGAGTTGGAATGCTGCTAATGTAGGATTTTTTTTCATTGCTCCAAACAAAATCAGTTGATTTTATCAAAACAATGTTAAAAATTATTGCTTTTCAACCGAATTTAAGTGTTTTTCAGCGTTGAAAATTCTGAAACAAGTATTTCAACGAATAACATACATCGTTCAAAGACAAAAAAAGAGCCTCTTTAAAGGCTCTTTTATATCGATAAACTACAAATTATTCATGCTAGAATCATTTCGGGAACCTCATCCGGTATTTCGAGTGTTCCTTCGGTCGCTTTCTTGATTTCTTCTACAGAAACTCCAGGGGCGCGTTCTAAAAGCTTAAACCCTTTAGCAGTAACTTCTAACACCGCCAGGTTGGTGACTATTTTAGTAACACAACCCACACCGGTAAGCGGCAGTGTACAACGCTTTAAGAGTTTAGACTGCCCGGCACGATTGGTATGCATCATTGCGACAATGATATTTTCGGCACTCGCGACAAGATCCATCGCGCCGCCCATACCTTTCACCATTTTACCCGGAATTTTCCAGTTAGCAATATCCCCGTTTTCAGCAACTTCCATCGCACCTAAAATAGTAAGGTCAACGTGTTGCCCTCTGATCATGGAGAAACTTAAAGCCGAATCAAAAAACGAAGCGCCCGGGAGCGTAGTAATGGTCTGTTTACCGGCATTAATAATATCAGCATCCTCTTCCCCTTCAAAAGGAAAAGGCCCCATTCCTAAAACCCCATTCTCACTTTGAAATTCGACTTCAATATCATCTCGCACATAATTGGCAACCAGTGTAGGTATGCCAATACCGAGATTCACATAAAAACCGTCTTGAACTTCACGTGCGATACGCCTGGCGATTCCGTTTTTGTCTAGCATCTTATTTGTTTGGTTGTGGCGTCATTCTCAAGTAAGGCTTAATTTCTGTGTGCCCTTTAGGGAAAAACTCCGGAATTTGTTCATTACTTACACTTGGCGAGATCACACAGTCTTCCCCATCCTTCCAGTTGGCCGGCGTAGCCACTTTATGGTATGCTGTCAACTGAAGCGAATCGATCACGCGTACAATTTCGTCAAAGTTTCGACCTGTTGAAGGGGGATATGTCAACGTAAGTTTGATTTTCTTATCTGGTCCTATCACAAAAACCGAACGTACCGTAGCTTTCTCACTTGCATTAGGATGAATCATATCATAAAGCTCTGCAACTTTACGGTCTTCATCGCCAATGATTGGATAATCTACAGTGGTATTTTGAGTTTCGTTGATGTCTTTGATCCACTCTCTGTGTGATGCCACGCCATCTACGCTGAGTGCGATAGGTTTCACATTACGCTTTTTAAATTCGTTGTGATAATTGGCTACTGTTCCCAACTCTGTTGTACAAACCGGAGTATAATCTGCCGGATGCGAGAATAAAATCCCCCAGCTGTCGCCAAGCCATTCGTGAAAATTTATAGTTCCTTCTGTGGTATCTGTTGTAAAATCTGGTGCAACATCACCTAATCTTAAATGTGCCATTATTAAATTAATTTTTGGTTGTTATATATGTTTAGTTGTTAGTCGTTGTGTTTCCTTACGGTGCGCTGCTCAATGCGTTTCTCGTAGTTTTTACCTTCAAAAATGCGTTGAACAAAAATTCCAGGAATATGTATTTGGTTAGGGTCTAATTCGCCGGCAGGCACGAGCTCCTCAACCTCAGCAACTGTGATTTTTGCTGCTCCACACATCGGCGGATTGAAGTTGCGCGCCGTTCCTTTAAAAATGAGATTACCTGCGGTATCTCCCTTCCAGGCTTTTATAAATGAAAAATCGGCTTTAAAAGCATGTTCCAGTACATACATTTTACCATCAAATTCTCGGGTTTCTTTGCCTTCAGCTACTTCGGTTCCATAGCCTGCCGGGGTGTAGATCGCCGGAAAACCTGCCTGTGCAGCGCGGCAACGTTCTGCTAAAGTTCCTTGCGGAATCAATTCGACCTCAAGTTCGCCACTTAACATTTGACGTTCAAACTCAGCATTTTCGCCCACGTAAGACGAGATCATTTTTTTGATCTGCTTTTTCTGAAGCAGTAAGCCCAAGCCAAAATCATCTACTCCGGCATTATTAGAAATACAGGTTAGATTTTTCACGTTAAGTTTAACGAGTTGCTCGATCGCTTTTTCCGGAATACCGCTCAGCCCAAAACCACCTAACATCAAGGTCATATTGTCCTCAATGCCCGTTAATGCTTCTGTAACCGAGTTTACCGTTTTTGTTATCATTTTCTCATTTTAGTTTAAGAAAATTACAAAATACGTTTTCTAACCACAATCTTTTAGCAGTAATTTATGGTATTCTAAAAAGGATTAAAAGTCCAACTCATCTGGCAAGTCTACCTCTTGTGCTGCGCCTTCTGCCGGGGCCGAACAATCTACACGGATTGATAAGTTTTCAGGTCGCTCAAAATCTCCTTTTGAAATTTTAAGCTCTTCGTCTTCGTAGCATTTTTTCATAAAAACCGCCCAAATAGGTAATGCCATTGTTGCTCCCTGACCATAGGTAATTGAAGGGAAGTGCACCGAGCGGTCATCGCCTCCTACCCAAACACCACTAACCAGGTTAGGAACCATACCCATAAACCAACCGTCACTTTGATTTTGTGTAGTTCCTGTTTTTCCGGCAATTGGATTTTTAAACGCATAAGGATGCCCCGTAACTACATTGTTGTACACATAGTTATTGATCGCTCCTGAGCGTAATCTAGCACCAGAACCATACTGGGTCACCCCTTCCATCAGATTAACGGTTACGTAAGCCGACTCTTGACTGATAATATCTTTAGCTTTAGGAACACTCTGATATAAAACAGTACCGTTTTTATCTACGATAGTCGAAACGATCTGTGGCTCTACATGAACGCCCTTATTTGCAAAAGCTGAATATGCCGAGACCATCTCAAACAAACTCAAGTCTGCTGTACCCAAAGCAATAGAAGGCACTTCCGGGATATTTTCTGTATCCACTCCTAGTTTTTCAATAAGATTGATAACCGGTTTAGGACCTACACGATGCATTAAACGCGCTGAAACGGTATTGATCGAGTTTGCTAAAGCCGACTTTAGTGTTACCATTCCCTTAAAGCCACTGCTAGAATTTTCTGGACACCAAGCTTTTTGAGCCCCCATTTCTCCTGCAGGAATACAGTATGGAATATCTGGAACCGTATCGCAAGGCGAAAGGTGCAATTGATCTATGGCTGTGGCGTACAAGAACGGCTTGAATGTAGAACCTACTTGTCGTCTACCCGTTTTTACGTGATCATATTGAAAATGCTTGTAATTGATTCCTCCTACCCAAGCTTTAACTTCTCCTGTTTGCGGAGTCATACTCAACAAACCTGCGCGTAAGAAACGTTTGTAATACAAAATACTGTCGCGTGGAGTCATCACGGTATCCACTTCTTTTGCACCGTCTTTCCAGACAAAAACCCGCATATCAGTTTTTTTATCAAAGGAAGCCTTGATATCTTTTACCGAAATATCCTGAGCGGCCATCTTTCTCCAACGGTCAGAATTACGCATTGCGCGATTAATAATTACTTCTTCTTCCTCTTTACTAATATCTCTAAAGGGTGCCGTACTATTCTTTTCGTTTTGACGGTCAAACTCGCGTTGAAGATTTTCCATATGTGCGGTTACCGCTTCTTCTGCATAACGTTGCATACGAGAATCAAGCGTTGTGGTAATTACGAGTCCGTCGCGATAGATGTTGTAATATTCTTCATTACCATCAGCATCTACACCTTTTGGATTTTCTTCGATCCATTCAGACATAAAGGCTCTTAAGTATTCTCTAAAATAGGTTGCAATCCCATCTGCGTGACCCTCAGGAGAGAACTTGATCTCCATAGGCATTGCGATCAGACTGTCGCGCTCGGTTTCAGTAATTTTTCCAGTTTCGGCCATAAGCGCTAAAACCGTATTTCTGCGCTCTAAAGACTTATCTCTTGAAATCTCCCGATACGGATTAAACTGTCTTGGGTTTTTGAGCATCCCGGCGATGATCGCAGATTCTTCGGGATGTAACTCACGAGGCTCTTTGTCAAAATAGATCTTTGAAGCAGAACGAATTCCCACCGCCTGAAACAGAAAATCCTGCTTGTTGAGATACATTGTAATAATCTCTTCTTTAGTATACTGGCTTTCTAAACGCGCGGCAATAATCCACTCTTTTACTTTTTGCAGCACACGCTCAAACTTACTGCTAGGAGTGTCAGAAAATAGAAGTTTGGCCAACTGCTGCGTGATAGTACTTGCTCCTCCTTTTGAACCTAAAAAGGCTACAGCTCTAGCCGTACCTCGCATATCGATCCCGGAGTGCTCATAAAAACGTCTATCTTCGGTTGCAACTACAGCATCAACAAGGTTTTGCGGCAAGTCTTCATATTTAACCGGAGTTCGGTTTTCATTATAAAATTTACCTAAGGTTTTTCCGTCAGAAGAAAGAATTTCAGTAGCGAGATTGCTTTCTGGGTTTTCAAGCTCTTCAAAGGTGGGCAGTTTACCAAAAGCTCCCCAAGAAGCAAGAAGAAACACTAAAATTACAGCAGCTAATCCGCTTAAAAACAAAATCCAAAACCCTTTGATATAAGGTTTATGATTTGAAGTTTTCGCCTGTTTTGCAGGCTTCTTTTTACTTTGAGCCATTTTATCTCTATTCGTTTGTTTTTTCTATACGCAAACCTACATCTCTGATTCCTTCTAAATCAGCAATAGGATTTACGTCCCCGTTGCGACGCATTGCCTGCTTCAGCTTAAAGGTGTAGCTGCCTGCTTCGCTAAATTGTATATGTTCTTTATACCAAAGTTTATTTTCTTTAATATCGCCAAAACCGGTGCCTAGCCAGCTTCCGTCAGGATTTGCCATCTTGTACTCTAGCGTATCTGTAATGGTTTTTCCGTTAGGAAATTGCATCGAAGCAATCAAAAACACGTTGCTAAAGGCATATGAATTGTCATTGCGCAAGGTTATAAACGCATTATACGTACTTAAAGTGTCTAAGTTATCGACTTTTAGCGTTACCGCAGAATCGCTTTTCCAATGCTTGGGCAGCGATTTATATTCGTGAAAAGCAGCTGTTTTATCGCAAGACCAAAAACAGCTTAAAACTAAAAGCGCACAGAGGAATTTATGCATTTTTCTTAGGTCCCTTTTTTCGGAAATTTCCTTTTTTACGACGGTTTTTTGAACGCTTTCTGCTGTTTTTAGGTTTGTCAAAACGGGTTAAACTGTCTTGCCCTACAACGTTTCCAAAATCTACTTTAGCGTCTGTAATAAGTTCTGCAGCATACTCTTCTAGACTTGCTACTTTGTTTTTATTCTTATTGGCTTCAATGATCTCATTGGCCTGCGTGGTGGTGAGCTTGTGCCAGTTCATCCACTCGCCTTCATAAGCATACCAAAGGTGTCCTTGAAAAATATCAATCTTCTGGCAAACCGCTGTACCCTTGTCTGTATACAGTTTTTGTTCTGTTTTTGGGAAATCTTTTAGCGCATCTAAATAGGCGTCCAACTCATAATTTAAGCAGCATTTTAGCTTCCCACATTGACCTGCCAATTTTTGCGGATTTAAAGAAAGTTGCTGATAGCGTGCTGCGCTTGTGGTCACCGATCTAAAATCTGTTAACCAGGTTGAGCAACACAGCTCGCGCCCACAAGAGCCTATTCCGCCTAAACGCGCCGCTTCTTGTCTAAAGCCTATTTGACGCATTTCGATACGGGTTCTAAACTCCTGCGCAAATTCTTTGATCAGTTGTCTAAAATCTACGCGCTCCTCTGCGGTATAGAAAAAAGTCGCTTTAGAGCCATCGCCCTGAAACTCAATATCAGAGATTTTCATCTGAAGTCCTAAACGAATAGCGATCTGACGCGAACGTACTTTAATGCCTTCTTCACGCTCTTTTACGCTTTCCCAAACTTCAATATCCTTTTGATTGGCTTTGCGGTAGATTTTTAGAAAATCGTCTGAAGTGTAGGAGATCTTCTTCTTTTTCATTTGAATGCGTACCAACTCGCCGGTCAATGAAACGATACCCACATCGTGACCCGAAGCCGCCTGAACTGCTAGCACTTCGCCTACGTTGATCTGTAATTTATCTACGTTCTTCACGTATTCTTTGCGACCATTTTTGAAGCGAACTTCAACAAAGTCAAAGGGTTCCTGCCCGTCAGGCAGACTCATATTTGAAAGCCAGTCAAAGACTGTTAGTTTGTTACATCCGTCGGTACCACAGGTACCATTATTTTGACAACCACGTGGTTGACCGTTTTTGGTCGTACCACAATTTCCACACGCCATGAGATCCTATATGTTTGTAAATCTCCAGATTAAAAAACTCCGGGATTTGATGATTTATATATGTTGACAACGGAAAGCTTCCGTCTTAATTGCTGCTAAAGATAACATTTTAGCTATGCAAAAATATAGTAATTCTAATTGGGGATTAAAGCAAATGTGCGGCATTTTGCATTTTGGAAGCTGTTGCGCATAAAAAAAGTCGGTTACCTAAAACCGACTTTTTCTGCTTTGTTTCTTCAATTCTTATACTTTCTTCTGAAACTTCAGCTTTTCAGATCTTCCTTTTTTAAAGATCTTATTGCTGTTAGGAATGCCTTTTCGCAATTCTTTTTGCACTTCATAAGGCAAAGCGATCACCTCTTTACATTCGTCTGAACAGGTGTGATTCATCGCTTCGGCACACTCGTCACATTGAATGAAAAGTAAATGACAAGCTTGGTTAGCACAGTTTACGTGCGTATCGCAAGGCTTTCCACACTGGTGGCAATTTGAAATAATATCTTCTGAAATTCGCTCGCCACGACGATGGTCAAATACGAAGTTTTTCCCTTTAAATTTATTTTCAAGCTTTAACTGCTCAACCTGACGTGCGTATTCAATAATTCCGCCTTCTAGTTGATAGACTTGTTTAAAACCTTTGTGTTTATAGTACGCACTGGCTTTTTCACACCTAATTCCACCGGTGCAATACATTACCAATTTTTTGTCTTCTTTGTGATCGCGCAGGTCTTCTTCAATAAGATCTAAGCTGTCGCGAAAGGTATCAACATCTGGTGTTACTGCATTTTTAAAATGCCCGATCTCGCTCTCATAGTGGTTGCGCATATCCACAAGCACCACATCATCTGCTTCAATGAGTTCGTTAAAGGTTGCAGCATCTACGTGAACACCTTTATTGGTAACGTCAAAAGTCTCGTCATCAAGACCGTCTGCTACGATCTTAGGACGCACTTTAACTTTGAGTTTTAAAAAGGATTTTGCGTCTTGCTCGATGGCGATATTGAGACGTACATTTTCTAAGAAATTAATTCCGTCTAAAAAGGTTTTAAATTCTTCAAAACGTTTTGCCGGCACCGAAAGTTGGGCATTAATTCCTTCTTGAGCCACGTAAATACGGCCCAGGACGTCCATTTGATTCCAAGCTAAAAATAGGTGATCTCTAAAAAGTTGCGGATTGCCGATTTTGGCATATTGATAGAACGAGAGCGTCAAGCGGTCTTCGCCTGCCTCATCAATTAATGCTGCTCGTTCTTTTGCGCTTAATTTGTTGTACAGTTGCATGCTATACTTAATTTTAAGGTTAAAAGTGGCGCAAAAGTAGCATTTTTAAGTCATTAGCTGCAAGAATAGCCGCGCGTGTTTTAAAACTTGTCTCGCTATAAACAAAAAAATGCCCGCGAGTTTTCTCGGGGGCATTTTTCTTGAACGGCTAATTCAGGTTATATATTATTTGATTTCATCAACATAATACCGCTAACCGCCGTCCAATCTGATATTGCAAAAATAAGGAATGCCGACACAGCCCTTATTTACGCAATGTATTTGCTTAACTTTCTGCACCATAGCACATAAGGTTTTACATTTAGATACATACTTACGCAAGAGGTTGCTTTGGTAGATGTTAAATTTTATTCGGAAATATTCCGTCTCAAGGTGTTCAATCTCTTTAAAAATTCAATTAAATAGGAATTTTTCCAATAATTAGGATTGATTTCATTGGTGTGCATTAAAAGAAATAGTACTTTAGCAGCGTGTAAATAAAGAAGCTATAGTTAGTAGTGATTCTTTAAAAATGCACTCAAAATCAGCGTTAAAGACAAAAACTATGAGCAAAGAACAAGAAGCTAAATTAAAAGCCCTGAAGCTTACCCTTGATAAAATGGATAAAACCTACGGAAAGGGTACCGTAATGAAGATGGGTGATAACGCGATCGTTGAAGTTGAATCTATTTCTACAGGTTCGCTTGGTCTTGATATGGCATTAGGCGTTGGTGGTTTGCCTAAAGGTAGAATCATCGAGATCTATGGTCCTGAATCTTCAGGTAAAACAACCCTGACTTTACACGCTATTGCAGAAGCGCAAAAGAAAGGTGGTATTGCAGCCTTTATTGATGCGGAGCACGCCTTTGATCGTTTTTATGCTGAAAAACTTGGTGTAGATATAGAAAACCTCATCATTTCACAACCGGATAATGGGGAGCAAGCACTAGAAATTACAGATAATTTAATTCGCTCCGGAGCTATTGACATTATTGTTGTTGACTCTGTTGCTGCATTAACCCCAAAGAGTGAGATCGAAGGAGAAATGGGAGATTCTAAAATGGGATTACATGCTCGTTTGATGTCTCAAGCCTTACGTAAACTTACGGGATCTATCAGCAAAACCAACTGTACTGTTATCTTCATCAACCAATTGCGTGAGAAGATCGGGGTGATGTTTGGTAACCCAGAGACAACTACCGGTGGTAATGCACTTAAGTTTTATGCTTCGGTACGTCTTGATATTCGTCGTTCTACACAGATCAAAGATTCTAACGGCGAAGTACAAGGAAACAAAACCCGTGTAAAAGTGGTTAAAAATAAAGTTGCGCCTCCGTTCCGTCAGGCAGAATTTGATATAATGTATGGCGAAGGCGTTTCTAAAGTTGGTGAAATCCTTGATATTGGTGTTGATTATGAAATCATCAAAAAGAGCGGTTCTTGGTTTAGTTATCAAGATACCAAACTAGGACAAGGACGTGATGCAGTAAAAGCCATCTTGAAAGACAACCCGGATCTCTTAGAAGAACTCGAAGTTAAAATCAAAGAAGCCATTAAAATAGCTAAAGAAGCTTAGAAAAAATTTTAAACGGCTTACGCAACCTTTTTCATCTTAAAGTATCTACTTACAAAAAGCAGATAATTTTAATGATGAAAAAGGTTTTTTTATTAATTGGTTTATTAGGTTTAATAACCAGTTGTTCACTGGATGATGAAGGGCAAGTGGTGAGCTATGAAGCGCTCCCGATTGCAGATTATGAGTTACCCGAAAGTTTTGTCTACGGCGAGCGCTATCAATTGCCGGTTTCGTTTGTATTACCTACAACGTGCCACGAGTTTTACAATTTTGAAGCCGCTAGAGAAGACAGCACCCGTTTTGTGTATGCCATAAGTCAGGTTTTAGAAAGTGATATGTGTACTGACACACCAAACGACACGATTTCCACTTTTTTAAATTTCGATGTAATTTACCGCTACACCTACGTCTTTAAAATGTATAAAGGTGATGATGAAAATGGTGAGCCTATTTATGAAACTCAAGAAGTTCCTGTAGAGCAACCGTAATTTAAGCACGTAACAATGTGAGTTTAGAAAAGCTCTTAAAAGGTTTAACTAAGGAAAAACCCAAAGCGCAGGCCGAGTTGTACACTTTGTACGCTCGCACGCTCTTTGGGGTTTCCCTTAAGTATTCTCGTAATTATGAGGAGGCCGAAGATAACCTTCAAGATGCTTTTTTAACCATTTTTAAAAAAGTACATCAGTACAAAGGCAAAGGCTCTTTTGAAGGATGGTTAAAGCGTATTGTGATCAATACCGCTTTGCAACGGTATCGTAAACAGAGTTTGTTTGAACTTGTAAATGAAGAACAGATTGAGCAGGAAGAGGTTCTTGTTGACACCAATGAGATCCCGCTTCAATTTCTATTAAAAATAATACAAGAATTACCAGACCGCTATAGGCTGGTGTTTAACCTTTATGTTCTAGACGGTTACCCGCACAAGGAAATCGCGCAAATGCTAAGCATAAGCGAAGGAACCAGTAAATCTAATCTGGCGCGTGCCCGAATGATCTTAAAAGAAAAAGTTGAAAATTATCAGCAGAGTGAAACCCTACAATCCTCAACACGGTGAAAGAGCAAAAAAACATAGACCGCCTGTTTCAGGAAAAGTTTAAAGACTTTGAGGCAATGCCTGATGACAAAGTCTGGGCTGGCATTGTAGACAAGCAGCAGAAAAAACGCGCAATAATCCCGCTATGGCTTCAATTGAGCGGCGCAGCAGCTGTCTTAGCCCTAATCCTTCTGGCCGGTAACTTTATATTCTCAACATCAGATGCGCAAGATGTAGAAGTGGTTTTAGAGGAAACTGAAACGCCTGAGCAAGAGCAGCGCGCACCTAAAACTATTGAGCAAACTGCGAACAATGCCGTAGTTTCTTCCGAAGAAAAAAGCACTGAAGATTCTAATTCGCTAAAGAAGGCTGAATCTAATTCAAGTACTAAAGCTACTACTGTTGCTTCTACTTCAGCCACGGAAGCAAATCAAGAAAAACATAAAGCATTAAACACAACTCAAAACCGAAACACTTCGGAGTCGAAAAAATCTGGCAGCACTGCTGCTTCAACAGGCATTGCTACCGCTGACCAAGGCAATGATGCAAATGCTACACAGGACGACAAAACTTCAAACACAGAGCAGAACACAACCGCTATAGCCGCCACTGAAAACGAATCCCAAGAAAATGCTGCGGCAGATGAATTACCCTCATTGGAAGAAATTGCAAACGCGCAAAATGAGGAAGAAGCTCTAGCGGATACTGAAACTTCAAATACAGCATCTCAAGACGCATCACGCTGGGGTATTACGCCTATGGTGGCTCCTGTGTATTACAACAGTTTTGGTGGCTCAGGGATCGCAGCAGAATTTGCCGATAACAAGAAAAGTGGCGATGTGAATTTCAGTTATGGGGTTCAAGTAAGTTATGCCATTAACGACAGGCTTACGGTGCGCTCCGGAGTAAATAAAGTTGATTTGGGCTACCGTACGGAACAAGTAAACTTTGCCCCCAGCATTCAGGGGCAATCTATTAGTAGTATAGATTATAATCAAAATTCCCAGTTGATTCAGGTGGCAGATGCTAATAAAAGTCTGGCTTCTTCAGCAGCAGAATTTGCAAGTAATGCTTCAGTTGCGGGTACGAGTATCAACAATGCCTTGCGTCAAGAATTAGGCTACATTGAGGTTCCTTTTGAAGCTGAATATGCTTTGCTCAATCGTAAATTCGGCATTCAAGTGATTGGTGGTTTTAGCACCCTATTCTTAAACGATAATTCCATTTCACTTGAAGAAAATAATAATTTGGTTTCTCGCATCGGGTCGTCAAACAGTCTTAATAATACTAGTTTCAGTACCAACGTTGGTTTGGGCTTAGATTATAAATTCACGCCTCACATTCAATTCAATCTGGAACCTATGTTTAAATACCAACTGAATGCCTATACCAAATCGGTGAGCGATTTCAGACCATATTATTTAGGTCTTTACACCGGTTTAAGCATTCGGTTTTAAAATATATGAAAGGGGAAGATGAGATAACCAAAGTTTGGCTGTATTTCAACCGGCCGGACTTTGGTTTAATCTTCAAACTTTAAAAGAAACTGTGTACTGCCAACTAACAGTGCACAGGAAGTTAGGTTAGTTTTTTAGTTGGTTAGGTTAATTATTGCATATGCAATGATGAAGAAAAGTCGCCTTGTGGTTAGGGCGACTTTTTTAGGTTTCCGCGTAGGCTTGGTCTTTTAGCAATTCGGCATGAATGGCTTTAAAAGCCTGCTCTTTTACAGTTTTTCGATCTATCGCTTTTAGGCCTTTAGTTTGAATAAATGGCAAGACTTTTACGCGCATCAATCCCGGCGTACCGGTGAAAAATTCATAAGAAAAACGCTTTTTATTATCATAAAACACCATTGGCACAATAGGCACTTGATGATCTATCGCTAGCCTGAATGCTCCGTCTTTAAAGGTATCAAGCACTATGCTTGTGTCATCGGGCACACCACCTTCAGGAAAAATACAAATACTAAGCCCTTGGTTGAGTCTGTTTTGAGCACTTTCAAATACCGCTCTTCTACTTTTGGGATCCCCGCGGTCTACCAGAATACACGTTTGTTTGTAGAAATATCCAAACAGTGGAAATTTTGCCAGCTCTTGTTTTCCAACAAACACAAAAGGGTTACGTACACTACTCAACATCAACATTATATCTGTCATTGAAGTGTGATTAGCGATATACATATAGCTTTTACCCTGTTCTGTTTTTTCAAGACCTTTTACCTCTGGCCAAAAGCCCATTCCATATAAAATAATGCGCGCCCACAATCTAGCCATTTTAAAAAAGTAAGGATACCAGGAGTCTTTAGCTACCGAAATAAGTAGGAAGGGCAGCAATATGATAATGGGCACTATGATGAGCACATAGAACCATATGCGCCAAAGTAAAATCAGTAATTTCTGAAGCAGTCTTAACATCAACAGTATAGGATTTCTGCCGACTTGCAGATACAAACCGACGTCTCAAAAATAGACATTTTAAAAGGAGTTAATACTTGAAAAGGGGTAACTTTACGCAAAATTTAAATGAACCATGTCACGAATTTTAACAGGTGTTCAAAGTACGGGAACACCACATTTAGGTAACTTATTAGGAGCTATAATCCCTGCGATCAATATGGCTAATCAGCCTGAAAATGAATCCTTTTTATTCATCGCAGATATGCACTCGCTTACTCAGATTAAAAATGGCGAAACCTTAAGACACAACACCTATTCTACTGCCGCGACATGGCTTGCTTGTGGTCTTGATATTGAAAAAACGGTTTTCTACCGCCAGAGCGATATCCCACAAACCACAGAGCTTACTTGGTATTTAAGCTGTTTTTTTCCGTATCAGCGCTTAACATTAGCACATAGTTTTAAAGACAAAGCAGATAGACTGGAAGATGTAAATGCCGGACTTTTCACCTACCCGATGCTTATGGCCGCTGATATCTTGTTATATGATGCCGAAATTGTTCCGGTAGGTAAAGATCAATCGCAACACTTAGAGATGACGCGCGATGTCGCTTCTCGTTTTCACGCGCAAATGGGTGAAACTTTTGTAATTCCTGAGCTGAAACTTCACGAGGAAACGATGTATATCCCAGGAACAGATGGTGCCAAAATGAGTAAGAGCAAAGGCAACACCATCATAATTTTTCAATCTGACAAAGCATTGAAAAAACAAATTATGAGTATCGAGACTGATAGCACGCCGCTTGAAGATCCTAAAGATCCTGATACCTGTAACGTTTTTGGCATTTATAAATTATTAGCTTCAAAAGATGAAGTTGCTCAAATGCGTAAAAATTATGAAGCCGGAGGTTATGGTTACGGTCACGCTAAAAAGGCTTTATATGAACTTGTCCTAAACAAGTTTGAAAAAGAGCGCGCATTGTACAACCATTATATGGACAATCTTGACGAATTGGATGCCGCACTACGTGTTGGAGCAGAAAAAGCTCGAGTAATTGCAAACGAAGTTCTAGATCGCGTACGTAAGAAAGTAGGATACTAAGTCAGTTCAAACTGTTTTCCCGGCAAGGGTCTTACTACTCCTTTTAATTCCATATTAAGCAAGATACTGGCTACTTTAAACGTGGGCATTTTGCAATGCAGTGCGATCAAATCGAGTTGCTCTTTGCCCACGTCTGATAAAAAATTGCAGATCACTTTTTCTTCTGCATTGAGTTCTACAAAAAGTTGCTTTTGCACAGGTTTGAGCTCTTCTTCTATTTGCCAATTGAGCAGATAAATTAAATCTGCTGCGCTGGTGATCAACTGTGCTTTCTGCGTTTTGATCAGGTTATTACATCCCAAACTTTGCGCATCTCCCGGTCTTCCGGGGACTGCAAAAACATCTCTGTTGTAAGAATTTGCGATATCTGCAGTTACGAGCGAGCCTCCTTTTTCGGCACTTTCGATAACTACCGTAGCTTCACTCATCCCGGCAATGATGCGGTTTCTACGTAAAAAGTTCGTTCGGTCAAACGCGTCACTGCTCCAAAAATCAGTAATGAATGCGCCCTGCGCTTCAACAGGTTTTACATACTTAGCATGAACCTTAGGATAGATCTGGTTCAAACCATGGGCTAACACCGCAATCGTATCTAAACCTTGATCTAGCGCTGCGCGATGCGCAGTAATATCTACTCCGTAAGCAAACCCCGAAACCACAAGCGGATTTAAAGGTGCAAGATCCTCTACAAACTGCTTTATAAAGTCTACTCCGTGATTGGTGACTTTACGCGTTCCTACAATAGAGATCATTCGCTGCTGAGAAAAATCTTTACTTCCGCGTTTAAAGAGTAAAATTGGCCCGTCAATACAATGCTTTAATCGCTCAGGATAGTTTTGATCTTTATAACTGCAGTAATCAATGTTATGCTCTTGAATGAATTTTAATTCTTCTTCTGCCGCAAGCCTGTGTTCCTTTTCAAAAAAAGCTTTCAATTTAAAAGCGCCGATTCCGTCTAGTTTTAAAAGGCTTTCTTTCTTTTGATCTAGCACTTGTTGTGCAGTTTCAAATCGCGCAATAAGTCTTTTGATCGATGTGTCGCCTAAATTAGGAATACGCTGTAAGGTCAGAAATGCGTGAAGTTCGTCTTCTTTCATTATTTTAAATTGCTGTTAATAAAGGTATTGCAAAATTGTTAACAAATCACGAACAACTTTCTAAAGGCGGTAGCATTTTTTTTTAATTTTACTTTATGCATTTTTCAAACTACATCAGCGACTTACTTTATAGATACGAGTGTGTGATCGTTCCCGGCTTTGGAGCGTTTTTAGCACACCGCGTTTCTGCATATCACGACGAAAGCGCACAGGCCTTTTTCCCACCTAAAAAACGTATTTCTTTTAATGCACAATTGAAAGAAAATGATGGACTATTAGCTAATTATGTCGCTTCGGCAGAGCATTTAAGCTATGAAAGTGCATTACTAAAAGTGCAAGAATTCGCTGTGAATATTCAGCAAAAATTGAATGCTGAAGAAACGCTTGTATTTGATAAAATTGGTACCTTGTCTCAAAATGAAGCCGGAAACTTGAGTTTTGAGCCTGAGCAATCTACCAATTATTTAACCGAAGCTTTTGGTCTTGCCTCGTATACCGCTCAACCGGTGACACGCGAAGTATTAGCGCAAGAAGCCGAAGCTCTTGAAGAGAAAGCGCCTATACACCTCACTCCTGCCCGCCGCTCAAACGGCTGGATGAAGTATGCCGCAGTAGGATTGCTTACCATAGGTTTATCTGGAGCATTAGGCTTTTTATATTTCAAGGATATTGCAGATCATAATTTTGCCGAAAAACAAAAGGCAGAAAGTCAGATCGAAAATACCATTCAGCACGCGACCTTCACGATTGATAATCCGTTGCCTGCCGTTACTTTGAATGCCTTTAAACCAAAAGGAAATTTTCACATCGTAGCAGGAGCTTTTAGAATTCCTGAAAATGCTGAAACACGTGTAAATCAACTGCGCGAAGCCGGTTATAAAGCACGCACTTTAGGTGAAAACAAATACGGCTTGCATCAAGTGGTTTACGGAAGTTACACAGATCGCACCGAAGCTCTAAAAGAATTACGCAACATACGTAACACAGATAATCCTAATGCTTGGATGCTGATCCAGGAATTGAATTAAAGGTTTATTTTTACGATTAATATGCAAAAGCCTCCAAACTAGGAGGCTTTTTTGATTTTCTACCGGCTTTTTCTTCCTATTTTTGCCGAAAATCAAACTATGAAAGCAAAAACGCCTTCTGAATCGCGTACCACGCAAACCGATCTGGTTTTGCCGAATGAAACGAACCCTTTAAACAATATGTTTGGAGGCGAACTTCTTGCACGTATGGATCGTGTTGCGAGTATTACCGCCAGAAGACATTCGCGCCGAATTGTAGTTACTGCATCGGTAAATCACGTGGCGTTTAATAAAGCGATTCCGTTGGGGAGTGTAGTGACTGTAGAAGCTTCGATTTCCAGAGCTTTTAAGACCTCTATGGAAGTTGTGATCGATGTGTGGGTAGAAGACCGCGAAAATGGCCTTAAATCAAAAGCAAACGATGCAATTTACACCTTTGTTGCCGTAGATGAAACCGGAATGCCCGTGCCTATCCCTCAAATTAAACCGGAAACCGAAAAAGAAATCCAGCGTTATGATGCCGCTTTACGCAGAAAACAACTCAGTCTTGTTCTCGCCGGAAAAATGGAAGCTAAAGAAGCTACTGAATTAAAAGCGCTTTTTGAGTAAGCCAGTTCAATCATAAAACAAAAACGGGAAGCAGTTGCTTCCCGTTTTTTGTTTAGTACGTATACTAGTTTCTATAATCTAGTGCCGGTTCTCGATCTCCCAATAAAGGGATATATTCAAAATCTTCGCCGCGCTTTTCTTCAAATTCAGTCCAAGCTGCTTTAAGAATTTCGGGTTGGTCAAATAAGTCCATACCGGTTTTAGCCATAGTTTTTGCCGCTACCATCATTCCTTTGGTGCCTATACTGGTTCCACCCGCTGCCACTGCTTGCCAACTGTGTGCAGGTGTTCCCGGTACCCAAGTAGCCGTATACAGGCCAACGGTAGGTACGGTAAAACTCACGTCTCCCACATCTGTAGAGCCGCCCGCTTCAGGAATAGGGTTGTACTCACTTATACCTTCTACATTTTTTACATCAAGGTCTGTATTCAAGCTTGTAGCAATTTCTTCGGCAAACTCACGTTCTTCGGGCGTATAGGTATATCCACCAACCTCTTTCAAGTTGTCATACATAAGTTTCTGTAGCGTAAGATTGGGTAGTAATTCGTGCGTTCCGCCAATCATTTCATAATCCATTGTTGTACCGGTTCCTAGTGCTGCTCCTTCAGCTGCTTTAACCATTCGGTCAAACACATCGATCACCACATCTCGGGTCGTGTGGCGCGCATAATAATATACCTCAGCAAAATCAGGAACAACATTGGGCGCCTTTCCTCCTTCAGTGATCACGTAATGAATACGGGTATCTTCGGGCACATGCTCGCGCATCATATTGACCATATAATTCATCGCTTCCACGCCATCTAATGCAGAACGCCCTTTCTCAGGAGCGCCAGCTGCGTGTGCGGCTATTCCGTGAAATCTAAATTTAGCCGATTTGTTTGCTAATGCCGCGCCGGGATCAGCGCCGTTAGAATTTCCCGGATGCCAATTGATCACCGCATCCACATCGTCAAAAAGTCCGGCGCGCGTTAAATATACTTTACCCGAACCTCCTTCTTCGGCAGGACATCCGTAAAAACGAATGGTTCCTGATGTTCCTGTATTTTCCAGATAGTGTTTTATTGAAATCGCCGCGGCCGCAGATGCTGTACCAAACAAATGATGCCCGCACGCGTGTCCGGCCACACCGCCGTTTGATTCTTTATGCGCAACGGCCTTTTGCGATAAACCAGGCAAGGCATCATATTCTCCTAAAACCGCGATCACCGGCTTACCCGAACCATAACTCGCAACAAAAGCAGTAGGCATTCCCGCCACGCCGGCTTCAATGGTAAAATCTTCTTCTTTTAAAGTTTTTTGAAGTAAAGCAACGCTTTGTTCTTCTTGATATCCCATTTCGGCAAAAGACCATATTTTATGGGCGATCTCGCCGTAGGCTTGGGTGTTTTGATCAAGCTGTTCTAAAACTTGCTCTTGTTTGTTTTGGGCGAAAAGAATCGTGGAGAGTAAACACGTAAAAAGGAAGGTAGTTTTTTTCATATAAAATCAGTTTGAAGAATTTGTGCACTTCTAAAATACAACAATCTGATTTTACGAACTATACTCTACTACATATTGTAAATCCAGTCTTCAGGATTCAAGCGCTCTGAATCTTTATAAACTAAAAATTTCAAAATGGTTTTTCCATTAAATGAGTTCTCAGCAATTTCTCCTAAGGCTTGTTTTGTTGAAACTTGATCGTTCACCTTAACCTTAAGGTTTTTTAAGTTTTGATACACTGTGAGGTAATTACCGTGACGAATGAGTATAGTATAACCACCGCCTCGTATTAATTGCACTTGTTGTACGGTGCCTTTAAATGCTGCACGCGCAACACTACCGGGTGCAGTCTCAATCTCGACACCACTATTGTATGTGGTAATATTAGGAAGCGTAGGATGCTTTGAGGTTCCGAATTTTTTATACACCCTGCCTCGTTCCACAGGCCAGTCCATTCTCCCTTTATTAGAGGCAAAATCATTAGCAAGTGCTTTTGCCGCCGGAGTCAACGCAAAAGTAGGCATCGCTCCCTTTTTGATCTCTGTTTCAGAAGTAGTGGTAGCGCCACTTTCCTTTTTAGAAGCAGCGATCGCTTCCCGAATCAATCGGTCTATTTCCCGGTCAATGCGATTGGCTTCGGCTTGCTTTTTATTGATCTGCGCAGCATAAGAGGATTCTTTCTCACGTATGGTCGCGATCAACGCATCTTGCTGTTTTTTCTCATCTTCAAGCTTTTCTTGCTCTCTTTTGTTTTGAGCGATCAATTGCTGTTTTTCTTCTTTTTGATCTATGAGCTTGGTATTAGTTTCTTGTAAAAGTGTTGTACGCTCTTTAATCTGGTCGCCTTGTTTTTTGCGGTAATTGCTGTACTGTTTCATATACTGCACCCGCTTATAAGCTTGTAAAAAACTCTCTGAAGACAGCAAAAACATAATACGGCTCTGACTGCTTTTACTCTTGTATGACTTTTGTACCATCGCCGCGTAATCTTCTTTAAGCTTTGATAATTCGGCTCTCAGCTCACTAATTTTATTGATGTTTTGATTGATCTTTTGGGTGAGCAAATTCGCCTGACTGTTGGTTACCCTTATGAGGTTTTCCCGGGTTTTAATTTTTGAAGCTAAATCTTCAACCTGGCTCAGCACGTTAATCTCCTTCTTTTTATTGCTTTGTCGCAACTTGCTCAACTCTTCAATCTGACTCATCAGCGCGCGACGCTGGCGCTCCAGCTCAGCTTGTTTGTCATTTTGGGCAACAGCGAGTAACGAACTTAGCAAAAGTCCAAAAAATAGGGTGTATTTCAATTTCAGCTTCAACTGCATTAAAGTTCGATTTCTTTTAAACCACCGGGAATATTAAACGGAAAACTCACTTCAGAATTAAAATCTAAACCGCGGTATGTGATGTCAATAGTTGTGGTTTTTTCTGCCTCTTGTGCTTTCACGTGGATTTCTGAAGGAAAAAAGCCTTGTTGCTCCTCGATATAATCTCCGTAGGAAATGGTGAGGTCGCGCTGAGCTTCCCGCTGCGCCAGTCGCTGTTCTTGCAGCGTAAACGCCCCGCTGTTAAGATAGAAAAACAAATCAAACAAGGCAGATTGCTTGCGTGGTGCTACCAAATAACGCGAAGAGGTTGCGCCGGCGCTAAAACCCCCACTTCTTAAATCGTAAATAGGTTGCCCCAGCAGTAAAGCTTCCACTTGGTCATAATCTAGCTCTGTGCCTAGTAAATCACTTAATAATTCAAAGTCGCCGTCAAAGTAAGTACCGTCTATTTTCTCGTAGAATTGAACACGGTCTTTAGTAATCATTGCTTTCGCTAAAGAAATTCCCAAAACCGAAGCACTCATCCAGATGGTTTCTCCTTGTTTCATTCTTAGACTTACGGTTACATTTTGTGTGGTCTCAGGATCTGAATAACGAATTTTAAGCCGTGCTGCCAACGTCTGAAACTCAGGGTGCGTGTCATAATGCGCTTTGATGATTTTTGCCGAAGCTAAATCTTCTGTAGATGCTGCATTTTTGGTCGCCTTACATCCCACAAGACCTATAAGCGTTAGCACTAAAATTCCTCGATATATCAATTGCATACTATTGTGTCAAATTTGTTAATCGCTTGCGATACACTGCGGCCTTTTCGGCATTTCCCAGCGTTTCGTAAGCGCGCGCAAGTTCGCTATAAAAATCGGCTTGCATTTGAGGATTTTCAATTACATAATCAATCCCCATCTCTAAATAATCTACCGCGTTCTGCGCTTTTCCTAAAGCGTTTTGCGCTACCCCATAAACTAAATAAAATACCGCCTGCGCCGGATATAATGCCAGCGCTTCTTCACTTAACGCAGCAGCATTCTCAAACTGCTGTGCCTGTAATTGCAAGAGTACCAAATTACGCAGCACATTTACATCGTCAGGATTTTTTTTATAAGCAGCCTCATAATAAGACAACGCCTTTGTTTTATCATTATTCTTTAGATAATAAGCTCCTAATTCTTCATTAACATCAGTCGCCTCTTCCTCAGAAAATAAAGCGATCGCTTGTTCTAATTCTGGTTCAAACTCTGGATTGCGATCTACAAAGATTAAAAAATCATTAAGGACGCTATGTTTTGCTTTGGCTTCAACTTTTGAACTTTTCATCACACGTTCTAAAGATTGAAAAGCGCGCGCTACATCATTCTGTTCTAAATGAAATTTGTACAGCGCCAAATGCACTTCATCTGCCTTTGGATTTACTTTAAGTAACTTTTGTGCAGTAGCATAAGCCTGTTGTGTTTTACCTTGTTCACTATAGATATAAATAAGATTCAGGTAATTTTTTTCGTTTTGCGGATTTTGAGCAATCGCGTCTAGAAGCATTTTTTCTTTATAATCACCTCCGCTCAATGCCATAGCCTGTTTTCTGATCTGATTGCGATAAGCATCTTTACCCAACGCTTCATCCAGCTCATCTAAAACGTCTAAGGCTTCTTTAAAGGCTCCCTTACGCACATAAATACGCGCTAGATCTTCTTTATACTTAATGTCAAACTTAGCCAGGTCTTGAACGAGATCTATCGCTTTATCAAAATCCTGACGCGCATAGTACACTTCGTATAAAGCCTCCATTATATCCCGCTGATTGGCTTTAAGCTGAAGTGCTTTCAGGTAATTGTTTTCGGCTTCTTGAGTGTTGCCCAAAGCCGCCTCATTTTTACCTTTTTCAAAATATAAAATGGACTCTTGCGGCCGTAATGCGATGCATTTATCTAATGCTGCGATCGCGCGATCATAGTTCTCGATTCCTTTTTGCTTCAGCGCTTCAAAAAAAGATTCTTGAAAAGCGTCTGTAACATCTTCCAACTGATCTACATTCACGTCTTGCAAAGGTGTAGGCTCTTGGGCTTCCGCCAAAGGCGAAAACAAAAGCAACATTCCTAAAAACGCGAATCTTTTCATTCTGATCTTTTAAACCAACTCAGAATAGTCTCCTATGCTGATTGCCGTAAAGTTACCATCGAATTTAGCATAATTACCAATCATAGCATTTTTTAACTGCGCATTAGTAACCTGACTATAATTCTGAATCAAACTTTCTTCAATGGTGCTATTTTCAATAACCGTGCCTTCACCTATAGAGACATTTGGGCCAATGGTAGCATCCTTTATCACTGCATTTTCACCAATATAACACGGCGGAATCACCGATGCATTCTCTAGTTGAGCTGAAGAAGCAACTAGGTGCGCACCTTCTTTGTGCAAAAACTGAAGCATTCTTCCGTTGGTCTCTACAGTTACATTTTTATTGCCACAGTCCATCCACTCATCGATTTTACCGGGTTTAAAAGTGTAGCCTTTCGCCTGCATTTGCTTGATCCCGTCGTTGATCTGATACTCGCCACCGTGCATCAATTTAGCATCTAAAACCGCCTGCAATTCGCTCTTGAGCACAGCTCCATCTTTAAAATAGTAAATGCCTATAACCGCAAGATCTGAAACGAAATCTTTGGGTTTTTCTACCAGACCTTCGATCTCATTGTTTTCATTTAGCGAAACTACGCCATAGGCTTCTGGATTTTTAACCTGTTTTACCCAGATCACACTGTCTGCTTCTTTATCTAACGTAAAATCTGCTCTGAAGAGTGTGTCTGCATAAGCAATTACACAAGGGCCGCTCAAAGATTGTTGCGCGCACATAATGGCGTGCCCGGTTCCTAAGGGTTTATCTTGATAATAAATGCTTCCTTTTGCGCCTAAATTTTGTGCGATTTGTTTGAGGTTATCTTCGGTTTCTTTACCAAAATCCTCTGCGATCACGTACGCTACTTCTTCGATTTTCTCATCCAGAACGCTTGCGATATCTTCCACCAAACGCTGCACAATAGGTTTGCCCGCAATAGGGATTAAGGGTTTTGGAATGGTTAAGGTATGCGGCCGTAGTCGTGATCCACGACCTGCCATAGGGACTATGATTTTCATACGTTTAAATTTCTGGTTGTTCTCTGCAAAAAGAACCGTTATTAGAATTTAAAAGGCGTGTTTTGGGTGAATGCCTCTTAAATCATTAGCTCATTATTTGGTTCCGGTACTTCCAAAACCTCCAGCGCCGCGAGCTGTTTCACTTAAAACTTCAACTTCATTCCAATCAGCACGCTCGTGTTTTGCGATGACTAGTTGGGCAATGCGTTCGCCATTTTCGATCGTAAAATCTTCGTTAGATAGGTTGACTAAAATCACGCCGATTTCCCCACGATAATCTGCATCAATCGTTCCCGGAGCGTTAAGCACAGTAATACCTTTTTTTGCTGCCAGACCACTTCTGGGGCGCACCTGGGCTTCAATTCCCACAGGGAGTTCAATGAACAAACCTGTTTTGATGATCGCGCGTTCTAAAGGTTTTAAGGTCACCGGTGCATCAAGTGCTGCGCGCAGATCCATTCCTGCAGAAGCTTCGGTCTCGTAATGCGGTAATGCGTGATTAGATGTATTGATAATGTTTATTTGCATAATGTGCTTTTAAGTTCCACGCTGTGGAATTTCTATTTTTTATTTCGCCCTAAAATGGCATTTAATTCCTTATGTTCCAGCAAGAGTGTTAATCCCATAAAAGCCAGAAAAATTACACCATTCACGCCATAATTTGATCTGAAAAAATAAAAGGAGACCAAAGCTCCGCTGGTAGCCAGAAGAAGATACATACTTATTCTGCTTACGTTGTAGGGGATCTGATAATATTTTTGGCCGTAAAAGTACGAAATCAGCATCATCGTACCATAAGCTACCACCGTCGTATATGCCGAAGCCATAAAACCAATGAGCGGTATAAAATACCAATTGAGCGCAATGGTAAGTGCTGCGCCTAGAATTGAGAAATACATTCCATACCTGGTTTTATCGGTAAGCTTATACCACACTGATAAGTTGTGATAGATTCCTAAAAATAAATTGGCTAATAAAATATAAGGAACTATCTCAATGGCTTTAAAATAGCTTGAGTCACTAATGAGAAGTGCTTTAAAAAAGTCGATAAAGCACACGATAAAAAGTAATCCGGCAGCACCCACAACCACAAAATATTTTAGAATGGTGGCATAGGTAGTTGGAGCATTTTTGTTTTTAGCATGACTGAAGAAAAAAGGTTCAGCTCCCAAGCGAAATGCCTGTATAAAAATGGTCATAAAAACCGCCAACTTATAACATCCTGAATAGGCGCCCATAATATCCTTATCGAGCATATTCCCAATTAGAAGCTTGTCTAAATTCTCATTTACTACAAAAGCCAAACCCGCAACAAGCACCGGCCAACCATATTGCCACAACTGACCGAATAACTGCTTATCAAATACAAGTTTGATCCTAAAAAAATCAGGCGCGATCAAGAGAAACGTCACCGCGCTCGCAGCTAAATTGGCCGCAAAAATATACGTGAGTAAAGCAGTTGGATCGTACCAACTAAACTGCATATTAAATTCTGGAATTGCCCAAAGGAAAAAGATATTGAGCACAACATAGATCGCAAGGTTGGTAAGTTTTATTCCTGTAAAGCGCAACGCTTTACCTTTTGCTCGCAAATACGCAAAAGGAGCTACTACAAGCGCATCTAAAATGGTGACACCTAACAAGTATCCAAAATATTCTACAGGAAGCTCTAGAGCCTCGCAAATGGGTACACGCAATGCATAAAGTAGGGTGAACGCAATTAAAGAGGTTACAGTAAGTGCGATCAGCACCGTGCTGTACACCTTATTTTCATCTTCGGCTTTAGAAAAAAAACGGAAGAAGGCCGTTTCCATACCGTAAGCCAACAAGACATTTAAAAATGCCGCCCCCACATAAAAGGCTGTATTATCCGCATAGCCCGAAGTTTCCAAACTATCGGTGTGCAGACTGATCAGAAACAGGTTCATCAATCTGGGGAGAATAGTGGCCAGCCCATAAACCGCCGTATCTTTTACAAAACCTTTAAGTACGCTCAAAGAAGTTCGATTTTTTCCATTCAAAATTAACTATTCGGAAGCAATCCAAAACCGAGACTGCAACGCTTTCTCCTATTTAACCTCCAGAACGGTATAAAAGGTCTTATCTCCTACTTTGTATTCTAATAAGGCTTCATTTGCTTTTATTTTAAAGGGAACTTCAACCGGAATTTGAGGTAGAGGATTTTTTGCCTCATCTTCACGATTTACTGACAATACGCGGTCTTTACTATTCGCGGGCACTGTCGAGAAGGTTGCGTAATACAAGTTGGTATCTTCCCATAGTACTTTAGATTTTTTCTGCTGAAAATATAAAGATTCAAAGCTTACCTCTTGCGGAATATTTTTGGCTACAAAACGAATGTTTTCGAGGCCCTTAACCCCAGATTTACGAGTCGTTTTTTCAATCTCAAAAGGCGGGTTCTTAACGAGTTGGTTGCTTCCTCCACAAGAGAATAAGGTAAATAAGAACAAAGCTGATAACATTTTTTTCATAAGTGCTTAGATTGGGTTTACAAAGCTAACGTATGGATTGTTTAGGTCGTATACAACAGATAAACTATCTCTGTCTATCGCAATAGCTATCAGAACTGGATATTAAGCGCTGCGATTGTACCAACAAAAAAGCCTTGCAGCAATTGCAAGGCTTTAAGATATGAAATAAAATAATTTCTAGTTGTTTAATGCTTCTGCACCACCTACGATCTCAAGAATTTCGTTAGTAATTGCAGCCTGACGCGCTTTGTTATACGTTAGTTTAAGCTGATCTCTCAACTCGGTCGCATTATCTGTTGCTTTATGCATCGCCGTCATACGTGCACCGTGCTCACTTGCTACAGAATCTCTGATTCCTTTGAAGAATTGTGTTTTTAAAGCTTTAGGTATAAGCTGTTTTACAATCTCTTCTTTTGATGGTTCAAAGATATAATCTGTAGTGTTTGCCGGAGCTACCTCTTCAAATTGCTCTTTTAAAGGAACAATAGGTAAAAACTGCTCACGGGTAACAATTTGTGTAGCAGCATTTTTGAAGGAATTGTAAAGCAATTCAACTTTATCATAAGTTCCTTCGGTAAATAAATTCATTGCACGCTCAGCAATTGCTTCAACATTCTCAAACGTTAAATCATCAAAGATCTCACTGTCATTAAAAATCACGGTATGTGATTTTTTCAGAATGTCATTTGCTTTTTTACCAATGGTTAAGAAGTGAACTTCTTTACCGGCGTAAACAGTATCTGCAATGTTCTTAGCTTCTTTTACGATGTTTGAGTTGAAAGCACCTGCTAGACCTCTATTTGAAGAGATCGCAATTACAAGCACTTTTTCAACAGGACGCTCTTCAGCAAAACGGCTTCCGCTGTCTCCTTCCATCGAAGCGCTAAGATTTTGAAGCAACTCGGTTAATTTATCAGAATAAGGGCGCATTGCTGTAATAGCATCTTGAGCCTTCTTCAACTTAGCAGCAGACACCATTTTCATAGCGCTTGTGATCTGCATCGTTGAAGATACTGATGAAATTCGGTTACGTATTTCCTTTAAATTTGCCATTTATTTAATTCAAAATGTTGAATTGAGAATTATGAGTTTTTGATTATACTAACCAACAACCTAATTAATTCCTCACAGTTTTCCGAAAGAGCTTTAGATACTTCAGCTATTTCAGTATGTTCAATAATTTGCAACCAATATTGAGTTTCTTCTGCTTCTTTTAAAGCTATACTCAATTTATTCTTAAAATCTTTGGTACTTACTGCGCGTTGCGATTCACGCACATTAGCACCAATACTTGTTCCAGATTTTAAAAGTTGTGATCCTATCTCATAAAAACCTTGGGCTTTTAATTGTTGTGTGTAAACAACTATTTCACACGCAAAATGAAAGGATTTATCAACTATCGCATTATTTCTAGGAACATAAGCCATCTAAATTCTACATTCAGAATTTAGAATTACTTCTTATATCGAGCGGCAAGGTCATTTGCTACAGTAGTCAAGGTGTCGATCACCTCATCTGTAAGCTTACCTGCTTTCAACGTATCTAAAGTAGCTCTGTGCTTTGCATTTAAAAGTTCAAGATAGTCTGTTTCAAACTCTTTTACTTTATCGATAGGCACATTGCGCAATAGGTTCTTAGAACCTGCGTAGATAATTGCGATTTGATCTTCTACAGTATAAGGCGTGTTTTCCGCTTGCTTTAAGATCTCAACGTTTCGTTTACCTTTTTCAATAACGCTTAACGTAGCGGCATCAAGGTCTGAACCAAATTTAGCAAATGCTTCTAGTTCACGGAAAGCTGCTTGGTCTAACTTAAGCGTACCAGATACTTTCTTCATCGACTTGATTTGAGCAGAACCACCCACACGTGACACTGAAATACCTACGTTAATCGCCGGACGTACACCTGAGTTGAATAAGTCACCATCAAGGAAGATCTGACCATCAGTAATCGAGATTACGTTTGTTGGGATATATGCTGAAACGTCCCCTGCTTGAGTTTCGATAATTGGAAGCGCTGTTAATGAACCACCACCTTTAACGATAGGCTTCAAGCTATCAGGAAGATCATTCATGTTCTTTGCGATATCATCATCAGCAATCACTTTTGCAGCACGCTCTAATAAACGAGAGTGTAGGAAGAAAACGTCTCCAGGATACGCCTCACGACCCGGTGGACGACGTAATAAAAGTGAAACCTCACGATAGGCAACCGCTTGCTTAGATAAATCATCATAGATGATTAAAGCAGGACGACCTGTATCTCTGAAATACTCTCCAATTGCAGCACCTGCGAATGGAGCATAAACCTGCATAGGAGCAGGATCTGATGCATTTGCAGCTACAATTGTAGTATAAGCCATTGCACCTTTTTCTTCAAGTACACTAGCGATACCAGCTACAGTAGAAGCCTTTTGACCTACAGCAACGTAGATACAATAAACAGGCTCTCCAGCATCATAAAATTCTTTTTGATTCAAAATGGTATCAATACAAACAGTAGTCTTACCTGTCTGACGGTCACCAATTACAAGCTCACGCTGACCACGACCTACAGGAATCATCGCATCGATAGATTTGATACCTGTTTGTAAAGGCTCATTTACCGGCTGACGATAAATAACACCAGGCGCCTTACGCTCAAGTGGCATCTCATAAGTTTCACCTTCAATTGCTCCTTTACCATCGATAGGTTGTCCTAGGGTGTTAACAACACGTCCTACAATACCTTCACCTACGTTGATCGAAGCGATACGTTGTGTACGTTTTACTGTAGCACCTTCTTTAACTTCTTTAGAAGGACCTAAAAGTACAACCCCAACGTTATCTTCTTCTAAGTTCAATACAATACCTTCAAGACCTCCGTCAAATTCAACGAGCTCTCCGTATTGTGCGTTAGAAAGACCATAAACACGGGCAATACCATCACCCACGGTGAGTACTGTTCCTACCTCATCTAATGAAGCTGATGCTTCAAAGCCTGAAAGTTGTTTCTTTAAAATCGTTGAAACTTCAGCTGGTTTTACTTCTGCCATTTTGTTTGATATCTAAGTAAGCTTTGATACAACTCAAAGCTAAGTTGTAATTATAAACGTTTACTAAATTCTTTTTGTACGCTCACAAGTTGATTTGCAACACTTGCGTCGTACTGTACATCTCCTACACGAAGAATGAACCCTCCTATTAAACTTGGGTCAATATGCTGTTCTAAAGTAACCTCACTGCTATTGGTAAGCTCTTTTACTTTAGCTAAAATTTTTGCTTCTAAACTAGCGTCTAACTCCACAGCTGTTGTTACCTGAGCAACAACAATTCCTTTAGACTCATTATATAAACTCACATAGCTTTGAGCTACCTGACCTAAAAGAGCGCTACGCTTTTTATCAACCAAAAGATCGATAAGGCTTAGTGTGCTTGGGTCATAATCCGCAAAAACAGCCTTTAACGAAGCTCTTTTATCTTCGGGCTTTATAACAGGACTTTTAAGCACACTGCGCAATTCTTTACTTGCGTTTAGTGTAGCATCAATAGATTTCATATTACCAAAAACAACTTCTTCAGTACCTTTTTCTTTGGCCTGATCTAAAATTGCCTTTGCGTAACGTATTGCTGCTCTTGATGACATGAACTGCTTGTTTTATTAATTAAGGGTAGCGTCTTGCAGCATTTTATCTACATACTGCTGCTGTTTCTCTTTATCTGAAAGCTCTTGCTTAACCACTTTCTCTGCAATTTCAAGAGAAAGTTCTGCAACTTGACCTTTTAACTCAGCCACTGCCGCACGCTTTTCTGCTGCGATAGCCTCTTGTGCTTGAGTGATAATTTTATCGGCTTGCGCTTTTGCATCACCTTCAGCTTCTGCGATCATTTTTGTTCTGATCTCACGAGCTTCTTTCAGCATAGCATCACGCTCTGCACGTGCTTCCTGCAATGCTTTTTCGTTGTCTGCCTGAAGATTTTTCATCTCCAAACGCGCTTTTTCTGCTGCTTCTAATGCACCTTGAATTCCTTGCTCACGCTCATCTAAAGAACTTAAGATAGGTTTCCAAGCAAATTTCTTCATCAATAAGATGAGGATAATTAATATAACAGCTTGCATTACAAACAAGCCCGGCGAAAAATCATTTAATAACTGATCCATCTTTGAATTTAATGTTTTAAATAAAACAACTCCTGTAACCAACCGTTACAGGAATTGCTTAGTTGTTTAAGCTTGATTATTTACCTAAGATCAACGCACCGAAAGCAAGACCTTCTAAAAGTGCACCAATGATAATCATCGCAGTTTGAATCTTACCAGCCGCTTCAGGTTGACGCGCGATACCTTCCATCGCTTTACCACCGATTTGACCTAGTCCGATACCACCACCGATAACGATTAATCCAGCTCCAATTAAATTGTACATAACAATTGATTTAAAAATTAAACAAAACTTTCTCTTACATCCTCTACGTCATCCACTTCATGCCCCTCTTCATCGTGCTCGTGGTGATGGTCATGTTCTGCAACCGCCATACCAATAAACAACGCAGAGAGCATTGTAAAGATAAATGCCTGTAAGAATGCTACTAATATTTCAATAACCGAGATGAACAAGGTAAGAACCAGAGATAATCCTGTAGAACCTACTGCGCCAAACTGGGCTTTTAAAGTAATCATTAATGCGATCAACCCCATTACCACAACGTGACCTGCGGTGATGTTTGCAAACAAACGAATTAGAAGGGAAAAAGGCTTAGTCAACATACCTAAAACTTCGATAGGTATTAATATGATTTTCATAATTACCGGTACATCCGGCATCCAGAAAATGTGTTTCCAGTAATCTTTATTACCGCTAAACTGAACGATAAAGAATGTGAATAATGCAAGACAAACAGTAACTGCAATTTGCCCCGTGATGTTGAAACCGAAAGGTGTCATACCCAAAAGGTTTGAAACCCAGATGAAGAAAAATACAGTAAGCAAGAAACTCATATATTTACGATACTTATGCTCTCCAATATTAGGACGTGCGATCTCGTCACGTACATAGATCACTAGCGGTTCTAATGCACGGCCAAAACCGGTTGGGATATTTTTCTTTTTGTATTGTTTTCCTAAAGAACCAAACCAGAATAATAACAGTAATCCTACAAGTAAGATTCCAAATACACTCTTGGTGATGGATAAGTCAAAAGGTTTGTGAGCATTTACCGGATGATGATCTTCTCCCATCACGATCTCCTCTGCACCATCTTCTAATTCGTAAATTTTATCGTGAAGATTTACAAAACGGCTTCCTCCTTTTTCAACAACAACTCCACCGTCAATATCGTGATGAAATTCTGAAGACATAAATGCAACAGGACCGTTACTCGCCCATAAAATTACGGGTAATGAGAAACCAAAACTGTGACGCTCTCCATCGCTCCCTTGATACGAGAACAAGTGAAAGTCATGAGAATCTTTTAAGTGATGATTGGTGTAATCTGTGATTTCCTGCTGGGTATTTACAGGGCCTTCGTCATTAGCTTCCGCGACACTATGCTCTTGCGCATTTAACAGCGTTCCGCACAATAGAAAACTGATAACAGCTAGAAAATGAATGGGTAAAGAAGTTATCTTCATTATTATTTTTTAAAAAATCAGGCTTGCTAAAATTTGGTGCAAAACTAATCAATTTATTCACAATTGCACCTTTTTTATCAAGAAATAGACTTAAGATTCTTTTTTTAAGATTTTAACAATTACCAACACCTCATAAATCAAGAATATAAATATGGGTATCAACATACTAAGACGCTCCATTCGCGTGAAAACAGTTTCAGAAAAGAGCAAATTCTTAAAAACTAAAGCCCACAAAAAGAGTTTACCAAAAATGGTAAACAAAAACATATATCCTACCTTATCGTGAAGCTCCGGAAGCAGTGCCGGAAGGGTAATAAATGTGAGACAAATGATCAAGCTGCTGACACCACCAAACAAATAAAAATTGAGCAGATTGTAAGGAAGTTCTACATCAAGAAGATGGAGTATACCTAAATGCAGGCCATAAAAAACTACAGCCAGGCCGATGATCGTTCCTGCTGTGGTAAGAAGAGGTTTTGTAAGATTCATGAATTTAGATCTTTGACGGCTTTAATAATCACGTACATCGACAAAAATACGGCGAGTAACGTAACCGCAGGTTCTAAAAATGTAGTATTAAATTTTCCATCGAGCCAAGAGCCCAAAAGATTCCCCAAATAAATGGTGACCCCCATTTGGATGGCAACGGTAGAAAATTTTGCCCAGCTTTTAAGCGGACTTTCCGGTTTCTTTTCTGACATCTTTAGACAGGTTTTTTACACCGCTTCCCATAACACAACTCGCATTGAAGTCGGCACCGGGTTCTATCGCAAGTTTTTCGGTAGCGACTTCTCCTTTGATGACCGCCGAAGCTCTCAGGTTTAATAAACCACTAATAGCTACTGTGCCATCTACTTTACCTTCAATATCTGCTTCCTTACACTCGAGCGTACCGATTAAAACTCCAGATTTACCAATAACCACCTTGCCGGTGCTTTCAATTTTTCCTTCTAACTTTCCATCAATTCTAAAATCACCTTCAGACTTGATTTCTCCGGTAATCGAAGTTCCATCACTTATTCTGTTTTGTTTATTGCCTGTTTCAGGAGCTTTTACAGATCTGTCTTTTCTCATTATTGTGAATCTAAATTTTTATATGCTTCCAAGTTTTTATGCAGTTGTATAATTCTATAATTGGCAGAACTTATCACAACAGGTTCTTGATCTTCTTCAATCACAACGAGCTTAGCCTCTTTCAGTCGCTCACCAAAATATAAAGCCTCGACTTTTGATTTAAATCCGTGAAGGGCCAAAAACTGCGTTGCCTCATCATAAACGTCTCTTGATACGCTCAATTGTGTAAAATTATTTTGCTTTAAATAGTTGCTGATCGAATCTTGCTTTTGTAACAACGTATTCTTTTCGCTGGTTTTAAAAGTATACAGCAAATTGTATTTTTTAGCCTCAGCATCAGCAACAAACGTATTGTTTTTGAGCTGTGGTAAAGCTTTTTCTAATAACTCTTTAGCCTTCTTCCCTTCTTCTTGGTTGGGATAATTCAGCGCCACATAATTTAGGGCTTGCTCATAAGCATCATAACCTTTTGAGCGGCCAATTGCGGTTGCTTTTAGCAATTCAAACTTCGGAACAAAAGCATCTCCCGCATACTCGTCTATGTAGCGATTAGCTTGCGTAATGACCCGAGCATATTCTTGATTCTCAAAATCCCGATATAGGTTGTTATAAAGCACTTCAGGACTATTCTGATCTTGCTCTAAGGCCTTATCAGGATTGTTGATGATACTCGCATATCTGGTGTCCCCGTAATTCTGAAGAATATCAAATTTATATTTATCGCTGTTGAAGGTATCGCCGCTCGCTTCATAAAGCTGATACAAATTATATTTTGCCGGAAGCACTAAACGTTCTTCAGGATTGGCTGCCAGCAATGCTTCTAAACGCTGAATGGCCAACTGCGGTTCTTTTAATTTTTCTTTATAGATCAAGCCTAGCTGATAGTAAGCAAAATTGCGTGCTGTACTGATGCTATCGATGATAGGTTGTTCCGAAGGAATTTTACTGATGTAATTGTCTGCATTGTAAATCCCGTTATCCACTTCTTCAAGGAGATCTTTCTCACCTGCAATCTCATTAGAAGCGAGTGCACTGCCTACACTGCTTGAAACACGCCAGTTATCAGCATTTTCACGAGAGCCCCAACGCTGTTTAAAATCAAGTTTTCCTTGTGCCACCTGCACCGGATTGTAGAAATAAAACCCACTGCTTCCGCCTGGTGGATTGGGTCCGGAGTTTGGATTATTTGCGACAAAAAATTCGTTGTTCGCAATAGCTGCTTCGGCGTTTGCTTCAGCGATAGAGTCTTTTGCTTTTTGTTCTTTAAGCGCTGTGATATACGATTCAAAATATGCCTGCCGATCTGCATCGTTCATATAAACCAAATTGAGAATACTGTCGTTGCGCGTGGCGATTCCTTCATATAAAATCACATCGCTAAGATTCTCGCGCTTTTTACTGATGTTGCGGTATTCTCGAGTATTTTCCGGAATAAAAGCTAACGTACTGTCGTAATAAGCGCCCGCGATCAAATATTCTGAATTGTTGAAATTGAGATCCCCCAGACTTAAATAATCGCGCGAAGTCAGGTATTTATCTTCCCCTTGCGAGGCAATAGATTTATTATAGTAGGCTACCGCCGAATCTTCGCGACCTACATTGCGGTAGAATTCTGCAAACTGATACTGAATGATGTCTAGATACGGCCTGTTTTCTCGATTTTCCTCTAAATCTGTAAGTAGCTTAAAAAGGCGTTCTTGATCTCCCGTCTCATAATCAAAATTCCTAATCTTGTTAATGTATGCATTGATCATATAGCGGCGCGGAGAACGACGGTTGAGATCAATAACCTTGTCATAATTTGCATTGGCCAACTGGTTCTGCCCGATGTTGTCATAAAGCTGACCCTTGATAAAATAATACCGGCCTTTTTCTTCGTTTTTACGGGTGAGGTAGGCTGCTTTTTCAATATAAACCAAGGCGCTATCCAGACGGTTTTCAAAAATATATCCTTGTGCCAGCATCGCAGAAGCATCGGCAAAATCCTGGCGATCAAGGGCGTCTTCTTCCTCCAGAAGTTTATGCAGGCTCGCTATCGCCAGTTTGGTATTGTCCAAACGAATTTGAGTTTTCGCCTTCCATATCTTGGCTTGGGCAATGTTATCACTTGCCGGATAATAGGATAAAATGTAGTTGAAGGCCTCTAACGCACGTAAAAAACGCAAATCATAATATCGCGCTTTTCCGAGCAGCATAAATGCTTCATCAATCTGCGGATTGCGCTCAGTCCCGTTAATTTCCATACTGTGTTTTTGTATGGCTTTTACGGCTTTTTCTTCGGCAATTTTAAAACTAGGGTCAATCGCTTCTCCCGGTAAGGGCACAAAATCTGGAGAATCTAAACGTTCGATGGGTAAGATGGCCCAAAAATTATCTTGATAGCCCTCAATAAGTGCATCACGCCCTTGCTCAAAGGCCTGGCGTCCATTAAAAAGGGTATTGTATTCTGCGGTGATCGCATGAAAATTGCGCGATAAAAATTTGTCCTTCTTACGGGAGCAGCCCACAAGAACAGTCAAAAGCACCAGAATAGCGAGTAATTTTTGTACCTGAGTTTGCAAATCGATTTAGATTATATAGCAATAACTGCAAAGTAGCAAAATTAGTATGAAGGGGTTAAAAAGACGTTAAAATAATTTTTCGTAGAATGTGAAGCACTCATTTCATATTTTTAGAATAACGGCTGTGCTATGAAAAAAATAATTCTACTTATATCGCTCTTTTCTTTAGTTGGCAGCAATTTATTATTTGCCGCTCATAGGCAAGGTGATAGCAAAAATCCTTTAATTAATCTAATAAGCACTCTCGAACATAATTATTTTGATATCACCGAAAACCTATTAAATGAAGAGCTTGAAGCAAATTTTGAACTTAGCAGATTAAAATTTCTCCTAAATGATTTTCATCAAGTAACAGAAGTTATTCTTCAATCAATTTCTACAGCTGATCAAACAAGGGTCCTGAAAGAGAATAGCTCATTTAATCAAATCAGACAATTAACGCTACTCAACCTTAAAGAAATTGAAAGTAAGCTTATTCAGCTTGAGGCCCGTTCAACAAGCTATAACCTGATTAATCTCTTAAAATTAGTTGAACTTGCTAATACTTATTGTGAGGAAATAGTTCGTTATCGAGAACATATTAACAACCCTTATTTTGCTAAAGCGAGCCTGATAAAAAAGGTGAGAAAGTCTAAAATGCTTGAAGAGCGTTTAGGTGCAGATGGAATTACAAATAATCAATGGCAAAAAATTATGACTTCTGGAGTGGGAAGCCAAGCCCCAGATTTAATTAGACAAATTAACAGACAAAATCAAGATTTACTAATTCAATTTAGAAAGGAAGAAAAAGCTATTGTAAAAACTGGTACTTTAGAAGAAGTAGTTACCAATACTAATGTGGTTGATGGTTTAATTTACACCTACAGCGACTTTCCTCCAGACAAGCTATCCTATATTTATAGTTCTGATAGCTTTCTAATTCAAGGTTTAATCAGTTGGTTAGTATATATTAATTCTGGAACCAAGGTTTTACTTTCAGAGCTTTTTCATTCCCGCTTAGATGAACAAAGGCTGCTCAAAGAGCTCAATTTAAAATCTGCGACCACCAATACAATTCATAGGTCTATTAAAAATGAAAATCAAGATGAAATATGGTTAGAGTTAAATTCTTCGATTCTAAAAAATAAGTATTTCTCAGAAATAAGAATCGACCGTGTCTCAATCGAAAAAGAGAATATTATATTTTATTCTCAGGAGAACGCTATCCTTAGTTTGAACAATAGGTCTGGTGACCTATTAGAACAAATTAAAGCCCAAATCAATAATCAAAGACAGCTTGAATATCAAATGAATTCATTTAACATCCAACTGAGTACTTATTAAGCTCCTACTCTACCAAAGGCTCCTCCTTGCTAAAATAGGCCTCAAGCTCTTTAAGCGTAGCTTCAGAAGTTTTGATGTCTTTTACAACACTTCCTTTTTCTAAGACTACAATGCGCTCGCAAACTTCGGTAACGTGCATCAGGTCGTGACTCGAGACCAAAACCGTAACACCGGTTTCTGCTGCCAATTTTTTGATGATGCCTTTTAGTCGTATTTGGGTGGTTGGATCCAAATTTGCAAAAGGTTCGTCAAGAATTACCACTTCAGGATTTCCGATCAAGGTTGCGACGATACCCACCTTTTTCATATTTCCTTTAGAAAGATCGCGTAGGTACTTGCGTTTATTTAAAATCTCATCATTAAAGAAATCTTCAAATCCGGCAAGCAACTTATCTACATCAGCTTTGTTCTGCCCGCGCAATTCTCCTATGAAATAGAAATATTCTTCCGCCGTGAGATAGCCAATTAAAAAACTCTCATCTATAAACGATGCCGTATGTGATTTCCAGGCTTCGCTCTCGTGTACTTTGACTTCGCCATTTTGAATATATCCCGTAGTAGGCTGAATCAAATCGAGCAATGCACTAAATAAAGTGGTTTTTCCGGCACCGTTATTTCCTACTAAACCAAAAGATTCGCCTTTAGGAATTTGAAGTTCGTCTATTTTTAAAACGGTAACGCCGTTGTAAGTTTTTGATAAATCGTGAATATGTATCATAATATCAATTTTTAGTGGTTAGTGAGGTTTTTCTCCCACAGGGAGGGATTGAGGAAGAGCCTTAGTTTTTCTGTTTGTAAGCTGCTATCGTTTTATATTTTTCGGTCTTGTAGATGCCAATAATCTTTTTGAACATAAAATCTCTAAACGCAAAACCGGCAATTCCGGCTAAAGCTACTAGCGCATAGCCAAATACGGGCCCGAGTGTAAAATGCCCTATGGTATACAGTACAATGGGCAATAACAGCTTCGGCATTGTGATCAATAAAGTTTTAACATTGAAAGAAGAACTATCGCCAAAGGCTTTTTTATTACTCGTCAAATCGATGGGTGTTTTGATATAAGCACCGCCCCAAAGCACCACGTGCCCGTTTACTCCCATATTGTAGATTCCGCCAACAAAAACAGCTGCATACGCTTCCCAACCAAAATATAAATAGCCCAAAGCTAGAATCGTAGAGATCCCCGAAGCTAACACGACAAGCATCCATTTAGACCGTAAATATTCTTCATAACTGATGTTTTGAGTCATCATAAGCGGATAGTACGAGCTGTCCCAACTGGGTACAAACTGCCCAAAACTGAACAGGAACCCACCGGTGACAAAGATCCCGGCAAAGATTTTCATAAACGGATTGTCGTAGCTGTCAATTCCGCCGGAGAAAAAGAGTAATCCATAGAATAAAAACAGGACGCTCATAATCACAGTAGTTTTTGAACGCTTGTTACGCTTAATAAGCTTAATATCATTTTTAAGGAAAATAGCCGTTTTACCAAAACGATCTAACCAATCTAGATTTTCGGTAGAAGCTTCTTTAGTTTTTGCTGAAAGTCCGGCGTCGAGGTACAGTCGGTTTAAGAAATAGCTGTGCGCCACTTTATACAACGCTATCGAGACTAAAACCGGAATGGCGAACATCCATAATTGTTCAAATAAACCTTGAAAATACACGCCAGTATACGGTGTAACATCAAAAATCCCGTAATACTGCAGCGCGCCTAGACCAATAAGCACCGAGGCTACGCCTACTACCAGCGGCATGGCGTCGTTCAAAAATACATTGATAAAGTTGTTGATGTAGATCATCGCCATCATTCCCAAATGCCAGGTGATCACGTGAAGCGGGTCATACCCCTGTGTCAACAACACCACGCTAAACGGAATAAAGAAAAATGCGTGCACAATGTTGAAAAATGAGAATATCGTTTTGCCCAATGCAAAGTTTACGATCTTCGATTTTTTAAACGGCATCAAAAGCAGCGGTTTAATATTAACCACCGGCATTTTTTGCAGCATATACTTAATCACCAGATCAAGCACCACATAATAAATCATAAAGCGATTTACGGTTTCTAGTGGCTCTAGACCGGCTTTTTCAAGACCAAAATAAGCACCAACACCCGCCAGTGTAAAAAGTCCAATAAAATATAGCGCTCCCAGCGCCATAAAGATTTTTAGAATAAGATTGGTCTGAAAAGCGGCAGATCTAAAAAAACTCTTCCACTCGAGTGTGAGGAAATATTTTATCATAAAGAATTGATTTTCTGTGTGGGCACACCTCATTGGTATGAAAATTATAAAAATGTTACGTTGCAAAACCGCATCGCTTTGTATTTTTGCCAAAATTTTATTCAATGAGCGATTTTCACGCACTTACTATTCAAGACATTACCCGCGAAACTCAGCAAGCTGTAAGCATCACTTTTGGTGTGCCTAATGCTTTAAAAGAGGCATTTACTTTTAAAGCCGGTCAATACATCACCTTAAAAACCAAAATTGATGGCAAAGAAGTGCGCAGAGCCTACTCGCTGTGTTCTACACCAAAAAGCGGAAACTTAAAAGTTGCGGTGAAAGAAGTTCAAGGAGGTACATTTTCTGTGCTGGCAAACAATAAATTGACTGTAGGAGAATCATTAGAAGTGCATCCACCGGAAGGAAAGTTTATTGTTGAGCCTAACGGCGAAAATCAAAAAGATTACGTGGCTTTTGCCGCAGGAAGCGGAATCACACCCGTACTTTCTATCGTAAAAACCGTTCTTGAAGAAGAGCCTAAAAGTCGTTTTGTGCTTGCTTACGGAAACAGAACCGTTGAAGAAACCATTTTTCATAAAGAGCTTTTAGAGCTTCAATTGAAGTACCCTGACCGCTTATTCATCGAATTCATCTACAGCCGGAAGCAGGAAACCGATGCGCATTTTGGCCGAATTGAAAAGGCTACTGTAAATTTTGTGCTGAAGAATAAGTTTAAAGCACATGATTTTGATCAGTATTTCCTTTGTGGACCAGAAGAGATGATCAACGGAGTACGTGGCGTTCTAGAAGAAAACGGCGTAGCTAAAGAACAAGTAAAGTTTGAGTTGTTTACTTCATCAGATGATGGCGAGGAGATTGCCGAAGCTTTAGACGGACAAACAACGCTAAAAATTGTTTGCGATGACGAAGAGTTTGAGTTGGTGATTCCTCAGGATAAAATTATTCTTGACGCCGCATTAGACAATGATATTGACGCGCCACACTCATGCCAAGGTGGTATTTGTAGTAGCTGCATTGCTCGCGTAACTGAAGGAACCGCAGTAATGCGTAAAAACCAGATCCTTACCGACGATGAAGTTGAAGAAGGACTCATTTTAACCTGCCAAGCGCTGGCAACCTCAGCTAATTTGGTAGTAGATTATGACGATATATAAGAACTTGCATTATTAAGCGAAAATCCCCTGAACATTTGAAATGTTCAGGGGATTTTTTAGTTTGAATAGATTCTAAATGAAACGCCTAATAATTTTTTCTACCGGTTCTATGGCTTTGCTGTGCTCGATAGTTGGCCCCGCGACCCAAATGGTTTTATACGTAGCTTCGGTTGCGGCTTTGGTAACCATATTGGTTCCTTTCAAGAAGCGGAGCATTTTTACGTACTTCTTCAACCATTTATTTTTATTGAGAATCTTTTCGAGCCAGGTTTGCTCAGTGCCTATTTCTTGTACATACGGCGTATTGATGACCGTACACGGCGTTCCGCTGATTTTTTGAGTAAGCACAATATCTTCAGCTCCATAATTCACACAGGCCTCTTTATACTCTTTAGAAACCCCCGCTTCTTCTGAAGCAATAAACGGACTCCCAACACTTACGCCAACTGCTCCAAAGCTTAGTTTTTCTTCAAGTTGAGTTTTAGTTCCTACGCCACCCGCTGAAATTACCGGAATCTTTAAAGCTGCGTTTAGTTCTTCTATTAATTGTTTTGGAGCAATATTGCCACGGTGACCGCCGGCCTCATTGTTTACGGCAATAACCGCATCACAGCCCAAAGCCTCTACTTTTTTGGCTTGCTCAAGGTTAACAATATCGCAAAACACCAGAATCCCCTTTTTATGAGCTTCTTCAATGACTTGTTTGGGATTACCCAAAGAAGTAATGATAAAATCACAACCTAGCTCGCAGCAGACCTTGAGTTGCTCGGGGAATTTCAGATTTGATTTATTGACGATTAAATTGAAACCAAACGCTCCACCTTCGGTTTTAGCGGTCTTCAATTCGGTTAGGGCTTCTCGTAATTCGGGTAAGGTGCGGTAATTCAACGCTGGAATACAACCCGCGATTCCGGCTTGCATTGCGGCTTTTACCATAGCAACGTTAGACACCAAAAACATAGGCGCCATAATGATTGGATGTTTGATATTTAGTAGTTGCGTAAGCGGCGTTTTCATTAGCGAAATTTAGAAAAGAAAGATACCTAAATATTGTACGCTAACGCGAAAAGCTTGAAATGAAAACTAATCTAAAATCTCCGAAAGCCGCTGAAGCACAGTCTCCGGCTGAATGCTATGCATCGCGCGTTCATAGCCTTCAGGAACTTTGTTTCCGTATGCTGAAGTGGGTATTGCTGGGAACTTTTTACGATCTGCGGTAATTTGGTTTTCCTCCGGCTGCCCATAGGGTGCAAAGCCCAAATACGGGTGCGTAACGCCCCAAAGCGTCACCACAGGAACGCCAAAAAGCGCAGCCATATGACCATTGCCGCTATCCATCGCGAGCATCGCATCAAGATGGGAGATCAAAGCTAATTCTTCTTTAAAACTGAATTTACCCGCGACATTTATGCAATTCTCATATTTGGCAGCAAAGGAATTCAGCAGCTGCTCTTCTTCCTTTCCTCCTCCAAAAAGAATGATTTTTAACGGGTTTTTATTTAAACTAGACAGTACTTGATCTATCAGGTGTAAAGGATATTTCTTACCCTCGTGAGCTGCAAAAGGTGCAAAACCCAACCATTTGTATGGCTCTTGACCTATGGCTTTCTGTATCGTGTCGTTAAGCTTACGCTTCGGTAGCAACTCATCTCCTTTTAATTGCACCGGGAAGCCCAAAGCTCCAAACACATCAGCATAACGCTGATGCGTGGTTTTAAGCGGTTTAAAAACTTTATCTGTTTCTCGTGTAAGTGCTTTTTTTTCGGCTCTACCTTTATCTATTTGTGCTGTTTGACTTCCGCGTAAGCGAAAAAAAGACAACAACACTTTAGACCGAATCACATTATGTAAATCTGCAATTGCAGTAAATTGTTCGGGTTTAAGTGCTTTATAAAGTTTATATAAACCGGCAACGCCTTTGAATTTGGTTTTTACCTCGGCACCAAAAAAATGCACGCGCTCAATTCCTAAGAAAAAAGGCTCAAAAAAAGGTTTAGAAACCACCGTGATTTCCAGCTTTGGATAAGCGCGCGTTAACGCGATTAGCACGGGTACGGTCATCGCCACATCGCCCATCGCTGAAAACCGAATGCATAAAATATGCGCTGCTTTTGGAGAAGGCATCAACTACTTTTTTGCTTGCCCGCGTAGTACCGGATTGAGCTCGTCGTCGTTGTACATTTTCATCTGCTTATAGACTTTCATGTACTTATCACCGTTGCGAATATCCTTGATCAATTGGTCTATTGCTGTACATAAATCGGTACGCTGCTCTAGTAAAACATCAAGCTTTTGCTGGCAGGCCAATTTGTGCTCTTGAGAAGCATCTTCGCGCGTAGCTTCTTCCTCCATATGATAGATCTTAAGCGTTAAAATTGCCAAACGATCTAAGGCCCACGCCGGACTTTCGGTATTGATTATAGCAGATTCTTTAGGCTCAATGTCTTTATATTCATTCAGAAAATAGCTGTCAATATACTCGACCATATCGGTACGCTCTTGGTTCGACGCATCAATCTGACGTTTCAATTTCAGCGCTGCTTCAGGATCAATTTGCGGATCACGTATAATGTCTTCATAGTGCCACTGCACGGTATCAATCCACGCTTTACGATAAAGTAAGTGTTCTAAAAAGTCAACGTCAGTATCATAAGGATTGCTAAAGGGTTGATCAACGCGATCTTTGATGTGGTAATCGTCAACGGCGCTCTGAAATATACGTTTTGCGGTATGAGTAATCATTTCTGGTGTTTTTCTAAAATGTGTAAATATTCGGTGGTGGCGTTTGCTTTATGGTTTCTGTTTTCGGTTTTGTCAGCCTTAAAACGTTGATATTCTTTGGTGACCAAATCATATTTTCCGTAGCGCTGCATAATTTCTTTTACTGTTGCAGCAGGCATCAATCCTTCGTTATTATAACTTAAAAACAGAGTTTTAAAGCGCGCTTTTGCGATGAGTTCTTCAAAGCTATTTTCAACTTCAAGCTTACTGCAAAAAGCACTTTTTGTATACGCTCGTAAACCGGTTTTTCCTTTGGGTACAAAGGTATCTTTTTTTGCAATAGTATTGAGCACATGATAATTAGCTCCATATTGCCTGGCGTTGTATGGCGGGTCGAGATACAAGATATCTCCCTCAATATCATTAATCAACGCGTTGCTGTTGGTGTTGTAAACGGAATGACTTCCCGCAGTGATCTCAAAATTAGCCGGTGCTAATTCTAAAGTTTTTTGTGCCGATTTTTTAAGCTTTTTAAGGTAAGCGCCATAAACCGAAGCAGTATTGGCAACCTTATCAGCACTTTCTAACAAACTTGCTAAAAGGAAAAAATAAGTGTCTTCATCGATTCTGGACTGCTCCAACCACTCCTCGATTTTAGCCCGAATCGCATCAATTTTCTGACCGTTTTCTGCGGAAAAATAAAGTCGGTTTTCTGAACCGGTCTCACTATACTGATGAAAGATAAAGCCTTTTCTAGAAGGAATTTCATTAAGCTCTTCAATCAAAGCTGAAGCGTCAATTGCTGAATTATTCCCGATGTAATTTCGGTTTAAAACATAGCTATAAAACTCCAAGTCGTTTGCAATAACACTTTTTAAATAAGGTTTAAACGTGCGTCCCACGGCTCCGGTTCCGGCAAAAAGATCACAAAACACCAACTGAGAAAGATCATCGCCGCACACGACTTTAATGTTCTCTAGCAGCCAATCTGAAAGTTTATGTTTTGAACCGATATAATTCATCGTGTCGCCCAGATGATGTCTGAAAGGGCCGTTTTATTTGTTGCGGTGGTGACGCTAATTAATTTTTCGGGCTCAAAAGTACTCACATAATTTTCAATTAAAGCCCGAAGCCAAGAAATTTCAGCTTTCAATTTATAATGCTCGCCGTTGGCGGCAAACACCACCAGAAACAGTCTGTTTTCCAAATGGAAACGTCGTCCTTTGCTTTGGTTTTTATAAAGCCACTTTATAAGCATTTCAGGATACTTTTGTGCATCGGCAAAATCCTTTTGAAAACCTTTGGGAAATTTGGTGGTTTTTAAGTCAAAACTAATTCCTTGGATACTGAAGTCTTTAAGACGATCTTTTTCATTTAAAACCGCATTTACATTAGGTTGATCAATAAAAAGCTGCTCTACCGCTCGTGCGCTCCAGTAATTGTACCAGCGATTTAAACTGTAGTAGAAAAATTCCTTTTTATTAAACTGATTGTGCTGTAGCTGACTTTTAATGCGTTCTATGAGCTCGTCAAAATCCTGTATGTTGTAAATAAAATTGCTCTGATTATCCCAGATGTTATTTTGCCTTCTAAACCAAACATCTCTGTATGGCCAGCGCTTTTTGAGTTCGTTTTCTATATGTTCTAAAACTACACGCGCCAAAATATTAAAAGAATTGGAATAAGAAGTGCTAGCCACATCATCATCTCTTTAAACCAAAAACTCTTGCTGGTTTCTATGTAGGTGGCCGTGATGATCGCAAGCGGTCCAAAAAGAAAGTACAGCTCACTTCCATCGCGTAAAGGAGCTACAAAAATTGCTATAAACAGCGCTACAAGCGAACTAATTATAATCAGAATGAACGAGGCTTTTAGCTTTTGAGGAGCATCAGAAACTTGTTTAATGTAGCGCAAACCGCACCAAATATAAAGTGCTAGAAAAAAGGACGTAGGCAACAGTAGCTTCAAAGAGCTATACGCTCTAAAATCTAGCGTTGGTAATTCAAAATAACTTAAAGCAAACTCCTTTGCACCTTCATAGTATAAACTGAATGTAAACGTGAGTAGCAGTACGACAAAGATTCCGCCAAGGGGCATTAGCCAGTTTCGGTATTCGCTTCGGCCGTAAAATAAAATCGAAAAATAGAGCACAACCAGAAATAGGATGCTCCAAAAGAAAAACAAGGATGCGATGGTGATCCAAAAAGCCGCATCAAAGACTTTCTTTTTAAAATCTTTTTCTGTTTTCATACTGATGATGCGCCGCAAAGCCAGCAAAACAAAAAGCCCTGAAAATACGATATCGTAGTTGAAAAAAGAAACCGGAACGGCAAAAGTGAAACACACAAAGAAGTACAAAATATAGGTCGTTCGCTTAGAAAGTGTATTGCGTTTTACCACAAAATTGAGCACTCCCAAAGAGAACAAATAAGCTAGAAGCACAAAAAACTGACCTAACGCCTCTAATGAAGTAAACTCATAAACATCTGATACCAGATAGAATCCTGTGAAGTAAACGATGACTGCCAATACAATCATCGCAAAATTTATTGGTTTTGAACCGCCGAAAAAGCTTGTTAGCATTTTAGTTTTTTCTATTTTTGCACAGCACACGTCAAAATTAAGGGTGTGACCGTGGTAATCACGTTGTAAAAGTATACAATTATGGAATTGAAAGATTTATTTTACGGTATTCAAGATTTTTTTGTCAACGTTGCTTTTGCACCGTTAGATGCAATTCGTGAATTGCAAGACAGCAGCTGGGTTGCCGCAAACCTTCTTAACTTTGTTTTTATTATTATCGTATCGGTAGCGTTTACTTACTGGTGTGTACAACTTAATAAGTTTGACAAAGACGAGCATCACAACATTCACGGTTAATCACCAACCGTTTTAGATATAAAAAAGCCTGCTATTCAGCAGGCTTTTTTATGCGTGATTTTTAAAGATCAAAGCCAATATCTTTGCGATAATTCATTTTATCAAACTTGATCTTCTCAATATTTTTATAGGAATTTTTAAGTGCTGCCCTAAAGTCGGCATCTAGCGAAGTAACCGCCATCACACGGCCTCCGGCAGTAACCACTTCTCCGTCTTTTAAAGTCGTTCCGGCGTGAAATACCAAAACATCTTCAACTTCTTCAGTCCCTGTGATCATTTTTCCTTTTTCGTAAGCTTCAGGATAACCACCACTCACGAGCATTACTGTAGTTGCAGCACGTGCATCAAGATCTAAAGTAACCTCGTCAAGCTTTTGCGCTGCCACTTTTTCAAAAACCTCAACAAGATCATTCTTGATACGTGGCAGCACCACTTCGGTTTCAGGATCGCCCATACGTACATTGTATTCGATCACTTTAGGCTCGTCCCCTACTTTGATCAAACCAATAAAAATAAAGCCTTTATAATCTATGTCTTCAGCTTTCAAACCATCTACCGTTGGCTTAATGATTCGGTTTTCTATTTTTTCCATAAAGGCATCATCAGCAAAAGGCACGGGAGAGATCGCTCCCATTCCGCCGGTATTTAAACCTTTATCTCCTTCTCCAATACGCTTATAATCTTTTGCTGTTGGCAAAGTGATGTAATTTTTACCATCGGTCAATACAAAAACGCTGAGTTCGATTCCGTCAAGAAACTCTTCAATCACCACGGTTTCACTAGCTGTGCCAAATTTTTGATTGGTCAACATATCGGTCAATTCCGCTTTTGCTTCCTCGAGATCATTCAAGATCACCACTCCTTTTCCGGCTGCAAGACCATCAGCTTTAAGAACGTATGGTGCATTGAGTTTTTCTAAAAATGCCTTTCCCGCCTCCAAACTTTCGGCTTTAAAGCTTTCGTAAGCAGCAGTTGGGATATCATACATCGCCATAAATTCTTTAGCGCGCTCTTTGCTTCCTTCAAGTAAAGCCCCTCGTTTTGACGGACCAATAACTGCTATTTCGCTTAATTCCTTATCATTTTGAAAGAAATCGTAAACCCCTTGAACCAATGGATCTTCAGGACCTACAACCACCATTGTGATTTGCTCATCCAGAACCAGTTTTTTGATCGCTTCAAAATCGGTCACGCCAATGGCAACATTGGTTGCTATACCTGCTGTGCCGGCGTTTCCGGGAGCTACAAAAAGACGCTCACATTTTGAACTTTGTGCAATTTTATAGGCAAAAGTGTGCTCACGGCCACCAGAACCCAGAATGAGGATATTCATCGTAATAGCTTAAGATTTGTTTAAGCGTCAAAAATAAATGTTTGTAAATTGACCTACTAATTTTAGTCTTGTGAATTTAATCAACCTCAGCCTGCACCTTAATGGTTATGCTATTGCTACTGCGCAGAAGCAACTTCAGGAACTCAAACAACAGGTTGAACATAATTATGCCGCTTATATTGAAACGAAAAAGACCGAAATTTTAAAGCATCATTTAAAAAACACCCCTTTTTACAAGAACTTAGTAGGTGATCAATACCAGACTTGGGAAGACTTACCGGTTTTAACGAAGCAGAATTTACAACAAGCTTTAAAAAGTAGATTATCTAAAGAGTTTTCAACTAAAAACGTACACGTTCATAAAACTTCAGGATCTTCCGGAACGCCTTTTATTTTTGCAAAAGATAAGTTCTGTCACGCGTTAACCTGGGCTTCTATCACTCAGCTTTATTCAACTTCGGGAATCGATTTACACAATTCGTATGAAGCGCGATTTTATGGAATTCCCAAGCACGGCGCTGCCCGATTGAAAGAGCGTTTGAAAGACAGATTAAGCAATCGCTATCGATTTTCAATTTTTGACACTTCGGATGCCAATTTTGAAAGCTTCATCTCAAGATTTAAAAAAGAACCATTTGGCCATTTAAATGGCTACACAAGCGCTTTGGTACTTTTTGCACGGTATCTAGCTGGAAAAAAGCTCGTTTTAAAAGACCTCTGCCCGAGTCTTACGCATTGCATAGCTACTGCCGAAATGTTGTTTAAAGAAGATATTGAACTGCTTCAGAAGCAGTTTGGCGTGCCGGTGATCAATGAATATGGCGCTTCAGAAACCGGAATCATTGCTTTAGGAAAAGCCGGGGACATCCTTCATATTGACTCGAGTTTACTCTATGTCGAGATTCTTGATGAGGTCAACAGACCAGTCGATCCGGGCACTTCGGGGAAAATCGTGGTTACTTCGTTATTCAATAAGGCGCATCCATTTATCAGGTATGAAATTGGCGATCTCGGTGTTTTGTCCTATCAAAACGGCTTGTCAGTTCTCACGAAATTAGAAGGTCGCGTGGGTGATTTTGCGCTGCTTCCTGACGGAAAAAAAATTCCGGCTTTGGCGTTTTACTATGTGACTAAAGAAATTATGAACGATACGGCGAGCGTAAAAGAATTCAAGATCATTCAGAATAAACCGAATCATTTCAGTATCAATTATGTTGCAGATGCTGAATTTTCTACTCAGGATGTTGAAAAGATCAAGCGCGCTATGCTGAATTATTTAGGCACAGAAATTCAGCTTTCTTTCAATAAAAAACCCATTCTTGACCGAAGCAAGCGCGGGAAATTAAAACAGTTTACCAGAACGTTTTAATTGCGGTATTTTACAAAACCTTTATACGCCCAGCACATCAAATAGTTGGCAGACGCAAATACTGATAATTGCTCAACCTCCCGATAAAATTTCCACTGATGTTTGATCAATCCGGTTTTATTGCGCGAAAGTGAATTCCGTCGAATACGGTAAATTGCCAAGGGTTCTTGAATACCGTATGCATAATCGATTTTCTTTAAATATTGCAGCCACAACCCCATATCCTGGCGTTTTTTGATAAGCGGCATATATTTTTTACCCAAAACCTCGATATCGAGAAAAGCCGTCAAACAACTTATAGCATTGCTTTTTAAAATATCAGTATAACTCACCTTTCTAGGAACAATAAAATCTGAGAGATAAGGCTCTAAATTTTCATCTAGGCGTTTATAAGAAGCGAACACAAACGGATGCTTTTTTGCTTCGATGATACTTCGCTCTAAAAATTTGGGAAACCAGAGATCATCGGCATCTAGAAAGGTCAGGTATTTTCCTCTAGCCTTTTGAATACCCAGATTACGAGCGTGTGCGGGACCTTTATTTTCGCTAAGCGCAATGCAGTCAATACGGAAATCTTTTTCTTGTAATTTTTGAACACAGGCAACCGTCTCGTCTGAAGAAGCATCATCAATAATGAGCAATTCCCAGTCGGTCACGGTCTGTTTTTGAACAGAGGCGATGGTTTCTGAAATAAACTTTTCAGAATTATAACAGGGGGTTACAATAGAAACTAACGGCCGGGCATCAATAGGCTTTTTTATCGCCATAAATCACTTGAAAAAATGTTTTTGCTATAATACGCAGATCCATCAGGATAGACCAGTTTTCAACGTAAAAGATATCAAAACGCACCCTACTTTTGATATCATGTTCGGTTTCAATTCCGCCACGATACCCGCTCACTTGAGCGAGACCGGTGATTCCCGGTTTTACCAGATGCCGTACCATAAATTTATCTATTTGCTGTTTAAACGAATGGGTATGGCTCACCATATGCGGCCGCGGACCAACAACAGACATATCGCCGAGCAATACATTATAAAATTGCGGTAACTCGTCTATACTCGTTCTTCTTAAAAATTTACCCAGTTCAGTAGTACGCATATCATTTTTACTCGCTTGTTTGTCGTTTGCATCTTTATTGATGGTCATGGACCTGAATTTGTAGCAATAAAACTCTTTGCCATCAATACCGTTACGCTTCTGTTTAAAAAACAAAGGGCCTTTTGAGGTCAAGGGAATTATAAGTGCCAAAATTGGCGTCAACCACGATAAAATCCCTAAGATCACCACTAGTGAAAACACGATGTCTAATAAGCGCTTTAAAAACAAGTTAATAGGGGTATCTATAGGCAGCGTGCGCAACGCCAGTATAGGCGTAATACCGTAGTATTGAAAGTCCATCTTCTTGGTAAAAATATCCTTATTGTCCGGTAAGAATTTCAATGCGATGAGATTATTATCAGCAAACTGAATCAGTTCTTGAATTTCCTTGTTTTTCAATTCGGCGACCGAGCAATAGATTTGATGAATTCTTTGGCCAATAGCAAATCGCGTCACCTCTTCCAGCTCGATGGTATCAAGGCGAAGATCAAAATTGGCGATAAACTGAAAGCCATACGCCGGATTAAAATTGAAGAAGTTTTTGAGTTGCTCGGTTTTTGCGTTTCGGCCCACGATAATTACTCTAATAGTATCTCTTCCAAGCTGCTTTCTAAACTTTTTTCGCAGATTAAAAACCACAAGCTTTAAAAGCGCTATAAAACCTATGCTGAGACACACATATTCTAGAACAGCAGAAGCAACTACATCGATTTCGTTGAAGATTCCAAAAAAAGAAAAACAACAAACTAAAAGAAGAAACGCCTGCTTGAGCACCAAGCCTAAAATATTTACCAATGGCGTAAACCTATATACTTTGTAGAAACCAATTCCCACGGATGTAATCAGCCAACTGAAAATTAAAAAAGGAATAAAATAAGTGTATTCTGCTTTTGAAAATTCAAACAAAAGCGCACACAGCATCAAAATGAGAAGATCACAAAAACCAACTAGGGGTTGAAGGACAAAACTATGTTTCGTTCCATTTTCGTTCATACAAATTCGGTTAGTTGAGCTGACTTGGGACAGAGTCAACTGGACAAATTTAGCAAACAAGTTGAGTGCTACTTGAGGAGTATTCTTAAAATTTTTATAAAGCGCATCTCTAAGTAATGGCTTTAGATAATGGTTTAATTGAATTTATGATGCTATCTTGCTATCCTTCAAAAGCGCTAAAACACCCCAAGTTACTGCTCATGAGTACATTAAAAATCGTTCACATTGTGGAAGCCTTGGGTGGTGGTGTTTACACATATTTTAAAAACCTCACTCAGGTTTTATGCGAAGCACCAGATCTAGAGGTAACAGTGATTTACAGCGGAAATCGAGATGAAATCAACAACGATCAGGTCGCTGCTGATTTTCATCCTAAAACCCGCTTGATCTGTATCTCAATGCATCGCGAAATACGTTTTAAAGAAGATTTTAAGGCGTTTAAAGCACTCAAAACTACCTTGAAGCAAATTGAGCCTGATGTGCTTCACTTGCATTCTTCAAAATCGGGTATTTTGGGTAGGTTTGCCTATTTATTTTCTCCGCGTTTAAAAGCAAAACTCTTTTATACCCCACACGGATTTTCTTTTCTTCGGAAGGATATTAGTAGTATAAAACGTCATTTATTTTTTAGTATTGAGTTTTTAAGTCAGAAGCTTACCGGCGGAACGCTAATCGCTTGCGGCGATACCGAATTGCGCTATGCTAAGAAAATTGGTCCGGCGCTTTTAGTGCGCAATGGTATTCAGCAACTGGGGCTAACAAACTTTGAGAAACAACACCGGCCGCAAATTAAATGTATAGGAACTTTAGGCAGAATCACCTACGCCAGAAATCCGGCCTATTTTAATCAGCTCGCACTAAACCATCCTGAGCTCGAATTTTTATGGATTGGTGATGGTGAATTGCGTCATCAACTCACCGCGCCCAATATTTTCATTACCGGTTGGTTTAATAACTATGAGCAAGGCTTGCAAAAGCTAGAAGCATTAGACCTTTATCTTCAGACCTCCTTGTGGGAAGGTTTGCCTATTGCGATTTTAGAAGCTTCCGCCCGGGAAATTCCCATTGTCGCCACAAATATTATTGGAAATAAAGACATTGTTGCAGACGGAAAAACCGGCTTCCTCTTTGATGCTGAACACGAATTTGACCAGATTTTACAAAAATCTAAAAATCAATCTACACGAATAGTATTGGGGAACGCTGCCAAGAAACGCACGGCAATTTTATTTAACAGCGAGGTGAATTTTGAAAAGCTTATTAGGCTTTATCGAGCTTAATATCCAGCGCATTTTTAGTAAAAATCGACAACCATAGTGCGCTAAACACGATACCATCAAAACGTATTAGAAAATCATCCACCAGGTTTGCTGTCAAAAACAGTACAAAGAAAAACACGCACAAAATCTGCCGAGAGCTAAACCCGATATACGCAAACAGGCCAATATAAACCGCAACGACAAGCAGTCCTAAAATCCCAAATTTGATCCAGAAATCAAGAAATTGATTATGCACCGGAAACTTATATTTTGCTAAAAACTGCTGATTGGTTGCTTCAAATTTATTGATCACTGCTTGTTTTCCATCGGCGGCTCCTACGCCTATCACCGGGTGTTCTAAGGCTACGTCAAGACTGGTTTTCCAGATACTCAAACGGGTTACAAGACCATTATATGCAGAAGCTTCCGGATTTTCAAGGCTATCTAGTTTTCCTACTTTATCAAGGTGCGCAAAAGTCACTTCAGAAAATTTTTCGACACTGTAAGGAAAGATTTTTACAAATCCGTAGGAAAGTAATGCAAACCCGAATACCCCGATGACAAGCCGTTTGAGTAAGCCTTTTGTTTTCAATTTTCGCACATCTGCCAGACTTATTAAAATGATTCCGAAGAACGCATTTACAATAGCTAGCCTTGTATTTATATACTGCAGCAGTATCACTGAAATTAAAAAGAACACCAAGCGCCAGATCACGTGAGTTTTTCTGATCTGCCCTAAAGCTTCTTTAAAAAAATAAAAGTTGATCACTACTACAAAAGCAACGTGCATATTGAGTGCCGGAGCGTGCATCTTTATGGAGCGCGCGAAGGCATAACCCATTTCCCAAAGATCAACGCCGTTAAGATATTTGCTGAATAATTCTGGTTCAATTATTGCAAACCTCATCAAACACAGACTTAAAATTGCAGTTGTCGCCAGTGCGTAATATCTGAGAATAAGCACCGTATTAAAACGGTGGTTTTGACTTAAAATAAAAAAGGGAAGCAAAAGCAGGCTTAACCGCTTTTCGCCATGTTTTATACCTTCAGCAATACTGGTGTTATTCCATAAAAACAAGAGATCGAGTATAAAGGGTGCAGCGATTAAAAACATAAAAAAAACGCGGCGTCGAGTGAACTTCAGCTGGTTGAAGAATACGAGATTATACACGGCAAACAAGATCAATAACACCGTAGCCGGAATTCGAAAAGGAATTGATACGGCTAGAATTGTGAGCCACGCATTGTAGCTAAACCGGTATGTTCTTTCTGAAACTATCATAATACAATGCGACGTAAATAAATGGTAAGATGCCAATTTTATGCTTAACCGCCGAACCTAGATCGGGTTCAAAAACACCTTGGATGATAAAATAGGCAAAAACGAAGTAAAACGCCCAAAGCTCATACCGGTAAGCGTTTTTATTACTGAGACAATTTTTGAACAAATACAACAAATACAGAGAGAGTATCAATTGCCAGAAGACAAAAAGTACAATTTGAGGCCGAAATAGATGTTTCAAGCCATTTACAGGTACATTTACCGAAGCAAAACCATAAAGAATACCATAGGCCTCTCCGTACCATGTTTCGGGGTCTATAGGCGATATAATAACCGAATTGGTTGCTTCTTCGCCCAAACGCTCTTCATTGAGGGCTTCGCGCGTGCTTTGCGACAGGTATTCTCCTTTTACCATTCCGTAGGAAAGGCTTATAAAAATCACCATAAGTAGTCCGGAGCAAATGCCTGTGAGGGCTTTGCGCTTAAAACTGATCAAGGTTATTAAATAAATAACTCCTGCAACTATGGGAATCAAAACATAATACGGCCGATACCAAATACCGAAAAAGAAAAGCCCCAAAACGATTAAAGTAAGAGTAGTTCGCAGACTCCACCTGCGCTTAATCAATAGCCAAGGCATCCAAGCGATAAATAGAAAGGTGATAAATTCTTTGGAAGGCATTGAGATGAAAAACGCCAGCATAAGCACTAAAGAGTAGGCCAAAATATTACGTACCGTAAGTTTAGCAAACTGTTCTGGAATCCCGATTTTATAAATTACCCAAAGCAAAATAGGAAGTTGAATAATTGCAACAAGTTCAAAAGGTAAACTGCCTAAACCCGTCTTATCATAAATCAACATCGTCACCGGGTAGCTACGCCAAAAGCCTTTTTCATTGTAAAAATCTTCGGCAATAACGATGGCATCAAAAAAGAAACGTTCGGGAAGATAACTTGGTGCCAATACTCCCAATACGACAACTACCAGCCCTAAAAGGAGGTAAAGCAAGGTAGATCTTGGGATAAGCAATCTCATTAGTGTAAAAACAATTTAATTCGGTCTTTTTTATAGACCCAAATCACAGCGCAGCCGTTCCAGAATATCACACTAAATGCTGAAGCAACTGCAGCTCCCAGCATCCCATATTTCGGGATAAGTATCGCATTTATAATCGCGTTGATCACCACAGCAATGATCAGGATATATTGTAAAACCACTTGTTTTTTAGTCATATTGAGATACACTTGAGTGACGCCAAACAACGTACTCATAAAATGCCCGGCGATCAATATACGCAATGCCGGAACGGCTTCTTGATATGCGGCACCAAAAACGCCAAGAATTTCTGCCGCAAAAACAAATAAAATTACCGAAAGTCCTAATGCAAGACCTACAATAACCCGTACTCCTTTTTTTAAAACAGCTTGTAAGGCGACTTGATCGGTCACAAATAAATCGGCAATTCGTACCGATAAGTACGAACCCATAACATTGATTAAAGTTGAGATCAAAAAGATGATTTTTATCGAAGTTCCGTAATACGCTAAAGTCTCAAAATTGGTGTAGCGCTTTAAAAAAAAGACATCAATACTGATGAGTAAATAAAAACCAAAAGCACTTATCGTAATAGGAATCGTAGCTTTTAAAACGGTTTTAAATCGTATGGATGTTTGCCTAGAAACCACGGGATTCAAGCGTTTATACTTTATGTAAACCTCCAATCCTGAGAGCAACGCGCAAAAGAGAAAACTCAGTAAAAAAACCTCAACGACATAGTCGTGCTTATTAAACAGGAAAAGAATTAATAGACCAAAACCAAAAGGCAATTGTTTTAAAATACCGCGATATAACTCAGACTTCTCGTGCAGGTCAAAAGCTCTGAAAAATTCGGTATTGAAGAGTGTCACCGCATAAAAAAATAAGCAGAAGCCCATTTTGATCAATAAAGTTCCTGACCTCTGATCGTTAAAAAACAAATTGTAATATTCTTTCGGAATTACTAAAATGATCCCCAATAAAACGATGGAAACTCCAAGAAGTAACGCGAGCATTTTTAGGTAGACTTGAAACAAAGTACCTGCCTGCTCAGGTTTTGAAAACCTTCCTGAAAAAAACAAAATGGATTGATCTGTTCCTAGTAGCGTAACACCACCGATCAAGAATAAAGAGGAACGTGTAAATTCATAGGCGCCTACGACTTCAGCTGAATAGAAATTTGTTAGATAAAGTGTGATTCCAAAGAGGAAAATCACGCCCAAAACCCGTAAAATAAGAACGCGCAGCGCACCACCAAGCACATTATGCAGGTTAAATCTATTGAAGTATTCCTGAAGTTTTTTAACCATAAATACATTTCAACAGTTGGGGATAGCAGGTTATTTAATGCTGGTCTTTCAATCTGTTATGAATTCTCAAAGCGAGATGATAAAAGATAAAAATTAGTACAAGTATCAGCGGAATGATGTACATCAGAAAACTTCTCAACGAGGTCTTATCAACCCAGTTAGACACCCCATAAACCTTAAAAACGGCATCTAAACTTTCTAGTTGCTGCACGAGCTCTGCGTTGCGTTCTAATAGTTTAGTTTTTGAATTGATGATGGCGCTGACCTCATTATTTTCGGCACTATTTAGTAGCGCAAGATTGCGATGGTCTTGAGCAACCGCTGAAGGTACAACGGTCAAAATACTATCTAGTTGGTTGATCGAAAATCTATTGGCTTGAATTTCTGTTTCTATGCTTTTATAGGCTGCTTTCCGTTTGTTTTGGAGGAAAGTGTTTGCTTCAAGATAATCTAAGATTCCTTGTGCCCTAATGGTATCAGTAGCGACCACTACAATTTTGTGCAAGTCATAGGCCGGTGCATACAAGGGTTTTTCAAAAAAGCTAGATTCATCATCATAACTTTCAGAAATTCTGGGAACTATATCTACGGGAAAGGCTTGAAGATTTTTGAGTACACTGGTAATGTCTTCAACCGGTTCGATCTCAATTTTTTTCAGTTTTTCTGCAGAAAAATATCCAGTAAAATCTGCTTCATTTTCAGAAATGCTACGGTCGAGGGTTTCAATTTTTCCGTAGAGATAAGAAGTGCTTTGAACGTTAGGAGCTACTAAAATTTCAGCGGTTTTCAGCGGATTAAAAAGTTTTGACAAGCCATAACCTAACGCAGCGCCTAAGACGATAAGCGCTACCAATATCAGACTATTCCTCAGTAAAAATTTGACAAAGCGATACCCAAAAATCAGGAGCTTTTTCATCTGGCTTTTAAGCCCTCTGAATAGATCAAAAACATCGATATCCTGATTATTGTTCTGAGGCATTAGTCTTTAAAAATTTGTTCTAAGATTTGCTCGGTAATCAAATAGGTAGGTTTAACTCCTGTGGTTCCTAGACCACCTGAGGCCAGCGTACTCCCGGTTTCAAGCGGATTATCTGAAGCATAATACGCATAGCGCACTTTAACGCTATCGCTAATGCTTCCGCGTAATTTTGCAGCAGCTTGAATCGCTTTTTGATAATGCGCGCCTTCCATCTCCAGACCAATAACGTTCCACGTGCTTTCATAGAAAAAGCGCAAAATATCTCTGTTTTGCAATGAGGTCCCCAACACCGTGATCATCGCACCGTCGTAAACTGAAATTCCGTGCCCTTCAAGATCCTCTTTCTTCAGTTGGTTTTCAAACGGATAATTATCTGCGGTACCCTCAAACAAATGCGCAGTAGGAATCATAATATCGCCTTTTCCTCCTTCGAGAATTCCGGCTTTTCCCATTATAGAAACCGATTTAACATCAAGATGTACCGTTTCTCTCTTGTCTTCATAAGGTTTAAGCAGCTCTTCCATCGTTTCATAGGCTTGCTCCCCAAACGCATAATCCATCACGATGATCACCGGCTCCTTCCCTTCTGGGTAAGAGGTTTTTGAGCAAAAGTTATTTTGTTTCAGATCTAGCTTAGCCGTATCAAAAATCTGTACATCAATATTGGTCCCACTTTGATCAGGAATAAAGAGCATTCCGTGTTGCTGTGCTGTTTTTTCAACCCGTGCACGCAATTTTCCGCTGCTGGCGTTACTCAACGTCTCATAAATCTCAAGATTGGACTTTTTTGCCATTTCCTTTTCTAAAGCAACAGGCGCAAAAAGCGTATTCATCACACTGTGCATATTGGCACTGATGATGTGTATGGGGCGTCGCAAAAGGTCTTTAGCATCCAACTCTTTTTTGATCGAATCGGCCCAAACTTCGCCATGAATATGATGGCCCAAACGCTCTCTTAAAACCGGTGAAAAAGTAACCAGACGCTTATCGCTTTCTACAATCTCTTCAATCGCCCGCTTGCCCAACCAATAGACCAACTTTAAAAAGCGTTTTTCATTATTTGGCGCTGAAAACTTGCTGTAAATAGAAGTAACCTCGTGAAAAGTACGCCCCAAAATGTTTGCAGTATGCGTTAATGCGATCTCGCGCTCAGCCTGTGAAAGCGGTTCTTCGGTCAATACGGCTTTCTCTAATTTTTGCCAATCGCGCGTGGTATGACCTTCTTCATTGATCACTACGCGTTTCATAATTTTATGAGACTCCACAAACAAGAACGTCAGGTGCGTTAAGATGTCGTAGATCTCAGAACGGCCCCGTGTGATCTCTATATTCATTTGCTCATCGTCAATACGATAACAATTACGACGACGCTTTGGGGGAACAATAGGTTTAAAATGCGAATTCTTATAGCCTTCGTCACTGGTGAGATTGATGTATCTACACTCTTCTATTCCTTCCGGAAGGCGGTCAATTACATACAATAAACCATTGAGTTCAACTTTTTCTTCTGCAATGGTACCGTAAATCTCGGGGCGTAAAATAAGCAAGGCTTCGCGCAGGGTTTCACCCGAAACGCCCATAGGTTTATAAAAGCCTCTGTTAAACAAGTGACGCATGGTTATATACATGCGCTCTATTGCTGCAGAGCTTTCCTGAGATCGTGTTCTATCTTGTTGTTTTATTAAACTCATTAAATCAAATATACTTTTTTTAAAAATCAAGTTGATTAAGGGCATCAGCAATACTACGATCGTTAGCAAGTCTGGGCAATTTATTTTGACCGCCAAGTTTGCCTTTTGATTTCATATATGCCGTAAAACCTCCCTGCGGAATTACTCTGATTTCTAATCTTTTTAAAATGTTTCCTGTTATTAAATCTTTATAATAACTGTTTTGTTCTTGGAGTGCCAGGTCAATTGCTTGAGCAAAGGTCTCTAAATTCTCGGGTGGTGCATCAAATTCGATGAACCATTCGTGATAAGGTAAGCCCTGATCAGGATTTATTTGCGGCGCTACCGTAAACTCACTCACTTGTGCTTTAAATTGGCTTGCAGTGCTCGTTAAAGCTTCTTCTACCTCCTTGCCTATCACATGCTCGCCAAAAGCCGAAATAAAGTGCTTAATTCTTCCTGTAACCACTACACGATGCGGTTTTGTTGAAGTAAACATCACAGTATCCCCCACATTGTACGCCCAAAGCCCGGCTGTGGTAGAAATGAGCATCACATAGTTTACACCAACTTCTACCTCCCCAATGGTTAAACGTTGTGGCTTTTCGGTGAAAAATTCATCTGCTTTTATGAATTCATAGAAAATCCCAGAATTCAGCAATAACAGCATTCCCTTTTCCTTTTGAGAATCCTGAAAGGCAAAAAACCCTTCGCTGGCAGGATAAAGCTCAATACTATCTACTCTTCTACCGATGAGATTTTCAAACTTTTTGCGATAAGGTTCATAATTGACCCCACCATATATAAAGAGGTTAAACTCTGGAAAAATATCACCTATATTTTTTCCGGTTTTTTCCTGAAGTTTTTCAAAATACATCTGTACCCAAGGCGGAATTCCGCTGATGACCGTCATATTTTCTGGCAAGGTTTCTTCAACGATGGCATCAACCTTGGCTTCCCAATCGTCAATGCAGTTCGTTGACCAGCTCGGCATTCGATTTCGTTGCAAATACCCGGGAACATAATGCGCTACAATTCCTGAAAGCCTTCCGGTTTTTATGCCGTTTTTAATCTGAAGTTCAGGACTTCCTTGTAAGAAAATCATTTTTCCGTCTACAAAATCGCTATTTCCGCTTTCGGCGATATAATGTAAAATCGCATCCCGAGCAGCGTTGACGTGCATAGGCATAGACGCTTTGGTAATCGGAATATATTTAGCTCCCGAAGTTGTGCCTGACGTTTTTGCAAAATATTCGGGCTTACCGGGCCATAAAATATCTGGCTTACCGGCAACCGCCTCTTCCACATAGGACTTTAACGCTTCATAATCTCTAACAGGAACTTTTTTGGCAAACGCCTCAAAGGAATCAATGTGCTGAAAATCGTGATCCTGACCAAATCGCGTCTGCGCTCCATTTTTAATCAAATGTTGAAAAACCGCTTTTTGTGTAGTCACCGGGTTCGCGCTCCATTTCCAGGTTTTTGAGACAATGTATTTTGCAAAAATTTTTGCTGAAAACGACTTTATAGACATTATTCAAACGAAATATAATTAGTAGGATCTACAGGGTAACCGCTGTTCCATAATTCAAAATGCAGATGTGGCCCTGTTGAAAATTTTCCGGTAGAGCCGGCGGTTGCGATGACTTCGCCTGCTTTTACTAAATCTCCTTGGTCTTTGGTAAGTGAGGCGTTATGCTTATAAACAGATAGTAAATCATTTCCGTGATCCAGAATGATGACATAACCGGTTTCGGCAGTCCATTCAGAAAAAATAACGGTGCCGTCTGCCACCGCTTTGATCGCTTCATTTTTAGGCACCACAACATCTGTCCCGTAGTGTTTCTCTTCGGCATCAAAACCTTCTGTGATGCTTCCTTTCACGGGCGGGAATAATGAAAAACTTACCGTTGAAGATGCAGGCTCAAATAGGTTATACCGGTCTTCATTGGCCACTTGCTCTCGCAATAAACTATCCTCTCGAGAGATCCTCATATTGAGACCACTAGTATCTCTGGGTTCTAGAAGCAAAATAGAATCTCTATTGAAATTTACCTCCTCAACATCACCGGTAAGCACTTTCTTGATACTCGCAAAATACTGCTGATTGATGTCTAGTTGTCGTTTTAAAGAATCGGTCTCAAACATCAACTCGGTTGCCTGACGCTTAAGTTTAACCGAAGAATACCCGGGAATATATTCGCGAAGCGGTGTGTACGCAATAAGCAAAGTGGTTAATGCGATTAAAATGATAACCGAAAAACCTACAACGATAAATACATTTAACCGCGTCAGTTTAAAAGAAACGCGCTCTTCAAAAGTATCTTCATTTAAAATAAGGAGCCTGTATTTATGCAGCAGGCGCTTTTTTAGCTTCTTTTTTTCTTTAGATTTTGCCATAAACGTCAATCGATCAACAAATATAAAATTTAATAGGTGTATGCCTATTGCTAAAGTTTCTTAAGGAACGGTCTATTCTTATGATTTCTTGTTATATTTACCATCTAAATTATCATGATATGAATGCATTAGCAATATTTTTAGGAATGGTAGGGCCTTGGCAAATAGGACTTATCGTGGTTGTAATTCTTTTACTTTTTGGAGGAAAGAAAATTCCGGAGATGATGAGAGGGCTTGGTAGCGGTATCAAAGAGTTTAAAGATGCCTCTAAAGATGAGGAAGCATCTCATAAATCTGATGAAACTTTAGAAGAAAAGAAATCTTAAGTTCTGAAATAAAAGAAATAAAAAAACCGCTTTAGAAAACTAAAGCGGTTTTTTTATGGATTGTAATGCGTTTACTTTTTATCTACAAACTTTACCGATCTTAAAATAGATTCCAGCTCAAAAAGATTATCTCTTTTATTCGCCGAAGGTTTAAATACAAAGCCTTCTAGCACAAGATATCTATCATTCTCTTTATCATCAACAGTAAAGTTAACAAAGGGCCCCGCCATATAACGCCCTTTAACTTCCCAAATACCATTCATTTGATACGCCGGTCTTCCTGCAATTGTAGTTTCAGAAAGGTAAGGAGCAAATGCAGCTTCGGTAATAAAGCGCATACCTTCACTTACAGTAATGTTATCTCCGCCTATAGAATCTCGCATTTTGATCAATGAGCCAATGGTGTTAGAGTCGCGATCGATAAGATTGTAAGGCACCTCATATACCGTAATGTTCATATCGCCGTTAGGAATGTCTTTTCTGATCCAGAAAAAGTCCTCATCTTCTTTAGCATAGCGATAAGCTGTGGGGAATTTCATTGTGATCCCAAAAGCTTCGGTGAGCGGTTTATCTTCTTTAAGCGAAAGACTAATTCTTCTAACTTTTTCAGTAAACTCGGTTTCCTTAATGGTGTTTACAATTTGAGCACTGTCCTGCTTGATCAGATTAATGATCGCTTCTTCAGTAGGACCTTTAACTAAAATTCCCGTTTGCGGGCGGGCATATTCATCTTTAATAATTTCTAAAGCTGCAGTATCAGCCTGCTCGATCTTTAAAAACGTACGTTGCTTTCGCATAAAGCCAGAAAAAGCTTCATCAGGCATCTGATTGATCGCAAACATAGGCTCTACTTGTGGCAAACCATTTATGGGCCCCGCGAGTTTCTCCCGAATGCTCTCCCCTACCGGACCTTCCCACATCGTATTAGGCATCACCACAGTAAGGTTGTTTAAGGCTCCGGAGGAAGCTGATAAGATTTTGCTTGAAGGCTTATCGTTACAAGCCACCAGCGCAAAAATTAAAAAGGCTAGGATTAGTTTTTGCATAACATAAATAGGTTTAGAGTTAGTTAGCTATAACCAAGGTCATTCCCGGTTTGAGTTTTGTACCGCTAATATCGTTCCAAACTTTAAGGTTCTCTGCACTTACTCCGGGAAATTTGCGTGCGATCTTCCATAGACTATCTCCTTTGCGCACCACATATTTCTTCTGAGAACTCCCAGAGCTGCTTTGCGATGAAGCCACTGAAGCTGACGGTTTACTGGGATACAAGGTTAATCGCTGCCCTATACGTAAGTTGTTAGAGCGTAAATTATTCCAGCGTTTGATCTGAGAAACACCAACTCCATAACGCTCTGCAATTTTTCCTAGATAATCACCGCTGCGCACTCTGTAACTAATGCTTGACGGAACTTCCAGATATTCAGGCAATGTTTTTTCATCGCGTTCTAATTCTTTTTTAGCTGTTTGATAAATATTATTTTCATTCGCTACAAAAGGTCCAATCGCGGTGATAGGTAAGCGCAAATAATAGTTTTCATCTGCTACAAACGGGATTACATCCAGTTTATATGCTGGATTTAAAAACTGAATTTCTTCAAGGGAAACACCGGTATATGACGAAACTTGCTGTAAAGTAATGGTCTCTTTCACCTTGATGGTATCAGTTTCAAAATAATTGACATCAGGTTGTGCCGGGTGATAGCCGTGTTCTTCAGCATATTCAAAGATATACATGGTTGCTAAAAATGCCGGAATATACCCTGCTGTCTCGCGAGGAAGATGATGCCTGATATTCCAATAATTGGTTCTTCCGCCACTACGACGAATGGCTTTGCTCACATTTCCGGGTCCTGAATTATAACTTGCTAACGCCAGATCCCAATCGCCAAAAATCTCATATAACTTAGATAAGTATTGTGCGGCAGCTTCAGTAGAAAGAATAGGATCCATACGCTCATCAACGTACGAACTGATATCTAGACCATACAATTTTCCTGTATTGAACATAAATTGCCACATGCCCGTAGCTCCAACTCTGGATTTAGCTCTGGGACGTAATGCCGATTCTACGATTGCCAAATATTTAAGCTCAAGCGGCATATCGTATTTATCAAAGGTTTGCTCAAACCCGGGGAAATAAAACTGGGACAAACCCATTAAACGCTCTAACGTGGGTTTGTGCCGCTTTAAATATCCTTTAATGACATTTTCTAAGGAAGGATTATACTCAACATTAAACGGAGTGCGCGCATTAAGGTCTGCTAAACGCTTTTTAAGCGTTTCTGTGGTGAGTTCGGGATAATCTACCTCTTCATAGTTTGTATCTTCCACTAAAGCCGCCATATCGTCGTATAGCGTGTTTGTGGTAAGTTCTTCTAACCAAAGTTTATCAACCTTAGCCGGAAATTTACGGTCGTTGAGTTTTTTTGAAGTGCTGTCCCACTTAACTTCTTTAAAAAGAAAAGGCTCAGGAACTTTTTGAACCACATGAGCATTAGCGCTGTTAAGTTCGCGCATGAGATTCTTGAGTTCTACCGTATCTACAATGGGTAGGGATTGAGAAATTTGCAGTGTTGCTGCATTAGGGTTTTTCTTCTGGGCGTAAGATGCCAACGAGGTCATGATCGCAAAAGCATAACCGAGACAATAACGTTTTTTCATATGTGTTTACAACGATGCAAACGCTAAAGTCGTATTTTTTAATTAAAATCTAAAACGCCCGGAAGAAAGCCTAAATCATTTTATACTATTCTTTGATAGCTGCTATACCGGGAAGTTCTTTACCCTCAAGCATTTCTAGCATCGCACCGCCACCGGTAGACACATAACTTACTTTATTTTCAAAGCCAAATTGTTTTACAGCAGCAACACTATCACCTCCTCCAACAAGAGAGAACGTACCATTGCTAGTCGCTTCAGCGATTGCATCACCTAGTGCGATGGTTCCTTTAGCAAAAGGCTCCATTTCAAAAACACCTAAAGGTCCGTTCCAAAGAATGGTTTTGCTGTTTTTTACAACCTGAGCAAAATTCTCTAAAGATTTTGGTCCTGCATCAAGACCTTGCCATCCATCAGGAATCTTGTCAATAGGCTCCACTTTAGTATTCGCAAATTCTGAAAAACTATCTGCGGCTAAAACATCAACCGGTAAATGAACATTTACATTCTTTTCTTTAGCTTTTTTCAGTATATCTAAAGCAAGTTCTTGTTTATCATCTTCACAGATCGAACTCCCAATTTGACCTCCTTGTGCTTTGATAAATGTATACGCCATTCCACCTCCAAGAATCAAATCGTCAACTTTATCAAGAACATTCTCGATCACGGTGATTTTTGAAGAAACTTTTGCGCCTCCTAAAATGGCTAAGACCGGACTCTCACTGTCGTGAAGTACTTTATCTATACTCTCAATTTCTTTTGCTAAAAGGTAGCCAAAGCATTTATTTTCAGGAAAAAACTGTGCTACAATAGTCGTTGAAGCGTGTGCTCTGTGCGCTGTACCAAAGGCATCATTCACATAAATGTCTCCTAACTGAGCCAATTGCTCTGCAAAACCTTTATCTCCAGCGGTTTCCTCATCGTGATAACGTAGGTTCTCTAGAAGTAAAATTTCCCCAGGTTCCAATTCTGAAGCTGCTTTCTCGGCAGCAGCACCAACACAATTTTCAACAAATTTTACCTGTACACCAATGATTTCAGAAACTTTGGCAACAATATGTTTTAAAGAAAATTCAGGTTCGTTGTTTTTTGGTCTTCCTAAGTGAGACATTAAAATCGCAGATCCACCATCTTCTAAAACCTTTAAAATTGTGGGTTTTGCGGCTTCAATACGTGTAGTATCTGTTACCTGATGATTATCATCTAAAGGCACATTAAAATCTACACGGATTAATGCTTTTTTATTCTCAAAATTAAAATCGTCGATGGTTTTCATGTAATCTTTATTATTTGTGATTTTGGTAATTAATTAGTTGGTTGTGTTACTAAGCAGCACCGCATTTAAGGCTGTACTGAACAAACAAATATAACGGATAGCGCCAAAAAATACGTTACATTTCTGTTATATTTGGCCAATGCAATTTCAATCAATTCTCGGTCAAAATTTCATTAAAAAACATCTCACCACCAGTGTAGATCGTGGTCGTGTTGCTCACGCTCAATTGTTTGTAGGGCCTAGTGGTAGCGGTGTTTTACCGTGCGCGCTTGCCTATGCGCAATACTTGATCTGTAATAATGTTGACGGTGAAAATTCTGGAGGCTCATCTGCCTGTAATCTTAAGTTTGATCATCTTGCTCATCCAGATTTGCATTTTGCCTATCCTGTAGCGCCTAACGAAAATGTAAAATCACATCCTGTCTCTGACAACTTTGCTAAGGAATGGCGTGCTTTTATTCAAGAAAATCCATATGGTAGCTTATACGATTGGCACCGACACATAGGGATTGAAAAAAAACAAGGGAAAATTGGCGTCGATGAAGCCCAAGATATTGTAAAAAAACTTTCGCTTAAATCATATGAAGGCGGATTTAAAGTAATGATTATTTGGATGGCAGATAAGTTGAATAATGCTGCATCAAACAAGCTTTTAAAACTTATTGAAGAACCGCCAAAAAAAACCGTTTTTATACTCATTGCCGAAAATGAAGATCAAATCTTAGACACGATTAAGTCAAGGTGTCAAGTGTTGCGCTTTCCTCCGCTTGCTGCCGAAGCTTTAGAAGAAGCGCTGATAAATACACACCATTGCAATCCTTCTGAGGCAAAAAAACTAGCTATTAAAGCGCACGGCGATTACAATCTGGCGCTACATCTATTAGATCATAGCAGCGACGAAGAAGAGTTTGAAACTTGGTTTGTAAGTTGGGTACGTACAGCTTTTAAAGCCCGCGGAAACAAAAAAGCCATTATAGATTTAATCGCGTGGAGTGAAAATATTGCTTCCAAAGGAAGAGAGACACAAAAGAGTTTTTTAGGCTACTGTGAAGATTTTTTTAGGCAAGCCATGTTCCTGAATTACAAAGCAGATCAATTAGTGTATCTTCAGCCGGTTACGCAATTTGAGCTCGCTAAATTTGCACCTTTCATTCACGGAAATAATATAATAGCCATCATTGAGGAGCTTCAAACTGCTGCGTATCATATTGAGCGCAACGGAAATGCAAAAATTGTTCTTACTGATTTATCTATAAAATTAACCCGCCTACTTCATACTAAAGCATAAAAAAAGCAACCCGCGGGTTGCTTTTTACTTATTCTAATATTCACTGTTTATTCAGCGGAAACCGTATCACTTTCTTCTTCTTGCGCCTCAGATGTCGAAGTCGTTTCACCTGAACTGTAAGAGGTATTCAAAGCCTTAAGAATATCATCAGTGATATCTAATTCTTTATTTCCATAGAGTACGTTACCGCTTTCATTTTTACCGTAAATAAAATCATAGCCGTTCTCCTCACCATAAGTATCTATAAACTTGCGCACCTTGCTGATGACAGAGTCTATTGCAGCTTGACTTTCCTGCTGAATCTGACCACCACGCGCTTGCTGCATTTGCTGAATTTCTTGTTGTAAAACTCCCAGTTCCTGCTCCTTTGATTGACGCTCAGCCGGACTCATAGTGCTTGCGTTTTTCTGATAAAGATCTACTTTAATTTGAAAGGCTTGTATTTTTGGCTGAAGCTCTTCACGCACTTCGTCTGTAAGTTTTGTATACTTATCTTGAACTTCTGTCATTTCAGAATATTCTTCAAAAAGCTTTTGTGTATCTACAAATGCAGATTTTGATTTTGTACAGCTTGCCAACGTAAATGCAACTGCAATTACAAAAAGACTCAATTTAGTTTTCATAAGAGATTTTAAGATTTTGGTACAAATGTAAATAGTTGCTCGAGATAAGCGCTCTTTTTACTCAAATTCTTAAGTATTACAATAATCAATACTTAAACTTGAGTTCATCACTAATTCCTATTAAAATTGTATAAATATAAGACGTTCTTAGGCACTTTTATAGAAAACCAATAATATCACAAAGGAGTGTTGCTTAAAAGCGCTTAAAACGTCTTATTTTGCGTATTTCTTGATTTAATGATATAAATTATAGAAGAATATTCTTTATTCTGTTGTGCTCTCCAATTTGACCGCAATCCGATCATAAAAGCGGAAACTGGTTTTATTAAAGAAGTAGACTTATATTTTTCGGAAAGTAAACTGACATAGAACGAATCAAAAATCAGTGGTTTTTGTTCTATTAAATTAAAACCATTTGTTTCAAAAAGCGTTTTGATGCTCTTGGATGAAAAATGATGCAGGTGTCTAGGAACATCCCAAGCAGCCCAAAAACTTTTGTAATACTTAGCGTCGTAAGAATTGAAGTTGGGAACTGCTACAATCAAAACTCCGTCAGTCGATAAATGATTTTTGATCCATTCAATTTGCTTTTCTACATCTGGTACATGTTCTAAAACATGCCACATAGTAATTACATCAAATTTCCGATCTCCTACTTCTGCCTCCTCTTCAAATAAATTAATCCCTTTTTCAAAAGCTCGTTTTCTTGCCGCAGGTGATGGTTCTATTCCTGTAACTTTCCAACCGGATTTTTTAGCTTGATTTAAAAAATCACCGGTTCCGGCGCCAATATCTAAAAGTGTACCTTTTTCCACATAGGATGAAATCAGCTTCACCTTTTTCTTAAGCATATAATTTTTAACCCACTGATACACTTTTTCAAAAAGTCCGTCATTCGAATCGGTATGAGAAATGTAATTTTCGCTCAAGTAATACTTTCCTAAATTATCCGGAACTGGATCAGTCGAAAACATATCTAATACTTCATCATAAACCAAAGTAAATTCTTCTTGAGAAATTGAATAATCTTTGATTTTCAGATTAGCTTTTTTAGTCAACGAATTAAATTTTTTCAAAATGAATTAAAAGTGTTTCACGTGGAACTAAAAATTAGCGTCCCATATAAACTAACATTACAGAAATATCACTTGGCGATACTCCACTAACACGTGAAGCTTGCGAAATAGTTGTAGGTTGGATTTTAGATAGTTTTTCGCGGGCCTCGTAAGAAAGCGATTTCAGTTTACTGTAATCAAAATTATCTGGAATTTTAATATTCTCTAAGCGCTGTAATTTATCAGCATTGGCTTTTTCCTTTTCGATATAACCCGAATATTTAATTCTTATTTCCGCTTGTTCTAAAACTTCAGTATCCAGATCGTGTTCCGCGACATATTCTTTTACATCCTTAAAAGAAAGCATGTCGTCTAAAGCAATTTGAGGACGGCTAAAAATCTTAACCATTTTATCAGATTGCTTCATCGGAGTTGTTCCTTTTTCGGCCAAAACTGGGTTTGCTTCTTCTGGCTGAATACTTGTAGTATTAAAAAATTCAACAAGATTTACCGCTTGCGCTTCCTTTTTCTCCAGAGCGCGCATACGTTCTTCACTCGCCAATCCCACTTCAAAAGAACGCGGTGTAAGACGTGCATCAGCATTGTCCTGGCGTAATAAGGTTCTATATTCTGCACGAGAAGTAAACATTCGGTAAGGTTCTTTAGTCCCTTTTGTAATTAGATCATCTACTAAAACACCTATATAAGCTTCATCTCTTTTTAGAATAAACGGATCCTTTTCTTGAACTTTTAAACTCGCATTTACCCCGGCAACCAATCCTTGGGAAGCTGCTTCTTCATAACCGGTAGTTCCATTAATTTGACCGGCAAAATATAATCCAGCAACCAGTTTTGTTTCTAGCGTGTGCTTCAATTGCGTGGGTGGAAAATAATCATATTCGATCGCGTAACCCGGTCTAAAGAATTTGACATTTTCAAAGCCTGCTACCTGACGTAATGCTTTAAACTGAACTTCTTCCGGTAAAGATGTAGAAAACCCGTTTACATAATACTCAATAGTATTCCATCCTTCAGGCTCTACAAATAATTGATGCCGATCTTTATCTGCAAAGCGATTGATTTTATCTTCTATTGAAGGGCAATATCTGGGTCCGGTACTTTTAATTCGACCATTAAACATAGGTGAACGGTCAAAACCTTCGCGCAATAAATTGTGCACTTCAGGACTTGTATAACTCATTTGACAAGACCGTTGTTTTGTGAGCGGTTTTGTCACATCACTGTAACTAAATTTTTGTGGATCATCATCACCTGGTTGCTCGATCATTTTAGAAAAATCTAGACTCCTACCATCTACACGTGGTGGCGTTCCAGTTTTCATCCTTCCCGAATCAAAACCTAAATCTACCAACTGTTCGGTAATACCAGTTGCTTTTCGCTCCCCTGCTCTACCTCCACCAAATTGTTTCTCGCCAATATGAATTAAACCATTAAGAAAAGTTCCATTAGTCAGTACAACGGATTTACCTTTAATCTCAATTCCTAAAGAAGTGCGTACCCCGGCAACACGATCACCTTCGATCAAAAGACCGTTTACCATCTCCTGATAGAAATCTAAATTAGGAGTATTCTCGAGCATCAAACGCCATTCTTCTGCGAAACGCATACGGTCACTTTGCACGCGTGGACTCCACATTGCAGGTCCTTTACTTTTATTGAGCATCTTAAACTGTATCGCGGTCTTATCTGAAACAATCCCGCTATAACCTCCCAATGCGTCAATCTCTCGAACGATCTGACCTTTTGCAATACCTCCCATCGCGGGATTACACGACATCTGTGCAATAGTTTGCAGATTCATCGTAACCAACAAGGTTTTACTTCCTGTATTTGCTGCCGCCGCCGCCGCCTCACATCCTGCGTGGCCACCACCAACTACAATTACATCGTATATATCTTCAAAAAAACTCATTGTTCCACGTGAAACATTTAATTACACTTCCTTAAAAATGGGCGCAAAGGTACTCAAAATTAAACGCCTAACCATAGCTTATGCATTCCATAAGACAAGATACTCATCCTCCTTAGCACGCATCATTTCTTTCTCCTCGTAAGTCTTATCACCGTAACCGCACATATGCAATAAACCGTGTATGATGACACGCCTTAATTCTACATCAAAGCCAACATTAAAATCCTTAGCATTATCGGCAACGCGATCTGTGCTTATATAAATTTCCCCATTGAGAATCTTCCCTTCTGTATAATCAAAAGTCACAATATCTGTAAGTGTATCGTGATCTAAAAATTGTTTATTGATTTCCAACAGAAAATCATCAGAGCAAAAGACATAACCCAAACTTTCTATGCCAAAAGATTCCTTCACAGCAGCAGCTTTTAGCCAATGCTCAACACGCTCTTCGTCTTCTAAATTAAAATCATTTTGGCTACTAAATTCAATCATCCTGCCTCTGAAAATATTGTTTAACTTTAATCTTATACTGTTCCTGCAGCGGAAGTTTATCCCGATTCAAAATCTCCTTTGCATTGAAATAACGCTTCGCGTCAGGAATGCTGTTTGACGTGTTATTATTAAATTCCTTACGATTAGCATTTGCTTCACGCTGGGTATTCTTATCCTTTTCTTGTTCGGCTTCTTCAAGCTTTAAGAATTGCTGAATAACATTATTCATTCTTCTCCGCGCTGTCTCAGCATTTCCATTCAATAGATCATTTTCTACTGCTTCAATACTTCTTAATAAACGCTCAGTCTCTTCAGTGGATCCTGAACCTTGCAACAAATTCTCCAATTGATTGCGGATCGCTTCCTGTTGCTTATAAATCTCATATTGTCTAGCCAATTCGCTTTCCGAAGTTCCTTCTCCACTATCTCCATTTCCGTCACCTTCTCCAAATGGCTTGCCAGAGTCCCCTTGACTTCCAGAATTTCCTTCTTTGCCATTCTCACCTTCTTGACCAGATTTACCATCCTTCTTACCTTCTCCCAATTGCTCCTGCAGTTCCTTTTGAGACATAATAATATCAGATAACTGTTTACCACTACCCTGTCCGCCACTTGGCATGGGCATGGGCATACCGGAACTCCCTGATCCCATCGCAAAAGACAATTGCGCTTGCATATTATCTAAAATATCAGATAACATATCTGCAAGGGTATTGGCGCCGGCAAAAACGTATTGCTCACTCGCAACGCCTTTGATAATATCATTGTCAGCTAAACGCTCTAAACTCTGATCTAAATTATAGGTGATTTCCGTTAACTGCTCATTAATATCTTCTTGCAACATAGGATTCCGTAAGGACAGAACAAATAAACTATCGTCTATATGCTCAAAATTGTCGCGTAATTCATTCTGCTTAACAAGATATTTTGAGAACGACGGATTGCCATTATCTATACTTGAAAATTTGTCTTTTAACGCTTCTTGATCAAATGAGAAAATAACCAAATTATCTAAAATCTGTCTGAGCATTTCAACATCTTCTTGCAACTGTTCGACATCTCCACCACCACCGCTAGACATTTGCTGCATCATCTTTTGACCCATTTGCTGCATCTTCTTACCGGCTTTCTGCTGATTAGATTTAGCATTTTCTTGCGCTTTTGAATCTTCTTGTTTCTGTAAATTTTCTTCTGCCGATTTTTGTTCCTGACTGATTTCTTCTTCAGTCTTTGAATCTTCGGGAATATCTATAGGTTTATTTAACTGCTTATTTTCATCCTTTAAATTTTCAAGTTCTTCTTTCAAATTTTCAAAAGATTCTGACAATTCCTTTTGCCTGTTCAATTCCGGGTTTTGCTTCTTACTTTCTTCCTCTTGATCCTGGCCTAATTTATCAAGCGCTCTACCAATACGCTCCCCCTTGGTTTGTACAAAAAAACGCTTTGTAAGTTCCAGCAATTGTTGCATCGATCTGCTGGAATTCTTTGATTTTTTAGATAATTCGTCAAGCTTTTCCTTAAGCTCTTCATCGTCCATTAAACCCTGGAGTTTATTTAATTCTTCAACCAATTTTTCCTGTTCTTTAAGTTGCTCCTCATTCTTTTCTAACCGGTTTTTGAGCAACTCATTCTTCTCCGATTTAGATTCCGAAAGTTCATCTAATGCATTAATACTCTTTTTTAATTTTTCAGAATAATTCTGCATCATTTGTTCTTGCGCTTTCTGACGTTCAAGAAAGGATTGAATTCTACGTTTGTCATTAAAATCAAGTGCATTCTTTTCCTTCTGAAGATTTTGAAGTTCTTTTAAATCGCGTTCCTGTTCTTGCATTTGCTTTACAGATCTATCCAAACCTTGCAACGAGTTTTCTTGTATCTCAAGCTGTTTATCAACAGCCTCTTCTGTGGTTAAAGATTGAAACGAAAATGTTTCAGAACGTGTTGCTTTATGCCCGTGTAACACATCATTATCACGCACTTCAAAATAGTAAGAGTAACTTACGCCAGCTGATAAATCTAAATTTCCCGGAAATGCGTAATAAAATTGATCTACGGTAGAAGAATTCACAGGAATACTTACTTTTTTACTATTATCTATTTGATTTTCAGTATAATAAATCAAGTTAAGATCATATAAGCCATAATCATCAGCCAAATTTCCTTGAAAATATGTTTCAGCATCATCTAGACTGTCTTTTCGTACCTCGAGATTCATTTCAGGATAAGCATCCTTAATGACAGCCAACTCATAATTTAGCCGTTCAAAGCGTTTGAGATGAGCATTACTTGTAGCGATACTATAAGCAGTTGGATTAAAGAACCGTTCTGAAAAACTGAACTGTTGATTCTCTTTTTCAAATTGGAATACGGTATCGCTTATCCACTCTACTAAATTCGTTTGCTCTGTAGCTAAAAGCCAACGCACCTGCGTGCCTTCAGGAATGGTAATATTTCCGGTATTCTCTATAATCTCATCAGTACGATTAAGATACTTAGGATAGTTCAATTCGATTTTAAATTCTGAAATTCTAGGCGTATTGATCAATTCAAATTGATACTGATCAGAAACAAAACCATTTCCTTCAAAATATACATTTAGATCTTCAGTAGGCTGTTCTACAGTATAACTAAAATTACCTCCTCCCCTATTTTTCATAAAATAAGAAACTTCATTTAGCGAAACCTCAACTTCCTCAGGTAATTCTTGCCCGTTCACTTTTGCACTAATTTCTAAGGTTTGACCCTCAACGATAGAAGTGTTTTCATTTTGTAATTCAAAAGAAAAAGGTGCAGGCGGCGCATAAACCCGTTTATAATCCATCACCCGAGTTGCACTCTCTTTAAAAAACGTAGTTCCCTTACTCAGGCTAATTCCTAAAAAGATGCAAACTGGAATCAACGCATATTTTAAGTATTTCAGATTTTTCCTGTAATCAATAGCAAGTGAAAACGGGATAGGTTCTAATTCTTTGGATTTTTGCAGAATACTGGCTTGAACCAAATCAGAATTGCTCGCACTTGTTTGTAGTTGTAGCGTATTTAACAATTTGTCCTGAACTTCGGGGAAATGATTTCCGATCAATCTAGAAGCTTGAGTATAATCTATACCTTTTGAAAGCTTAAACAGCCGTGCTATAGGAATCAACACAAATCTAAACAGCAACAAACCGGCGAGGCCCACAAATGACCAAAATAGAAATGCCCTGCCCCACGTACTCAACCAGAAAAAATATTCGATCACTAAAACTAAAAGGACATAAGCCAGACCGATCGCAACAAAAAATAAGAGTCCTCTAAGGAGTTCATCCTTATAATATTTACGAATAAAACGCTCTAATTTGGCTTCTAATTCTTGCAAAAGTACCTTGATTTTAAACCTGTGTTATTTCAATAACTAAAACTACAACAATATATTATAGCTGCTACAGGCTTAACATACAAGCCTAAAATGATTTTGACTAAAAACAGCTATTGAAACCCCAAAAATGTAATGTGTGTCACATTCTCATATTGAGTACCTTTGCAGCCTAAAATTTTACTATGCATCAAAATGTACGCGTGCGTTTCGCACCAAGCCCTACCGGACCTTTGCACATAGGCGGTGTAAGAACGGCACTTTATAATTATTTATTTGCTAAAAAACACGGCGGAACCTTTGTACTTAGAATTGAAGATACTGATCAAAATAGATACGTTGAAGGTGCCGAAGATTATATTGTTGAAGCGCTAAACTGGTGTGGAATACCTTATGATGAAGGCCCGGGCAAAGAAGGTGGTTTTGGTCCTTATCGGCAAAGTGAACGCAAGGATAAATATTTTGCTTTTGCCGAAAAATTAATTGCTTCGGGTGATGCTTATTATGCTTTTGACACTGCCGAAGCTTTAGATGCACATCGTAAATCTCACGAAGATGAAGGTAAAACCTTTATTTACAACTGGCACAATCGCGAGAAGTTAGATAATTCATTAAACCTTTCTGCGGAAGAAACCCAGAAACGTATTGATGCAGGTGAGGATTATGTAATTCGATTTAAATCGCCGCAAAGCGAAATTCTTGAACTTGATGACATCATTCGCGGCGCTGTTGAAGTAGATACGAGTTTGCTTGATGATAAGGTTTTATTCAAAGCAGATGGTATGCCCACCTATCATTTAGCTAATATTGTTGATGATCATCTTATGGAAATCACGCACGTAATTCGTGGAGAAGAGTGGCTTCCATCGCTAGCATTACACGTGATGCTTTACCGTGCATTTGGCTGGGAAGCACCTCAATTTGCACATTTACCGCTGATTATGAAACCTGTAGGAAAAGGCAAACTAAGTAAACGCGATGGCGATAAAATGGGCTTCCCGGTATTTCCATTAGAATGGAAAGATCCTAAATCTGGCGACATCGCTTCGGGATATCGCGAAGATGGTTATTTACCGGAAGCGGTTATCAATATGCTTGCATTTTTAGGATGGAATCCTGGTACTGAAAAGGAAATTTATACGCTTGAAGAACTGGTACAAGATTTTGAATTGACTCGTGTGCATAAATCTGGTGCTAAATTTGATCCTGAAAAAACAAAATGGTTTCAACAACAGCACTTGCAACTAGCTTCTGATGCTTCTCTGGTTTCTGGTCTACAAGGTATTTTGAAAGAAAAACACTTGGATTACGATGATGCTTATGTAAAGCAGATCATTCATTTAGTAAAAGAGCGTGCGGTTTTTGTTTCTGATTTATTTGATCAAGGAAGTTTCTTTTTTGAAAGACCAACTTCTTACGACGAAAAAGCAGCTAAAAAAGCCTGGAAAGATGATACCGGTGAAATCATGATCAACCTTTCTAAAATCATATCAGAAACCGAAGATTTTTCTGCCGAAAATCTTTCAGCTAATGTAAAAGGCTGGATTCAGAATGAAGGTTTAGGATTCGGTAAAGTAATGCAACCTTTACGCCTTAGCCTAGTAGGCTCTATGTCTGGCCCAGATGTTTTTGATATTGCTTCAACAATTGGTAAAGCAAAGACTTTAGAGCGCATTCGCTTTGCAATAGAAACCTTATAAATACAACACGATTCCTGCAGTAATAAGTCCCAGATTTCCTTTAAAATTTGTTGCTGCAGGATCTTTTAAGGTCAATCCTTCATCATTTAATCTCTTTAGCGCATTGGTAAAACCGTATTGATAATTTGCTGTAAATCTAACGCGTGTAAATCCGGCGCTCAATCCCAAGGTTACTAAACCATTCACACGCGACCACTCTTGAATATCTTCTGCTCGTAAGCTGGTGTAACCATCTAGTACCAGCGCACGTTGATTCTCATCATTTAACTCCATTTTACCATTAACCTGAAAAATGGGTCCAAATTCGACGCTAAAATGATCCCCTGCAATCAGGTAACTCAATAACATTTTTACCTGCGCCCCACTCCACGTATACTTTACTTTTTCAATTTCAGAAGCGGCACCACTAGCATTTAGACTTAGTGAAGTTTGCATAAAATCTACACCAAAGATCAAATCGAAGTTGTTATAAAATGCAGAACGTTTAGATAATCCGGCTAAAAATCCAGCTTCTTGATTGGTATGAAAGTTTGAGGTGTTGAGATCCAAAAGCGCGTATTGCCCTTGTACGCCAATACGGTTTGAAGCATATTTAGAATTACGCTGTGCATTTGCTGCAAACGTTGTTGATATCAATAGGAATAATAAAAAATGCTTCAAAGTGTTACGAATTTTTAAAATGGGCGACAAATGTATTGTATTTTTAATAGTCAGTACCCGTATACTTTTCAAATAATTAAAACTTAAAATATGACTTACTTCCTTCCGATTTTGCTGTTTTTTGGGATCATTATCCTAATCTCAGCAGTATTTATTGTAAAGCAACAGACTGCCGCAATTATTGAACGCTTCGGTAAATTTACCAGTGTTAGAAATTCAGGAATTCAGATAAAAATTCCATTAATTGATAAGGTTGCCGGTCGTGTAAACTTGCGTATTCAGCAGTTAGATGTGATCGTCGAAACCAAAACTAAAGATGATGTTTTTGTTCGTTTAAAGATTTCGGTACAGTTTCAGGTGGTGAAATCTAATGTGTATGACGCATTTTACAAATTAGAAGATCCGCAAAACCAGATCACTTCTTATGTCTTTGATGTAGTACGTTCTGAAGTTCCTAAGATGAAACTGGATGACGTTTTTGAGCGTAAAGATGATATTGCAATTGCTGTTAAAAGCGAATTGAATCAATCGATGACCGATTATGGTTATGATATCATCAAAACTCTCGTTACCGATATTGATCCTGATCAGCAGGTAAAAATTGCAATGAACCGTATTAACGCTTCAGAACGTGAAAAAGTAGCTGCAGAGTACGAAGCCGAAGCAGAACGTATTAAAATCGTTGCTAAGGCACGCGCAGAGGCCGAAAGTAAGCGTTTACAGGGTCAAGGTATAGCAGACCAGCGTAGAGAGATTGCACGCGGTCTAGAGGAGTCTGTAGAGGTTTTAAATAATGTGGGAATTAATTCTCAAGAAGCTTCTGCCCTAATCGTGGTTACTCAGCATTACGACACCTTACAATCTATAGGTGAAGAAACTAATAGTAATTTAATTCTATTACCTAATTCTCCACAAGCAGGTAGCGATATGTTGAATAATATGATCGCAAGTTTTGTGGCTTCAAATCAAATAGGTGAAGAGATGAAAAAACGTAACGAACAATTGGGTTTAAAGACACCTAAGAAAAAAGACAAGCCAAAACAAGAATCAGGTTATGATGATGACTTTGATGCAGACGACGATCTTTCTACTTTGTAGACTGAAAAGCAAATTCAAGGTGTTCTAAACCTTGATACGGACAATAAAAAAACCGGAGCACAAACTCCGGTTTTTTTTATTTTTCTTTTTCTATAACAATTTATTTGTTGTCGTCTATATTTTTAACCTTGACTTTTTTAATACCTAAAATCTTGTTCACAGCTTTAAGAACGATGGTTTTTTGAACGATTGCTCCTACTGATCCCGCAACTAAACTTACCGGAGAAAATGCTGCTTTAGTATCATTTATACTTAGTTTAAGTTGCTCTTCATCAATCTGCTGTTGCAACTTTAATATTCTAAGATCTTGTTCTATCTGATCAAATGATTTGTATACTTTCATAACTATTCTTGTAAGTGTTTAAATTCTTCATCTAACACATCTTCTTGAGAAGATTCATTGAAAAATACTTTAGAATATTTTCTGAGTACAATTTCAGTAATAAATGGTTTACCAAATAATTTATACAGCACATAAATCACAAGATAAATACCTGCTACGATAAAATAACCATAGCTCAAACTACCCAGTGATTCTCCAATTACTATAGCAACTCCAACCGAGATAAAAAGTATAAAAATTAAAAAGATGCTGCCGCTAACCATTAGATTTACTAAGGATACAGCACCATCCATCATCTTTTTAAAACTATCTAATTTGTAGTATTCTAGACTACTGTTTAGATACTTTTTAGCATCGTCTGATACTTTACTAATATGTTCTGAAAGATTAAATATAGACATGCACCCTTATGCTTTTGCAGTTGGTACATCAATATCTTTTACTTCCTCAACTACTTCTGTAGTCGCTTTAGCATTTTTCTTTCTTAATTCTTCAAGCTTCTTTTCCATAGAAACTAAAATGTTATCTGCCTTTGAGCTCGCAGTCTTTAAAGTATCTTCAAGCTTAGCGTCAAAAGATTTTTTAGCCTCTTTTGCTGATGCAGATAAATGATCTGAAGTTTCCTGAATCTGCTTTTCTAATTTCTTTTTAGCTTCTTTGGCATTTTTAGAAATTTTCTTTCTTGTTTTATCGCCGCTTTCCGGTGCATATAATAAGCCAAGTCCTGCTCCAATTGCTGCTCCCGTTACTAATGCTAAAATGGTATTACTTGTTTTTGACATGGTGATTGTTTTTTGTTATGCTCAAAAGTAATAATGTTAAAATCTAATCTCCGTTAATAACCGGTTAATAAATTGACTATTAACCTTAAAGGTATGCTAAAAAAGGGCCACGAGGGCCCTTTTTCTATAACTATGCTTAGATAATATTATAGGTTGTTAACCGAATTTTCTAAGAGTTCATTTCCTGAGGTTTTCATTTCTTCAAGATAAGCTGCCACTTCTTCATTCTTTTGGTCAACTTTATTCAACTGAATTAAAACAATCAAGGTTTCTAAAACCGCTAGACGGGTACCTATCTTCTTAGCTGAAGTATTAAACAACTCTTTAAGTTCTTCATAATGCACATCTTTAGCTAGTTCGCGAATTCTCGCAATCGCTTTTACCCGCTTTTCATCTGGAATTTGCGCCAGCTTCTTCCCTACTTTTTTGATTTCGTTTAACGCAGGGATTTGTGGAATTTGCTTTTTTGGTGCCGCTTTAGGCTGCTCTTTTTTTGTTGATTTTGATTCAACCTTTGCCCAAGTATCGCGTAATCCCACAGTTTTATTGAAGACTAAATGTTCTGGAGTACTATCTTTATCAACATTAAAATAGCCTAAGCGCTGAAACTGAAAAATATCCATCGGCTCTACCTCGCTAAGACTTGGCTCTAAATATCCGGTAATAGTTTCTAAAGAATTAGGATTAAGATGCTCCATAAAATCAACCTCTTTATCACCATCGGGAGACTCGTGATTGAACAGACGATCATACAAACGCACCTCAGCTTTAATAGCGTGCTTAATTGAAACCCAATGCAAGGTTCCTTTTACTTTACGCAGACTTGCTTCGGTACCGCTTCCACTTCGAGAATCGGCATCGTATGTACAGTGAATTTCAGTAATGTTTCCGTTAGCATCCTTAACTACAGATTCTCCTTTGATGATATACGCATTCTTTAAACGCACTTCCTTACCTAAAGTAAGTCTGAAGTATTTGCTGTTTGCATTTTCTTTAAAATCATCCTTCTCGATGTATAATTCTTTGGAAAAAGGCACTTTTCTATAGCCTGCATTTTCATCTTCCTGATTATTTTCAGCTTCTAGCCATTCTTCCTGATCTTCAGGATAGTTGGTGATTACCAATTTTACCGGATCCAAAACGGCCATTACACGTGGCGCTGTTTTATTAAGATCTTCACGTACATTGAATTCCAAAAGCGAAACATCAATCACATTGTCGCGTTTTGCAACTCCTACAGCATCTATAAAATTACGTATCGCAGCCGGCGTATACCCACGTCTTCTGATCCCCGAAATGGTAGGCATTCTAGGATCATCCCAACCGCTTACAATACCTTCTTGCACGAGCTTAAGCAACTTACGCTTGCTCATAATCGTATAGCTTAGGTTTAAGCGCGCAAATTCGCGTTGTTTTGGTTTGATACCGTTTGTATACACATTATCCACAAACCACTCATAAAGCGGTCTGTGCGGCTTAAATTCAAGCGAACACAAACTGTGTGAAACTTGCTCTACATAATCGCTCTCTCCGTGTGCCCAGTCATACATTGGATAAATATTCCAGGTATTACCTGTACGGTGGTGCGCTTTGTTAATAACGCGATACATTATAGGATCACGCAATAACATATTAGGCGATTGCATATCTATTTTGGCCCGTAGAACGTGTACACCTTCGGCAAATTCACCTTTTGCCATTTTCTCAAACAGCTCTAAATTTTCTTCTACGGAACGCTCCCGGTACGGACTGTTAGTTCCGGGTTCTGTAGGGGTTCCTTTTTGCTCAGCCATGGCTTCACTAGACTGTGAATCAATATACGCTTTGCCATCTTTTATAAGCTGAATCGCCCAATCGTATAACTGCTGAAAATAGTCTGAAGAATAACAAACTTTATCCCACTTGAAGCCTAACCATTTTATATCTTCCTGAATCGCATCTACATATTCCTGCTCTTCCTTAGAAGGATTAGTATCATCAAATCTTAAGTTTACCGGAGCGTTGTACTTCTCCCCCAGTCCAAAACTGATGCAAATAGCCTTGCAATGCCCAATGTGTAAATAACCATTAGGTTCCGGTGGAAATCTAAAGCGTAAATCTTCTTGGGGAAATCCGTTTGTAATATCTTCTTCTACTATTTGCTCTAAAAAATTAAGAGCTACATAATCTTCTGCCATAGCTTAATAAATGCTGAAAAATAGAATTACTCGTCTATCGAGCTTAAACTGCAGTACACTATTGTTTAAATAATATACCCTATAAGTTGCCAAAAATACTAAAAATACGTGTGCTGAAACGTGATTAACAACCTATTTAAACCTCGATAATCAAGTTCCTGCTCTGCTTTATAAATAATATCTTTACCCTATAAAATGAAGTTGTAATGGGCGTTATAAAACTCAATCGCGTAAAAGTATATGCATACCACGGCTGTCTGGTAGAAGAAGGTCAGATAGGCTCTGATTATCTCGTAGATCTAAAAATAAATACAGACCTATCCATACCGGCTCAATCTGATAACTTGAGCGATACCGTAGATTATGTACATCTCAATAAAATTATTAAAGAAGAAATGGCGCATCGTTCTAAGCTCTTAGAGCACGTATGCGATCGTATTTTAAATCGTTCTTTATCAGAGATTTCAACAATTACCAAAGCTAAAGTTACTGTGCGTAAAATCAATCCGCCGATTGGTGGTGATGTTGCTTCGGTAGGCGTTTCAATGACTAAAAAACGTTAATAGCTTTTATATCTAAAGAAAAACCTTAAATTTGCAGTCCTAATTAAAAAGGGTGTCGTGGCCGAGTGGCTAGGCAGTGGTCTGCAACACCATCTACAGCGGTTCGAATCCGCTCGACACCTCAACAAAGACTCTTCAATTGAAGGGTCTTTTTTTATGACTTGATTTTTCAAAGAATTCTAAAACGGAATCGTATCTCCTTCGATAAACTCATTCTCTGGCGCAATTTCCTCAATACGCTTTTCAATCTGATGAATTTTTGAAGGAAATAAACCTTTTGAGATCAATAACAAACCGAATAAGAACATCAACACGCTTATAATTTGCTTAATTATAGCAATACGTGTTGGCGTTAGTTTGCTGCGTAATTTTTTAGCAAGTAGAATTTTAATAATATCAATGATTAGATAAGTGAGCAAAATGGTACCAAAGAATACCGTTAATCGCTCTGAATTCATATCTAACTGTGGCCCGGCTGAAATAAGAATTACCAACCAAAACCCTAGTACTCCAATGTTAATAAAGTTGAGTAAAAAACCTTTTACAAAAAGCCCAAAATAGTTGCGTTTACTCATCACAACAGTAGGGTGCTCATCATCATCAAGTTTGTTCTTTTTAACCCTTAAGAATGACATAATCCCATAAACTGCTAGTAACATCCCACCAAAAATATAAAGTGCAGGATCGTCTTTAAGTTTATCAAGTAGCTGATTAGTACTAAAGTACGCTATAAAAATAAATAAGGTATCTGCAGTAACGACACCTATATCAAATAGAACAGCTGCTCTAAAACCCTTTAGAGCAGCTGTTTCTAATAGTACAAAAAACACAGGTCCTACAAGAAAGGCAAGTAGAAAACCCAGTGGTATTGCTGTTGAAATGTCTTGTAGCATTTAGAAGTAGGAAGTCTTTTTACTTATTAGTAAACTAGATCTTCTAGAAATAGCACTATGAAGTATTTTATTAAGATTCTACCCCCGGTTATTAACCGACGATTAGATTACAAAAGTAACCAAATTGAACTAAACTACTTCATCACACGTACGCGACCCCCTATAAATTTATCTTTGATGAGCTCTGTGGGATTTCCGTAAACGTCTACGTCACCACCAGCTCTGATCTTAACTTCGGCAGTTCTTCGGGCAAAAATATCTGCTTCTCCCCCCGCCTGAATGCGTATCGTGGTATCAGTAGTTTCTAGAGATTTTCCTTCAAAAACTCCACCTGTATTTACTTCTACATTTTGATTTACAGCGCTTCCGCTTGCGGTAATAATTCCACCGGTTACAGCACGCATTTCGGCATTTTCTACCTTTAGACCTGCAGTGACTTGAGCGCCTTCTTGTACTCTAATCTCAATTTTAGGTTGTTTAAGCAATTCGTTTACCACAATTTCGGCGCCTTCATTACCGTCAATAACTCTTAGGTTGTTATAATGAACTTCAACAAAAGTCTCGTTACCATCAAAGATCTTATCCAGATCCATACGTATTTTTAAAACGCCGTCTTTATTAACAAGTTCTATATAATCAGTGTCTTTACCTTTTAAATAAACTTTGTTTTCAGAATCTTTAATAAGATTGACGCGCATGCGATCAAAAACTTTTACTTCGGTAAAATCGCCAACGTCTTTGGTATCGTCTTGTGCATACGTTGCACCTGCAGCTACAAATAGCACTGCCATGATTAGTTTTTTCATAAGAATTGATTTTTCGTATTTAAAAGACCAATCGGTTTTGGATTTGTTACAGTAGCTATCTTATTGAATCGCCTCTTTAACGTCAACCAAAGTAAAATCCAAGTGTTTTTTAACAAGATCTGCTTCTTTTACTTTTACATAAACCTCGTCCCCAAGAGTAATCGTGGCTCCGGTTTTGCGACCTACAATAGCATATTTCTCCTGATCAAAATCAAAATGATCGCCTTTAATGTCTCTTAAACGAATCATCCCCTCACATTTATTGTCTATGATCTCTACATAAATACCCCATTCGGTTACTCCGGAAATCACACCTAAAAAGGTTTCATCTTTATGATCTTGCATAAACTTCACTTGCATATACTTGATAGAATCGCGCTCAGCACTAGTAGCCAGATATTCCATATCGCTACTATGTTTACATTTAGATTCGTATTCTTCTTCTGAAGCAGATTTACCTTGATCTAGATAATGCTGTAAAAGGCGATGTACCATTAAATCAGGATAACGGCGTATTGGCGAAGTAAAATGCGTATAATACTCAAAAGCCAACCCATAGTGTCCAATATTGTCTGTACTATATACCGCTTTGCTCATCGTACGAATAGCAAGTGTGTCTATCAGGTTCTGTTCTTTTTTACCAACAACATCAGTAAGAAGGTTATTTAAAGAAGCGGTTGTACTTTTTCTATCTTTAAGATTCATTTTATAACCAAAACGACCTGCGATGGTTTGCAAAGCTGCAAGCTTCTCGTCATTGGGTTCGTCGTGAATACGATAAACAAATGTTTTCTTTGGGGATTGCTTTCCTATAAACTCAGCTACTTTTCTATTGGCTAAAAGCATAAATTCTTCAATTAGCTTATTAGCATCTTTTGAAGTTTTAAAGAAAACTCCAACCGGATCATTCTCTTGATCGAGTTCAAATTTTACTTCCACTTTATCAAAAGAAATCGCACCATCTTTCATACGTTGCCTACGCATAATTTTTGCGATTCTGTCTAGTTCTAAAGTAGCTTTTACAATAGCAGGATCTACGTTATATGACTTTCCGGTAAGCGAAATGTCCTCAGGAATCAATCCTTCTCTGGTTTCTATGATTTGTTGCGCTTCTTCATAAGCAAATCGTGCATCACTATAAGTTACTGTGCGCCCAAACCATTGCTTTTTAACTTTACCCGAAGATTTGTCTAATTCAAATACTGCAGAAAAGGTATATTTCTCTTCGTTAGGTCGTAACGAACAAGCGTTATTAGATAAGATCTCGGGTAGCATAGGCACTACGCGATCTACCAAATACACCGAAGTCGCACGTTCATACGCCTCCTCATCCAATATAGTTCCCGGAATAACATAGTGCGAAACATCTGCAATGTGAATTCCTACCTCGTAGTTTCCATTTTCTAAAACCTGAAAACTCAACGCATCATCAAAATCCTTTGCATCTTTAGGATCAATAGTAAATGTGAGCACCTCCCGCATGTCGCGACGCTTAGCAATCTCCTCTGCTTTTATGCTTGTATCAATGTTATTAGCATAGGCTTCAACCTCTTCAGGGAAATCATGGGGCAAGCCGTACTGCGCTAAAATAGAATGAATTTCTGTATTATGTTCGCCTGGTAAGCCCAGTACTTTAATAACTTTTCCGAAGGGCGAATCTGCTTTCTCCGGCCAATCTTCAATCTTTACGAGCACTTTTTCACCATCCTGTGCTCCATTCAATTTATTCTTCGGAACAAAAATATCGGTACGCATTTTTCCTTCTGCGGAAGTATTTACAAAAGCAAAGTTCTTTTGCATCTGCACTACACCTACGAATTCGTCTGTTTTGCGTTCCAGAATTTCTACAATCTCCCCTTCGTGCTTTTTGCTTCGGCGTTGTTTGTAAACATATACTTTTACCGTATCACCGTGCAAAGCCTTATTCATGTTGTTCTTAGGAATATAAATATCCTGTTCCATTCCTTCTACAACAACATAACCATCTCCACGAGATGTAGCATCTAGTGTTCCTGTATGATAATGAGAGGTCGCGTTAAAGCTGTATTTGCCACGCTCTTTCTCTTCGATATGTTTTTTTGCAGTAAGTTGTGAGAGCTTTTTTACGATCTCGTTACGGCTGTTGGGGTCATCCACTTGAAGTTTAGCCGCAATTTGTTTATGATTGAATAATTTACCGGGTTCTCTTTTTAAAATTTTTAAAATCTTTTGAGTGAGATCACCGATTTGAGTATTTGATCTTCTTCTTCTCTTTTTATTTGGCATCAAATGCTTTTATTAATTAGTGCAAAATTAGCGTTAATCGTATTAACATAAGTCGTGTTTAGGTGAACTTTTAGTTAATCTTAGTATTTCATTATCAAACAAATACATATTTAACAGTAACATGACCAAGATTTAATTTCAAAACAATTGTTTTTGTTAAAAAAACCTTAATTTTGTTCTATTCATTAATCAAAACTTTTCTTTATGAAAACGTTTAAATTGAAACGCTATAGAATAGCACTGCTCTTTATAGGAATATTCATCCTAGGATTCGTAGCTGTTTTATCCTACGTCAATTCAATTTTTTAATACAATCAATCACTTTTAAAAGTACTAAAGGAACTCTAAAAAGGGTTCCTTTTTTATTATAAATACATTTCAAGTAGAGTAAGCTAAGTTTCCCAATTCAAAATAGTCTTCAAAAACAGTTTTCAACAGTATACATATATATCATTTTTTTTTTAAAAATTTAAATTAAAATTGATGGTTATTATAGTCTGTTAATAGCGGTATAACTTGGGGATCTTAAAATTTGGTTTTTTAATTATGGGTAGATATTAACGCTTTATTCCATACTTTTAAATACAACTTTTACTTGATTTATAAGCTTTTAGTAAACACTGTTAACAATTGTTGATAACCTGAATTAAATGCATTTTTTGAATAAAACGTTATCAACACTTATTAAAAATGAATTCTTTTTATGCTCATAATTTGAAAAGAAAATTCTACAAGATTTTCTTGCAAGATATTACTTAAGATCTGCTTTGTAATTTTTTCTCATTTAAGCAATTTTCATTTTACTTTTTTGACGACAACTTATAAACAGTCATGTTAACTAAATGTTAACTTATTGAAAACGAGCACTATCACGTGTTTTGTAAACTGCATTGTATTCTTAATCAGATAGCTTACTATTTTTTAATGTTCAACCGCTAATAACAGTCTGCTTTTTGGGTTTGTTTTGGAGCTTTAATCATATCTATAAAGCGAGCTTTTGAAAGTTTTCATCAAAGGATTCGAAGATATGAAGCTAGATAAAGAAGTTCTCTCTAAAAATTAGATATTGCAACAAAACTAAAACTTAGAACCCCAATGATGACTATTGAAATTAAAGCGTTTAATGAGCTTACCTTAAACAGTTTATACGAAGTACTCCAATTGCGCACTGAAGTATTTGTGGTAGAACAAAATTGCCCATATCAAGATGTTGACGGTAAAGATCAAAAGGCCATGCACATTCTAGGTTATCATAAGGAGCAACTGGTAGCCTATACTAGGGTTTTTAAACCCGGATATTATTTTGATAACGCTAGCATAGGTCGCGTTGTTGTAAAAGAAAATGCGAGACAATACGGTTTTGGAAAAGATATTATGAAAGCTTCTATTGCCTTTATTGAAGATACCTTAGATCTGAGCACGATAGAATTGTCTGCACAGACCTATTTAAAGAAGTTTTATAATGACCTTGGATTTCAAGAAATTGGAGAAGGTTATCTAGAAGATGATATTCCGCATATACGTATGATAAAAAAATAAACGACTAAGAAATCCTATATCTTTCGCCACCGCCAATAAAAAAAGCCGCAATACGCGGCTTTTAATATGTTTATAACTGGGGATGTTTAAATCTTCACCGGAGTCATATCAAGATTGATACTATTCAAGGTATCATCGGTAAATTTATAATGACCTCTAGTGGTAAAGATTTTAAACTTAAAATTCTTCATCGAACTCAAAGTATCTAAAAATAACCATTTTGACTTCAGTAGTCTAGGTTTTTTAGATTTTAAACTCAGTTCAAAAATATGTTTTTCGCCATCACGTTCCGCTACAATATCTGGTGTGATTGATACTTCGCTTCCGCGTCTGATATACGATTTAGGAGACTCAAAACCGTCTGTATCGGCTTTGATATTTTCATATCCTCGGTCTTCTAAATAGCTTATCGCTGTTCCTAAAATTTCTGTGTTCTTATCGGTATCCTTATCTATAGTTATCATACATATAACATAAGAGATAGCGATTAAATTACTACTAATTTAAAGTTAAAGAACTGGTTATTAATGTTAAACCATTTCTTAAATGTAGTATTTTGTAGTAAAATAATAGTATATTAAAGATTTTTGGTTAATTAAGTATAACCCTGAAAATCTATCGGTTAAGAATTTTTGCATAGCGCTGTGGATCTTGGAGTACTTTTTTAGCCTCTTCAATTTCCTCATTGTGTGAAAGTTGATATTCATACAAACCTTCGCGATAAAAATACCGCTTTACAAGTTCGTCAATGATCAATTTAGAAATCTCACGTTCTTTTCTATTCAGTTGCTCCTTTTTAGCAACATCAATGGTACGCATTAAGTTAGCGTACTCACTGCTGATATCATCCTGTAAATTATCTTTAGATGCGTCTAGGTAAACTTCTTCAAGATCTTTTTCAGTTTGGGTTTGATACTCAAAACCTTGCTTGTCTAAGTACGTTTTAAATGCCGTATAATCTGCATTGGTGAATTTAAAATCAGAGATGTCGTTATACTTATGTTTATAAAAATAATCAGTAGCAAAATCAAATATCGCCTGATCGCGTAGTAGTGCTTCGGTGATCGCGCTCATTCTTGCTGATTCAATTTGAATATCGGGCAAAATTCCGCCGCCATCATAGACTTTGCGACCGGTACTCGTTTTAAATTCGTTGTAATCTTCGGCATTTGTGCGTATCGCATTACCGTTATCATCCCGATTCCAATAATCTAAAGCTTGAATACATCTACCACTTGGGGTGTAATATCTAGAGATGGTGATCTTTAATTGCGTGCCGTAAGTAAGCTCTTTGGGCCGCTGCACCAAACCTTTACCAAAACTACGTGCACCCACCACCACTGCTCTATCATAATCTTGTAATGAGCCTGATACAATCTCGCTCGCCGATGCACTGCGACCATTGATCAAAACTGCCACCGGAATTTCCGTATCCAACGGCTCTTTTGGCGTATAATATTCCTGATTGTATTTCTCAATAACCGATTTTGTGTTGGTGATCAATTTACCCTTCGGAAGAAATAAATTACTCACATTTATCGCTTCGGTTAAAAGTCCGCCGGGATTACCTCTCAAGTCTAAAATAAGCGAAGTTGCTCCTTGCTCTTTTAAATCCTTAATGGCTGCAGCAGTCTCTGATGAAGCTTTTTTATTAAATTTTGATAGCACTACATACCCTATTTTTCCATCAATAAGCGTGTAATACGGCACCGCGTTGATATCAATTTCTTCTCTGGTCAGACTGGTGGTTTGAAGTTTACCTTGACGTTTGTAGGTGATAGGAATACTTGTTCCCGGAGCTCCTTGTAACAGATCACCGGCATCTTCTTCAAAGTCTGCGATGTTGATATCTCCTATCTTTATCAACTCATCTCCCGCTTGTAAACCGGCTTTATCAGCAGGATAATCTTTATAAGCTTCTAAAATTGTGATGGTTTTATTACGCGTTAACACCGAAGCGCCAATCCCCGTATATTCTCCACTGTTACTTATACGCGCATCTTCAACCTCTTGCTCTGTCCAGTATTTAGTATAAGGATCCAAATCTGCCAGCATTCCTTCAATAGCGCTATCCATTAGCTCCGCCGGATTTACCTCATCTACATAATTCATATTGAGCTCTTTGAACAAAGTGGTAAAGATTTCTATCTGCTTGGCGATTTCAAAAAAGTCACTTTTAAAACTTACGGTTGTAAATAAAATGAGGACCGCTGTTACTGAGATGAGTATGCGCTTTTTCATAGAAATTATTTTTTAGGTATTGCTTTTAGAAAGATACTAAGAAAGCAAAGAAATTTAAAAACCGGCCTCTTGATCTGTTGCGGCTGTTTTAGCATTAAACTTTGCAATAAGCTTCAACATGGCTTTTTCTAATTCGGTATAAGAAGCTATTTCTTTGCCGGTATAGATAAACATAAACGCAAAAGTCTTATCATTTGTTTGAAACTGTGTTTTGTTTTTTCGATAAACTTCGCGCATTAAGCGCTTTAACCTATTGCGTGTTACCGCTTTTTTATGATTGCGTTTTGCTACAGAAACGCCGGCTTGTATGGGTACCTGTTCTTCTGGCAAAGCCGTTGGGACGTAAAACAATAACAGCGGATAACTGTTTATCTTTTGACCTTCGGAAAATAATTTATCCAGCAGTTTTTTACGTTTTAAATGCTCCTTTTTAGGGAAAGTTTGATCCATAACTTTTTAATTTTCTAAAGAAGCTTGCATCACGTGCACACGTTCGAGATCATCAGTGGCTTGTAATAATTTGTTTTTGAGCACCTTGTTGAGGTCAGGATGTGCTTTTAAATAATTTTCTCTAATGGTATATGCTTCTGCTGAAGAATAACGCCCAATGGTAGCATTTAACCAATTTTTTGGAAAGAAAATATCTCCTGTTAGTTGTATTTCTTCGAGCAATTCTAAAGACGTTTTAAGGTGTTTTAAACCACTTTCTTGTCTCAATGGATGATTGATATAACCTAATGCTGAAAGTACCCAGGATTCTTTCTCTCTGTTTTTAGCATCCTGTAAACTGTTTACAAAGTTGGCGCGGGTAGATTCGTCAGAAGACAGTGTGGGTTGTAAAAACTCAAATCTGCGTTTTTTATCAGGATTGGTAATGGCGGCTGCAGCTTCTTTGAGAATGATATCGGTATGCTCATGCCCAAATAATGCAAGTTGCATAGCGATGCCGGTATAATCATCTTCGTTGAGTTTTAGGTTATTTATCTGTGTTTCTTTATTCCATATTGCATATAAGCGGTCTTTACCTGAAGGTGAATAGGCAATAGATTCAAAAAGCCCAAAAAATGTTTTTTTAATATTCGCCGGAAGCGCTTGCTGCAACTGATTATACACCAGATCTTCCAACTCTTTCTGATGTGATTCGCGTTGTATATCGGTGAGGTAGGTCCAGTATAAATTTTGCATCTGACTACTAATTCGGTTTAAGATCAATGCATTTTTTTCGTTAACCAAGCCTTTTTTATACAGTTCAAATACTGAAATAGGATTAAGACCTGCATTTAATAAATTTTCATGAACATTGATATAGCTGTATCCTCTGGCCACCTCATCTTGAACCTGCGGAAGACTTTGAAGCAAATCATCTTTCTGCGGAAAAATACCATAACCCATTCCGTCGTAATTGTAGATAATTTGCTGAGGTTTTGGCAAACCTTGAGCACCTTCTAGAAGTAAGCGTTTTTCTTTAAAAGCAGCTGTGAGTATGTGGGTAGAGTCGGCATATACAAGCCCAATTTTAAAGGTTTGCGGCCAAATTTTAGCACTTCCGTCTTCAGCACTTTGAATGAGTTGAAGTTTTTCAATAGTATTCTGAGCATCATAGGTAATTTCTTCAGAAAACACAGGGCGACTGCTTTGATTAACCCAGACTTCACTCCATTTTTTGAGGTCTAAATTTGTTTTAGTATCTAAAATAGAAACCAGATCATCCCACACAGCATTATCATAAGCATAGGTCTTTATGTATTCTTGAATACCTTCTTGAAAAGCTTTTTTACCCGTAGCAAGCTCAAGCTGACGCATCATAATAGGTGCTTTGTGATAGATGATTCCGCCGTAAAGAGAACCGGCATTTTTTAAATTATCAAGCTCTTGCCGTATGGGGTTAGCACCTTTTGTGCGGTCTTCACCATAAGCACTGGGGTAATGACTCAATACAAATAGCAAGTCGTGATTTACCTCAGGAAATTCGGGATTAACGATCTTATCTGCCATAAAATTGGCAAAAACTTCTTTCATCCAAACATCATTAAACCAGTTCATCGTGACCAAATCGCCAAACCACATATGCGAGGTTTCATGCGCGATGAGTTTGGCTCTGCTTAACAACTGACTTTCGGTAGCGGTCTGATCTAAAAACAAGGTAGATTCCCGGTATTGAATAGCGCCCACGTGCTCCATTCCGCCATATTGAAAAATGGGAATCGTAGCAAAATCAAGCTTTTGAAACGGAAAAGAATATGCAGTATAGTCCTCTAAATAATCTACCGCGCCTTTATGCAATTCAAAAATTGGATCAAGACTAGATTGCACTTTGGTACTGTCTGTCTCGCGATAAAGTAACTTCATATCAAATCCTGAAAGATCTTTTGTTGCGGTTTTAAATTTTCCGGCTACAAAAGAGAATAAATAGGTACTCATCAAGTCTGAAGTGGCAAAGGTATGCGTGATGAAATTTCCATTTTTTGATTGCTCTTGCTCCGGTGCTCCGGCCAGAACTTCCCAATCCTGGGGTGCGGTGATGCTTAAATTATAAGTTGCCTTTACATTAGGTTGATCAAAGCAAGGAAATAAGGTACTTGCCCTATCAGGAACCAAGAGCGTGTATAAAAAATCTTCGTTTCTGTTAAGAGATTGCTCGCCGGCAGTAAATGCTATTTCAATATGATTTTTACCTTCTTTTAAATATTCTGAAGGAATGATCACATGCTCCTGCTCGTGAATAATATCAATGGCTTCGGTATTGGCTATAACATTACTTACGTGACCTTTTTCCACATTAAAATCAAGATAAAGCGGTTGAGAACTATCGTGAATGGTAAGCGTAAGATCTAGAGAGGCGGGTATCGAATCTTCTAATTTTTCAGGGATAGAGAAATTGAGATCATAAACAATATCGCTGAGCTGTTGCTTTCTAAAATCGGCTAATTCTCTTGAAATTCCTGTACTGAGTAAATTATAATCTTCGGTTGAAGGTTTACAAGAGAAAAGACTCAGTACCAAAATGGAGACAAATACGCGTGTGGTCATTAAAGGGTGCTTGATATTTGAAAGGTTAAATATCGGGAAAACGCTGCAATGCATGCCAATGCCTATAAAAAAAGCCGTTTTCAAAAGGTGAAAACGGCTTTAATTACTTCTTTTTTGGCATCACCAAAGGATATATAATCCTAAGGAATTAGGCTTCAAGATTTATTCAGCATCTTTAGACCAGCTGTTGTTGCTTCGGTCTATGTCAGCCATTAACTGTTGTGCGTCTATAGTCATCGCTTTAATTTCAGAAAGCGGCTTGTCTATCGTAAAAGTATACGTTGGGTACGCCCACGGCCAGTCTTCTAACTGCGTGCGTGGCATAGTAGGAAACGGATTTACCTTGCTTGCGCGCATCATACGTAACGGAATGTAATAGGCTTCTGTAGCATCATCTGTTGTGTTGATATAGAAATCTACCGGCATTGGCATTAAGCCTTTACGCTCTAAAGTAACTTGAGTTTTTCCATCAACTTCTTCAACGTTTTTTATTGCGTAATCAATGGTATTGGTAGTTTCTGTCCAGTCTACTAAATACCAGTCAAGCTGCATACCGCTTACTTTTTCTGCAACACGCTTAAAGTCGTTAGGCGTAGGATGTTTAAAATGCCATTCATCAAAATATCTTGTTAGCGTTTTTGCTAAATTCTCCTGACCAATGACATAACCTAATTGTGCTAAAAACACAGCACCTTTAGAATACGCCGAAGCACCATATGCAGCATTCAGTGCATAACGGTCTGCATAGGTGGTTTGCGGTTGTTCTATACCGCTGGTTGCTAATCTGAAGTAAGAAGAATAATTACCCGCTTGAGGATTTTCTTTCTTCTCTCCCATTACCACATTTTCTGCTTCGGTAGAGATGTAGGTGGTAAAACCTTCATCCATCCACTCGTATTTTTGCTCATTGGTAGCCATTAAAAACTGAAACCAACTGTGAGCAAATTCGTGCGCGGTTACCCCTACTAAACTTCCAAAACTACGTTCACCGGTAATTAAAGTACACATTGCATACTCCATACCACCATCACCACCTTGAATCACTGAGTACTGATCGTAAGGATATTGGCCTACGTGCTTGTTATAAAAAGCTAAAAGCTCTGCTGTTTTAGGCTGAAGATTTTTCCAGTTTTCAATGATTTCCTTGTTGTCTTTGTAAAAGAAATGCAAGATCGTACCGTCTTCTGCTGTGATTTTATCGTGAATATAATCAGGATCAGCTGCCCAAGTAAAATCGTGTACGTTAGGCGCCACAAAATGCCAGGTGTATTTTCCTTTTGTTGGCTTGACAGGTTTTTGATCAGGTGCTCCATATCCATGGCCTATTTCAGGATTTTGTAGATAACCGGTACCACCAATGGTATAGTCTGCATCGATGCTGATTTTCACATCAAAGTCTCCCCAAACGCCATGAAATTCACGTGCGATGTAAGGATCTGCGTGCCAACCCTGAAAATCATATTCAGCTAATTTAGGATACCACTGTGTCATAGACAGGGCTACTCCTTCGGCATTATTGCGACCGCTTCTTCTGATCTGTACCGGTACTTGACCGTTAAAATCCATGTTGAAGGTGGTGCTTTCGCCCGGAGCAATAGGCTCTGCAAGACTTACTTCAAGTACAGTCCCAGCTACGTTGTACGTTAGTGCGGTTCCATCTTGAGTCAATGTACTTACTTTTAAGAAGCCGATCTCATCTGGTTCTAATTTTGAAATGCGATCTACCACGCGACGATCAGGATCTTGAATAGTTAAAGAACGCACATCCATCTCGCTTCCCGGTTGAAAAGCATTAAAATAAAGATGATAAAAAACCTGATCTAGAGTATCAGGCGAATTATTAGTGTACACCAATTCTTGTTTACCGGTGTAATTGTAATCTTCAACATTCATATCAACCTCCATGGTATAATCAACATGTTGTTGCCAGTATGAAGTATTGTTTTGTGCTTGTGCAAAGCTAAAAAAGCCTAAGATTGAAAGACCTACTAGAGTTTTTAAGTTCATATTTTAGTTTAGTTTTTACGCAATAAACGATAAAAAATGCTCGAAACACCCATTATTGGAACCACCAAGAAATGTGGTATCTCGAGCAGTGTTAATTACTTACTTGATAATTCGGCCATTTTAAAGGCGTTATACATATTAACCATTTTTCCTGATTTAGAAAGCTGAGAAAATGATTTTACGTTTTCTGGATCACCGCCTGCAGAAACCTGAATGTTTGTGCTTACACCAGTTTGCAGGATGATCTGTTTGATCTGTGCTGCGCTAAATTGTGGAAAATAGGATCTCAACATTGCTGCAACTCCAGCAACTTCTGGAGAAGCCATTGAAGTTCCTTGCAAAAATTCATATTCATTACCCGGTACGGTTGAATAGATCTGAACACCCGGAGCAAAAACATCAACGTTTGATTTACCGTAGTTTGAGAAACTAGCAACTAGTTTACCGCCGTAGGTTTCATTAAGTGCACCTACAGAAATTAAATTATCTGCAAATTCAGTTTCGTTATCCAATTGATCATTAGGATAAACCGTGTCACCGGTATCTAAATCTATACCTTCATTACCTGCAGCGTTTACGATCAAAACATCCTTTTTTGCTGCGTATTTGATAGCGTCATAAACCCATTCAGGATTTGTGGCGAAGTATTTTCCAAAGCTAGTATTGATCACTTTTGCACCGTTATCTACAGCATAACGTATAGCAAGAGCAATATCTTTATCGCGCTCATCACCATCAGGAACCGCGCGTACTACCATAATTTTTACATTGTTGGCAACGCCATCCATACCAATACCATTATTACGTTCTGCAGCGATAATACCGGCTACGTGAGTACCATGTCTGGCAGCATCAGGATCAGGACCTATAACATTATTATTTCCGTAATCAGTGTCTTTAATGTCGTCTGGATCATCACCAACTACTGCTCTGTAATTACCCTCAAGATTGTAGTTGTGATTAATTTGATTCGTCATACTTTCTAGCTGCTCGTTGATCATTACCAGAAATTCTGGAATAGAATCTTCATAATTAAGCATCTGAGTCAGTATAGCCTTGTTGCGCTGATCCATTTCGGTGGTTGTTTCAAGAGCCTGAAGTTCTTCTGCAGTATAATCTTCTTTTCCTAACTTTTGAGAAACCGCAGTATGTGCGCTTTTTACCGCTGCAACGATCTGATCGTATTGCATTTTTTGCTGAATAAGTTCGTCTTTTTCAGTTTCTACTTGCTTTTTAGCTTCGGTATAAGTCTTAAAAAGTTCTTTTTGAGCAGCAGGAATTTGATCTAAAGTTTTACCCTTAAACTGTGCATCATATTTTTGAACAATACGGCTTTTTTCTAATTGCTCATTTACAACGTCGCCTAGAAAATTCCATCCATGTACATCATCGATGTAGCCATTTTTATCGTCGTCTATTCCGTTATTGGGAATTTCATCTTCATTGGTCCAGATCACTCCGTCAAGATCTTCGTGCTCAATGTCTACCCCGCTATCTATAACCGCCACGATTACTGAAGATCCGGTACCTTTAATGATCTCATCATAGGTTTTAGCTACACTCATACCGGGAATGGTATCTGCCGTAATATCTTTTGTAGGCCAGGCTTTTTCTTGAGTTTCGTTAAGCTCAGAAACTTTTAAAGGAAGTTGGTCTACATTTTCAGCAGGAATACTGATTAATGGCGCTGTGGAATCACAACTTGAGAGAAGCAATGCAGCTCCAAAAGCTGCAAGAACTATTTTTTTCATATTTAGGAGTTATTTTATGTTGTGGCATTGCTGCCGGGTTGCTGAGGAAATGGGTTATAACTATTCTTTAATTCCTCAGGTTTAAAGAATATCTGCAATATTAAATTTTTCATTCAAGCGCACGCCCTTTTCTGTGTGTTTTACCGTAATAATAGGATTGTGCGCATCGTGTTGAAGCCATAAATAATAGTTTTTATCAGCAGCATCTTTTAAAAAGTTTTCTTTTTCGCCAAGTGTTAATAGCGGACGCGTATCAAACCCCATCACATACGGCAATGGCAAATGTCCTGCGGTAGGCAAGAGATCTGCTGCAAATACAATGGTTTTGCCCTGATATTCAATATGCGGAATCATTTGTTTATCAGTATGACCATCTACAAACAAAATACCAAAGTCTAACGCCGATGTTGCAGTAAATGCCGTATCAGGTCTATCAACAAATCTCAACAGACCACTTTCTTCAATAGGCAGAATGTTTTCTTTTAAAAAGGAGGCTTTCTCACGAGCGTTGGGTTTGGTCGCCCATTCCCAATGGTCTTTATTACTCCAGTAGGTTGCATTTTTAAAAACAGGCACCAAGGTTTTACCATCTTTAGCCCATTTTATACAACCCCCACTGTGATCAAAGTGCAAGTGTGTAAGAAAAACATCGGTCACATCATCTGGATGAAATCCTTTTTCTAGCAACGAATTTTCAAGAGTTGCACCTCCCCAAGGATGATAATGGCTGAAAAATTTTTCGCTTTGCTTATCTCCCATTCCTGTATCTATTAAAATCAGGCGATCACCTTCTTCAATAAGCATACAGCGTGCGCCAATATCAATCATATTGTTAGCATCTGCGGGGTTAGTGCGCGTCCATAATGATTTTGGAACTACACCAAACATAGCACCGCCGTCAAGCTTAAAACTGCCGGCATCTATAGCGTGTATTGTCATAAATTTTTAATCTTAAACGTTTTGAGTCAAATACTTTGTGGTAAGGCTTTGAAGCATTAAATCTCGATTATCGAGTAAAACGTTCCTAAAGGAAATTTGTAATAGATTCATTTAGCTTCAGGTCCCACGGTAAAGAATTTCAACTTCATCTGGCTTAATAAAGCAGACAAATAATGTAAACTCGATTATCAAGACGCGTCTTGCAAATTACTAAAAGCACGTTAAATCAAATTTTTTGCCCCGAGTAATTAAGCTATATTTAACAAAGAATCGCTAGTCAGGGCTTTAGCATCATACAATAAAGCCGTATCATAGCAAAAAAATTGAATTCATGTTAGAACTGGGAGGAATCATCATTCTTGGTATTTTGGCGCAATGGGTCGCCTGGAAATTTAAAATACCGGCCATCTTACCCTTAATCTTAATTGGGCTCTTTGTGGGGCCTATTTCTACGTTGTTTACCTACGATGGTTCAAAGTGGATTGAACCCATCTGGGACGGAGAAGTAGGTATTTTTCCGGGAGAGCGGCTCTTTAACTTTGTATCGCTTGCCATTGGGATCATCCTTTTTGAAGGGGGTCTTACCTTACGCTTTAGCGAGATAAAAAATGTAGGTCCAGTAATTACAAAGTTGATCATTATTGGTTCTCTGGTAACCTTTTTTGGTGCTGGGGCTGCGGCCTATTATATTTTTGATCTAAGCCTGCGTATCTCGTTTTTGTTTGCTGCTTTGATCATCGTTACAGGACCTACAGTGATCACACCGATCTTACGTAATATTCCACTGAAGAAAGATATTTCTGCCATCCTTAAATGGGAAGGTATTCTTATTGATCCCATTGGAGCTTTAGTGGCGGTATTGGTATTTGAATTTATTAGCGTTGGTGCCGGAAGCGAATTTACCCTTACAGCGCTTGAAGAGTTTGGTAAGATTGTATTATTTGGTTTTACTTTCGGATTCACTTTTGCGCACGCACTAGCGATTTGTATCAAACGAAACATCATTCCGCATTATTTATTAAATGTTTTTACCTTAGCCTGTGTACTGGGTGTTTTTGTGCTTTCAGACCTTTTTGCACACGAGAGTGGATTACTTTCTGTAGTGGTGATGGGTATGGTGATGGGTAATATGAAACTTCCTAACATTAAAGAATTACTGTACTTTAAAGAATCATTGAGTGTATTGTTGATCTCGCTACTTTTTATTTTGCTTTCGGCAAATATTGAAATGCAAGATCTGTATTTGGTTTACACCTGGAAGGCAGCCTTACTATTTGCTGTAGTGGTTTTTGTACTGCGACCTATTGGAGTTTTTCTCAGCGCAAAAGGTTCGGGCTTAAAATTTAATGAAAAACTTTTTGTGAGCTGGGTGGGACCACGTGGTATTGTTGCCGCGGGTATTGCATCGCTCTTTGGATTACAGTTGGTGAGTGAAGGCGTTGAAGGTGCAGAATATATTACGCCTTTGGTATTTATGATCGTGCTGGGTACAGTTTTGCTCAATGCTACTACAGCCCGGTTGTTTGCTAAAATTGTTGGCGTATTCCTTAAAGAATCTAAAGGAATTGTCATTATCGGTGCTTCTAAAGCCTCACGAATTATTGGCGAGTATTTAATGCAAAATGGGCGTCACGTGGTGCTTGTAGATAGCAATAGTTATAATATTGAAAAAGCTAAAGATCGTGGCCTCGAAGCTATTGAAGAAAGTATTTATTCAGACAGCTTGATGAATAATATTGAATTGAATGACGTAGGCTATTTAATGGCGTTGACGGGTAATGGGGACATCAATGAATACGCGATCAATCGCTTTAAAAATATATTTGGAGAAAATGGTTCGTTCAGACTTATTACTCCTGATGAAATGCGAAGTCCACAGGCATCTCCACACGAAGGGCTCTTCTCTCCTACTGATGATTTTATTCGCCTAACTGAAGTCGCGCGGGCACACCCTACTATTCAGGAAATTGATATTGAATCTAAGGAAGCCTTTGTTAAACTGGTTAAAAGCACCCGTGCCGATGAAAATATCGTTCCTATTTTTCTGAAAAAGGAATCGGGCGAACTAGAAATTTTAAAGTCAAATCTTGATGAGGTTGATGTTGAAAGTTTTGCTAATACCAAGTTGGTTTACTTAGGGAAACCTTTTGATCCAGAAGAAGTCGCTGTCGCTAAAAAAGAAGCTGAAGAGACAGAGACTGAAGATTAAAAGCCTTGTTGAAACACAAAAAAGGAGATCATTTTTGATCTCCTTTTTATATGCTAAGTGCTATGATTACAGTCTATTAAAATTATACTAATGCGTTCTTTTTAAGAATTTTGTAAAAGATTGTTCTGTAACTTTCTACAAAACATTCTTATGAAAAACAGACGCAGCTTTCTCAAAACTACCGGTCTAGCGCTTGCCGCGAGCACTTTACCACTACCCCATTTTGCTTATGGAAATCCTCAAATGAAACTTGGTGTTGCACTTTTAGGTTTAGGAGGTTATGCTACTAATAATCTGGCTCCTGCCCTTATGCAAACCAAGCATATTGAACTACGCGGAATCGTAACCGGAAGTCCGGAAAAAATACCGGTCTGGCAGGAGAAATACGGCATCAAAGATCAAAATATTTACAGTTATGAAACGCTTCCTGAAATTGCTAATAATGAAGATATTGATGTAGTGTATATCGTTACTCCTACATTTTTGCATAAAAAATATGCGGTGATGGCTGCAAACGCTGGTAAGCATGTGTTTTGTGAAAAACCCATGGCGATGACTGTAAGTGAGTGTCAAGAAATCATAGACGCTTGTAAGAAGAATAATGTGCGCTTGGCGATAGGATATCGTATGCAACACGAGCAAAACACCCAAACCATAATCAATTGGGCAGAAATCAATCCGTATGGTGCGTTGCAGAACGTTCATACCGAAGCCGGTTTTAGAATTGGAAGCTCGGGTGGTTGGCGTTTAGATGGTGCAAAAGGCGGCGGCGCTATCTATGATATGGGCGTTTACCCTATCAATGCTATGCGATACGCTACGGGATTAGAGCCTATTTCGCTCACTGCTTCACACGAGACGCAAAGACCCAATCTATTTTTAAACGGAGCTCCTGAGATCACGTATTTTGATCTTGAATTTCCTAACGGAATTACTGCTAAAGGGCGCGTGACCTATGCTGATAATGTCAATTTTTTAAAAGTGAATTGCGCTGATGGAAATTATGAGTTGGCTCCTTTTCAAAGTTATAATGGCGTAAGCGGAAGCACGAGTGATGGTAAGTATTTGGCTCCTTGCGAGTGTAATCAACAAGCGATCCAGATGGATGATGACGCGCTTGCGATTATGAATGATAAACCTATGATCGCTCCGGGAATCGAAGGTTTACGCGATATACAAATTGTTGAAGCCGCTTTGGCTTCAGGCCGCAATAATGGCGAAAGAATAGCATTGAAACAGTATTAAACAAAAAACCTCGCAATTTATGCGAGGTTTTTGATACGTTATTTTTTCTCTTTGGAAGTAAAATAGTCAGAGATTACCATCAGGATTCCGGCGACGGCTCCTATTGCTAGCAACCAGACTAAAAACTGATTTTGTGTTGCGTTTGTATACTGACTGATCATTCCGCAGATAATGATCAAGGCTAAACCTATAAACTGAATACGTTTCATCTAGTCATTAAGTTTCAGTACCGCCATAAATGCTTCCTGAGGAATTTCAACATTACCTACCTGACGCATACGCTTCTTCCCTTTTTTCTGCTTTTCTAAGAGTTTTCGCTTTCGCGAAATATCTCCACCATAACATTTTGCTGTAACGTCTTTACGAAGGGCCTTTACAGTCTCTCTGGCGATGATCTTGGCTCCAATTGCAGCCTGAATAGGAATATCAAATTGCTGACGCGGAATAAGCTCTTTAAGCTTCTCACACATCTTTTTACCAATATCGTAGGCGTTGTCTTTATGCAGCAAAGCAGAAAGTGCATCTACAGTGTTTCCGTTTAATAAAACATCTACTTTAACCAAGTGTGAAGCACGCATACCTATAGGTGCGTAATCAAACGAAGCATAACCTTTAGAAACCGTTTTCAGACGATCATAAAAGTCAAAAACGATCTCGGCAAGCGGCATATCAAAACTCAACTCCACACGCTCTGGTGTCAAATAAGTTTGGTTAGTGATCTGACCGCGTTTTTCGATACACAATGACATTACCGGACCAACAAAATCAGCTTTAGTAATGATCGAAGCTTTTATAAAAGGTTCTTCAACACGATCCATTCCCGCAGGATCTGGAAGATCTGAAGGATTATTCACCAAAATAGGTGTTTGCTTATCTTTTATGGTATAGGCCTGGTAAGATACGTTAGGAACCGTAGTGATCACTGTCATATCAAACTCACGCTCTAAACGTTCTTGAATGATCTCTAAGTGCAACATTCCCAAAAACCCACAACGGAAACCAAAACCTAAAGCTGCTGAACTTTCCGGCTGAAAAACAAGTGACGCATCATTAAGCTGAAGCTTTTCCATCGATGAACGTAAATCTTCATAATCTTCAGTATCTACAGGATAAATTCCTGCAAAAACCATAGGTTTCACATCCTCAAATCCTGAGATCATATTGGTTGTAGGGCTCTTCGCATCTGTGATAGTATCACCAACTTTTACTTCTTTGGCCTCTTTGATTCCGGTAATTAAATAACCTACATCACCGGTTTTGATAACTTTTTTAGGAGATTGTTTGAGGTTTAATGTCCCTACTTCATCTGCGTGATAATCCTTTCCGGTCGCCATAAATTTAATATGCTGACCTTTTGTGATCTCACCGTTAATAACTCTAAAATAGGTCTCAACTCCTCTAAACGGGTTGTAAACCGAATCAAAAATAAGTGCTTGTAACGGCTCATCGGGATTTCCTTTTGGCGCCGGAATACGCGTAATGATCGCATCAAGAATTTCTTGAATTCCTATACCAGTTTTTGCACTAGCCGGAATTACATCTGCTGCATCGCAACCTAGAAGATCAACAATATCGTCTGTAACTTCCTCAGGGTTTGCACTAGGTAGATCTACTTTATTCAATACCGGAATGATCTCAAGATCATTCTCTAATGCCAAATACAGGTTAGAAATGGTTTGCGCTTGAATACTTTGAGCAGCATCAACCACAAGTAAGGCTCCTTCACAAGCAGCAATACTACGCGAAACCTCATAAGAGAAATCCACGTGGCCCGGAGTGTCGATTAGATTTAAAATAAACGGCTCTCCATTATGGATATAATTCATCTGTATCGCGTGCGATTTAATGGTAATACCACGCTCGCGCTCCAGATCCATATTATCTAAAAGTTGCTCTTGTTTTTCACGTTCGGTTACCGAACCGGTAAAATCAAGTAAGCGGTCTGCCAGCGTACTTTTTCCGTGATCAATGTGAGCGATAATGCAAAAATTGCGAATGTTCTTCATAAACGTACTTCATCAATGTTCGCAGTAAGCGAACTTTAGCCTGCAAATATACAGTTTAGGTTATGCATTTTCTAATAAATAAATTTTAGTTCAAACAATAGGCTTTCAACAGAAATTCTTTTCTTTTAAATTTATTTTAACAAAGATTTTACATTAGTTTTGAGCATATATGAAGCACCCGATATTACTCTCCGTTTTATTATTCTCATTTGTATCTGTTGCTCAGACCGGAAGTATAACCGGTAAAATTGTTGACACCAATAAACAAGAGGTGTCTTATGCTAACGTCTTGTTGCTTAAAGCAGCAGATTCTACGTTTGTAAAAGGAGCGGTGAGTGAAGAAAATGGTGCAATTCTTTTTGCTGAAATACCTTCCGGAAGGTATTTGATCAAAGCCAGTTTTGTTGGTTTTAAAGATGGTTACAGCAGTTCGTTTGAGCTGAAAGATGAAATTCGTATCTCAGATTTAATACTTCAAGAAAACTCTGAAGCTTTAGAGGCTGTCACGGTTAACTATAGAAAACCTACCATCGTACGCGGGATAGACCGAATGGTTTTTAATGTGGAGAATACTGCGATTTCTTCAGGTACCACGTATGATATTTTACAGCGAACTCCCGGGGTGGTTGTCAATCAGGGGCAACTCCTGGTAAAAAATAGACCTGCGCAGGTTTATATCAATGACCGTAAGGTGTATTTGACTAATGAAGAATTGCAGCAACTACTAGAAGGTTTTGCCGGAGTTAACATAAAATCAGTTGAAGTGATTACCAATCCACCGGCGAGGTATGATGCTGAAGGTGGCGCGATTTTAAATATTGTAACCTCAAAAAACCTTTCCATAGGATATAAAGGAAGCATCAACGCTTCAAATACGGTTGGGATCAAACCCAAATACAATGCAGGAACCAGCCAATATTATAAAACCGATTGGTTAAATGCATTTGCGAGTTATAATTTCAATTCGCGTTTTGATGTCAAAACCGATGAAGGATTTGTTCAATTTTACAACCCTAACGGAAGTGAAAAAGCAACTTGGGAAGATTTATTCCAGCGAGAAACCCGAACCATTTCGCACAGTTTAAATACGATCTTAGATTTCACATTAAGTGAGACAGAACTGTTGAGTTTTACGGCTAATATTCTGCATACGCCAAAAGCCAATTCAGACATTAGCGGAAGAACGGAAACCTATAATCCGCAAGGTCAATTAGATTCTCTTTATACCACGCAAAGCCGATTAGAAAACCAGCGTGACAATTTGCTTTTCAATTTAAATTATGAGAAGCAGTTGGGCGAAAATGGAGCAACGCTTTCGGCCAACGCCAATTACATAGATTATACAGACGATCAAATGCAAGCTGTGGCTACGCGTTACGTTTCGGCTCAAGGCAATCTTTCAAATTCTAATGCATTCAACACCATCCCAACTCAAAAATCCCAGATATATACGGGGCAATTAGATTATTTAGGTAATTTGGGAAGCTGGGCATTTGAGGCCGGAGCAAAATATTCTGGGATCAATTCTGAAAGTAGACAGGAGTTCTTCAATACTGCAGGAAATGTAAGCGATGCTGATGCGATCTTGAATGACCATTTTGATTATACCGAAGCTATTTATGCATCATATTTCAGCGTTGCTAAGGATTGGGAAAAATGGAGTTTTAAAGCCGGTCTGCGTGGAGAATACACAGATGCTAATGGGAACTCGAGAACCTTAGGCGTTGTGAATACGCAGGAATATTTAGAGTTGTTTCCTACGGTTTACTTGATGCATAATCCTTTTGATAATCATTCTTTTGGCATAGACTACAGCAGAAGAATTGATCGTCCTCGTTTTCAAAGTTTAAATCCGTTTCGCTATTTTTTAAATGAAAACAACTTTCAAGAAGGAAACCCCAATATTCAACCGGCAATTGCAAACAGGGTTAATTTTAATTACACGTATAAAAACAAGTTGAGTTTTGACCTTTATTGGGATCGTATCGACAATGCGATGAGTAGATTACCCTTTCAGGACAATGAAAATTTAACCTTGAGAAGTGTAAATACCAACCTCAATTATGAGCAACAATACAGTCTGGACGTTAGCTATTCAGAATTTGTTAATAACTGGATGTGGATGAGTATCTATGCATCCTTCTTTAATATGCAGAATGAATTTACCAGTCTAGATGGAAATCAAAGTAAAATTGAAAATGAGATAAATGGATTTTTCTTTCAAAGCGTAAACTATCTCATTATCAATTCTACCCTTAATGTGACTATTTCAAATAATTTCACCACAAATTATCTTGTGGGCTCTTATGAATATGATCGTCCTCAATACCGTCTTAATGTCGATATTCAGAAGCGTTTTTTAGATGGGCGCTTGATACTTAATTTAAGTTCTGAAGATGTATTCAATACGATGAAAACACCCCTTAAGTCGCGTTATTTAAATCAAAACAACACCTTCTTTGCAATGCCGGAGTTCCAAAAGATTCGTGTAGGATTGCGGTATAACTTCGGAAACTTTAAGCTAAGTGATAATAACAGAGAAACTTCAGTTGATGAAGAATCCAGATTACAAGAACTCGGTGCTAACTAACGGCATACTACTTAATAAACTATTCCTTAATTTTGCCCCAGAAAGTCTTGGACAAACCTGACTGAAATTTTTTAAGTATTCCAAGAATTTATTTTAAAAAGTATTGCTTTGGCTAAAATAGGAGATATAGATGTAGGAGACTTCCCGTTGCTTTTAGCACCTATGGAAGATGTGAGTGACCCACCTTTTCGCGCGCTGTGCAAAGAGCAGGGGGCAGATGTGGTATATACCGAGTTCATCTCGAGTGAAGGCCTCATACGTGACGCTGCAAAAAGTGTGATGAAGCTTGATATTTATGAGAAAGAACGTCCTGTGGGTATTCAGATATTTGGAGCCAATCTCGAGTCGATGCTTCAAAGTGTTGAAATTGTCGAAGCTTCAAAGCCAGATATTATTGATATCAACTTTGGCTGTCCGGTAAAGAAAGTAGTTTCTAAAGGTGCCGGCGCCGGAATTTTAAAAGACATTGATCTGATGGTTTCGCTTACGAAAGCCATGGTTAAACATACTAACTTACCAATTACCGTTAAAACCCGTTTAGGCTGGGATCACGACTCGATCAAAATCGTTGAGGTTGCCGAACGTTTGCAAGACGTAGGTTGTAAGGCGATTGCGATTCACGGAAGAACGCGAGCGCAGATGTACAAAGGCAATGCCGACTGGAAACCTATTGCTGAAGTAAAAAATAATCAGCGTATGCATATTCCTGTTTTTGGAAACGGTGATGTTGACACTCCCGAGCGTGCTGTAGAAATGCGAGATCACTATGGACTTGACGGTGCGATGATAGGTCGGGCAAGTATTGGTTATCCTTGGTTTTTTAGAGAGGTAAAACACTTTTTCAACACCGGTGAGCATATGGCGCCACCAACCATGCAAGAGCGTGTGGATGCTGCTCGCAGACATTTACAAATGTCTATAGATTGGAAGGGGGAAAAACTAGGCGTATTTGAGACGCGCCGTCACTACACAAATTACTTTAAAGGAATTCCCGGGTTTAAGCCGTATCGTATGAAAATGGTAACCAGCGATGCGCCGGAGGATGTTTTTGCTGCTTTTGATGAGGTTGAAGAACTGTTTGCTGATTATGATTTTGCACAACAAACGTACTAGAGTAGAGAACGCATTAATCATCTAAAAGCTTCGGTCTAATGGTCGAAGCTGCGAGGTAGGATGCTAAAATTCCCAAAACAGAAATAGTTAAGAAAACCGCTAAGAAATTTACGAGTGTAAATTCCATGGGATAGGGAAGTGTTGGCGTGATCATTTTAAGCTGAAACTGCAATTGCGCTCCCACAATCAAACTCCCCAAAACCAAGCCGATTATACCGCCAAAAACACTCATCATCGCTCCTTGTAAAAAGTAAATCTTTTTGATGTCTTTTAAAGACGCGCCTAGGCTATGCAGCGTTTTAATATTGGCTTTTTTATCGATGATGATCATAATGATGCTTCCTACCAGATTGAAAAGCGCTATGATCAATACCAAGGTAAAAATTAAGTAAACGGCTAAATTTTCAGCATTCAGCATTTTGTAAAGCTTATCATTTAGCTGAAACCTTGTTTTTACTTGGGTTGTAGGACCAAAAATTTGCTGAACTTCACGCTGAACCTTTAAAGGATCTGCATTAGGATTGATTTTAATTTCGATAGCACTTAAGGTCGTATCCTTGTAGTTGAGCAGTTTACGGGCGTAATTAATATTGGTAAATATATATTTCTGATCAAGTTCTTCATTTACTTGAAAAATATCAGAAACGACCAATTGCGAACTATTAAAAGCTTGCGTAGGATCTGTGATTTGACCGGTTCCGGGTCTGGGCACCATCACACGAAGCAAGTCGGTATAATTATTTACTCCTAATGAAAGAATGCGAGAAATCCCAAAGCCTATGGCGGCTACAGGCTCTTCGGGAGTGATCCAATTACCATAAAGTAAGGTGCTGTCAATACTATTTACGCTTCGGTAATTTTCATCAACACCTTTAATATAGGCGATGTGGTTTTTCCCTCTAAATTCTAAAAAAGCGCGTTCTTCAATAACCTGAGTATAGCTAGCGATATCAGGATTATCTTCAAGTTCAGTAGCTTGCTCTGAAGTGAATTTTATGGTTTTTCCGCTTGCGGGAAGCACTTTTAAATCTGGATCAAAAATGGACGCAAAAGACAAACTAAAATCCTTTAAGCCCGAAAATCCGGAAAGTACGACAAACAAGGCCGCTGAACCTGCAATAATACTTATCGCCGAAATAAGTGTTATGATATTTATAGCATTATTACTGCTCTTAGTAAACAGGTAACGTTTTGCTATAAATACAGGAAATTTCAATAGTGAGGTGACTTATGATTTTTTTCTTCGCGGAAGTAAATCTGGATTTTGAATTGGATCTTCAGAGCCTTTAAGAGATTTGTCTATCCCATCTATATATTCTAGAGAATCGTCAACATAAAATTGCAATTCAGGCATACGACGCAATTGATGACGCGTACGATTTGCGATCTCATGTTTTATAAAAGGCTTTACGGCACTGACTTCTTTTAAGATTTCAGAAGCTTTATCGTGAGGAAAAATACTTAGATAGACTTTGGCCTGTGACAGATCTGTAGTTACATTTACTTTACTCACAGAGACAATAATATTTTTTACACCTGCCTGCATCAATGCCTTTTGAATAATATCAACCAAATCGCGTTGAAGTACTCCGGCTACTTTCTTTTGTCTATTTGTTTCCATACGGCAAAAATACATTTTTTATAAATGCGCTACCTTTAGCATGAGATGGAAATGCATACCGCATAAAATAGAATGAAACTTTAATAATGAAAAAAATAGAACATATAGGAATTGCAGTTAAAAGTCTGCAAGATTCTAATGAAATGTATACGAAGCTATTTGGAAAGCAACCTTACAAAACCGAAGCCGTAGCTTCTGAAGCTGTAAATACTTCATTTTTTGAAATGGGTGATTCAAAAATTGAATTGCTTGAAGCAACTAAAGAAGATAGTCCTATTGCCAAGTTTCTTGAAAAGCGGGGAGAGGGTATACATCATATCGCTTATGCGGTTGACGATATCAAAGCCGAAATAAATAGATTGAAATCTGAAGGCTTTACCATTTTAAACGAAACCCCAAAAAAAGGCGCTGATAATAAGTGGGTCGTTTTTTTGCATCCCAAAACAACAGGAGGTGTTTTAATAGAGTTATGTCAGGATATTGACTAGCTCAGAGCCGAGCCGTGATAAAATGCTTGTGACAAATAAAAATTAATCTTATTTTTGCGCCCGCTTTAATGTCTAATTGATATTGAAAGCCGGTCCTATAGCTCAGTTGGTTAGAGCACCTGACTCATAATCAGGTGGTCCCTGGTTCGAGCCCAGGTGGGACCACAAGTAAACACTAAGCCTCAGAAGATTTTGTCTTCTGAGGCTTTTTTAATTTGCAAGTAATTTATTTAAAGTCATTTAGGGTTTATATGTAAAATGCACAAGGTGTTATTCTAGAATCGGTTAATTTAGCATATTATTAAGGTTAAAAACCTACAATGGCCGATAAAATGTAGTGTTAATTAGTTGAAATAATGTATTTTTTCTTAATATTGCGCTGTTCATTCAACTGAAGCCCCCATCTTCTATGCGTTCAAAACTATATACATATGTAGTTACGTTAATCCTCATTGCAGGTGCTGCGCATATTGGTTATGGTCAAGGAGCTAAAGAACCTCCTGAGCCTCAAGTAAGAACTGGCGATGCTCCTCCGTTTGGACTTCCGACACCAATAGACGACTATATTCCGCATCTTTTGATATTTGGCGTTTTTATGGGTGGGTATTTCTTTTATAAAGCAGAGCGTCAAAAAGTTACAAATTCATAAGGCGCTTTACATATTTCCCTATTACGTCAAATTCTAAATTTACTTCTGTGTTTTTTTGAATGAATTTAAATGTGGTATGTTCATAAGTATAAGGGATAATAGCGACACTAAATTCATTGATTTTAGAGTTCACTACAGTGAGACTTACTCCATTGATGGTTATAGATCCTTTTTCAATGGTAACGTTATTTAAATCAGGATTATAACTGAATGTAAATATCCAGCTTCCATCTTTATTTTCTTTATTTATACAAGTAGCAGTTTGATCCACATGACCCTGAACAATATGGCCATCTAAGCGGCTGCCTAGAATCATAGCACGTTCTAGATTCACAAGATCTTGCTCTTTAAGCTCGTTAAGATTAGTCTTATTCAGCGTTTCTTCAATTGCAGTAACGGTGTACGAATTATCGTTCAAACTTACTACGGTCAGACACACTCCATTGTGTGCAACACTCTGATCAATTTTCAGTTCGGCGGTAAGCCTACTAGAAACTGTAATATGTAAATTATCTCCCTCGCGTTCTAATTTTTCAACCTTCCCTAAATCTTCAATAATGCCGGTAAACATGTTTGCGTTTTAATTAAGTACTTTTACATTATAATTTACAAAAGAAAACCAAAGCGGTTTCACATGAAAGAACAAAGCATAAAATTAGGAATTAGCATAGGAGATTTAAATGGAATTGGCGGAGAGGTTGTTCTCAAAACTTTTGAAGACGCAAGAATGCTTGATTTCTGTACACCTGTGATTTTTGCTTCGGCTAAAACAGTAAGTTTCCTTCTGAAACATTTTGAATTGGATATAAACTTTCAAGGAGTGAAAGAAGCAAGCAATGTGATCGAAGGTAAAATCAACGTGGTCAACGTTTGGAAAGATAATCCTAGAATTAATTTTGGTTCAGAAACTCCTGAAGCGGGTAGTTATGCGATAAAATCGTTGAAAGCAGCGGTAACTGCATTGAAGTCAGGAGAAATCGATGCCTTGGTGACCGCACCTATCAATAAAGCAAATATTCAGGGAGAGGAATTCAATTTCCCGGGACATACCGATTATTTGAATCAGGAGTTAGAAGGTCATAGCCTTATGTTTATGGTATCACAAAAACTCAAGGTTGGTTTACTTACAGACCATGTGCCTGTGAAAGATGTGACTACTAAAATTACAGCCAATTTGATCAAACAGAAGTTTAAAACAATTCATCATTCGCTGGTTCAAGATTTTGGCGTGAGTAAACCTAAAATCGCATTCTTAGGAATCAACCCGCATGTTGGAGATAACGGCGTCATCGGTAAGGAAGATGATGAGGTTCTGATTCCTACATTAGAAGAACTGCGCGATCAAGGAAATCTGACGTATGGGCCCTATGCTGCAGATAGTTTCTTCGGAAGCGGAAACTATAAGAATTTCGATGCGATCATTGCAGCCTATCATGATCAGGGCTTAATTCCTTTTAAAACATTAGCTTTTGGAAAAGGGGTTAATTACACGGCCGGATTGAACAAAGTACGTACTTCTCCAGATCACGGAACCGCATTTGAAATTGCCGGAAAAGGCACTGCTGACATCAATTCGTTTAAAGAAGCAGTATATATGGCGTTAGATATTTATAAGAAAAGAGAAGAATATGCTGTCTTGACCGAAAATATTTTGCAAAAACAACCGCGAAAAAAACAATATTCCGGTCGCTCTCGTGGAAAATAAACATATTTAAAAAATTTATCCACACTTAATTAACAGCTAAATAAAAATTTATATCTTTGCACCCGCCTTTTGCGGAAGTGGAGATTTTAGGAAAGAGAAAGGTAATGAAGCATTTGAAAACGTATACCATACAATTTGTTGGTTTAAAACAAGGGGAACACGATTTTCAATATGATATTGACAATACGTTCTTTGAGCATTTTGATTATGATGACTTCAATAGCATCGCAGTAGACTTAAAGGTAACTTTGATTAAAAAGTCAACCTTGATGGAGTTTTACTTTGATGCTGAAGGTACTGTAAATGTAAATTGTGATTTAACTAATGAACCTTACGATAATCCATTAGAAACTTCGTATAAGTTGGTGGTTAAGTTTGGTCAGGAGTACAATGATGAGATTGATGATATTTTAATTTTGCCACACGGTGAATACGAAGTGAATATCGCACAGTACATTTATGAAACTTTGGTTCTGGCGATGCCTGCAAAAAGAGTGCATCCGGGAGTTGAAGACGGTACTTTAAAGTCAGACATATTAGATAAACTTGAAGAATTAAGTATAAAAGATAATCAAGAGGAAGAGGAACAAGAACCTCAACCAAAAGAAATAGATCCCCGTTGGGACAAACTAAAAGATTTTTTAACAGATAATTAATAATTAACGGTAATGGCACATCCTAAGAGAAAAATCTCGAAAACAAGAAGAGATAAGAGAAGAACACATTACAAAGCTGCAATGCCTAAAATTGGTGTAGACGCCACTACTGGTGAAGCTCACCTTTATCACCGTGCACACTGGCACGAGGGCAAACTTTATTACAGAGGGCAGGTTGTAATTGATGCAACAGCTGGCGAAGAAGTTGCTTAACAAAGACTTATAAAAAGATTAAACTCCCATCAAAGTGGGAGTTTTTTTTATTTTTTAGAAGGAGCAAAAAACGTTAATTGTAGGCTTTAATTGTTCTATTTTTAGTACTTTTCCTCCCATTTTTTAAGCGAAAAACTTGTTTTTTCGTAGAAACCAGATTTATATGAGTAAAATCACTGCAGCCATAACTGCTGTTGGCGCTTATGTGCCAGAATATGTGCTTACCAATGAAATTTTGGAAACCATGGTTGAGACCAATGATGAATGGATCACAACCAGAACAGGAATTAAAGAGCGCAGAATCCTAAAAGATCCCGATAAAGGAACTTCTTTTTTAGGTATTAAAGCTGCCGAAGACCTGATCAACAAAAGCGGTATTGAACCATCAGAAATTGATATGGTGATTATGGCTACCGCAACTCCCGACTTACCCGTAGCATCTACCGCAGCTTATGTTGCCACACAAATAGGTGCAACAAATGCATTTTCTTACGATTTACAAGCTGCGTGTTCTAGCTTTTTATATGGAATGTCTACAGCTTCTGCATATGTAGCTTCAGGAAAATACAAAAAAGTACTTTTAATAGGAGCAGATAAAATGTCTTCTATTATAGACTATACAGATCGTACTACCTGCATCATTTTTGGTGATGGCGGTGGCGCTGTCCTTTTTGAACCTAATGAAGAAGGCCTAGGACTTCAAGACGAATTTTTACGTTCTGATGGTATAGGAAGAGATTTCTTGCGTATTGAAGCGGGAGGATCCTTGATGCCGGCTTCAGAAGAAACGGTAGCAAACAAAAAACACTACGTTTTTCAAGACGGTAAAACAGTATTTAAATTTGCCGTATCAAACATGGCAGATGTGAGCGAGCGCATTATGCAGCGCAATAATTTGAGTCACGATGATGTTAGTTGGCTTGTAGCACACCAGGCAAACAAACGTATTATTGACGCAACTGCCCGACGTATGGGGCTTGACGACAGTAAAGTGCTGATGAATATTGCACGTTACGGAAATACAACATCTGCGACACTTCCCTTGCTTTTAAGCGATTTTGAAAAGCAGTTTAAAAAAGGGGATAATTTAATATTTGCCGCTTTTGGAGGCGGTTTTACTTGGGGTTCCATTTATTTGAAATGGGCCTACAATGCTTAATTTTTAATCTAACTAACGTTATTAATTATGGATTTAAAAGAAATTCAGAATCTTATCAAGTTTGTTGCTAAATCTGGCGCAAGCGAGGTTAAACTTGAGATGGACGATGTGAAAATCACCATTAGAACTGGTGAAGACAGTAAAGGTGAGACCACAATCCTTCAGCAAGTACCTATGATGGGTTCTGCAATGCCACAGCAAGCAGCTCCTGCAGCACAACCAGCAGCACCGGCACCTGCCCCTGTAGCTCCAGAAGCTGAAAAGCCTAAGGCAGATGATAGTGACAAATACATTACTGTAAAGTCGCCAATCATTGGTACATTCTACCGTAAACCAGCACCAGACAAACCTACTTTTGTTGAAGTTGGAGCAAGTATCAAAGAAGGTGACGTACTTTGCGTTATTGAAGCAATGAAATTATTCAACGAGATCGAAAGTGAAGTTAGCGGTAAGATCGTTAAAGTTCTTGTTGATGATTCTTCTCCGGTTGAATTTGACCAACCATTATTCTTGGTAGACCCTGCATAATTATTTATTTGATCTAAAGTTTCCATTAATGGTAAGCATACGCTGAAACTCGGCGTTTAAAAAGATCAAATACTATAGATTAAAGCCTTATGGCTTAAACTATAAAGACAACAGATATGTTTAAAAAGATACTTATAGCAAACAGAGGGGAGATTGCACTACGTGTAATACGAACTTGTAAAGAAATGGGCATCAAAACTGTAGCGGTTTATTCTACTGCAGATGCCGAAAGTTTGCACGTACGTTTTGCAGATGAAGCGGTTTGTATTGGGCCGGCTCCAAGTAGTGAATCGTATTTGAAAATCGCAAATATTATGGCTGCTGCCGAAATTACAAATGCAGACGCCATTCACCCGGGTTACGGATTCCTTTCTGAAAATGCTCGTTTTTCAAAAATTTGTCAAGAGCACGATGTGAAATTCATCGGAGCTTCTCCGGATATGATTTCAAAGATGGGAGACAAGGCAACCGCAAAAGCTACGATGAAAGCAGCCGGAGTTCCTTGTGTTCCAGGAAGTGACGGGATTATTGAAGATTTTGAATCTTGTGAGCGCATCGCAGAAGAGACTGGATATCCTGTAATGCTTAAAGCTACTGCCGGTGGTGGTGGTAAAGGTATGCGTGCGGTTTGGAAAAAAGAAGACTTGCGTAAAGCTTGGGATTCTGCGCGTCAGGAAGCTTCTGCATCTTTCGGAAATGACGGGATGTATATGGAAAAGCTTATTGAAGAGCCACGCCATATCGAGATTCAGGTTGTAGGAGACAGCAACGGTAAGGCGTGTCACCTTTCTGAGCGTGATTGTTCCGTTCAGCGTCGTCACCAAAAACTTACCGAAGAAACACCTTCACCATTTATGACCGATGAACTTCGTGAGAAAATGGGAGCTGCAGCCGTTCGTGCCGCAGAATTTATTAAATATGAAGGAGCCGGTACTGTAGAATTTTTGGTAGATAAGCATCGCAATTTCTACTTTATGGAAATGAATACGCGTATTCAGGTGGAGCACCCTATTACCGAGCAAGTAGTAGATTATGACTTGATTCGCGAGCAAATTCTGGTTGCTGCTGGAGTTGCGATTTCTGGTAAAAACTACTATCCGCAATTGCATTCTATCGAGTGCCGTATCAACGCGGAAGATCCTTATAACAACTTTAGACCTTCACCGGGTAAGATAACTAACTTACACGCGCCGGGCGGTCACGGGGTTCGTATCGATACGCACGTTTACAGCGGGTATTCAATAGTTCCTAACTACGATTCTATGATCGCAAAATTGATCACTACCGCGCAAACCCGTGAAGAGGCGATCAATAAAATGAAGCGTGCTTTAGATGAGTTTGTTATTGAAGGAATTAAAACAACGATCCCATTCCACAGACAGTTGATGGATGATCCTGCATACATTTCAGGAAACTACACCACTGCCTTTATGGATGATTTTAAAATGAATCCACCTGTAGAAGAATAACGTCTACCTTTCAATAGATATCAACCCTGAACGTTTGTTCGGGGTTTTTTTATGGGTATTTACAAAGGGTTTTGTACCTTAAAGAAGTTTCATTTGGGCATTACCTGCGCTAGCGCTTAGGTCGGGCTTTCAGGACTCGCTTTCTGCCGAAGGGGTCAGAAGAGCTCAAACAAATCCTTCAATCCTTAATGCAAAATTCTGCTATCTTTAAGCAGTTATGCAAGAACCCTATTCTAATCTCTCGTATTGGGAATACAAATCCTGGCTAGCAGACGTCGACTTTACTATTGTGGGAAGTGGCATTACCGGACTCAATTGTGCATTGCAGCTGCGTAAACGCTTTCCCGAGGCAAAAATTCTAATTCTTGAGCGCGGAAGTCTTCCGCAGGGAGCGAGTACAAAGAATGCTGGTTTCGCTTGTTTCGGGAGCGTTTCTGAGCTTTTGTCAGATTTAGAACGGCATAGCGAAGACGAAGTTTTAAAACTGGTTAAAATGCGCGTAGAGGGGCTGAAGGTTTTGAGAGAAACCCTTGGCGATCGCGCTATCGATTTTCAGAAGTGTGGCGGCTACGAACTATTTCTAAATACAAACCTTGAGCTTTTTGAAAACTGCCTCAGTCAGATCGAATATCTAAATGAATTGCTTGCACCGGTTTTTGAAAAGCCCGTTTTCAGTAGTGTTGCGAACAGATTTCATTTTAAGAATGTTCAAGATAGATTGTTATTTAATGCTGAAGAAGGTGCGATAGACACGGGCAAAATGATGCAAGGTCTGCTTCAAAAAGCACTTCGGCAAAATATTCTGATCTTAAATAATTGGACGGTTACCGGTTTTGAAACGCTATCGAACAGCGTAGAAGTCCGAGCAAATTCCATCTCATTCAAAACAAAAAAGCTGTTTATAGCAACCAATGGTTTTGCAGCACATTTGGGAATTACTCAAGTACAGCCTGCGCGCAATCAAGTATTGGTGACCAAACCTATCCCCGATTTAAAAATCAAAGGTACATTTCACCTGGATAAGGGCTATACCTATTTCAGAAATATCGATAACCGAATCCTTTTAGGAGGCGGCCGTAACCTGGATTTAACCGGGGAACAAACCGATGCGCTCGGCACGTCTGCAATCATTCAAGCGCATTTAGAAAAGAAACTCAGTCAAATAATTCTACCGCAAACTCAAGTTGAAATCGACTATCGCTGGAGCGGAATTCTGGGTGTTGGAGCTCAAAAGAAGCCCATCCTAAAACCGCTTTCAGAACACGTTTTTTGCGGTGTTCGACTAGGAGGAATGGGTGTAGCTATTGGCAGCCAGATAGGGAAGGAGCTGGCTGATTTATTGGACCCGCCAAAAAATATGAAAGTATAGCGCTAGATTAGAGCTTCAGTTTTAAATAAACAAAAGTGTCTTTATCTAAATCATCAACAGTATTAAAGTAGATCTTTTGTCCTTGAGCTTCAGCTTCCACGAGATAGTAACTTCCTTTAAAATACGATTTAATCACGGTGGCTTTTAAACCGGTTTCAGATTCAGAAACCTCAAGTTGATGCGGCATAATCAAATGTTTTTCACCATCAAGTTCTAGCGTATTCACATCACCAAAAAACGAAGCGACATAAGCATTCTTTGGATTTTCAAACAAAGCTTCCGGAGTTGCGGTTTGTATAAATTGGCCTTCACGCATCATTTTAATTTCGTCTGAAAATGAAAGTGCTTCTTCGCTGTCGTGCGTGGCAGTAATGCAGGTAATATTTTCTTTTTTTAGATACGCGTAGAGATTTCGGCGTAAGGCATTCCGTCTAAAGTTGTCGATGTGGCTAAAGGGTTCGTCCAGCAAAAGCAATTCAGGTTCTTTGGCAATCGCACGCGCGAGTGCAACACGCTGTTTTTGCCCGCCGCTCAGTAATTTTACGTGTACATCTGCAAAAGCGGTCATATCAACCACTTCAAGAAGTTCGTTGATGCGTTCTTCCCGCTGCCGCATAAAACGACGCGACAGATGTTTCCCAATATTATCTGCCACAGAAATATAGGGCATCAAGTCAAAATCCTGAGCGAGATATTTGATAAAAGGCTCTCCCGGGACCAAGTTAAAGTTGGGGCCTAAAAGTTCGATGTCGTTCCAGAAAACAGTCCCGTTTTCAACGTGAAGCAAGCCATAGATGATTTTGAGCAAAGTGCTTTTTCCGCAGCCACTTTCCCCTAAAATAGAAATGTGCTTTCCTTTTTCTACCGTGAAATCAAGGTTTTTTAAAACGGTTTTTTCGGTATAGCCGAAGTCGGTTATGTCTACTTTTAGCATAATAGAATATAAAAAGACCTCAAAAGTTATCAAAGCCTTTGAGGTCTTAATTTAAGTGGTTACAAGAGGCTCTGCAGTTAGCCTTTAATCTCTGATTTAGTTTTTTCAGGAAGCACGTCAAATCCCATATTATAAAGCGTAAAGGCAAAAATATCTGCTGTTTGCTCAATTTGCTTGCTTACCGGAGTTCCGGCACCGTGGCCGGCATCTGTCTCAATACGTATTAAAACAGGTGCGTCACCGGCTTGTTTTTCTTGCAATTCTGCAGCAAATTTAAAACTATGTGCAGGAACCACACGATCATCGTGATCTCCTGTTGTTACTAAAGTGGCAGGATATTCAGTTCCGGCTTTTACATTATGAACAGGAGAATAACCTTTAATGTACTCAAACATTTCTTTGCTGTCTTCTGAAGTTCCGTAGTCGTACGCCCAGCCAGCTCCAGCGGTGAATGTATGATAACGCAGCATATCCATCACGCCCACTGCAGGAAGCGCTACCTTCATTAAATCGGGTCTTTGTGTCATTGTTGCACCCACGAGCAAACCGCCGTTAGAACCCCCGCGAACTGCCAAATAATCGCTTGACGTATAGTTTTCTGAAATCAGGTATTCTGCGGCAGCGATAAAGTCATCAAAGACGTTTTGTTTTTGCATTTTGGTACCAGCGTCGTGCCATTCTTTACCATATTCTCCACCACCACGCAGGTTAGGCACGGCATACACACCGCCCATTTCCATCCAGATCGCATTAGTGATGCTGAATGAAGGCGTAAGCGAAATATTAAAGCCACCATAACCATAAAGAATGGTTGGGTTCTTTCCGTTAAGTTCTAAACCTTTTTTAAAGGTGATGATCATAGGAACTTTTGTACCGTCTTTTGAGGTATAAAATACTTGCTTGCTCTCGTAATTTTCAGGATCGAAATTGATCGCCGGTTTACGGAACAATTCAGAAGCTCCAGACTTGATGTCGTATTTGTAAATACTTCCTGGAGTGGTATAGTTGGTAAAGCTGTAATAAAGTTCTTTATCTTCTTTTTTAGCTCCAAAACCGCCTGCGCTTCCGATACCGGGAAGTTCTACTTCACGTACAAGTTTACCCTCATAATCGTATTGTTTTACTTGCGAAACGGCATCAACCATATACTCTGCAAAAAAGTAACCACCACCGGTAGAAGGCGAAAGCACATTTTCGGTTTCCGGAATAAAATCCTCCCAGTTTTCGGGAGTTGGGTTAGCAGCGTCAACGGTAACGATCTTGCGGTTGGGCGCATCTTTATCGGTCACAATGTAAAGTTTAGAGCCTACATTTTCGATCACAGAAGTATTGGTCTCTTCCGTATCAACAATCGCAACAAAATCGGCATTTGGCTTGCTCAGATCTTTGATATAAAGCTTGTTTCCTGAAGTTGCATTACTAGCGCTTAAGATCAAGTATTTATTGTCTTCTGTAGTTCCGGCACCAATGTAGCGATGCTTTTGCTCAGGCGTACCGCCAAAGATCAGTTTGTCTTCCTTTTGAGCCGTATTCAGCTTGTGATAATACACTTTGTGCTGATCTGTTTTTGCTGAAAGTTCGCTGCCGTCTGGCTTGTCATAACTCGAGTAGTAAAAACCGTCATTCTCGCGCCAAGAGATTCCGCTAAATTTAATATCGACCAAAGTATCTTCGGTGATCTCTTTGGTTTCAGCATCCATTACTAAAACCTTTCTCCAGTCGCTTCCACCTTCAGAAATACTATACGCAGCCAGTTTTCCATTATCTGAAAAACTAAGACCGCCTAGTGAAACCGTACCGTCTTCGGCAAAGGTGTTAGGATCCAAAAATACTTCTGCAGTTGAAGGATCTTCACCGGTTTTATAACGGTAAATCACATATTGATTTTGCAGTCCGTCATTTTTGTAGAAATAGGTGTAATCACCTTCTTTAAAAGGAGCGCCAATTTTCTCGTAGTTCCAGATTTTCTCAAGCTTTTGCTTGATTTCATCTTTAAACGGAATCTTATCTAAATAGCCAAACGTAGCCTTGTTTTCTGCTTTTACCCAAGCCTCAGTCTCGGCACTGCGATCGTCTTCGAGCCAGCGATACGGGTCGGGAACTTCGGTGCCGAAATAGGTGTCAACGGTATCAACCTTTTTCGTTTCAGGATAAGTTACTGCCATTTCAGGGGATTTTTTTTCATTGGTTTCACAGGCGCTGAAGAGAATCGTAAGTGCGCCCACATACGCTATTTTTTTCATTTGAAACAAAATTGAATTCTTCCAAATATAGTCAGTAAACTACCTCAGAGCAAGCCCTTGAGGCATTGCTTGGAAACGAATTTTCAATTTCGAGGCATCCCGATAGCTATCGGGATGGAGTATTAAACCCTTTGGCGGTGCCAATAAAAAAACCTCCGAAACGCCAGGTCTCAGAGGTTTGTGAAATTATTAGGTTCTTTTAAACTAAACCAATTCTTTAGCTGCTAGATATTCAGCGATTTGAACCGCATTGGTTGCTGCGCCTTTTCTTAGGTTATCTGCAACGACCCACATATTTAAAGTGTTTTCTTGAGAAAAATCACGACGTATACGACCTACAAACACATCATTTTTACCTTCAGCATAAATAGGCATTGGGTAGGTATTGGTATCCGGGTTATCTTGAACGGTAACTCCATCTTGCGCTTGAAGCAGTTGGCGAACTTCCGCCAGGTCAAAATCATTTTCAAACTGCACGTTGATCGCTTCAGAATGGCCACCCACAACCGGGATGCGCACCGCTGTAGCAGTAACTGCAATCGTGTTATCACCTAAGATTTTCTGAGTCTCGTTAACGAGTTTCATTTCTTCTTTAGTGTAACCGTTTTCGGTAAATACATCACAAGCGGGGATTGCATTGCGGTGAATAGGATACGCGTAAGCCATATCACCTTGCTCACCTTTGTATTCATTTTCTAACTGCTGAACCGCTTTAACTCCGGTTCCTGTAATCGACTGATAGGTAGAAATCACAAGACGTTTGATCTTATATTTCTTGTGTAAAGGCGCCAAAGCCAAAACCATCTGAATGGTAGAACAGTTAGGATTAGCGATAATTTTATCTGAATCTTCTAATTCTGAAGCGTTGATCTCAGGAACAATAAGTTTTTTGTCAGGATCCATTCTCCACGCAGAAGAGTTGTCTACAACGGTAGTACCTACCTCAGCAAACTTAGGAGCAAACTCTAACGAAGTCCCACCACCTGCTGAAAAAATCGCAATATCAGGACGTGCTGCGATTGCATCTTCCATAGAACTAATGGTGTATTCTTTGTCTTTATAGGTAACCGTTTTACCTACTGAGCGTGCGCTGGCAACAGGTATTAATTCGGTTATGGGGAAGTTGCGTTCTGCTAATACTTGCAACATTACGTGGCCTACCATCCCGGTGGCACCTACAACAGCTACTTTCATAATTTTAATCTTTAGCGTGTGTCAATCTCAATATCGTTGAGAAAATTTAGTTTGTTAGTTCCGCTGAAAATCAGCCAGCCTGAAGGCTTTTAGCTTGCGGACGCCAAAAGTAGCAACACTTTATAAAAAAGCAGACTATCTTATTAAAAATATACACATTTGTTTAAAAAGTGACATTTTGTATGTTTTATAAACATTATGTTATTTATATAACAAAAAGAACCCCCGAATTTCTTCGAGGGTTTAGTTAAAATTAGTCTGCAGTGCAGCGGTTTGTGCCTCAAGGCACACGAGTCATTATTTCTTTCTCAATTCGTCGCGAATTTCTATAAGTAATTCTTCTTGAGTAGGTCCTTTAGGAGCAGCTGGTTTAGGCTCTTCTTTTTTCTTGGTTTTCTCATAACCTTTCAATAACCAGAAGATCACAAAACCAATGATGATAAAATCAATCACAGCTTGCAGGAAGTTACCGTAGGTCATAATTGCTCCTCCGGCTTCAATGGCAGCGTCAACCGTTTCATATTCTCCTCCATCCAGAGAAAAGAAGAGGTTGTTAACGTTTTTACCTCCCATAATCACACCTATTACGGGCATAATCACATCTTTAACTAAGGAGCCTACAATTTTGTTGAATGCTCCACCTATAATTACCGCAGTTGCTAGAGCAACGATGTCACCTTTCATTAAAAAGGCTTTAAAATCTTTAAAAAATGCCATTATTTCGTTGGTTTAAGTAGTTAAATAAAGTTCTAATATAGGTAAATATTAAAAAGACTAAAAGCAGAAGCTGTTAGTTATTCTATAATTTTTCGTTGAACGCGTTGAGAGATCGCTGTAATTAACTCATACGGAATACTTTTTATGCGTGCTGTTAAGGCTACTGCCGAAGCATCCTTCCCAAAAATAATCACTTCGTCACCTTCTTCGCAATCAATCTTGGTAACATCAACCATGATCATATCCATACACACATTGCCTATGATTGGTGCTTTCTTTCCTTTGATCATCACATAGCCGCGACCTTTACCGTAAGCGCGAGAAATACCGTCAGCGTGGCCAATAGGTAGTGTTGCGCTTCGGCCTAGTTTTGCAGCAGTATGCGCACGATTGTATCCTACCGTTTCTCCAATGGCAATATCATGAATTTGCGAAATAACCGTTTTTAAGGTAGCCACCGGTTTTAGTTTTAAATCTTCAGCTTGAATGTTTCCGTAGCCATAAAGGCCTATTCCGGTGCGCACCATATCAAACTGTGCCTGAGGATAATTTATAATCGCCGAAGTATTGCTTTGATGCAACATTGGGGTATAGCCTAAACCGGCAATCATATGTTTTGCGTTGCTTTCAAAGGCGTCAATTTGCTGCTGGGTAAACGTGCGCTCATTCAGATCTTCACTAGCTACAAGATGTGAGAACAGCGATTTAACCTTTAGTGCTTCAGTGGCGTGCAATTGTTCTAGGATATCTTTCTCATTCACATCTTTAAACCCTAGCCGGTTTAAACCGGTATTGAATTTTATATGAATGGGATAATCTTTTAAACCTTTTGACTCAGCGATCTCGGTAAAAGCTTTTAGTACTCTAAAACTATAAATACTTGGCTCTAGTTTATGCTCAATCACCTGATCAAAATTTTCAATCTGCGGGTGTAAAACAAGAATAGGTGTTTTAATTCCTGCATCGCGTAAAGCAACACCTTCTGGGGTATAAGCGACAGCAAAATAATCTATACCTTTTTCTTCCAGTTTGCGGGCAACAGCTACAGACTCGCTTCCGTAAGCATAAGCCTTTACAACAGCGAGCATTTTTACATCTGGTTCTAGTTTAGACCGTAGATAGTCATAATTATGGCTTAAGGCATTTAGGTCTATTTCGAGAACAGTGTGCGGCATTTAGTCTTTTGTTTTTGGGTTTTTAAGTTCTTCGGGGTCCTTAACTTCTATAGTTTTTAGACGCTCTCGAAGCATTGCTTTATAATAAGCACTACGGCTTAGGGGTTCGTATTCTTCGGTTTCACCCAGCAATACAAGATCATCGCTGGTAGCCTTTCTGTAGCTGAATTGCGCCAGATTTCCCGTACGTGTACACACAGCGTGTACTTTAGTGACATACTCGGCGGTAGCCATAAGCGCAGGCATTGGGCCAAAAGGATTTCCTTTAAAATCCATGTCAAGTCCGGCAACTATGACTCTGATTCCGCGATTGGCAAGGTCATTACACACCTTTACGATTTCTTCATCAAAAAATTGTGCCTCATCAATACCTATCACGTCGCAACCGTCTGCAAGAATAGGAATATTAGCAGCGGCAGGTACCGGAGTAGATCTGATTTCGTTAGCATCATGAGAGATGACCAGCTCGTCATCATAGCGGGTATCTATTGCAGGTTTGAAGATCTCAACCTTTTGTTTAGCAAACTTGGCGCGTTTTAGTCGGCGAATTAATTCTTCGGTTTTACCCGAGAACATAGAGCCGCATATGACTTCTATCCATCCAAATTGCTCTTTATGATTAACGGTATTTTCGAGAAACATTTCGTACTTTTCAACCTCTTAAAGGGCAAAGGTGCTATTCTTAGAGGGCTTAGCAAATTTATTAAAAACCCCAGCAAATAAACAGAGCAAACAAAAAACTTATGAAGAAGAAATTAAAATCTGACTTGGTGAGCCTGGCGCACAAGATTTTAAAACTTGACTCAGAGAGTGATTACGAGACCCTAAAAATTGAAGCTCAGAAGATTTATGAAGCACTATCAATTTTAGCTTATGTAGAAGCGCATTTTGACACTGCAAAACCCACCATAGGCAAAGCCGAAATCATCAAAGCTTTAGAGGAAGAAGATAGCGAAGTGATTGCTGAAAGTATTCAGGAAATTCAACAAGAGCAAGTTGAAGAAACTCCGGCTGAAGCACCTCAAAAAGAAGAAACCGAATTAGAGCGTATTGCGCGTATAGCCGCTGCTAACGAAGAACTCTTTGAGCGCTTAAGAACACCACAAGAAACACAGCCTAAAGCAGAAGACCCTGAACCGAAAAAACAAAAAGAGCCCAAGATCAATCAGGCTTCGTTACACGAGCCGGTGATTGAAAAGATCAAAGATATTGTCGCTCAAATGCCGCCTGAAGCAGATGCTATTGAGGCGATGTTTCAGCAAATCACCCAAAAACCTGATGTGGTTAAAAACGATAAAGACGAGATTGGTGAATATGGTCGAATTGCCGAGTTTGAAGACGATGCAAAACCACAGGAAAGCAAGCCTAGAAAACTGAACGACCGTATCTCTCGCGGACTTTCTTTTGGCCTTAATGACCGCATTGCATTTATAAAACATCTTTTTAACGGAAGCGATACGGATTATAATCGGGTGCTTTCACAACTCAACACGGCAAATTCTGAAGAAGAAGCGTTTACCCTTATCGACCAGATGGTAAAACCAGACTATAACAATTGGGACGGAAAAGAGATGTATGAGACACGCTTTAAAGAGCTGGTAGCCCGCAAATTTGACTCCTAATGGGTAAACTATTTCTTGTACCCACACCCATTGGCAATCTGGAGGATATGACCTTTAGAGCAGTTAAAGTACTGCAAGAGGCAGATCTTATTCTTGCCGAAGATACCCGCACTAGTGGAAAGTTGCTTAAGCATTTTGAGATCACCACACAGATGCACTCCCATCATATGCACAACGAGCATAAAACGGTTGAAGGTCTTGTAGACCGTATCAAAAACGGGCAAACTCTTGCTTTGATAAGTGATGCAGGAACTCCGGCGATTTCAGATCCGGGATTTTTATTAACACGCGCTTGTGTAGAAGCAGGTATGGAGGTTGATTGTTTGCCGGGTGCTACTGCTTTTGTTCCGGCGTTGGTTAATAGCGGTTTACCTAATGATAAATTTGTTTTTGAAGGATTTCTTCCGGTAAAAAAGGGGCGACAAACCCGATTTTTACTTTTGGCGGAAGAAGAGCGCACGATGATCTTTTATGAAAGTCCGCATAAGCTGGTAAAGACCTTAAAAAATATGGTAGAATTTTTTGGCGAAGACCGAAGCATTTCGGTTTCCAGAGAGATCTCAAAACTTCATGAAGAAACCGTGCGTGGTACTGCAGCTGAGGTGTTAAAACATTTTGAGGCCAAAGCACCTAAGGGAGAAATTGTGATCATCGTAGGAGGGAAGCCTAAAGGCTAAACGGTTTCCGCGGTGTGTTCAGTTTCGGGCTGTAATAAGTCTAGAAGTCGGTTTAGGTCAGCTTTTGCATAACCTTTAATCCTGACTTTTTCAGACTTCTTTCTTGAGGTATAAATGACCAAACGATCTTCGTAAGCCTCCACATATTTTATTTGAGAAAACCTGTAGTGGTAACTTCCGCCTTTTTCTAATTTAAAGGAAATCATCCGCCTGGTAAACCGTACATAGTTCTTCAGCTTAAAAGGAATAAAATGCGGAACAAACATAAGCAGCATACCCAGAGGTTGAATCACCATCCCTAATGCAGTTTCTTTTAAAGCAAGCATTCCCACTAAAAACAGAACAAAACCTACTGCAGGAACAGCTAGTCGCCAAGGCTCATTTTGATTGATAAATGTGATTTTCTTAGCGCTCATGAATAGTTGTTTTTTAAAATCTTCTCGAAAAAAAGAACATCTTCAGTAGCGTAAGACTCGAGGTCGAGTACTAATCCCGGACTTGCTTTAAATAGGATTTCAATGGATTTTCCGTTTACTTTAATTTTTGAGATCGCTTTTCTTTTTATGATTTGTTGAACCCCGGCGAGCTGCAGATTAATGCGTTTTTGGTCATATTGAACCCAATGTGCTTTTTGTTTGCGGTAACTATAGATGATAACGGGCAGTACACTAACCAGGCTATTAATAATGACGTAGGTGCTTACATCTTCAGTTTCTGAAAAAAGAATTTTATAACTAGAAAAGCCCATAGCCAGCAGAACGACTCCTAAAATAAGTAGATTGCTTGTAGACAAGGTTTTATAAAATTTAATGCGCTGCATCTGTATAGTATAGGTTTACAATTTACCTGATCTTGACCAAAAATAAAAGGGGTTATTTGTAACTTGGCGCAACTCTCATTAATCTGGCACTATGCATATAAAATTACTCGTAAGCTTTTTGTTTTTTTCTGTTTTGAGTTTTGCTCAAGGAGTAGCTTTTAAAAAAGTAAATGAATTTTACTTAAAAGGCGATACACGAGTTATAGGCAATACTATTTTAGGCGATCATCCTACCCGTGCTTATGTGCGTCCTAAGGGCTTAAACGATCGTACAGAAATGGTGTATGTTGACGTAGATAAAAATGCTGCCACCTTTAGTTCCAGTAGTGCCACGCTTACAATGCCTAAAGATGCCACTATTAAATATGCCGGGCTTTACTGGGTGGCTACGTATCCCGGAGAGCGCGGTAAACAACGTGTGCGCAATGACCGTGTTGAATATAAACTCAATAAAAAACGAAGTAAACCTTTTGACCTTGTAAAACTACAGCTGCCCAACAGCAAAACCTACCATAGCATTCAAGGGGAAGTCTTATACGATGGGATGCGGGATGAAGTTATCGAACTACAGAATGCCGCGCCTTATGTGTGTTACAGCGAAATTACATCACTTTTAAAATCTCAAAAAGCTTCGTCAGGCACGTACACTCTTGCAAATGTGACTGCATTGGAAGGCTATATGTACGGCGGAAGTTCTGCCGGATGGATGCTGTATATTATTTATGAAGATGCGCAAGCACCTTTGCAGTATTTTACGGGGTATCATGGGTTTAGTTTTATCAATCCGAATAATTCACAGGAGATAGACTTTAATAATTTTAGAGTAGTCGAAAGCGGTGCCGTAAAAACCTCGATCATGCTGGCGGCTTTAGAAGGTGATCTGGTATTGCCCGGAGATGCGGTTTCAATTTTTAGCGAACAAGAAAACGAATATGTAGCGCTTCAGAGCCGGGTGCGTTATGCCAATAACTTTTTTAACAGCAGTATCACGGTCAAAGACAAAAAGTATGTAAACAGAACTCCTAAGAGCTCCAACACGTTAGGCTTTGATCTGGCTAAAGTGGATATTCCGAATGAAAACAATGCGTTGATTGCTAACGATGCAACCCAAGTAAAACTTCAGTTCAAAACAGAATCAGACCGATTGTTTGTGTTTTTTAATGCTTTTCAAACCGAAATAAGCCCTGCTTATTATCAGCGCGTGGTTGTAGAAGGGAAAGCTGATAGTATTCCATCAAAAATGCCGGTGGAAATTCCGCAGACCAAACAAGATATAGTAGAAGAACCTCTTCCTCAAACCGAAAGTCCTTCGGAAACCGAAGATGATGTACAACAGTACGGTAAAGACGGGGAACCCATACCGTCTAAGTCTTTGAGCACTATTAAAAATAGTACAAGATCTCAGGTGTTGCAAGATATGCTGGCTTCAAAACCTTTAACCGTACCGGGAATGGATCAAGGTTATTACATCGTAAATCACGTTTTTGCGCAAGGTGATAATGCATTGCGTTGGCAAGATAAGATGAAATTAAGAGGTCTTACGCCCGTCAGGTTTGTAAATCCGGCAAACAACTATCACTACATTTATATTGATTACAGTACCGATCCTGATGCCTTATACGAGCGATTGGTTGATTTTAGAAAATTGAATGATTTTGAAGATGCTTGGATTATAAAAGTAAATTTGTAATCAAATAGTTGTTGGTTGAGACCAACGAGAATACGAATCCCGCTTAAAACTTGTTGCAGCAATGCGATGGACACTCAAACCTATTCCCGAAACCGAAAAAATCAATGCTTTTGCAAAGCAACTGTCGATTCCTGAGAAAATCGCGCAGCTTTTAATTCAGCGCGGAATAGACACATATGACAAAGCCAAAGCGTTTTTCAGACCTTCGCTTGATGATTTGCACGATCCGTTTTTGATGAAAGATATGGATAAGGCCGTTGCTCGACTTAATCTTGCAATTGCTCAAAATGAAAATATTTTGGTTTACGGGGATTATGATGTAGACGGGACAACAAGTGTTGCGCTGATGAGTAGTTATCTCCAGACGTTGCACCCACAAGTGGCGACCTACATTCCAGATCGCTATGCCGAGGGTTACGGTGTTTCTTATACGGGTATTGATTATGCGCACGACAATGATATTACGCTCATTGTTGCGCTCGACTGTGGTGTAAAAGCGATCGAAAAAATAGCTTATGCTAAAAAACTCGGGATCGATTTTATTATTTGTGATCACCACCGCCCCGGTGCTGAAATCCCGGAGGCTGTTGCGGTTTTAGACCCAAAACGAGAGGATTGCGATTATCCGTACAAAGAGCTTTGCGGTTGCGGTGTGGGTTTTAAATTGATTCAAGCAATGGAACAGGAGAAAGGGCTTCCGGTAAAAACCTTGGTACCTTATCTGGATCTTGTGGCAACCGCAATAGGTGCTGATATTGTGCCCATTACCGGCGAAAACCGAGTGTTGGCATTTTACGGTCTTGACGTGATCAATACGCTGCCACGTACCGGAATTCAGGCTTTGATCGAAAATGTGAATAAAGACGAACTCACCATTACCGATGTTGTTTTTATCATCGCACCACGCATCAACGCTGCCGGGAGAATCAAACATGGTTTACACGCAGTAGAGTTACTTACAGAACAAGATTATGAGCGTGCTCAAGAAATGGCTTCAGGGATCGAAGGTTTTAACGCAGAGCGGAAAGATCTTGACAAAGTAATTACACAAGAAGCCTTATTGCAGATCGAAACGAATAAGGAAGAAAACCGAAAAACCACCGTGGTTTTTCAAGAGAATTGGCATAAAGGAGTCATTGGTATTGTAGCTTCCAGACTAACCGAAACCTATTACCGGCCAACCTTAGTATTCACGAAAAGCGGCGAAAAATTAGCCGCGAGCGCACGTTCAGTAAAAGGTTTTGATGTGTATGATGCTTTAGAGCAATGTAGCGAGCATATAGAGCAGTTTGGTGGGCATAAATATGCTGCCGGACTTACTCTTGCCGAACATCAATATGAGGGTTTTAAAAATAAATTTGAGGAGGTTGTGGGCAGTTCTATAGATGAGCGCTTGCTTATTCCTGAAATTACTATTGATGCGGAGCTAGAACTTGATGACATCACTCTAAAATTTTACCGTATTCTTCGGCAATTTGCGCCGTATGGCCCGGGAAATATGACACCGGTGTTTATGAGTAAAAACCTTACCGATACCGGTTTTGGTAAATGCGTAGGCGCAGATGAAACGCATTTAAAGTGTAGCGTAAAGCAAAATGACAGTCAGACTATTGGCGCCATAGGTTTTGGGTTAGGTTCCAAATGTGATTTAATTCAGCATAGAAAGCCATTTAAAGCTGCTTATTCTTTAGATATCAACGAATGGAATGGCACTAAGAGTATTCAGTTGAAGCTTCGGGATCTACAAGAATAATTAGCATTCTATTTAGATTTGTTCTAAATAACTTTAGTATATTTGTTTCAAACCTTAGGTTATGAAGCATATTGATATCATTTACCGCAACGATAGTGGCATTTCCTTCTACTGGAAAACTTCAAAATATAGCAGTATTAAAGCGCAGGTCGTTTTTAGGGATATGGGTTTTTATTTCTCACTAGATCAGCTTAAAGAATTTGCACATTTAACTCAAGATACTTTAGCGCAATACACCTGTAAAGACTGTCCTGCTCCAAGAGAATGTCGTTCCTTATTGCTCAAAACTCCGTCTCCGGATGTAGATTTAGCGGTAAGTCGTGATGAGGTTTATGAGATTCAAGATCTTTTAGATCAGACCATTTTAAGAATGGAAATGCATTTCTTTATGCAAACGGCTTTAAACTAAATGCTGTATTCTTTCAGCTGAAAAGAGCTCCCATCAAAAACGCCATAAGTGTAATGTGAGATCCAATCGCCTAGATTGTAGTAGGTTGATTGAGGACCTACCTGGATTTCCATAGGCAAATGCCGATGACCAAAAATGAAGTAATCGTAATGTGCGCTTTCTAATTTCCGCTTTGCGTATGCAGCCAACCATTCATTTTCTTCACCAAGGAAATTTTGATCGTCTTCTCCGCTGATCAACTTATTTTTTACGGACAGATGCTGCGCGACCCGCACTCCAATATCAGGATGCACCCAACGAAACAACCACTGAAAGAACGGCGAAGTAAACACTTTTTTCATTCGTTTGTAGCCCTTGTCTCCAGGGCCCAGACCGTCGCCGTGGCCTATAAAAAAGCGCTTGTTATTCAGATTAAAAATGCGTGGCTCGTGAAAAACAGGAATGTCGAGTTCGGTCTTAAAATAATCCTTCATCCACAAATCGTGATTACCCACAAAAAAATAGATCGGGATACCCTTATCGCGAAGTTGTGCCAGTTTGCCTAGCACACGTACAAAGCCTTTAGGAACCACGGTTTTATATTCAAACCAAAAGTCAAACAGATCGCCCAATAGAAAAATCGCTGCAGCATCCGTCTCGATTGCGCTTAACCAAGCGATAAACTTTTTCTCGCGGGGTTTACTCGCTTCAGCAGTGGGTGCGCCCAAATGGTTATCACTTGAGAAATACACCTTTTTCCCTTCAGGAATATTTATTTGTACTATGGGTTGACTCATAATAGAGGGTGAAAGCCGTGCAATTATTTATGCGTTATCAGCGGCATACCATTCGGCAAAACTGGTATCGGTCTCTTGTAATTTCAGTGAAAATAATGTGATGTTTTCCGGAAGGTGTTTCTTTATTTTTTCAGCAAAATCAATCACCATCATCTCGCTGGTGGGTTGATAATCAACTAACAACACATTGTGTCCACGGTCTGAAAGCTCTTTGGCCAGCTCAACGTGCGGCGTATTTTTATTAAAAACCGTGGCGTGGTCAAACACATCTACGATCTCACTTTTCACAATTTTTTTTAGGTCACCAAAGTCGATCACCATCCCAAACTTCACATTGTTGTTGTCTGAAATAGGCGTCCCAATCACTGTTACCGAAAGCTTATAACTGTGCCCGTGCACATTGCGACACTTACCGTCGTAGCCGTAAAGCGCGTGACCGGTTTCAAAAGAAAACTGTTTGGTGATGCGTATGTTGCTCATAATTACTTTTTAAATTTTCTAACCAAAACCACTACTATGAGCGCAATCGCAAAGATCAAGTATATGCCGGTTCCGCTTAAAAACTGTAAAATATCCATAAATGATATGATTAATTAGGCAAAAGTAACAAAGTCTAAGCGCCGTACCTAGAAAATAATCAAGGGCTTGAAAATTGCGAATTTCGCAATGTTTTTTGTGCGTTATTTGCGCGCAATTCTCGATCTCATTTTTGAGGATTTTGACGCCTATGAACACGCAGCTTTTTGAGCAGGTAGATTTTATTGAAAACCCAGCCTACGAGCAGGTAATCACAGATTTACTAGAATGTAATTATGCTATTGTTGATGACTTTTTTTCTTCGGAAGAAATTGACGAATTAAGACAATCGCTAAAGGAAGTTTACGAGGCAGACAGTTTTAAAAAGGCAGCCATTGGCAACAAGTTTAATGAAGAGACCGATAAGACCATTCGAGGAGACTTTATTAAATGGATCAATGAAGCCGAAGCGAGACCTAAAGAACGTCTGTTTTTTGAGAAGATCAATGATCTCGTTGCTTATCTAAACCGCACGTGTTTTTTAGGAATTCTTCAGACGGAATTTCACTATGCGATTTACCCCAAAGGTACTTTCTATAAAAGGCATCTGGATACCTTTCAAAATGACGATCGCCGTAAACTCTCGATGGTTTGTTATTTAAACGACGACAGTTGGGTGGCGAGCAATGGAGGCGAACTCACGATCTATTTACCTGAAGGAAACGGAGAACGTGCGCTTGATATTATTCCTAAACCCGGGCGCGTGGTGATTTTTGAAAGTCAAATTCTGGAGCACGAGGTAAAGCCGGTATTGGCTTCAGAGCGCTTGAGCATTACAGGCTGGTTAAAGACCCGATAGCTTTTTAAGCGACTTTTGGTTTAAAGCGTTTTCTGAATTTGAGAATCAGCGCGCCGCTTCGCACCATCATCCAAACGGAAAAGGCGATCCAGACCGCGTAGAGTTTCAGGCCAAAATAATCTCCTATAAAAATAGCGGGAACAAAGCCCAGAAATGTGGCGGCCATCAGCACGTTGCGCAGGTATTTCATTTCGCCCATTCCTTTAAAGATTCCGTCAAAAATAAAGGCGAGGGCGTTTAAAGGCTGCATAAGAATTACCACAAAAAACAGCGCTGTAAATCGTGCGATCACTTCGGGTTCTTTGCTGAAAATTAATCCGATAGGTTCATATAAAAAGGCGGAGATAAGCATCAATCCGCCGGCGATGATCAAGCTATATTTGCTCAGCTTTTTGCTCATTTCCCAAAGACTTGTGTAATCTTTAGCGCCTAGAAAACGGCCTGCAAGAATATTTCCGGCAGCGGCATATCCGTCAATAAAAAATGCCGAAAATAGCCAGATGTTGATCAAAATAGTTTGTGCCGCGATGTAGGAAGCGCCATAATCTGTGGCAAACGAATTGGCGAGATACAAGGCGAGATTTAAAGCGATGGTACGCACAAAAAGGTTGAGCGCCATACCCACGAGCCTCCATAATTCTGAATGAATTGGGAAGCGGAGTTTTAGGCTTACATCGGTTTTGATAAGCACAAGAATGAGTGATAAAACCGCCATTAACGCCTGTGCGCCTAGACTTGCATACGCAGCACCTTCAATCTGCATTGTGGGAATGTAGCCCTCGATTCCATAGACCAAAATAAAGTCAAGCAGAATATTTACGCCGGCTCCAATAAGCGCTACGACCATGGGCCAAAAGGTGTTTTGTAATCCTCTAAAAATGCCAAAAACAGCAAAGGTGAATAAGGTGAGTGGGAAGCCCCAAACCCGAATGGAATAATACTGCACGCAATAGTCGAGAATGAGTCCGGATGCGTTGTAAAGTGAAAAAATAGCTTCAATAAAGGGAAGTGTGGTGACCAAGATCACAATACTCAACAGGATATTGAAATAGATCGCCTGCGCCGGAAGTGTACTGATCTCGTCAATTTTATCAGCGCCATAATACTGGGCGATGATGGCTTGCAATGCGCTACGCGTTTGGCCTAAAATCCAAATAAGCGCTGACAAAAACGAACCCACAATACCCACAGCGGCGAGGACTTCCGTAGCATTATCGGGCACATTGCCCACCACAGCCGCATCTGTAGCAGAAAGTATAGGTTCTGCAATACCCGCCAATAATGCCGGAACAGCAAGACGGTTTATATTTTTAAAAGAAAGCGGATTGGTTGCGGTCATGAGTTTTAGCGTAAAGCGAAAATAAGATTTCTAAAGCCGGTATTTACAGCACGAGTTCGTAGCAGTAAAACGGAAATTCACTTTGCTTAGGAAAATAGACCGGGTCAAGCTTTTGATAACCCCGTTTAGTATAAAAAATATTGTTCCTCTCATTTTTACTGAAGGTGTCTAGCCTAACGGAAGCAAAACCATGCTCTCGAGCATAATCTTCTGCAAATTGCATCATTTGCTGTGCGATTCCCTGACCTTGCGCTTCAGGATGAACCGCCAGCCGATGAATGTAGATACAGCGGGCGTCAGCAGGCGTCAGCCAGGTAATTTCCTCATAAATCTCATCTTTCAAAGTGGAAACTACAACAGTACCCAGAATACGCTCTTGCTGCGTGTAGATGTAAAGTTCGTTGCGTTTAATATCTTCCTCAAAAGCTGCGCGCGACGGGTAGTGTTCATTCCATTGGTAAATACCATTGGCGATCATTGCTTTTGCACAGGCGGCAGTAACTTGTAAGATTTCATCAACATCTGCAGAAGTAGCGGGTCGTATCATTTAGGGAGGTTTTTTGCAAAAATGAGGCATTTACGCTGAATGTAAAAAGCATCAGCAGCAAAAATGATAATTGGAATGTTTATTAAGGAATTTGGTTATATTTACGCCCTCCAAATGGGGATGTAGCTCAGTTGGCTCCCCGCCCGAACGTACCTTTTCGGTTCGGGCGGGGAGTGCAAGACTGTATGTAGAATGTATTTTGTATATATTTTAGAGAGTTTAAGCTCTGGAAGAAAGTATGTAGGTTTTACCCAAAATTTAGATGCTAGACTTTTAGAACACAATAGAGGAAATGTAACTTCCACTAAGCCTTTCCGGCCTTGGAAGAGAATTTACTCTGAAGAGCAACCAACCCAAATAGAGGCACGCACGCGTGAGAAATACTTAAAGAGCGCTGCCGGAAGGCGTTGGCGCAAAAAAATGGGGATGTAGCTCAGTTGGCTAGAGTGCTTGACTGGCAGTCAAGAGGTCGTGGGTTCGAATCCCATCTTCTCCACAAAAGAAAACCTGAAGCAGTTCTGCTTCAGGTTTTTGATTTTATACGATGTTGATTTACTTTGCGTTATACATTTTGAGCTGGTATTAGCAGCTCGTAAACTAACCTACACGCAAGATGAACCCCAAACCCGTATTAATTTCCATATTAATTTACTTACCCTCAGTGTTGCTCGCTGTTTTTTATGTTCCAACGGCGCTTGACAAATTGCTTGATCCTAATCAAACAGGGAAAATTGTACAAAGCAGTGCGGTGATGCTTACCGCAGGAGTTTTTATTCTTACGGGGCTTACCTTATTCTATTATCATAAAACAATGCTGTGGGGCGTAACGATGCTTTCGCTTTATATGCTTCCGGTTATTGGCATTCACCTGTATAAAGGTAAACCCGCCGAAGTATTAATGCTTATTCTAATGAGTACGCTATTTGCGGCATACCTTAGAAAGCCGGAAGTGTTTGCGAAGAATTAAAGCTCTTTATTTGCTCTTTTCTCGCTGATTTCAGAAAGCAAACTGCCTTTTTCGCTATCGTAGTTCTTGTTCTTAGGGCTTCCGATGATTTGCGCAGCATAAACTCCTGAATGACCAGAAAAGAGGTAAGCCGTGCTACACGCGATGGCGATAAACACGCCAGATTCAATCCCAAAAAGTTCGATACCCATAATGGTGCATGCAATCGGTGTGTTGGTCGCGCCGGCAAAAACAGCAACGAAGCCCATACCTGCGAGAAGATCCATCGGTAAGGGAATAAACCAGATCAATGCATTTCCTAAAGTTGCACCAATGTAGAACAAGGGAGTTACCTCGCCACCTTTAAAACCAGCTCCAAGCGTAAATGATGTGAACAATACTTTGACTAGAAAATCATATTTGTTCATCGCTTCGCTAAACGAATCCACAATGGTGGGAACTCCAAGACCTATGTATTTTGTGGTGCCTATTAAATACACTGCAATGACGATCACAACACCTCCAATAAAAGGTCTTAGCGGCGGATACTTAATATATTTTTTGAATTGCGAACTCCAAAAATGTGTGCTTTTTGAGAACAGCATACTCACCAAACCGAAAATAATTCCGGCGAGAAGCGCCCATAATAGATTGGCCGGGTTCATTTCGGCAATTGAATTGATATGATAATGCGTGTGACCCACATTCCAGGCTTGGCAGAAATAATCGGAAAGCACGGCGGCAAGAAAACTCGGTACGATAGCATCTAGCCGAATTCTTCCAAGAATAAGTACTTCCAGAGCAAAAATCCCTCCGGCGAGCGGTGTTCCAAAAACCGAAGCAAAACCGGCACTTATCCCGGCGATGAGTAGAATTTTTCGGTCTTGATTATTCAGCTTAAAAATTTTGGTAAACTGATCGGCCACTGCGCCACCTATTTGTACTGCGGTACCTTCACGACCGGCCGAACCTCCAAAAAGATGCGTAGCGATGGTGCCAAATAGTACTAATGGCGCCATTTTAAACGGAATCACTTTTTTAGGCGTATGAAATTCTTCCAGCAACAGGTTATTTCCTTTTACGACGCTGTTTCCATAGAGATGATAAGAAAGACCAACAAGGAAACCGCCAATAGGAAGCAACGCAATAATCCATAAATGTGCTTCTCGATAATTGGTCGCCCATTCTAAACTGAGGAGAAAAAATGCTGAAATACTGCCTGCAATCGCCCCGATCAAGGTGCAGATAATAATCCATTTAAAAAGATAAACCAGAGAAGGAATTTGCTCGATTGAAGTGAGTGAGCGCTTGAATTTGTCTAAGTTCATACTGCCGTATATAAATGATTCTACTTTGACCTCGCGTTTGCGGGCCGGTTAAGTAGAAGTCATCAGCTTGCTAAGAAGCGGTTTGAGGCAGACCTCATTGCCTGTGATTGAAGCAACAAAGATAAAATAAATCTTTAAAGCGCTTTATGAAAACAGCTTTTACTGAATAATCAAGATTTAAAAGCTTCGATTCTATTTATTCTGGTCAAATAAGGCTTTTACGTGCGGCTTGTTGATCTCAATAATTGAAAAGATTCCCAGAAGAATTCCTAAAATACCGGTAAGGCAATTGAGAATGGCAACAATAAGCACAAAGGTATAATTACGTGCTTCACCAATGTATTTAGCGCCCATAAGGGTTACAATCCCAAAAATTAAACTCACGACAAAGCCTATTCCGCAAATGATGCCGAAAAAGGTAGACATATCAAAAGGCGTCTCGGCATTTTGGTTTACTTCAGTAAAAATAAAATTCATAAAGAAGCCATAACCTATAAAGAAAACTGCACCTAGAAGGTTGAAGATGCCTTTTATGATGTAAAGTATGCGGTAGGTGTTAAGGTTGTTGGTTTGAGTTTCCATAATTTGATTGATGTTGATGATTTAAACTATAGGTAGGTAAAAACGAAAATTGTTACACTTCTTGTAATCGCATAAAAAACCCCGAAGGTTTAAGCCTTCGGGGTTTTACTTTTAAAAATTAAACTTAGTTTTGATACTGTGCTACCGGCCAACTGTCGTTAGAGAAGTTGACATCTGGAAGCATTTTGCTAGGGTCAATAACTACTTTAGAAACCTCCTTATTTGTTTCCAAAAGATAGTTCCAGTCGTTACCTCTTTGCCAGATCTCAACAGGAAGTTCTACCATTTGAGTAGTATCATCAGCAAAAGTAACTTGCATTTTTACCGGCATTGGGATATCACCATTGTTTGAAAGGCTAATCACATAATTACCTTGATATTGACGCACGCTATTTACCGCTAAATCAATATTACCGGTTCCATAGAACCAACCTTTAAAGAACCAAGCTAGGTTTTCACCGGCCACATTTTCCATATGATTGAAGAAATCACGTGGTTGTGGATGCTTGTATGCCCAAGTTTTAATGTAAGATTTAAAGGCGTTGTCAAAGCGCTCCGGTCCTAAAATATACTCGCGCAGCATAAATAAACCTTGTGCTGGTTTTGCATAAGCGATCATCCCTAAGTTTCTTAAGTTAGTTACATCAGGATAGGTGTCAATCCCTTCACGATTAGGATTTGTATACCAACCTAGCGCATTTCGGGTTTGATTGAGGTTAGAAGGATATTCGCCGTTATTAAATTTGTTTGAGCTGTAGTGATTGATGAACGTATTGAAACCTTCGTCCATCCAAGCATAGCGGCGCTCGTTTGTACCAACGATCATCGGGAACCAGTTGTGACCAAATTCGTGATCGGTTACTCCCCATAATCCGGCTCCGGTAGACTTCCAACTACAAAAACTAAGACCGGGATATTCCATTCCGCCGATGTCTGCAGCAACATTTACAGCTACAGGATAAGGGTATTCAAACCACATCTCAGAGTTGTTTTCAATCGAATGTTTGGTGTATTCTGTAGAACGTGCCCAAGCGCCTTGACCATCACTTTCAATAGGGTAAACTGATTGTGCCAACGCTTTCTTTCCGCTAGGTAAGTTGATTTTTGCTGCATCCCAAATAAAGGCTTTAGAAGAAGCAAAAGCAACATCGCGGGTGTTTTCCATTTTAAAATGCCACGTGAGTGTACCGCTTTGTTTTGCTCTCAACGACATATCGTCGAGTTCGTCTGCTTTTACCAGCATCACCGTCTCGTCGCTGTTTTTTGCTTTTTCCATACGATCGCGAAGTGTTGCTGAAAGTACGTCTCTTTCATTTTGCAAAGCGCCGGAAGCAACTACGATGTGATTGTAAGGAGCAGTGATTTTAAAATCATAATCTCCATAATCGAGATAGAATTCACCGGCACCTAGATACGGCTCGATATTCCATCCTTCAATATCGTCAAGAACTGCCGCGCGTGGAAACCACTGCGCCAAGGCATAGATGGTACCGTTTTCAGTTTCCAGACGGCCCATACGGTCCATTCCTTTCACCGGAATTTTATAGGTAAAGTTCATAGAAACGGTCGCCTTACCACCATCTGCCGGAATGGGTTCGTCAAAAAAGACCTGCATACGCGTGTCTGTAATGATATGTTTTGATGAAGAACTGCGTTTTACTTTAGCCTCTAGATTGGTGATGGTGTATCCGCCATCTACATCCCCATTGTAACGATTGCCGTTAATAGGAGTGGTAAGCGTTCCGCGAGAATCTGCTGTAAAGCGATTTTGCTCTAGATGCATCCAGATGAAATCAAGCTCCTGAGGACTGTTGTTGGTATATTCTAAAGTGAGCTTCCCGGTGATCGTGTGCGCTTGATCATCAAGCGTAGCTTCGATTTTATAATCGGTTTCATTTTGCCAATAGTCTTCTCCCGGTTTACCGGTAGCTGTGCGGAATTCATTTCCGTTGTGATCTAAAAATTCATCAAAAAGCGATTGATTGCTTTGCACTTCTTGCGCGTTGATTCCTGCATATCCGCCAATTATGAGAAGGGCCGCAGCGATTTTGTTTTTCATTTTATTCATTAACTAAAAGGTTTTACTTTAATTGTTAGATCCATTCAATTTATAGCGGTTTTGGAGCTCTACTCAGACGATTCGTTGCAAGTATTGCCGGTAGTTGAACTTTAAAAAAGTTATCCCACCGAAAACCACTTGAAAGGATCTGCTGATCCAAATTTAAAATTTAAGCAGCAGCTAAAGCCAACTTCTCTCTTAAATTATGAGATGGCTAGACCTCCTTTTCCATAAATGGCATATCAATATTCAAGAGTTCATCGATGAGTTGTAGCAGGTATTTTTCAAAAGTTTGTAGAAGTTCTTGGGAGAGTATGGTGTTTCGGTCTTCCGTAAGTTTTAAAAAGCCTGATTTTAAATTTTTAAAGGAAATGATACCGGCCTCACAATTGGCGGGCAGCCCCTCATTTTTGGCGATCATAAGCCCATAGCACAAAACTTGAAAGGCCTTAGATTGCTTTTTGTAATCTGTAATTAATTCGTCCCAATCTTTAATAACAAGTTGGCCTTTTTCGACCTTTCCGGTTTTATAATCCAGAATTCGAGTTATTCCGTTCACGGCATCTATGCGGTCAACGGTTCCTTTCAATTTAATCTCAGGGGTTAATTGTGCTACGTGTTTTGCTTCGAGGGCTTTAATGATGATTTCATCTCCGGCTTCAATGCGTTGCAATTCTTGATTTAAGAAATTATGTACAAACTGCTTGGCTACATTAAAAATGATGAGGTTTTTACCGGTTTTAATATTAACCGCATTGTAGTTTTTTTCAAATTGCCGGCTTACTTCGGCATCAACTTTGGCTCGAATGGCTTGCAGTATAGGTTTGCTGAGTTGGGTGTTCAAATAAGGTTGATACAACTGATCTAATGTTTCGTGCACAACAGTACCCAATGTGTTGTGGGCAATGACATCTTCAACAGCATCTAATTCTTCAATGCCCAGGACATAATTGTAATAAAAATCAATAGGATTTCTAATGTAGGTGGATAAAGCCGAAGGTGAAAATCCGGAAGCCGCGTGCTTCTTCAGGGCTTCAATAATTTCCGCAGTTTTTTTGATCTGTTTTAGGGCTACAGGTTCAACAGCTACCGAAGCTGCAGCACTCTGGTCAACAAAATTATAGTTAGCAGAAGTGTCTGTGGCCAGCTGTAATAAAAACCTACTTTTCTCACCGCTATTGAGTCCGCCTGCTTCATTATTGTAGATCAGGTTTACAGAAGCTGCACGTTGCAGGATTCTGAAAAAATGATAGGCATAGATTGCGTCTTTCTCGCGATAGGTTGGAAGCTTGGATTCGATCTTTAAATCAAACGGAATAAAACTATTTTGACTTTTACCAGACGGAAAAGTGCCTTCGTTAAGGGAGGTAATGATGATGTGTTCAAAATCGAGCACGCGAGATTCTAGCACTCCCATAATCTGTAATCCTTTGTAAGGATCGCCTTTAAAATCCAGCGTTTCTTGACTCAGGATTTCTTTATAAAACTGTTTTAAGGTTTTTAAATCGCCGAGGTAAGCGTAGGTTTCGTTTAAGTTTTTCAAACGAGTAAAAACTTCCAGAAACGCATAGAGAAATTCAAGTTGTAGCCAGTTCTTTTTAGGATAAAGTAGCTCTTTAAGCTCTTGAATACTACTTAGAATTTGCTGTATTGCGATGCTACTATCGTTTACCCAATCTTTAAATAACAACTCACAATGTGCAGATGCCTGATCACCTAAAAGCTGCAGTGGATCTAGGTAAATTAGGTTTTTTTCGGTGATTGATTTTTTTAAAAGTTCGCGTTCCTTATCGAGTAAAAGGATGGCATATTGCTGGTCTAACACAGCAAGAATATCTTTATAGTAATAGCCGTTATTTTGACGATTGATGTGCATTTGAAACCAGCTTTCAAAAAAAGCGGCCTGAGCAACTTGTTCTAGAGGTAATCCCATAGTAACATTCAAATGTGTTACAGATTCCGGTAAGGAATTTAGTAAGGGCAGAAGGAGCGCCTCATCGCCAAGAATAACTGCTGTGTTGTTTAATGCTGTGGCATCTAATGAATTTAATAATTGTCCTACGTATTTAACCTGGCCAATGTTTTGTGCAACTCCTGTTGCAGTTATGGTTTTGGTCGTATTAAAATTGCTTTCAGATTTTGGGAAAAATAGATTTTGTTTAGCATTTGTTGCCCAGCGTTTCATATAAGATTTGATGAATTTGCTTGCAACGTGATTATCGTCATCTAAAAAATAAGGATCTATGTCCCAATAAATTTTAGTCGAAGGAATTTCTAGAAATCGGGTGATGATCTTTTGCTCGGCAGCATTAAGAGCGTTGAATCCACAAAACAAATAATTCTGCGATTGATTTGCATTTAGAAAAGGTTCTAAATTTTCAACCGCCTTGCGATAAAGCATTCCTTGATAGCCTAAGCCTAAGCGCAACAGATGTTCTTGAAAGCGATCGTAATATTTATTGATCGACTTCCAAAAAGTCAGATAACTTGAAATCAGTTGAGAATCCTGATCTGTAGACCAGTGGTTTAATTCTTTGACTGCAGAGAGGTAATTAAAAAAGGGTTTCGTATCGATTAAGTGGCGATCAATTTCATTAAAATCGCCTAATAAGGTTTGTCCCCATCCTAAAAAGTTTAAAAAGGGATCGGGAGTTTCACCCTCATAAACCGTTTGATAAATGTGGTATAACTCAATTTGTAATTGCGTTTGCGAGGCACTAGTTAAACCGGAGATTTCTTCAACAAGTTCTTCGATACTTATAACCTGCGGAAGAAAGCAAACCGTATCACCTAATTGCTGTTGTAAGCTTTGCAGAAAAAAGTTTCCGGCACGCCGAGAAGGAAGCACCACTACGGTTTGAGTAAGAGAAGGAGAGGCCTCTAAAAGGTTTGAGATTACCTCATCAATAAATGTAGTCATAGACTAAAAATAAAAAACGCCCTGAATATTCAGGGCGTTTTCCATTTATATATTTCAGAATTTAATCTGAAGTGTTTCTTACTTTAAAGTAAGTTTTACACGTCTGTTAAGTTGCATACCAGCAGCAGTAGTGTTAGGAGCAATTGGCTTCTCTTCACCGTAAGCTTTGATTGAAAGCTGGCTACCGTTTACACCTTCTTTACTAGTTAAGTAATCAACAACAGATTGAGCTCTTCTTTCAGAAAGATCCATGTTGTAAGCGTTACTTGCGCGGCTATCAGCGTGACCTTCAACTTCAAAAGAAGCAGTAGGATATTCTTTAACGATGTTAGCAATTCTAGTTAAAGTCTCGTAAGAGCTCTTTCTGATTGTAGCTTTATCAGTATCAAATAAGATACGACCAGCTTCACCATTTAAAGTTTCTAATACAGCAGCATCAACTTCTGGGCAGCCGTCGTTAGAAGCAGGACCAGCAACATCTGGACACTTATCATCTTTGTCAGCTACACCGTCACCGTCTCTATCTGCAAATGGGCAACCATTGTTAGAAGCAGGACCAGCTTCGTTAGGGCACTCATCTTCTGAATCAATTACACCGTCACCGTCAGCATCTGGGCAACCGTTAGTTGCAGCAGGACCAGCAACATCTGGACAGTTATCTTCATTGTCAGGAATACCATCACCGTCAGAATCAGGACATCCGTTAAATTCTGGAAGACCAGCAACTTCAGGACAAGCATCTTCAGAATCTTTGATTCCGTCACCGTCAGTGTCAGGACATCCGTTGAACTCTTCTAAACCTGGAGTTTCTGGGCACTCATCCTCATCGTCATAGATACCATCACCGTCAGTATCAGTTCCGCCAAATGCAAAACCTACACCTACGATATGTTGCATGTGTCTTGTGTAGTAAGTACCAGGCATCATTGCGTGCTTGTAAGTAGAAGATAAATCAAGGTTGATGTTATCGCTTAACCAGATCTTTAAACCTACAGTACCGTTAAGAGTTCCGTGACTTGGCATATCACCAATGAACACGTAACCACCACCACCACCTAGGTATGGGTCAAACCAACCGCCTTCTCCAAAAAGAGCATCACGGAAGCTGTAAGAGAACATACCGTCAACAGAGTAGTACGCTAAATCATCAACAGGAAGATCTCCCATTTTGTCAATCTTGTTGATAGATCCTCTAACACCAAGAGCAAAACCTGCTCCAATGTAACGACCTACGTAAAGTGTAGATACAGATGGAAGAATGTTCCAGTGATCTTCTACGTTGTAAAACTCATCAGGGAAACCTCCAGTTAAAGGTCTGTTGTCTGGTGGGTATACAGGATAAGTATCCACTGCATTTACACCAATACTAACAGCCCAAGGGTTGTTTTTGTCTTGTGCGTTTGCAGTGTTAAGACCCACGAAGGTCAAAACTGCAAACAGAAATAATTTAGTAAGATTTTTCATGTTAAGTAAGTAAAATTTAAGTGTTAATTGAAGCAAATGTAATTTGTTAAAATCTAGCAACAAAGTCAAATTTAATAAAAATCATCAGTGCACATTAAAATTGAATCATTTTAGACCTGAATCTGTTGCTAGAATTATAACAGTTGTTTTACATTATTCTATAAGTGAAAGTTCTACACGTCTATTTTGCTGTCTACCAGCGGCAGTAGCATTAGTTGCAACCGGCTTAGATTCTCCAAATCCTTCTGAAGATAATCGTGATGCAGGTAAACCTTGTTTAATTAAATAATCTTTAACTGAAGCAGCTCTTTCATCTGAAAGTTTCAAGTTATAAGCATCAGAACCTTGGCTGTCAGTATGACCTTCAATTAAGAATCTCGTATTAGGATATTCTTTCATAGTTTCTGCAACTGCATTTAAAGTTTCGTAAGACTCAGCTCTAATGGTTGCTTTATTCAAGTCAAACAATACAGTTCTTACTTGAACATTGATTTCTTCAAGTACTTCAACAGTTACTTCTGGACAACCATTGTTTGCAACAGTTCCTGGTACAGTTGGGCACTCATCATCTTTATCTAAAACACCATCGTTATCTTGATCTTCATAAGGACAACCATTGTTCTCAGCAGGACCTGCTTCGTTAGGACACTCATCTTCAGAATCTTTAACTCCGTCGCCATCAGCGTCAGGACATCCGTTTAAAGCAGCAATACCAGCAACATCTGGACATTCATCTTCCGGGTCAGCTATACCATCACCATCAGAATCAGGACATCCGTTAAATTCTGGAAGACCAGCAACTTCAGGACATTCATCTTCAGAATCTTTAATTCCGTCACCGTCAGTATCAGGACATCCATTAAACTCTTCTAAACCTGGAGTATCTGGACATTCATCTACGTCATCATAAATTCCGTCACCATCAGTATCAGTTCCGCCAAAAGAGAAACCTATACCTGCAGTGTGCTGCATATGTCTGGTATAGTACCCTTCCATTGCGTGCTTGTAAGTAGATGAAAGGTTAATGTTGAAGTTGTCGCTTAACCAGAGTTTTAATCCGGCTGTACCGTTTAAAGTTCCGTGGCTTGGCATATCACCAATAAACACGTAACCACCACCACCGCCTAGGTATGGGTCAAACCAGCTGTCCTCTCCAAAAAGTAGATCTTTGAAACTGTAAGAGAACATACCATCAACTGCGTAGTATGCAAGGTCGTTAGCTGGAGCGTCTCCTAATTTTTCAATCTTATTAAGAGAACCTCTTACTCCAAAAGTAAAACCGCTTCCAATGTAGCGGCCTACGTAAATTGTAGAAATCGAAGGAAGTATATTCCAGTGATCATCTACATTGTAAAATTCATTTGGGAATCCTCCGGTCGTTGGGCGTTCTCCAGGCCATACAGGGTATGTATCGACTGCATTGACACCAACACTTAAATACCAAGGATTATTTTCGTCTTGTGCTGTTGCGTTTTGTGAACCCACAAATAAGGCAACAAGTATAAGTAGCAAACTTGTATTTCTAATCATATCGGTTTGGTTGTGTTAACAATTATCGGGGTAAAAGTAGTTTGTTAAAATCTACCGACAAAACGACAAGTGATAAAGTTTTATTAAACCTTTATTGTGAGTAATACCCAAGCACAAATAGCTGTTTAACAGAAGTTCATAGTAAAATTAATGAGGATTCACATCCTTAACACCTAAAAATAAGGTAGTTAGGTAATTCTATGGATGATGTTGAAAATGAGCGATTTACTTTGTAGGAATACTTATAAATTGTTAAATCAACACTACAGATTCTGGTGCATTTAAGTAAATTATAGCTTTCTTTTTAATGTGAAGCCCCATTTTTTGCAAGCTTTTTACATATAATTCTAATTGATCCTTATGGGAAACATTAGGACTTCCGGTTTTATAATCCAGCAGCCAAACATTATTGTCTTTATCAATTTCTACACGATCAGGTCGTATCATCTGACCTTCTAAATGTATTGCGCGCTCATTTAAAACCGTATGCCTGTTATCAAAAAATCCGTGCGCTTTTAAGTCTGAAATAAGACGATGTAGCTGTGCCTGCAAGGTTTCTTTTTGATCGTTTTCAATCATTCCTCTGGTGAGTGCCCGTTTGATGGCTATTTCAATATCTGCTTCAGATTTTATGTCAGCCATCAGTTCGTGAATAATGTTTCCAAAAGTTATGGCTTCCTTTCTTTCAAAATCCCACAGGGCTTCAGCCTGAGTTACAATCGCTAGATTATGATCTTCCTTCGCAGTACTTATTAAATCAAGAAACGCAGCATCTTGTTTTAAACGCTTCGGTTGAGAAACGCGAGAAGCGCTTCCAAATGTGTAAACGTTTTGATTGCTATCAAAGAGCTGTTGCTGTTCTAGAAATTGAATAAACAGATCAGAGAAATTCTTTGGTTCTCCTTTTGTTTTACTGGTTTTGGTAATGATGTGCAGTTGCTCTACACTTCGCGTGAGTGCGACATATAAGACATTGATGGTGTCCAGTTGCTGCTGCATACGCTTATATTCATACAACATTGCGGTTTGCTCATTATAGGAGGTGAGCTCTGCTTTTTGACCAATTAATAAAGCCTCAAAGCCTAAGAATTCTTCTGGTTCCGGGAGATACCAATTGTAGGAGTCTGAGCGGTTATCATACAATTCGGTGTGAGCAAAAGGGTAAATTACCACCGGAAATTCTAAACCTTTACTTTTATGAATGGTCATAATTTGTACCGCTTGGGATGCGGGCGGAGTGCTTATGCTCAATTTATCTTGCTTGCGGTCCCACCACGTGATGAATTCTGGAATTCCGCCCGAATGCTTTTGAGAAAAATCATATACAGCATCTAAGAAAAACTGAAGATAGGCTCCGCCTTTTTGATGAAGATCAAAGGCTCTGATGATATACTCTGCAGATTCATAAATAGGAAGCAACGCACATTGTTCAAAATCAAACCGCGAAGTATCAGGAAAAATTTGATTAAATAGAGTTGGGCCGTTTGATTCTAAATGGTTTTTATAAAACGTGTGGCTATCTGCAAGATCAAAATAGTTTTCGGCCAAATAGGTCAATATTTTAATGCTAATGGCCCTTGAATTCGGCTCTACGGTATAGTGTAAAACATCAACAATAAATTGAACTTGTGGTGATTGCTTCAGCAATAAGCTTTCACTGGAGATCACCGGGATAGTTTCTTCTTGTAAGCGCTGTGCGATTTCAATACCTTCTGCGTTGCGACGAACTAATATGCACAGTTCGTGTAATTGAAATCCGTTTTCAACACAACTGTTTACGGTTTTCACTACCTCGTCCAGATATAAAGGTTTTGCTTCTTCAGCCTTGTCAGCTTCAATGAAATTTATTGACACATAACCTCCTTTGCGATGATTATGTTTTTGGGAATTACCCGATAGATAGAGCTCTTTATATTCCGGATAGGCAAAGTTGTTTGCCACTTGAGTAAAAAACGAATTATTAAAATCGATCACCTGATCATAACTGCGGTAATTATGGGGAAGGGTAATGGTTTTTTTATCTTGATTCTGAAAGGGATTATTCTCATTTTTTGAGAGACTTATAAATTGCTCAGCTTCACCACCGCGCCAGCGATAAATAGCTTGTTTAGGATCGCCAACGATCATCAGGCTATTAGCAAGTGTTTCGGTTTGAGCGGTACTAACGGCATTGTCTATCAGAGGCACTATGTTAGACCATTGTAAAACCGAAGTGTCCTGAAATTCATCTATAAAATAATTTTCATAACGTTCTCCTAAGCGCTCGTAAATAAAAGGTGTGGGTTGATTCGCTATATTTTTATGTATGAGTTCGTTGAAATCTGAGATCAAAACCAAATTATTTTCAGATTTGATCTTTTCCACTTCTTGCTGAATACTTTGCAGTACAGATAGCGGCGTGATTTTTTTGTAAAGTTCGTCTTCTAATTTCAGCTGAAGGATCAACGCCTTTATTGCATTAAACTGTAAGGTGATTTCTGGTGCAATTTGGTCTAAAATAGCTTTGATGCCTTCCTTTTGGGTTTTTGTATATAAAGGTTCTTGCCCTAAGTTTTGCACCCATTTCGTATCAAAATTCACGTTAAAATCAGCTTCAGCTATTTTGCTGAGGGCGTTGGGTAAATATTTTCTTGTGAAATGAGCGTGTTCCAATTGGTTTTCAGCAATAAACTGCAGCAAGCGCTGTGCTTTATCAACGATTACTTTTGATTTCTCATTTCGGGATGTGTTGAAATGCTTCTTTAAAGCAGCAAAATCTTCCAGGGACCTCGACTGAATTTTCTTTAGATACTCACGGTCGTTTTCGCTGAGCAAAAGTTTACTGATCTCATAAAAATCTCTTGAGATGTCCCAGCTTTTGTCATTATCTATTTTCTCAAAGGCAAAGTCCAGAAGTACATTGGTGATCAACTGATCCCTACCGGCTTTATCAATAAGGTTATCTACAGCTTGTTCTAAGATGTCCTGAGTGTTCAATTCGACTTCAAAATTCTGTGGAATTTTCAAATCGTATGCAAACGTGCGAATGATGCGGTGCGTGAAATTATCAATAGTCACCACGTCAAAAGAAGCGTAATCTTGAACAATATGTTTTAGAATACGTTTTGCTTTAAGCTGAATTTCCCCCGGAGCAAGACCGGTGGCTTCAACAATGGCGTTAAACATCGCATCTTCTTCAATTTGCTCATCACTTTGAGCAAAAGCTTCTAGATTTTCAATAATTCGAAGCTTCATTTCGGCCACCGCTTTATTGGTGAAGGTAATTGCCAGAATGCGTCTGTATTTAAAGTCGTTTTTACTGCTAAAAAGAATGGTGAGGTAATTTTTGACGAGCGCAAAAGTTTTACCTGCGCCGGCAGAGGCGTTATAAACAGAGATGGAATGATGATCTTGCATTAGGTCAAGTTAATATTTTCTGTCTGAGAAAATTTTGTTTGTAGAGAAAAGAATTACACAAAATAAAATTAGAATAGTACAAAACCTTAAGACTATTATAACACGCTAAGCTTTAGATAAGGCGTATGAAGTCTTATCTTTGATTATCAACTATTCTATTAACGAAAAAATATTAAAATATGTCTTTTCAACTTCCAGAATTAAAATATGCGAAAGATGCTTTAGAGCCGCATATTGATTCAAAAACTATGGAAATTCATCATGACAAGCATCATGCTGGATATACAAGCAAATTAAATGCAGCAATCGAAGGAACTGATTTAGAAGGAAAAACTATAGAGAATATCCTAATAAATCTTGATATGACCAACAGCGCAGTGCGCAATAACGGAGGTGGTTTTTATAACCACAGCCTGTTTTGGGAAGTAATGTCTCCAGACGGAGGGGGAGAGCCTACAGGAGAATTAGCAGAAGCTATTGATGCTGCTTTTGGTTCTTTTGAAGCGTTCAAAGATAAATTCAGTAGTGCAGCAGGTACTCAATTTGGTTCAGGATGGGCTTGGCTTTGTGTTCACGAAGGTGGAAAAGTAGAGGTTTGCTCAACTCCTAATCAAGACAATCCGCTAATGCCTGAAGTAGGTTGCGGAGGTACTCCAATTTTAGGTATTGATGTTTGGGAACACGCATACTACTTAAAGTATCAAAACCAGCGTCCTGCATATATTGATGCGTTTTTTAACGTAATCAACTGGAAAGAAGTTTCTAGCAGATACGCACAAAATAAATAAGAAGTACTAAGTTTCTGATGAAAAGCCCGGTTGATCCGGGCTTTTTTTATTGGTACCATCAAGATATATTCCTGTTTATTTTTTAAATAAATTTTCAATTTTGAGGCATCCCGATAGTTAACGGGACAGAGTATTAAACCCTTTGATGGTGCCAAAAAAAGGTGGAAAAACTCAAGGAGTGTAAACGATTCGCAGCGCAGATTTGACATTGCAGGAGCAAGAATTGTTTTCAGTTTGTTTAGGAATTCTTTTATTCAGATGATAGCTCGCCACCCTAAAAAGGTGGAAAATCGCAAGGAGTAAAAACGGCTCGCAGCGTAGGTTTAGTACTACTAGAGTAAGAATTGTTTTCCGCTAGTTTAGGTATTCTATTATTTAGATTGATGCTCGCCACCCCGATTTGGTGCAAATAAAAAAGGTGGAAAAAATCCACCTTTTTTATTTGCACCAAATCTACCATGAACTTAACCTACTTATGTTATGGCAGTCACTAAAATATTATATGTTGCGGGGTGCAACCAAATCTTTTAGATAAAGTGCTGAATTATTAGTTAAAGCGCCTGTTTAATACGCTCTCTTTAAATTTCCTTCTACATAATTGATAAAAGCACGGTTTACCACACGATTTCCTCCTACGGTAGGGTAATCTCCTGTAAAGTACCAGTCACCCAAATTCTTAGGACACGCCTTATGCAAATCGCTTACTTTTTGATAAATCACGCTAACCTCTGGAGCGATGGTTTCATCTTTTAAAAGCTCAGCAATTTTATTAGAAATTTCTTCATCTGTAAAGGGTTCATAAATTTCTTTGACATAGTTAATTACATCTACATCTTCAAAATCAACCTGACTTACACATTTCTCATAAACCTGATTGATGATCTCTTCTTTACCATTTTCTTTGAGCAAATCAATAGCAGCTCTAAAGGCAATGAAGTCTTGAAGTTTAGCCATATCAATTCCGTAGCAATCAGGATAACGAATTTGCGGCGCAGAAGAAACCACTACAATCTTCTTAGGATTTAGACGAGAAAGCATTTTTATAATACTCTTTTTAAGTGTAGTTCCGCGTACGATACTGTCGTCAATAATTACAAGATTGTCAGACTCTTTAACCACACCATAAGTCACGTCATATACGTGTGCTACAAGATCGTCTCTACTGCTGTCTTCTGTTATAAAGGTGCGTAGTTTTACGTCTTTTATTGCGATTTTTTCGGTACGCAATTTTTTAGACAGAATCGCTTCAAGCCCTTGCTTGTCTAATTCGTTTCTGCGCTCTAAAATTTCTGCTGCTTTCTGCTTATCTAATTCGGCTTGAGCTGCTTCGACCATTCCGTAGAATGAAGTTTCGGCAGTATTAGGAATATAACTAAACACACTGTTCTGCGTGTCGTGATCAATATGCTTAAGCACTTCAGGCATCAATAATCTACCTAATTCTTTTCGTTCTTGGTAAATTTCGGCATCGCTACCTCTCGAAAAATAGATGCGTTCAAAAGAGCAAGCTTTACGCTCGTGCGGCTCCTGAATCTTTTCAATAGAAGTTTTCCCACTCTTTTTAATGATCATTGCGTGACCGGGATCAAGCTCCTTTACATCTTCAAATTTCGCATTAAAAACAGTCTGAATCACCGGGCGCTCACTGGCAACTACAACAACCTCGTCGTCTTTATAATAATACGCCGGGCGAATCCCTGAAGGATCTCTCAATACAAAGGCATCGCCATGACCTAAAAGACCTGCCATCGCATAACCACCATCCCATTCTTTTGAAGCTTTCTTCAGGATTTTTGCAATGTTAAGACGTTCTGCAATTTGAGGAGAAGCTTCAAATTTAGAGAAACCTTCTTTTTTTAATTTCTTATAAATCTTAGCTACCGCGTCATCGAGAAAATGGCCTATCTTTTCCATCACGGTGATGGTATCTGCTTTCTCTTTAGGGTGCTGACCGAGCTCTACAAGCTTATTGAAAAGCTTAAAAACATTAGTCATATTGAAGTTACCGGCAACGATAAGGTTACGATGCATCCAGTTGTTTTGACGTAAAAATGGGTGAACACTCTCCACACTATTTTTACCAAAAGTACCATAGCGCACGTGACCTAAAAGCAGTTCGCCCACATATGGAACGTGTCTTTTTTGCAAAGCAACATCGTCTGCATACTCGGGGTTTTCTAACAAAACCTGATTGATTCTCGAATTTATTTGCGCAAAAATATCTTGAATAGGCTGTTGCGCGATAGAGCGCTGTCTACTTATATAGCGCTCTCCGGGTTCCATATCTAGTTTAATGCTGGCAAAACCTGCACCATCCTGACCACGGTTGTGCTGTTTTTCCATCATTAGGTACATTTTATTTACACCATAAAATGCAGTGCCATATTTTTCTTTATAATACTCTAGGGGTTTTAAAAGACGTATTACTGAAATTCCGCATTCGTGCTTTATTGCGTCACTCATAGCTTGTTTAAATGTTTGCGCCCCCTTCTGGTTAAGAAGAGGGCGCGCGTTGTTTTATAGGTCTAAATTAAATTGCGTTAAGGCTTTAAATTTCAGCAAACGCTTTTCGATTTCTTCGGGTTTTAAATTTTGCATACGCTCGGTTCCAAATTTCTCTACGCAAAACGATGCGAGGTTAGAACCGTGTATGATTGCTCTTTTCATATTTTCAAAAGAAAGGTCTCCGGTACTGGTTAAATAACCGGCAAAACCGCCGGCAAAGGTGTCGCCCGCGCCTGTAGGGTCAAAAACTTCTTCAAGCGGCAAAGCCGGAGCAAAGAAAATTTTATCCTTTTCAAAAAGCAATGCGCCGTGTTCTCCCTTTTTTATAACCACAAAGCGAGGTCCCATTGCTGAGATTTTTTGTGCTGCAGTCACTAAAGAATACTCTCCACTTAGCTGGCGCGCTTCTTCATCATTTATTGTGATCACATCTACACGAGCAATCACTTTTTTAAGATCTTCAAGAGCGCTATCCATCCAGAAGTTCATAGTGTCTAAAATGGCAAGCTTAGGTTTTTTGTTCATTTGATCTAATACAGAAAGCTGAACGAGCGGGTGTAAGTTACCCAGCATAACAATTTCAGCATTTTTATAAGCTTCAGGAACTACCGGATTAAAGTCGGCCAAAGTATTTAGCTCTGTAATAAGCGTATCTCTAGAATTCAGATCGTTGTGGTAGCGGCCTTTCCAGAAGAAGGTTTTGCCGTCTTTTACAACTTCAAGTCCTTCCATATTGATACCTCTATTTTTAAGCAGGTCAATATATTCCTGAGGAAAATCTGATCCTACAACAGAAACGATCGCTTGGTCAACCTCAAAATTAGAGGCGGCTAGACCGATGAAGGTTCCGGCTCCACCAAGAATTTTTCCGGTTTTTCCAAACGGAGATTCAATTTCATCAAAGGCACACGTGCCTACAATTACCAGTTTATGCATCCAAAAATTTTATGCAAATATACAGTTTTGATAATGCAATTTTAAACTATGGTCGTTAGAGTGTTTCTAAACTTACGGTGCGCTTTTGCCTTAAAAGTAGAACGCGTAATATGTTGATGCTATTACGAATAGGGTCTTAGGTTTTTTATTTTCTGCCAAAATCAGCCGGAATTTCGCCCCAGGCTTTCGTTTCCCATTTGACAATTACCGTCTTATAAGTGTTGTTTTGAAGCCAGTTTTCGGCACGACGTACCAGATCGTACACATCTTTATTCTTTGAATTTTCTGAGAGTTTGGTATTGCATTTTTTCTTTTTTACCCAGCCAATGGCAATACGCGAATCTGAATAAATAATGCGGTCGCTGTTTTTTTGTTTGAGTAGCGCAAGACCGTGTACGAGCGCAAGAAACTCTCCTATATTGTTAGTGCCTTGTTTAAACGGACCTTGATGAAAGAGTTGCTTGCCGGTTTGGGTGTCTACACCACGATATTCCATTATGCCGGGATTGCCGGAGCTTGCTGCATCAACAGCAATCGAATATAAATTAGGTTCGCCATATTTAGCTTTTTCTTCGGCAGTGAGCGTTTTTTTCTTTTTAGCAGAACCTTTTACGTCTTTGTAGTCTTTATTATAAGCAGCTTTAGCTTCAGGAAAGGTTGGGAAAGATTTGTATTGTGCCCCTGCAAACCCATCAATCATTGCTTTGCAGTCTTTCCAAGAGGTGTAAATGCCGGGCTTTTTGCCTTGCCAGACCACATAAAATTTCTCTTTCTTCGCCATAAATAATTAATCTCTTTCATTTCCGCGAAGGCGGAAATCCCTTCAACGCTATGCAGTTATTGGTTTTCTAGAATCTCTGCGATCACACGCGGAAAGTGCTCGTATTCCAGTTCGTGAATTTTTGCTGCCAGACTAGCTGCGGTCTCCTCAGGCTCTAATTGAGTTTTAGCCTGAAAGATGACCGCTCCTTTATCATACTCAGCAGTCACTTCATGAATAGTGATGCCAGATTCTTTTTCGCCGGCCGCTACCACAGCTTGATGTACGTTCGCCCCATACATGCCTTTTCCGCCATAAGCAGGCAGCAGTGCCGGATGAATATTTATGATCTTGCCGGGGTAGGCTGCGATAATATTTTTAGGGAACAACCATAAAAACCCGGCCAATACGATCAGATCGGGCTGTGTAGCTTTAATAAGATTTAAAACTTGATCTGTCTCATAAAAGGCGCTTCGGTTAAAACTGAAGGCACTAATTTTAAGATTATTTGCCCGTTCAAGAACTTTTGCAGTGCTTTTATTACTTAAAATCTGAACAACTTGCGCATCTTTTCGGTCTTGAAAAAACTCTGTTATTCGTTGTGCGTTAGAGCCGCTTCCAGAAGCAAAAATTATGATTCGTTTCATATATTATAGGTGTTGCGAGACTACAAAACAACGCATTATTATTGTTTTAAAAGTGCAGTTTGCGTTTTATGTTCAGGAGGAAATGTTTAAATTAACGACACATTTTAGATAGGTAATGTGGTAAAACGGTAAAGTTTGCTATTTTTGCCTCCTAATTAAAATTTAAAATTAAATATTATGTCAGACATTGCATCAAGAGTAAAAGCCATCATCGTAGATAAACTTGGCGTTGATGAGAACGAGGTTGTTGCAGAAGCTAGCTTCACAAACGACCTAGGAGCAGACTCGTTAGATACAGTTGAGCTTATTATGGAGTTTGAAAAAGAATTTGATATTCAGATTCCAGACGACCAGGCAGAAAATATCGCGACTGTAGGTCAAGCTATTTCCTACATAGAAGAAGCAAAGTAAGAAGAAAGCAAATTACCATATGGAGTTAAAGCGAGTTGTAGTAACAGGTCTTGGTGCGCTTACGCCAATCGGGAACAATATTGAAGAATATTGGGAAGGGTTGAGTACAGGTAAAAGCGGCTGTGCTCCTATTACTTATTTTGACACAGAAAAGTTTAAAACCAAATTCGCTTGTGAGCTCAAAAATTTTAACGCTCAGGACTATTTTGACCGAAAAGAAGCTCGAAAGTTAGACCGTTTTGCACAATATGCATTAGTGTCTTCTGATCAAGCGATTAAGGATGCAGGAATAGATCTTGATGTCGTAGATAAATTTAGAGTTGGTGTGATTTGGGGAGCCGGTATCGGCGGCCTAGAGACTTTTCAGGACGAAGTAATAAACTTTGCCGAAGGTGATGGTACTCCTAGATTTAATCCCTTCTTTATTCCAAAAATGATCGCAGATATTGCCCCGGGTAACATCTCGATCAAACATGGATTTATGGGGCCAAATTATACCACGGTTTCTGCATGTGCGTCATCTGCCAATGCATTGATAGATGCACTAAACTACATACGTTTAGGGCATTGTGATATCATTGTAACAGGAGGTAGTGAAGCAGCGGTAACAAAAGCGGGTATGGGTGGTTTTAATGCAATGCATGCCCTTTCGACCCGTAATGAAGATCCCGCAACCGCTTCAAGACCCTTTGACGCTACACGAGACGGTTTTGTTTTAGGTGAAGGTGCCGGTGCGCTTATTCTTGAAGAATATGAGCACGCAAAAGCACGTGGCGCCAAAATTTATGCCGAGGTCGTAGGAGGCGGAATGTCTAGTGATGCACATCACATGACCGCACCGCACCCTGACGGAATAGGTGTAGAGCGCGTAATGCTTAATTGCTTACGTGACGCAAACATCAAACCGGAAGAGGTAGATGCCATAAACACTCACGGTACGTCAACTCCACTGGGAGATGTGGCCGAGCTTAAAGCGATTACCAAAGTATTTGGAGAGCACGCTAAGGACATCAATATCAATTCAACAAAGTCAATGACGGGACATCTTTTAGGTGCAGCAGGAGCTATTGAAGCGATTGCTTCAATCCTTGCGATGGAGCATGGTCTTGTACCACCAACCATCAATCATACGACTGTTGATGAGAACATTGATAGTTCTTTAAACCTTACGCTTAATAAAGCACAAAAGCGCGAGGTTAATGTGGCGATGAGCAATACTTTTGGATTTGGAGGTCACAACGCTTGTGTCTTATTTAAAAAGTATAGCGAATAATCTCAGATGAGTGTAATTCGCAACATATTTACTTCCCGTCCTGAAAAGGGCGGGAATTTTTTTGTTACCGTCAAAAAAATCATAGGTTTTAAACCAAATACGCTAAGGCATTATGAAGAAGCATTTACCCATAGGTCTATGGCGCTTCAAGATGATAAAGGCAATGCCTTTAATTATGAGCGGTTAGAATTTTTAGGCGATGCGATGCTGGGTGCTGTGATTGCCGCCTATTTATTTGATGAAGTGGGCAAAGGCGATGAAGGCTATTTGACAAAAATGCGCTCTAAAGTAGTAAGTAGAGAGCATCTTAATGAATTAGGTCGGGATCTCGGACTATTAGGCTTGGTGAAATCGGCTATTCCTAAAGAGAATTTTGGAGCCAACATTCACGGGAATCTTTTTGAAGCGCTCGTCGGAGCTATATATCAAGATAAAGGCTATAATTATGCTAAAAAGTTTATCAATAAACGAGTGATAGACCCTTATGTTGATATTGAAAAGTTAGAAGGCCGTGTTATAAGTTATAAAAGCTTACTTATTGAATGGTGTCAGAAAGAAAAGCACAGTTTTGATTTTGATACGTATGAAGACACTGGTCAGGATGTAGTACGTCATTTTTCGGTGCGGTTGTCAATAGATGAGAAGCAAGTGGCGAAAGCCAGAGCAACTTCAAAAAAGAAAGCTGAAGAAAAAGCGGCAAAGCGCGCCTACTATGTGTTTCAAAATAAAATAGATGTGCATCGCTTTAACTAAAATGGCAGGCTACTACTAGTCATTTTTACATTTAGATAAAGCCTAAGCCTATTATATCTCTTATAGTTTGATTATATTTAACGCTTATTTAAGAGTATGGCTGCCCTCAAACTTTTGCTAGATGATGCGTTTGATTTTGACTTTAGCTTAATAGCAATACACTGTTCTTTAGAAGATTATAGGCTTGCTTTTATGGCTAATAAATATGCGGGCTTACGCTTAAAAAGTTCAAAAGACGTTGACTTTTACATCAAAAAACTAAAATATAGCTTTGCCTCGTTTAAATATGATGATCAAAAAAACTATCAAACCTTTACTTTGATAGCTAATAAATATAAATTAAAACAAGCACAACGCTTGGTAACCAGCGATTTGTTTGCAGATTCTGAGTCAGAGCACTACAAAACAGTTAACTTGATTCCAGAAGTTAAAAATGCAGATTATCTTTTAAAAATAGAGAGTGACAACGGCAAGTCTCCCAGATTAAAATTGCTTGCTCACTTGAATCAAATACCACAAATAATTACCGCTTACGAGGTTGAGGTAAGCGCGTTAAAATCTAAACAAAATTTAATTTTTGAATAATGTCAAACACAAAGAAAACTAAAATTGTTGCTACACTAGGTCCTGCTACCAGTAAGAAGGAAGTCCTTCACAATATGATCAAAGCAGGTGTAGATGTTTTTAGAATTAACTTTTCTCACGCCGACTATGATGCGGTAAAAGAGCGTATAGATATGATACGCAGCCTTAGCGAAGAGTTTGGTTATAACACAGCAATATTAGCAGATTTACAAGGTCCCAAATTGCGAGTTGGGATTATGAAAGATGAAGTTGTAGTTAACCCGGGAGACAAAATTATCTTTTCAACAAAAGAAGAATTTGAGGGCACTAAGGAGCGTGTTTATATGAACTATCAGCACTTTCCTCGCGATGTAAATAAGGGAGAGCGCATACTTCTGGACGACGGTAAATTGATCTTTGAGGTTTTAAAGACAGATAATGAAAACGAAGTTGAGACTGTCGTAATTCAAGGCGGACCTTTAAAGTCAAGAAAAGGGGTAAACCTTCCTAATACTAATATTTCGCTTCCTGCACTTACAGAAAAAGATGTCGAAGATGCCATTTTTGCGATCAATCAAAAGGTTGACTGGATCGCCCTTTCTTTTGTGCGTCACGAAGGTGATCTAATTCAGCTTCAGGATTTAATTAAAGAACACTCTGAGCATAAAATCCCTATCATTTCTAAGATCGAAAAGCCAGAGGCAGTAAAAAATATAGATAAGATCGTAGCTTATAGTGATGGTCTTATGGTTGCGCGTGGTGATCTTGGTGTGGAAGTTCCTGCTGAGGAAGTTCCGCTTATTCAAAAGCAATTGGTACTTGCTGCTAAAAAAGCACGTATTCCGGTAATCATCGCAACACAAATGATGGAAACAATGATCGACAGCCTTACGCCTACGCGTGCTGAGGTGAATGACGTTGCAAACTCTGTTATGGACGGTGCAGATGCGGTAATGTTGAGTGGAGAAACCTCTGTAGGTAAATATCCTGTTCAGGTTATTGAGCGTATGGCTTCTATCTTAGCTAAGGTTGAAGATTCACCATTGATCAAAGTACCTCAGAATCCACCTCACATTCGTACCAAGCGCTACATCACAAAATCTATTTGTTATCACGCGGCGCTTATGGCAAATGATATTGATGCTAAAGCCATTACCACACTTACTAACAGTGGTTATACTGCATTTCAAATTTCAGCGTGGAGGCCTAATGCGCATATTTTAGTCTTTACCTCAAACCGAAATATTTTAAGTCAGCTTAATTTACTTTGGGGTGTTAAAGCATTTTATTACGATAAGTTTGTTTCAACCGACGAAACTGTGCGTGATGTAAACCGTATCGCTCGCGACAGCGGTTACCTCAACGTAGGTGATATGGTCATTAGCCTTGCGGCGATGCCTATCAGCGAAAAAGGTATGGTAAACACGCTTAGAGTACGTGAGATTCAAGGAAATTAATTACTCCTAATCTCTTAAAAATTCAAAGCTCTTTCCTGATCGGAAAGAGCTTTTTTATTGGTGCCGCTGGCTAAAATTCAAACTTGAGTTGTACTGCGATTTCCTTTTTTTCAGCGGGTTTCTCGCGTTTATCTTCGGTATTTAAATTGGCTAGCGTTATACCTAATAAGCGCACGCTGTTTTCCATCTTTTCCTGATACAGAAGTTCTTTTGCGGTCTCGTAGATCACTTCTTTAGACCTGATGTAATATTGAAGTGTTTTGCTTCGGGTTTTCAGCGTAAAATCGCTGTATTTTATTTTGAGCGTCACTGTTTTGCCGGCAACATTAGATTTTTTGAGTCGGCGTTCTATTTCTTCAGCGATATTCTCCAGGCGTTCAAGCATAAAAATTTCCGAAGAAATATTCTCGCTAAAGGTACGCTCTGCACCTAAAGATTTTCTAATGCGATGCGGTTTCACTTCGCTCAGGTGAATACCACGCACCACATTGTAATAGTGGTTTCCACTCTTACCGAATTTCTCCTGTAAAAATTCTAGACTTTTGCTTTTTAGGTCATTTCCTGTAAAAATACCCAGTTGATACATTTTTTCGGCGGTAACCTTACCTACACCATAAAACTTTCTGATGTCTAAAGCCTCTAAAAACGGAAGCACTTCTTCTGGATTGACCGTTTTTTGTCCGTTGGGTTTGTTTACATCACTGGCAACTTTAGCAATAAATTTGTTGATAGAAATTCCTGCGGAAGCATTGAGTCCGGTCTTCTCTTTGATTTTAGCACGGATTTCTTTTGCGATCAACGTGGCGCTGGGATTTCCCTTTTTGTTCTCGGTGACATCCAGATAAGCCTCATCGAGGGAAAGCGGTTCTACAAGGTCTGTATATTCGTGAAACACCTCTCGAATTTGTCCGCTGATCTCACGATAGCGATCAAAACGCGTTTTTACAAAAATAAGATCAGGGCAAAGTTTACGAGCCAGCGCACCGGCCATCGCACTACGAACACCAAATATACGCGCCTCATAGCTTGCAGCACTTACTACTCCGCGTTCAGAGCCGCCGCCAACAGCAACAGGCTTTCCGCGCAAATCGGGGTTGTCCAATTGCTCTACAGAAGCGTAAAACGCGTCCATATCAACGTGTATGATCTTTCTACTTTTAGGAGGTTCTTCCATCAATTCTGCAAATTTAACTACAAAACTTCAGCCAAACTGCGCGACCATTTGATACTTGTGCGATTATAAAATCAAATTGTACCTTGTATACTCATATTTAGATACAGACTTTGAAAAAAACAGCACTCATTCTCGGTATTACCGGCGTTACAGGTACGCTACTTGCGAGACATCTTTTTGATGATGATCGTTTTGAAAAGGTAATCAGTTTTCATCGCCGTAAATCGGGTTTGCAGCACCCTAAATTAGAAGAGCATATTGTTGATATGTTTGAGTTAGACAAACATCAAGATAGGTTTAAGGCAGATGTGGTTTTTTGCTGTGTAGGCACTACGCAATCTAAAACCAGCGATAAAGAAACCTACAAAAAGATCGACTACGGAATTCCGCTGGCGGCGGCAAAACTTTGCGTAGCCAATGGTATCGAGCGCTTGGTTGTGATTTCGGCCTTGGGGGCAGATCCTGAAAGTAGGGTGTTTTATAACAAAACAAAAGGTGAGATGGAGCGTGATGTTTTAGCCGAAAAACCAAATAACACGTATTTGTTAGAACCGGCATTGCTAGCTGCAGAGCGAGAGGAAAAACGAACCTCAGAAAAAATAGGAATTATGGTCTTTAAGGTACTCAATCCGTTTTTGATTGGCCCGCTGAAAAAATTTAGAAGTATCAAACCGGAAGCTTTAGTGAAAACGATGCTCTATTTAAGTTTCAATTCCTATGAAAACGCCCGAATCACTTCAGATGAAATTCAAAAAATAGCTGATAATGCTTGAAATCGAACGAAAATTTTTAGTCAAAACTGATGCTTTTAAGGCGGAAGCATTCCGTGAGCACGTGATAAAACAAGGTTATCTCAACAGTAATCCTGAGCGTGCCGTGCGCGTGCGTATTAAAGACGACTCGGGTTTTTTAACTATTAAAGGGAAATCAGATGACACAGGAACCACGCGATTTGAGTGGGAAAAGGAGATAAGTAGGGAAGAGGCCGAAGCCCTGCTCAAATTATGCGAACCGGGAGTTATTTCTAAAGTGAGATTTCTCGTGAAAGCGAGGCAGCACACCTTTGAGGTAGACGAGTTTTTTGAAGAAAACCAAGGCTTGTATCTGGCGGAGATTGAACTGCAGTCAGCTACCGAAGATTTTAATAAACCAGACTGGTTAGGGGAAGAGGTAACAGGAGATCCACGTTATTACAACTCGCAACTCAGTAAAAATCCGTTTGTATTATGGAAGTAAAAATTATGGTTAAAATAGGACTTTTGAGCCTTCTGTTATGGGCGTGTAAGGAAAAGGAAGCCGAAAAAGAGGTTCCTGTGTTGAAGAAAGAAAATAGCAAAACGGTTTATGAACTACAAGCAGAACTTAAAGAAGCGGGGTATCTGACGATGAATTATGTTGATGAGAAGACTAGAGATACTGTGATTATGCAGCAGTATTTTATCGCATTTTTAAAAAGTGGTCCTAATCGGGATCAGCCAAAAGATGTTGCAGACAGTCTTCAGAACCTACATTTAGAACACTTAGGCAGAATGTATGAGTTGGGCTACGCGGATATTTCGGGGCCTTTTGGTGACGATGGAGAAATCCGCGGAATTACAATTTATAATACTCCAACACAACAGATGGCAGATAGTCTGGCGAACCTTGATCCTATGGTGCAAGCCGGAAGGTTGCAGATTGAAATTCATCCGTGGTGGGCAGCAAAAGGCTTTCCGTTACGGTAATAATCTACTTGTGTGACACCCATAAAAAAATCCGAAGTACTATGAGGCACTTCGGATTTTTTACAATTCAGGAATGAAAGGCGATTTTAGATTTATTGCCAGCCTCCGCCTAAGGCTTCATAAAGATCAACTACAGATTGTAGTTGCGTTAATCGTGTATCTATTAGGTCAAGACTTGAGTTGAGCGCGTTTTCTCGCGCGGTTAACACCTCTAAATAATTAGCAAGACCATTGTTTAACAGCTCTTCAGAATATTCGGTAGCCGTATTGTAAGATTCAAACTCGTTGCGCTTTACTTCTAATTTTTCAGTTGAAGCCTGATAGGTGTATAACGCGTCAGAAACTTCCTGAGAAGCAGTGAGCAAGGCTTGCTTAAATTGAAGGCGTGCTTGCTCCTGTTGTGCTTGAGCCACTTCATATTGCGTTTTAATAGCTCTTCGGTTAAAAATAGGCTGCGTTAGTCCGCCAATAAGTGTAGCAAAAAGCGAATTTGTATCAAACAATTGATCTAACTGTAGCGCTTGCAAACCGCCGGTCGCACTCAAGGTAAGCGAGGGGTAAAAGCTGCTACGCGCTACATTAGTAAGTTCAAAAGCGTTGATAAGTGCAAATTCTGAAGCGCGCACGTCAGGTCTATTGCTTAACAACTGAGAAGGAACTCCGGTTTTTAAGGGAGTTTCTATGCGCTGCTCACGTAAACTTCCGCGAGTGATAGCGCCCGGTTGCTGTGCTAAAAGAATAGAAAAACTGTTCTCTAGCAAGCGTATCTGATTCAATAAATCAATTCGTAAAGCTTGAGCAGTATAGAGTTGCGCTTCGGTTTGTTTAACACCTACTTCGGTTACATTACCAGCCTCTTTTAAGGCTTTAGTAGTTTCAAGACTGCTGCTGCGCGTTTCAATGGTTTCTTCGGTAACGCGCAATTGCTCATCTAAAGCCAAAAGCTGATAATATGAGGAAGCGATCATCGCCACCAACTGGGTTTTTACAGCCTTGTGCGCTTCTACAGTTTGCAAATACTGCGCTCCGTATGCGCGCTTATTACTTCTGATTTTTCCCCAGATATCGGCTTCCCAAGAAAGGCTTCCGCTTAATTCATACTGATCAAGAGAAGAGAACAAACCACCAAACTGACTATTAGAAGAAAGCTCTTGGTGCGTCAATTGTGCGGTAGCATCAAGTGTTGGGAAATATCCTGCCTTACCTTGTTTAAAATAAGCCTCTGCGGCAAGAATCTGTTGTACCGCAACTCTGATGTCTATATTGTTCTCAAGACCAGTCTCGATATAAGACTGTAAGGTAGGATCAGAAAATAACTCTTTCCAGGAAACCACCGCCATATTTGTGCTGTCTTGCTTAATAGCATCGGTGCGGTAGTAGGTTTCATCGATCAATTCTTGAGGACGCTCATATTCCTTAGCTGCAAAGCAAGAGGCCAGCAGCATAGGAACAGAAGCGATTAACAATAATCTATATATTAATTGCTTTTTCATATTAATGAGTTTCTTCGGTTTGAGTTGGAGTTCCTGAGATCTTTTCTTGTAGCCACTGGAACATGATGTATAAGATAGGGATGACAAAAACACCAAGCAGGGTTCCTATCAAAAGACCACCTACCGCACCGGTACCAATAGAACGGTTACCTTCGGCACCAACACCAGTAGCGAGTACTAAAGGCATTAAACCTAGAATAAAGGCAAAAGAAGTCATTAGAATAGGTCGTAGTCGTGCCTTAGCACCATCAATAGCAGAGTCTACTATAGACTCCCCGTTTTTACGCCGCTGTATGGCAAACTCTACGATTAGAATCGCATTTTTGGCCAGCAGCCCCACCAGCATTATCAGTGCAATCTGGAAGTAGATGTTGTTCTCAAGACCCATTACTTTAGTAGAGAAAAAGGCTCCAAAAATACCTAACGGAAGCGATAAGATCACGGCTAACGGCAGCAGGTAACTCTCGTACTGCGCCGAAAGTAAGAAGTATACAAAAACCACACAAAGTAAGAATACCACTATAGTTTGGCTTCCGGCACTTACTTCTTCACGTGTAAGACCTGAATACGCGATATCATAATTATTGGCAAGTTTTGCTGCTTCGGCTTCAACAATAGAGATACCGTCTCCCGAACTGTATCCCGGGTTCATCGAAACATTCACTTTTGTTGAATTGAATAGGTTGAAACGCGTAACCGCTTGTGGCCCATATACACGTTCAAAACTTACATATTCGCTCAATGGTGTCATATCGCCGGCACTGGTTCTGATATACATAGAGTTCAAATCATCAGTATCTGCGCGGTAGTCAGGATACGCCTGGATGTACACACGGTATTGTTTACCAAAGCGAGAAAAGTCTGCTGCGTAAATTCCACCAATGTAGCCTTGTAGCGAAGAGAATATATCGCTGATCGCAACACCGGTCTGTTTTGCCAGCGGTACATTGATATCCATTTGATATTGTGGGTATCTGGTGTTGAACGAAGACTGTGCATATTGAACTTCAGGGTGCGCCATAATGTTACCCATAAATTCTTGATTAGCCTGGTCAAGATCTGTGATTGAGCCACTAGCACGGTCAAGTAGATTTACTTCAACTCCAGAAGAAATACTAAAACCTGGAATACTCGGAGGCGCAAAGAAAATTATGTTGGCGTCAGGATATCCTGCTGCAATTCCAAAGAGTTTTGCAGTAATCGCATCTACAGAAAGCGAATCTTCTCCACGTTCTGAGAAGTCATTAAGTTTGATAAATCCTAAAGCGTTGTTGCTACCTTGACCACTGATCAAACCACGCCCTGCAACGGTACTTACACCTTCAATACCCGGCACATCTTTAATCTTGTTGTATAAGTCGGTTACCGCTTCATTAGTACGGTCAAGAGACGACCCCGGAGCAAGAGAAAGATCTATAAACAATACTCCACGATCTTCATTAGGAACAAATCCTGTACGTGTAGTAGTGGCAGACCAATAGATCCCTACACCAGCTAAAATAAGCATAGCAAAAGTGATCCACTTTCTTTTGTATAAAAATTGAAGCGAACTTCCGTAGCGTTTAATTGTGGCGTCAAAACCTTTATTGAACTTGTCATAAAAACGCTGAAGGAAGCTTTTTTTCTTATGTTCTTCCTCTTCATCATGTGCTTTTAAGAAAAGTGCACACAAAGCCGGACTCAACGTTAATGCGTTAATCGCTGAAATTATGATCGCAACGATTAGGGTAATACCAAACTGCTCATAGAAAACCCCGGTAGGTCCTGTGATAAAAGTCACCGGAATAAATACCGCAGCCATTACCAGCGTAATCGAGATGATCGCTCCCGAAATTTCGTGCATAGCAGTCGTCGTCGCAGATTTGGCACTTTTTGCTCCTTCGTCAATCTTTGCGTGAACGGCTTCAACAACTACAATCGCATCATCAACCACAATACCAATAGCCAGTACCAGTGCAAATAACGTAAGTAGGTTTATAGAGTACCCAAAGAGATTCAGGAAGAAGAACGTACCAACAATAGATACTGGTACCGCAATTGCAGGAATTAAGGTAGATCTAAAATCTTGTAAGAAGATAAATACCACAATAAATACCAGAATAAAGGCCTCGATTAAGGTATGTGCCACTTTTTCAACAGAAGCTTCTAAGAATTCATTGGTGTTATACGGAATAAAAACCTCAAGCCCTTCCGGAAGGTTGGCCTCAATGGTTTCTAATTCGCCCATTACGGTTTCAATAATTTCCTGAGCATTAGAACCCTTAGTTTGATAGATCGCAAAACTTACACTTGGGTATCCTTTTGTCTGCGAACTCGCACTATACGTTTGTGCATCAAGCTGAATATCTGCAACATCTTTTAATCTTAAGAATTGGCCATTGTCAAGAGCTTTAATGATAATATCTTGATATTGACCTTCTTCTTTATAGCGCCCGGGATATTTAATGGTATATGAAAAGGTTTCCCCATTGTTTTGTCCTAAGGTACCGGCAGCTGCTTCTAAACTTTGCTCGTTAAGTGCTGCAGTAACATCGGCAGGTACGAGATTATAAGCTTTCAAACGATCTGGCTTTAACCAAATACGCATTGCATAATCTTGCTGCGAGAATACGTTAACATCACCTACACCATTAATACGCTTAAAGGCAGGCACTACGTTAATGTTAAGGTAGTTGTTGATAAAGGTCGCGTCGTATTCAGGGTTTGTTGAATACATAGACATAAACATCAATGATCCTGTCTGGCGTTTTTGAGTAACAACACCCGCTTGTGTTACCTCTTGCGGTAAAAGCGGACTAGCAAGTGCCACACGGTTCTGTACGTTTACCGCATCAATATCTGGGTCTGTGTCCTGATCAAAATATACCGTGATTTCAGCAGTACCATTATTGGTAGCAGTAGAAGTAATATAGTCCATTCCTTCAACCCCGTTGATTTGTTCTTCAATAGGGATTATCACACTTTCTAGAATGGTTTCGGCACTGGCACCGGTATAGGTAGCAGTCACCTGAACGGTAGGCGGAGCAATATCAGGATATTGTTCTACCGGTAATGAGGTAAGTCCTAGTACTCCCAGAATCACTATGATAATAGAGATTACGGTAGAAAGTACAGGTCTTTCTATAAATGTTTTTAACATGATTTCAGCTTCTTTTTATTGAAATAATTTCTCCACAGGTTTGGCAATACTGTCAAAAGGAACTTCTTGAGGTTCGAGTGCTGTGCCGGGACGTACTTTGTTAGCCCCTTTCGCAATAATTTTGTCTCCGGCTTGTACGCCAGATTCTACCACATATAAATTTCCAATGGTAGCACGCGTAATTATTTCGGCTGTCTGGGCTTTGTTGTCATCGCTAACTTTGTATGCAATTATTTTACCTTGTTGCTCAAAAGTAGAGTTTAGCGGTACTACAGGTACATCTCTATATTCGATTGGAATTTTTAAGGTCCCGCTGTTACCGTTAGTGATAAGTTGGTTAGGGTTGTCAAAAATAGCTCTAAAGCTAACCGTACCGGTAGTACGATCTACTTGCGCTGTAACCGTCTGAATCTTACCTTTTTGCTCATATTCTTTACCATTGGCAAGAACGAGAGTAACCTCCGGGAAATTTTCAATTTTTTCCTGAAGTGTGGCACCTTCAGTTTTCTGAATAAAGTTTAAATACTCAGACTCATTCATTGAGAAGAAAGCATATACCTGCTCAATATCAGCAACTGTGGTAAGTGGTGTAGTATCAGTAGGTCCTACCAATGCTCCTTCGCGATACGGTATCGCTCCTACATAACCGTCTACCGGACTTTTTACCGTAGCATAGCTAATGTTTGCTGCGATACTTTCATAATTACTTTTAGCCTGCTCTAGTTGAGCTTTAGCAGTTTCTAATTGCACATTACTAATAATGCCTTTATCTACAAGAGGTTTTAGCTTGTCAACTTCTACTTGAGCAGCATTTACATTGGCTCGTGCAGCATTGGCATCCTGGCTCAAAGATTGAGTCTCTAGTTTAAAGAGCGCCTGACCTTTGCGCACCTTTGCTCCTTCATCAACAAGTACATTAGAAATATAACCTTGTATTTTAGCACGCACGCCGCTGTTTACAATACCTTCTATACTGGCAGGGTATGAACTGTAACCGGTAAGCGTTTGTTGCGGGATACTAATTACAGGTAATTTTTGCGCTTGTTGTGCTTGCGCCTGACCCTCACCAGATGACTTGTCTTCTCCACAGGAGGTAGTAACAAGAACTCCCAGTAGGGCGGGAATGAGATAATTAAATATTCTTTTTTTCATGGTTGAGGATTTATTTATTGTTTGTTCTTTTCTAAAAGTCTTTCGCGTATGCGTTTTAAAGATTCACTCGCTTGCTCTAGATAGTTGAGGTAATCCAGATGAAACTCGAGGTCAAAATGCAAATCGATGTTTTCAGGATCTACTTGATTTATCTTCTCTTTATAATTCATTATTGCGATATGAAGATGCTTTTCTTTCTCCCAAGTATCTAGCATTTCCCCCATATGAATGATCATACTGTTCGGGTTCATGATGAAATACTTCTTGCGATCTCCACAAACTGTGTAATAGGTGATGGTTTTTAAATGCTGAAGGTTGTTAAGATGGGTAGAAACCGTGCTTTTACTGGCTTGAAGATTGGTGACCAATTCTTCAAAAGTGCAGCCTTTTTTTCCGGTTAGGATCAAAGTCGAAACAATACGCGCAGCAAGTGGCGGTATATTATCCTTTTTCTCTATATGAACACCTAGGCGTTCTATCAACAATTGTTTTTCTTCATTCAGCGCTTCCAACTCCATGTCTTGATCATTTGAACGAGCAAAATTAGTATTGGTTCGGAAAAAACCGAACCAAGCGTACTATAAAATTTTGTTAAGAGAAAAGTTAAAACTAGGCAGGCCTTATTTCTAACGTTTGCGCCTGCGTGTTGCCCTGCGCGTCAGTTGCCGAAATCGTGTATTTTCCGGGCTTTAAAGCCATGGAAAGCTCATGAAATGTAGTTGTAGACCCCACATAAATGCCATCTAAATACCAATAAACCGTAATGTCAGGATCACGATGTGCAAGTTTGAAAACTACTTCTTGTGTGCCGCTGAAATCTTTCGGAAGTAAAATTTGCTCTCCTTTTTTAGGAAAAATAAAGGCCATCACAGCTTGTTCTTCAGGGGAGCATCCCGGCGCAAAAGGAGGTAGGGTTTTATATTCCGGATGTAGCGGTGCGTAATAATATTCCCAAACGGTTGGCAGATCAAACCAGGGTTCTGCAATGAGTTTTCCTATGGGGTAACAGTTCGCGTTGACTTGTAAACTACGCGCTTCATTTAAAATTACTTGCTTATGGTAGGAGCAGGCCATTGTGCGCGTTCCATTTTTAGGAATCCATTCTGTTGTGGTTTCTGGGCAATACAACCCGGCAAGATTTCCGCTTTGCGTGCAAACTGAAGCTTCTACAAGTTCGTCATAAGGTGTTTCAAACCAAGAAGCATTAGGCAAAAGGTTGAGCACGTCAAAAAGAATGGGCGCTGCTGCTTCGACGCCGGTGATTCCCGGTCTGCCTTCTCCGTCTGCATTACCTACCCAAACCCCAATAGCATATTTTGGAGTCACCCCTACTGCCCAGGCATCTTTAAATCCATAGCTGGTTCCGGTTTTCCAGGCTAGCGGTTGCGCATCGGTAAAAAACTCCCAGTTTTTTGAGCCCTGAGGGCGGTTCACTTCTTTTAAAGCTTCTAAAGTTTTGTATATCGCTCCCGCGTCAAGCACTTCAGGATTCGGCATTTTTTCGCCATAATCATAATTTGAATCTTGAATGTACACAGGCTCTTGAAATGCCTGCTGCGGATATTCGCTCGAAGTATTATTGAAGTGATTGAGTGTTGCTGCTAATCCGGCGTAAGCGTTGGTAAGGTCCCAAAGATTGCTTTCGGCACCGCCAAGAATCAAGGATAATCCATAATAATCTGCCGGTCGCTTGATGGTTTTAAAATGCAACTGATGCAGCTTATTGTAAAATTTTTGGAGTCCGTATTCTTGAAGAAGCGTTACAGCGGGAACATTGAGGGAGCGCGCTAAAGCTTGAGAGGCAGGCACAGCACCTTGATAACTCTGATCAAAATTTTGCGGATTGTACCCGTTGATACTCGTGGGTACATCAGCGACCAAGCTATGAGGTAACAATTGGCCTTCACCCATTAAAGCCGCATATAAAAAAGGCTTTAATGTACTGCCGGTGCTGCGGTTGCTGCTGATGATATCTACATAGTTTGCGTGTTCTTTAGTGGTAGGAGCGTTGCCTACATAACTCAACACCTCTCTGGTATTTACGTCAAGAATCAGAACAGCTAAATTGTGTATTTGATTTTGATTCAGTCTATAATGGGCTTCTTCGGTGATTTGATTCACGCGTTTTTGAAGATTGAATTGCAACGTGCTGTTGATGCGCTCGCCTTGATGTTCCCGGGCCAGTCTTTCGGTGAAATGCGAGGCGATATCCGGAAGCTCTAAAGGTTTTCCGGGAAGACTTTCTGCAATAGCCAACTCGTAAGTGGTTGCATCAATAATGCCTTCTTTATTTAGTTTTTTTAAGAGGCGGTTTCGCTTAGCTTCAAAAATCAATTCGTTTTTCCCCGGAAATACAAGCGCCGGAGCATTGGGAAGCACCGCGAGTGCCGCTGCCTGGCCCCAGCTGAGCTCGCTAGGCTCAATGCCAAAATACCGCCAACTGGCACTTTGCAGGCCCACGACATTACCACCAAAAGGAGCTTGGGAAGCGTAAAAATTTAAAATTTCTTTTTTAGAGTAACCGGCCTCTAAACGTGTAGCAAGAAAGGTTTCAAGAAGTTTTTCAAAATATGTGCGGTCAGGATTGTTGCGGGAAAGCCGTATGACTTGTTGGGTTATGGTGCTTCCTCCACGTCTTTTAGAAGTGGTTAGGTTTTGCCAAAAAGCTTTAGCCATGGAAACAGCATTAAATCCGGGGTGCTTATAAAAATAGGCGTCCTCAAAATTTAAAATACAAGTCTCAAAACGAGGAGGAACTTCATCAATCGGCGGAAATCTCCATTGTCCATCTTGGGCAATACGCGCGCCCATAAGTTGACCTTCGGCGCTGGTAACCACGGTGGCGGTTGGGGTATTAAAAAGAGGTTTGGGTAACGCAAATAACCACAAGGTAAAAACAACTAAAAGCACTGCTAGCGCAATTTTATACTTGTTGCACCAAGCGTAGAGGTTACCGCGAAGGCTTCTGAACTTCAAACCGACTCTTATTGTTTTACTTCAACCCATTGCCCTTTTGAACGTGCAAAATAATCCCGATCGTACATCGCCTCTACTTGAGTACCCGGAAGATAATAGGTTCCTAAGAAGGAAGCATTGAGGTCTACCGTAAAGGTGCGCGTTGCATTAGGCTTTAGATCAAAGTAGAAATTCACCCGATCATCTCTAATGTCTTTATAGCGTGCTTGACCACTGGCACCACCATTTAGACTGGTGAAACTTGTATTTACAATTTCCCATCCACTCGGAAAAATTTGAGATAAAGCCACATTGTCAACGGCGTTTAACGTAGGATTGGTCACCGTGATTTTTGCGGTAATTCCGGTGGCTTGTCGCAGATTGCTGACGTCTATTTTCTTGCCGTTTCCGTCTAAGAATTGGGTGTTTAGAATCAAGTTGTTTTGGCTTGCTAGCTCCTTGCCTAAAGGTAATTGCCCCTGTTGGATCAAGCTTACATAGACACGATTGCTTTCTTTGTTTTTAATAGTCAGGGTATTCTTTCCTTCAGTAACCTTTAGCGCTTTTCGAGCAAATCCTTTAGCGGAACTTAAGGTTTGATCTGCTGCCGTTACGTTAATGGTTTTTCCGCCGTTGGCGATTAACATCTTAGACAAACTCAATAACGCAAAGGCCGTAGTTTGTGTGCTGTGCCAAGTGGCGGCGTTTAGTTCTTTAGCAATACTGTTAGCCAACTCATTTTGTCTGGTGTCATTCAGTAAAACCATTGTTTCTAAAGCCATCGCTTTATTTCTTAAGACAGAACCATAAGTGTACTGAAGTTCTCTTTTTGTAGCAAAATCTAAAGATGCGTTATTAACGAGTTCTTGTGCCACTTGTTTTTTACCAGCTAACGCATAGGCAGCTGCCAAGCGCCATCTGGAATCATTGTTCAATTCACCCGATTCTCGCAAGCGGTTCATCGCAGCCAATTCCGGCTGCCCGGCTAGAGCTAAGGTGTAAAGTCGGTATGCTTGAGTCAAGCTGCTGTTGTATGCGGTAGCAACATTGCGCCATTGTTTAGCTGCATTTTTCTGATAGTTCAGCCAGTTAGAAAGAAAGGTTATAGGCGGAGCATATCCTTGCTTTTGGGCTTCTAAAATAAAATGACCGGCATAACTGGTAGCCCAGGCATCAGACTCTCGTTCACCCGGCCAGTAGCTTACACCACCTGATGGATTTTGCAGCATACCAAGACGATCTAACGTCGCTTTGATATTTTTCACGGTTTCTTGATTTTGAGAGGTTTCTAAATCAAAGATCGATGCAAGATACAGCTGCGGGAAGCCACTTGAGGTTGTTTGTTCAGCACAACCATAAGGGTAATCTATCAAATATTGAAGACGTTTGGTAAAGTCTATTTGAGGTAAGGTAGAGAACTCTAGGGTTGCACCATTGCTTCCAGCAACACCAAAGGGCGTAAAATCTACAGACAATTTGGCATCGGGCTCCAGCGTATAATAGGTCGCTTTCTGTGAAATAGGGTTTGGGTTTTCTACATCAAGAGTCACCTCATAACTGGCCTGTTCACCGCCTCCTTTTGCGACGATCTCAAAACGCTGAGGTGCTTGGGCTTCAAGTACCTCAAACTCAAAATTCACCATAGTTTCGCCGGGCTGGCTAAACGTGATTGTTTTCGATTTACTGCCAATTGCTTTGAGGGCGCTGCTGCTTTTGACGGTTATGGTAGCTTGCTTCACTTTATCGTCCATTGCAAAAACCGTGACGGGCAATGTGAGTTGTTCTCCGGGAGCCAATCTGCGAGGAATAGACGCTAAAACCATTAGAGGTTTACGCACCGGAGTTGTTTTTTCGGTGGTTCCATAGGCGCCGGTGGTGTTATCTCCTGCAATTAACATCGTGCGTACCGAGCCCACATAATTAGGCATATGCAATTTATGAGAGGCGGTCTTGCCTGCTTCTAAATGAAACGGGCCTAAAAATTGTACTACCGGTTTAAAACGCTGTGCTTTTCGGTTTTTAGCACCTGCGGCCATATCACCACCACCTATGGCATAAATATTATCAACACTTCCCGAGTAAGCGCCAATAACATAATCATAAATATCAAATGTTTTAACCCCTAAAGCCTGGCGGGCATAAAATGCTTTGTGAATATCAGGTGTTGCAAAACGTGTTAGATCAAGCAATCCCTCGTCAACCACGGCCAAAGTATAAGTCATCTCTTTATTTGACGCTTCGCTGACTTTGATGGTATAATCGGTTTCGGGTTTTAATTCTTGCGGCATGCTAAGTTGAGGTCGCAATACAGTTTGCGGATCTTCTACTAATAGCGGAATGACGCCATAAAGGCGTATGGGCCTGTCATTCAATGTTTGTGCGTGTGGTTGCAGCAGGCTGATGTGTACGTAAACATTTGGAGCCATCGCCTTGGTGATCGGGATGCGTACTACCGTTTCTTCTTTGGTGGTTTTTACCCATTGTTTTGAAAGAACTTCAGTACCATTTTCTAAACTTACCAATGCGTTTCCGGCTTCTGCGGAAGGAAATTTTATCACGGCTTCTTCGCCTACAGTGTACTGTTCTTTATCTGCATTGAAGATCAGCATTTTTGCGCTTTCGGCATTTGCCGAAGGTGCATTGCTCCAATTACGGTAAAAATAGGTGATGAGTCCGGTAGCATGCCCGGATTCTTTATCTATCACACGCAGTAAATAACGGCCACCATCTTTCTCGGGAACATTGATCTTTGCTGTGGCTTTTCCTTTAGCGTTAGTGGTTACTTCAAAATCTTGAACAGGTTTATACACCGAAGTATTGTCATACCGCGATAGATTATCGTAGCCGCGACTGTACCACCAGCGCCATTCCATTTTAAACAGTTGAACCTGCAGGCTGCGATTAGGGGAAGGTTTGCCGGTTTCAGTAAGGTTTACGAGATCAAATTGAATGTCTTCATCTGTAAAATAAGCATCATATTTTTGAGGCTCAGGTGCTTTAAGCCCTACAAAATGGGTGTATGGAGCGATCGTTTTAGAAAAAACATCTACCGAAAAATCGCCACCTCCTTCAAAGACCTTGGTCAAAAAGTTGGCTTTTAGCATTCCCGGAGCTTTGTTACTCAATTCAATTTTTTGATTGAAGTTAAGTTTACCATTGGCATCAAGCGTTTTGTCTTTAAGCAGCGGTAACTCTACTTCAGAAAACTTTCGCACAGGATCTATAAAACGATACTGCTCATAATTTTTAAAGGAAGCTTCGGTAGCTGTTAAGGTCGTAGTTAGCTCAGCTTTTAAGTTTCGGGCTGCGGCGCCATGAAGCCATTGGGCAGAAATGCTTCCGGTAAGTGGTTCTTTAGTCGATAGTATTTCAGAATTAAAATCAAGAGCGATTTTTAATCGGTTGGGTTTTACTGTAGCAATGCGTAGGGTTTTTGAAAATTGAACTCCTCCCACGCTTATGGTCGCGTGCCAATTTCCTGTAGGATCAGTGCTTTGAGTTGGGATTGGAAAATAATAAAATCCGTGGCTGCTTCCGCCGGAAACATTTTTATTAGTCAAGGTTGAACTCAACAAGGTGCGCTGCACTAGTTTTCCTCGCGCATCTGTCACTTCGAGTTTTACAGGGTGTTCTTTTGGTAATGGGTTGGCAATGTCGTTGAGAACAAAGCTAAGATGGATGCTGTCTCCTGGGCGATGTACGCCGCGTTCAGTATATATAAAACCGCGCAGACCTTTTTGCAGTTGTGTTCCGGCAATATTAAAATTACTTAACGATAGCGCATTCCCATCATCTAGCTTGGCATAAGCAAAATTGTTGCGTTGTTGTGCGACCACAAAGGCTGCATTTTTATCACTTTTAAATGAAGCAAAACCTTTTAAATCTGTTTTTAGATTTTTAATAAGTTGCTGTTGATAGTTGTAAATTCTGATGTCTACCCCTATTTCCGGAGCAGCGGTCAGGAGGTTACTGGTCACAAAGTCATAGGAGCCGTTGTCACTTTCTTTTACGATTAAACCAAGATCAGAACCTATAATGTTAGTCTGTGCAAATCGCTCTTCATTGTAATAAGCCGGGTGGCAAGGGTTGTCCTCTTCTTCCCAGTTGTATACTCTATTTCGCCAAGAATACAATTCGTTATCCCAATAACGCTCTTCTCGTTCTTCTTCCTCGTTATCTAGATTGGTCTTGTAATAATCTTCATAAGATTCTTCAAGATAGATGTCTTCTTTACTTCTGGTAATTTCTTCAGCGTCATCGCTACACGGGTACAGGCTGTATTTTTGATCAAAACTGAATTCAACCCGATACATAGCCCCGGGATCTGCTTTAAATAATTCTGAAAGATCTACGGCATAGGCTTTCCATAATCCGGTTTGGCCAATGCTGTTATTGATTAGAGGAATGGTTTTTTTAGCGACGCGTCTTCCTACGCGCTGTAAATCATAAGTCGAAGTGCTGTTCAGATTTGACTCCTGTAAATACTGAAGCATATTATCTTCAAAAACTTTGATCACACGCACGTCAACCGCAGATAAATTTACTGCCTCAAAGTAAAGTGGTGTTTTCATCGAAGCGGGTAAAATGCTTCCTTTAGAGAGTAGGCGTACTTGAGGTTTGAGTTGTTGAAAAGATATTTTTTGAGCGTAAGTAGCTTGTAGTGCCGCTCCTTCTGCATTTTTAATTCCTCTATTTAGCGTGAGGTCTAACGTGCCAGAAACCGGTTGCTTGGGATAAATATTGAGCACATTACCCTGTACTTCGTAACGCAAATTTGTCAAACTGTCTAACTGAACCAGCCCTTCAAAGTTCTGTTCCATCATCAGCGGATCAGAAAAATTAACGGTTATTGCACTTTCCGGACTTAAAGCACTTACTACATCAACCACAGTAAATTGAGCTTGGCCGGGAATATTTAAGGTACTTTGACCTTGCGTAGTACTTTCAATAGGTTCACCATCCCAAGCTATGCGTATTTGCGAATTCTCTTTTTTACGGTGAATACTGTCTATAGTGAAATTGAAAAAGGTGCCGTTTTGTTGCTCATTCGGCCAGTCGATGTGCAGATTTTTTCCTTCTTGAGAAGCGCGCACGAGTTGACTGGCTAGTGTAGCATCAACCTGATCTGAGGTTTCTACAGAGCCCGTGAGGTACTGCCATTCTTTAGAATACGACTGAAGATTGCCTAAGTTCAGCTTAAAATTAGGGGTGATGGTTTTAAACCCAAACGTGTAATTTTTGTATTCGGGATCTATGTCTTCAAAAAACCGACTCAATTTAAGTGTTACGCTGTATTCTGTGTCCGGGCGTAAAGGTTCTTCGGGCTTAAAAAGCAGGGTTGAGCCATTTTCTATATAAAAGGAACCTTCAGTCTTAGGATTGATTATCAGATACTCTGACGGAATTTCTTGATTATTTTGGTACTGGTCAGTGGGCTGAGCTAGAACCACGCGAATGGGTGAGGCAATAGAAACCTCGCCAAACGTATTGAAGGCGATATATTCTTTGAAACGAAAAATATTATCGGGCTCAGGTTTTGTTTTTGTACAGGAAAGTACAGAAATAAAGACGAGAGCGATATAGAGAAATTTAGTGGTTTTCATAGGAAGAAGTATCAGAATACTTTAAGAACTGAAAATTACTGTATTTATCGTGGAAGTACTGTAATTGTTTACAGATTTTACTAGGGCATTAGCAAGAAGAGCGTTGCTAAAGGTCTTGTTTTATTGTACTTGTATAAAATTTATATCCAAATGCGACTCAATTTGTCTTACAAAATAAGAGTTGATAAAACAAACAACGAAGAAATACATTTAATTATCGATGAAATGCATAGTTTTGCATTGGTAATCGATAAAGTACATTTTTAAATCATCGATAAAGTGCATTTTAGAACGCTATAAAGTGTTAAATTTTAGCTTAAATTTGTTAAAATTAGACAAAACATCGATGAAATACACAAAATAACGGTTGAAGTGTTGTAGGAACAAAAAATCCTACTTATGTTTGTGCCAACATAACTCATAAACCCCAAATCATGAGAACTTTTACAACCAACTTGTTGGCGATTACTTTTGCCATTTTCCTTACCAGCTGTTCACAAGATGAAGAGCTAATGACTACTAATGATGAAGCAACATTAGAAGTTTCTGCAGATCTAACTGTTGAAGACGCTTTTGCACAAGAAATTCTTGTGGAAGTAAACAAACACCGCTCAAGCATTGGCCTTTCTGAATTAGCCTTTAACAACGATTCTAAAGTGAAGGCGATTGAGCATTCAAAATATATGGCTACTAAAAATGAGATCAGCCATGATAATTTCTTTCAACGTTCAGATTATTTAAAAGCAAAGGGTGCAGCACGTGTAAGTGAAAATGTAGCTTACGGATACCGTAGCGCACAAGAAGTAGTTGCTGCTTGGTTGAAGAGTGAAAGCCATAAAGAAGCGATTGAAGGTAACTTTACCCATAGCGGTCTTTCGGTTGTGAAGAATGAAAAAGGTATTGCATTCTTTACTCAAATTTTCATCACAAAATAAAACGCTTATAATTTTAAGCAGTTTACCCCCCCAAAAAATCTTAAATCCCCCAATGACCTGACCCAACAGGTCGCAAAATCAATTACGACACACAACATATTTACAAAATTTACAGCTTTAAGTTGGTTTTGTTATGTTAGATGCAGCAGGTGGGGGCCTGCTGTTTCGCTTTTCTCCTCGCGAGAATTACTTACTGAAAAACCCTTAAGTTTTTACTTAAGGGTTTTTTCATGATAAAATAGTTGAGGTAGGTTACTACCTTAGTTTTCCGTATTAAAATGATATTCACGTTCTACTTTACACACGCGTACCGAATATTTTGAATACCATTTGTCCTTTCCGGTTTGTTGCGCTACGAGATGATCTACTTGATTTTTCCAGCCGGCGATGGCGGCTTCGGTTTTCCAATAGGATATGGTAATCCCTAGTTCGCTTCGGGCGTGTTCCATTCCCAGATAACCCGGTTGCTCTTGTGCAAGGGTTTCCATTTTGCTAGCCATTTCGGCGTAGCCGGAAGTATTTTCAGTTTGAATTGATGTAAAAATTACCGCGTAATACGATTGATCTTCGGTGAGCTCCACGAGAACTAGTTTTCGTTTTCTTTGTAAATACCAAGAGTCAATTCGCCTTGGTCATTCATATAAGCACGGTACATTCCTTCGGTATTAAATTCCATCGAAGGGTTTCCGTAGTGATCTAGTGCTACGATCCCGCCGGTACCACCAAGTTTGGTCAGCTTTTCTTGAATTACATTTGCTGTAGCTTCAGACAGACTTTTTTCAGCATATTCCATTTGCGCGCTGATATCGTAAGCCACCTGACCACGGATGAAATACTCCCCCCAGCCGGTTGAAGACACACCGCAAGTTGCATTATTTGCATACGTCCCGGAGCCAATGATTGGCGAATCACCGATGCGGTTATAACGCTTGTTGCTCATCCCTCCGGTCGAAGTTCCTGCGGCAATATTTCCGTTTTTATCTAATGCTACGCAGCCAACAGTACCAAATTTTTCATCCTTAATATAAGGATCATAAAAAGCAGTTGCTTTACTCAATGAATCTTGCTTTTCGCGATCAAGCGCACGTTGCAGTGCATCGTATCTATTCTGAGTAAAAAAGTAAGACGGGTCAACGAGTTCAATGCCTTTTTCTTTAGCAAAAGTTTCTGCGCCTTTGCCGCTAAGCATCACATGTTCAGAATTTGTCATTACCTCATAGGCCAGATTGATTGGGTTTCTCACTGTGGTAACGCCGGCAACCGCGCCCGCATTTAAAGTAGCACCATCCATAATAGAAGCGTCTAGTTCATTTTTACCATCGTGAGTAAACACCGCACCTTTAGCCGAATTGAACAGCGGAGAATCTTCCATCACATTTATAGTGCGTTGCACCGCTTCAAGACTGTTTCCACCATTTTTAAGGATCTCATAGCCAGTTTTGATGGCCTCAGTAAGCTTAGCTTTATAAGCCTGTTCCATAGAATCAGTCATATTCTTTTTAAGAATCGTGCCTGCTCCGCCGTGTATGATGATGGCAAATTCTTGTTGTTGGGGAGTTGGTTTAACAGTTGTTTGAGGAGCGTTTTCTTGTTTACAAGCGAAACACAAAAAACTTAGCAATAAAACAGTTAGCAATGACTTCATAAAAATTGAATTTTAAGCTTCTAAAATACAGAAAAACCTTCGAGAAACTCTGTGTCACTATTGTTTTATCCCACTTTATTATGTTGTAATTTTAGCCTAAATACGAGATTATGGCTATTGCAAAACCTTTTAACTTAATCCAATGGGTTGAAGAAAACCGGGATTTATTAAAACCACCGGTTGGGAATAAAAATTTATATAAAGACGCAGATGATTATATCGTGATGGTGGTTGCGGGACCTAATGCCCGAAAAGATTATCATTATAATGAGACCGAAGAGTTGTTTTATCAACTAGAAGGTGAAATCGAAGTACACGTGCAAGACGAAGGCGAAAAGCGAAAGATGAAATTAGGTCCTGGCGATATGTATTTGCATCCTGCAAAAGTGCCTCATTCTCCGGTGCGTAAAGCTGGTTCTATAGGTCTTGTTGTTGAACGAAAACGCGCAGATCTTTACGGAAAAGACGGTTTATTATGGTTTTGTGATAATTGCAATCACAAACTCTATGAGGTTTATTTTCCGCTGAATGATATCGAGAAAGACTTTTTAAAACACTTTAAAGTATTCTATGGAAGCGAAGAATTACGTACCTGCGATAATTGCGGTACGATGATGGAAGCTGATGCTCGATTTGTAGAATAGTAGGAATGCTATATGATTTAAAAATGCGCTGTTTTAGGCGCATTTTTAGTTTGCTAATCTTCTAATTTTCACTTTAAATAGAGGTTGGTATTTGTTAACTTCGAAGAATACAAACATAAATTATAAGAAAACTACAATATAATGGCTCATATCACTGATAACGCAGCAATAGCTGAAACGCTAAAAGCATTAGAGATCACTTCTGAAAATGCAGGAACTTCAACCGGTTTACAAACGAGTAATTCGGGTAAATTGATTACTTCCGTTTCTCCCGTTGACGGAAAAAACATTGCATCAGTGACGCAAACCACTCCGGAAGAATATGAGCAAGTGGTTCAAACTGCAGCTGAAGCATTCAAAGTATGGCGCGTGATACCAGCACCACAGCGAGGCGAAGTGGTGCGCCAGTTTAATGAAGAGCTGCGTCGACTTAAAGAGCCGCTGGGAAAACTCGTTTCTTATGAGATGGGTAAAAGTTATCAAGAAGGTCTGGGAGAAGTTCAAGAAATGATAGATATCTGTGACTTTGCAGTAGGACTTTCGCGCCAACTTCATGGTTTGACGATGCATTCTGAGCGTCCCGGGCATCGTATGTATGAGCAGTATCATCCTTTAGGGATTGTAGGGATTATTTCAGCATTTAATTTTCCAGTTGCGGTATGGAGCTGGAACACGGCTTTGGCTTGGGTTTGTGGTGATGTATGTATCTGGAAACCTTCAGAAAAAACGCCGCTTACGGGGATTGCTTGTCAAAAAATTGCAGCACGTGTGTTTGCAAAGAATAACCTGCCTGAAGGAATTTCGTGTCTCATCAACGGCGATTATACTGTAGGCGAATTGATGACTAAAGATGAGCGTGTACCGCTGGTCTCGGCCACCGGTTCTACCCGAATGGGAAAGCAAGTAGCGCAGACTGTTGGTGCTCGCTTAGGAAAATCACTTCTGGAATTGGGCGGAAACAACGCGATTATCGTTACTCCGGATTCTGATCTTAAAATGACGGTGATCGGTGCTGTATTTGGCGCGGTGGGAACTGCCGGTCAGCGCTGTACTTCAACCCGAAGATTGATCATTCACGAGAGCATTTATGATAAAGTAAAAAATGCAATTGTAGATGCATATGGCCAATTACGCATTGGGAATCCGTTGGATGAAAACAATCACGTGGGGCCGGTAATCGACAAAGACGCAGTGAAAAATTATCAAAATGCTTTGACTAAAGTGGTTGAAGAAGGTGGTAAAATTTTAGTGGAAGGTGGCGTCCTGGAAGGTGAAGGTTATGAGAGTGGTTGCTATGTAAAACCAGCCATTGCAGAAGCAGAAAATCATTATGAGATTGTACAGCACGAGACTTTTGCTCCGGTACTTTATTTAATGAAATACAGTGGAGAAGTGGAGAATGCGATTGAACTGCAAAACGGTGTACGCCAAGGGTTGTCTTCAGCGATTATGACCAATAACCTGCGTGAAGCAGAACGCTTCTTAAGTGTTGCCGGTAGTGACTGCGGGATCGCCAATGTAAACATTGGTACCAGTGGTGCAGAAATTGGAGGTGCTTTTGGTGGTGAAAAAGAAACCGGTGGCGGGCGCGAGAGCGGTTCTGATGCCTGGAAGGTGTATATGCGTCGCCAGACCAACACCATCAATTATACCACTGAATTGCCGCTGGCACAGGGAATCAAGTTTGATTTGTAATAGAAACTATGATAACTAAAAAAGCCGCTTAAGTAGCGGCTTTTTTTTATTGGTGTTGCCAAAGGTTTGATATTCTCATTTACTTGCTGAACAAATACACCAATCCAAAAAGAAGGATGCCCGCTAATACCGCAAAGAAAATCTTCCAGAAGGAATATGGGCGTTTTCCCGAAATGCTTCCGTTTTCTCCATTTACAAAGAAGCTGTATTCATTTCCTTTATAACGATACGCCGAAATGTAAACCGGTAGCAAAATATGTTTGAAGGTTTCTTCTTCCAGATTGATGTTTAACGTATTTACGCGTTGCTCGTCACCGCCAATATCGCGACGCGCCCAGGTGTCTGCAATGCGACGCATTTCTTCCTGAGCTTCGAGATGCCCATCCTTAAGCGGAATCGTATATTTTTCGGTAACAAATCCTGCGAGAAAGCTGCTTTCAAAAGACTGTAGCTTTTTTAAATTCCACAGTGCGACACCACGAGGTACTTTGCCGGTGTGTTGCTTTGAGGCGTTGATAAGGGTGTCATCTACAAAACCGCTAATGTTTCCGCTGATGGGAATCCAACGAGTTTTGCGCACGCGACGTGTTTGTCTCCGGCCTTTGCTGTCTTTGTAGGATTGTGTTTCGTAATAATAATCACCCCGAGCACCGCTATATTGACCATAAAGTTGCGCGTCAAACGTCCAATACGGTAAATACAAACCTTTAGTGAACTGAGGGTCTAGCGTTGCTTTTTTTAAATCGTTGGGTGCCCACCAAAGTCCGTTTACCCATTTTTTAAACCGAAGAATCGCTTCTTGTTGTGTAAGCTGAAAAGGCAACACCGCGCCCGGAAGAATCCACTGTTCGGTTTTTGCATCTTCTCTGATTAGCGGCGTGCCGCAATACACGCAATGCAAAGACTTATAATTCTCTTCAACGTGCTGATTGGCGCCGCAATTTTTACAGTGCAGTATGCTTATTTCTTCGCTGTTTGCCTGAGCTCCTTTTTCCTGAAGAAATTGCCGAAGCGGTAATTCTTTGATAGGATCGGTTTCCAGTGCGATTTGCTCTTGGTTTCCGCAGTATTCGCACGTAATCGTTGTGGTGCCTGGTTTGTATTTAAGCTCGGCACCACAATTTTTACAGGCTTTTTTGAGTTCAGATTTTTGAATGGAAGGTTCGGTCAAAGCAGCTTTGAAATTAATTATTGACCCGGAAGTGGCGGTGGTGTGTTTCCGCCTAAAAAGGGTTTCAATTCTTCGATCTCCTGAAGTGCTTTCCATTCGCTCATGCCTTGTTTCCAGATCAAGGAATTTCTATTGATCGCACGCGAGGCGAAAAGTGCCTGTAACTGATCAAAACTCACAGGTCCCTGCTGTGCATTATTTTGTGCATAATAATACTGTGTAGCGACTGGCATTGGAGGAGGCGTTGCAGCGGCTTGCGGTTGCTGAGCTTGTGGCTTGCTCATTGCATTTCCCATTTGTTGGGCAAGCGCAAAGCCCATTCCCATTCCCATACCGGCACCGGCGGTACCTCCTTCGTTATTTGCAGCAGCTTCAATAGCTTTTGCAGTTTTAAATTTGGTTAATTTATCAAGGTCGAGTTTATCGATTCGGCTGTATTCGAAGATCTCTTTTTTGAGCTCTTCGGGCATCGATACATTTTCGATATAGAATTTTTCAAGCGAAATTCCCACCGAAGTAAACTCGGGTTGCATCACTTCTTTACACGTCTCAGAAAGTTCTGTAGTGTTTGCAGCATACAATTCTATCGGAAGGTTGGCTTCTCCAACGGTGTCTGTAAATCGCGTTGCGATCAGGCTTTTGAGATGCTCGTTGATCTCAAAGTTGGTGAAGTTATTATCAGTGCCTACAATGTCTTTAATGAACGTTCCGGCGTCGCTTATTTTAAACGCGTAGGTTCCAAAGGCTCTGATTTCTACCAGGCCAAAACGATCGTCACTTAAGGTAATTGGGTTTTTTGTTCCCCATTTTTCGTCAGTAAATAAATGGGTGTTCACAAAATATACTTCAGCCTTAAACGGACTGTCAAAACCATATTTCCAGCCTTTAAGCGTTGTTAAAATAGGAAGGTTTTGTGTGTTTAAGGTGTAGGTTCCGGGTGTGAAAACATCGGCAAGTTGGCCTTCGTTTACAAAAACAGCAGTCTGCCCCTCACGAACGATGAGTTTTGCGTTGTTTTTAATTTCGTTTTGATAGCGCTCAAAACGATGTGCAATGGTATCTGGCGTATAATCGAGCCACTCGATGATATCGATAAATTCGTGGCTGAGTTTTTCTTTAATCTTATCAAATATTCCCATAGGATGTTTCGGTTTTAATAAAGCTGTATGCTTATGAGTATCAAAAGTCTATATTTTGTTTCAAACTATTTTTTCGATAATCGAGATTTAAATGCTCTAAAGTTTGCTCTAGGTTTATCCATTTCGGCCTTCTTCATTAGGATACAAGGTGTAAACAGGATCACTTTGCCAGAATTCCTTAGTATCAGCATCTATGATCGAAAGCTTTCCTTTAAAGGCGGCTCCTGTATCTACATTCCAAACATTGGCCATTTGTGTAGGTTCGTCTCTGGCTATACGCGTTACAGGGGTATGACCAATAAAGATCTCTTTATGATACTGTAGTCGCATAGGATATTCCGGGTCCTCTTTGTTAATGCGTTTGTCTAGGCTTACTGCCATCTCCCAAAAGGTGCGATCCCAATAAAAAGCCGTGCTGTAGTGTTCAAACTCGGGACCGTTTCGGTTTTGAAAACCTGCGTGAACAAACATGCGGTTTTGTTTATCAATATGGTAATCTTTCAGGTTTTTATAGAATTCTATATGCTTTTCTTTGGTTTCTCGAGAAAGATCTTCGTAAGACTTTAGCGTACTTCTACCGCCGTGATTGAGCCAAGTGTCATTTTTAGTATTGTCCCGCAACCACTGATAGGTCAGATCATCGTGGTTACCGCGCATAAAAATGCAGTTGTGGGTTTTTGATAATTCGATTAAAAAGGAAACTGTTTGTGCGCTTTCGCTCCAGCCGTCAACATAATCTCCTAAAAAAATCAGTAAGTCGTCTTGGGTTGTTTTAGCGCGCTCAAGAATTTGTTTAAGTGCTCTCAGGCCGCCGTGAATGTCGCCTATGGCGAGGGTACGTGTCATGAATTGTATTTTACTTTTCGCAAAATGCGAATGTTTTCTTTGTATGCATTATAAAGTTTGGTTCCGTATTTTCTAAGATAAGGCCGAATACTTTCTAGCTTGTCAAGCGCCGGTTCAAAGCCATTGAGATAGCAAATCAAATACGTTGCCGGCAGATTGTAAAGGTCTTCAAGTTCGCCTTTGTTGAGCTCTTTATTAGCCAATACTTTCTTAAGAATCGTATTGTTATTGTTATAAATGTGATAGAGCAATTTTCGGTCAAATTGTGGCGGCTCAAAAACCAGATTACTGTCAATGGTGTACGAACCATTTTCATTAAAATTGATCGTCAATTCTTCTAACGGGTAATATTTGTATTCATTTTGAAGCCCTAACAATACGTATTCTAAAATGGTAAAATGATCGCTGGTCATCGTGATCGAAACTTCGTCTAAAGCCGAATAAAAAAGCCGCACTTGCTCGTTGATCAATTCGATATCCACACGACTAAAATAGGTGTTGCCCTTAACCTCTTTTTTATTCCCTGCCCAGCATACCACAAATTGCTCTTTAAACACTTTGTACTGTGTGAAGAGGTCTGCATGTCGCACGTTAATAAAATCGATCACACCATCTAAAGTCAGCTCAATACTGTTGTGTGCGTGTTTTTCAATCGTGGCGACGATCTCGCTATTTACATCTAAAATCTCACTTTGAAAGATTTTAGGCATCGAGATGCTTCCGTCTCTAAAAAAGGCAGTGCCGCCCCAGTATTTCCAGATGTTTTTCTTTAGCGCTGTGAGTTTATTGATGGGTCTAATGGTGACCAAACCTATCACCTGATCTGAAGGCAAATGCGGAAACGGAATGTTTTCATAAGAAATCAGCGGCGGATTGGTCAAATAGGCGTTCACCAAATTTTGAATTTTGCTATCATCAAAAAACGGAACACCTAGGATTTCGTTAGTTTCATCCTCAACTCCAATCACAATATAACTGTTGTTTTTGGGGTTTGAATTAGATAGCGCACAGACGTGTTTTAAAAACTTGGCCTTGCCCTCTTTGGTGCTGATGTCAACTTTTCGCTTTTTGTCATAAAAACTGTTCTCGTCATTATGCGCGAGTAAGTTTTTAATGAGCAGGCGTTTGTTGATCATAGCATAAAGTTACGGGTTACCTGTTTAAAGTTGAACGATCATTCGTTTTAAAAACTTCTAGATTTTTAAATGAGATGTGATGTGCTATCTCGCAAGTCAACAATAGTAATCACAATAATAATTATTGCTTATTCACCACTGTAGAAGATGCTTGGTCTACACTCATAACTACCAGATCTGCAATGTTTACGTGGTAAGGGCGGGTGACAACAAAATGAATGATATCTGCTATATCTTCTGCTTGTAAAGGTTTAAACCCTTGATACACTTTATCTGCTTTTTCTGAGTCACCTTTAAAACGCACTTCGCTGAATTCAGTCTCAACCATTCCCGGATTAACCGCTCCCACACGTATGTTATGGCCATTTAAGTCTATGCGCATTCCTTGATTAATTGCATCAACAGCATGTTTACTAGCGCAATACACGTTGCCTTTGGGGTACACTTCCTTACCGGCGGTTGAACCGATGTTGATAATGTGACCACTGTTTTGAGCAATCATTTTTGGGATGATCATATCACTCACATAAAGTAAGCCTTTTACATTGATGTCCAACATCGCGTCCCAATCTTCTGTGTTTCCCTCTTGAATAGGGTCAAGACCGTGCGCGTTACCCGCGTTGTTGATCAAAATATCTATGTGCTGAAAAGCTTCCGGTAATCCATTGATCGCATTTGCTACATCTTTTTTATTTCGCACATCAAAAGTCAAGGTGTGTACGTTTACTTGATTTTGCAGTTCAGCCTTTAGCGCATCTAAGCGTTCTTGACGTCTTCCGCAGAGAATGAGGTTGATTCCGTTTTTGGCAAAATACGTTGCTGTTGCTGCTCCGATACCGCTTGTGGCACCGGTAATAAATGCTGTTTTAGTCGTCATAGTTTAGGGTTGTAATACAAATTGAAAATTACAAGAATGTTTTTTGAATGCCTGCTTTAATCCAGATTCATTTATTGATAAAAAATACTAAATCCTGTATCTTTGAGGAGCAATCTGAAAAGGTTGCATTTTTTTTGCAACATTTCTCGTGAAATGTCGTCATTAGAATTACCCCTAAAAGCCTTCCATAAGCCGTGCTTACAGGGGATTTTAACCATTGCTTAACAAAATGGTTAGTAATAAAGTATAACCTTGTAGACCTCAGAGTCATATAAAACGCACATAAAATAAAAGTATGGAAGATACTAGCGCATCTGTTGATATAGGAGCGATTAACGAAAAGATCGAAAAAGAGAGTGCTTTTGTAAAAATACTTACGATGGAAATGAACAAAGTCATCGTAGGGCAAAAGCATATGGTAGAACGCTTGCTTATAGGCCTTTTAGGACGTGGGCATATTTTGCTGGAGGGAGTTCCCGGTCTGGCAAAGACCTTGGCGATTAATACGCTATCTCAAGCAGTTCACGGAAGCTTTAGCCGTATTCAGTTTACGCCAGATTTACTTCCGGCTGATGTTGTGGGTACCTTGATTTACAATATGAAACTGAATGATTTCAGTATAAAAAAAGGACCTATTTTTGCCAATTTCGTCCTCGCAGATGAGATTAACCGTGCGCCGGCCAAAGTACAGAGTGCATTGCTTGAAGCGATGCAGGAGAAACAGGTGACCATTGGTGATGAGACGTTTAAGCTAGACAGACCGTTTTTGGTTATGGCAACTCAAAACCCGGTTGAGCAAGAAGGAACGTACCCGCTTCCTGAAGCGCAGGTTGACCGTTTTATGCTTAAAACTGTAATTGACTATCCTAAACATGCCGAAGAACAACTCATCATTAGAGCCAACCTAAAAGGTTCTTTTGAGAAAGTGAATCCGGTGGTTTCTATAGAGCAGATCTTGCGTGCGCAGGAGGCTGTAAAAGAGGTGTATATGGATGAAAAGATCGAGAAATATATTCTTGATATTATCTTTGCAACGCGTTATCCTGAGAATTATAAGTTGGCAGATTTAAAACCCTTGATCAGTTTTGGGTCTTCTCCACGGGGTAGTATCAACTTAGCAACGGCCTCAAAATGTTATGCGTTTATTAAAGGTCGCGGTTATGTGATTCCTGAAGATGTGCGTGCGGTAGTACACGATGTATTGCGTCACCGTATCGGGATCACTTATGAAGCGGAAGCCGAAAACGTAACTACTGTTGAAATTATAAACAAGATCGTAAACGAGATCGAAGTACCATAAACTAAGCATTAGAAATCAGTTCGCAGTTCTTGCTTGAAAAATAGCAACTACTGCCTACTGATTTTCTTTTTTGATTGATTACTCATGGACACTAAAGAACTTCTAAAAAAAGTACGCAAAATTGAGATCAAGACCAGAAGACTGTCTGATCATATTTTTGGCGGGGAATACCATTCTACGTTTAAAGGGCGTGGTATGACCTTTAGTGAAGTGCGTCAATACCAGTTTGGTGATGATGTGCGTAATATAGATTGGAATGTTACCGCGCGCTACAATGAGCCATTTGTAAAGGTTTTTGAAGAAGAGCGCGAGCTTACCATGATGCTCGTGGCAGATGTGAGTGGTTCAGAATTCTTTGGTACAGATCAGCAGTTGAAGTCTGAAGTGGTTACAGAAATTGCCGCAACATTGGCATTTTCGGCATTGCAGAATAATGATAAAATCGGGCTCATTTTATTTTCTGATGGGATCGAATTGTACATTCCGCCTAAAAAAGGTAAGTCGCACGTACTGCGCATCATTCGCGAACTTTTAGAATTCAAACCGAAAAGTAAAAAGACCGATGTGGCACAGGCTTTGAAATTCCTTTCTGGAGTGATGAAGAAAAAAGCCATTGTCTTTGTGCTTTCAGATTTTATTGCAGACGACTATCAGGACACAATGAAGATCGCCGCCAAGCGTCACGATATTACAGGCATACGTATTTACGATCAGCGTGAGGAAGAAATTCCGAGTTTGGGAATTGTGCAGATGGAAGATGAAGAAACCGGGGAATTATTGCTAGTCAATACTACATCAAGAAAGGTGCGTAACAGTTACGCAAAATATTACCGCGATCGCGTGGCATATTATAAAGATAGTTTTACAAGAAGCGGTGCCGGAGTAATCGATGTGCGTACCGATGAAAGCTATGTCAAAAAATTACTAGGTTATTTTAAACGAAGAGGATAACACAACAATGAACAGTAACCTTAATAATCATATTCCTAAATCAAGTTTTTATAACATAAGAGCGTTTGCTTTCGCAATGATTATTGCTTTTTTAACCACATTGAATGTGCAAGCGCAGCAGGTTAAAGGAGCGGTTGACACCACGTCAATTCGTATTGGTGAGCAAATCACCTATGAATTTCAAGTAGAAGCAGATTCTACAGATTTGGTGCTGTTTCCTGAAGGGCAAACCTTTCAGCCTTTAGAAATGATCGAAGCCTACCAGGTTGACACTTCCTACGCCGGTGCAAAAATGAACTTGATCAAACGCTACGGCCTAACCCAGTTTGATAGTGGTTCGTACACGATTCCACGGCAATTGGTGTCTATCAATCAACAACCTTTTTATACAGATTCGGTAGCGATTGAAGTAAACAATGTAGTCATCGACACGACCAAACAAGGCCTTTACGATATTAAAGATATTGTGGCTGTAGAGCGCGCAACCAGTAAATTCTGGGAGTATTTACTGTACTTTTTATTGCTTGCTGCAGTAATAGGTGGATTCCTGTTTTTTATCATTCGACGTAGTCGTAAAAAAGCAGCAGCAGAACAAAAGCTTCCGCCGTTTGAGCAGGCACTATTTTCTTTAAAGCAACTTGACGAAGAGTACAAAGAACCGGCGCGCGGCATTGATGAGCGTGACGCGACTAAAGCATATTACTCAAAACTTACTGATATTGTAAGAAGGTATCTTGATGAAGAGGTTTATGACCGTTCTATGGAAAGTACTTCTTCAGAATTGATCGAGCGTTTAATGCTCGAAAAAGAGGAAGGTAAAATTGATTTGAGCAAAGAAACCATTCTTAAGCTAGACCAAATCTTAAAACGTGCCGACCTTACCAAGTTCGCTCGTACTTCTCCTGGAGCGGGTCAGGCTGAAGCAGACCGTATTGTAGCTGAAGAGATCGTAAAAGAGACTAAAGAAGCGATTCCACCACCTACGGAAGAAGAATTGATGCGTGATGCAGCTTACCGTGAAGCCTTAGCAAAACGTCGCAAGCGTAAGCTCATTTTGACTTCGATCATTGGGGTTTTCGGGATTTTAGTGATCGCCACCGGAATTTTGATTGCCACCAAAGGTTTTGATTTTGTAAAAGATAATTTCATCGGGCATCCTTCAAAAGATTTGCTTGAAAGCGATTGGGTGCGCAGTGAATACGGGTATCCGCCGGTAATCATCAGTACTCCTAGAGTTTTAGAGCGTAATGAGATCGCATTGCCAGATTCGCTCAAGCAACAGATGGATATGAGCACCTTTACCTACGGAAGCTTGATCGACGACTTTTATGTGGTGGTGAATAATACCCGTTTTGGCGGAAAGAATGAAGCCAATTTAGAAGCTTCGGCGCAAGGATTTATTAGTACGATTGAAGCCAACGGCGCTAAAAACCTGATCGTAAAAACCGAAAAGTACACCACACCAGAAGGAACCGAAGGTTTACGCGTTTACGGAACAGGAGATTTCCCAGAAACCTTGAACAAAGACGAATTCAGTAAAGGAGAATATGAGATGCTTCTATTTACGGCGCCCGGGGTTTTACAGCAAATTTTAGTAGCCCATCGTGAAGATGACACCTATGCAAAAGAGATGAGCGCGCGCATTATAAATTCAGTAGAACTTCAAAAAACTGTACCTACCGATGTTAAGTAATTTTGAATTTCAAAGTCCTGAATTTTTCTGGTTGTTTCTCCTACTTCCGGTAGTTGCTGTGTGGTATTTCTTTAAACGAAATAAAATTACAGCTCAGGTAAAACTTTCAAGTTTAAAGGGTTTTAAAGCAGGCAGTGGTTTGCTTGCAAAATTTCGACCTGTTTTATTCGTTTTACGTCTTTTAGCATTAGCCTGTTTGATTACAGCTTTGGCAAGACCACGCAATGTTGATGTTTCTACGCGAACAAACACCACTCGTGGAATTGACATTGTGATCGCCATTGATGTTTCGGCGAGTATGTTGGCGCGTGATTTAAAGCCTAACCGTCTGGAAGCACTTAAAGAGGTGGCTTCGCAGTTTATTGCAGATCGTCCCAGTGACCGAATCGGTCTGGTAGAATATGCGGGAGAGAGTTACACGAGAACGCCCATTACCAGCGATAAAAGTATTGTGTTGAGTTCGCTCAATGATATTGAGTACAACAGTATTATTGAAGGCGGTACCGCAATAGGAATGGGATTGGCGACTTCGGTGAACCGTTTAAAAGACAGTAAGGCAAAAAGCAAGGTGATCATTTTGATGACTGATGGTGTGAATAACGCCGGATTTATAGAGCCCACTACCGCAAGTGAACTGGCTCAGGAATTTGGAATCAAAGTTTACACGATAGGCCTGGGAACTAATGGGACAGCGCTTTCTCCTGTTGCTTTACGCCCTGACGGAAGTTTTCAATACGGAAGTATTCCTGTTGAGATTGATGAAACCTTACTGCAAGAGATCGCAGACAAAACCGGCGGGCTCTATTTTAGAGCGACCGATAATGAGTCTTTAGAGGAGATTTATGCCGAGATCAACAAGCTTGAAAAAACAGATGTTGAAGAGTTTAAGTATACCAATTATGAGGAGAAATTCAGACCGCTGGTTATTCTGGCAGGTTTGCTTTTGTTGTTTGAATTGCTGTTGAGGTATACGGTGTTTAGAAGTTTTGTTTAAAATATAGATTGAATACTAAATAGTTAATTTGTGTATTTACTAGAAGAAAAAATATGGTTTTGGGCGTTGCTGGCAATTCCGGTGGTGGTACTGCTTTACTTTGCAGTCACCCTTTGGAAACGCAGCGCGCAAAAGCGCTTTGTGACCAACCGTGAATTGCTGGAGAAATTAACGCCGCAGCGTTCGGTGTTTAAACCAGTGTTGAAGCTAATTGTTTTATGTCTCGCCTTGGCCTGTATGGCCGTGGCTTTGGTAAATCCAAAGATCGGTACCAAATTAGAAACGGTAAAGCGGGAAGGTGTTGATGTGGTTTTTGCGGTTGATGTTTCTAAAAGTATGGATGCTGAAGATATCGCACCCAGCCGAATCGATAAAGCAAAACAGCTGGTAACGCAGATCATTAACAATTTGGGCAGCGACCGTGTGGGAATTATTGCTTATGCCGGAAGCGCTTATCCGCAGTTGCCCATCACTACAGATTACAGCAGCGCAAAAATGTTCCTTAATTCGATGAATACAGATATGTTGTCGAGCCAGGGAACAGCCATCAGAGATGCGATCGAGTTGGCAAAAACCTATTACAATGATGAGGAGCAAACAAACAGAGTTTTAGTAATTATCTCTGATGGGGAAGATCACGCGGGGGAGGTGGCTTCTATTGCAGAATCGGCTACTGAGCAAGGCATTCGCATTTTTACCATTGGTGTAGGTTCAGAAACGGGTGATCGTATTCCTATTAAAAGAAATGGCGTTGTTCAGTCGTATAAAAAGGATCAGAATGGGGAGACGGTGATCACTAAGCTTGATCCGGCAACGCTTCAGGAGATCGCGGCCGAGGCTGATGGGGAATACATCAACGGGAACAGTACGCAAGAAGTGGTTGACAAAATGGCTTCCGCTTTAAATCAAATGGATAAAAAAGAATTTGAAGCCAAGCAATTTGCAGATTTTAAAGACCAGTTTCAGTGGTTTGTTGCTGCGGCACTATTCTTGCTAATTATAGATGTGTTCTTACTGGAGCGTAAAACCGCTTGGGTGAGAAAACTGAATCTATTCAATGAAAATAAGTCTAAATCTTAATCTTTTTAATGATGAAGAATTTTATAAATAATCTTTTGAGCTTGACCTTTATTTTGGTCACTGGTGTGGTATTTGCGCAAAGCGAAAAACCTGATCCGGCTATTTTAGAAGCGCAGGATTTTGTGGCAGAAGCTAACGATGAGTTTGCTTCAAACGAGTTTGCAGCGGCAGAATCTGCCTACCGAAAAGCAGTTGCTAAAGATCCTGCTAATACGGCGGCCAAATACAATATGGGGAATAACTACTACCGAAACAAAAAATATGGAGAGGGGATGAATCGCTATATTCAGGCGGCTGAGGTAGCACAAACAAAGGCTGAAAAACATAAGGCGTTTCATAATCTGGGTAATGCCTTTTATCAGCAAAAGGATTTTAAAAAAGCCGTTGAAGCTTATAAAAATGCGTTGCGCAATGATCCTACCGATGAAGAAACGCGGTATAATCTGGCACTTGCTAAAAAGGAAGAAGAGAAAAACGGCGGTGGCGGCGGTGATGATGAGAATCAGGATCAGAACCAAGACCAGAATGAAGATCAAAAAGATCAGGATGGTGAAGGTGATGACAAAGAAAGCGACGATGGTAAGCCTAAGGATCAAGACGATCAAGGTGATGAAAAGAAAGATCAGGGCGATCAGAATAAAGACGATAAAGGCAAGCCCGAAGATAAAGATGGAGATCAAAAAGATCAGGGTAAAGATGGCGATAAAGAGAAGCAACAACAACAGCCGCAGCCTGGTCAGGGCCAACTATCTCCTCAGCAAGTAAAGAGTTTGCTTGAAGCGATGAAAAACGAAGAGAATAAAGTTCAGGATAAAATTAATGCTCAAAAGGTTAAAGGAGCAAAAGTAAAAACAGATAAAGATTGGTAATTTAAGCCAGTAAAAAGCAGAAGTTATAATGAAGATGAAGCTAAAATTTTTGCTGATTGTTTTATTTGCCGGATTCAGTGCGTGGTCTCAGGTAGAATTTGACGCTGTCGTTAGTAAGCAACGACTAGGAGTCAATGAACGTTTACGTGTTGATTTTGAAATGAATCAAGACGGAGACAATTTTAGGCCGCCCAGTTTTCAAGGTTTTACGGTAGTTGGTGGTCCTAACCAATCCATCAGTAAGCAGTGGATTAACGGTAAGGCGAGTTTCTCTAAAACCTTCTCTTACTTTCTTCAGCCTAATGCTACAGGTACTTTAAAAATCGGTCAGGCAGAAATTGAGATCGACGGAACAGTGTATAAAACGATTCCTATAGAAATCACCGTGACCGGTGCGGTCGAAAAACCCAAAGACCCTAATGATCCTGTTGCTGCTGCAGAAGATAATGTTCATCTGGTCGCTGAAGTTTCTAAGAATGATCCTTATCTGAACGAAGCGTTTACCGTGGTGTACAAGCTGTATGTAAGTCGGGAAACCGCTGTAAATGGCTGGAACGAACTCGACGCACCTAAGTTTGCAGATTTCTGGAGTCAGAGTATAGACGAGAAGCAATTTAAAGTGTATGACGGCTCCTATGACGGTAAGCCCTATCGGTATGTGATCTTAAGAAGAACGCTGCTTTATCCGCAAAAAACGGGAGAACTTACCATTGAGCCTCTAGCGTTAAATATCAATGTGGAAGCACCAACCAATCGCAGAGATATTTTTGGAATGCGCATCACAAGACCGGCAAAAATTACGGTTACGGCGCCAACCCGCAAAGTAAACGTAAAAGCCTTACCGGAAGATGGGAAGCCCGAAAGTTTTACAGGAGCTGTAGGTAATTTTGATTTTGAAGTCACAGCGAGTAAAACAACATTAGATGCTCAAGAAGCTTTAGACCTTACTTTGACTGCAAAAGGAAATGGGAATCTAAAACTCTTTACGCTTCCGAAGCCTAAATTGCCTAGTGCACTTGAAGTTTATGAGCCAGAAAACGAGCAAGATGTTCGTGTTTCGCTTAATGGTATGGCAGGTTCTAACAATGCACGTTATACGATTGTTCCACAACAAAAGGGAAGCTATCCTATTCCGCCTATTCGCTTTTCTTATTTTGATCCTGCGACAGAACAGTATAAAACGTTGAGTAGCGACGAGATCGTGATTGATGTAGAAAATGGTCCTGCAACTCTAGCGACTTCAGATAAGGCTGATAAAATCCCTGTGGAAGAAACCAAACAATTTGCCTACATCAAATCTGATGCAAAGCTAAAGTCGATGAACCAAGACCGGTTTTTTGGTTCCACTACATTCTGGAGTTTACTGGCGACACCAGTGGTGTTGATTCCGTTAGCGATTTTATTCGGGCGTAAACGCAGAGCTTATCAAAATGATGTGAAAGGAAATCGCTTACGCAAGGCCGATAAGTTGGCCCGAAAATACTTAGGCGATGCCAAAAAGAGTTTGGGCGATCAAACCGCATTCTATTTAGCCTTAGAAAAGTGTTTACATAATTATTTAAAAGCACGGTTGAATATTCAGACGAGCGAAATGAGCAAAGAACGCATCAGCCAGTTGCTTCAGGATCGTGGTGTAACCGTAGAAACTACTGCGGCATTCTTGAAGCTTTTAGAAAGCTGCGAATTTGCGCGCTACACACCTTCAAGCAGTGACGCAATGCAACACGATTATGAGCAGGCGTCGCGTGTAATTTCAGAAATAGATAAACAGTTATGAAAACAATGATAAGATCAAGCTATCGTTTTGTAGTTCTTGTGCTGTTTATGGCCGCGTTGAGCTTAAATGCACAAACGCCGCAACAGCTTTTTGAAACCGGAAACTCGCAGTATGCTCAAAATAATTTTGAGGAAGCTATCAAGAATTATGAGAAAGTTCTTGACGCCGGTTACGAGTCGGCGGCTGTGTATTATAATTTGGCTAATGCCAATTATAAACTAAATCGTATTGCACCAAGCGTTTATAATTATGAGAAGGCTCTTGAATTGAAGCCTAATGATAAAGAGATCAAAAACAATCTGGAGTTTGCTCAAAATATGACCATTGATGCTATTACGCCTTTGCCTGAAAACACCTTTAAAAGGTGGTGGAATCAATTGCTCAACATGTTCTCGCTAGACGGATGGGCGATCGTTACGGTGGTGTGTCTGCTCCTTTTTGCCGTTAGTTTAATCATTTATTACTTCGGAAAAACCACAACTTTAAAACGCGGTTTTTTTACTATGGCTTTTGTGGCTTTGGGATTTGGATTATTGAGTCTTACTTTGGCATTTCAGGCGCAATCCAATGAAAATAACAAGCAGTTTGCTATTGTTTTTTCAGCAGAAGCTGAAATTAAAAGTGAGCCTTCAATGGCAAGCGAAGAAGCTTTTGTCTTACACGAAGGTACCAAAGTCCGCGTGCTGGAGACCGAAGGTGATTGGCAAATGATTCGACTGGCAGACGGTAAAGAAGGTTGGATTCCTACTACAGATATTAAAATTTTATAAATATTATAAACTCGCTTTATTCTCCGGGAACGAACAAGAGGTAGTTTTACCACTCAAGCAACTTCATGAACCATTTAGATATTCAAATTGGCTTTTTTAGCTTGAGAGCTACTTAATTTCTATTTTTAGCGTCTCTTTAATATAGGAAGACACAAGTAATGCTTAGTTTCACTAATTTTAGGATTGCATTAGCTTGATTTTTAACTAAAAACCAAAGATAGATGGATATTAAGAAGATATTTGAGAACAACAAAGAGTGGGTTCAAGAGCGGTTAAGCGCAGAGCCTGAATATTTTAAAAAATTATCACAGGGTCAATCGCCAAAAATTCTTTATATAGGTTGTAGTGATAGCCGTGTTTCTTCTGAAGAATTGATGGGTGTAGGTCCCGGAGATGTGTTTGTACACCGTAATATTGCCAATATGGTACCTAATACAGACCTTAATTCTATGTCTGTTATTAATTATGCGGTTGAGCATCTTGAAGTGGAACATGTGGTAGTTTGTGGTCACTATTATTGTGGTGGTGTTAAAGCTGCGATGCAATCTTCAGATTTGGGACTTTTAAATCCTTGGTTGAGAAATATTCGTGACGTTTATAGAATACATAAGGAAGAGTTAAGTCTAATTGAGGATGAAGACGAGCGTTATAAGAAATTTGTAGAGCTAAACGTTCAAGAGCAGTGTGTGAATGTTATTAAAACTGCTGATGTACAAAAGGCAATACGTAAACGTAATCTCAGCGTGCACGGGTGGGTTTTTGATATACATTCAGGAAAGCTTATTGATCTCAAAATAGACTTTGATGCAATCTTAGAAAATATCATGGAAATTTACAGGTTAGATGATTAGCAATGAGTTTGTTAACGCATAAAAATAGCGCTGCATTGCAGCGCTATTTTATTTTAAATCCCAAGCATTTTTTAGAGATCCATTTTAAACAGATTGTAACTCAATTTTGCTTTTATCAGTGTCTTCATTCTCTCGAAACTCTTTTACCTCTTCTAATATACTTGGTAAAACTGCAGGAGCGATAGGTTTGATCAGGCTGTATAGAATTGAAGATTCTCGTGTTTCCTCATCAATAAGATTAAGACTACTGGTCATTGCAGCTAAAAACATCAGAATCACGCTCAGGATAAAAGCAGATTTTAAAAGACCGAATGCTGCGCCTAGAATTCGGTTTACGATGCCCAGCATCGCTAAAGAAGCGGCTTTGGTTAGAATTCTTCCGGCTAGCGTAATGACCAAAACAATAATGATAAAGGTCACCGCAAATGCTGCGAGGTTAATCGCCTGAATACTCCAATCTACCTTTTCGGTTAAAAAATCTACCGCATAATAGGAGAAGTGGATGGCACCATAAATTCCTAAAATCAAAGCGATCAAAGAGGCCACTTCAATGAGTAGTCCGTTTTTAAGTCCTTTAAAAAGACCTAAAAGAAGTAAAATTCCGATTATAATGTCCAGATAATTCATTGGTTAAAGATACTATTTAGGGCTAAATAATCTTTTTAGGAGTTGGCTTTATGTTAGTACAGGTATTGTTTGATCTTGATTATATTTGCGCCATGGCTAGAGACGAACAACTTAAAGAACGCTGGGAGCAGGTGGTAAGCAAACTATCTGCACGTTTTGCTGATGGTGAGGTCTTAGATCTCGACGCAATTATTTATCTGATAGGAGTGCAAGAATTGGGCAAGCCAGATAAGCGCTTTAAAAAAGATGATAAGATCAATTTGATGCATATTGCAATTTGCAGACTTTTAGAACCTTTTGGGTATTATCGTTTTGATTATCAGGATGAAGACGGCTGGCCGCACTATGAAATAATTGAGCCATTACCCGCCTTAAAAGCTGGTGAGCAATCTTTGCTCATGAAAGAGGCCATCGTACAGTATTTTCTAGAGAAAGAACTCGTTCAATAAACTTTTTTTGCGGTTTTAAGGCTATGTTGCTAAGCATTTTACAAGAGCTGTTCCCTAATGATACGGGACCTATTTACAAAGAAACCATAGCCGGGCGCTTTCCGGTGGAGCCGTTTAATACCTACAGCAATCTTATTTTTTTGTTTATCGTGGTTTATTTTGGGATCAAAATTTACCGCAAGCCTAAAAAACAATGGTTTTTAATGATCGCCTTGCCGTTCATTTTTATTGGCTACGTGGGCGGAACGCTCTATCACGGGTTGCGCAACGAAGAAGCTTGGCTTTTGCTGGATTGGGTTCCTATTCGCGGACTGAGCTTTGCAGCTTTGCTTTATTTCATTTTTAAATGGCAAGACACCTGGGGCAAACGCTTGATTTTTGTTTTAAGCATAGGCTTGGCATTTATAGGCTTAAGATATTTACCGTTGCCTAAGCAATTAGAACATAGCATCGGGTATTTGATCAGTGCATTAAGCATTCTAATCCCAATTTTGGGCTACCTCATAAAAACCAAATGGCGCTATGCAAAATCGGCTTTAACCGCTTTTGTGATTTTTGGTTTTGCCGTTTTGTTTAGAGTGCTGGACAACCGTCTGGATTTTGAGTTCTTCTGGATGGGAACGCACTGGCTCTGGCATATTTTTGGCGGAACCGCTGTATTTTTTATTCTGCAATATATTTACAGGGACAACAAAGCCCAAGCCGCCGATATTTCATAAATTTGTGCCTCTGATACACTGGTCATTTTTTTTGAAGAATGTCAGTTGCTCAGGGAAATTTTGATAAGGCCGGTGGGCAGCATACAATAACCCAAAAGGGATTCAATTAGCATTATGTTAGATAAAATTAAGGAGCTTATTAGCGAAGCTGAAGCATTTACGGCGAGTTCGCTTGATGAAGTAGAAGCTTTTAGAATTAAATTTTTAGGAAAAAAAGGACTTTTCAATCAGTATTTTTCTGAATTTAAGAACATTCCTAACGAGCAAAAGAAAGCTTTTGGTCAAACGATGAACCAATTAAAAACTACGGTTCAGGATAAGATTGACACCTTAAAATCGGGTCTGGAATCGGCTGAAGAGCAAAGTGTTTACGGCGATCTTACACGTCCCGGAGATGCGATCACTTTAGGTTCACGCCACCCCATTTCTATTGTCAAGAATCAGATCATTGATATTTTTTCCAGAATAGGTTTTGATGTTTCAGAAGGACCGGAAATTGAAGATGACTGGCACAATTTCACCGCATTAAACCTCCCGGAACATCACCCGGCGCGTGATATGCAGGATACGTTTTTCATTCAGACTAATCCTGATGTCTTATTGCGTACGCATACTTCATCTGTACAAGTGCGTTATATGGAAGCAAACAAGCCACCCATACGCACCATTTCTCCTGGTAGAGTTTTTCGTAATGAGGCGATTTCAGCGCGTTCTCACTGCTTTTTTCATCAGGTTGAAGGTTTGTACATCGACAAAGATGTTTCGTTTGCAGACCTTAAGCAAACGCTTCAGCATTTTACCACAGAAATGTTTGGGAAGAGTAAAATTCGGTTAAGACCTTCTTACTTCCCGTTTACTGAGCCTAGTGCCGAAGTAGATGTGTATTGGGGCTTGGAGACCGAAACCGATTATAGAATGACCAAAGGAACCGGTTGGTTAGAGATTATGGGCTGCGGGATGGTAGACCCTAATGTGCTTGAAAACTGTGGTATTGACTCTAAAGAATACAGCGGTTTTGCCTTTGGTATGGGTATTGACCGTATCGCCTTATTATTACATCAAATCTCAGATATTCGTCTGTTAAGTGAAAATGACTTACGCTTCTTAAATCAGTTTAAAAGCGCTTTATAATCCATCTAGGCTATGAAAAAATATGTAGTTATCGCCGTACTTCTAATCGCTCTTGCGCTTGTCGCGTATCTTACGTTTGTGATCGCAGCGATTAAGATCATCATTGGTAGTATTTTCTTAGGAATTATGGCGATCGCTATTCTTGCGCTTTGGATTATGTGGAAGGTTAACGACGACTAATCATGAAAAAAGACATCATAATACCTGAAGTTGAAGGGGTGTACGTCGCAGCGGTAAAAGAGTTTAATGAAACACATCGCACCAATGACTGGAATGCATATCTCATTAATGATACCGGCGAACCTCTAGAAATGGTTTTGATCGTATCTAAAGGCTATAGCGCTAAACAGACGACCAGCCAAATGCGACACAAGTTGCAGACCTTACCGGCAAAAGCATTTGCCAAGATCGAGTTTATTGAAGATAGCGTACTTAAACTTACTAATGAGTTTGCGGTAACCTTTTTTAAAAACGGAAAACTCTTTGACAAGAAGTTCATTTTTCCGGCAAATAGTATTCAAGATAGCAAGGCGGGACCTTTGCCTTCTATGCTTAAAGAAGGCGTTCTAGCCGAATGATTTAAGTAAGTTTTTCGGTTAATTTTTTAAAGGTACTTTTGGGATCTTTCCCTTTGTAAAGCACGTTATAAACAGCATTTATTATCGGGGTTTTGGCGCCCAACTCCTGATTGATCTTAAAAGCACTTTCGGCAGCATAATAACCTTCAGCAACCATACTCATTTCCATCTGAGCACTTTTAACGGTATATCCTTTACCAATCATATTTCCAAACATTCTATTTCGGCTAAATACAGAATAGCCCGTAACGAGCAAATCTCCTAAATACGCCGAATCATTGATGTTTCGCTTCATTTTATGCACTTTCTTGATGAACTTTTTCATCTCTCTAATGGCATTGCTCATTAGCACGCTCTGAAAGTTATCACCGTAACCCAAGCCGTGAGCAATTCCGGCGGCTATGGCGTAGATATTTTTAAGCATTGCGGCGTATTCTGTACCTATGGTGTCGTCGCTTATCGTGGTATTGATATACCAACTTTTAAGGTGATCTGCGACTACCTGGGCGTGTTGCTCGTCTGCACAAGCGATGGTAAGGTAGGATAGTCGTTCTAAAGCGACTTCCTCGGCGTGACAAGGACCGGTGATCACTCCGATATTTTCAAATGGAATATCATATTTATGGTGAAAATGCGCTCCAACGATCTGACCGGTTTCCGGTACGATCCCTTTTATGGCCGAAAAAATGATCTTACCCTTAAAACTTGCGGTCACTTTTTCAAGCTCCTTTCCTACAAAAGCAGAAGGCACGGCAAAAATGAGGTAATCTGCATAGGCGATGATTTCGTTGATGTCATTACTCAGTTTTAAATGAGCAGTATCAAACTCTACAGCGCTTAGATAATTGGGGTTATGTTTTTCTTTTTTTAGATGTTCTAAAGCATATACACTGCGCATATACCAGCCTACTTCTTCTAAGTTTTCAGTAAGCATTTTTACGATCGCAGTTGCCCAGCTTCCGCCGCCGATAACACCAAATTTTAAAGACATATTATTTTATTTTTCTGTAGGTACAGAATTATTTTTCAATTTATGAAGGCATTTGTAAAGCCTTATAAAACCTCAGTTTTAGGGCTGTTTTGCCTCTTTCAAAGATACTCATTTTAGAAGGCTCGTAAAATGCTGAAAGTCACTTTAGTATTTTTTTGGCACGCGGTTTGGATATGTTAAAATGCAATTCTACAGCTCTGACGTCACCGCTAAGAATTTTAATTGACATCGCTCAAAGACATTTTTCCGAGGGCTGTTTAATCTGAATGTATTCAGAACATATTCATCTTTAAAACCGAACGATTATGAGAACGATAAAATTACTTAGTGCCTATTTTTTAATGCTTGCCGTATTTACCTCGTGCTACACTGATGTATTTATCGAGGACGATCTTGCAACACCTGTGGCGCCGCTATCTTCAGTGCTAGCGGATTATGAGTTGTGGTATGTAGATATTGATCAAACACAAGGCAATGGGAGCATCCCTTTTATGGATAAGGCCTTTACCTTTTCTTTCCTCAACGGAACCGTAATGGCTAATAATAACCTCGCCGGAATTGGCGATCAGGGCAGTGGTTTTGGTATCGAGGTGGGCTATTATGATGTTTTTGACTACGATCTAGACATAAGTCACGATATTGATGGTTTCTATTCATTTGAGGTTTCCCTGCTTTCTAATAATGCGATCGAACTGTATAATCGATATACTAATACGTCGTATGTCTTGATAGGTTATCAACGAAGCAATTTTGATTATGATCGCTTGTTTTATGACAACATTCATTTTTTCTTGCAGGAATATGCAGTTTGGGAAAAGGTTCATACCAGCCTAAGTGGAACCTCTAATGCGTTTGATGCAGAAAATTACCTGCAGTTCTTACCGGCAAATTCAGGCCTATATTTTAGAAGTTCGCAAGATCCTAGAGGTAGCTCAACTACTAATTTATATTGGGATTATAGCGGGATTTATGAAGTGAATAATGTCGTTAACAATGCCTATTTAAAAACATTGACATTAGATTATGACTATTTTGCTAACGAGTATTTTGAACTTTCTATACTTGATGATGCGACTATAGCGCTTTATCATCCTGCTTCAGGGAGTGAGTATCGTTTTAGAGGTCGTGGGTATATTCAATACAAAACGCCTTCAGAAGGAAAGAGCAGATTAAAGCAAAGCGAGATCGAACAAAATATTAAGGCGATCAAAGCGTTAGCCTTATAAGCAATAAATATTTTTTGGTTGGTTAGTTGAGATCGCCCCGTTGAGTTATTCGCGGGGCGATTTTTTGGGCGTTGCTTAATGGTAGTCACTGCAAAAACATTCACATAGTTTTAAAGTCCAATACATAAAGGGTTAAATAGGTATTTTGTAAATTGAATCTTTAAAACTAAGACTAACTTAAGAATAAAAACATGGGATTATTTTCATTTATTAAAAATGCCGGAGCAAAAATAGGTATTGGTAAAAGCACTGCCGAAGAAGCTGCCGAAAAGAAAGCTGAGGCTGCTGCAGCCGCTGCTGCTGCAACCAAAAAGGCAGAAGCTTCGCTTAAAGAAACTGTTGCAGATTTAGGTCTTGAAGTTGAAGGGCTAGATATTAAGATTGACGGAGAAACCGCAACGGTAACCGGTAAAGCAAAAGATCAGGCAACTAAAGAAAAGGTAGTACTTGTTGTAGGTAATGTAGACGGAATCGCTCAAGTTGATGATCAAATGAGTGTAGAGCATAAAGAGCCTGAGGCACAGTTTCACACCGTAGTTTCTGGTGATACACTTAGTAAAATCGCTAAAAAGTTCTACGGAAACGCTATGAAATACCCTGTGATTTTTGAAGCAAACAAACCAATGCTAAAAGATCCAGACAAGATCTATCCGGGGCAAATGCTTAGAATTCCAAATTTGGATTAAGCATTATACGATCTCAAAAAAAAGGGCTTCAATATTACTGAAGCCCTTTTTTTATGTGTGCCATCGTAGAGAACAAAACCCACGAAGTAATTTTTTTGATGTGGTTATCTGTAAAAATTCATTTGATCTATATAAATCCATACCGAATGTGGTAGTAGCGGGCGGCAGTTTTTACCGGCTTTGATCGCTTTGCGTATGGCAGTTGAAGATATCTCTACCACAGGTGCATCAACCACGTGCACGTTAGGGTGAGCAAGCAACTCAGGTTTAGTCTCTTGTTCCCCTATACGAGGATATACATAGATCTCGTGACGTTCTAAAATAACCTCGTAGTTTTTCCACTTGTGCAAGGTGCGCAAATTATCTTCTCCCATAATCAAGCAAAACTCATGCTGGGGGTATTTTTCTTGCAGATGTGCAAGTGTATTTGAAGTATAATTGGGTTGGGGTAGATTAAATTCTATTGTGCTTGCTTCAATCTTTGGATATTCTTCAACAGCTTCAAGAACCAACTGATACCGGTGATTATTATCAAGTAATGTCTTTTTTTTCTTAAACGGGTTGTGCGGCGTAATGACCATCCAGATCTTGTCAAGATCGCTATATTCAGCAAAGTGATTTGCGATAATCAAGTGCCCTATATGCACCGGATTGAATGTGCCAAAATAAAGCCCGATTTTCATATTACGCGTTGATGTGCTTGGTTACAAGTTCGTAAGCTTCAGCAAGCGCAGTATCCAGATCATTATTTTCTATGATATAATCAAACTGCGGAGCGGTAGCAAGTTCAATACTGGCCTTGGCAACACGCATATTGATACGGTCTTCACTTTCGGTTTTACGCTTTTTTAATCTGATCTTTAATTCTTCGATACTCGGTGGTTTTACAAAAACAGCTAAGGTACGCTCAGGATACAGCTTTTTGATGTCTAAACCGCCCACAACATCAATGTCAAAAATAACGTGCTTACCTTCTTTCCAGATGCGCTCTACTTCGCTTTTTAAGGTTCCGTAGAAATTGTCGCGATAGACTTCTTCCCATTCCAAAAATTCATCTTCCTTGATGCGACGTTTGAATTCTTTAAGCGAAAGAAAATAATAATCAACGCCGTCTTTTTCAGTAGGTCTGGGCTCGCGAGAAGCCGCCGAAATACTAAACTCTAGATTAAGTTCTTTTTTCTCCAGAAGCCATCTTACGATAGTAGTTTTGCCACTTCCGCTAGGTGCAGAAAAAACGATGAGTTTACCCGTATCAGCCATTTTAAAGTACGTTTAAAAGTTGTTCTTTGATCTTCTCCAGTTCGTCTTTCATACGCACAACAACCTGTTGCATAGGTGCATAATTAGATTTTGAACCTATAGTGTTGATCTCACGTCCCATTTCCTGACTGATAAAAGCCAGTTTTTTACCATTAGAATCAGCAGAATCCAGAGATTTTTGAAAGTATTTTAGGTGATTGCTAAGACGTACTTTTTCTTCGGTGATGTCGTATTTCTCTAAGTAGTAGGTGAGTTCTTGTTCAAAACGATTCTCATCAACTTCTGTCTTTAGATCGCTCACCGCTTTGGTTAGACGCTGGCGTACACCGGTCATCCGTTCCGGATCTAGAGTGATCACTTCATCAAGATTAGTCGCGATGTTTTTTATGCGTAATTCAAAGTCTTTTTTAAGCGCCTTGCCTTCGTCTACACGATAGGTGTCAATAGCGTTGAGCGCTTCTTCTACACCAGCAAGAATAGATTTATACTCCTCGTCATCAATCTCATCGCGTTCGGTTTTAAGCGCATCAGGAAGGCGGGTAGCGATTTTTAGCAATTCGATATCAGCTGCATCTGGAGTAACCTCACGCAGTTGTTTCATATATTGTTTAACCACATCTGCATTGATCGAGCTGCTGGTTTCTTCGCCATTAAGCTCAACATAAAGACTAAAGTCTATTTTACCACGCTCGAGTCTCTGAGCAACCAAGTTGCGTAGCTCCAGTTCTTTCTCTCTGTAAAAAGAAGGAATCCTCGCGTTTAGATCTTGATTTTTACTGTTAAGAGACTTAATCTCGATCGTTATTTTTTTTGTGGGCAATTGGGTCACCGATTTCCCAAAGCCAGTCATAGATTTAATCATGCACTTAATTTAAAACGGCAAAGATAGGAAAACCTATTGGGTTGCTCGTGAGGTGTAAGTTTATCCTACAAAAATAAAACCCGTAAGCAGGCTTACGGGTTTTCAATTCGTTTAGGGAGCATAGCCTACAGCTTGCGCACCCAAATATTTCTAAAGCTCACCGGGTTTCCGTGATCTTGAAGTTTGATAGGGCCTTCACCGTGCGCCGGATTTTTCGGTTTTCCTATGTATTCGGTAGTACCTTGAATTTCGGTATTATCTTGTACTAGCACTCCGTTGTGCAAAACCGTTACTGTAGCCGCTTTGGTTTTGTTTCCATCTGCGTCAAATTCCGGCTGATGATAGATGATATCATAAGCTTGCCATTGTTCGGTAGGTTTAGTTGCATTGACTAACGGAATACTTTGCTTGTAAATCGCAGTTGCTTGTCCGTTTGAATAGGTTCGGTTTTCAAAGCTATTCAATACCTGAACTTCGTATAAACCTTGCAAGAAAATACCGCTGTTTCCGCGGCCTTGACCTTCACCCTCTACAACTTGCGGCGCTTGCCACTCAACGTGCAATTGCATATCGCCAAAACTTTCTTTGGTCTGAATATCTCCTGTGCCGCCCACAACGGTCATAGAACCGTCTTTATTGATCTGCCAAGGCGCATTAACCACAGAATCTTTTGTGCTTTCCCAAGCATCCAGATTTTCTCCATTAAAAAGAACCACAGCATCAGAGGGTACGTTATTTTCATCAAAAGAAACCACCTCAGGTTCCGGTTCCCAAACTTCGGTAGCTTCAGGATCTGTGATAGGAGCTTCTTCTTCTACGGCAGTAGTATCTTCAACCGGTGCAGTGGTTTCTTCGCTTTTCTTTTCTGAAGTATCGCAAGAAAAAAGCAAACCAGCTGCTACAAACGGAACTATAAATTTTTTATTCATAATTAGAGTTTTTTAATTTTTATGTTTTTAAAGGAAACTTGATGTCCGTGATCCTGTAATGCGATAAGACCGGTGTCTGTTTTAGCGAAAGCTTCCCAGCTGGCAAACTTTGAATTTGACACTAAATCCTCCCATCCTTCTCCTTTTACAGGAAAGGTCACGACTTCTTCACCATTCAGTACAATAATGCCTTGATTAGTATTGTAATCAATAGTGATCTCGTAGCTGTTCCATTCTCCCGCAGGATTTACAATACCTTCTGGAGCACCTATCATATCATATAAAGCGCCTGATCTATGGCTTGGTCCAGCTTTAGTGTCCGGGTGACGCTCGTCATCTAGAATCTGAATTTCAGGTCCGGTAGCGTAGGGCTCGTGGTATTTTGGGTCTTCTTCTACAGCCCACATAATTCCGCTGTTTCCACCTTCAGAGATCATCCAATCCATTTTTAAAACAAAGCTGGTGTAGGCTTCATTAGTAACAAGATTTTCAGACCCATCTCTGTTTTCCGCAGGAGTAAATACAAGGGCATCATCAACAATTTCCCATTGCGTGGGAGCTTCGCCGTTGTAGGCATGCCATTTGTCAAGATTAGTCCCGTCAAAAAGCACTTCCCATTCGCCATCTTCAGGCTGGGTTGTTTCGGTGGTAGCTACTGCTACTTCTTCAGTTTTTGCCTCTTGAGCTTTTTCTTTACACGAGGTAAAAAACGCCATAGCAAGGGCTACCGACAGTATTAATTGTTTCATTGTTTGTGGTTTAAAGTCCTAAAATTCGTTTTAATTTGGCTTCATCGGTCTTTGCTCCTGCAAAATCATCAAATGCCTTTTCTGTAGCTTCAATGATGTGACTAGCGATAAAAGGTGCGCCTTCGCGTGCTCCTTGCTCCGGAGATTTTATACAACATTCCCATTCCATCACCGCCCAGACATCGCAGCTATATTCGGTGAGTTTAGTAAAAATGGTTTTAAAATCTATTTGCCCATCACCAAGGGAACGATAGCGGCCTGCGCGATCTCGCCAATCACCATAGCCTCCAAATGCGCCCTTTTTTCCGGTAGGATTAAATTCTGAATCCTTAACGTGGAACATTTTTATAAACTCGTGGTAGTTGTCTATATACTCGATGTAGTCTAATTGCTGAAGCACAAAATGACTGGGGTCGTAAAGAATATTAACACGTTTGTGATTTCCGGTAGCTTCCAGAAAACGTTCAAAAGTTACCCCGTCATGAATATCTTCTCCCGGATGCACTTCATAGCATACATCAACCCCTTGCTCGTCAAAAGTATTTAAAATAGGAGTCCATCTATTTGCTAACTCTTTAAAGCCCATTTCTACCAATCCCGGCGGGCGTTGTGGCCACGGGTGAAAGGTATGCCAAAGTAAAGAACCGCTAAAGGTACCGTGCACGTCAATCCCTAAATTTCTGCTGGCTTTTGCAGCACTCATCAACTGATCAACCGCCCAAGCCTGACGCTTTTTAGGATTGTTCTTGTAATCGTCAGGTGCGAAGTTGTCAAACATCTCATCATAAGCAGGATGCACGGCAACCAGTTGCCCTTGCAGATGCGTAGAAAGTTCGGTTATTTCTAGGCCGTAGCTTTGCACTTTTCCTTTTAATTCATCGCAATAGGTCTTGCTTTCTGCAGCTTTTTTCAGATCGATCAAGCGACCTTCCCAAGTGGGTATTTGAATGCCCTTGTAGCCTAGATCACTTGCCCATTTACATAACCCATCAAGCGAATTGAAAGGTTCTTTATCATCCATAAATTGTGCAAGAAAGACAGCGGGGCCTTTAATGGTTTTCATAGTAGTTGATTTATTTTATAAAAAATCAAGCGCCTCCTAAGAGACGCTTTTTTAAGATTATTCTTTTAGACTTACCCAAGCCGAATTGTTGTCATTTGACGCCACAGCAGCATAGATAAATTGCATTCCTCTTAACCCGTCATCAATTGTCGGGAAATCGGGTCGCTCGCTAATTGCTGCTCCATCTTTAACCGATAGCACTTCTTTTGCAAAGCTTCGGTAAATGGTTGCAAAACCTTCTAAGTAGCCTTCAGGGTGCCCCGGAGGAACACGCGTATATTCTGTAGAAGCTTCATATGTGCCATTTCCACCAGGTGTGTAAATCTGTTTTGGTTTATCGAGCCAGTATGCGGTAAGTTCGTTAGGATTTTCTTGTCCCCAAGCGATGCTTCCTTTGGTTCCATAAACGCGGATGGCTAAGTTGTTCTCTTCTCCTGTTGCGATTTGCGAAATGCTCAAGGTTCCTTTAGCATTATCCTCTAGACGCAAAAGAATATTACCATCATCATCTAGCACGCGACCGGCACCAAAACTGGTAAGATCTGCCGCAAGTTCTACGATTTTCTTTCCGGTGATGTATTCGGTTAAGTTTTCTGCGTGGGTGCCAATGTCGCCAAGCGCACCGCCTATACCAGATTTGCTAGGATCTACACGCCAAGAAGCTCCTTTATGCTCGGTTTCTTCAACAGCGGTTGACATCCAACCTTGTAGGTATTGTACAACAACCTTTCTAATATCGCCAAGCTCTCCGTTCTGGATCATCAAACGCGCTTGCTTTACCATTGGGTAACCGGTGTAATTATGGGTAAGCGCAAACACTTTTCCACTTTGCTTAACTACTTTTTGTAGGTCAAACGCTTCCTCAAGACTAAGTGTTACAGGTTTATCACAAATCACGTGAAAGCCGTGCTCTAAAGCCATTTTTGCCGGTGGAAAATGCATATGATTTGGCGTTACGATTGACACAAAATCCATACGCTCGTCTTCAGGAAGTTCGGCTTCCTTTTCGATCATTTCTTCAAAACTTTTATATGCGCGCTCAGGAGCAACACCTAAAGCTTCGGCAGATTTTAGACTGCGCTCTGCGTTGCTGCTAAAAGCACCACAAACTAAATCTACCATTCCATCTATTCGGCTGGCACGTCTGTGTACATCGCCTATAAAAGAGCCTTGGCCGCCACCGACCATTCCCATTTTTAATTTTTTCATCGTTATACTTTTTCGCCTTTGTATTCTATTTTTTCGTTTTTGAATGCGATCAGGAAGAACACAAATACCGCAGCAGCAAAGGCCGCAGGATACAACCAAATGGTCTTCCAATCGTGAGTTTCTCCCACAAGATAATTATCTGTGATTTGGCCTGCAACCCAAAATCCTATTAACATTCCTACCCCGTAAGTGGCTAATGTTATAAGTCCCTGAGCAGCACTCTTGTTGCTCGATCCTGCTTTTGAATCGGTGTAAATTTGTCCCGAAACAAAGAAGAAATCATAACAAACGCCGTGAAGGGCGATACCGATTAGAAGCATAAAGGAAAGTTCGTCTGCGTTTCCGAATGCAAAGAGGACATAACGAATAACCCAAGCCAACATCCCAAAAAGCAATGTTTTTTTGATACCGAAGCGTAACAGGAAAACTGGAATTAAAAGCATAAACAATACTTCGGAAATTTGCCCGATAGATTGTTTAAGGGTTGGGTTTTCCATTTGCAATTCGGTTAAAAAAGGATTGGTGTTTTGATAATAAAACGCTAATGGAATACAGATCAAGATCGAAGAAATAAAGAAGATCAAGAAGTTTTTATTCTTTAGCATCGTAACCGAACTCAACCCTGTTTTTTCAAGAATTGATTGATTTTCGTCAGATTTAATAGGTGGTGTTTTAGGTAATAAAAAGCTGAAAACTCCTAAAAATGCTGAAGCAATAGCGGTCATTGTAAAGGTGTTGCTCAATAAACCTTCTTGAATTCCGCTTTGCGAATCCCAACCTAAAAGGCTGATGATGAATCCGGCAACAATCCAACCTATGGTTCCAAAAACACGAATCCATCCAAAATCTTTTGATGGGTTGTTCATTTGTCTAAAAGCAACCGAGTTTACTAAGGCCAAGGTTGGCATATAAGCGATCATATACCCCAAAACATACGGATAGAACACTGCAAAATCTGTAGTCTGACTCATTTGATACATTAAAAATGCACCCACGAGATGCAGCACGCCTAAGATGCGTTCTGCATTAAAAAATTTATCGGCAATAAGCCCAATGATAAAGGGTGCAATGATTGCTCCCCAAGATTGGGTTGAGAATGCCATTGCGCTTTGTGCGCCGGAGGCCTCTAAATTGTTTCCTAAAAATGTTCCCAGGGTTACAAACCAGCCTCCCCAAATAAAGAATTCGAGGAACATCATTAGTGATAATTGAAATCGAACAAGTGGTTTCATGTATGGTATTTTGAGATTATTTTAAATTTTGAGCGGTATTGATCAAAAGCTCTTTAGTGAGCATAATGCCTTCTTCTGGTGTGTGGTTTTCGCCTTCATATTCTACACCTATAAAATCGGTGTATCCGGCATCTTTTACTGTCTGAAGAATTTTAGTAAAATCCATTGAGGTTTCTTCACCAGCTTCATTAAAGTCGTAGGTCTTGGCGCTTACGGCAAGTGCTTTTGGCATCAACTCTGCGATACCTTTGTATTTGTCATACTCTTTAACACATGGAGCTCCCCACATTTCGCCGTTTTCGCGTTCTAGGCAAAAGTTACCAAAGTCGGGCAGCGTACCGCAATTGTCCATATCAATCGCATTGATCACTTCCATCAGTAAAGCAGCATCAGACGAATAGCCTCCGTGATTTTCTACGGTAACTTCTATGTTCTGTGACGCACCGTACTCAGCAAGTTTTTTGAGTCCGTCTATTGCGCTGTTTTTCCAAATTTCACGGTCGGGGGAGCCTATGAGGTTAACACGAATGGCGTGACAGCCTAAGTATTTTGCGGCATCCACCCATTTTTTGTGGTCTTCAACAGCTTGATCGCGTTCAGATTCACTTTCGGCGGCAAGGTTTCCTTCACCATCAACCATGATAAGAACGTTTTCTACTTCAAACTCGGCGCTTTTAGCTTTTAACTTAGGAAGAATAGAATCTAGTGCAACTTGATCGTTGTCGTAAGTTTCCATCATTGGGGTATACAGCTGACTTACGTACTCAATCCCTTCAAAACCCATTTCGTGTGCTTTTTCGGCAAAATCCAAAGGGTTCATTTCGCCATTTCTTATGGCTTCGTTGAGTGACCATTGCGCCAGTGAAATTTTAAAAAATGGCTGTTTTTGGGCTACTACAACGCTTTCATTAGAATTTTTTTCAGTTTTTTTTTCGCTTTTACACGAGAAGACAGCTACTGCAAAAAGAGCTGTCAATGCGAGTTTAACGTTCATTGAATAAGCAATTTAGGTTGTTGTTGGTGGGTTGAAAAACCTGCTTAACCCCCGATAAATATATAAGTTCTCTAAATTATACTTTTTTTGGTTTATCTAAAAAATAACTTAAAATTTATATATTTGATAGCATAGGCTAGATTATATTATTAAAAACTAAATAAAAAGTGAGTAGTATTAAACCTGAAGAGATGTACGATGCCATCGTGGTAGGTACAGGAATTAGTGGTGGCTGGGCTGCCAAAGAATTATGCGAAAACGGTCTGAAGACACTTGTTCTTGAACGTGGTCGTATGGTAAAACATATTGAAGATTATCCCACCATGAATATGGATCCTTGGGATTTTAAATTCAAAGGACAGCCAACCAAAGAAGAAGAGGCTAAACAGTTTAAGCAAGCCCGTACAGGGTATACTACAAACAAGGCGCATAGTCACTTCTTTGTAAACGACTTAGAGCACCCTTATAACGAGACCAAGCGTTTTGACTGGATGCGTGGGTATCACGTGGGGGGTCGTTCAATTATGTGGGGTCGTCAGAGTTATCGTTTAAGCGATATTGATTTTGAAGCCAATAAAAAAGAAGGTATTGCCGTAGATTGGCCGGTACGTTACAAAGATATTTCACCTTGGTATGATAAGGTTGAAGAATATATAGGAGTGAGTGGTGAAAACCTTGGATTGCCACAACTTCCTGATGGTAATTTTGGACCGCCAATGGAGCTTAACTGTGTTGAAGAGCACCTTAAGAAGAACATGGCGCAAAATTATAAAGATCGTCTTTTAACCATTGGTCGTACAGCGCACATCACCTATACAGATAAGACTTTTGAAGGGCGTTCTGCGTGTCAATATAGAAACCGTTGTATGCGTGGGTGTCCGTTTGGGGCTTATTTTAGCTCTAACTCATCTACATTACCTGCTGCAGAACGTACAGGAAATATGACGTTGAGACCTTTTAGTATTGTGAGTGAAGTAATCTATGATGACAACACAAAACTTGCTACGGGAGTAAAAGTAATTGATGCCGAAACTAAAGAAGAAATGATCTTCAATTCAAAGGTTGTTTTCTTATGTGCATCTGCAATTGCTTCGGCTTCTATCTTAATGCAATCTAAGTCAGACCGTTTTCCTAACGGATTAGGAAATGATAGTGGCGAATTAGGTCACAATATTATGGACCATCACTTTAATGTAGGTGCTTCAGCAAAATTTGACGGTTTTGAAGACCAATATTATAAAGGTCGTCGCGCAAATGGATTGTATATACCTCGTTTTAGAAACGTAGGCGGTGATTCTGACCAAAAGAACTTTAAGCGTGGTTATGGTTACCAAGGTGGTGCAAGCCGCGGTGATTGGACCGAAGCGATCTCTGAAATGAAATATGGTGAAGATCTTAAGAAAGCGATCTCTGAACCTGGAGGTTGGACGATTGGAATCAATGCCTTTGGAGAATGTCTTCCGTATCACGAAAATAAAATGACCCTTGACTATGATAAATTAGACAAATGGGGATTGCCTACTATTACATTTGATGCTGAGTGGAAAGAGAACGAGTGGGAAATGCGTAAAGATATGAAGCAGCAGGCAGCAGAAATGCTTACCAATGCCGGCTTTAAAGATGTGCAAACCTATGATAATCCAGGAGCTCCGGGTCTAGGTATTCACGAGATGGGAACTGCTCGTATGGGACGTGATCCTAAAACATCTGTACTTAACGGAAACAATCAAGTACATACGGTGCCTAACGTTTATGTAACAGATGGATCATTTATGACTTCTGCAAGTTGTGTGAACCCGTCACTAACCTATATGGCATTTACGGCGCGCGCAGCAAACCACGCAGCAGAACAATTTAAAAACGGAAAATTCGCTTAATTATGAAAAGGAGACAGGTATTAAAAAATTTAGGTCTGGGTGCTGGTTATGTGATAGCGGCTCCGGCGGTATTTAATATTTTACAGAGCTGTAAAAGCGAACCAAAAAGCGATTGGGAGCCGGTTTTTATGAATGCGGCTAATGGGTATGCATTAACTCAAGTACTTGATGTGATTCTACCAAAAACCGATACTCCGGGAGCTTCAGAATTGAATATTGCTCAATTTATTGATAGTTACATGGATGAGGTTGCTGGAGATAAACAACGTGAAGAGTTTAAAGCAGGTGCTAATGCTTTTGCATTAAGCTTTAAAGAGAACTTTGATAAAGAACTCGAAGATGGTGATGCCGAAGATTTTGAGCAGGCAGTTGCTAAGTACCTTGGTGCAGATGAAGAAACGCGTAATGGATATTTAAAGCGTATTTCTGAAACGCAAGATCCCGAAGCGCCAGAGGCTGATTTTGATGCGCATGCAGGTTCATATGCTTACCTGAATGCAGTAAGAGATTTAGGAATCTGGGCTTGGAAAAACAGTGAAGCTGTAGGGGAAAACGTACTTTGGTATGATCCAATTCCAGGTGCGTATCTCGGCTGTATCTCTACGGAAGAAGCCGGCGGTGGAAAAACGATGTCACTCTAATGAAAAGAAGAAGTTTTATACAAAAAGGAGCCCTAAGTGGTTCCTTTTTGGCTTTAGGAGGGCCCGAACTATTTGCGATGCAACATAGGCTTGCCGCTATGCCTAAACATCACTTCAACTTAAACTATGCTCCACATTTGGGTATGTTTAAGAATCTGGCAGGCGATGATCCTATAGCTCAAATTAATTTTATGGCAGATCAGGGCTTTACCGCATTTGAAGATAACGAAATGCGCAACAGGCCGGTTGATATGCAAAATAAAATAGGTGCTGCATTACAAAAGCATTCTATGCAAATGGGCGTGTTTGTAGCGCACAAGATCTATTGGACCGCCCCAAATCTCACCAGCGGTAAACAAGATCTAAGAGCAGAATTCTTAGCCGATATTGAAGCATCAATTGAAGTTGCTAAGCGGGTAAATGCGAAATGGATGACCGTTGTGCCGGGTTACGTTGATATGACTCAGGATATCAATTACCAAACCGCACACGTGGTAGAAAGTCTAAGGCAAGCTTCGGCTTTGTTAGAACCACACGGTCTAACTATGGTTTTAGAGCCGCTTAACTTTTTTAATCATCCCGGTTTATTTTTGAAAGAAAGTCCGCAGGCGTATCAAATTTGTAAAGCAGTTGACAGTCCTGCTTGTAAAATATTATTTGATGTGTATCATCAGCAAATTCAGGAAGGAAACCTGATTCCTAATATTGATGCGTGTTGGGAGGAAATCGGCTATTTTCAGATGGGAGACAACCCGGGGAGAAAAGAGCCTACAACTGGTGAGATCAATTACAAAAACATTTTTAAGCACATACATAAAAAAGGTTTTAAAGGAGTCTTAGGGATGGAGCACGGCAATTCAATGCCTGGTCCAAAAGGAGAGCAGGCGGTGATTGATGCTTATGTGAGTTGCGACGATTTCCTTTAGATCAGGGATAGAGCGTTACAAACTGTTCACATACAATAGGCATTTCCTCATCAAATGAGTCGGGTGAATTTTGCATTTCCCGAGTGTAAAACGCTTGGTGAACTTTTTTCTAATAGGCTAGAGAACCATCACCTTCCCCTTCAATCTTGGAAAATTCTGAGGTTACTTGATTAAAAGGAACCAGATCGATTTGTGTGGTTTTAATTACCGCAACTGCGTTTCCGTCCCAATCGGTAACAATGTTGAGATCATTTATTTCAGGAAGAGATTCCTTATGGGTTTCAAACCACCACAGCGAAGTAGCCGTGGCTTGTTTGATTCTTTTCAATACTAAATGGGCACAAGTATTTGCATCCTTTTCATTATCGCAGAAGTAAAAGGAAGGCGGAATATTATTGTCGCGATACTCAGGATGTTCATTGGTAAATGCGTCCCAGAGCTTTTTAATTGAAGATTGAATCTTACCCATAAATTCTAAAGATAAAAGGCTTCCGGAAACGGAAGCCTTTTAGATTATTTCTTCAAGTCAAGATAGACTCCGTTAGTCCACCCGAAGCCATCTTGAGTAGGATATTCTCCACCTCCGGCGACGAGGGTGGTATCGATCACATTGTATTTTTCCAGCATTTTACCGGTGCGTTTATAAACGCGGTCATTGAGGTGTAACCAGCGGCTGGTAATCTCATTAGCAAGATCGTTCAATCCGTAGGTTTGCAGTCCTCTAATCGCTAACCATTGATGTGGAGGCCAGCCATTAGGGCTGTCCCATTGTTGCTTGTTATTGATCAGCGAGGTGACTAAACCGCCCGGCTTAAGAAACTGACTTTCTAAAGTTGTAGCAACGTGTTCTGCTTGCTGCGGAGAGGCTACTTTAAAATATAAAGGGTAGACCATCGCCAAAGAAAGTATCGGCGACAGGGCTTCGGCTTTTAAGTCATAGTCAGTGTACGTTTGTTGCGTTGCATCCCATAACCACTTGTCAATGGCGTCTTTGCGGGAAGCCGCAGCTTTCACCATTTGCTCAGCGCCTTCTACATCGTCTGCATACCGGCGCACTTTGGCCAAAGTTTGCTCTAAGTTATACATCAGCGCATTCAAATCTACCGGAACAATTTGCGTGGTTTGTATCGTGCTTATCTTGTTAGGATCTGCAAACCATCTGCTGCTAAAATCCCAACCGCTTTCACAAGCCGCAGCTATGTTGAGGTAAACTTCGTGGGCGTCGCGATCAGCTTCTTGAGCAGTGGTAATGTCTTCAAAATAACTTTCTGCACGCGGTGTTTGCGTATTACTAAAATAACGGTTCAAAACGTGACCGTCGGGCATTTTTACAACGCGCGCTTCGGTTTCAGAAGGGTTAATACTTTGTGCGCCTTTCATCCAGAATGCATACTCCTTTTCTAGAACATCGTGGTATTTTAGATAGACGCTTTTTTCCTCTTTGATCTCTGCCAAAAGATTTACCATTTCTGCAAAAAACGGCGGCTGCGAGCGCCCTAAATAATAGGTGCGATTTCCGTTGGGGATAAAGCCAATGGTATTGATCTGATAGGCAAAATTGTCAAGAATATTTTCGATGAGATCAATTTCTCCGGCTTCTTTGAGCCCTAATAAAATAAAATAACTATCCCAATAATACACCTCTTGAAACCTTCCGCCGGGAACGATATATGCATTAGGTAAAGCGATTCTTGAGCCGTTTTCAACACTATCTGCGTCACGCTTTAGATATGACCACAATGCGTTAATATGCTCTTCGGTAGTACGGGTAGTGTCTGCTTCAAAACCTGAGGTTGGCGTGACCGGTAATGTGAAATGTTCTAAAACAAAAGCCTCCAGATCAAAATCTGGCTGCTCTTTTTGCTCTTGATACTTCTCAAGAATTTTCTCTGAAGGAATTTTGGGTTCACAGTCCACAAAAGTTTTTCCATCTGCAAAAACGTGATTGGTTTGTACAGCGACCAGAAGTTCACCATAGCGGTCAATGGGGTTGAGGTCTTTATCTGGAAATTGTGTTGTGGATACCGCGGTATCTTGCTGCTCGTTTTTACAAGAAGAAACAAAAATCATTGCTAGGAGGACGAATATTTTAGAATAAGATTTAACCATAACATTTACTCGATTTTCGAGGTTTATTGGCGCTGCCAAAAAGTTTAAAAGTCAGAGGCTTGCCTTAAAATTGAAAATTTATTTCTACCGAATGTCTCAAGGGTTTGCTCTGGGGTAGTTTACTGCTCTAAGGCATTTTACTAAATAAGCTAAAAGCGCCCAAAAAATTATCTGAATCGATAAGTTTTTGGGCGCTTAAATTATTGGCATCGCTAAAAGGTTTTAATCCTCGCAGCTTGCCATAAGGTTCTTTACTGAGAATCGGGTTATTCTACGATGAATTTACCTTTCATTACACTATAATGCCCTGGGAAGCTACAGATAAAGTCATACGTTCCTGGTGCCGGTGGGTCGAACTCAATTGTGTCAGACTGGCCACCGCCAAGCATTTTAGTATGTACGATTACCGCGTCTGTATCTTGAGGAATATATGCATTATCTCGTGCTGCTGAAGCTTTAGCGCCAAAAGCAGGAATTTCGGTTCCTTGGGTTAAAAGCACAAAATTATGCCCCATAACTTCCACGGCTTGTTTACCGGTGTGGCGCAAGGTTAGTTTTACCTTTTTGCCGGCAGGAACGCGAATTTCATTTTTATCAAATTGCATCATATCTGTTGCAAGAAGTACTACTTCAGTAACATTCTCATCAGATTTTTTTGAAGTTGAAGAAGAATTGGAACCTATTTTAACCGTCTCTTTTTCTTCTTTCTTTTTATCGTCTCCGCAGTTTACTAATATTAGCGAAAGCGCAAAAAGAAGTGTGATTTTTAAAGTTTTCATTAGAAATTGTTTAGATAAATGCTAATATACACAAGTTCTACCCGCACTGCAACAGTATTTTTGGGCTTTTTAGTCTAAATACTTTTGAAAAAACTGCAAGGTGCGATGTTCACAATAGGTATGCTCTTGATTTTCAATAAATCCTACGTGACCGCCAAACGCGGGGGTTTCTAAAAAAAGGAGTTCGCTTTGAGAAGCTTCTTCAGTAGGGTAGCATTTTTCGTTTAAAAATGAATCGTCTAAAGCATTGATTAGCAAAGTAGGAACTTCAATTTGTGGTAAAAATTGCCGACTGCTACTTTTAGTATAATAATCAAGCGCATCTGTAAAGCCATTAGCCGGAGCGGTGTATAGTTCGTCAAAAAGCATCAAGGATTTGATTTTACGATGATTTTCTTTGCTTAATTCGTTAGGAAAAACCTTCAGTTTAGCTTGATATTTCTTTCTAAGATCTTTTAAGAAAGACCAGCGATACACCCAGTTTTTTCGTTGTTCTAAGGCACCTAAAGAATCATACAAATCTACCGGAGTTGATACTGCAACCGCAGCAGTAATACAGCCCGGACGATTTCGGTTTTCGCCTAAATATTTCAGAATTAGATTTCCGCCAAGGCTAAATCCGCACAGAAAGAGTTGGTGGTATTTTTGTTTAGTAAGAATGTAATTAACAACATCACTAAGATCTTCAGAAGCGCCCGAATGGTACGAGCGTATTTTAGAGTTGTCTTCCCCGCTGCAACCTCGTAGGTTGATGGATGCGCAGTCAAAGCCGTTGGAATTGAGAATGCGGGCTGTACCCTGCATATAAGGTCGTTTTGCGTGACCTTCTAAACCGTGAACGATGATCGCAATTTTTTGAGTAGATCGCTCTGGCGCAAAACTAAAATCGATATCCAGAAAGTCGCCATCACTCAAAGCGATGCGTTCGCGTTCATAAGTTAAGCCTCTGATCTTTCTGATTTTTGCAGCGTAAATGGTGTTAAAATGACCATTGGTAAAAGGAACTCTTGGCTTGTATGACGAAGCGATTATAGGCATTAGTATAAAATATCGTCTTTAGGTTCTATTCCTGCGGGTAGATCTTCTTCATCCAGCATATCGCGCAAATCAATTTCTATGGTACGGCAAAGCGCAGTCATAGGTACGTCATTTGCTTTTCCTTCAAAAGGGTCTTCACTAGCATCGCCTACATATTCCATCGTGGTGAAAATCCACATGATCAGAATTGTAAACGGGATCATTTGTAAAAACATAATAGAAATTTGCTGTGATGGATGCACAGTATCTGTCACGTGATTTTCAAAAATATTGAGCAAGCCTAAAGGCAGCAACAACACAAATATCCATGTAAATACTTTTGAGAAATACCCGTATTGTCTGGGGAACGGAGTGTTTTTGATGCGTTCACACATACCTTGAAAGTCATAGAATTTGGCTAAAGCTTCTTGCAATTGCATCTCTTGGAAACCATCTATCACACCGTCTTTGCGTAAGCGTTGTACGATCAAACCCTGATTTTTAATAAGGTGTGTTGCGGGATTTACCCTTTTTTTAATTTCATCGTATTCCTCGTGACCTACAAATTGATAGGCTTGATTGCTCTCAATATTACGCTCGTTATGACGGTCAAATAGCCGTTCTACATACCGGCCTTCTTGTAACGTCCAAGATCTGGGCTGTCTTAGTTGTACGCGTAGCGCATTAAGCCAGGCGATATGCCTATAGATCAGATCGCGTTTGATTTCCTTTTCGGCTTCTGCGTCATCTAATTTTATAAGGCTCAGCGTACGAATTCCCCAAGTACGACTCCAGTTAACGATCATTCCCCAAATTTTTCGGCCTTCCCAAAAACGATCGTAACTCTGACTGTTTTTAAAACCCAAATAAAAAGAAACCGCAATACCAATCACGGTAAGAGGTTCAAACGGGATGTCTATATCTTCAAAGCCTAAATCGTGGTATGCATAAAATATAACCAGAGAATAAATGAGGAAGAAGATCAGGTTGCGCCAGGTTAGACGTATGATGAGTTTCCAGCTTATATTCCTTTTAATCAGCATAAAGTTCTATTTGAGATTTAAAGATAAATGTAAACAAGAGAACAGCTCATCGTATTAAGGGAATTTTAAAATATTATGCGCGCATAAGGCTTTTAGGTATCTTTGCTCAAAATTTATTGGCGCTGCCAAGGAATTGATTATGCAGTCCCAAAAACTATCGGGATGCCTCGAAATTGAAATTTTGTTTTCAACTAATGCCTCACGAGTTTGCCCTGAGGTAGTTTACTTTTAAAACTATGTATACTAAAGAATTTGAGATACGCTGGAGTGATATAGATGCAAATAGACATTTAGCGAATAGTGCTTACATCAACTTTATGAGTCATACGCGTATGGCTTTTTTGATGGAAAATGGTTTTGGGCAGCGGGAGATGGCCAAGCACAATATTGGCCCGGTGGTGTTTTATGAGCATATGTATTATTTTAAGGAAGTTTTTGCCGGAAATCCGGTAAAGGTGACGCTTCAATTAAAAGGACTTTCTGAAGACGGGATGTATTTTGAATTCATACATAATTTTTATGATCATAAAGGGCGAAATTTTGCCAGTTGCGAAATGATGGGCGCCTGGATCGATCTTAAAGAACGCAAACTTATTGGTCTGCCGGAAGCCTTGTTTGTTAATCTTTCCTCCCTAAGTAAAACCGAAAATTTTAAAGTACTTACCAAAGAAGATACACGTAAGTTTGGCAAGAAACCTAAGGATTTAGCTTAGGCGGTTTTCTTTGTTCGGGTAGATAAATAGACTCCTAGAAAAATAAATGCTGCGGCACCTGCGCGAACCCAGCTTAAGTGGTCTGCACCTACAAGAACTGCAAATAAGATCGCGATCACCGGTTGCAAATAAATAAAAGCGCCAATGGTTGAAGCTTTAAGCGTTTTGAGCGCGTACAGATTTAAAAGATAGGTAGAAAAAGTAGTGCCCACCACTACAAATACCATCACCCAAATAGCTTTTGCCGGTAGATTGAGCCAGTCTACAGCAGTGAACTCAGTAAGTGTAAAAGGGAGGTTTAAAAGCACTCCAATAAGAAACAGCCACTTCATCAACGTGATCGTGCTGTACTTGTTGCTAATAGGTTTTACCAGAATCAAATAAACGGCGTAAGTCGCGCCATTTACAAAAAACAACAGATTTCCTAGCGGAATATTAGGTGCATTGGGTTGTTCTGCAGCACCAAACAACACCAATACCAGCGCGCCAAACATCCCAATGAGGATCCCTATGATCTTAGTTAACCCGATACGCTCTTTTAAAAATAGCGCAGATAAAATGAGTAAAATCACCGGGCTTAACGTGATGATCACCGAGCTGTTGATGGGTGTAGAAAGGCTTAATCCTTTAAAAAAGGCCAGCATATTTACAAACATGCCAAATACTGCACAGCCCAAAAATCTCCAATAATCAGCACGATCGATTTTTTCAGATTTGCTGAAGATACTCAGTAGCCAGAATAGCGCAGAGGCTCCTAAAACGCGTAGTAAAATAAATCCAAAAGCCCCAATGTACACCGGCATCACCCCTTTAGCAAGTGTGTGGTTAATTCCGTAGATGGTGCTGGCTCCGGTAGCTGCAGCAAGTGCAAGTACGCGTTGGTTCATAAATGGCTTTAAGGGTGAATAGCTTCTTTAGCGGCGGCAACCGTTTTTTTGCTGTTTCCTATAAAGATCTGATCGTTATTTACAATCACAGGACGCTTTAAAAATGTGTAATGCTCCAGAATCAGTTCGGCATAGTTCCCTTCTTCTAGCTTTTCATTGTTTAGACCACGCTCGCGATAGAGTCTGGCGCGTTTGTTAAACAAAGCTTCATAACTTTCGCTAAGGTTGTAAAGTTCGTCTAATTGCTCTTCGGTAATAGGATCAGTTTTTATATCCTGCTTGATGAACGCAGAAGGCAATTCGATCTCATTCATAATGCGTGTGCAGGTGTCACAAGTAGAGAGGTAATATATTTTTTTCAAAACTTATATTTTTAGTAATTGAGTAAATTTAGTGGTCTTGTTTACGCTTGCAAAGTAACCGCTTTTCGGTATAAAAAGGTATTTTTGACTCGATAATCGAGATTAAATACTTCGAGACATAACTCGAGGTTATAGACTAAAAACTTTTCATGGAAGCATCAATAGCGTATACCTTAAAAATCACATATAAAACACGTGTTATTCTCAAGAATTATCTGGAGACTATCGCATTAGAAGATCTGAATAAAATCCCTAAAGGATACAACAATAATATTTTCTGGAACATTGCACATTTGGTCGCAACCCAACAGATTTTGGTTTATAAATTTTCAGAAGTGCCAGCTTTGGTTTCTGATGAAATCATCAATAAGTACCGAAAAGGAACAAAGCCCGAGGCAGATGCTACTCAGGCAGAAGTAGATGAGATCAAAACCTTACTTTTTAGCACGCTAGAGCAAACTGAAGAAGACTATAAAGCCGGAAAGTTTAAAACCTATAACACCATCACCACCTCGATGGACAGTACACTTTCTAATGTTGATGAAGCAATCGCTTACAACAACTTCCACGAAGGTATTCATTTAGGTTCTGTGCTGGCGTTGCGTCACGCTATAGGTCTAGTTTAAGAAATTCTTGCACTTCGCTAAACTTAAATCTTAAAATGGTTTGGCCGTCAGCGTAGGATGCAATTTCATACGGATTGTACACCAACACCATTTCGTTTTCAGTAAACCCAATGGTATTGGGTAATGCAAAAACGTCATTCTCAAAATAAAAGCCGGTGCTGTTGATGTTTTCTTCGGCACTTAGCTTTTTTTGATTTCTAAATTGGGTTTCAGCCAATTTTAAAAAGCCGGTGTAATCTTTAAATAAAGCCTCATTGTTCAGTGAGGTTTCAGCATCTTTATCAAAATTAAGATACGTGGTACTGCCGTATCCGTGCGCTCCTCCCCAATAAGTGTAATTTTCAAATTTTATACTCAACAATTGCGCACCGTTATAGCTTACTTGAGATGTGCTGTTAATCTCATATTCTGTACCGGCCTCGGGAAAATCACTTTTATATACGCGATAGCTAGAAATAAAATGCTCTAAAGCTTGATCTAGTGTTTTGATATCAGGCTCTTCTTCGGGAGCGATCACGAGGTTATTCAGCAATACCTGATCAACCGCATTGTTGATAGTGTCAGCAAAATGCTCACGACCAAAAACTTTGATCTTTTCGATTTCTATAATTGGGCATATACCGTCAGCGCAGTGGTCTAAAGTTTCTGCTTTTAAGGTTTCGGTTTTAAACGTTAATGGAGTCGTTCTCTTTTGGCAACTGCTGATACTAATTATTGTAAGCAGAAGCAATGCGATTTTTTTCAAAGCAATTAGGGTTTCGTGTTAAACAAAGAATAAAGGTACACGCAATTTTGGGAATAGGTCTTTGGCTTCCTAACTTTACTAAGACATTTAATGAAAGATTAAGAAAATGAAATTCAATACTAAAACCATACACGGCGGTCAACACAATACAGATCCTGCTTACGGAAGCGTTATGCCGCCTATATACCAAACCTCTACTTATGCGCAATCTACTCCGGGCGGTCATAAAGGCTTTGAGTATTCGCGAAGCGGAAACCCTACGCGTAAAGCCCTTGAAGATGCACTGGCAAGTTTAGAGAATGGCAAATTCGGTTTGGCTTTTGGTTCTGGTCTTGCTGCTATAGACGCAGTTTTAAAATTGTTTAAACCGGGAGATGAGATCATTTCGACTAACGATCTTTATGGCGGATCATATCGCTTATTTACAAAGATCTTTGAAGATTTTGGTTTGAAGTTTCATTTTGTGAGTATGCAGGACACTTCAGCAATTGAAGCTGTTATTTCAGAAAAAACAAAGATGATCTGGGTAGAGACGCCTACCAACCCAATGATGAATATCATCAATATCGAAGCGGTCGCTCAGGTAGCTAAAAAGCATAAAATTTTATTGGCGGTAGATAACACGTTTGCCACGCCTTACTTGCAACAACCTCTTGATCTGGGAGCTGATCTCGTGATGCATAGCGTCACCAAATATTTAGGTGGTCATAGCGATCTTGTAATGGGAGGTTTAGTGGTCAACGATAAAGAGCTTGCAGATAAACTCTATTTCATTCAGAATGCAAGCGGTGCAGTTTGCGGACCTCAAGATAGTTTTCTTGCGCTTCGCGGAATCAAAACACTACACGTGCGTATGCAACGCCACTGTGAAAATGGTAAAGCGGTTGCGCATTATTTAAAGGAGCATCCTAAAGTAGATCAGGTTTATTGGCCGGGCTTTGAAAACCATCCCAACCACGAGATTGCAAAAAAGCAAATGAAGGATTTTGGTGGAATGGTTTCATTTACCACAAAAAAAGATAGCCTTGATGGAGCTGTTGAGGTAGTTGAAAAGTTAAAAGTTTTCACCCTTGCCGAAAGTTTAGGTGGTGTAGAAAGTCTTGCCGGGCATCCCGCAAGTATGACACACGCGAGCATCCCTAAAGAAGAGCGCCAGAAGACAGGGATTAAAGATTCGCTTATTCGACTCAGTGTTGGTATCGAGGATATTGATGACTTGCTAGAAGATTTAAAACAAGCTTTAGGCTAATACTATTAGCTAGACGTTCTTAAAAATTAAGGTAATAAATATAGCCGATATTCAGCCATACGATAGAATCATCGTATTTGTTTGGAGGGTAAAACTCGGGATCAGGATTTAAGCCGTCAACCCAATTGGAGTAGTATTTATGGTATCTCAATTCAAGATTAAGGTCACTTAAAACCGTTAGTTTGTATCTAATTCCTACGCTTCCGGTTAATGCCCAGGTGTTTCCAGAAGCGTCGCTGATGCCGCCAAGCTCTCCGCCGTCACCCACGAGAAAATCATCAAAATAGATATCCTCTGGTGTGGCTCCGGGTACATCTTGTGAGGATTCGTAGGAGGGGTTAAAGCCTACATAGTGAGCGCCTAAACTAATATACGGGGCTATTCTGAATCCGCCGGCTTGAAAATCCCTAATACTCAACGGAAAATATTCTAGTTGCATACCCAGTTCAAACACAAGGGAACTTCCTGTATGGTCACGTAGATCACGACCTTCTTCGGTGTCTTTCTGAGACTCTATACCTTCGTGGGTAAATTTAGTATAATGCAAATCGGCTTCAGAGCGTAATTTGAAATGGTCGTTAAAATAGCGATCACGGGTATAACAGTTACAATCTGCGCGGTAAGAAAAGTTAAAATAATGCACGATACCAATACCCCAACCTTGATTGTTAATGTTGGTGTCTACGTTGTTTCTAAGCCCAAAATCTGATTGAAAAAGTAACGGTCCCGCAATTACACCAACTTCGTTAGAAAACGCAAGCTGTGCTTTACCTGCAAAAGGGATTGATAAGCAGATGATTAATACCGAAAATAGGATTTTGGTATTCATTAGTTTTGGGGACTTATGGTGCAACAAATATAGTAAAATTGAGGTTTTAACCTAGAATTATGCCTGGGCTACTAATTTTATCATAAATGTCGTAAAAACGAAATATCAATATTAAGAATATCTAAAAATAACATACCATTTTTTATTAATATCATATATTTGCATCGTTTTCGTATGTTAAAAATTATAAATTCAAAAAAATCATATAATGACAGATAGCATTAAAAATTTTGTTGATTCTGTTGAGAAAGCTAATCCAAACGAGCCTGAATTCATTCAGGCAGTACAGGAAGTCGCAGAAACTGTTATTCCATTTATAGAAAATAATCCTAGATACCAAGGCAAAAAGCTTCTGGAGCGTATGGTTGAGCCTGAGCGCGCGATCTTGTTCAGAGTGCCTTGGGTTGATGATCAAGGAGAAACTCAGATTAATAAAGGATATCGTATTGAATTTAATTCGGCTATTGGACCTTACAAAGGTGGTTTGCGTTTTCATCCTTCGGTTAACTTGAGTATTCTTAAGTTTTTAGGTTTTGAGCAAGTCTTCAAAAACAGCCTTACCTCACTTCCTATGGGTGGTGGTAAAGGAGGTTCTGACTTCAATCCGCGAGGAAAAAGCGATGCTGAAGTGATGCGGTTTTGCCAAAGCTTTATGACAGAATTATATCGTCATATTGGTCCTAACACTGATGTGCCTGCTGGTGACATTGGAGTTGGTGGTCGTGAAATTGGTTACATGTTTGGCCAGTATAAGCGTATCAAGAACGAATTTACAGGAATTCTTACCGGAAAAGGATTGTCTTATGGTGGTTCTAAGATTCGTCCTGAAGCAACAGGTTATGGTAACGTGTATTTCACAAAATATATGTTGAATAATGTTGGCGAAAAGCTGGCGGGAAAAACCATCGTTATCTCAGGATCTGGTAACGTTGCGCAATACGCTGCAGAAAAAGCAACACAGCTTGATGCAAAAGTGGTGACGCTTTCTGACTCAGACGGATTTATTTATGATGAGGCCGGTATTGATAAAGAGAAACTTGCTTTTGTAATGGAGCTCAAAAATGAGCGTCGCGGTCGTATTAAGGAATATATAGAGAAGTATCCTGAAGCAGAATTTCACGAGGGTAAAGCACCTTGGGGAATCAAGTGCGATATCGCATTGCCTTGTGCTACGCAAAACGAATTAGACAAAGAAGATGCTGAGCTGCTCGTTAAAAATGGCGTGATGGCTGTGGGAGAAGGTGCAAATATGCCTTGTACTCCAGATGCTGTTGCTGTGTTCCTAGAGAATAAAATTTTATTCTCTCCGGGTAAAGCGTCTAATGCAGGTGGCGTAGCGACTTCAGGTCTTGAGATGTCTCAAAACAGTATGCGCTATAACTGGTCTGCCGAGCAAGTAGATAAAAAACTGCACGAGATTATGTACGATATTCACAACGCGTGTGTAGAGTATGGTAAGCAGGAAGATGGCTTTGTAGATTATGTAAAAGGAGCAAATATCGCCGGTTTTGTTAAGGTTGCCGAAGCGATGCTTGCACAAGGAATTGTGTAAAGGTTGAAAATTATATAAAAGATTTAGCCATAGGCTTCGGTGTACAACCGAAGCCTTTTTTTATAAACATACTGCACCTTATATTGTATTTTTAGCACAAGACTTGTGCGCTGTTTATGTTTAAAAAGAATCCATACTTACTTCTCTTCCTACTAAATATATGCTGTGTATTTGCTCAGGAGTATTCAGAAGCATGGACGGCTTATTTTTCGTACAATCAGATTACCGCACTTGCAGAGGGTAATGACAAGATCTTTGCAGCTGCGCAGAATTCAGTATTTAGTTACGATCTGAACACTAATGAAACACAGTTGTACAGCACTATTCAAGGGCTTTCGGGGGAAGCGATTAGCGCTATACATTTCAGTGAAGCTACCGGCATTTTATTTGTGGGTTACACTTCGGGGCTTATAGATGTGGTGATGCCGGATGAAAGCGTTACCACTCTGGTCGCTATTCGGGACAAACCGGCGATTCTTCCTTCAGAAAAGATGATTAATAGTTTTGATGAACACAACAACACGCTGTACATCGCTACAGGTTTTGGGATTTCGCTATTTGATCTTTCGCGTTTAGAATTTGATGACTCGTATTTTATAGGAAATAACGGAGCCCGCCTAAACATCAAGCAAACTGCAATTTTAGAGGAGTACATTTATGCGGCCTCACCTAATGGAGGACTGCGACGTGCACTGAAAGCAGATGATAATTTAATTGATTTTCAAAATTGGGAAACCTTAGATCCTACCGGTTGGGAAGGCATTCAAACTTTTGCCGAAGCGTTATGGGGTGTAAAAAGCGATCAAAGCTTGCAACGTTTTGACGGAGCCAACTTTAATACACAAACCACGTTAGACCGGCTTCCGGTTTCTTTTTTAGCTTCAGAAGATGCGCTTACGATAAGTTTAGATAGTCAAATTCTGATCTATGATGCATCAGGGAATTTGACGACAACAGTGGCTGCTCTTGCTGATTATCCTGGCAGCTATACTTCGGCATTTACTTCTCAAGGTCAAATCTATTTAGGCACTGACGCTAACGGTCTTTTAATTTCTTCAACCGCAAATACAACAGCAGCGCTTCAAGTGTTGCCCGATGGTCCGCTGCGCAATGATCCATTTAGTATTGAAGCCGCGCCGGGCCAACTTTGGGTGGCGTACGGAGATTATTCAGATACCTATAATCCATTTCCTTTAAAGCAGCGCGGACTGAGTCATTTTGTGGTAGATTCCGGTTGGTATAACCTTCCTTTTGAGTCGCTTTTGGAAACTAATAGTATCACTAACATTACCTATAATCCCGAGGACAATGCTCAGGTTTTTATGAGTTCGTTTAATGCCGGTCTCCTTGAAATTATAGAAGAAGTGCCACTGCAATTATATGATGAAACGAATAGTGGCTTGAGTGATATTCCTTTCGCACCAACTGATGTACGTATAAACGGAGCCGCTTTTGACCGTAATGGAACTTTATGGATGACTAATAGTTTGGTCGAAAATGCCCTAGCACGCAAAACCGGGAATCAAATTGATGGGATTTCCATAGCTTCAATTTTGCCCGACTTTGATGCGGTAAATGGTTATTCAGAATTGGTGATTGGTAGGTTAGGAAATATCTATTTTGGTTCTTCAAACCGGGGTCTTATTGGTTACGATCCAGATGCGAATAGCTTTAGGCTACTCAATGCCGAGCGATCTAATTTGCCGTCAGATAATGTGCAGTCGCTTGCGGTTGATAATAATGGCGCGTTATGGATTGGTACCAGCTTAGGACTTAGACGACTTTTTAGTCCGGCGCAGATGTTTGAAAATGCCGAAATTCAAACGCAACCCATCATCATTGAAGAATCAGGAAGCACTGTAGAATTGCTTAACGACCAAGTTATTCGGGCCATTGCCGTTGACGGAAATAATAATAAGTGGGTGGGGACCGTATCTAGCGGTGTGTTTTACTTTAGCGCTAATGGTCAGGAAACCTTACAACAATTTAGTACAACAAATTCGCCACTTCCTTCAAATAATATTCAGGACATAAGCATTGATGAAGAATCAGGAGAGGTGTTTTTTGCAACGCCTTTGGGCTTGGTTTCTTTTTCGGGAAGTGCGGTGGCTCCTAAAGAAACTCTAGAAAATGCTCGGGTTTTTCCTAACCCGGTGCGACCTTCATTTACCGGCAGTGTAACCATTGATGGTTTAACCGAAAACGCCAATGTGAAAATCACGGATTTAAACGGAAATTTAGTCTATGAAGAAGTCTCAGAAGGCGGAAGCATTCAATGGGATACAACCGCTTTTGGAAGATACCGCGTGGCTTCGGGTGTCTATTTTATATTGATCACCGCCGAAGATGCTGTGGAAACTAAAATTGTCAAACTTATGATCATTCGCTGATGCTGGTAACTACAAAAGCCATAGTGATTTCGGCAATTAAGTACGGAGAAGCAGATCTTATTGTGCGCTGTTTTACGGAAGAAGCCGGACTCAAATCGTACATTCTGCGGCGTATATTAAAGTCAAAAAAAGGTAAACTGCGTACGGCGATGTTTCAGCCTGCAAGTCAGTTAGAGTTGGTAGCGGTGCATAAAGACAAAGGCACGCTTGAGAGTATCCGTGAGGCAAAAGTGACTCAGCCTTATCTAAGTTTACATACTGATGTTTTGAAGTCCAGTGTGGTGCTTTTTCTTTCAGAAATGCTGCGGAATGCTATTCAAGAGGAAGAAGAGAACCGAGCGCTCTATGCGTTTTTAGAACACGCATTTTTATGGTTCGATCTGCACGAACAAACAGCCAATTTTCATCTGTTGTTTCTGTTAGAGTTGACCAAATATTTAGGTTTTTATCCAGATACTTCAGAGTTGCATCACGCACACTTCAACTTAGAAACCGGAATATTTGAACCGGTAGAGAGTTTTTACAGTATTTCCGAAGAAAATTTACATACGCTCAAACAGCTCTTGGGTATAAATTTTGATGCACTTGCTACGGTAAAACTGAACCAAAAACGACGCGCAGACTTTGTAAATATGCTGCTCGCTTATTATGAATTACATTTACACGGCTTTAAAAAACCAAAGTCACTTGCGGTGCTAACCGCATTATTTAACTAACCACATTTATGAGATTACCCCTTACTTTGTTGCTTTTTTGTGTTTTTTCGTTGACCCTTCACGCCCAAACGATCAAACTGCTGGATAAAGACACCCAAGCGCCGGTAGCCAATGCCGCGCTCTATAATACCTCAAAGGCAACCTATGTGGTAAGTGATGAAGAAGGAAATGCAGATGTATCGGCCTTCACAAAATCTGAAACTATTTTTATCACGCACGTCTCCCACATCACCTTAAAAACCACAAAGGCGGCGATCGTTGCTGAAGGTAATGTGGTCTATCTGGATGATAATGAGAACCAACTTAACGAGGTGGTGCTTTCGGTGTCAAAATTTGAGCAGGAGTCTAAGGATATCGCTCAAAAAATAGTAAGTCTGGATGCTGAAGATGTTGAACTTAAAAATCCGCAAACAGCGGCAGACTTTCTAAGTCAGAGTGGGCAGGTTTTTGTTCAAAAGAGTCAGTTGGGTGGCGGTAGCCCTATGATACGTGGTTTTTCAACAAATCGATTGTTGTTGACGGTAGATGGTGTGCGTATGAATACGGCGATTTTTAGATCAGGAAACCTTCAGAATGTGATCAATATCGATCCTTTTACCATTGATCAAACCGAAGTTATTTTAGGTCCGGGATCTGTGGTGTATGGTAGTGACGCGGTTGGCGGTGTGATGAATTTTTATACTAAAAAACCGGCCTTTTCTTTTGAAGAAGGTACTGCATTTTCAGGAATGGCGCTTACTCGATATGCTACAGCAAATAACGAAAAAACCGGTCACATCGACTTCAATATTGGTGCTAAGAAGTGGGCGTTTTTAACCAGCGTAAGCTATTCTGATTTTGACGATCTGCGTATGGGAAGTCATGGCCCTGAAGATTATTTACGGCCCGAATATGTGGTGACACAAAACAGTGTGGATACGGTGGTAGAAAATGACGATCCCAATGTGCAAACGCCTACAGGTTTTGATATGATCAACCTTACTCAAAAAGTGCGCTATATGCCCAACAGTATTTGGGATTTTAATCTTGGGTTGCATTATAGCAATACGTCAGACTACGCGCGTTACGATAGGCTTACACGAACCAGAAACGGGCAGCTGCGCTCTGCAGAATGGTACTACGGCCCGCAATTGTGGTTTATGGGAAATCTTCAAATCGATAAAAAAGGAAACGGCGATTTTTATGACGATGCTAAGCTTACTGCGGCAATTCAATATTTTGAAGAAAGTAGAAACGATCGTGATTTTGGAGCAACTACTTTATATACCACGCAAGAGCAGGTGAACGCCTATTCTTTAGATCTTGATTTTACTAAGAAAATGGGCTCAAATCAGTTGTTTTATGGGTTGGAATATGTGTATAACAAAATTGGTTCCTACGGAAAGCAAACCGATATCAACACCGGCGACCAGGCAGCAACTGCAACCCGCTATCCTGATGATTCCAGCTGGCAATCACTGGCAGCCTATTTAAGTGGACAGTTCAATTTGGCTGAAAGTTTAACCTTGCAAACCGGCGTGCGGTACAATCATATATTGATCGATGCGACTTTTGATGATAACTTTTATGATTTTCCGTTTGAAAAGGCAGATGTAAGCTTCGGAAATTTCACCGGAAACGCCGGCTTGAATTGGCAAACGGCAGAAAATTTCAATCTTAAACTGAATCTGGGCACAGCCTTTAGAGCGCCTAATATTGATGATATCGGGAAAATCTTTGACAGCGAACCCGGGTCTGTGGTGGTGCCTAATCCCGATCTTAAAGCAGAATATGCATATAATGCCGAGTTGGGTGCCGCGTGGCGTATTGATGAAAAGTTACGTCTGGATGTGGCAACCTATTACACGCATTTGAACAATGCACTTGTGCGTCGTGATTTTAGTCTAAACGGGGAGACAACCGTAGATTATCAAGGCGAGCCGAGTAATGTACAGGCAATTCAAAATGCTGCAAGTGCTGAGGTGTATGGCGTTGAAGCCGGTTTAGAATATTTATTTACCAAAAACATTAAACTCACCTCTCAGGTCACAGTTACTGAAGGAAGTCAGGAAGAAGATGATGGCAGCGATGCGCCGTTGAGACACGCTGCACCACTCTTTGGAAATACGCACCTGATTTACCGTATGAAGCGCTGGAAGTTTGACGCTTCTGCAGAATATAATGGGCAATTTGATTATGACGAACTCGCCCCATCGCAACAGGGTAACGCTTATTTGTACGCGCTGGATGCCGATGGTAATCCCTACTCACCGCGCTGGTACACTTTGAATGTATACAGTGAATACCAGATCGCTCAAAACTGGAAAGCGACCGCCGCCTTAGAAAACATCACAGATCAGCGCTACCGCCCCTATTCTTCAGGGATTTCAGCACCGGGACGTAATTTAATTATGGCGTTGAAGTATACGTTTTAATAGTTAAGAAATCTAAAGAAGATGAAACATTTATTTTTTGTTGTGTTTTTTTTGGTTTTTGCAGGTTGTGAGATTTCAAATGAAAGAAAAATAGTAAGTAAAGAGACTGCTATAAATTCTGAAATAAAAAATGAAGAATCATTTAACCGAGGCTTTATAAAATTAAATAAACAGTATTATATTTCTCAAAACACAAAGTCCATTTCAAATGATGAGCTTATTCAGTTGGGAGATATAGAACCGCCATATTCGCTTATTAAAAACAGGGGTAACGATACGCTAATCGTTATTAAAAAAAGCGATACACTATTTTTTAAGTTGATCGATTATTCCAAAGACAATCAATACGATCCTACATTTAAAGATTTGATAAGAAGCCTATTTGGTGATTCAATCCAGTAGTAATACTTTCTAAACTGGTTTTTGCAATGCCTGCTTGATCACCTCACTCCAGATCGCATAACCTTTTTTGTTGAGGTGCAAGCCGTCTGACATATAGAGTTCGGGGTTGGGTTTGTCGTCTAGCGAGATCATTTGTGAGAACACGTTGATGAATTGCGCATCCAAGCCTGTGATCACATATTCTGAAAGCAGTTCGTTAAGCTCCATAAATTGCGGGATGAGATGCGCGCGTTCCACACTGGGTTTTAAGCTGATGACCGCCAGGGGAACTTTAGGGTATTTTGTTTTAACCGCTTTGATAAGCTCTTTAAAGTCGGCTAAAACTTCAAGTGGCGTGCGGCCTTGTGTAATGTCGTTTTCACCGGCATATAGAACAAGCTTCGACGGATTCACATCTTGAAAGATTTCCTCAAAATAGTGCAAACACCAAGCATACGTAGAGCCACCAAATCCCAAGTTTAAAGTGTGCATGGGTGCAAGATCTTCTTGCATATGCACCCACAACCGCACCGAAGAACTGCCGTAGAAAACGTACAAATCTTCTTGATTTTTCAGTTTTTCAACACGACGACGCAGGCGTTTGATCTCGTTGGCCCACATTACCGGTGGTTCTTCTTCCGGCACCGCCGAAAAATTACTGGTCATCAACCTTTTTACTTTTTCGCGAGCTTCGGCCACATAGTCTGCATACTTTTTTTGATAATCTTCTACAAAAGCTTTGACCAAAACAGGATCATTTTTAGCCACGTGATCACTCATTTTAAAAGGCTTCAGGATGTTGCAGTAAAACAAGGTGTCGTTGATGCGTTTATCAAAATTCACCAAAACGATCGGGACGATGAGCGGTTCGGTTTTGAGATTTAGAGCGAGGTTAAAGGCGCCTGTTTTAAAAGCTCCGGGAGATTCTTCAGAAGTGTATGAAGTGCCTTCCGGACTGATGATGAGATTCTTTTTGTTTTTTAAAAATTCGCTCGCCGCCGTATAAAAAATACTTCGGTTGCTGGTTTTAGCAGCGGCTTCCGGTAGTTCAGATTCTTTGGTGTACACATTGATGTAGCCTAGATTTTCATAATAATTTTGATGTCCGTATTCCTGACCTTGAGCGATGCGCACCGTGCGTATGCCGGGCTCACCGTATTTATCATCAAGCAAAACGCTGATAAAGTGCGAGTCTAAAGTGATCTGAAATTGATTATTCAGCGTATAAAATGGATGATTCAACAAGTGGTTGTAAATAAAAATATGCCCGGAATCCTCAGGTAGATTCTCTAAACCTTCCACGTGCACCATAACCTGTTTTAGCGTTTCGCGTGTGGCTTGCGCACAAGCTTTGCGTTTGTATTGCGGACTGGTTTCAGGATTTTTTTCGGCGACCGCCTCATAAATATTGCGCAACGCATTTTTAAACTGATGTTCACGCCGATCGTGTTTTAAAAACTCGAGACTCAGCGATGCGATGTGTCGCTCTAAGCTTGAGCCTTGCGTTACTAAATTTTGTAAGGTTTCATACGCAAACGCTTTGGTGGTTTGATCTTTCAACAAATGAAATACCGAATGCAATCCCGAATTCACGGTAAGCCGCGAGCGGTTATTTTCGATCAGTTGATATACGGCATCAATGCTGTGTTTGCCTAAGAGCGAAGTATACCTAATGAACGCCGCATTAATTTGATTGCCTATGAGCCAAATGAGGCGGTGGTAAAAGCGTTTTTTGAGTCGGTCATCTTCTTCCAGAAGCTGGTGTAAATCCAGATGATTGATAAAGTATACCGCTGTTTTTTCAGTGGTGATGGCATTGCAAATATCAGGAAGATTGAGCAGGGAAGACCAGCCAAAAATAAATCCCGAATTAGAGATACTACGCTGACTGATATCTACTTTACCTTCTATGCGCTTGATGGCCACTTCGCCGTGAATCAAGATGTACAAACCCTCTGAAGCGTTGTCTTGCGCATAAATGATTTCGTTAGGCTCATAATCGCGGCGTTGCGCAAGTTTGGCGAGTTTACCTAAATGCAGTTCAGAAAACTGATCAAGAAACGGGGAGCGCCGCATCAATTGAACGATCTCAGATTTCTCGATAGATGCATTTACATAATAATGTTCGTCTTTCGGGATTTGAAAATTACGTGGTTGTAAAAGCGAAGCCTGTTTGCACAAGGCATTTTTGAGCAAGTGATAATTGTTTTGACCAATAGTGAGAAGCAAGCTGTTAACTTGAGGAATATCGGCTTTAAAATCCTTTAAAGGCACTTTATAAAAACGCGCCTGATCACTGGCAATTTTTGCGCTGAAGGTATAACGTTCAGGAGTGAAAAATCCATTCCAACCTAGAGTGGTAAAAGGAATTTCGCAATGCGCTACTTGTATTTCTTGTTGCGGATTTTGTTGTTGCGTATAAAAATCCAGATTCCCGTCAATGAGCCAGAAAAGATGCTTTACTTTTTTATGAATCGTACAAAGCGTATCGCCTTTATGGTGTGTAACGAGTTGGCCGGTAGGCAGAATTTCTTGTAAAAGATCTAGCGAAATTTTAGGAGCGGTGAGCGTTTTCAAAAGGCATCGGGTTTTAAGTCTTTACAAATTATCGCATTATGCTTAAAAACCGATCGCAGTTGTACGTTCTCGCAGCATTTTTATGAATTTGTAAATTTTAGATATCTAGAATTTTTATTTTGATAAATACCGCGATACCTTCCATATAAATACAAGAAATCGTCGCTTGTGAAGTCGAGATTGAATATTTTAGATCGCGATTATTTTACGCGACAAATGAGGTCGAATAGCGTGAGGTTTGCCTCATTTTTTTTTAACTAAATGCTCTCAGGGATCTGACTCTTTCTATGAATACGTTTACGACTTTTATGCTGTTGTGTTTTACGCTTGGAGCCCTGGCTCAAAATCGAACTTTTACAGCGCCTTTAGATACTCAACCGGTCACAAATGCAGCTATTGACGCTCGGGTAGATTCGATTATGATACAGGCGATCGAAGCAAAGGCGTTTCCCGGAGCAACACTTTTGGTTGCACAAAGCGGAAACATCATTTTTAATAAAACTTATGGATTTCATACCTATGATAGTGTTCAAAAGGTAGCGCCAGGCGATCTCTACGATTTGGCTTCGGTTACTAAAGTTACCGCCGCCTTACCCGCGATTATGAAACTGATTGATGAAGGAAAACTTGATCTAGATGAGAAATTCAGCACCTATTGGAAACCTTGGAAACGCCGAAAGGATAAGCGGGATTTAACGCTAAGAGAAATACTGGCACATCAAGCCGGTTTGGAACCGTATATTGTTTTTTTGAATGATGTTTTGAAAGAAGATGGAAGCTTCAAGCGCCGTTTTGTGCGTTCGGAAAAATCCCGAAGATTTTCTGTAGAAACCTATAACGGACTTTTTCTTAACAAGCGTTTTGTGCGTAAAATGTATAGAAAGATCAATCGCTCTGAAGTTTCCGAAGAAAAAAAATATAAATACTCAGGCTTAACCTTTTTGCTCTATCCGCAAATTGTGGAAAACCTTACCGGCATTCCCTACGAGCAGTATGTACAGGAAAATTTTTATACTCCGCTAGGTGCAAAAAACCTAATGTTTAATCCTGAAAAGCATCACTTTCCTGAATCACGTATCATTCCCACCGAAGAAGATTCGGTTTACCGAAAGGCTTATGTTAAAGGCTGGGTACACGATGAAAATGCAAGTCTGTTAGGTGGTGTGTCAGGAAATGCCGGGCTGTTTGCCACCGCAGAAGATCTGGCAAAATTGATGCAGATGTATGTAAATATGGGTGTTTATAACAACAAAAGATATATTTCTGAAGCGACATTGAAAGAATTTACTCGGGTGCAATATCCTGAGAATGATAACCGTCGCGGTCTAGGTTTTGACAAGCCCTATCTCAATAATGCTGAAAATGCCCTGCCGGATTCATACCCTAATCCAGAGGTGAGCGCATCTAGTTTTGGTCACAGCGGTTTTACAGGAACTTTCGTTTGGGCAGATCCCGAGCACGAATTGGTTTTTGTTTTTCTGTCAAATCGGGTGTATCCCACACGCACGCATACGGCCATTTATGATCTTAATGTACGGCCACGATTGATGCACGTTTTTTACCAAGAGTTGCAATTAACCAAGTAGGATGAAGTCTGAAATTATGGCTATGTTAAGGCATTCTTTTTAAAGGTTTTTTCTAATCTAAATTCCGTAATTTTGCACACTTATTAGAAAACGCATATCATGAGCACAAAGTTCCCTGAATATAAAGGACTTGACCTGCCTAAAGTAGCTGAAGAAATTTTAGCCTATTGGAAGGAAAACGACATATTTGAAAAAAGTATTTCTACGCGTGAAGGCAATGAACCTTATATCTTTTTTGAAGGTCCGCCATCTGCAAACGGAATGCCTGGTATTCACCATGTTATGGCGCGTGCGATCAAGGATATTTTTTGCCGTTTTCAAACCCAAAAAGGAAAGCAGGTAAAACGTAAGGCCGGTTGGGATACTCACGGACTTCCGGTAGAACTTGGTGTGGAGAAAGAATTGGGTATTACCAAAGAAGATATCGGGAACAAGATCAGCGTTTCAGAATACAACGAAGCCTGTAAAAATGCGGTAATGCGTTACACCGATGTGTGGAACAACCTTACCGAGCAGATGGGATATTGGGTAGATATGGAAGATCCCTATATCACCTACAAGCCAAAATACATGGAAACGGTATGGTGGCTGCTTAAGAATATTTATAACCAAGGCCTTATTTACAAAGGCTACACGATACAGCCGTATTCACCAAAAGCCGGTACCGGTTTAAGTTCGCACGAACTCAATCAACCCGGGACGTATCAGGATGTTACGGATACTACGGTAACCGCGCAGTTTAAAGTGGTTGAGGATGAAACCTATAAAGCTTCTCCGCTTGCTGCTTTTGACGGAACAAAATATTTGATGGCCTGGACGACCACTCCGTGGACCTTGCCTTCAAACACGGCATTGACGGTTGGTAAGAAAATAGACTATGTTTTAGTAAAAACCTTCAACCAATATACGTTTGAGCCTATTCAGGTGGTGATCGCGAAAGCTTTGGTTGGAAAGCAGTTTACCAAGAAATTCTTTGCTGCAGAAAGTGAAGGAGATTTTGGAAACTTCAGTGAAGCAGATAAGAAGATTCCTTATCAAATCCTTTCTGAATTTAAAGGAAGCGAATTATTAGAATTACGATATGAACCGGTGATCGATTATGTACAGCCGCACGACAATCCGCAGGATGCGTATCGCGTGATCGCAGGAGACTTCGTAACTACCGAAGACGGTACGGGTATCGTTCATACCTCACCAACCTTTGGTGCAGATGATGCGATGGTGGCTAAACAAGCCGAACCTCAAATTCCGCCGATGTTGGTTAAAGATGAGAACGGTAATTTGGTGCCGCTTGTTGACTTGCAAGGGCGTTTCCGTCCTGAACTGAAAGAGTTTGGTGGTAAGTATGTGAAAAACGAGTATTACGATGAAGGAGAAGCACCTGAGAAGAGTGTAGATGTTGAAATCGCGATCAAACTCAAAGAAGAAAATAAAGCTTTTAAGGTTGAAAAGTATGTACACAGTTATCCAAACTGCTGGCGTACCGATAAACCTATTTTATACTATCCTTTAGATTCCTGGTTCATCAAAGTAACCGATGTGCGTGACCGTATGCACGAGTTGAATCTAGGCATCAACTGGAAACCAAAAGCAACCGGTGAAGGCCGTTTTGGTAACTGGTTAGCCAATGCCAACGATTGGAATTTATCGCGTTCGCGTTATTGGGGGATTCCATTACCAATCTGGAGAACTGAGGATGGTAAAGAAGAAATCATCATTGGTTCGGTTTCCGAACTAAAAGAAAAAATAGCAGAAGCTGTTGAAGCCGGTGTCATGGACAGCGATCCATTTGCTGATTTTGTGCCGGGTGATATGAGCGAAGCCAATTATGACTTGATCGACCTGCATAAAAATGTGGTTGATGAGATCAAACTGGTTTCGCCAAGCGGTAAACCAATGCGTCGTGAAGCAGATTTGATTGACGTGTGGTTTGATAGCGGAAGTATGCCGTATGCGCAATGGCACTACCCTTTTGAGAATAAAGAAATGGTTGAAGAAACCTGGCGTAAAGCCGACTTTATCGCAGAAGGAGTTGACCAGACCCGCGGTTGGTTCTATACGCTGCACGCCATCGCAACGATGACTTTTGACGATGTTGCGTATAAAAACGTAGTTTCAAACGGACTCGTTTTAGACAAGAACGGTCAGAAGATGTCTAAGCGTTTGGGTAATGCGGTAGATCCGTTTACGACGCTGAATACTTTTGGGCCTGATGCGACGCGTTGGTATATGATCAGTAACGCAAATCCTTGGGATAACCTTAAGTTTGATCTAGACGGAATCACAGAGATTCAGCGTAAGTTCTTCGGAACCTTGTATAACACGTATTCGTTCTTCTCGCTGTATGCGAATCTGGATAATTTCACCTATGCGGAAGCTGATATAGAATGGAAAGACAGACCGGAAATCGACCGCTGGATTCTTTCAGAATTACACACGTTGATCGCGCAGGTAGAGAAGTTTTATTCAGAATACGAGCCTACTAAAGCTACACGTGCAATTTCAGACTTCGTTCAAGAAAATCTAAGTAACTGGTTTGTGCGTTTAAGTCGTCGCCGTTACTGGAAAGGCGAGTATGCACACGATAAGATTTCGGCGTATCAAACCCTATATCAATGTCTGGTAACTGTTGCAAAGTTGGGAGCTCCTGTAGCGCCATTCTTTATGGATCGTTTGTATAAGGACCTGAATGGATTAACCAACAAGGAAGCTGCAGAAAGCGTACACCTTTCAGATTTCCCTGAAAGCAATACCGCGTTTATAGATACGACTTTAGAACATAAAATGCAGAAAGCACAAACGATCTCATCGTTAACGCTTTCGCTTCGCGCTAAAGAAAAAATAAAAGTACGTCAGCCGTTGCAGCGTATTATGATTCCGGTGCTTGATGAAGCGCAACGCGAGGAAATTATTGCGGTACAAGATTTGATCAAATCAGAAGTAAACGTCAAAGAGATCGAGTTGATCGATGACGCCTCAGGTATTTTGGTCAAAAATATCAAACCGAACTTTAAAGTGCTGGGGCCGCGTTTTGGTCGAGATATGAAAGTGGTGGCAAACGCTATAAACGCGATGAGCGCTCAAGACATCTCAACAATTGAAAATGAGGGCGAAATCACTGTGGACATTAATGGAAAAAGTGTTACTTTGGCGCCCGAAGACGTAGAAATCACTTCACAAGATATTGAGGGGTGGTTAGTTGCAAGCAGCGGCTCACTCACCGTTGCCTTAGACGTTACTTTGACAGACGAATTGAAAAAAGAAGGTATCGCAAGAGAATTAGTAAACAGAATTCAGAATTTGAGAAAAGATTCAGGATTTGAGGTTACTGATAAAATTGAAGTACAATTACAACGTGACGGTAAGGTCGAGCAAGCCGTTAACGACAACTTAGAATATATTAAAAGGGAAACGCTCACCGCAAAACTCGACGTTGCAGAGCAAGTTACTAACGGTATAGCCATAGCATTTGATGATGTAGAAACAAAGCTGGCTATAAAAAAACAGTAAACAACAATGGCGACAGACACTAAAGAACGTTACAGCGATGCAGAATTAGAAGAATTTCGCGTGATCATTCAGCAGAAAATAGATAAGGCTCAAAATGATCTTGACCTTATTAAAAGTGCTTATATGAATGATGGTAATAACGGTACTGATGATACTTCACCTACTTTTAAAGCTTTTGAAGAAGGTAGTGAGACTATGAGTAAAGAAGCAAATTCTGCGCTCGCCATCCGTCAAGAAAAATTTATACGTGACTTAAAGAACGCATTAAACCGCATACAGAACAAAACTTATGGTATTTGCCGCGTTACCGGTAAACTTATCAATAAGGAGCGTTTAAAGCTAGTTCCTCACGCTACATTGAGCATTGAGGCAAAGAACATGCAGAAATAAGACACGTCATCATTGTTTACAAAAACGCTTCAGTAGAATCTGGAGCGTTTTTTGTTTATAGCGCCTTATGAGATCTATTAATCACATTACCTTATTTTTTGCTTTGCTTGCTTGCTTGAATTCCGCTTTTGCGCAAAAGAAGATGGTATTGACGGAGCCTGCGGAACATCTCAAAGGTATTTTTATAGAGTCTGATCAAATTTTTCAGATCTATGTGAAAGCTACAAATTCTGACCAACTGGTTATCAGCACAGAGGTTGAGGGAGAAACTTTTGAAACCCTTGAGATCGACACTTCGCTTCAAAATGATCTGTTATACATCACCACCGGAAGATCGGTAGGCTTTAAAGCGTTTGATGATAAGTTGGCGGCGCACAAGGTCTTGTCAGTTGTTTTGCATATAGAATTACCGGCGAATAAAGAATTGTGGGTAAATTCATCGTTGGCTTCGGTTGAAGCGCAAGGCGCATTTTCTTATCTGAATTTAAACCTTTCCGGCGGAAGGGTTAACCTTTTAGATTTTACCGGAAGCGGAGTGGTTAACACGCTTCGAGGGGCCATTGACGTAGAGACGAGAACTACTAAAATAGAAGCTTCAAGCCGCAACGGAAGCCTTCACGTAGCGACAAGCCCTGTGTCGCTTTACAAACTCACTTTAAAAAGTGTTGACGGAAGTATAAGCGTCACCCAATCTGAATAAATTAAGTATTTTTACCGCTCTTAAATACAGCACATGTCATTAAAAAAGGCCGTAGGCATTATCGTTCTTATTCTTCTTATAGACCAGATTAGTAAGATTTACATAAAAACGCATTTTCAGTTACAGGAGCAAATTGTAGTTTTTGATTGGTTCAGAATTCTTTTTGTTGAAAATGAAGGAATGGCCTGGGGTGCTAAAATTCCCGGAAACTACGGTAAGATAATATTGACGCTTTTTAGAATTGGGATTCTTCCGCTTATAGGTTATTGGCTTTACGACAGCGTCAAGAAAAATGGTTCGCGCATTCTTATCGTGGGGATCGCACTCATTTTTGCGGGTGCCTTTGGTAACATTATCGACTCTATTTTCTACGGGGTGATTTTTGACAGCAGTGCTGGCCAGCTGGCAACCTTTTTGCCTGAAGATGGTGGGTATGCGAACGTATTTTACGGTCGCGTGGTAGATATGCTTTATTTCCCTATTTGGGAGGGTTACCTGCCCGAATGGCTTCCTATCTGGGGCGGAGATTACTTTACCTTCTTTAATGCTGTATTTAATATTGCAGATATGGCGATCAGTACAGGAGTAGGTTTACTGCTGGTTTTTAACAAGCGCGCTTTTGCGAAAGACAAAGCTTAACCGGCGTTATAAGGTGATAATAAATTTGGTTCCGTATCCTAATTTACTCGTTACCTCAATCTTACCGCCTAACGCTTCAATCTCATTTTTGACGATGAATAAACCAACAGACTGGCTGTTCTCATTATTGTCTGAACTGCGTGTCATATGAAAGAGTTGGTCTTTGTTTCGATCTAAATCGTAGCCTTTGCCGTTATCCTCAATGATCAGAGACAGTTTCTTCTTATTTTCTAAACAGTAGGCTTTTATTTCAGGCTTACGCGCAGGACTTTTATTGATGATTCCGTTTTTGATAAGCGTAAATAAGATATTATCTAAAAAAGAAGGATTGTATTCAATGGTAGGAACTTCAGAAAAATCACAGTATAAATAGGCTTCTTCTTGTTCTATAAGCGTGCGTAATTTAGTTTTAGCCCGCTCAAAAGCTTCTTCTAGATTGATAGCTTCTAAAGGCTGCGCTGCCCTATTTTGTATGGAAACCACCTCTTTTAAGCGTGCGACTGTACCGTTGAGACTTTCAGCAATTTCCTTATAATTATTAAAAAGCTCTTTTTGATCCTGAGGTAGTTTTGTCACATCAACTAACTGACTTGTTAGTTCTAGGTTGTTTACATGCGATTTGATGTTGTGCGAAACATAATCTGCAAAAGTGAATAAGCGCGAATTGTTGGCTTCCACAGTCTCGATGGCTTTTTCAAGCATCAATTCGCGTTCTTTTTCTTTGTCAACATTAACAACAACGCCTCTTAGTCCTATGACTTTACCTTTTTTATCTTGTATAGGTTTAGAAATGGCGTGTGCCCAAAACGTCTTGTTAGTGTACGTCACCATTTTGATCACTTTATCAAAAGAGGGTGTTCCTGAAGATAATTGATTAAAACTGTTTACCACAACATCGTGATATTCCATGTCAAAAAAATGCAGCGTGTGTTTTAAAGAAGGTGTGTAATTCTCGGGTGTTTCCAGAATATTGCGCATTTGATCATCTATAAAACTCTTTTTGTTGATAAAGTCTATACGCCAACTTCCGGCACCTACCATTGCGGCAATTTGCTCATAAAAAAAGCTTTCTTCTTGATCTTTAGTGGTCGTAGTAGGCTTTTTATTCAGAAATGAAAAAAATCCGTTTTGAGATTTTTCAGACATGCGCTAAGTATTTTTTGAAATGGGAGGCTGAATATAGTAAAAAAAATGCTGTGACGTTAAAACCTGTAGGTTTTGTTGGGTGTAACACAGTGTGTTAGCGGAATATCGTAGCCTGAAAATTCTAATGCATCTTCCGCCTCAAAAAAGGAAAGTCCGATTTTTAAACAATCGGGTTTGCAGGAAGCTAAAAACCTATCGTAAAAACCTTTTCCATACCCCAATCTATTCCCTTGTTTATCAAAAGCCAGTAGCGGAATAAAAACTACATCTAGTTGTTGCGGCTGCACTTCAAAACCATTTTGGGGCTCGGGAATTCCCCAGCTATTGATCTTGAGCGTCGTGTTATCGGTAAGTAAAAAATGCTGCATCGTCGACGCTTCAAAATCACTTTTTGAAACCACAATATTCTTGTCTTTACCGTTGAGTATGTTGAGAAGATATTCGGTATTGATCTCCTTTAATTTTTCAATAGTGAGAAACACGTGATAGGTTTCAAAACCCCAAATATCCATCTGAAGCAGTTTATTTGCAATAGCCAGGCTTTTTTCATCACAAGCCACAGGCGTTAAAGCTTCTCGCAGTTGTTTGTATTTAGCCCGAAGTTCTTTTTTTTCCATATTAAACCAATTCGGTAGAGATATGAAAAATAGCGTCTCCTTGATATACTAAAGAAGCTTCGTTAGTATTGATGATGTAGCCGTCATTAGAAGCCTTCACTTTGTGTCTAAAAGTTCCGTATGGATCTGTAATCGTGGCAATAACTTCGTTTTTTTCTACAAAATCGCCACAAGTGCTTTTAAGGTGCAGCAAGCCGCTGTATTTAGCTCTAAGCCAAGAACTGCTTTTGATCGTGATAGAATCTTTACTCTGTTGTGGCGCTTCAAAATCTTTAGAAAGCATTTTAAAATGACTAAGAATACGCATTACTCCGTGCACGCCGGCACGGGCAATATCTTTATCACTTATTTGAGATTTTCCACCCTCAAAAAGCAACACCGGAATATTCATTTTCTCGCAGGTAGAGCGATAGGATTTTGAAATGTTTTTAGAATAAACAATAAAAGGCGCCCCAAAGAGCTTAGCGTATTGCATTAATTCTTCTTTGTCAGGATCTACGCGTATTTGCGCAACATTAAATCTGCTTCCGCCACCCGTATGAAAATCCATACAAAAATCTGCTAGCGGCAAAATTTTATTGGTGAATTGATACGCAAACCTACTTGCTAAAGAACCATTTTGGGTTCCGGGAAAAACGCGATTTAGATCCCTGCCGTCAGGAAATGCGCGTTCCATATTGAGAAAACCAAAAACGTTGATTACCGGGATACAGATAATCGTTCCGCGTGCCGGTCTGTTTATTTTCTTTGAAATTACTTGTCGTACGATCTCTACTCCATTGATCTCATCGCCGTGAATTCCGGCGGTAATTAGAATACAAGGCCCCGGTTTTTTTGCGCGTTGAATGATGATAGGCACTTCAACCGAAGTAGTAGTGTACAGCTTAGCCAGATTAAAATTTAGCGTGCGCCGTTGTCCCGGAGCGATTTTTTCGCCCAGAATGTGCAGCACATCATTGTCGTCAAAACCAGTCATACTATTATACTCCGCGTTCTATATATCTAATAATGCTTTTAGCGATATCCTTTCCTGTAGCTTTCTCGATGCCTTCTAATCCCGGAGACGAATTGACCTCAAGAATTAGAGGTCCGCGGGCACTTTGTAGCATATCAACGCCGGCAACGCCAAGTCCCATAGCTTTTGCTGCTTTGATCGCCGCGTTTTCTTCCTCATCAGAAAGTGTGATCACCTCGGCAGTACCGCCACGGTGAAGATTAGAGCGAAACTCGCCCTCTTTTCCCTGACGTTTCATTGCACCTACAACCTGTCCATCAATCACAAAAGCTCTGATGTCTGCACCTTTTGCTTCTTTGATGAATTCTTGCACGATCACCCGTGCTTGTAATCCATTAAAGGCTTCGATCACAGACTCTGCCGCGTTTTTAGTTTCTGCTAAAACCACACCCAGACCTTGCGTTCCTTCAAGTAATTTAATGATAAGAGGAGCGCCGCCTACGTGATCGATAATTTCAGCAACGTCACGGCTATAGTTAGTAAAAACTGTTTTAGGCAAGCCCAAACGTGCACGGGATAATATTTGTAAACTGCGCAACTTGTCGCGACTGCGCACTAAAGCCTGAGATTCTGTCGTGGTAAAACAACCCATCATCTCAAACTGGCGTACCACAGCAGTACCGTAGTACGTTATAGATGCACCAATACGTGGGATGATCGCTTCGGTGTCAGAAAGATAGCGACCTTTATAGTATACTGAAGGTTTTTTCTTTTCGATAATTAAATCGCACTTCAGCGGGTCTATGACTTCTACATTATGCTTGCGCTTTTTTGCGGCCTCAATAAGGCGTGCGGTAGAATATAAACCAGAGTTTCTAGATAATATTTTTATGTTCATAGGGTTTGTTGAGCATGGGACACATCGGTCAGTTCTGTGTCTACGATAAATTTTTTGGTGAGAAATTTACGACCAATCAATACAGGAAAACGCATATCCTCACGAGAACTTAAGGTAAGTGATATTTTATAAACTTTACCAAATAGTCGGATGTTGCTTTGCACCACATAACGATACTGAATCTCACCATTACTACTTTTAACGGCAGTGATGTCATAAGACTCAAACTGCATTTCTTTCCCGTTGTATTCTGGATGTTTAGGGTCTAAAAACGTACAGCGTAATATGTTGTCTTCTTCGCGTATATGATTACAATGAATAGACGAAGTATAGGCACCGGTATCAATCTTAACATCAATATCTGATAATCCCAATGCAGGGAAATCTGCTCGGTCGGTTCGGCCTATGACAACTTTTTCCATATACTGCAATTTACTAAAAGCATATTTCTTTTTTTAAGGCTCCCATTTAAAACTAGGTTAAACAATGCGACATCGTGATAAGCGGCGGCCATTAAGGCGTAAATATACTATGTTATTGGCATCGCCAAAGGTTTAAATATTCTATCCTGAAAACTAGCGTGATGTCTTGAAATTAAAATGTGTCGCCATCAAACGTCTTATGGGCTTGTTATGAAAGGATTATCTGATGCTTGTCTCGGGTTCTGTAAAGGCAGGTTAATAAATTTTTTTAGCGCGCGATAAGCCGTAAATTTGGTTGGTATGGAAACCCCTGAATTAGAAATACAACTTAAAACTTTACCCAACAGTCCCGGCGTTTATCAGTATTACGATAAAAAGGGGAAATTGTTATATGTGGGCAAAGCCAAAAACTTAAAAAAGCGTGTCTCCTCTTATTTCAATAAAAAGCACGACAATGCCCGCACCCATTTACTGGTAAAAAAGATTGCAAACATTAAGCATATTGTAGTTAACAGCGAGACCGATGCGCTTCTGCTGGAAAACAATATGATTAAAAATTATCAGCCGCGCTATAACGTGATGCTTAAGGATGATAAGAGTTATCCTTGGATTTGCATTAAAAATGAGCGGTTTCCCAGAGTGTTTCCTACCCGAAGATTAATAAAAGATGGCAGTGAATATTATGGTCCGTACACCAGTATGAAAACCGTGCACACCTTGCTTGATCTTATAAAAGGCTTGTATCCACTGCGTACGTGTAATTATGATTTGTCTAAAGAAAAGATAGAATCAGGTAAATACAAAGTATGTTTAGAATACCATTTAGGGAATTGTTTAGGGCCTTGCGAGGATAAAATTTCGGCGAAAACCTATCACGATAATATAGATGCGATTCGGGAGATCGTTAAGGGGAATTTTAAAGATTCGTTGCATCGCTTCAGATCACAAATGAAGGCGCATGCCGAAGCGATGGAGTTTGAAGATGCGCAACGCATTAAAGAAAAAATCGAGGTGCTCGAGGGATATCAAGCCAAAAGCACCGTGGTAAATCCGTCGATCAATAATGTTGATGTTTTTAGTATCGTGTCTGATGAAGGCTACGGCTATGTCAATTTTTTACAACTTTCGCACGGGGCGATCATTAGATCACACACTTTAGAACTCAAAAAGAAATTAGACGAGTCTGATGCAGAGTTGCTCGCCATTGGGATCATTGAGATTCGACAACGCTTCAACTCGCAATCTTCAGAAATTTATGTTCCGTTTGAACTTGATCTGGGAGATGGCATTCGGGTTACCGTGCCTAAGTTGGGAGACAAAAAACGCATTGTGGAACTCTCTGAACGCAATGCGAAATACTTCAGGATGGAGCGCTTCAAGCAAACTAAAATCGTTGATCCTGATCGTCACGTAAATCGCCTGATGGCACAGATGAAATCAGATTTGCGCCTTTCAGTAGAGCCACGCCACATAGAGTGTTTTGACAACTCAAACATTCAAGGAACCAATCCTGTTGCTGCTTGTGTGGTCTTTAAAGATGGGAAACCCAGCAAAAAAGATTATCGTAAGTTTAATATAAAAACTGTAACGGGAGCTAACGATTTTGCGTCTATGGAAGAGGTGGTTTTTAGAAGATACAGGCGCCTGCTTAATGAAGATGAACCGTTACCGCAATTGATTATTGTGGATGGAGGAAAAGGCCAATTGTCGTCTGGAGTTAAAGCTTTAGAGACCTTGGGCTTACGCGGAAAGATCGCAATTATTGGGATAGCAAAACGCTTAGAAGAATTGTTTTATCCTGGAGATTCGATTCCGTTGTATTTAGATAAGAAGAGTGAAACGTTAAAAGTGATTCAGCAATTGCGTAATGAGGCGCATCGCTTTGGGATTACCTTTCATAGAAACAAACGCAGTAAAGCAGCAATTAACACCGAACTTGAAACCATTCCCGGAATTGGAGAAAAAACGGTGATAGAATTATTAAGACATTTTAGATCGGTAAGCAAAGTGAAAAAAGCTTCAGAAACCGCATTGAGCGAAGTTATAGGTCCGGCTAAAGCCAAAATCATCATTAAACATTATCAGCAAACCACAAATGAGAATTAATTACAGTTTACTTTTATTAGTACTCGTGCATTGGGCAGTGATCGCTCAAGACAGCACGGCTGTAGATTTTTCAAAAATTCCGCAAGGTGAAGAATTAAAAGTTGGTCTTGTGCTTAGTGGCGGTGGCGCTAAAGGTTTGGCGCATATAGGCGTTTTAAAAGAAATTGAAGCCGCAGGTATTGAAATTGATTACATTGGTGGTACCAGTATGGGCGCTATCATTGGTGGTTTATACGCTTCAGGCTATAACGCGCATCAGTTAGATTCTATTTTTGAGTCGGTTGATTTTGAAAAACTCATTCAGGATGATTTGCCACGAAGTGCACAGTCATTTTATGAGCGAGCAGATCGCGAGCGTTATGCGATCGCGCTTCCTTTTGAGCATTTTAAAGTCTCTTTTCCTTCGGCTTTATCTAAAGGTCAAAATATTTACAACCTGTTTACTAAACTCACGCATCACGTAAAAGAAACCGATGATTTTTCAGCGCTTGACATTCCGTTTTTTTGTGTGGCTACCGATGCCGAAAAAGGCCAGGCGATCATTCTGGATAAAGGCTGTTTGCCCGAAGCGATAACCGCCAGTGGGGCGCTTCCATCGTTATTCAGTCCGGTGTTGCTTGATGATCGCGTGCTTATTGATGGTGGTGTGGTAAATAATTATCCGGTGGAAGAATTGCGCAAACGCGGCGCTAATTTTATCATCGGTGTTGATGTACAAGATGGCTTACGTGGCAAGGACGAATTAAAAAGCGCACCTGAAATGCTTTTGCAGATCAATAACTATCGTACCATTGAAGCGATGCGGGATAAAGTTGCACAAACTGATATTTACATAAAGCCCAATATTGAGGGCTACACGGTTGTTGATTTTGATCGCGGAGCGGAAATCATTAAAGGTGGTCAGGAAAAAGCCGAAGCTTATGATGATGCCTTTAGAAAGTTGGCAGCGCTTCAGCATGAAACCTATACAAAACCGGAGCTCAAACTCAATCAGCACGATACATTGCGTATTAAAAGCGTTGCGATCAACGGCAATGTGTACTATACCCGCTCGTATATTTTAGGAAAGCTAAAGATCAAAACGCCGGCAAAAATGACCTATCAAGAACTTTTTGATGGGATTAATAATCTCGCGGCGACTAACAACTTTCAGCGTATAAATCACCGGTTAGAACAATATGATTCAGGCGAAAGCCATCTGATCATTAACCTTACTGAAAGTGAGACAACCACGTATGCAAAAGCGGGCATTCATTATGATGATATTTATAAAAGTGCAGCGCTGATCAATGTTACTAAAAAACGCTTGCTGTTTAAAAACGACATTGCTTCGTTTGATCTGGCTTTAGGAGATAATATTCGGTATAACTTTGATTACTATAGCGATAATGGATTTTATATAGGTTTTGGTCTGCGCTCGCGTTATAACAGTTTTGAAAGCCGCGTAGATGCCCGTTTTGTTGAGGAAGTGAGCGATCTGCCACTGGAGAATTTCAACAGTTTGCAAATCGATTATACAGATTTTACTAATCAAGTCTATTTGCAAACTCTGTTTCAGAAACAATTTGCTTTAAGTCTGGGGCTCGAGCATAAATTTCTTAAAATAGATACCGAAAGTATTCGGGTTGATGAAGACAATGAGGGGAAGTTATACTTTGATAACAGTCATTATTATAGTACTTACGGCCAACTTCTGCTAGATACATTTGATAATAAATACTTTCCTACTTCGGGATGGTATTTTAATGGAGATTTTCATTTGTATCTATTCTCCTCTGATTATAATGAGAATTTTGAAGAGTTTTCTATTGGCAAAGCCGAAGTAAAATATGCTAAAAAGTTGTTTCCTAAATTTTCTATGCAGCTTTCGGCTATGGGAGGATTTAAAATTGGTGCGACCGGAAATGGTACGCTTAACTTCGTTTTAGGCGGTTGGGGAAATGATTTTATCAATAACATCGTTCCGTTTTACGGTTACGAATTGATAAGCAGTAATGGCGACGGACTCGTAAAATCTGAAATTACGTTTGACTATAATTTTTACCGAAAGAATCACCTCAACTTTGGGGCAAACTTTGCCAATCTTGAGAACGATCTTTTTACTACCGGAAACTGGCTTAGCGCTCCTGACTTTACAGGATATTATGTGGGGTATGGTCTGGAAACTATTGTAGGCCCTTTGCAAACTAAAATCTCGTATTCTCCAGAGATCGAAGATGTATTCTGGAACTTCAGTTTAGGATTTTGGTTTTAAGAAAATATTAGTCTGTTTAGCTGTGTATTTTACGATATTTGTGAAAAACTATATCGTTTTCGAAGAATGATTCAAAAGATGTAGTTTCTAGAACTTTAAAATTGAAACGCTATGCCTTTCTATCATCAATTAGGTAAAATTCCTCATAAACGCCATACGCAGTTTAGAAAACCAGACGGGAGCTTGTATTACGAGCAGCTTTTTGGTACCATTGGTTTTGACGGAATGTACAGCAATATGTACCACGAGCAGCGGCCTACACAAGTAAAAGAAATCAAAAGCAGCAAAAGCGTCAAACCTAAGGTAGCTAAGGCCAATCATATTCAGTCGTATCGCTTTAGAGGTTTTGAGATCAAGCCCGAAGCTGATTATTTAGACAGCCGTAAACCGGTTTTAACCAACAGCGATTGCACAATTATTTTAGCTGCGCCAAAGAGCAAAACGCAAGATTATTTTTATAAGAATAGTGATGCAGACGAACTGATTTTTGTGCATCGCGGCAGTGGTAAATTCCGCAGTCATCTGGGGAATCTTGATTTTAAATATGGCGATTATCTGTTGATTCCGCGGGGAACTATTTACAAATTAGATTTTGATACTGAAGATAATAGGCTCTTTATCGTTGAATCTAGAAGACCCATTTACACGCCTAAGCGCTACCGCAACTGGTTTGGTCAATTGCTGGAGCACTCCCCATTTTGTGAGCGCGATTTGCGCCGCCCGTACGAATTGGAAACTAACAACGAATCGGGTGAATTTTTAATGAAAATCAAAAAGCAAGACGACCTTTTTGATATGGTGTACGCATCGCATCCCTTTGATGTGGTGGGTTATGACGGGTACAATTATCCTTATGCGTTTTCTATTCACGATTTTGAACCCATTACGGGGCGCGTGCATCAACCACCACCGGTGCATCAAACTTTTGAGACTGATGCTTTTGTGGTGTGCAGCTTTTGTCCGCGTAAATACGATTATCATCCTCAGAGTATTCCGGCGCCATACAATCACAGCAACATCGACAGCGATGAGGTGTTGTACTACGTTGACGGTGATTTTATGAGCCGAAATGATATTGAAGCCGGGCATATTTCATTGCATCCGGCGGGCATCCCGCACGGGCCGCATCCGGGAGCTACAGAGCGCAGTATCGGCAAAACAGAAACCGAAGAACTCGCGGTTATGGTAGATACGTTTAAACCGCTGCAAATCTGTGAAGACGCGATGCCAATTGCAGATGAGACCTACTATAAATCGTGGCTAGAGCATTAATTATTAAATGAGTATTAGAAGCTATTTCCTGCTTTCCGCTGTATCTTTTTAATGCTTTCGCCTTTAGGCTCAACCAGTAAAAAGGATGCCGCTGCAATCAGGGCTAAAACATAAAAACAATGAGTAAAGAATTGAAATCAGTCGATTACGGACTAGAAAAAATATTTGAAGGAGCGCAAGACTTTTTACCGCTTTTAGGAACCGATTATGTAGAATTCTATGTGGGCAATGCCAAGCAGGCAGCACATTTTTACAAGACGGCTTTTGGTTTTCAATCTTTCGCCTACAGCGGTCTCGAGACCGGAAAAAAAGATCGCGTAAGCTATGTGCTCAAACAAGATAAAATAAGAATCGTTTTGACCTCTCCTTTAGGAAGTGCTTCACCTATCAATGAGCATATTGTTAAGCACGGCGATGGGGTGAAAGTCGTTGCGCTTTGGGTAGAAGATGCGCGCAGTGCCTTTGAAGAAACCACAAAACGTGGTGCAAAACCGTTTATGGAACCTCAGGCAGAAACAGACGAGCACGGCGAAGTCGTGCGTAGCGGAATTTACACCTATGGAGAAACCGTACATATGTTTGTAGAGCGTAAAAACTATAATGGGCAGTTTTTGCCAGGCTACCGCAAGTGGGAATCAGATTATAATCCGGAGCCTACCGGTTTAAAATACATTGATCATATGGTGGGCAATGTGGGTTGGGGCGAGATGAACACCTGGGTAAAATGGTATGAAGATGTGATGGGCTTTGTAAACTTCCTAACCTTTGACGATAAGCAAATCACAACCGAATATTCGGCATTGATGAGTAAAGTGATGAGCAACGGTAACGGGCGAATAAAATTCCCGATTAACGAGCCGGCAGAAGGCATTAAAAAATCACAAATAGAAGAATATTTGGATTTTTACGAAGGTCCGGGAGTACAGCACTTGGCTGTTGCTACCGATGATATTGTAAAAACCGTAGCTGCTTTAAAAGCCCGGGGCGTAGAATTTTTACCACCGCCACCGCAAGCCTATTATGATGATATTCCGCGTCGTTTAGGTGCGCATATGGATACGATGAAAGAAGATTTGACCAAGCTCCAGGAGCTTTCAATTTTAGTAGATGCTGATGAAGAAGGCTATTTGCTGCAAATTTTTACCAAGCCACTTCAGGACCGGCCTACACTGTTTTTTGAGATCATTCAGCGTATGGGGGCAAAAGGTTTTGGTGCCGGTAACTTTAAAGCACTTTTTGAATCTATTGAGCGCGAACAGGCGCAGCGTGGTACGCTTTAGTTTTTGATAATCAACAGAAGAAACTTTCTTCGGACAAAATTGAAAAGCTTTCGTTGAGAAAGAAATTCTCCATTTTAATGGCTATTGGGTTGGGATATTAAATCCTTTGGCTATGCCAATAAATTTTAAAAATCTCTGTTTGTATTCAAGCAGGGATTTTTAGCTTTTGCTACTTTTGGAACAACTCTTGTAAAAGCATGGTATACAACACCTTTGTTGTGCTTTAAAGTAATGTCGCTATGAAAAATAAATACTTAGTATTGTTGATGCTTTTAGTCTCAGGTTTGACCTATGCACAGGATGCTGCTTTTCAAGATGGAGAATGGTTTCGGTTTAGGATCAGTTATAGCGGCTGGTGGAAAGCCGGGGAAGCAACTTTATCAGTAACTAACGAAACCCTTAAAGGAAAGCCTGTGTATCACGTAAAAGGGAAGGGTGTTACCACAGGGATGACCAAACTCTTTTTTGGGGTTGAGGATTATTACGAGACCTATATCGATAAAAAAACGACATTACCATACCGCTTTATCCGAAAGATCGATGAAGGTGGGCATACTAAAGATAAAATCATTGATTTTAATCAGCAATCTAACGTAGCCACCGTAAATGATAAGAAGCATAATGAGGTTAAAACGTTTCAGACCGAGCCCAATATTCACGATATGGTTTCGGCGTTCTATTATTTGCGCAACAGTATTGATTCAGAAAACTTGAAGGATGGTGATGAGACCGTGATCAACATGTTTTTTGATCAGGAAAATTTCAAATTCAAATTGAAGTTTTTAGGTCGGGAAGAGGTGAAGACTAAATTTGGAAAAGTAAAGGCGCTAATCTTTAGACCTTATGTGCAAGCAGGTCGCGTTTTTAAAGAGAAAGAAAGTCTTACAGTTTGGATTAGCGACGACCAAAATAAAATACCTTTGCAAATCAAAGCAGATTTGGCGGTGGGTTCTTTAAAAGCTGATATTGACGCTTATAAAGGGCTTAAACACCCATTCTATATTATACAAGATTAATGACTTCAAAAAGCAGTCGAGAGACCCAAGAACAACTAGATGCGCTAAAGGACAAATTTGATGCAATGGGGCAAAACCTGGATCATCAGCTTGAAGGATTTGTACATAGCAAACCGGTAAATTATTGGGATTACATTCAGGTTGACGCGCTGCTAAGTCTTCAAAATCAACGCACGTTATTGCCTGATGAGATGGTGTTTATTATGTACCATCAAATCAACGAACTGCTTTTTAAAATGATTCTGTGGGAAATAGAACAGGTGGCTTATGAACCTGAGTTAACCACGGAGTTATTTTCTGAAAAATTAAATCGCATCAGCAGGTATTTTGATATGCTCACCTCTTCATTCACCATCATGCGAGAGGGTATGAATATGGAGCAGTACCTTAAATTTAGACGAACCTTGAGTCCGGCTAGTGGTTTTCAGAGTGCTCAGTACCGGTTTGTAGAATTTGGCTCGACTGAGCTTTTAAATCTTATTGATGCACGCTTCCGGAAGGATTTTGCTCAAGAAGATGAGACAGACCCATTGTATTATGACAAGGCTGTAGAGCATTTGTATTGGCAAGCAGCCGGTAAAGATTTTCAAACCGGCGATAAATCCTATACGTTAAAAGCATTTGAATTAAAATATAAGGAAGATTTCATTCGTTTTCTAAAACGTTACAAAACCTTAAATTTGTGGGCCAGATTTAAAACCTTACCTCTTTCTGATCAAAAGGATGCAACATTGCTTGCCGCAATGCGTCACTACGATTATACGGTTAATATCACGTGGGTAATGTCACATTACCATACGGCGTTGCATTATCTAAACCAAGGTAAAGAGCCTCTAGAGGCCACAGGAGGAAGTGATTGGGTAAAATATATGCATCCCAAATATCAAAAACGCATTTTTTTCCCAGACTTATGGTCGGAGCAAGAGCGTGCAGAATGGGGCCAAAACATTTAAACAAAAGATAAATTTTCAACATACCCTAAATTGAAAAAACTAAGTATTGTACTACTAGCAATGCTCACATTAATGAGCTGTGCAGACGATGAAAGTAAAGAGAAAGAACCCGTTAAAAAGGAAGTTAAAAAGCCAGTTAATAAGCGGTTTGGTTATGTGCTTGACGACTATGAAGTAGTTTCTGATACGGTACAGTCTGGAGATAGTTTTGGTCAGATTCTTTTTGAAAACGGGATTGATTACGGTACTATTCAGCAAATAACAGACTCTGTAAAAAATACGTTTGATACCCGTAAAATCGTTGTAGGTAAACCGTATACGCTTTTAAAAAGCAAAGATTCTACCAATCAAGCTCAGGTTTTTATTTATGAGCAAAACAGAATTGATTACGTGGTTCTTGATTTTAAAGATGAGGTAGTAAAAGCTGCAGCAAAAAAGCGTCCGGTAACTATAAAAGAACGCGTGGCGCACGGGGTAATCAATGATAACTTATCAAGTACTTTTGATGATCTGGGCGTAAATATTCTTGTAGCCTATGGGATGGCTGATATTTATGCGTGGACTATTGATTTCTTCCGACTGCAACCTGGTGACAAGTTTAAAGTAGTCTATACCGAAAAATATATAAATGATACCATCCCGGCAGGATTTGGTGAGATCAAGGCGAGCTGGTTTGAACATAAAGGCAAGCCTGTTTATGCTTTCGCTTATCAAGCTGATTCTATTAACGGAGGTCGAAGAGATTATTACGATCAGGATGCCGATAACTTAAGAAGAGCCTTTTTAAAGAGTCCGCTTAAATTTGGCCGTATTTCTTCGCGCTACAATTTAAAACGCCGTATTGCCTATTATGGAAACCGCATTCGTCCGCACAAAGGTACCGACTTTGCAGCGCCTGTAGGAACCCCAATTATGGCAACTTCAGACGGTACCGTAATCGCTTCAGAATATCGTGGCGGAAACGGTAATTATGTAAAGCTTCGACATAATGGAACGTATGATACGCAGTATTTGCATATGAGCAAACGTGCCGTGAGTCGTGGTGATTATGTGCGCCAAGGTGAAGTGATAGGCTACATAGGGATGACGGGGAATACCAGTGGTCCTCACGTGTGCTATCGTTTCTGGAAAAATGGAAAGCAAGTTGATCCTTTTTCAATAGATTTACCTACATCAGAGCCGCTTGCCGAAGAATTGCAGCCGGCCTATTTTGAATATATCGCTCCACTGCGAGCAGAACTAGATGCTATAACCTTCCAAAAATCAACATAAAATGCAAAAAGTAAATCCCACACAGACTAAAGCCTGGAAAGCGCTTCAGGCACATTTTGAAGACATTAAAGATGTCAAAATGAAAAACCTCTTTGAAGATCAGTCAAGGGCTGAAGCTTTTACTTTGAAGTGGGAAGACTTTTATGTGGATTACAGTAAAAACCGAATTACTGAAGAAACTAAATCCTTGCTTCTTGATCTTGCTAAAGAGATGAATCTTGAAGAAGCTAAGGCAGCTTATTTTGATGGTGCAGCCATCAATGAGACCGAAGATCGTGCAGTGATGCATACGGCATTGCGTCAGCCAAGCACTGCTAGTGTAACGATTGACGGTGAAGACGTTATTCCTGAAGTAAATGCTGTAAAGGAAAAAATTAAAGGTTTTTGTGATACAGTGATCAGCGGAGCGCACAAAGGCTATACCGGTAAAGCTATTACAGATGTAGTGAACATTGGTATTGGTGGATCTGATCTTGGGCCGGTGATGGTTGCAGAAGCTCTAGCGTATTACCACAATCATCTCAACGTACATTTCATCTCTAATGTAGATGGCGATCACGTTCACGAATCATTAAAAGACCTAAATCCGGAAACGACACTTTTTGTAATCGTTTCAAAAACGTTCACTACACAAGAGACGCTTTCTAATGCAACTACTGCGAGAAAATGGTTTTTAAGTAAAGTGGCTGGAGCTGTAGAAGATGGTGAGGCAGTAGCTAAACACTTTGTGGCGGTTTCTACTAATGAAACTGCGGTTAAGGATTTTGGTATTGACCCAAATAACGTGTTCACGATGTGGGACTGGGTTGGTGGTCGTTTCTCACTATGGAGTTCAGTAGGACTTTCTATCGCTTTAGCTGTGGGTTACAACAATTTTGAAAGTATGCTTGCCGGGGCGCATAAAGCAGATGAGCATTTCAAGAATACACCTCTTGAGGAGAATATTTCGGTAATGATGGCGCTGGTGACGGTGTGGTATAACAATTTCTTTGGTGCCGAAAGCGAAGCGATTATTCCGTATACACAATACTTGCACCGTTTTCCTGCATATCTTCAGCAGGCGATTATGGAAAGTAACGGTAAAAGTGTGGATCGAAACGGTAAACACGTGGATTACCAAACCGGTCAGATCGTTTGGGGTGAGCCTGGAACCAATTCGCAGCACGCGTTTTTCCAACTAATTCATCAAGGAACTAAAATTATCCCAACCCACTTTATTGGATATAAAGAAGCATTGCACGGAGATAAAGACCATCATAATAAGTTGATGGCAAACTTTTTTGCGCAAACCGAAGCATTGATGAATGGGAAAACCGAGGCTGAAGCTAAAGCTGAATTAGAAGCTTCAGGTATGGATGTAGCTGCGATTGAGAAGCTAGTTCCATTCAAGGTTTTTGATGGAAATAAGCCTACAACAACCATTCTTATTGATAAGCTAACACCAGAAAGTTTGGGTGCTTTGATCGCGTTATATGAGCATAAAATCTTCACCGAAGGTATTCTATGGAATATTTTTAGCTATGATCAATGGGGTGTTGAGTTAGGTAAGCAATTGGCTAAAAATGTGCTAACCGACTTAAATTCAGATAGTATTGCGTCGCACGATGCTTCTACCACCGCTTTGATTAAAGCCTTCAAAAGCTAAAAATTACCAGCTTATTTAGATTTAGTTTTTTAACAGTTAAAGGTTAAAATAGAATAGTTAAGGGTTAAATGTTGACATTTTATGTCAAGATCTAATCCTTAACATTGCGTTAATATTTAATTAGGTCTTTATTAAGACTTTTGCGCAAAATCTAAATTTAAACAAGCACAATGAAAAAAATTACAAGTTCGCTAACACTTGTGTTTCTTTTGCTTACAGCTTTTATGCAAGCTCAAGGAACTATTCGTGGTACTGTAGTAGACGGTGAAAATGGAACACCGCTACCTGGAGTAAACGTTGTTGTTGAAGGGACAACTAACGGAGTATCAACAGACTTTGATGGGGTTTTCGAAATCCAAGTTGTTGAGAATACAGGTTCACTACGTGTTTCTTACGTAGGTTTTAAGCCGTCAACACTGGCTTTTGATTTATCTGGTAAAAAAGTGGTTGACTTAGGAACCATCAATCTAGAGATGGATTCTGATGCGCTTGACGAAGTAATCGTTAAAGCATACTCTCTTGCAATTGACCGTAAAACTCCTGTTGCGGTTTCTACCATTAAAGCAGAGACTATTCAAAACGAGTTAGGTAGTCAAGAATTTCCTGAGATCTTAAAAACTACTCCTGGTGTTTATGTGACCAGAGGTGGTGGTGGTTTTGGAGATGCAGAACTACGTATTCGTGGTTTCAACTCTGAAAACGTTGCTGTAATGATCAACGGTATTCCGGTTAACGATATGGAAAACGGTCGTGTATACTGGAGTAACTGGGCAGGTCTTTCTGATGTAGCAAGCTCTATGCAGGTACAAAGAGGTCTCGGTGCTGCGATGATAGGTCTTCCTTCTATCGGGGGTACTGTAAACATCGTAACAAAATCTACTGACATCGAAAAAGGTGGGAATGTAATGATGACTACCGGTAACGATGGGTACACCAAATATGGTTTTAAACTTTCTACCGGACTTTTAGAAAATGACTGGGCTGCTACTGTAAGTTTGTCAAGAACTACTGGTGAGCAATTTGTAGATGCAACTACAATTGATGCATATTCTTACTTCTTGAATGTTGCTAAGAAACTAGGTGATAACCACGAATTATCGTTTACAGCTTTTGGCGCTCCACAACGTCACGGACAGCGTCAAAACCGACTTTTAATTGATGACTATAGAAGAAGTGAGCGTGGAATACGTACCAACACTGACTGGGGGTATAAAAACGGTCAGCTTGTTAATATTGAAGACAACTTCTATCACAAACCACAAATGTCATTAAACCACTATTGGACGATTAATGACATTTCATCTTTAACTACTGCGGTTTACTATTCATTTGGTACCGGAGGAGGTGGTGGTACTGCAGGTACTAACAAATTTGGCAAATACGATACTAACTACCGTGATGAAGTATTTGGTCCAGTAGACCTTGATAAAATTGTTGCTGAAAATAAAGCTTTAGGTCAGGCAACAAGTGCTGAAACATTCTTAAGAGCGTCAAGAAATAACCACCAGTGGTATGGTGCACTTTCTACGTATAACACTGAATTATCTGAATATATTGATTTAACTGCAGGAATAGATTTACGTTTCTATAAAGGAGATCATTATACAGAATTAACTGATTTATTAGGTGCTGCATTCTACATTGACAATAATGATGTAAACAATCCTAACAAAGTGGTTAGAGAAGGGGATAAGTATAACTATTACGATACTGGTTATACTAACTGGCAAGGTTTATTTGCTCAAGCTGAGTATGATAAAGACGCTCTTTCTGCTGTAATCTCTGTTGCGGCTAACAATACTTCATATAAAAGAGAGGATTACTTCAAGTACACTCCAGACGATCCGCTTAGAGAGACTGACTGGGTAAACTTCACAGCTTTCAGTACTAAAGGTGGTGTAAATTACCGTCTTGATGAAAAGCATAATGTTTTTGGAAACCTTGGTTACTTTGAGCGTGCTCCATTTAATGAAGCTGTATTCATAAACAATAGAAACAATGTAAATGAGGATGCAGAAAATCAAAAGATTTTTAGTGCTGAATTAGGATACGGTTATAGAGGAGACAAGTTTAGAGCAGATCTTAACGTATATCGTACACAATGGATGGATAGATCTTATACTTTGACAAGAACCGCGGATAATATTCAGTATACAGCAAATATTTTAGGGGTTGACGCCTTACACCAAGGTGTTGAGCTAGAATTACAATACCGCCCTGTAGAAACTTTAACCTTAACAGGTATGGCTTCTCTCGGAGATTGGCAGTGGGCTAATAATGTAAATAATGTACAGGTATTTGACGATCAGCAAAACCCAATTGGTGATCCAATTGATATTTATCTTGACGGTGTAAAAGTGGGTAACTCTGCACAAACCACATTTGCATTAGGAGCAGATTACGCAGTGCTTGCTTCAACAACTGTGAGAGCCTCTTTTAACTATGCAGCTGATTACTACGCAGATTATGATGTAACCGGTCGTAGTGTTGAAGGACTTCCTCAAACTTGGAAAATGCCAGATTACGGAGTATTCGATTTAGGTTTGACTCACAGATTCAATTTTGGTGGTTTCAATACGCAAATCAATGCTAACGTATTTAACGTATTAGGAACTGAGTATATCTCTGATGCACAGGACGGTGATGGTTCTGTAGCAGAAACTGCTTTAGTATATTATGGTCCGGGTAGAACGTACACCATTGGAGCAATAATTAATTTCTAAAAAAATTAAGATGAAAAAATTAAATTATTTATTTACCACAATCATTATGGCTGTTTTAGCCTTAGGTTGTGATCCTGTAGAGGATATCAATGATAGTCTTGCCGAAAATGAGGCAGGAATTGTAGATGAATTTAGTTATACATTAACTGAAGATGATTACAAAGAGACATTAGGTTTAGATTATGCAAACTTCAATACTATCGATGATGCTCGAGATTTAATACCTCAAGTTTTAGAAGAAAATTTTCCTTTTCTAGGAGCAAATTCTCTATCAACAGTTACTTATGATTTATATCAGCCGGTACAAACAGAACGATCTTTAATAGTATATACGGTAACTACTGAAGACTATGACTCTTATCCTGATACTGAAGAATTTGACAACTTCGACGATGAAGATCAGATTTATACTTTCTTAGATGATAAGTATGGAGATGTTGATAACAGAACTTTAATATCACTTACTTATAAGTTTTATGATGGTTCAGCTCAAACATTAAACAATGGATTTCTAAGAGTTAACGGAAGTTGGCAATTTGCATTGGGACTTACTAATGCAGAATACAATGAAGTAGGTCAAGGATTTGCTAATTTTAATACAGAGGATGAGGCGCTTAGAAAACTTCCAATCTTTCTGAAAGATAAATTTAAATATGATGATGTTGCCGAAGGGACCATTAAATCTGTTATGTATAAGTTATACACTACAGATGAAGATGATATTGATAATGATGGAAGTGTTGAGGATAGAGCAACATATAGCTATATAGCTAATTTTATTCTTATAGGTTCTGAGTGGGAGGTTTATAATAATGTTGTTTCACAAACGCTTCAGTTTGGAAATGATGGAAGTACTTGGATTCCAGATAACACAATCTCATACAGTCTTGTTGCGGCAGATTATGCATTTATTGCATCAGAACTTGGAGATACGTATCCTGCGCAAACCTCTAGTATGACTCAGTATGGTAATATGGATCGCCGTAGTGGTAATGCAGCTTTTTGGTCAGACGATATGATTCTCGAAGCTTTTAACCTACTTCTTAATGATTTAGATCCTTCAGCAGAAGAAGGGCAGAAATATGCGGTTACCTTTGATATTTATAATGGTTCAAATACAACCGAAACATTTTTCTTAATCAAGACTGATGGTGTTTGGGTTATGCAATAATCTAAATCTGGTTTAAAAGTTAAACCTCCTACCTCAAGTAGGAGGTTTTCTTTTCTATACCTATCTTAAACGAGAATTTATTATAAGTCATGAAAAATAAAAATACCTCTAAAGCTATTGTCAAATTTATAAGTGCTTTGCTTCTTGTTCTTTACTGGGGCTGCAGTAGTGGGGACGATTCTGTTGAGAATCCAGAGCCAGAACCAGTACCGGAATTACAAGAACCTATAGCGGTGGAAGATTCTTTTAGTCTTACAGAAAATCAAGAGATAGTTCTTGAAGGTTTTATTGATAACGACGATGTTGCCGAAGGTGCGCGTATTACTTCTGTAGTTGATGTTTCAGCGGCAGGCGGAACAATTGTAGATAACCGCAATGGCTCCTATACGTATACTCCTAAGTCTAATTATGTGGGTGAAGATACATTTACTTATGAACTCTGCCTAATCGCTGATACCTCTATCTGCTCAACCGGTACTGTAAATCTTACGATCGAAGACGCTGGTGATCCAGTAGCTAATGATGACGAAGTCTCAGTCGCTAAGAATAAAAGCATAATTTTATCTAATCTACTTGGCAACGACGAGTTAATAGATGGTGCTGTTTTAACAAGTGTGACCGCTGGAGCGGGACTAGTGGAGTTAGATGATAATGGACTGGTTACCTATACACCACCTTCTAATTTTATTGGAGAGGATAGGTTTACTTATGCTATTTGTGACAATGACGCTGTGCCAACCTGTTCTACAGCGACGGTTACAGTAAATATTGTTGAAGCAATAGCTTTTAATATTCCATCAGAATTAGTTGATTATTATAGTGATGCCAGTTTTTTTCAAGATGGGGGTTTAACGTCTTCAAGCCTAACCGCTTTAACTGTAAGTAAACACACTACGATCCTAACCTATTTTGAACGCCATGAATATTTATACGATGCAGATGCTGACTTAGATAATCAGGCTAATGTGATTTTGATGTATTCCGGCGAAAGTAGAGACCGAAGAGAATACACTTCAGGAAGTAACTCTCATACACCACAGACATTCAATACCGAACATATTTTTCCGCAATCGCGATTATCAACCGAAGAAGCGGTGACAGATTTACATCACTTACGTTCTACAGATGACGAAGTCAACTCTTTACGATTGAATTATCCGTACACTGATGGTAGTGGTGCTTATCAATTAGTAAATGGTAATTCGTGGTTTCCGGGAGACGAATGGAAAGGAGATGTTGCGCGTATGGTACTTTATTTGAATGTGCGCTACGGCGAAGATTATACAAAAGTGGGCACGTTAGATTTATTCCTCAAATGGAACCGTGAAGATCCGGTTTCTGATTTTGAGCGTCAACGTAATGAAGTAATTGAAGGTGCTCAGGGTGTTCGTAATCCGTTTATTGATAATCCTTATCTAGCTACTTTGATCTGGGGAGGAACTCCAGCTGAAAATACTTGGGAATAGCAGATTACTGATCAAAATGATTTTAAATAGCCGCTTCTCCATTTGGAGAAGGGGCTATTTTTATGCAATGGTCTAAAGAGCGTGTTTCAAGCTAAAAAAGTATCTTTGAGGCTCAAATATTAGGCTATGTATACTACCATTCAATTTGTACACTCGTACTGGGCTTATCTAGTACTCATTGTACTCACATTAACAACCATCAACTCGCTGATATCTTATTTTGGAGGTAAAGAGTTTGGTGCTAGAGATTTCAGATTAGCATTGTTCACGCTGATCGTAACGCATATTCAATTACTTATAGGGATCGTTTTGTATTTTGTTTCACCATTAGGGGCAAAAGCGATCGCATCTCAAGGTATGAGTGCTGCGATGAGTGATCCTAACTTGCGTTTATATGTTGTAGAGCATCCACTGGCGATGATTATTACTATTGTTTTTGTGACTGTGGGGTACAGCAAGCATAAAAAGAAATTGACCTCAAAACCGAAATTTAAATTGCTAGCTATATTTTATACCTTAGGACTTCTTGTGATGCTTACCAGAATTCCTTGGTCAAACTGGTTTTAGACTAGATTTAAGACTTTAGAAATAAGTATTGAGATAAAAAAATCCCTTGATTAGCTGACTAATCAAGGGATTTTTAATTTTGTCTAACGTCTAACGTCTAACGTCTAACGTCTAACGTCTAACTAGCGATTCATCCAATCTTCGATTTCATCAATTTCTAAAGGAATGTTGCGCATCAAGTTGAAAGGTTCGCCATTTTCTTGGATAACGACATCATCTTCTAAGCGTATTCCGAATCCTTCCTCAGGAATATAAATACCCGGCTCTACCGTAAAAACGTTGTTTGCCTGCATAGGTTCATGAAGCAATCCGTAATCATGTGTATCTAAACCAATATGGTGCGACGTACCGTGCATAAAGTATTTTTTATAAGCCGGCCAGTCTTTGTTCTCATTTTGAACATCTGCTTTATCTAATAAGCCAAGTCCTAACAATTCAGAAGTCATCAGTTTTCCTACTTCTTCGTGATAAGGTCCCCAAAGTGTTCCAGGAGTGAGCATTTTAGTTGCTTCCTTTTTTACGCGTAAAACAGCGTTGTAGACTTCTTTCTGGCGTTCTGTAAACTTTCCTGAAACCGGAATAGTACGTGTCATATCGCTGCTGTAGTTTGCATATTCTGCACCGATATCTAGTAGGATTAGATCTCCGGCTTTACATTCGGCGTTATTCACTACATAATGCAATACATTAGCATTATTTCCGGAAGCTACAATTGGAGTGTATGCAAAGCCTCTGGAGCGGTTGCGCAGGAATTCGTGCATAAATTCAGCTTCGATCTCATACTCCATTACGCCCGGCTTAGTGAACTGCAAAACGCGTTTAAAGCCTTTTTCTGTAATGTTACAGGCTTGCTGCATCACATCAAGTTCAATGGCATCTTTTACGGAGCGTAAACGCTGTAAAATAGGATTGCTCTTAGCAACACTATGCGCAGGATATTGCTCCTTGATTTTCTTGTTGAAACGTGCTTCGCGTGTTTCCGTTTCCACATTAGCGCGATAGTGCTCGTTGGTGTTGATGTAAATAGTTTCAGCCTGAGTCATGAGTTCGTAAAAAACTTTGTCCCATTCCTGAAGCCAGTATACCGTCTCAACGCCGCTTACTTCTAGCGCTTTTTCTTTGGTGAGCTTTTCGCCTTCCCACACCGCAATATGATCGTTAGTTTCTTTTAAAAATAGTATTTCGCGATGCTTTTGTTTCGGGCAGTATGGAAAAAGAACCAATATACTTTCTTCTTGATCTACGCCACTTAGGTAGAATAAATCTCTATTCTGCTGAAAAGGCATCGTGCTGTCTGCACCTATGGGATAAATGTCGTTACTGTTAAAAACGGCAAGACTGCTGGGCTTCATAGCCTCCATAAAATTCTTGCGATTTTTAATAAACAGTTGGCGATCTATAAGGTCGTATTTCATATCTAAATTGAATTTTGCCAAATTTAAAAACTCTGTTGCCCAAAGCCTGTTAAACTCCATTTAATTTACTTAGCAATTCTTTAACTAAATGGCTATTTTTAGAAGCATAAAACTTTTCTCTATGCAAACACGATTATTCTTCTCCCTCTTTCTTTTAGGTATTTGTTTTTCCACACAAGCGCAGCAGACGGCTACCGCTGCCCAGCAGGTTAAAACATCGCTTGAAGCTAAAGATCAAATGCTTAAAAATTCTATTGTAAAAAATATTCCCTTTACAAATGTTGGACCCACAATTATGAGCGGCCGTGTGGTAGACATCGAAGTCAATCCTGAAAACAGCACAGAATTTTATGTGGCGTATGCTACAGGTGGAGTGTGGCACACTTCTAATAACGGAAATACCTTTGACTCTGTTTTTGACACCGCACCTACTCAAAATGTGGGGGATATTGCGGTAAACTGGTCGGCAAATATCATTTGGGTAGGAACAGGAGAAACCATTTCTTCTCGTTCTTCTTATGCCGGTATCGGAATTTTAAAAAGTGCTGACGGTGGTAAAACCTGGGAGCAAAAAGGTCTTTTAGATTCGCATCACATTAGCGATATCGTTCTTGATGCTACCAATCCTGATGTTGCTGTGGTAGGTGCTTTAGGGCATTTATATTCTGATAACGAAGAGCGTGGGATTTTCAAGACTACAGATGGTGGTGATACGTGGGAGAAAACGCTTTTTATCAATGATAAAACAGGAATTATAAGTCTGGCTGAAGCTCCGGAGAATCCTTCGGTGCTGTATGCTACGGCTTGGGAGCGCGAGCGTGCCGCTTGGGATTTTATAGGTTCAGGAGAAAATTCAGGAATTTACAAATCTACAGATGCCGGTGATACCTGGGAGTTGGTGACCACGGGTAATGGTTTTCCGCAAGGCAAAGGCGTTGGTCGTATCGGGGTTACTGTGGTTGATGAAAACACAGTGTATGCCGTTCACGACAATCAAGATATTCGAGAAGAAGCTAAAGAGCGAGGAGCAGAGCGCGATGATAAGGCACTTACGCCAGAGACGTTTAAAGGAATGTCTAAAGGTGAATTTTTGGCTTTAGAGAATGAAAGTCTTGCTGATTACCTACGCTCCTATCGTTTTCCAAGACAATATGAGGTGGCCAAAGTAAAAGCGATGGTAGAGGGCGACGAACTGAAGCCTTCTGATCTATTTTTATACACGTACGATAAAAATGCCGCGGATGCGGACGGCGAAGTGATCGGGGCTGAAATTTACTTGACCAAAGATGGAGGAAAAACCTGGAAGCGCACTCACGACGGATACATTGACGATTTCTTCTTTTCGTATGGATATGTTTTTGCAGAGATGGATGTAAATCCTCAAGATCAAGACGAAATTTATCTCGTAGGTGTTCCGTTAATCAAATCTACAGACGGAGGAAAAACGTTTACTTATATCGATGAGCCTAATGTACACGTTGATCATCACGTGATCTGGGTAGATCCTAAAATGCCGAATCATTTGATTAATGGTAATGATGGCGGACTCAACATGTCTTACGATGCCGGGAAAAGCTGGAACAAGCTTAACTCAATACCTTTGGGACAATTCTATGCGATTAACGTAGATTATGAAAAACCCTATAATGTCTATGGAGGTTTGCAGGATAACGGTACTTGGAAAGGTCCACATACGTATTCTTATTCTAAAGACTATGAGGCCGAAGGGCAATATCCATACAAATCTATTGGAGGCGGAGATGGGATGCAAGTGCAGATAGATCGCCGCAACAGCAATATTGTTTATGCCGGGTCGCAGTTTGGGTATTATAACCGTATGAATTTAGAAACCGGCGAGCGCAGCTTTATAAAACCAAGTCACGATTTAGGAGAAGCGCCTTATCGTTTCAATTGGGAAACGCCCATTTTACTCTCACCACACAATCAAGATATCTTGTATATGGGAGGAAATAAACTGATGCGATCTATGAATCAAGGTGATGATTGGACGCCAATTTCTCCAGACTTAACCGCTGGCGGTAAAAAAGGAAATGTGCCTTATGGGACATTGACCAATATCTCAGAATCGCCTTTTCAGTTTGGTTTACTGTATACGGGTAGCGATGATGGTGTTATTCAGGTTACTCAAGATGCGGGCGGCAGCTGGGACATTATTTCCGCAGGATTACCTCAGAATTTGTGGGTGAGTAAAGTAATTGCTTCGTCCCACAAAAAGAGTTGGGTTTACGCAACGCTTAATGGCTATCGTTATGATGACTTCAAGCCTTATGTTTATGTGAGTGATGATTACGGGAAAAACTGGAAAGACATCAGTAGTGATCTTCCCTTGTCTCCGGTGAATGTGATCATAGAAGATCCGGTAAAAGAAAACATCTTGTATTTAGGTACTGATGATGCGAGTTATATCAGTTTTGATCAGGGGGCAAGTTGGGAGCTTTTAGATGGAAGCATGCCTAACGTGGCGGTTCACGATATGGTGGTACAAACCGAAGCAAATGATCTTGTGATAGGGACTCACGGAAGATCTATTTATATAACCAACCTTGATGAAATCCAGAAATTTGACACAAAAAACGCTTCGGCTTTACAGCTTTTTGAACTAGATGCGGTTGATTATTCTACCAATTGGGGACGTTCTTGGAGCGCTTGGAGAGCAGCGAATACTCCCGAAATTAAAATCGCTGTCTATGCCCCGCAAAGCGGAAAAGCAACTCTTGAAATTTTGAGTTCCGAAGAAAAATCAATTAAATCTTGGCAGGTAGATGTAGAGAAAGGCTTTAACTATATCCCTTATGATTTAAGCATTTCTGAAGCAGGAAAGAAACAACTGGAAAGAGAGACTAAAGATCTTAAAATTTCAAAAGCTCAGAACGAGGTATTCTACATTGCGCCGGGCGCCTACAAAGTTCAGGTGAGTCTTAATGGGAAATCGCAAACGACACCGCTTAAAATCGATGAAGGAAGCAGACGCCGTGATCGTGCTGAGGCGGCAGCTAACGCTCCAGAAGAAGACTAAAGTCAATGCAAATGGAATTAAGTTTAAGTATACCGGCATTGTTATTTCCGGCGATATCGCTAACAATGCTGGCTTATAACGCACGATATCTGGCAATCGCAGCGCTCATTAGGGAGTTATATAAACGCTATCAGGAAGAATCCTCAAGTCCTATAAAAGCCCAGATCTATCAATTGAGACGTAGATTAGGTATCATCAAAGCGATGCAGGCTATGGCGATCGTAAGTTTTTTGCTGGCAGTGATCACGATGTTCTTTATCTATATCGAAAAATCAGTTTGGGCTAATGTTGTTTTTGGGGTGAGTTTGGTGGCGCTAATGATTTCACTGGCGCTTTCTTTTACTGAAGTGCAGCTCAGCACACAAGCATTAGAAATTCAGTTGAATGATATGGATGATTGACCGAAGCGCTTAACCAAAAGCTTAGTAGGAAATCGATTGCTTTTATCGGCGTGTATATCTTATTCAGATTGGTCGAGGAAGATAGATTTTAAACATTCTTTAAATTTTTTGTTCAACAAAAACCCTTGATTTCAAAGGTTTTCGAAGGCTTTGTTGAACATTTTTCTTCTTATTTATAACGATTCCAAAAGCAGCCACAATGTTTGTGAAACAAACCGCTGAGCCGTAAATTTGTGCCACTAAATTAAAAACGTAAATAAATGGGAATCATTTCCTCTTCTATCGCCCGAAAGGTAGCTATGGCACTTTCAGGTTTGTTCCTTGTATTGTTTTTAGGTCAGCATTTTACAATTAACCTTACTTCGACCTTTAGCCCTGAAACCTTTAATGAGTTTTCTCATTTTATGGGGACTAATTTCTTAGTACAGGCGATTCTTCAGCCGGTACTTATTTTTGGGGTTATCTTTCACTTTGTGATGGGTTTCATTCTAGAAGCGCGTAACCGTTCGGCAAGAAAGGTGAGTTATGTAAGCTACAAAGGAAACACAAATTCGAGCTGGGTAAGTCGTAATATGATTTATACCGGTATTGTTGTTTTAGCCTTTTTAGGACTTCACTTTTATGATTTCTGGTTTCCGGAAATTGCCTACAAGTATATCGAAGCAAACCCGAGCGACGCGACGCGTTATTACGGGGAATTAGTTGAGAAATTTCACAGCCCGGTAAGAACAGGTTTATACGTGCTCTCTTTTGTTTTTTTAGCATTGCACTTGTATCACGGCTTTGCTTCTTCATTTCAGTCTGTAGGCTTCAATAACAAGTATGCGAGAGGGCTTAAAAAGTTTGCAAAAGTTTATGCAATCGTGATTCCTGCCGGATTTATTTTCATCGCGTTGTTTCATCATTTTAATCACTAGACGATGTCAGCATTCAAATCAAATATTCCAGAAGGTCCTCTTAAAGATAAGTGGACACAACATAAAAACGATATCAACCTGGTAAACCCAGCTAACAAACGTAACATTGATGTTATCGTTGTGGGTACCGGTCTTGCAGGAGGTAGTGCTGCGGCAACACTGGCAGAGTTAGGATATAATGTAAAGACTTTTTGCTATCAGGATTCTCCACGTCGTGCGCACTCTATTGCAGCACAAGGAGGGATCAACGCGGCAAAAAATTATCAGGGAGATGGTGATTCTAACTATCGTTTATTTTACGATACCGTAAAAGGTGGTGATTACCGCTCACGTGAGGCTAACGTATATCGTCTTGCGGAAGTATCAGCAAATATTATAGACCAGTGTGTGGCGCAAGGAGTTCCTTTCGCGCGTGAATATGGTGGTCTTTTAGATAACCGTTCTTTTGGTGGGGTTTTGGTATCCAGAACCTTCTACGCTAAAGGACAAACAGGGCAGCAATTGCTTTTAGGAGCCTATTCTGCAATGAACCGTCAAATTAACCGTGGAAAGATCAAATCTTATACCCGTCACGAAATGATGGATGTGGTTCTTGTTGATGGCAAAGCACGAGGAATCATCGCTCGTAATATGGTTACCGGTGAGATCGAGCGTCACTCGGCGCACGCGGTAGTATTAGCAAGTGGTGGGTATGGAAACGTATTTTTCTTATCAACCAATGCAATGGGTTGTAATGTGATGGCAGCTTGGAGAGCACACCGTCGCGGAGCATATTTTGCAAACCCTTGTTACACGCAAATTCACCCTACGTGTATTCCGGTAACGGGAGATCACCAGTCAAAGTTGACGTTGATGTCAGAATCTTTGCGTAATGATGGTCGTATCTGGGTTCCGAAGAAGAAAGAAGATGCAGAAGCTATTCGTGCCGGAAAACTAAAACCAACACAGCTTAAAGAAGAAGATAGAGATTATTATTTAGAGCGTAGATATCCTGCCTTTGGTAACTTGGTTCCTCGAGATGTGGCTTCACGAGCAGCAAAAGAGCGCTGCGATGCCGGATTTGGAGTGAACAAAACAGGAGAGGCTGTGTATCTTGATTTCTCTAGTGCAATTGAGCGCTACGGAAAGGAAAAAGCGTATACTTCAGGACATAAAAATCCGTCTAAGGAAGAGATTATAAAGCTTGGAAAAGAGGTTGTTGAGGCTAAATACGGTAACCTTTTTCAAATGTATGAGAAGATCGTAGATCAAAATCCATACGAGACTCCTATGATGATTTACCCTGCGGTGCATTACACTATGGGTGGTCTTTGGGTTGATTATAACTTACAAACTACGATTCCTGGCTGTTATGCTGTAGGAGAAGCAAACTTTTCAGATCACGGTGCTAACCGTTTAGGAGCTTCGGCATTGATGCAAGGTCTTGCTGATGGTTATTTTGTGCTTCCATATACGATAGGAGATTATCTTTCAAAAGATATTAGAACCGGAAAAATCTCTACTGAAACTCCAGAATTTGATGCAGCAGAAAAAGATGTGAAAGATAGAATCGCACGTCTAATGAATGCTTCAGGGCAACATTCGGTTGATTATTACCACAAAAAATTGGGTAAAATCATGTGGAACAAATGTGGAATGGCGCGTAACGAACAAGGCTTAAAAGAAGCGATTGAAGAAATTGCTGAGCTGCGTAAGGATTTCTGGGCAAATGTAAAAGTTCCCGGAGCTGCTGAAAGCAAAAATGCCGAACTGGAAAAAGCCGGTCGAGTAGCTGATTTCCTTGAGTTAGGTGAGCTTTTCGCAAAAGATGCTTTACATAGAAATGAATCTTGTGGAGGTCACTTTAGAGAAGAATACCAGACCGAAGAAGGTGAAGCGCTCAGAGATGACGAGAACTTTAAATATGTAGCTGCTTGGGAATACAAAGGCGAGCCTAAAGAAGCCCAACTGCACAAAGAAGATTTAGAATTCAAGAATATTGAATTAAAAACTAGAAGTTATAAATAGATGCCGGTGTTGAGCTACGAAGTGTTAATGCTTAGCGACTCAATACTCAATACTAAAATCTAAAGAAATATGAAACTTACACTTAAAATATGGCGCCAAGAAAACGCTAACGCAAAAGGAAAGATGGTCACTTATCCTATTGACGGGATTGAAGATGATATGTCTTTTCTTGAAATGCTAGACGTTTTAAATGAGGAGCTTATTGCTAAAGGAGATGATCCGGTAGAGTTTGATCACGATTGTCGTGAAGGAATTTGTGGGGCGTGTTCTTTACAGATCAACGGAGAACCACACGGTCCAGACCGTCTAGTGACTACCTGTCAATTACACATGCGTAAATTTAAAGATGGCGATACCATTGTTATTGAGCCATTTAGAGCAACTGCATTTCCGGTTATAAAAGATTTGATCGTTGACCGTTCTTCTTTTGATCGTATCCAGCACGCAGGAGGGTATATCTCAGTAAATACTTCGGGGAATACCATTGATGCGAACAGCATTCCTGTAAATAAACACGACGCAGACGATTCCTTTGCAGCAGCTACTTGTATTGGTTGTGGAGCTTGCGTTGCTGCTTGTAAAAATGCAAGTGCTATGTTATTTACCTCAGCTAAAGTTTCGCAATATGCTTTGTTACCTCAAGGTCAGGTTGAAGCTGTGGAGCGCGTTGAGAATATGGTGCGCCAGATGGATCTGGAAGGTTTTGGTAACTGTACCAATACCGGAGCTTGTGAGATTGAATGTCCTAAAGGAATTTCTTTAGAGAACATCGCGCGTATGAACCGTGAATACTTAAGTGCGACCGCAAAAGGATAATGGAACCACAGAGCAGATAAAAAGAAAAGCGCCTTGATCAAGGCGCTTTTTTTATGCATAAGGATTTCTTTTTAGCCAAATAACCATTCTACCACATCGTTCATTTTAGCAACGCGTACGATGGTGATTCCGTAGTTGTTCTTCGGAACTTTACAGTATTTAGAAATCATAATTGTACCGAAGCCTAACTTTTCAGCTTCAAGTATGCGTTGTTCTACACGGGTAACCGGGCGTATTTCTCCGGCAAGGCCTACTTCAGCAGCAAAGCAAATATCTTTAGCAACCGAAATATCTTCGTTACTCGATAATATAGCAGCAACCACGGCAAGATCTATCGCAGTATCGTCTACTGAAATTCCACCGGTGATATTTAAAAACACATCTTTGGCGCCCAGTCTAAAGCCTGCGCGTTTTTCTAAAACGGCGAGGATCATATTTAAGCGTTTAGCATTATACCCCGTTGCGCTACGCTGTGGGGTGCCATATACCGCGGTGCTTACAAGTGCTTGTATCTCTATCATAAGCGGCCGCATTCCTTCTAAAGTTGCAGCGATCGCTGTTCCGCTTAAATCCTCATCATTTTTAGAGATCAGTATTTCTGAAGGATTAGAAACTTCACGCAAACCACTGCCTTGCATTTCATAAATCCCAAGTTCGCTGGTAGATCCAAAACGGTTTTTATGTGCGCGCAAAATGCGATAAACGTGATTGCGATCTCCTTCAAACTGAAGCACGGTATCAACCATATGTTCCAGAATTTTTGGGCCGGCGATGTTTCCATCTTTTGTAATGTGACCGATGAGAATAACCGGGGTGGCGGTCTCTTTAGCGAATTTAATGAGTTCTGTGGTGGTTTCTCTAATTTGAGAGATGCTTCCCGCTCCGCTTTCAATATAATCGCTATGCAGCGTTTGTATCGAGTCGATAATCACAATGTCTGGATTCACCGCTTCAACTTGCTTAAAAATGTTTTGCGTCTTGGTTTCGGTAAGAATCAAACAATTTTCAGCAGCAGGATTAATTCGTTCTGCACGCATTTTAATTTGTTGCGCACTTTCTTCCCCAGAAACATAAAGCGTGGTGTACGGTAAGGTTAGTGCTATTTGCAGCATCAGTGTACTTTTACCTATACCGGGTTCACCGCCCAATAGTGTGAGTGAACCGGGAACGAGCCCGCCTCCTAAAACGCGATTGAGTTCGTTGTTTTCTGTGTTCAACCGAGCATCTTTAGTGGTGTCAATCTCTTTGATGCGTTGTGGTTTAGCTACACGTTTAGTGGACTGCGGCTCTGATTTCCAGCCTGTTTTTTCAACTTTTTGTACAACTTCTTCTGCAATAGTGTTCCATTCTTTACACGAAGTGCATTGCCCTTGCCATTTAGCAAATTGGGCACCACAGTTTTGACAGAAAAAGGTTGTTTTTACTTTTGCCATTAATATCCAAAATCATCTTTAATCTGTTGCGATCGCGCAACAAGAATATCTTTATTTATATCGCCTATTTCTTTTAGAACGAGAGCGCCTTCATACGTGCGCATAGCTTTTTTAGGCTCGCCATTACCCTCATAGGAGCGTCCCAAATAGTAGGGGCCTAAAATGGTTTCCGGGTATTCTTTACTTGCTAATTTACCAAGGTTTTCAAAACCATCCCAATCAGATTTTTTCTCGAGGGCTGCTGCAATCGCAATAAAATCGTTGATCCTGATCTTGTCGTCTAGACCAAAAAGATTTTGCATCACCGTGTATTTTTCGATCAAGTAGTCAAACGGGGAATCAACTTTAAGTATTTTTTCGGTGAATTCTTTTTTGCTGATGGGGCGGTAAACCGCAAACACTTTTTCTAAAGCTTTAGGAATAGCACGCCCTACCAAAGAATAATGGGTGGCATCTTGAAAATCGTCAAAATAATAATGAAACTTTTCATTCTCTATTCCGCTTAGGGCTTGGTGAAGCGCTAAAGTTTCTTCTCTTAACGAAGGAATATCTTCAGTTCCTGTTGCTTGATAATAAAAAATTTGTTGTTCGGTTTGCTTCAAAATGGTTGTAAGACGCTCATTCATCTGCGGAGCTAAGTCGGGACTCAACGAAATATAAGCATTGAATAATGGCGGATTTTTCATCAAATAATAATTAGCAAAACCGGCGGTGGCGTCGTGACCTACAACTACATTAAACGGTGCTAAACGGTATTGTTTGTTGAGCCATGGTAAAAGTTCCATTCCTAAAAACTCGAAAAAGTCAGCTCCTTGACCGGTAGGTAAAAAATTAGCATCGTCATAAACGGTGTCTTCCATGCGGTCAGGTTGCATCACGCCAACGATGATCGCCTGTGGCATGTCTTCCCAATAGCTATAATAATCAGCGCTTCCGGCTACCGGCTCAAAAAGGTAATCACCGTCGAGAACTAGAATGACCGGGTAATATTTATCTTCGTTTGCTTCGTAATTACGCGGAAGCTGAATTTTTACATTTCGGGGTTCGTTGAATTTTGAAGAAGGTACAGATTCATAAAGCACCTGAGCATTGATACTGCTGTATGCAAGCAATATCAGGAGTAGTATTTTTTTCATGGAAAAGTAGATTAAGGCAAGGTGAAGTTAAACATTATTCTCAAGTTAACTACCGCCTATTAATCAAACCGAAGATGCTTATTTTTTCCTGTTGAGAATAGGAAGCAATAAAAAAGAAAGAGCTCCCAAAACCAGCACGAGTAAGGTTTGAGATCCCCAAACGATCCACCCAAAAGCTTCACCACCTTCCTTGCTAAAGCCGAAGAAAATAAATAAGGCGCCAATACTTATAGGATATACCCCGATCCCGCCGTTAGTTACAGAAATGGCAAACGAACCAATCACGAACGCAGCAAGAATAACACCTGTAGAAGCATAAGATATTTCAGGAATCGTGAATTTGATCACCCAGAACATCAAAATATACATGATCCAAATAAAGAAGGTGTGTCCTATAAACGCCCATTTGTTCCGCATTTTTAAGATGCTTTTCATGCCTTCTACGAGGCCGGCCATAAAGTCTTTGAGCTTAGCTAATATTCCTGTTTTGGCTCGTTGTATAATTTTAAAGCCCAGAGCGATGAGTAGTACGCCGGCAGCTAAAAACAATACGGTATATAGCGGATTGATATTTTGTTCGTGTAGGTAGCTTAATAAGGTGTCGGTTTGCAAAACAATAGCAATACTTACTACTAAAAGAAGCATCAAAAAATCGGCAATACGTTCTGAAATTATAGTGCCAAAAGCTTTTTCAAAAGGGACATCTTCATAAGTGGTAAGCAGCGCCCCGCGCAACAATTCTCCACTTCGAGGAATGCCTAAATTAGCCAAATAAGCTGCCATAACCGCCATAAACCTATTGCTTAATTTGGGGTGGTAGCCCATAGGTTGCAAAAGATACTGCCAGCGATAAGCTCGGGATAGATGGCTTAAAACGCCAAACATGAGCGAAACAGCGATGTAAACTGGAGGTGCGTCCTTAATGTTGTTCCAAAGGATGGCGCGCTCTTGTGTTGTGGCCGAACTTAACGAATAATAGATCAAAAGTATCCCGATCCCCAACGGGATGGCAACTTTCAATAATTTTATGAGGGATTTTTTGCTCAAGTTAATTGAGCAAATTAGTTTCTTCGTTAGGGAAAACTAGAGAAGGTTTAAACGCTTTAGCTTCTTCCAGCTCCATAAAAGCATAGGTGATAAGAATAAGGATATCGCCTTTTGCGACTTTACGAGCAGCAGCACCATTTAAGGTGACTTCCCCGCTTTTGCGTGGCCCGGGAATCGCATAAGTCTCCAGGCGTTCACCGTTGGTAACATTTACGATTTGTACACGTTCTCCTTCAATAACACCGGCTGCATCCATAAGATCTTCGTCAATGGTAATACTACCTATATAATGAAGTTCGGCGCCGGTAACTTTTACGCGGTGTATTTTTGATTTTACAACGTTAACTAACATGGTGTAAAAATAAGGTTTTTAATTTAGGGCGATATTATCTATGAGTCGTACATCACCGGCAAAAACAGCGATGAATGCTCTGTATTTGTCTTCGGCTTTTTTGGTCGTGGCGTGCTTCAGTGTAGTTGCGTTTGCGATTTCAAAATACTCAAGTTCAAGATGCTCTTTTCCTTTAAATTCTTGCTCAACAAAATGTACGACATCTTCGACGCTTTGGTCGTTAAAATGTTCTTTTGCTTGCATTAAGGTTTTGTAAATAAAAGGCGAGGCTTCACGCTGTTTTACAGTGAGTCTTTTATTTCTTGAGCTTTCAGCAAGGCCATCATCGTGGCGGCTGATAGGGCAACCTACGATCTGTACCGGTAGGTTTTCGATCTCAACTAATTTATTTACGATTTGAAGCTGTTGATAATCTTTTTCGCCAAAGAAAGCCATATCCGGATTTACAATTTCAAATAGATATTTTAATACGGTGGCAACACCTTCAAAGTGACCGGGTCTGAACGCGCCTTCCATCACTTGATCTAATCCGTCAAAATTAAAATCTAAGGCTTTAATTTGGCTTCCATAAATCGTTGTCGTGCTCGGGGCAAAAACAAGCAGGTTGGGGTTGATGTGCTCTAAAAATTCAAGATCTGCCTGTAAATCTCTAGGGTAGGTCTCAAGATCTGCGGGATTGTTGAACTGTGTAGGATTTACAAAGATGCTCACAACGACTACATCGCAGTTTTCTAAAGCAAAATTAAATAGACTTCCATGACCTCTATGCAAAGCGCCCATAGTAGGTACAAAACCTATTTTAAGGCCCTTTTCTTTGTGTTTTGCAACAGCACTAGAAATTTCTGGTCTATTGGTATATACGTGCATCCCGATTAAATTAACAGGCGGCAAAATTACTATATTACTGGCAATCTGCATAAAATTTCGTAATTTTGCGTGTTTTTTAGCCTTAACAGAAACTTAGAAGCACATTTATGAAAAATAAGAGGATATTGTACGTATCATCTGAAGTTATACCTTATTTGCCAGAGACAGAGATCGCATCAATGTCGTTTGAGGTTCCTCAAATGGTAAATAGTAAAGGAGGTCAAATTCGCATTTTTATGCCACGTTATGGCAATATTAATGAGAGACGGCACCAGCTTCACGAAGTGATACGGCTTTCCGGAATGAATTTGGTCATAAATGATTTTGACATGCCGCTTATCATTAAAGTTGCCTCTATACCTAAAGAGCGTATTCAGGTTTACTTTATAGATAATGAAGAGTATTTTAAAAGAAAAGCTACGTTTACTGACGAGGACGGAAACTTATTTGCAGACAACGATGAGCGTGCAATATTTTTTGCAAAGGGTGTAGTAGAGACGGTTAAAAAGCTTAATTGGGCTCCAGACATCATTCACGTTCATGGTTGGTTAGCATCACTACTGCCTTTATATTTAAAGCAGTTTTATGCAAGCGAACCGCTTTTTAAGCAAAGCAAAATTGTGACTTCTGTTTATAATACCGGGTTTGATGACACGTTAAATGAGCAATTAATTGATAAAATAGCTTTTGACGGAATAGACAAAGATTCAATCTCTGAGCTTGAAAAGCCTTCTTATGAGAATCTAATGAAAATAGCGATCAAAAACTCTGACGCTGCCATTGTAGGTTCTGCCGAACTTAGTGAAGATCTTTCCAAGTATTTGAATGTTACTAAAATCCCTGTGCTTCCTTATAAAAAGAGAGAAGAATTTGCGCAGGCGTACGAAGAGTTCTATACCACCAAGGTGCTAGATTAAAAAAACAAAAAAACGAATGAAATTGAATACGGTGTTGACAAGAACATTAGGTTTACTAATGCTTCTATTTGTCTTCTTTTCTTGTGAAGACGATTTTCTGGAGGTGGGAAGCGGTTTAGTTGATGACAGCAACTTCACTTCGGGTAACGAGAGTTATCCGGTAACTGCATATAGCGAGCGTTTTTTTGATTCTTTAGGCGTGCAAACAAACGGACTTAGTGCCGGCGTTTTAGGTTATTATCAAGATTCAATATATGGTTCTACTACGGCTTCGACACTTAGTCAAGTGAGTTTGAGTACTTATAATTCTACTTTTGGAACCAATCCGGTTGTTGATTCGGTGGTTTTTACAATGCCTTATTTTAGCACCGGAAGTGTAAATAGTGAGAATGAGACCGTTTACGAACTTGATTCGGTTTACGGTTCAGATCCTATTCGTGTTACAGCGTTCAGATCTAATTACTTCTTGAATTCTAATAACGGACCTGATTTTGAAAACGGCGCGGTATATTATTCTAATGATTTAACTGAATTTAATGGGGTAGAAGGTGATACGCTTATGCAGCAAACCTTTGTTCCATCTAATGAAACTGTGGTGACCACAGTGCCGGCTACCACAGATGGAGAGGATGATGAGGTGACCAGTAATTCGCCTAGATTACGCATTCGTCTTGATGAGACTGCTTACGGTGAAACGTATTGGCAAGAAAATATTTTAGACCGGGGAGGCGAAGATGTACTGTTTAATGCTAATTCGTTTAGAAATTACTTTAGAGGGGTTTATTTAAAAGCCGAGCCAGTAAATGGTAGTGGTTCTTATTTTCTCTTTGACAAAGCCAATACTTCTATCGCGATTTACTACACTTCGGGAGAAGAAGATTCAAGAAATCAATCAAGTGTAACTTTAAGCCTTGCCGGAAATGGTGTGGTTGGATATCAGAATGATTTTAAATCTGAGATCAAAACAGAACTGACCGGTATTGATAAAGAAAACGGAGAAGAAAATCTTTATCTAAAAGGCGGTCAGGGAAGTATGGCTGTTATTGAGCTGTTTGAAGATGTAGATGATGACGCTAACGGAATTCCCGATGAGCTTGATGCCCTGCGTGCGCAACCTCGTCTTATTCGAGAAGCTAATTTAGAATTTTTTGTAGATCAAGATAAGATTCAGCAATATGCTGGTGCTTCAGTATCTGAGCCACAACGCGTTTATATTTATGACCTGGAGACCAACTTGCCTTTGCGTGATTTTTCAGGTGATGCTACTATTAGTTCGTCAGGAACCATAACAGCGGTTGGCACTACGCATTTAGGTCCGTTAGAGACTGATGATAACGGGCAAGGTGTGAGCTATAAAATCAGAATCACAGAATTTTATAAAGCATTGCTAGATCCTGAAAATGATACTCCAACAACCAAACTTGGGTTAGTAGTTACACAAAATGTACTTTCTACAGCCACAGCTGCGATAGAAGGTAAAACTGATAGCGATATTCCTAATAGAGTGCCTTATGCTTCGGTAATTGCTAATCGCGGTACTATCCTCTACGGAAGCAGTGTAAATGTTCCTGAAGCAAAACGACTGAAGCTAAAAGTTTTCTATTCAGAAGCTTCAAATTAATATCATTTTATGTGCGGAATTGTAGGTTACATTGGTCATAGACAAGCATATCCTGTTGTGATAAAAGGCTTGCAACGACTGGAGTATCGCGGTTATGACAGCGCCGGGGTTGCTTTGTTTGATGGCGAAGAGATTCAACTATGTAAGACTAAAGGTAAAGTAGATGACCTCAAAACTAAGGTTGAGTCAACCATTACTGCCGAAGGTACTTTGGGTATTGGGCATACGCGCTGGGCAACACATGGGGTTCCTAATGATGTTAACTCGCACCCACATTTTTCAAATTCCGGAGATTTAGTCATTATTCATAACGGGATCATCGAGAATTATGATGCTATAAAGCAAGAGTTGACCAAGCGTGGGTATACCTTCAAATCTGACACAGATACAGAGGTGTTGGTTAATCTTATTGAAGATGTACAGAGCAATCAAAAAGTTAAATTAGGTAAAGCGGTTCAGATTGCTTTAAACGAGACCGTGGGCGCATACGCCATTGCGGTTTTTGATAAGAAAAAACCAAACGAAATTGTCGTCGCTCGTTTGGGTAGTCCGCTTGCGATAGGTATTGGGGAAGATGAGTATTTTATCGCATCAGACGCTTCTCCTTTTATTGAATATACAAACAACGCGCTTTACTTAGAAGATGGTGAGATGGCTATTGTGCGCAGAGGTAAAGAGGTGAAAGTTTTCAATATTCAAGATGACGCACTGGTAAGTCAGCCTTACATACAAGAATTAAAACTCAATCTTGAGCAGATAGAAAAAGGAGGATATCCTCATTTTATGCTTAAGGAGATCTACGAGCAGCCTCAAGCGATACGTGATACGTTTAGAGGACGTATGCGTGAGAATAAAGGAGTTATCAAGATGGCTGGTGTAGATGATCATATTGATAAATTCATCAATGCAAAACGGTTAGTGATTTTAGCTTGCGGAACCTCTTGGCACGCAGGGCTAGTTGCTGAATATATCATTGAAGAATTGATGCGCGTACCTGTTGAGGTAGAATATGCGTCAGAATTTAGATACCGCAATCCGGTTATTGATAAAGATGATGTCGTGATCGCTATTTCTCAAAGTGGTGAAACCGCAGATACCATGGCTGCGATGAAGCTGGCTAAAGAAAAAGGAGCTTTTGTTTTTGGTGTATGTAATGTAGTAGGATCGTCGATTTCTCGAGAGGCACACGCCGGCGCATACACCCACGCTGGTCCTGAAATTGGTGTTGCTTCAACAAAAGCATTTACCACGCAAATTACAGTGCTTACGTTATTAGGATTGAAAGTAGCGAAAGCCAAAGGACGTATTTCAACTTCAGACTTGCATATGCATCTTGAAGAGTTACGCCTGATCCCTGAAAAGGTCGAAGAGGCGTTAAAAAGCAACGATCACGTCAAAGAGATTGCTTCGGTATATAAAAATGCTTCTAACTGTTTGTATCTAGGTCGCGGATTCAATTTCCCGGTTGCTTTAGAAGGTGCTTTAAAACTTAAAGAGATTTCATACATCCACGCAGAAGGTTATCCTGCAGCTGAGATGAAGCATGGTCCAATTGCGCTTATTGATGAGCATATGCCGGTGATTGTTATTGCTACGCGCCGCGGTCATTATGACAAAGTGGTGAGCAATATTCAAGAGATCAAAAGTCGTAAGGGGAAAATTATTGCAATTGTTACTAAAGGCGATGTAACGGTAAAAGGGCTTGCAGATCACGTGATCGAGGTTCCAGAAGTGATGGATTCTATGTCTCCGTTATTAACTACGATTCCGCTTCAATTGTTATCGTATCATATCGCGGTAATGCTTGGTAAAAACGTTGATCAGCCTCGTAATTTGGCTAAAAGTGTCACTGTAGAATAGCTGATTTTCGCATAAAACGCAGGTGTTTTTAGAGGGCTGTAATTCTGAGGTTTATCAAGTGGTTTTATGCTTTTGTTAACGCTGAAGAAATTCAATAAAAGTCTTTTAGGTTTTTAAATATTAAAAACTATCTTTGCACGACGAAAAAAATAAGGGATATTTAGGTTTGTTTTGTTTTTTTCGGCTACATATTTTGCTAAACATTAAATAGTTAAGAATGTCAAAAGTTACAGGTAAAGTTGCCCAGATTATCGGCCCTGTTGTAGATGTTGAATTTGCAAACAATGCAGATCTTCCAAAAATTTATGATTCGCTAGAAATTACAAAAGCAGACGGAAGCCTTTTAGTACTTGAGGTACAATCGCACGTTGGTGAGAACACGGTAAGAACGATCGCGATGGATTCTGCTGATGGTTTGAGCAGAGGTGCTGAGGTAGTTGCTACTGGAGCGCCAATTCAAATGCCTATTGGTGACGACGTTTACGGGCGTTTATTTAATGTAATTGGCGATGCTATCGACGGTATTGGTGATCTTCCTAAAGCAGGAAAAGACGGTCTTCCAATTCACCGCGAAGCTCCAAAATTTGAAGATTTATCAACTTCAACCGAAGTTTTATTCACTGGTATCAAAGTTATCGACTTGATTGAGCCTTACGCAAAAGGGGGTAAAATTGGTCTTTTTGGTGGTGCAGGTGTTGGTAAAACCGTATTGATTCAGGAGTTGATTAACAATATTGCAAAAGGTCACGGTGGTCTTTCTGTATTTGCCGGAGTAGGTGAGCGTACGCGTGAGGGTAACGATTTACTTCGTGAGATGCTTGAGTCTGGTATTATTAAATACGGTGAAGACTTTATGCACTCTATGGAAGAAGGCGGTTGGGATCTTACTAAAGTTGACAAGGCTGCAATGAAGGAGTCTAAAGCAACTTTCGTATTCGGTCAGATGAACGAACCACCGGGAGCACGTGCTCGTGTGGCGCTTTCTGGTCTTACTATCGCTGAGTATTTCCGAGATGGAGCAGGAGACGGTCAAGGAAAAGACGTTCTTTTCTTCGTTGATAACATTTTCCGTTTTACGCAAGCAGGTTCAGAGGTATCGGCACTTTTAGGTCGTATGCCATCTGCGGTAGGTTACCAACCTACATTAGCAACCGAAATGGGTGCGATGCAAGAGCGTATTACTTCAACTAAAAAAGGTTCTATTACATCTGTACAGGCGGTTTACGTTCCTGCGGATGACCTTACTGACCCGGCACCGGCTACAACCTTTGCCCACCTTGATGCAACAACCGTACTTTCTCGTAAGATTGCTGAGCTAGGTATTTATCCTGCGGTTGACCCGCTAGATTCTACTTCTCGAATCTTAACTAAAGAAATCCTAGGTGCAGATCACTATAACTGTGCTCAAAACGTAAAAGAGCTTTTACAGCGTTATAAAGAATTACAAGATATCATCGCGATTCTTGGTATGGAAGAACTTTCTGAAGAAGATAAGCTTGCAGTAAGCCGCGCACGTCGTGTACAGCGTTTCTTATCACAGCCTTTCCACGTAGCAGAGCAGTTTACCGGTATTCCTGGTGTATTGGTTGATATCAAAGAAACTATCAAAGGTTTCAATATGATTATGGATGGTGAATTAGATCATCTTCCAGAAGCAGCATTCAACCTTAAGGGTACTATTGAAGAAGCGATCGAAGCTGGTGAGAAAATGCTTGCGGAAGCGTAAAAAATGAGTGTGCAGTTGTCAGTCTCAGTATTAGGTACTGCAAACTGTAAACTGTTTACTGTAAACTGAAAAATATGCATTTAGAAATAGTAAGCCCTGAAGCAACCTTATATAGTGGAGAAGCTACTTCGGTTATTTTACCGGGAACTGACGGAGCGTTTCAGTTGTTAGACAATCACGCAGCTATCGTTTCTCTTTTAGAAGAAGGTGTTGTGAAAGTTAAAGGAGCTACGCTTTCAGATAAAGCTAAAAAGCATTTCACTGCCGGTAAAGAAGCTGGTGAGTTTGTACTCGCTATCAAATCTGGGACGGTTGAAATGAAGGATAATAAAGTAATTGTTTTGGCAGACTAACGCCAAAAACAAGAAAATAAAAAAGCGCTTAATCTATTTTGATTAAGCGCTTTTTTTATTGGCATTGTAAAAGTATTTTAGCAACGATGAAATCAGCAGATACATTGATTTTGAATCAAATGAACCGATCTTTGATCGTTAGGATCTTAGCTGCATTGCTATTCACGTTTGCCTGCTTTTTGCTTTTCCTAATCTATTTTATCACCTTTAAAATCGGTTATGATTTAAGCAAGGAACGTGATTTTGTAAGCTGGGGAAAAGATCTAAAATCAGTGTTGGTTTTTCTAATCCTTGCTATAGGTTTAGGTTTTTATTTAGTAAAGCGAAAGCGGATCATTTTCAATACCAAAACTCATAAATACAAGGTTGAATATTATTTAGGACCGTTTTATTGGGGCCATTGGTCTGATTACGAAGCGCTGAAGATGGTTGGGATCTTCAAGAATTCAAAAGGGATCTACGAAGTGAATATTTGGTTTACGAATTCGAGACACTTAAAATTTGAACGATTCCACAATGAAGAAGATGCGCTAGCCGAAGCAAAATATATTGCTGAACTATTTACTCTTAAAGTATGGAATGCTTCAGACCCTAAAAAGGGATATTATTTAGATTAAAAGCTAGTTTTCAAATACAGCCACGGCTCTCACAGGTGATCCGGTGCCGCCTCTTATTTTTAAAGGAAGGGCAATAAACTGAAACCTGCCACGACCTACCAACTTGTGCAAGTTGATCATATTTTCATAATGGGTAAAGCCCAACTCACCGCATAATTTGTGAACCTCAGTATTCGAGACTTTTGGTACTCCCGGCGACATTGTTTCTACACCAAACGCCGCAATTTTCAGACGTCCTAAATATTGGGCTGCTTCGGCGGTGATTCCGGGGCCTTTGGGCCAGTTTTCGGTATTAAAATGCTTTCGGTAGTGATCTGTGCAAAGAAGCACAGTGTCTCCTTTTTTGATGTTTACATCAGCTTTCAGACAAGCTTCTTTAATATCTTCGGTTGTGATGAGTTCTTGCAAACCTTTATATGAAAAATCAAGACAGATTCCTTCGGTAAAGAACATCGAAAGCGGCATAGTATCAATGGACTCGCCGGCATTCTTTCGATCCATATGATTGAGCGCATCTACGTGTGTGCCGGTATGCTCACTCATTGTGATTTGATGCACGCTGGGTGTTTGCGTTGTAGGATTTTCGTCCCCATCCCATTGCTCGTGTGTTGCGTAAACCTGCATAGAAACTGGTGACAGACTTTTGTACACCGGCATCCCGTCATAAATTTCTTGACTTAGGTCTATTATTTCTTTGCTAGCCATTTTTCTCGGATTTGTATAGCCGATTTTTTAGCATCAGGAGCAATGCTTATTGTATATGTGGGATCAGCAGTAAGTCTAACTTGGGTTGTAAATACTTCATCAAAGCGCTCAAAGGTAACCTGAAGCACATCGTCAATATTCTTGCTGTTAAGCAAGTTTTTAAATGCGTCATTAGAATTCATTGCAATACCATCTATGCTGGCGATCACATCGCCTTTATCTAAGTCAGCTTGATAAGCCGGACTGTCTTTAAACGTATTTCTAGAGATTTCTAGTCCGTTCTCGGTTGCTTTAAAGGAAGCTCCAAAGTAAGGCTTCTCAGAAGCGCGATCCAATTGTAAGCCAACCTGCTCAAAAAGGTTTTTGTAGTCAGGCATTTCACTGTTGTAAATATATTTTGCGAAGAACCCCTGTGCAAATGCTGCACCTGCATAATCAGCAAGTGTAGCTTCAATATCTTTAACGGTATAGGCAACTTCGGTCTTTCCGAAGCGTTTCCACATCAATTGCATAAACTCGTCTAGATTCAAATTCTTTTCGCGTAAGCTTAGATCTAAAGCCAGGCCTAAAACACTTCCATAAGAATAATACGAGATAAACATATTCTCGCGATTCACAGGATCAACCGAAGTCGCCGCATCTACAAAAGGCGCTTGATTGCTCATTTCAATAGGATTGAAATACTGTAAAGCTGGTGAATTCCAGACATAATTAAAAGTGCCGTTCAATCCGTTTACATAATCTTCGGCGCTTATAACTCCTGCACGCTCCAGAATCAAGTTGGTATAATAGCTCGTAAACCCTTCAGCAAACCAAAGGCAATCGCTCATATTGGCTTGATTAAATTGAAAGGGCTCGAGGTCTGCAGGGCGTATACGTTCCACATTCCAGCTGTGAAAATATTCGTGAGAAACGGTGCCGATGTTGCCGGTCATTCCACCATTAGCAAGCGTTTCGGTATCGGTAAGAATAGTGCTGTTGCGGTGTTCCATACCATCTCCCGAAACGTTAGGCGCATAACACGCAAGAAAAGTGTACTCGTCAAAATCATAGATTGGTAATTCGCCAAAAACAGCTTTTTCTTGAAGCACAATCGCTTTCACTTTTTCCCAGTAGGTATCAAAATCACTCTCAGGATCAGGATCGTGCAATACAAATTTGATGGTTTGCCCATCTACCTTAAACTCGCGCTCTCGGAAATTGCTTATTTCCGTAGGGCTGTCCATAAAATAATACAGATTAGGGGCCGAAAAGGTATTGTCTTCTTCGTGTTTTAATTGAGTGGCAACTTTCCAATCCAAGTCTTTTCGAGCATCAAAAGTGATCTCGATAGGGCGTTCCTGTAAAGTTTCTGCATACATAAATGTTGCTGGCATATTAAGGTGCGCGTGAGTGAGATCTACTTGAGAGTACGTCCCGCCACCACGATTAGCAAAAAGAATATATTCTACGTTGATCGTTCCGTCTGTATTGGTGATGATCCAGCTATAGGGATCGTCGCGTTTAACTTCTAGAGATTCACCCGCTCCGTTTGTCGCTTTAAAACCGTAAACGTTTTTAGCAAACTCGTGAATCGCATAGCGACCAGGAGAAGATCTGCTCATCTGTACACGAAGATTTTTAGACTTTACGTGTGGAAATTGCACCTTAACCACGGCCTCGTGATGAACGGCATTGTCAAAAGATATTTCGTAAGAATTGGTTTGTGCCTGTAGAGAAAGGCTTAAAAGCAGGAGGGCAATCCAGAGTTTCATTTAAAGGAAATTAAGAATGAGCTTTAAAAGTACTCAAACTGCGGCAAAACTATTCCTCAGTATAGGCCAAAATATCTCCCGGCTGGCAATCTAAAGCTTTGCAAATTGCTTCCAGAGTTGAAAAACGCACCGCCTTGGCTCTCCCTGATTTTAGGATGGAAAGATTAGCTTCAGTAATGCCTACCATTTCTGCCAGCTCTTTGCTCTTCTTATTGCGGTCTGCCAATACCTGATCTAAGTTGATGATGATGGGCATAGCTAAACAGTTAAATCGTTTTCTTCTTTTAAGATTTCGGCTTTTGCTGAAATACTACTCAGAATGAGAATCACTTTCCCTAATAGGAAAAAAATTAGTGCATACGGAAGGGTTTTATAGAAAGCGGTTAAATCATTGAAAAAGAAAGTGCCAAAAATTAAATGAGTTGCATACCATAAGAAACTATAGTAATCAAAACCTTTACCTACTTTTTCTAAATCTTTGGAGTGTCCCAAAGTCAATAACTTTCCAACTTGATATTTTCTTATAATTTTTGAAGCTAACCACAACCTAAAGATTAGAAATATATTAAGTCCAATTATGAGAAGTAGAAATACTGCTGCTAAATAATTAGAAGGAGTATCATTGCTTTTTGTAAAGAAATCGTTTTTAAGTATATCAACTAAGACCTCATCCCCTGAAGAGGTACCTAAGATTGCTAAAATAACTAGACTTGCTGATTTAAAGACAAAATAAAGTTGCGCAAGACTGAGAACTATTGAGATAGAGCGCAAATGTGGACGAATAGTGTTCATAATTATACAGTTAAATCATTTTCTTCTTTCAGCTTTAGCGCTCTTGCAAAAGCATCACTAAGCAATAAAAACAATACGCCTACAATGAGTAAGAACAGGAGTAGACTCAAATTTGAAGTTCCAAATGAGATGCTGATCGTTCCTTCATTCGTTAATAGCGCATTTATCACTACAAAAATCAACGAGCCCAGTCCGCAAGCTGTAAAAAATTGACCGACTTTCTTGGTGCTTTTGATAACTTCTGATGAGAATAGCTTCTTTTTTAGGAGTTGACCTGCGAATTTTCTCAGTTGAAAGAAACCGGCAAAAAACAACAGAAAAAGTATAAAGAAGCAAATCGTAAAAAGTAGTGCCCCGCTTCCAAAGCCTTGCTCGGTATAAGGTAAGTTCACTTTAATAATACTCTGCTGTGGGAAAATCAAAATATACAGGATTGTCCCCGGGAAGAACACCACAATGGGCACCATAAGGTAAAACGCCAGATCGATGAGCCCTTTAAAAATAGAATTCAGTTTCATTTATTATTGTTTTTCAATAACAAATATAGGATAATTATTGAAAAACAATAATTTTTTAGCACTGCTTATGGGTTTGCCTTTGGGTGGTTTTTCTTTACTTTTTGTTTCTACCCAAACTGTATCTTTGCCCAATGCTGCCCAAAAAATTACAAGAGAAACTCAATCAACGTCGCGAAACAAATGCCTTGCGCCAACTGAAAGTACCCAATGCCGAGTTGGTTGATTTTTCATCCAATGACTATCTGGGGTTTTCTAAGAATCCGGTAATTTTTTCTCGTGCAGGCGAAATTTTAAAAGAGCATAATCTGGAGTTGAACGGTGCAGCGGGGTCACGCTTATTGTCGGGAAATCATAAGCTTTATGAGCTGACTGAACGTTTTATTGCTAAAACACACAAGGTAGAAGCAGCGTTGATCTTCAATTCGGGTTATGACGCCAATGTGGGATTTTTTGGATCTGTGCCGCAGCGCGGTGACGTGATCTTGTATGATGAATTTATTCACGCCAGCATCCGTGATGGCATCCAAATGAGTCACGCAAAAGCCTATAAATTCAAGCACAACGATCTAAATGATTTAGAATCAAAATTGTCACTTCGAGCGCAGTCGAGAAGCTTAGAGAAAGCCAATGATAGCCAGATTTATGTAGTCACCGAATCGGTTTTTTCAATGGATGGAGACAGTCCGGACCTTTTAAAGTTGGTAGGTCTATGCGAGCAGTTTTCAGCTCAGGTTTTTATAGATGAGGCGCACGCCATTGGAGTTTTTGGTACAGGGATTATAGATGATTTGGGGCTAGGAAATCGAGTTACGCGTTTAGTGACTTTTGGTAAAGCGATGGGCTGTCACGGCGCAGCGATCTTAGGTTCTGAAATCTTAAAAAGCTATCTCGTTAATTTTGCCCGAAGCTTGATCTACACCACTGCATTGCCACCACATAGTGTGGCGACCATATTGGCCGCCTACGAACACGCGGCGTCTGACGCAAAAAAGTCAAATTCCGCTTTAATAAAGCTGCGTAAAAACATCCAATATTTCTGTGAAGAGCTCAAAAAGCAACAGCTTCAAGAGTTTTTTATTAAGAGTGATTCGGCGATACACTGTGCGATTCTTCCGGGTAATGCGCGCGTAAAGCATATTTCTGCTACATTACTAGAAGCAGGATTTGATGTAAAAGCCATTCTTTCGCCTACAGTTCCGGCAGGTCAGGAGCGCTTGCGAATTTGTTTACACAGTTATAATTCTCAAAATGAGATAAAAATCCTGCTTGCGCTTCTGGCAAAATCTTTAGAATGATTTTCTGTAGATAAAGTTCGCCGCTTTACCTTTGCAGCACTATGGAAAAACAAACGTTCTTTATCACAGGAATTTCAACCGAAGTTGGAAAAACAGTAGCCTCGGCAATTGTGACCGAAGCTTTAGAGGCCGATTATTGGAAGCCTATTCAGGCAGGCGATTTAGACCATTCTGATACGCACAAAGTCAAAGAATTTGTTGGGAATGATAAAACCGTTTTTCATGATAACGCCTTTAAGTTGCATACACCTATGAGTCCGCATGCGGCGGCAGACATTGATGGTGTTTCCATAAAAGCTTCAGAAATCAAAAGACCGGAAACCGAAAATAATTTGGTTATCGAAGGAGCCGGCGGATTGCTTGTACCGATTAGTGAAACCGAAACGATTCTCGATTTGATTCAGCCGGAAGATAAAGTGATCGTTGTTTCGAGACATTATCTGGGAAGCATCAATCACACGTTGCTTACGATTGATAAACTGAAACAAGCCGGTAAAACCATTCACGGAATCCTGTTTAGCGGCGAAGAACATCCCACAACCGAATCGGTCATTGCAAAAATGAGCGGTGTAGTCATTTTAGGGCGAATAGATGAAGAGCCCTATTTTGATAAAATGGTGGTCAAAGAATATGCAGAGCTTTTGAGAGCAAGGCTTCAGTAGGTTGTTGTTTTTTGGTCACCCTGAACTTGTTTCAGGGTCTCACAAGCAAATGTTGTTAAGTATGAAACAGAGCTATGTTTATATTCTAACCAATACCTACAGAACAACTTTTTATATAGGTGTTACTTCAAATTTGCAGCAGCGGATTGTGGATCACAAGGAGAAAAAAGGTTCCGCTTTTACATCAAAATATAATGTTTGTGGTTTAATTTACTTCGAAGAGTTTTCAGATATTAATCAGGCTATTTTGAGAGAGAAACAATTGAAGAACTGGAAGAAAGATTGGAAATTGAACTTGATCAAGGAGAAAAACCCAAAACTTCAAACATTGAATATTTTTAGTTAAAATAAATTACAAGATGTGATGCTGAAAAAAGTTCAGCATGACGTCTTCATTAAATATATCCTAGAATTTTGAATCTAACAGAACGCGATAAACAACATATTTGGCATCCTTTAACGCAACATAAATTGCATCCTGAAGCAAAACCTATTGTGAAAGCTAAGGGCGCTTTGTTGTATGATGAGGAAGGTAATACCTATGTAGATGCTGTTTCTTCCTGGTATACGGCGATGTATGGGCATTGTAATGATTTTATTGTGGAGCGTGTGCATCGTCAAATGCAGCAGCTGGATCAAATCATTTTCAGCGGATTTACCCACGAGCCGGCGATAGAACTCTCAGAAAAATTGATGGCCATTTTACCTGAGAATCAGCAGAAGTTGATGTTTAACGATAACGGTTCTACTTCTACCGAAATCGGGATCAAAATGGCCTTGCAGTATCATTATAATAAAGGTCAAACCCGCAAGACGCTTTTGGCTTTTGAAGAAGGTTTTCACGGGGATACGTTTGGAGCGATGTCTGTAAGTGGTTTGTCGATATATAACGGTCCGTTTGAGGAGTTTTTTATTGATGTAAAGCGTATTCCGTTGCCTACCGCAGCTAATCAGGAAGAACTCATAAAAGCTATTGAAGCATTTCACGCAGAAACTCCGCTGGCAGGATTCATCTACGAACCATTGGTTCAAGGTGCAGCAGGGATGAAAATGTATCAGGCAGCGCATCTGGAATCGATTTTACAGAAATGTAAAGAACTAGGTATTATTTTGATCGCTGATGAGGTGATGACCGGGTTTGGTAAAACCGGAAGTTTTTTCGCTTCAGACTTTATTGAAGTGAAACCCGATGTCATCTGTCTTTCAAAAGCGCTGACAGCCGGTTTGGTGCCTATGGGCGTCACCACGTGTACACAGGCTATTTTTGATGCGTTTTATGATGATGATATAGGCAAAGGCTTGTTTCACGCGCATACTTATTCGGCGAATCCTATTGCTTGTGCTACTGCAATTGCTGCGCTAGACCTGCTTCAGTCTGAAGAAATTCAGCAAAACATAAAACAGATTCAAAACTGGCACGCTGCGTTTGCTACAGAGATTGAAAAGCATCCCAAAGTGCATTCGACGCGACAACAAGGAACCATTTTTGCCCTAGAGCTTGATGTGCCGATGGAGCGCTACGGAAATTTACGTTATAAAATTTATGAGCGCTGTATGGCCGAAGGTGTGTATTTGCGACCGCTGGGTTCAACAATTTATATTTTGGCTCCTTTTGTGACTACTCAAGAGCAAATGCAGAAGGTTTATGCTGCGATTAAAAAGGTTTTAGATAGTTTCTAATATGCTCCTTGATCCAACTGGTTTTGGTTTAAATCGATAAGTTCTCCGGTGTTATCAACTTGAACCTCGAAGATCTCGTAGATCAACGCATCATCACTTCCTGAGGTTTTTACGTGTAAGGTAGCGGTGCCGTTAGGCCCTTCAATAGGAATGGTTGCTTCGCTGGTTTTGTGTCCGTTTTTATAGTTTACCGAGTAACTGCCCATTCCATCTTTGGTTATGGGTTTGCCGAGGACTTCTATTAATTGCGGGTTGCTTTTTGCAATTTCCAGAGCATCATTGCCGCCGCTGTCATTTTGAACACTTTTCACAAAGCCAAAAATGGCGCCACCAAGAACCAAAACACCTATAACAATGAAGGTGAAACAGCCTCCTACGGGCACCACCCATTTCCAATTTCTTGACCACCAGCTGCGTTCTTCCGTTACGAGTTCGTTCATCTTAACTTCTTTTTGATTGATGCTACTAAACTAAGCGTTTTTGATCATTCTCCATTTTTGATGCCTTATTTTTGCAGCAGATTAAATGGAATTCTGTCTTCCTTTTGGGAAACAGCAATAGAATAATATCTGCGGTGCAGATAAAGATTGAAGATGTGAAGCACGTGATCGCAATTACCGGAATGGCTGCAATTTCTGCAGCAGATACCACTGAAAACCAGCTTGGAAAACACGCCCTATCCTACGACGACCAACTTGAGGCTTGGGTAGGTAAACTTCCGTCAGCGCTTAAAGCTGAGATTGAAGCCATTCGTGCTGAAAACCGAAATTATCAGGCTTTGGATGCTTCGGTATTGTATTCGATGTATGTCTCAAGATTGGCGACGCAACAAGCGGGTTGGCAACAAGGAAGTGATTTTGGGATTAACATAGGGTCGTCACGTGGTGCTACGCAGCTTTTTGAGCAATATTTTGAGCATTTCCTTCAAAATAATAAAAGTGAACCATTGGCTTCTCCAACGACAACCTTGGGAAATCTTTCATCTTGGGTCGCGCAGGATTTACAAAATAACGGTCCGGATATTTCCCACTCCATCACTTGTTCAACGGCTTTGCATGCGATGCTTAACGGTGTTGCTTGGTTGCAAGCCGGGATGTGCGATAAGTTTTTGGTTGGTGGTAGTGAGGCCGCATTGACGCCGTTTACCATCGCACAGATGAAAGCCATCAAAACCTACTCGCGAGCTCCGGCAGATGCACAATTTCCGTGTTTAGCTTTAGATCTCGATAAAACTGAAAATACAATGGTTTTGGGTGAAGGTGCTGCTGCAGTTTGTCTTGAAAAAGGAATGAATGAAAATGCACTGGCGTATATCACCGGTGTAGGTTATGCGACCGAAAAGCTCAAACACGCGGTATCGATTTCTGCGGAAGCGCTATGTTTTCAAAAATCGATGCGTATGGCGATCGAGGATGCTTTTGGAACTGGTCAAGATGATGAGATTTCCGCCTTCGCGGAAATGAAAAATGACGATCAGATTTTGACATTCGCGGAAATGACCAAGAAAGTAGATGCTGTGGTGATGCACGCACCGGGCACAATTGCTGGTGATAAAACTGAATATCTGGCTATCAAAAAAATATTTGGAGAACGTCTTCCGTTATTAACAACCAATAAGTGGAAAATTGGACACACCTTTGGAGCGAGTGGTTTGCTCAGTTTTGATACAGCGATGCACATGGTTCAACGTGGCGAATATGAGGAAGTTCCTTTTATTTCGGCGCAAAAGCCGCCTCAACAAATCAAAAATATCTTGGTTAATGCGGTGGGTTTTGGTGGCAACGCTGTGAGTATTTTAGTAAGCAAGGCGTAGTTTGCACTATTTATAAACAACATATTTAGTATTTTTGAAACCGCTTCCAGAACTTAAACTTCAGAGCGTTTGATTTTGAAGATTTAGGTTTAAGTAAAAAATTGAATTACATGAGACACAATTGGACCCGCGAAGAAATTCTAGAGATTTACAATAAACCGTTGATGGAATTGCTTTACGAAGCCGCAACGGTACATCGTGAATTTCACGACCCAAATACGGTACAGGTTTCCACATTACTTTCTATAAAAACAGGGGGTTGCCCAGAAGATTGTGGGTACTGCCCGCAAGCAGCCCGATACCATACTGATATTGAAGGTAACGACTTGATGCGAGTAAGTCACGTAAAAGCGCAAGCCTTACGTGCAAAAGCGGCCGGTAGCTCACGCGTTTGTATGGGTGCTGCCTGGAGAAATGTAAAAGATGGTGAAGAGTTTGATCAGGTTTTAGAAATGGTGCGTACCATAAATAAACTGGATATGGAAGTGTGCTGCACGCTAGGTATGATCACCGAAAATCAGGCGCAGCGTCTCGCAGAAGCCGGTTTGTATGCATACAATCATAACTTAGATACTTCAGAAGATTATTATAAAGATGTGATCTCTACGCGTGCCTTTCAGGATCGCTTAGATACGATAGGCAATGTGCGTAAGACCAACGTTACGGTTTGTAGTGGAGGAATCATAGGAATGGGAGAAAAAGTAGAAGACCGCGCAGGAATGCTGGTAGCGCTGGCTACTTTAGATCCACAGCCAGAGAGTGTGCCTATCAATGCGCTTGTAGCAGTTGAAGGAACTCCGATGGAAGATATAGAACCTATTTCTATTTGGGAAATGGTGCGTATGGTTGCCACTACCCGTATTGTAATGCCGCAGACTCAAGTGCGACTAAGTGCAGGACGTACACAGATGAGCAGAGAAGGGCAAGCCATGTGTTTCTTTGCCGGGGCAAATTCGATTTTTGCGGGTGATAAACTGCTTACCACGCCTAACCCTGATGTGAACGAGGATATGGAAATGTTCAAGCTGTTAGGATTAAATCCACAAGCGCCTTTTGTGAAAAAAGCACAACCGGAAACTGTTGAAGCAGCAGATTCTAAACATTTGCCTAAAGGCGAAAAACCAAAATGGTCAAGACCGGGGCATACCATTCCGCGTAATGAAGAAGCGAAAGCAAAGGCTAAAGCTTAATTAAATTTAGAGCATACTTGAAACTTACCGAAATACATAGGGTAAAAAGCATTACCAAAGCGGAGTTTGTAAAAAACTACCTAAAGCCACAAAAGCCGGTGGTTATAGAGAATCTCATAGGAGATTGGCCGGCGTACGACAAGTGGAGTTTGGATTATATCAAAGAGATCGCCGGCGATAAAGAAGTGCCGCTCTATGATGATCGTCCGGTAACGCACGAAGATGGTTTTAATCAGGCACACGCCAAAATGAAAATGGCAGATTATGTAGATCTGTTGAAGCGTGAACCTACCAACTATCGCATTTTCTTGTATAATATTATGAAGGAAGTGCCTTCGCTTAAGAAGGATTTTAAATTTCCGAAGATAGGATTGCGGTTGATCAAGCAGATCCCGATGGTATTTTTTGGGGGTGAGAACTCTAAAGTATTTATGCACCACGATATTGACTGGGCCAATATTTTACACTTTCATTTCCACGGAAAAAAGCGCTGTATTTTATTTCCGCCAGATCAAACCGAAAATCTGTATAAAGTACCACACTCGTTGATCACAAGAGAGGATATAGATTTTGACCATCCTGATTATGAGAAATTTCCGGTACTTAAAAAAGCTGAAGGTTTAGTGTGCGATCTAAAACACGGAGAAACTTTATATATGCCTGAAGGCTATTGGCATTATATGAAGTATGTAACGCCCGGATTTAGCATGAGCTTGCGTGCATTACCAAGAAAGCCTAAACACCTCTTACAAGCCGTGTATAACGTCTTTATCATGCGTCATTACGATAACCTAATGCGTCGCCGTAAAGGACAAGCGTGGATTGATGAGAAAAACGAGCGTGCTATTGCAGATACCCATAAAAAACACGGGTTGGCGGTTTAAGGAATCAACTCTTTTGCCTTTTCATAAACCCAATCTCCCGGCCAGCCGCGATAAAGGAGGTAATCAGCTAGTTTTTTACGCTTTTTGTATTTGTCTTTTTCGGTGAGTTGGTCAAAGCGTTTTAGAGCTAGTTTGTCAAACGTATTTCTGTATTCTTTTTCGGGGATTTCGGTAAAGGCTTTGTTGATGAGGTAAGTGCCTATTTCGCGTTGCTTCAGTTCTTGTTTGATGCGGTTTTTCCCCCATTTTTTATGACGAAATTTTCCACGGGCAAAACTACGCGCAAAGCGTTCTTCATCTAGAAATTTATGCTGGAGTAAGTGGTAAATGATCGCGTCTACGGCATCGGGTATCATCCGCATTTGAATCAACTTTTCACGCACCTCTTTGTGACAGCGATCTTGATAGGCGCAATATGCTTCAAGCTTGCGCTTGGCTTCTTCTACAGTGTAGGTTTTTGTGGGTTGTTGATTCAAAATTCTAGGTTGAGATTTCAAATTTAAGGTCTTTTTAATCCACTACAGACCAATTTAGTTCAAAGCTTCTAATTTTTCTCCCTTTGGGAGAAATGCCCGTCAGGGCAATGAGGGTCCAATAAAAAACCCCCACCGTTTGCACGATGAGGGTTGTTTCAGTTTATCTAATTTCTTTCCCGTCTTTTGTAAAACGGTACTCGAGATACGTGTAAGCATCTCTGGGCATTATTTTAACCCATTTTTTGTGTTCTAAAAACCATTTAGAACGTACTGAAGGGAAGCCTTTTGTCAAGAAGGCTGCTATAAACGGATGCGTGTGTAACGTGATCTTTTTATAGTCTTTTTTGAATAATTTGATCAAATCTGCTTGTATGCGATTTACAACACTAATAGGCGCTTCGATCTCACCGTCTCCGTTAGGGTCTTTTTCTCGAGTTTTTATATTCATCTCGGGACGCACACGTTGACGTGTGATTTGGATAAGACCAAATTTACTAGGCGGTAAAATTTTATGCTTGGCACGATCGTCGCTCATCTCATCACGTAGGTGATTAAACAGTTTTTTGCGATTTTCGGCTTTGCTCATATCGATAAAATCTACTACTATGATCCCACCCATATCGCGCAGACGTAGCTGCCGTGCGATTTCGGTGGCAGCGATCAAATTCACTTCTAAAGCAGTGTCTTCTTGACTTTTTGCTTTGCTTGAGCGGTTACCGCTATTTACATCTATTACGTGAAGAGCTTCGGTATGTTCTATTACCAGATAGGCTCCTCTACTCATAGAAACGGTCTTGCCAAACGAAGTTTTTATTTGACGCTCTATGCCGTGCTTTTCATAAATAGGCACAGTGTTTTGATAGAGTTTTACGATACTTTCTTTATTAGGTGCAATCTCTTGCAAGTAATCTTTGATTTGGTAGTACAATGTTTCATCATCTACGCAGATGTTTGTAAACGAGTCGTTAAAGAGGTCTCTTAACATAGAAGAGGCTCTATTCATCTCGCCTAAAACTTTACTGGGCAAATGAGCATTGTGTAATTTTTTACACATGGCGGTCCAACGGTCCACCAAGTTTTGTAGATCTTTGTCTAGCTCTGCAACCATTTTTCCTTCAGCGACGGTGCGTACAATCACACCAAAACCTTTGGGGCGAATGCTTTGCATCAAGCGTTTAAGTCTTGCTTTTTCTTCTCGGGATTCAATTTTTTGAGAAATAGAAATTCGGTCAGAAAAAGGAACGAGAACCACATATCTCCCGGCGATAGAAAGCTCACTGCTAATTCTTGGGCCTTTAGTTGAGATGGGTTCTTTTACCACTTGAACAAGAATTGACTGGTTAGATTTAACAGCATCTGCTATTTTTCCGTTTTTGTCAATATCTTTTTCTGTAGGAAAGTTTTTTAAGGAAAAATCCTTGAGTTTACCTGTGCTTACACGTTTTACAAATTTCAAAAGAGTGGGAAGCTGAGGTCCTAGATCGTGATAGTGCAAAAATGCATCTTTCTCGTAGCCCACATTGACAAATGCGGCGTTAAGACCAGAAACCGTTTTACGTATTTTAGCGATAAGAATATCACCTACGCTAAACTGGTTATCTTCCTCATCCTTATGTAATTCTATTAGTTTACCATCTTTTAAAAGGGCAAAATCAACTGAAGTGGAACTGGATCGAATTATTAATTCATTATTCACGCTTCATTAAATTATATCCACAGCATCATCCACAATGGAGTGCTGCAAAAGATTAAACATTATTTTTCACAGGAATTTGTGTTTGCGATAGGAGGGTCTGTTTTTCTAAAAACTTAGAAAACGGCTCCTGATGTCAATGAACGGTATTATACTAAACGTATAATAAAAGAAAAAGTAGTGCTAGACTACTTTTTCTTCTTGTGACGGTTAGCACGACGACGTTTTTTACGCTTGTGCGTCGCTACCTTGTGTCTTTTTCTTTTCTTACCACTTGGCATAAGAATTCAATTTAAAATTAATAGTTAGTTTTCGTCTACAGATACGTTTGACTTAACACCTTCAACAAATACCTTTGCAGGTTTAAATGCAGGGATGTTATGAGCTGGTATCTTGATTGTAGTATTCTTAGAAATGTTACGGCCGGTTTTCTCAGCACGAGTTTTAATGATAAAACTTCCAAAACCTCTTAGGTAAACGTTGTCACCACCTTCTAAAGAATTTTTTACTTCAGTCATGAAGGTTTCAACAGTTGCTTGTACATCGTTTTTCTCGATTCCTAGTTTCTCAGAAATTTTGGCAACAATATCTGCTTTTGTCATTGCTTGTTATTTTAGGGGGTTAAAAATTTTCAAGGGTGCAAATATACATATTAATAAATCAATATTTCAAGCGTAAAAGATTAAAATATAACTAGATAAACGGTTAATTTGACCAAAAGGTATTTTTTGTGTTAAACTTTTCTAAAAAACTCATACACTGGTATTTACAAAATAAGCGAGAACTGCCCTGGCGACAAACTCAAGACCCTTATAGCATTTGGTTGTCTGAAATCATACTTCAGCAAACGCGTGTAGAGCAGGGAATGCCCTACTATTTTAGCTTTGTGGAGACCTATCCTGACGTAAAAGCACTGGCTGCTGCTCGAGAAGATGACGTCCTTAAATTATGGCAAGGCTTAGGTTATTATTCACGCGCCAGAAACCTGCACGCCACGGCAAAAAAGGTAGCTTATGATCTTAATGGTGTTTTTCCTGATACGTATAAAGAATTAAAGAAGCTTAAAGGAGTGGGGGACTACACCGCCAGTGCTATTGCTTCTATATGTTTTAATGAAGCAACTGCTGTGGTTGATGGTAATGTATATCGCGTGCTCTCTAGAATTTATGGGATAGACACTCCTATTAATAGTACACCCGGGGCGAAAGAATTTAAAGCTTTGGCTCAAGAGCTTATAGATAAGAAGGATCCGGCTACATTCAACCAAGCGATTATGGAATTTGGCGCCACACAATGTAAGCCTAAGAATCCGTATTGTTTGCATTGCCCTTTCAGCGAAAGCTGTGTCGCTTTTCAGCAAGGGAGGATTGCAGATTTACCCGTAAAGAAAGGAAAGATCAAAGTGCGGGATCGCTTTTTTAATTATTTGATTTTTATCACTCCTAAAGGTGAAACCCTGATTCAACAACGTAAAGAAAAAGGAATTTGGCGCGGACTATTTGACTTTCCGCTTTTAGAAACTGAAAAGGACTTGCAGAAAGAACACTTTCGCGAAAGCGTAAACAAGTTGATGATCTTAGGAAAGGATAAATCGGTCAAATTTGAAGCGTTGCCGGTAGAAGAGATTATTCTGCAACAACGAGCGCCTATTATACATAAGCTATCGCATCAAAAGCTACACGTGAAGTTTTGGGTAATAAAGCTTAGTGAAGCATCTGGTTTGCAGATGATCGCTTATGAGCGTTTAGGTGATTTTGCGGTTCCGCGAGTAATAGATCGTTTTTTAGAAGACTTTGATTTTAAAGACTTTTTAGAATAAAATAAAGAATTTTGACCCGTATTTATTGTGAGGTGTTAACGCCATTTTAGTTGAGCAACTCCTTAATTTTAGTTACTTTTGACCTCTAAAACTTAGAGAATATGTCTGGTACGCTAAATAAAGTAATGCTCATAGGGCACACGGGTGATGATGTAAAGATGCACTATTTTGAAGGCGGTGGAGCGATTGGTCGTTTTCCACTTGCGACAAATGAGACGTATACTAACCGTACTACGGGAGAGCGCGTAAGTAATACTGAGTGGCATAACATCGTCGTGCGTAACAAAGGAGCTGAGATTTGCGAAAAGTATCTCAAAAAAGGAGATAAAGTGTATGTCGAAGGAAGAATCAAAACGCGTAAGTGGCAAGATGAATCTGGCGCTGAGCGTTACAGTACAGAAATTCAATGTACAGACTTCACTTTTTTAACGCCTAAAGATGCTAGCGGAATGACCTCGCAGTCTACAGGTGCGCAGCCGGCACAAAGCACTGCTCCTGCAAGCACTCCTAAACCTTCTCCATCACCGGTCTCTCCCGGTTATGAAGATGACGATGAAGACGATTTACCATTTTAATTATACCGACTAAACAAATTAATTGCATTGGATCCTGACCCCCCAAGTTTATTAATTATTCAGCAAAGCTTTTCGGTAACTACGGTTATAGAGATTGTTGCTGTGATTGTTTTACTTATTTGTTCTGCACTGATTAGTGGTACAGAAGTCGCATTTTTTGCGCTTACTCCGGCAGATCTTGAGCTTGATGTAGAAAAGCAAACCAAGAAAGAAAGTCTTGTGGTGCGCCTACTTGAGAAGCCAAAAAAGCTGCTTGCTACTATTTTGGTTGCCAATAATTTCATCAACATTGCGATCGTACTCATTTTTGCCAGTCTTGGCGAAACCCTTTTTGCAGGTCTTGAGCAATACCAGTTCTGGATCATCAACCTTAGATTTCTTGTTGAAGTAGTTGCGGTAACTTTTTTAATCTTGATGTTTGGTGAGATTCTGCCTAAGGTTTACGCAAGTAGAAATAAAGTAGCGTTTTCAGGTCAGATGGCTTATCCCATGCTGGTTCTTGATGTGATCATCTCGCCTTTGAGTATTCCTATGCGCGCAGTTACTTTGTTTCTTCAGGATCGTTTTGGGAAACAGAAAGCAAATATTAGTATAGATCACCTTGGTCAGGCTTTAGAGCTTACGAGTGAGGATGATACATCGGTAGAAGAGCAAAAGATTTTAAAGGGAATCGTAAGTTTTGGTAACACAGATACCAAGCAGGTGATGAAACCGCGGATGGATATTTTTGCGCTCAATGAGGAGCTGACTTATCAAGAAGTGATTCCGTTGATCATTGAAAACGGGTATTCGCGAATTCCTGTTTTTACAGAAAACATCGACAATATTGCCGGAATTCTTTATGTAAAAGATTTGCTTCCGCATATAGATAAAGAGACTTTTGAGTGGACGAGCCTGTTGAGGGACCCCTACTTTGTTCCTGAGAACAAAAAGCTTGATGATTTGCTTAATGAGTTTAAAGACAAGCGTAATCACCTTGCAATCGTCGTTGATGAATATGGCGGAACCAGCGGTTTGATCTCTATGGAAGATATCATCGAAGAAATCGTGGGCGATATCAGCGATGAGTTTGATGACGAAGATATTATCTTCTCAAAACTTGATGATAATAACTACATATTTGAGGGTAAAACTTCACTGAAGGATTTTTATAAAGTGATCAGGCTTGAGGATAATACGGCTTTTGAAGATAACAAAGGCGAAGCCGAAACGCTTGCCGGTTTTTTACTTGAAATTTCTAAAGGTTTTCCGCGGAAGAACGAAATACTAAATTTTGAGCATTACGCGTTCACTATTGAAGTAATTGATCAAAAGCGTATCAAGCAAATCAAGCTTACTATTAAAGATATAGATTAGGCGTAAATCCATTTCCTTGAAGCAATTCAGAAAATATTGTTTTATAGCATTTTGTTGCGGAATTCTCTTTTCTTGCAAAGAAGAAGTGCTCCCTAAACCTGATGGTTTTCTCGCGCTCGATTACGATAAACCTGACTACACCGCTTATACGAGTACAGATTGCCCTTATGAGTTTATGAAAAATACCAAGGCGGTCGTGCGTTATAAAAATGACTGTTCTGCGGTGTTGGAATATCCCGAAATGAACGGTGCTTTATACCTTACGTATAGACCGGTTGATAATAATATTAAAGAGTTGCTGGTTGACGCTCAAAAGCTAACGTATGAGCACGTTGTAAAAGCAGATAATATTGCCGAAGAAAAGTATGTAAATGACTATCACGGCGTATATGGGATGTTTTATGATGTGGCTGGTAATGCGGCTTCTCAATCCCAGTTTTACGTAACCGATAGTACTTCACACTTCATAACCGGTTCTATTTACTTTAATGTGACGCCCAATTACGACAGTATTCTTCCTGCTGCGGCCTATCTTAAATACGACATCAGACATTTGATGGAGTCTTTAAAATGGAAGAAATAAGCGTTTCTCGATACTTTTCTGCGTATTAAATCCCAATTTTGCAGCTCAAAATTGAGCTATGCAAGAGACCAATAAAAAGTGGCTGTATCTTTTTATACTTTCGTTGATCTGGGGTACTTCGTATATTTTGATCAAGAAAGGTTTGGTGGGTTTAACACCGTTGCAATTAGGCGCATTCAGAATTATTTTCACCACAATTTTTCTATTCCTAATCGGTTTTAAAAAGCTGTTTAAAATCTCAAAGCAGCAATGGGGTTGGGTAGCTTTGAGCGCGCTACTGGGTACATTTCTACCGGTATTTCTATTTGCTTATGCCGAAACGCAAATAGACAGCAGTATCGCTTCGATCTTAAATTCGTTAGTCCCACTGTTCACGATTGTTTTAGGATTTTTACTCTTTAAGATCGCTTTTACTCGTAATCAAATCATCGGAGTTGTTTTGGGGCTTTTAGGAGCCGGAATACTCATTTTTCAAGGTGCTGAAGTGAACCCTGAACAAAATTATCTTTTTGCCGGTTTTGTTGTGATTGCCGCGCTGTGTTATGCGGGCAACGCTAATATTCTAAAAGCTAAACTACAGGAAGTTTCTTCTTTGGCAATTGCGGTGGGGAACTTTAGCGTAATGCTCATTCCTGCGGTAATCGTGCTTTATTTTTCCGGCGGAACGCAATTGAATATCGAAGATCCTAAAATTAAAAGTTCTTTGATCTATGTATTGATCCTGGCATTTTTTGGGACTGCACTGGCTAAAATTTTATTCAACAAATTGGTGCAAATATCTTCGGCGGTGTTCTCGACCTCAGTGACCTATTTGATTCCTATTGTTGGGATCTTTTGGGGCTTACTCGATGGAGAGCGTTTTACCTTAATTCATCTTGTTGGTGCCGGCGTCATTTTAACCGGCGTGTATTTGGTGAATGCGAATAGAAAACAAAAAAAGACCAACGGTTAAGTTGGTCTTTCTTGATTTATTGGCACCGCCAAAGGATTTAAAAACCCTTAGCGCTTACGTTTAAAGCATCTTTCTATTGAAAGTCTGCGTCACTCACACCTTCATTCACTTTGATTTCAGAGAATGTAAATTCGATGTTTTGAGGCCCCATAGATTGAGATAATTTGTAAGGAACAACAATCGCTCCCGCCGGCTTATAGTCATCAAACTGAATAGTCTGTACAAAGGTTTGACCTTGCATTTCTTGTGTGGTCTCTTCTTTGATTTTTAAACCGCTTTCGGTGTCATAAAATGCTTTTTTAGTATCAGTAAGTGCTACTGCGTACGCATTTTTACCGTCAACTTTTTCGATACCTAAAAGTTTTATAGAAGCGTCGTTGATCATATTGACTTCCGGGATGATCGCAGCTTCTTTTTTCAATGCTTCAACTTGCTCCGGAGACGGATTCATAGTTTGTCCCTGCGCAGAGATCGAAGCGCTGTCTCCATTTAAGACCTGCTTAGACATCACATTGCCCATTACCGAAATTTCTTGTAAAAACTGGTCTTTATTAGTTTTCTTGATGGTCAGTTTTAAAGGCGTGCCTTGAACGCTGCCTTCTCCCATCATAACGATCGAATTAATTCCTGCAACAGCTTCTTTACCACCAATAGCTTCAATATAATTATTAAAAACGGTGGTTGCTGTGACACCTTCAGGAAGCGCTACTTCATAGGTAGGTTTTTCAACTGCGTTGGCTTTTTTATCAAAATACTTCACCGGAATGGTTTTTCCTTTATAGGTTACCTTTTCAAGGTTTTCAAGAACTTCGCTTCCTTTACCCGCGATCACGATGCGTGCATTATCACCTAAGAAATATTTATTAGCAACACGCTGCACATCTGCAACCGTTACTGCGTTTACTTTACTTAGATAATCCTGATAGAAATCATCTGGTAGGTTTTCGGTTTCCTTATTTAATGCAAAGCGCGCAATAGTGCTTGGCTGCTCTAATGAGCGTACAAAGCTTCCTACATATTTTGCTTTAGCATTTTTAAGATCTGTTGCTGAAACAGGCTCTTGACGAATCTTGTCAATTTCTTCTAAGAAAGCAACAACAGAACTGTCTGTTACCATATTACGCACACTTGCCGAAGCGCTAAACGAAGTTTTACCATATTTACTGTCGCTAATGCTTGAATACGCACCATAAGTATAGCCTTTATCTTCTCTAAGATTTAAGAACAAACGACCTTCTCCGCCGCCGCCTAGAATTTGGTTAGCGATCAGTACCGGGAAATAATCAGGATCGCTCATTTTTAAATCTACAAGGTTTTGCACGATCACCTGAGATTGTACGGCGTTAGGCATATCAACAAAATCAATTTCTGGAGTAGAAACGTTTTGAGGAGTTGCAAAATCATTGCTTAATGTAGTACCTTTTTTCCAATCTTTAAAATCGGCTGAAACCCATTTTTTGATGTCTTTATAATCAACATCCCCAACCACTACGAGGTAAGCATTGTTAGGAATAAAAGCCTTTTTGTAAAATGCTTTAGCGTCTGCCAAAGTTATTTTTTCCAAGCCTTCTTGAGTTTCAAACTCTCCTTTAGGATGGTTCTTACCATAAAGTAGTGCACGACTTACTTGACCAGCTGCAGCAGCAACACTTTTTTCGTTGGTTTTTAAACCTTCGATCAATTTGGTTTGCTCTTTTTCAAATTCTTCCTGAGTAAAATTAGGATGAATAGCAGCGTCTGCGAGTAATTCTAAAATGCGCTCTGCATATTGCGAAAGTCCGCTAGCAGATGCGTATTGTGAGCCAAAACTCATACGAGCACCCATATAATCAACTTCCTCATTAAAGTCATCTTTACTAATGCTTTGCGAACCTTGGCCTAATAAAGAACCGGCTAAGGCAGCAGCGCCTGTTTTATCCCCTTCGGCGATTGGTGGGTTGTCTAAAGTAAGCGTGTAGGCAACTCGTGGTAATTTGTGGTTTTCAACCACGATAACTTTGAGTCCGTTTTTTAAGGTAAAAGTTTCCGGCTCACTTAGATTGATTTCCGGAGCGGGACCAGCCTTAGGTTGAGTGCTTCGGTCTATTTGAGCTACTGCACTTAAGCTGCAGATAAATAGTAAGCTAAAGAATATATTTTTCATCTAAATCGTATTTTAATTCTGTTTCTGAAGTTTAAAGCGGATTATAAACTGAAGATTACTGATCTTCTTTTTTAGGTAAATATTCTACTTCTACGCGTTGGTTAGGCTTCAGGTATTTATTAGCAACTTCTTTGATCTCTTCTCTGGTGATCGAACGGTAAATTTCTATTTCAGAGTTGATCAAATTAGTGTCGTCATAAAGCATGTAATTGCGCGCCAAAGTGTTTGCAATACCCTCTACGCTAGAATTTGAGTTTACAAAATTAGTTTCGGCTTTGTTTTGCAATTTCTCGTAATCAGATTCAGAGATAAGTTCGTTGCGCAATTTGGTTATTTCTTCTTCCATACCTTCTATAAGCGTGTCAAGGCTTGTTTCGCCAAGCGGAAGACCAAAAATGATATACATACCATAGTCTTCTTGCTCAAGGTTTATAGCACCAATTTGAAGCGCTTTTTTCTCATCGTCAACCATCTTTTTGTAAAGCTTAGAACTTTTTCCGTCGCTTAAATAAGAGGATATCATATTGAGAACATAAGCGTCGCGGTCACCATATCCCGGGGTGCGGTATGCGGTTAGAATCGCAGGAACTTGAATGTTAGAGTCGTAAAATTGGCTACGTGTAGCCTCGGTAATTGGCTCTTCGGTAGGATAACTGCGCTCAAGCGCTGGTCCACTTGGGATAGGACCAAAATAGTCTTCGATTAATTTTTTAGTTTCATCAACTTCGATATCACCGGCAACAACTAAAACAGCATTGCTAGGCTTGTAATATTTATCAAAGTAATCCTTGAACTCCTGTAAAGAAGCTGCGTCAAGATCTTCCATATAACCTACGTTTGGATCTTTGTAAGGATGGTTTTCAAAAAGTTGCTCGCTGATTGCAAATAGAAACTGACCATAAGGCGAGTTGTCATAACGTAAACGGCGCTCCTCTTTGACTACTTCGTTTTGTGTATCTACACCGTCTTGCTTGATGACCGGGTGAAGCATACGCTCAGACTCCATCCATAAACCTAATTCAAGGTTGTTTGACGGAAACACTTCGTAATAATAAGTGCGGTCTTGAGAGGTGTTGGCATTGTTGGTCCCACCGTTTGAACTTACGATTTCAAACCATTTTCCGTTTTCAATATTTTCGGTTCCCTCAAAGAGTAAATGCTCAAAAAAGTGAGCAAAGCCGGTACGGCTGTCCTCGCGATCTTTTCCTCCTACGTGATACATTACTGAAGTAGTGACTACAGGAGCGGTGTTATCCTGATGTAAAATAACGTGTAAGCCGTTATCAAGATCATATTCTTCAAATTCTACCTCTTGCGCCTGAATTGAAAGGCTCATCGCAAAAATTGAAGCCAGTGAAAAAAGCGTTTTTTTCATGAATAGAGTTTTTATTTTGTTTCGGTAATAAGTAATGGATATGGAGCGAATGTTACATACTGATTCAATTTTAACATTCATAGTAATTTTTAATTAGCAATAAAGTTAAGGTACTGCAAAATGAATTTTTGAATTTCTAATTTTAACAAGATGTTAGCTGACATTGAGCGTTTTAATTATGAAATTTAGTAGGAATCAAAAAAATAAAGTTATGCTTAAGATCGCACTTCCTATACGTTTTGGCATCGCCATATCTGCTGGCTTAATCGCCTACTTTCTCGTTTTAGCCTTATTTGAATTACACACCAATCCGTTGTTCAGTTTGTTTAATGGCGTGATAACCGGTTTTGGAATTTATGAAGCCATTAAATACTACAAACTGAGTAAAGGAAAAGATTTTGAGTACGGTGATGGTTTTTCTGTTGGTGTTGTGACCGGTTTTGTTGCGACGATCATTTTTACCGCTTTCTTTGCACTATATGCAGGTAATCTCAATCCCGATTTTTTAAGCAATATGATCGCGGCTTGGGAAACGACGTACAATACCAGTTTGGGTAGCGTGATTTTTGTAGTGGCCATTATGGGGTTTGCAACTAGTACAGTGCTGACTTTGAGTTTTATGCAATTATTTAAGCCCAGCTGGAATTTAAAAAAGAAACCAAAAACTACTCAAGCGTAATTTTACATTATTGGTTTGTATTGTAAGTAAATAGCTGTATATTTGCGCCCTCTTAAATCAGAAGGTTTAAGAATTTTTAAAACTATTTTTTAATAATTACGCTATGTACGCAATTGTAGAGATAGCAGGGCAGCAATTTAAAGTTGCAAAAGACCAGAAGGTTTTTGTGAACCGCTTGGCAGGAGAAGAAGGAGACGAAGTTTCTTTTGATAAAGTTCTTTTGGCAGGAGATGGTGACAACATCACTTTAGGCGCCCCGGCTATAGAAGGAGCTCTAGTAGGAGCAAAGATTTCACGTCATTTAAAAGGAGACAAAGTAATTGTTTTCAAAAAGAAAAGACGTAAAGGTTACAAGAAGAAAAATGGTCATCGTCAATCTTTAACTGAGATTATAATTGGTGATATTTCTTTAAAAGGAGGTAAGAAAGCTGCTCCTAAGACCGAAAAGAAAGAAGTAAAAGCTGAAGAGCCAAAGGCTAAAAAAGCAAAAGCTTCTTCAAAGGGAGATGATCTTAAAAAGATTGAAGGTGCAGGACCAAAAGCTGCTGAAGCATTAGTAGCTGCAGGAATTGATACTTTCGCTAAAGTTGCTAAGACTTCTCCAGAAAAATTGAGCGAAGTTCTTTCTGAAGCGAGCTCAAGATTAAGCCACATCGTTACTGAAACTTGGCCAAAGCAAGCTGCTTTAGCTGCTGAAGGTAAGTGGGATGAGCTTAAAGAATTACAAGATAGATTAGACGGCGGAGTAGAAAAATAATCGCTGAATTAAGTATAACCATAAAACTAGAATAAGATGGCTCACAAAAAAGGAGTAGGTAGTTCTAAGAACGGTAGAGAATCAGAATCGAAACGTCTAGGTGTTAAGATTTTTGGTGGTCAAGCAGCAGTAGCTGGTAACATCATCGTTAGACAACGTGGTAACACGCACCATCCAGGTGATAACGTTTATGGTGGAAAAGATCATACTTTACACGCTAAAGTAGACGGTATCGTTAAGTTTACTAAAAAGAAAGACAACAAATCTTATGTATCTGTAGTACCTACTGCAGAAGCTTAAGAACTTTGTTTAAGATCTAAAAAGCCTCATTATCGTTAAGATAATGAGGCTTTTTTTATGCCTTGATTTAAACTTAATCTAATAATGCGGTAACATTAGACCATTATATTGCTTGATTAAGCAGAAGCAATGTTGAGGTATTTATTTTTTATTCTTTTTTCTTGCGTAGCCGGCAGTATTCAGGCGCAGCAAATAGAAGAGCGTTTTCAGGTTTTTGAAGATTCTGTTTTTTATGCATACAAAAACGAACTGGACTCTGCCAAAAATAGCCAAGATGCAGCGCAATTGAGTCTTGCGCATTTCAATTTAGCCCGGTTTTATAAGCAAAGTCAGATCTACACAGAAGCGGTCACACATTATAACGCAGCGCTTGAAAATACGCAGCAAAGCAGTCAGACTACCGCAACAATACAGAACGAACTCGCTGAACTATACATAGCGCTCAATAACTATTCAAAGGCGATAGAGTTTTTAAACAGTAGCTTGGGCTATTCAGAAGCACAGCAGTTTTTACAACTTCAGGCGAAGAGTTATCAACTGCTTGGTACCTGCTGGGAAAAACAGGAGCAACCTCAAAAAGCCCTTGAATTTCAGCAAAAAAGTCTGCAAATCTATCAAGATCTAGTTGATGTCACGGGTGAAGCTATTGTTCTTGAAAACATCGGTAGCATTTATGAGGACCTGAAGGATTACGATAAAGCCTATACCTATTTTGAAAAAGCCTTCAGTTATTTTAAAAATACCGAAGACGAAAGGCAAGTTAACGCATTAAACAATCTGGCCGATGTCTACCGAAAAAAAGGAAACTATGCGCAAGCCATTGTTAAGACCACAGAAGCCCTGGAGCTTGCTGAAATGTTTCAAAATGCGCATCAGATTGAAAGCGCCTATAAAGATTTGGCAAAAGCTTTTGCTTTAGCACAAGATTTTAAGCAGGCGCATCACTATGCCTTAGCCTATCAAGATCTGGTAGAACAGCAGTTTTACTCTCAAAACTTTAATCAGCTTAACGCATTGCAAACGGTGTATGACACCAAAGAAAAACAAGCAAAGATCGATTTGCTTCAGGCGAAAAACAAAACGGCACAAATCAAGTTTATAGCGCTTATACTGACCATTTTTGTGCTAGTTGCTACTGCCGGATTGCTTTTTTACATACAGAAAAGAAAGCGACAAGCGCGGTTAGCTGTTGAGTTGTACAAACAACGAGCGCTAGAAGCCGAGTTGGAAACAAAAGCCGCTCAGGAGCAAAACCTACAAAACCAAATTCAGCTTAAAACGGCCACGCTTTCCAAATACAGTTTGAGTCTGGCTCAAAAGAACAAGCTGCTTGAAGAAGTCTCAGGAACTTTACAAAAACTGAGCACACGTAAACGAATGGATATTCCTGCGAAACTCCATGAACTTTCTAACGATCTGAATACGCATTTGCAAGAGGAGAATGAATGGGAACAGTTTATGGGGCTGTTTAATGAGATTCATCCTGATTTTACTCGAAAGCTCAATCAGGCAGCACTACAAAAATTATCGGCTACAGAACTTCGCTTGTGTTTGTTACTTCGTCTTGATCTTTCGTCTAAAGAGATCGCTTCGGTATTGCGCATAACTCCAGACAGTGTTCGGGTGGCGCGTTACCGTCTGCGTAAAAAATTACCGCTAGAACGAGAAGATGAACTCGTGAATTTTATGCTAAAGTTATAGAAACACCTCGAGTTTTTCTTCAAGGTTACGCGTGTGTAAAGTTTAGGTAATTGTTGCCTTGTTGTAGCCTCTAAATTCTGGATTCTTTACAATTTGTTAGACTTTAATTTAGCCCGTGTTTAAAGGGCTCAGGTAAATTTGGTGCAAACAAAACATCAAAAAAATGAAAATAATTACTAGTCTAAAGTTGCTTGTTGTAACGCTGCTTTTTACCTTAAATTATTCCGGATTATCTGCTCAGGAAGGCATTATTCAGGGAGTAATTACAGATGAATATGGTATCAATGTTCCGGGTGCCGCGGTGATGATTGATGACCTTAATAAAGGAGCTGTTTCTAACCAAGATGGGAAATTTACCTTTGTTGAAATTCCTGAAGGCAATCACACACTTACCATAAAATATTTAGGTTTTGCAGATTTTACCAAAGAGGTGATGGTTACTGCGGGCAAAACCACTTCGGTTTCTATTTTATTAGCTTCCGAAGAAACCCAGCTAGACGATGTGCAACTTGTGGGATTTAGTGCCGGCGGTCAGGCCAGAGCATTAAATACGCAGAAGAACAATGTAAACATCACCAATGTGGTTTCTACAGATCAAATTGGGAAATTCCCTGATGCTAATATTGGTGACGCGACAAAACGTATTCCGGGGATCACGATGCAAGTTGATCAAGGGGAAGCGCGTAATATAATCGTGCGTGGTCTTGCGCCACAATTAAACTCGGTAACCTTAAACGGTAGCCGTATTCCTTCGGCAGAAGGAGATAATCGTAACGTGCAGATGGACCTTATTCCTTCTGATATGATCCAGACCATTGAAGTGAATAAAGCGGTAACTCCAGATATGGATGCAGACGCTTTAGGTGGGTCTGTAAACTTGGTTACGCGTTCTACGCCGCAGAGTTTTAGACTTTCGGCAACAGGTGGTTCAGGAATCAATTTTATTACAGATAAACGCATTTTAAGCGGATCGTTCTTAGTAGGTGACCGCTCTAAAGACAAAAAGTTTGGGTGGATGGTTTCAGCATCGATCAATGATAATGACTTTGGTAGTGACAACGTAGAAGCAGAATGGACAGATACGTTTGCTTATACGAATGCCGCGGGTGAAGAGGTTGAAGAAGATGTGAATCCGTATGCGAGCGTTTATGAAAACCGCAAGTACTTGGTGCAGCGTGTGAGACGTAGTTTTTCGGCCAATTTTGATTATAATTTTGACGAAAACAACGAGATCTACTTAAAAACCATGTATAACTGGCGCGATGACCGCGAGAATCGTTTTGCGTATTCTAGCGAAGTTTTAGATGCCGAAGACATTATGGAAGGAGATTTTGAGATCGTAAACGGCACACCTTCTCGTTTTCCGGTAGAAGCAAAACGCGAGACTAAAGGAGGTATTCCCGGTGGAAGAATTCAAAACAGACGTCTTGAAGATCAGCGTATGCAAAACTACAGTTTAGGCGGAAATCACCTTTTTGGAAACCTGAAGTTCACCTGGATGGGTTCTTTCGCAAAAGCTTCAGAAGAGCGCCCTAACGAGCGTTACCTAGTGTATGCTACCGAATATGGTGTCAATAACGAAATCAACGATACGCGTAAGCCTATTCATACGCCTGTTGCTGCTGAAGATTTAAGCGAATTTGAATTAGACGAGCTTACTGAAGAATACCAGTTTACTGAAGAAAAAGACATCAACTTCTTTGCAAATTTTGAGCTTCCAGCAGATTTCTTTGCTCAAGGTGATGGTACTGTGAAATTTGGTGTACGAGGCCGTTTTAAAAACAAAAATAGAGCTAATAACTTCTTTGAGTATTCACCGCTTACCGGTGCGTTAGATAATTTGGCAATGGTAGATCAGCGTGCGTATACGGGTGATGATTTCTTAGCAGGTGCAAAATACAGACCGGGCGTTTTTGCTTCACCAGAATTTTTAGGAAGTCTTAATCTCAACGATGCTGCTGCTTTTGAAGGTGAAGCGCTTCCTGATGAGTATCTTGGAGACAACTTTGATGTGACCGAAAATGTATACGCCGGTTATGTAATGACCAATCAGAAACTTTCAGATAAATTGAGTGTACTTGTAGGTCTTCGGGTTGAAAATACACGAATAGAAAGTACGGGTAACAACTTTGATGTTGACGAGCCGGAAGCGTTTACGCAGATCAACGACGAGAGTTCGTATACTAACGTGTTGCCTGGGGTACATTTCAAATACAATGCTTCAGAAAATACAGTATTGCGCTTTGCCTGGACCAATACGTTAGCTAGACCTAATTACATCGATCTTGTGCCTTACAGACAGCGAGAAGATGATGAGGTTTCCATAGGTAACCCACAGTTGAATCCTACCACAGCGATGAACTTTGATTTTATGGCTGAGAAGTATTTTAGTTCTGTGGGGATTCTTTCAGGAGGGGTATTTTATAAAGACTTAAACGACTTTATCTACACCAGCGTTTCAGAAGAAGAAAGTACCGGTTATGAATTGTACCAACCGCTTAACGGAGATAAAGCACGTATTTTTGGTGCAGAAGTCGCGTTTCAGCGTCAGTTGGATTTCCTTCCAGGTTTCCTAAAGAATTTTGGCATCTATGTTAATTATACCTACTTAAACTCTGAAGCAAAAGGTATCGCTAATGAAGACGGTGATATGCGTGGTGATCTTGATCTCCCTGGTTCTTCGCCTAATATGTTTAACGCGTCACTCTCGTATGCAGACAAGTGGTTTAGCGCGCGTCTTTCAGGAAATTACTCTGATGCGTACATAGACGAATTAGGAGGTAACGCTTTTGAAGATCGTTTTTATGACGAGCAGTTTTTCTTAGACTTTAATGCAACTGTTTTCTTGTCAAGAAACCTTCAGGTTTATGCTAACTTGAACAACATTACCAATCAACCCTTACGTTATTACCAAGGTGTTAAAAACCGTACCATGCAAATGGAATACTACAGCACGCGTTTAACTTTTGGTGTAAAATATGATTTATTCTAGAATGAAAAATTTAAAGTATATCGCCGGTATAGGCGCGGCAGTGGTTTTATTTTCCTGCGGAAGCAAAAAGTCGCAATTGCCGGAAATTAAACCTGATATTATTACCGAACACGTAAAGTATGATACCGATGATCCTGCGATATGGATCAATCCGGAAGATGCATCGCAGAGTATCGTTTTTGGTACCGATAAGGATACAGATGGCGGAATTTTTGCCTTTGATCTCGAAGGAAAGATTATTCCTGAGAAATCAATTCCCAATATTCAGCGCCCTAATAATGTGGATTTGCGTTACGGTTTTCCGGTAACCGATTCAACGCAAACCGATATCATCGCGTTCACCGAAAGAGAGCGTAAAATGTTGCGTATTTATTCAGTGCCTGATATGAAGCCTTTAGATGGTGGTGGTTTTCCGGTGTTTGCTGATGACGCTAATGAAGCGTTTCAGTATCCTATGGGTGTGAGCTTGTATAAATCGGCTGTTGACGGAGCATTCTATGCGATTGTTGGCCGTAAAACGGGACCAACCGAGAATTACTTGTATCAGTACAAAATCACAACGCAAGCCGATAGTTTGGTAGGTTTTGATTTGGTACGCAAGTTTGGGAACTTCAGTGGTAAAAAAGAGATCGAGGCCATTGCTGTTGATGATGCTATGGGGTTTGTGTATTATTCTGATGAAGGAGATAGCGTAAAGAAATATTATGCAGAACCTGCTAAAGGAAATGAGCAACTTGCTGCTTTTGGGCAAGAAGATTTCTTAGAAGATATTGAAGGGATCGCGATCGCAGCATACGAGGACGGCAGCGGAATGATCATTGTTTCAGATCAGCAATACGGTCAGTTCAATATTTATGATCGTAAAACCAATGAGCTGATTAGAGCTGTAAATCTGACCACAACAGAGACCGATGGTTGTGAGGTGGTGACCGTACCTTTAAATGACACGTTCAAAAACGGTTTGTTTGTCGCAATGAATGACGACGGAACCTTTTATTATTACGATTTGGGTAAGCTGAAATAGAAGATACCCCAAATCATAATGAATAAAAAAACCCGCCACAGAGGCGGGTTTTTGTGTTTTAAAAATAATAAGGATTACAATCCTGGGTACGTGCCGGTAATGATCTCGATACCATCAATAACCCAACCTACGATAAAGAATCCGGCGGTTAAGATAAAGACGATGTTCCATAAAATCGGACTACCTAAATACCATCTGTGTGCAGCAAAGGCTCCTAAAAATAACCAAAGCAAGATCGCTACGGTTTGACGGTCTGCCGCTACCGCAGCAGGAGAAATAAGTTCGCTTGAAGCTTCATCAGCAGCGTTAACTTCGGTGGTTGCTTTTGCAACACGCTCTACAGGAAAGCCGGCAAAAGTTGTTGTTGAAATCATTAGCAGAAGTGCCAGTGAAAAGATAATTTTGAAATTCATAAGATCTAAGGTTAATTAAACTACCTAAAAAGTACGCTATTTTGAGAAACCCTTCCTTTCGATTATTCTTGTTTTTGATATGTTTAACTTTTGGCAGCAGTTTAAAAGCGCAAGAATATGAGTTCTTTGGCGTCATCAAATTGAACGATACTTCGTTCATCAGTTATAAGGTTTTGTTTGACCGTGTCAACGATTCTATACAAGGCTATTCTCTTACCGATTTTGCCGGAAAACACGAAACTAAATCCAATATTAAAGGCTATTATAATGAAGCCGAAAATCTGCTAAGCTTTGAAGAGTATGACATTGTATATACCAAATCGCCTGTCGTACAAAAGGATTTTTGCTTTGTAAATTTTGAAGGAAAGGTGCGCAATTTAGATCGTGTGAAAGCCTTCAGTGGGGATTTTAAAGGACTATATGCAGACGGTACTTCTTGCCTCGACGGAATGATCATTGTAAACTCTGGTCAGGAGGTAAAAAAGCGTGTTGAGAAAATCGACAAAGTGGTGCAGCGCTCCCGTAAATTTTCAGATTCTATTAAGAAAAATATCAAGGTGGTGAAGGTGCTTGACACCCTCACGCGTAACATCATCGCAAAAAATGAAAACCTGAATATCTTCACTCGTGATCAAAAAATAAAACTAGCGATCTACGATGCCGGAAAGGAAGATGGCGATGTGATCAATTTGTTTGTAGACGATAAACCGGTTTTAGAAAACTATACCGTGCTGCATGAGATTAAACACTTAGAATTTGATCTAAAAAATGCAGAAACTAAAATTAGAGTAGAAGCAGTAAGTGAAGGAACTTCTTCTCCAAATACTGTGCGATTAGAAGTAGAAGACAGTCGCAATTTTGTGCGTACCATCACCAACTTAAAAGAAGGAGAACACGCGCAAATGACGCTTGTAAAAAAATAACCCCCGCAAATACTGCGAGGGTTAGTATACCTTAAATCTAATCTCTGAGATTTTAAGTCTTTAATTAGTATCTGTAATACTCCGGCTTGTAAGGTCCTTCAACCGTTACACCAATGTATTCAGCTTGCTCTTCGTTAAGTTGCGTTAACTCAACGCCTATTTTTTCTAAGTGTAACGCAGCAACTTTCTCATCAAGATGCTTTGGTAGCATATACACTTTATTCTCGTAGTTGTCGCTGTTTTTCCAAAGTTCGATCTGTGCCAAAGTTTGGTTAGTAAACGAGTTACTCATCACAAAACTTGGGTGACCAGTTGCGCAACCAAGGTTTACTAGACGACCTTCAGCAAGAAGGATAATATCTTTTCCGTCGATGGTATATTTATCAACCTGAGGTTTGATCTCATCTTTAGTATCGCCGTAGTTTTCATTTAACCAAGCAACCTGGATCTCATTGTCAAAGTGGCCAATGTTACACACGATGGTTTTATCCTTCATCGCTTTAAAATGCTCAGCACGTACGATATCTTTATTTCCGGTAGTGGTGATCACAATATCAGCTTTGTCAAGAACCGTTTCTAAACGTTTTACTTCAAAACCGTCCATCGCCGCTTGTAGCGCACAAATAGGATCAATTTCGGTAACAGTTACAATAGAGCCAGCGCCTCTAAAAGAAGCTGCGGTACCTTTACCAACATCACCATAACCGCAAACCACAACGCGTTTTCCGGCAAGCATAACATCAGTAGCACGACGTATCGCATCTACTGCGCTCTCACGACAACCAAATTTATTGTCAAACTTAGACTTGGTTACACTGTCATTCACGTTGATTGCAGGCATAGGCAACGTGCCTTTGTTCATACGCTCATATAAACGGTGAACTCCGGTAGTGGTTTCTTCAGAAAGACCTTTAATTGCAGCAGCAAGTTCTGGGTATTCATCAAGAACCATATTGGTTAAATCTCCACCGTCATCAAGAATCATATTTAACGGCTCGCGCTCTTCTCCAAAGAATAGCGTCTGCTCGATACACCAATTAAACTCTTCCTCGTTCATCCCTTTCCAGGCATAAACGGGGATTCCTGCAGCAGCAATAGCAGCGGCAGCGTGATCTTGGGTAGAGAAAATATTACAAGAACTCCAAGTAACATCAGCACCAAGCGCCACTAGCGTTTCGATTAAAACAGCGGTTTGAATGGTCATATGCAAACAACCCGCAATACGAGCGCCTTTTAAAGGTTGTTCTGCACCATATTCTTCACGCAAAGCCATAAGGCCAGGCATTTCAGCTTCGGCAAGTTCTATTTCTTTTCTTCCCCAAGCTGCCAAAGAAATATCTCTGACTTTATAAGGAACGTACTGCACGGTTTTCGTTGACATAATCTTATATTTACAATTCTTATTTTTTGCAAAAATACGTAATATCTACTAGTTAACGTGCCACTTTTCAAAACTATAACGCCCAATCCTAGCACTCAGGTTTACATCTGGAAGGTGGAAGAATCTGTTGAGGCCTTGTCTGAAAATGTGAACCTTACACCGCATTGTCAAGCGCGTTTTGAGAGTATGAAATCGCAACTGCACCAACGTGGATTTTTAAGTATACGACACTTGTTGCACGTTGCGGGTTACACCGATCAGGACCTGTATTACACCGAAAATGGAAAGCCGCATCTTAAAGACGGTAAATACATTTCGATAACGCATTCTTACAACTTTACCGCGATTATCGTGAGTGAAACCGTTGAGGTTGGTATTGATATCGAAATGCAGCGCGATAAGATCTTGCGCATCGCTTCCCGTTTTACACCGCTTAAAGAATATCGTACTTTGGCCAACGACGATGCAGTGATTAGAAAACTTACGATCGTTTGGGGCGCAAAAGAAGCATTGTATAAAATTTATGGAGTGAAAGGCTTGAGTTTTCTTCAGCACATCAACGTTACCGATTTTGATTTTGAGGATTATAAAACTGATGCCGTAATTAATTACCACGGAAAGCACAGCAAATACGCTATTGATTTCTTGGAATTTGAAGGCTTTACATGTGTTTATGCTCAGGCATTATGATCGAAAAATTAGCGCATAGCGGAACCAGTATTTATTCAGCGCTTTTAAAATCGATTGAAGCCGAAAAACCGCTTTTTGCTATACTTTTTGATCCCGAAGAGCTTTCTGAAACGCTTTTGACGCAGCAGCTTTCAAAGCTACCCGTATTCACCACACACATTCTCGTTGGTGGAAGCACTGCTACGCAAGCACAAACACAGGTCGCAGTTAATTTGATCAAACAAAAAACATCCTTACCGGTGCTTTTGTTTCCCGGAGATTACCGGCAAATAACCGCAGAGGCAGATGGGATTTTGTTTTTAAGTCTTTTATCAGGGGAAAATCCGGAGTATTTGATTCGGCAGCAAATTCAATCTGTGGGAAAATTGCGTGCTTCAGCCTTAGAGATCATACCTACCGGATATATTTTAATCGATGGCGGAAAGCAAACTACTGTGGAACGTGTGAGTCAAACGCAGGCGATTCCGCAAGAGATGGTGCAACGTATTGTAGATACGGCGCTGGCGGGAGAATATTCAGGTAAAAAACTCATTTACCTCGAGGCCGGAAGCGGCGCGTTGAATCCTGTTTCCGTAGAAATCATTCAAGCCGTAAAAGACGCGATTTCTATTCCGCTAATCGTAGGTGGTGGCATACGAAGTCAATCAAAACTTGAAGCTATTTATGCTGCAGGAGCAGATCTCGTTGTGGTAGGGACGGCTTTTGAAAAAGGTGATTTTTAGTATGAATGCAGTGTTTGATTTTTTCTTTGGGCAATATGCAGAGTATGAGACTTCATCGATAATCCTTGAGATTATCGCTGTGATTTTTGGATTGCTTTCTGTGTGGTATTCTAAACAGAATAATATTCTCGTTTATCCAACCGGAATGATCAGCACTTCGATTTTTGTGTACTTATTACTTAAATGGGGACTGCTGGGAGATATGATGATCAACGTGTACTATTTCTCCATGAGTGTTTACGGTTGGTATGTCTGGACGCGCAAAGTAGATGCAACGCACGTGACACCCATTGCGAGAGCTACAATGAAAGATCATCTTTGGTCTGGGATCATCTTTGTGGCTACCGTTCTATTTGTTTTTGCGGTTTACACCTATTTTGAAAAATGGACGAGCTGGACCGCTTATGTAGACACGCTGACCACAGCCATATTTTTTGTTGGAATGTGGCTCATGGCAAAACGTAAAATCGAAAACTGGATCTACTGGATCGTGGGAGACATAATCTCAGTACCGCTGTATTTTTACAAAGGTTTCACATTTACCAGTTTTCAATATCTTATTTTTACTGTGCTTGCTATTTATGGCTTAATCGCGTGGAAAAAATACCTCAACAACACTCCGGAAACTGCATAAAAATTGTACTCTTTGGTCCCGAAAGTACCGGGAAAACGACCTTGTCTAAGGCTTTAGCTAAGCAATATGAAGCTGCTTGGGTGCCAGAATTTGCCCGGGAATATCTTCAGCAAAAATGGGATCAAGAGCAAAAGATCTGCGAACCTAAAGATATCTTGCCTATTGCAATTGGCCAGATGAAGCTGGAGAATGCAGCTGCAAATTCCCGGAAAAAATTAGTATTTTGTGACACAGACCTTTTAGAAACCAAGGTATATAGTGAGGCCTATTATGACGGATGGTGCGACGAGCAAGTAGTGGCAGCTGCTTTAGAAAACGAGTACGATCTGTATGTCCTGACCTATATTGATACCCCTTGGCAAGCAGATGATCTACGGGATCGTCCTGAGCAGCGTGAAGAAATGTTTGCTCTTTTTGAAAATGCCTTGATCAAAAATAACCGCCCCTATATTTTAGTAAAAGGCTCAATTGAAGAACGCATAAAACGAATAACTAACCACCTAAATTCTATTTTAAATTGAATTTTACCGACCAAGAAATCAACGAAATCAAAGATCACGGTTTGACTATAGAACAAGTCAAATCACAAATTGATCTATTTACTAATGGGGTTCCTAATGTTAAACTGGTTGCTCCGGCGACAGTGGCAGACGGGATTTTTAAACTCACGGAAGAGGAAGAGCTCAAATATCTGGATTTTTATGAGAGCCATAAAAAAGAGCTTGATCTATTGAAGTTTACTCCGGCTTCGGGAGCTGCGAGCCGTATGTTTAAAAAGATCTATCAGTTTTTAGAGGATTATGATGCTTCCAAAGATACCATTGACGAGTATCTGGAGCGTACGGGCGATAAGCATATGAAAAACTTCTTTGCGGGCTATAAAAAGTTCCCGTTTTATAATCATATTATCGATGGTCTTGACGAGGAAACCAAAAAAGATGAGAACGCTACTAAATATGCGTTTATCAAAACGATGATGGCTGAAGATGGAGAGAACTACGGCAATCTGCCTAAAGGTTTGATTCCTTTTCATTACTACGGCTCGTATATGGCAACAGCTTTTGAAGAGCATTTACACGAAGCAGCGGCCTATGCGGCAAAAAATGGCCAAGCCGATTTGCACTTCACAGTTTCACCAGAGCATAAAGACGCATTTAAAAAGGAATTCGATAAAATTCACGCTTCGGTAAGTAATACGACCAATGTGAGTTTTGATGTAGATTATTCCTTTCAAAAACCGGAAACTGATACTGTGGCGGTTACGATGGATAACAAATTATACCGAAAAGGCGATGGTTCATTACTCTTTAGACCAGGTGGCCACGGTGCACTTATCGAAAATCTGAATGATGTTGATGCAGATGTGGTTTTCATTAAAAATATTGACAATGTATTAGTGCAGGATAATATTCAAGCGTTGTCTAGAACTAAGCGTTTTTTAGCAGGGTTACTACTGAAAAAACAAGAAAGTATATTTAAGTACGCCGAACTTTTAGACAAAGATTCTATTGCTGAAGGTGAGCTGGAAGAGCTGGTAACGTTCTTACAAGAAGATTTCAGTACGCGTATTGATGAGGCCTATGCATCTTTTTCTACCGAAGAAAAGAAAAGCTATTTAAAAGAACTTTTAGATCGTCCTATTCGCGTATGCGGAATGGTTAAAAACGAAGGCGAGCCTGGTGGTGGTCCGTTTTGGGTTGAAGATGAAAGCGGTAAAGTGGCTTTACAAATTATTGAAAGCGCTCAGGTAAATGACAAAGACGCAAAGCAGGAGGAGATCTTTAAGAACTCTACGCATTTTAATCCGGTGGATATTGTTGCCGGAGTGCGTAATTATAAAGGTGAAAAATACAACTTACTTGATTATGTAAATCCTGATCTTGCTTTTATTGCCTACAAAACCGACGGTGGTAACGAGATCAAAGCTTTAGAGCTTCCGGGATTATGGAATGGTGCAATGGCACGCTGGAACACGCTGTTTGTTGAAGTGCCGTTGGAAACCTTCAATCCGGTTAAAACAGTAAATGATTTACTAAAACCTTCGCATCAGGCACAAGCGGAATGAATAAAGAAGCGCTCTTAAAAGAATGTGATTTTAAAGCTGTGCGTAGTAGCGGCCCCGGAGGGCAACACGTAAATAAAACATCTACAAAAGTTATATTGCATTGGAGTCTTAAGGACTCCAATGTTTTTTCTGAAGAAGAAAAAGAGCGTTTATTTAAGCGGTTAAAGTCTAAACTTACGAGTGATGATCAATTGGTTTTGTCTTATGATCAGAGTCGCAGTCAACATAAAAATAAAGATGAGGTTTTCAAAAATCTTGTCAGGCTTTTAGAAAACGGACTCCTAAAACCAAAGCGTCGCAAAAAAACAAAACCAACTCTGGCATCCAAAAAACGCAGACTGGATTCTAAAAAGCGAAATGCTGAGAAAAAAGCCAATCGCAAGCCGCCTTCTTTCTGAGGGATTCAAAATATTTTAAGTGATTTTCTAAAAAGTGTGGATTATATCCACACTTTTTTTGTGGAAATATCTCTTTTCTACAAAAATGGGTAAGGTCTCATTTTTGATCAAAATGCACATTTACAAGGTTTTAGTTCGTTTGGTCAGGGCTTTTTTGATGATGGTATGATTTTGCTACTTATCTAATCGAGCTTTTGATGATAAAGGCTTTTTAAAAACAGATTAAAAACAACAAAACATATTGATTATGAAAAATTTAGTGATGACCGTAGCAGCAGCTGCAACAATGCTTTTCGCTACTCAGAATATAAAAGCACAAGAAACTACCGAAGATGTAGCAATGATGCAAACTGAAGTTGAAGCACCCGTACAAGACGGATTTGAGAAAATTGAAGCTTCAGCTCTACCAGAAATGGTAACCAATGCTGTAGCAACAGATAAAGCAGGAGCAACTGTAGCAGAAGCCTACTATAACGAAGAACTAATGGTTTACAAGTTAGTGTTAGAAGCTGAAGGTGCTGAGCCAGAAACAGCATACATTAACGAGGAAGGTAAATGGGTGAAAATCCAGAAATAAAAAGAGATTAGATAATCTCGAAAACCAAAATGGATAAGAACGCACAACACGTGCATTAAAATATTTGAATTATGAAAAATTTAGTGATGACCGTAGCAGCCGCAGCAACCATGTTGTTTGCAGCAGAAAATGTAACTGCACAAGAAACACAAGATGTTGCAGTAACTACAACAGAATTACAAGCACCAGTAGAAGGATATACTAAAATTGAAGTAGCAGATCTACCGGTGACCGTAACTGATGCGGTAGCAGAAGATAAAGAAGGGGCCAAAGTAACAGAAGCTTGGGTTGATGCTGAAAACAAGACTTTTAAGTTAACCTTAGAAGCTGAAGAGGCAGAACCAGAAACTGCATACATCAATGCAGCAGGTGAATGGATTGAGCCAAAAGAGTAGGTTAGGTTTCCCTAATTTGAATTTTTAATTGTAGAGTGGTTAAAAATTCAAAATTAAGCCCCGACGCGAGTCGGGGCTTTTTTATGCGTTTTGGTCAAAAAGTGTTAACTTTTTTTATGATTTTTAACTGTAGCGCAGTACAGGGTATTTGTACTTTTAATCAAAACTTTTCGATTTGTCAAAAATCTTATTCATTGAAGACGACGTAGCATTTTGCAAAATGCTAGAGACCTTTTTATCAAAAAAAGGATATGAACTCTCCAGCGCTTTTGCAGCTGCTGAAGCCTATAAAATTCTTGCGAAAGATACTGTTGATCTCGTGATTACAGATGTGCGTTTACCTGATGATGATGGTCTAAGTATTCTTAAGCACATTAAGGAAGATCACGGTAACATCCCTGTAATTCTAATGACAGGATATGCTGAAGTAAACAAGGCGGTCGAAGCGATGAAAGAAGGAGCCTTTGATTACATCTCAAAGCCGGTACGCCCAGACGAACTCCTAAAAATCGTGGATAAGGCTTTGCAAACGGAAACGGTGTCAAAGCCTGAAATTCCTAAAAGCAAACCGGAAGTCTCTTCAACAACAACGCCAAATGAACCCCTGCAGCCTACCTCCGGATTTATAAAGGGCGTGAGTGATGCTTCGGCAAAACTCAATCAATATATAGATTTGGTTGCGCCTACAAATATGTCTATTCTTATTACCGGAGATAGCGGCACAGGAAAAGAGTATGTAGCCAAAAGCATTCACGATAAAAGCAAGCGCAATGGCGAACCGTTTATTGCGGTGGATTGCGGCGCAATTCCTAAAGAGATCGCCGGAAGTGAATTTTTTGGACACGTGAAAGGTTCGTTTACAGGAGCCGTTAACGATAAAGTAGGGCATTTTGAAGCCGCAAACGGCGGCACGCTTTTTTTAGATGAAATAGGTAATCTTTCGTATGAATTACAAGTGCAATTACTGCGCGCCTTGCAAGAGCGAAAAATCAAACCTGTAGGAAGCAATAAAGAAATAGCAGTTGATATTCGTGTGGTTGCTGCGACTAATGAGGACCTTGAAGAAGCAGTAAAAGAAGGGGAATTTAGGGAAGATCTTTATCATCGTCTCAACGAATTTTCAATTGAAGTTCCGCGGTTAAGTGAACGTCAGGAAGATTTGATGCTTTTCATAAACCTGTTTTTAGATCAGGCCAATAAAGAACTTGAGAAAGATGTAGAAGGTTTTAGTCCCGATGCTGTTGAATCTTTGATTCAGTACGCGTGGCCGGGTAATTTAAGGGAGTTGAAGAATATTGTAAAACGTATGGTTCTTTTGGCTCCTTCGTCACTTATTCCTAAAGAATTGCTGCCTCGCGAAATCCGCATGGCTAAGGTCGAAGATAAGAAGGACGATTATGCGTTATTTAATGCAAAAAATGAGCAGGAACGCATTTTAGATGCTTTGGAAAAAACCGGCGGAAATAAAAGCAAAGCTGCTAGACTGCTTGATATTGATCGAAAAACTCTTTACAATAAACTCAAGCAATACGACATTAAACTATAGATCTTGATCTTCTTTTAATTGCTTTAAAAGTAATTCAGTTTGCTCAATGGCTTGTTGCACTAGATCTTGAATAGCGATCGCCGATCTGTCTTCCAAATCTGGTTTTTCTAAAATTACCAGAGGCTGTACGACATCATCAGCTTCTAGTTGCCGCATCATTGGCAGCATTTTATGTGCAACCTGATTAAGTTGTTCTGGATCTTCACGATGCTCTTTCAACTGACTTAAACTTTCTGCAGTACTTTCGGCAAAAACGATAAGAATGTTTTTTAGAGATGCATCATCGTCAGCAGTAAAGGCTTTAAGCTGTTTCAGATCATATAACCTGCCCGACGTTGTTGCAGTTGTTGCTGTTGAAGGAATATTTTGCTTTTCTTCAATTTGCGCCGTGCTTAAACCTTTTAAGATTGCGATCAGCGCAGCAGGTTTATAGGGTTTTCTGAGATTTGCAGCGAAGCCAAAATGTTTATAATCGGCTTGTTTTAGGGTCTCGTTTCCGCTTAAAGCAATCACCGGAATGTCTTGAGATCGGCTATTTGCTTTTAAGGCTTTAATAAATTCAATACCATTCATTACCGGCATTTGAATGTCAGAAAGAATGAGGTCATATTCATTTTTTTCAATCTGTTGAAGCGCTTCTTTTCCGTTAGAAGCCGTGTCTATTTTTAAATTGAAGGGAGCCAGTGTAGCTTTGGTAAGTTGCTGCTGCACGGGTTCGTCATCTACGATCAAAATTCGTCGCAGTGCGTCAAATTTAACTTCAGAAAGATCTTCTTCAAAATCGGCAGGTTCTTGTTGTTCGGTTTGCTCTACGGGAACGATCAAAGTAAACGTACTCCCTTTCCCCGGAATACTTTTCAGCTGAAGTTTACCGTTGAGTAATTCGGTTAATTTTTGCGAAATCGATAGTCCGAGACCAAAACCACCATACTTGCGCTGCGTGGTTTCTTCAGCCTGAGAAAACTCTTTAAAGATCAGCTGTTGTTTCTCTTTAGGAATCCCGCAACCGGTATCGATCACTTTAAACCTCAGGTTTTTTCCGTTTTTATGAAGTGCAATGGTGATGCTTCCTTCTTCGGTGAATTTATAAGCATTGGTGATGAGGTTAGCTAGAATTTGCTTGATCCTAAAAGGGTCGCTTAAAAAAATCGCGTCCAGTTCATCAGGAATTTCGGTACGAATCTCAACACCTTGTTTTAAAGGTTGCGGGAGACTCACTACGATGACATCCTCGATTAACTTTTTAGGGTTAAACGGGATTTTTTCAATGCTGATTTTTCCGGCTTCCAGCTTAGCAAAATCCAGCAGATCATTGACCAGTTTTAGAATATAATCGCCAGACTTCTGCACGGTATCCAGATAGCGCATTTGTTTAGCATCTACAGCGGTTTTTTTCAGCAGATCTGTAAAGCCCAGAACGGTATTGAGCGGTGAGCGCATATCGTGGGTTATGGTCGCCATCAACTGTTCTCTACTTTTCAAAAGCGACTGTGCTGTGGCATTACTTTGCTCTAGATTTTTGCTGTATTGCTGACTGCGAGAAGCGTCTTTAAAAATCATAATTACAAACCCAATGGCCAGCACAACACTAATGATCCCAATGATCTTGAGCGTTTTTGTGATCTCTTGAATTCTGCTGTTCAAAAATGCCTCACGCTGTCTTGCGCTAAAACTTCCTTCGCGCTCAAGGGTGCTTAAGAGATTGCGTATTTTTAGGTTGATGTTTCGGTCGTTAGCCAGTAGAGTGTTTTCGCGGTTGATGATATCGATCTCAAGCTCCTTCTTGCGCGCTTCAATATTTGAAAGCGTTTTGCGCACGGTTTCAGCCATAGATTTCAGACCTTGATCTTCATCCCGGGTATCCTTACGGATGTACTCATTAAAATCAACGATCACGCTTTTGATATACGGGTCCACCGAATCTAACCGCGGATCATTAGCATAATCTTCAAAATAGATATCCTCTTTAACGAGTTCGTCAAGCGCTTCATCATAGTAGTTGCGGGAGTATTGCTCGTCCCGCAGGCGCACCATTGCTCTAATGTTACTAGTCTTGTTAGAAAGTAACATTTTTATGCTGTCTAACTGCTCATTTTGCTCTTTAGTGTCTGTTATGCGCTGTAGCGAATCCAGTTCAATTTTTATACTATCTACCAGCACCTGATATTCTTTAAATTGGCGCTGAGAACCGGTAGCCATAGCGGTTCTGCCTATAGTCTCTGCCTCATACAGATAACTGAGCGCATTGCTGGTAAAGGTGAGTTTTTGATTTGTTGCTTGTTCTTTTTTAGGAGGATAAATAAAGGTTTTTATCTGCGGGTAGATAAAATAAATAGCAACTACAACCAGCAGACCAATCATGATATAGCCGGTAAGGACCTTGAGGGTAATTGATCGCTTGGTGTTTTTCATAGAATTTTAAAATTAATATTCGCTTTTACAAAAGCCCTTAATTTTTTTATAAAAGCATAAATATTGTATTACATTTGCGCCCTAAATCTCAAAGGGGTGCTTAAACTTCTGTATTTATGCAGAAAGCGAGCTGAGATCATACCCAATGAACCTGGGCAGATAATGCTGCCAAGGGAATCGCTTAAAAAGGCGGGTGACGACCTGCGTGTTTTTAAGCAACATTGTATATTAACTTTTAGTAACACAGAATAATTGCCCCTTTTATTCGTAAAACTTTTTACGAATGAAAACTCTTTTATTCGCCTGTGCTGCCACATTAACGACTTTTGGCGCACTCGCACAACAAACACCACAAGATTCTACCGATGTAGAAAAACTAGATGAGGTGCTGGTACAATCGGTACGTGTAGATGCAGACTCGCCCATTACGTACAGCAACCTGTCTAAAGCCGAGATCAACGAGCGCAATCTGGGACAAGACCTGCCTATTTTACTCAATTATTTACCTAGTGTAGTTACCACTTCAGACGCCGGCGCCGGTGTGGGCTATACCGGTTTTAGAGTGCGTGGTACCGGTAACCGTGGCATCAACGTCACTATTAACGGAATCCCGTATAACGATGCTGAAAGTCTGGGAACGTTCTTTGTGAACTTGCAGGATTTTAGTAGTTCTATCGAGAGCGTACAGTTGCAGCGTGGGGTGGGAACATCAACCAATGGTGCCGGAGCTTTTGGTGCCAGTTTGAATATTTTAACCGATGCGGCTACGCCGGAAGCTTATGCGGAAGTAAATGCTTCGGGAGGATCTTTTGATACACGTCGAGCTAATGTGAAATTTGGCACCGGACTTATAAATGATCATTTTAGTTTTTCCGGAAGACTTTCTGCTATAAAGTCTGATGGGTATGTAGATCGCGCCAGTTCAGACTTAAAATCCTATTACCTGCAGGGAGAATATCGCAATGAGAAAACCTTACTTAAAGCTGTTGTTTTTGGCGGTCACGAGGTGACTTACCAGTCATGGAACGGTATCGATGCACAGACTTTAGCGATGGACAGAACCTATAATCCTATAGGTTTTCAATACGATGACGACGGTAATTTTCAAGGTTTTTACGAAGATCAAGTTGATAATTACAAGCAAGATCACGTACAATTGCATTGGAATCAAAAATATGGCGGAGGCTGGTCAACACAGCTGAGTTTAAACTACACTATGGGACGTGGCTTTTTTGAAGAGTATGTAGACTCGTGGTATTATGCCAATGTCAATTTTTCTAGCGATGCTACTTTTGATTTTATCGGCTGGGAGCCTTATGAGGTTGATGGTGAATTACAAACTGATACTGACCTTATTCGCCGTCGCTGGCTAGATAACCGTTATTATGTGGCAAACCTGACAACCAATTATAAGTCAAATTCAGTTGATTTTGATGCCGGAGTTTTTGGTAGTATTTACAGTGGTGATCATTATGGTGAGATCACTTGGGCACGTTATTTTGCTCAAGATGAAGAGGCGGGTTACCGCTATTATTTTGGTACCGCAGATAAAAATGAGTTTACCACATTTGCTAAAGCGACCTGGCGTATTAACGATATGTGGAGTGTTTTTGGTGACCTTCAAGGACGTTTTATTAGTTATGAGACTGATGGGATCAATAGCGATATTGACGAATTTATTATCGATGAAAACTATTCGTTTTTCAATCCAAAAGCGGGACTAACGCTTACGCTGAATGAGGAAAATAAAATTTATGCCTCTTACGCCAGAGCCAATAGAGAACCCAGTCGTACCGATTTTGAAAATGGAAATCCGGTGCCGGAAACTTTAAATGATTTTGAGTTGGGCTACCGTTTTACTAAAGAACGTGCGCGTGTTTTTGCCAATCTGTATTTTATGGACTATCGCGATCAGCTGGTGCTTACCGGTGCGATTGATGATGTGGGAGCGCCCATTCGTCAAAATAGCGGTTCGAGCTATCGTTTAGGATTAGAGGTAGAAGCAGGATTTCAGTTGGGTCGTCAATTTGCGATCACGCCGAATATCGCTTTGAGTACCAATAAAAACAGAGACTTTTTCTTTCAGCGAGATGGAGAATTACAGAATTTAGGGAATACCAATATTTCATTTTCACCCGAAATCATAGCCGGAAACCGACTTGATTTCTTTCCGGTGCAAAATTTGCGCTTGTCGTTACTTTCTAAATATGTGGGCGAACAATATTTAGGAAACATTGATGCGGAAAGTTCTAAGCTTGATGCGTACTTCATCAATGATTTTAACGTGCAGTATGACCTGAAGAATATAGGCTTTGCAAAACGCGTTACGCTAACAGCGTTGGTCAATAATATCTTTAGTGAAGAATATGTTTCTAACGGGTATTTCTTTACCTACGATGACGACTTCTCAAATCCGGGAACGGTGACTACCATTGAAGGAGCGGGATATTATCCGCAGGCAAAAATCAACTTTTTAATAGGAGCCACGGTACGATTTTAGGGGTTCGTACCAGAAGCTGAAAAGCCGGCAATTGCCGGCTTTTTCTATTTAATAAGACACGTTGATGAGGTTGCCGTTCTCTGCAACCCGATATTCAATAAGGGTGTACGGTAATTCCTGAGCGGTATCTTGCCCGGTAAAAAGAGTATAGGTATTTTCTTCACAAGGGCATGTAGCTTCGGTGCCATTTAAAGTCATCGTCGAGCAGCTATTAGGAACGTGATTGGGGTCTGTTGCCTCCCAAGCGCGAATTCCTGCACCGGTATTGATAACAAATATTCCGCGGATGCCTACACCAGATACGTAAACCGAATTCCCGGGGAATTGCAACTGACTATATTCCGGAAGGTTGGTATTAAGATTTACGCTAAAAGAAATAGGATTTACATTGGGATTGTTGATGCGGTTATCATCAGAACTACAGCTTTGTAAAACCACGCTAAAAGCCAAAAAACAAAGCAGCAACTTGGTGCGAAAGAAAAAATTAGGGTTTATCAATTTAGAAAAATTTAGAAGTAACAATTAATAAATTCGTATATTAGCAACACTTAATCCCGTTTCTAATGGGATTTTTTGTGTTTATAAGCGAGCTCGAAACTTCAGCTCTGTAAACATTAAATTTTTAAACGAAAAATACACACAGTCATTGTGCATTAATAAACGAAGTTATGAGTAAAGTATCATACTATACAGCAGAAGGATTAAAAAAATTGAAAGACGAGCTGAATCAGCTTAAAGATATTGAACGCCCAAAGGCTTCTCAGGCAATTGCCGAAGCGCGTGATAAAGGAGATTTGAGTGAGAATGCTGAGTATGATGCTGCTAAAGAAGCTCAGGGAATGCTAGAAATGCGCATTTCTAAGATGGAAGAGCTTGTAGCTAATGCCCGTATCATTGATGAGTCTCAGCTAGATACTTCTAAAGCTTTAGTACACTCTACCGTAAAAATTAAAAATCAAACTAACGGAATGCAGATGACCTATAAACTGGTTGCGCAAAGTGAAGCCGATCTAAAAAGCGGAAAGATCTCTGTAGATTCTCCTATAGGTAAAGGCTTACTTGGTAAAAAAGTAGGTGAAGTAGCAGAAATCAGTGTTCCAAACGGAACGATGAAATTTGATATTTTAGAAATAACCAGAGATTAAGACTTACTATGGCTTCTATTTTCACAAAGATCATCAATCGCGAAATTCCTGGACATATTGTTGCCGAAGATGAGCAACATATTGCAATATTAGACATTAACCCTAACGCAAAAGGGCACACGCTATGTATTCCTAAGAAGGAGGTCAACAAGATTTTTGATTTGCCCGAAGCAGAATATATGGCACTTATGGCATTTAGCCGAAAAGTAGCTAAGGCTTTAGAAAAAGTAGTGCCTTGTGAGCGCATTGGTGTTTCTGTGATAGGTCTAGAAGTACCACACGTTCACGTGCATTTGATTCCGCTTACAACAATGGAAGACGCGCGCTTTATTAGTAAAACAAAACTTGCTCAAGAAGAATTTGAGGCGCTTGCGCAGCAGATTCAAGCAGCTTTTTAAGCGGCCATTTTCAATCTGTAAATAGCAAAAGCGGCAGCCGCAGCAACCACTACAATTGCAATCAGAATGATAATTGCTAGAGGTTTAAAACGCGTATACGTCTCAGGATTGCCTATCCTTTTTAAGTTGTAAAGGTATACGCGGTCAATTTCGTCTGTCCACAATCCCGGATAAATTTGTGATGAACAGTGACTGCAATGCAGTTCGCCTTTTACTTCCTTAGTGGCTTTAGTAAGCAACTTGTTATCTTCGATCTTGTTATAAAACGTAAAGCTTAACCCATCTTGCGCATAACATTTTGGGCAGTTATTGCGCAGTTTAGACTCGCCAAATTTTACGAAAGAAGAAGCCATATGCAGAGGTTGGTTGGTGGCGCAAAAATAACCTATTTCATAAGATCTGCCAGATTAATTTGTGCGTATTGCAGGAGCATTATAGTTTTGGCATCTTTAATTTCTCCTGTTTTTATCAATGCTAAGGCATCCTGAAAGCTATATTCAAGAACCTCAATATTTTCGGTTTCATCAACGGCACCACCGCCTTCTGATACTTTTTGACTTTCAGAATATGCTGCGATAAAGAAATGCAAAATTTCGGTTACAGATCCCGGAGACATATAGGATTCAAAGACTTTTTCAACTGTTTTGATTCTGTAGCCGGTTTCTTCCTCGATTTCTTTAATGATTGCCGTTTTTGGGTCATTTTCGTCTAACAATCCGGCGCAGGCTTCGATCATCATCCCATCGCTGTTTTTGTTGAGATAGGTAGGCATTCTAAACTGCCGCGTGAGAATCACGGTTTTTTGATCTGGATTATACAACAGCACTACCGCACCGTTTCCGCGATCATAAGCTTCGCGCGATTGGTGTTCCCAAGTGTTCTGATTGTTGAGATATTCAAAGTCTACTTTGTTTAGCGTATACCAATTGTCAGAAAGTATACTGACTTTCATATTTCTTACCTTATCATTCATTCGTCTATAAGTTTAAGCGCTATTTGAAAGGTGGTCCCTTTGTTGAGTTCGCTATGCAACACGCGTACTTGTCCGTCGTGATATTCCTCAATTATACGTTTGGTTAACGAGAGGCCAAGACCCCAACCTCGTTTTTTTGTAGTATAACCCGGTTCAAAAATGGTATTGAAGTTCATTTTTGGGATTCCTTTACCGGTGTCTTTTATCAAGATTTTTGCAAAGCGGGTGTCGCGTTTAACGGTTAGTGTGAGCTTTCCTTTACCCTTCATGGCATCAATGGCATTTTTTACCAGGTTTTCAATACTCCACGCATAGAGTTCTTTGTTGAGCATTACAAAAAGTTGCCCCTGCGGAACATCGATCTCAAAATCGATGAGCTTAGAACTGCGATTAGCTAAATATTCAAAGGCTTCTTGGGTTTCGGTAATGATGTTTTTGGGATCAAGCTTCGGGATACTGCCTATTTGAGAAAACCTTCCGGTGATGGTTTCTAGGCGGTTTATATCTTTATTGATCTCCTCAATATAATCGGGGTTTACTTGTTCGGCTTTTAAAATTTCGGTCCATCCTACAAGTGAAGAAAGCGGCGTGCCTATTTGATGCGCAGTTTCTTTAGCCATTCCTGCCCAAAGCGAGTTTTGTTCTGAAGCTTTTGAGGTGGCGTAAAAGAAATAAATTACCGCGATAAAAAGAATTACAATAATCACCAATACCACCGGGAAAAACTTCAATTGATTGATCACCGGGGAGTGCCCATAATACGCATACCAGAGTTCACCACCCAAAATATCAATGCGTATAGGATCATTTTCGGTGGCCATTTCCAGCAGTAATTCTTGAGATCTAATAGGGTTTTCAAGAATATTTTCGGGGATATTGATGCTGTTTACAATACTGTCCTTATAATCTGTAATGATTATGGGAATGTATTGATTTTTAGAATTTATCTTCTGGCTCAGGGCGTAATACTGGTTGATGTCTTCAGTATTAAAGGCTTCCATAGAAGTGGCCCAGATTTCCATACGGTCCCGTTCTGCCTGCTTGAGTTGGTCAAAAAATAAGGAGACATTCCAAAGAATAAGCGCGGTTATAACTACCGCTGCAAAAATGATAAACCAGCGGATAAAACGCTGATCTTTATTAAAATTCATAGGGTTCGTTTCTTTGAAGCTCGTGTTAACAAAAAGCCTTTGTTTAGCTGCGCTGTTCTAAAGCAGATACAACTTGGCATTTGAAATAAATATAAAGTATTTTGAATACAATTATTGTTTTCAAAACGGTTTTAAGAATACTATCGTATGCCTACCTTTGCCAAATGAGCACCGAAACACTTTCTATAGACCCTAAAACTTCAGAAAATGCCAGAGTTTATGGTCTTTTATCTGCTGCTGTGGGGCCACGCCCTATTGCTTTTGCAAGTACTTTAGATGCCGAGGGTAAACCTAATCTGGCGCCGTATAGCTTTTTTAATGTGTTTAGCTCTAATCCGCCAATTGTTGTGTTTTCTCCGGTGCGTAGGGGGAGAGATAACACCACAAAACATACGCTAGATAATATTCTTGCAACCAAAGAAGTGGTGATCAATGTGGTGAATTATGCTATGGTACACCAGATGTCGCTGGCCAGCACTGAATATGAAACCGGTGTAGACGAATTTATAAAAGCAGGTTTCAGTAAAGAGCTTTCAGAAGCGGTAAAGCCTTTTCGTGTGAAAGAAGCGCCTGTGCAATTGGAGTGCAAGGTAAATGAAGTTGTGGCTTTAGGAACTGAAGGTGGTGCGGGAAACTTAGTCGTTTGCGAGGTGCTTAGAATTCATATTCAAAAGGCTGTGCTGACCGAAGCAGAAACCATTGACGAGCACAAAATTGATCTTGTGGCGCGTATGGGAGGCAACTGGTACACACGGGCGATAGAAGGTATGTTTGAAGTGCCAAAGCCGCTGCGCAATCTTGGTGTAGGTGTAGATGCCTTGCCGGAAGCTATAAGATTAAGCACCGTGCTTAGCGGAAACGACTTGGGAAGGCTAGGTAATATTGAGGCTTTACCAGATGAAGAAGCTGTAAAGGCATTTTTATCAGAAAATGAGGATTTAAAAGAAGTGGTGAGCTCTGGAAATCAAGAGCAATTGCATCAAGCAATTAAAGAATTAGTAAATCAAGATAGAACGGGCGATGCCTGGAAATTAATTTTAGCCTAATTTTAAAAGGCTTATCATATAAACAAAACAACAGAAATGGAAGTACAGGGAAAAATTAAATTGATTGGAGACGTACAAACCTTTGGGAACAATGGTTTTAGAAAGCGCGAAGTTGTTGTAACTACCGAAGAGCAATATCCACAGCCTATAATGGTTGAGTTTGTGCAAGATAAAACCGACTTGCTAAACAACTTTAATGTAGGGCAAAACGTAAAAATAAGCATCAACTTAAGAGGTCGCGAGTGGGTGAATCCACAAGGTGAGACAAAATATTTTAATAGCATTCAAGGATGGCGAATTGAAAGTCTTGAAAGCGCTGCGCCTTCTGCTGGAATACCTCCGGTACCACCGGCAGACCAGTTTGAGCCTGCTTCAGATTTTGATGATGACGATCACGACGATCTGCCTTTCTAAAAAGCACGTTAAACACATGTAAAACCCTCGATACTTTTAGTAAGTTTCGGGGGTTTTGAGTTTTTTTTGATAATCAAATTTTATGCGCTGTTAGCCTTAAGACAGTTCAGAGCATAAAAAAAAGCTCTTGAAATTAAGAGCTTTTAATTGGTTTTAGGTGAACCTATTTATAAACTAAAAAAGCAATGATGAACAAAATTTTAAATAGGCTCTCATAAATTTCGGCAAAAAATCGGAATTATTCAAAATATTATACTTGTTTTTATTAAAATCATAAAGCATCATTTTTATTAATTCGTCTCAGCCGTTTCCTGATCATCATCTTGCTGATGAAGATGGTCTCCTTGCCGTGGGTGCAGATTTGAGTCCGGCGCGCTTGATCGATGCGTATAGTCAAGGAATTTTTCCTTGGTATAATGATGGTCAGCCGGTTTTATGGTGGTCGCCTGATCCCAGAATGGTGTTGAAACCTCAGGAAGTACACATTTCAAAGTCAATGAGAAAAGTGTTGCGCGACGCAAAGTTTAAGGTGACTTACAATACGCATTTTCTAGACGTAATTTTAAATTGTAAGCGCATCAAACGAGATGATCAAGACGGTACGTGGATCACAAACGAAATGGTCGAAGCCTATTTAAACCTACATAAATTGGGTTATGCAGAGTCTGTAGAGGTATGGCAGGATGAGGTTCTCGTAGGAGGGTTGTATGGCGTAAATCTCAAAGAAAAACAGGTTTTTTGTGGTGAAAGTATGTTTGCAAAAGCAAGTAATGCCAGCAAAGTTGCGCTAATCTCTTTAGCGCACAAGCTTGCACAGCAAGACTATAAACTTATCGACTGCCAAGTATATACAACTCATCTGGAAAGTTTAGGAGCAAGAGAAATTACCAGAGAAGCGTTTCTGTCTTATTTACGTTAGGTTTTATTCGTCGAAAAAGCTCTGAGCCTAGTTATGAACTAACCGGTAATGTTCTAATAAATGACTTACAAACTTTATTGGAGTTTGCTTACTTCAGCATATCTAAAGCAATTCACTTCGTGATCGTTAACCATACCGGTAGCTTGCATATGCGCATAAACCACAGTTGAACCGGTAAATTTAAAACCACGCTTTTTTAGGTCTTTTGATAAGGCATCACTAATTGCGGTAGTTGCCGGCGCTTCTTTATAATTTTTTACCGAATTCTGAACAGGCTTGTGATTTACAAAACTCCAGATGTATTTAGAAAAACTACCGAATTCTTCTTGAATTTTTATAAAAGCTTGAGCATTGCTCACCGTAGCTTTTACTTTTAATTTATTTCTGATGATTCCGGGGTTTTGAAGAAGTTCTTCAAGCTTGACATCAGAATACGCTGCGATCTTTTTATAGTCAAAAGCATCAAGCGCTTCACGAAAGTTTTCGCGCTTGCGCAAAATAGTGATCCAGCTTAACCCTGCCTGAAAAGTTTCTAAGATCAAAAATTCAAAGATGGTTTGATCGTCATAGACGGGGACGCCCCATTCTTGATCGTGGTACGCTTCATAAAGTGGATCGCCCACACACCAGCCACATCTGTGTTTTGTCATAATTCAAAGTAAATTACTTCAAGGCAAGCCTCCGAGTATTAATCCCTTTGGCGGAGCCAATTGAAAATTAAAGGTAGACATTTTGAGTTGTTCTTAGGTACTGCGCTTTGTAAGTTGATTCAAAAAACACCGACTTTTGCTTTATGACGATTACAACCTTAGAACGACAAGAGCTGGTAACTGAAGCTCGCAAAAATGCCTTAACCTACGCAGATTACCGAATTTTGGTAGCCAAACACGCCCAATCTTTCACAAGCACCGGGCATACGCAAACCGAAGCTTTATCAAATTATACCGTACTTAATGACCGCCGTATGAAGCGCTGGGATAAAACTTTAAAGTTCACTCCGGCCCAAGAAGATGAATTGAAAAACTATACAAGACCGGTAAATTGGTTAGTGCTTACTGAAAGTTGGTGTGGCGATGCTCCTGCGGCAGTGGCCGTAATGCATAAAATGGCTGAACTACAGCCGGCCATAAATTTCAAGTTGGTCTTGCGTGATGATCACCCGCAATTGATGGATGCCTTCTTGACCAATGGTGGAAAAGCCATACCAAAATTGATCGTGCAGAATCCAGAGAATAATGCTGTGGTGACAAGTTGGGGTTCGCGTTCTAAGGCTGCACAGCAACTTGTGACAGATTTTAAAGCGGAAAATGAAACGATAACACCGGAGTTTATTAACACGCTTCAGAAATGGTATAATGATAATAAAGGACAAGCTGTGGTTGAAGAACTGCTTGCGATCTTAAAAGAATTTAACCTTGAAACTCAAAACTGATCGAGCCTAATTGCGAATCGCGTGTGCTTTTGTTAAAAATAGCTTGTTGCGCGTATTCTAAAGCTTGATCTACAAGGCAACCGTTTGCGGTGGTTGAGGCGCTCTTATTAAACGTGACTTTAGTCACACCGCCTACGCCGTTCACCTGAATATTGATCACCACGCGCCCGGTAGCATCGCACGTATACACGGGATTAGGAATTTGAATCGCATTGCGCTCTTTGAGTTGATAAGTAACCGTACTGCGTCGATAGCTTGAGGTATTTACTTTAGAAACTTCTTTAGCGTCGTCTGATGTGCCGGCAGACTGCTGCGCAGCACGCTTTTGACGCAACATTGCGATGCGTTCCCGATAATCAGGAAATGCCTCGTCATCGCCGTCTGTATCCTCAGAAGGGTCTGCAGTTTCCGTGTCGCTTTTTAAGGCATTTTCTACTTCATTTTGCTGGCTAAAAAATCTATTAGCTTCGCGCACCAAGCGACTACTGCTTTGCGCTTGATTAGTGATTTCTTGGGATTGTGGCTGTTCTTCTTCGGTTTGTTCCAGAAGTTCTTCTTCTGGCAGCTCCTCTGCAATAATCGGGATGGGAATAAATTCTTCTACCTGTGACGTGTCGTAAGGCTTGATGGTAAAAAATAGAAAAACTACCGCAAGAATACTGGCACCGCTAAAGGTGATCAACATCGCTTTATCTTGAGGAGACAGTTTCATCAATGCAAAATTACAAAAACGTAGTATGCGTGGCTGTTAAACAAAACGGAAGAGCTGTTAACTAATTGTTTGAAGTTTCAGCTTGTTTTAAAGCGGCCTCAAAGCTTTCTAAAGAGGTAGCATCTTTTACATTAAAATCACCAATTTTTGTTCTTCGCAAAGCGGAAAGATGTCCGCCGCTATTTAATGCTTTTCCAAAATCGTGTGCTAATGACCTGATGTACGTTCCTTTACTACAACGCACCCTAAAATCAACTTCAGGAACTTCGATTCGGGTGATTTCAAATTCTGAAATTTCAACGGTTCTGCTGGGAATTTCAACTTCCTCCCCGGCGCGTGCAAACTCATATAAGCGTTTTCCGTCTTTCTTCAACGCAGAAAAAACCGGCGGTTGCTGCTGTATGCTTCCTGTAAATTGAGCGGTAGTTTTTTTTATGAGTTCGTCATTCAAATGAGCTGTAGAGAAGGTTTGATCAATCTCCGTTTCCAGATCATAAGAAGGCGTCGTAGCACCTAATACAATGGTGCCGGTATATTCTTTCTCTTGTCCCATAAATTCTTCAATACGTTTGGTGAATTTACCGGTGCAAATGATAAGCAAACCAGTGGCCAAAGGGTCTAAAGTACCTGCGTGGCCTACTTTGATCTTTTTGATCTTAAAGGTTTTGCGGATCAACCAGCGCACTTTGTTTACCAGTTGAAATGAGGTCCAATTGAGCGGCTTGTCAAAAAGTAAAACCTGACCTTCTTTAAAATATTCTTCGGTAAACTGCATAAAATGTTTTTGTAATTCTTCGGTTTTCTAAAGGTTATAGTACCCAAAACCAACCGCGATAATCCCAACGATAAGGCAATATATGGCAAACCACGAGAGCTTACTCTTTTTAACCAATTTGATCATCCAGGTACAAGCGATAAGTCCGCTAACGAAGGCAGCAACAAAACCTATAGACAGCGCAGTAAAATTACCAGATTCGGTAGTGATCTCTCCGCTTAGCAGGTCTTTTGCGATCTTCCCGAAGATCAACGGAACCACCATTAAAAAGGAAAAACGTGCGGCTTTGCTTTTGTCATTCCCCAATAAAACCGAAGTCGAGATCGTAGCGCCACTTCTGGAAATCCCCGGAAGCATAGCAATAGCTTGCGCGATACCAATGGTAAAAGCATTGCTGTAGCTAACCGGCTTTTGGGTGTCTTTAGCCTTATCTGCCAGCCATAATAAAAGCGCGGTAATGATAAGCATCATTCCTACAAGCAGAATGTTTCCGCCAAAAAGACTTTCTAATTGTTCTTCAAAAAACAACCCGATGATCACAGCGGGAATCATCGAGATGATGATTTTTACAGCAAACTGCGTTTCTTCATTCCATTTAAACTGAAACAAGCCTTTAAGAATATCAAGAATATCTTTTCTAAAAACTACCAGCGTACTGAGTGCTGTTGCAAAGTGTAAAACTACAGTAAAAAGAAGGCTTTCTTCTGGCAGAGTACTGTCGCCTAAAATGGCTTTTCCTAGTTCAAGATGACCGCTTGAAGAAACCGGTAAAAATTCGGTAAGACCTTGAATGATCCCAAGGATTATCGCGTCAATTATATCCATTTAATTCTTGTTAATTGGCGTTTTTCTTCTTATCAGGATTCAGTAAGATCGCATATACTTCAATCCCAAAACCAATCAACACCAGCGCCGGAGCAAGACGTATACGTCTCCAGTTATAAATCTCCGGATTAAATACCGTAGGATCATCACTACCGCCGCCAGACATCAAGATAAAACCAAGAGCGATCACACCCAGGCCTATCAACATCACCTTGTAGTTTTTCTTCTTAAAAATAAAACTGCTACGGTGCAGTTCATTTTGTTTTTTTCGTTTTTGTTCTCCCATGCTTAAAAGGGTTAAAATTATGTTTTGAAAGGGCTTTTGATCTAAAAGCTCTTCTCTAATAATAAAGTTCGTCTGTTCTTAAATTCAAGAAACGCTGAGTAGCCAAAAAGGTACTGAACCAAGTAATCAGTACACTTGCCAGAAAAACACCTACGAACAATATAGCCAGAATCACGGGGTCTGCCAGCAATTCTAACTCAGGGAAGGTTTGGTTTAAATAATAAAGAACAGCGGCCATACCTGCGAGTGCGATTACTGCGCCTACCATTCCTAATTTCATACTCAGCCAGATAAACGGGCGGCGAATGAATCCTTTGGTCGCGCCCACCATTTGCATCGTTTTAATCGTAAAACGCTTAGAATATACTGAAAGACGTATCGCAGAGTTGATGAGCAATACCGCAATAAGTGTAAACACACCACTAATGACCATCACCCACAAACTTATTTTTTTGATGTTATCGTTAAGCAGCGAGATCAGAGGCTGGTCATAATTTACTTCTTCTACAAAGTCTTTGGCGAGCAAATTATCTGCGATTTCTTTAACCTGAGCCGCATCGACAAAATCGGCTTTGAGATATACGTCAATGGAATTTTGCAGCGGGTTGTAGCCCAAAAAGTCCATAAAATTCTCACCTATTTCTTTGCTGTGTTCTTCGGCAGCTTCATCTTTAGAAACAAACTGCGTCGACTTAGTGTAATCGGCTAGTGCAAGCGTTTTTTCAAGTTGTTTGATCTCAACATCTTTGGCGTCATCTTTTAGGTAGATCGTCAATGCGATCTGTTCTTTAAAATGATCGGCAACTTTTTTAGAGTTGAGCACAAGAAGGCCTAGCAATCCCAATAAGAAAAGTACCAGCGCAATACTTAAAATCACCGAAAAATACGAGGAGATCAGTCTGCGACGTTGAAACTTTTCAAAAGATGATGCCATGCTGCTGCGTAAAATTTAATGCGATTAGAGGACAAAAATACTAAAGTTCGTGCTTCTTAAACGTACACTTGGCGCATTTTGTATTTTTATACTGAAGCATTTCACGCGTTTAGCACCAGCACTGGCGTTAGCTGTTAAAAATGAAGTGTTTAACTCTAAATTGTACTGGTTTATGAATATTTTAATCTACGGAATAGGTGGCGTTGGAGGCTATTTTGGCGGAAAACTCACTAAAACTAAAAATCACGTGACGTTTATCGCCCGCGGAAAACATCTGGAAGCAATTCAAAAAAACGGATTAGAAGTCACAAGTTATAAAGGTGATTTTGTAGCTGAACCCGATTTGGCTACTGACGATTTAAACGAAATTCCAACGCCTGATCTTGTGATTTTAGGAGTAAAATCTTGGCAGGTTCCCGAAACCATCGAAGCTTTGAAGCCATATGTAAAAGCCGAAACATTATTTCTGCCGTTACAAAACGGAGCTTCAAATGCTGAAAAAATCCTTGAGGTGTTGCCTGATGCTCAAGTTTTGGGCGGTCTATGTAGAATAGTTGCTTTTAAAGACGGTCCCGGAAAAATTAAGCATCCCACTTTTGAACCAAGCATCACCTTTGGCGAACTCGACGGAAGCCTTTCTGAACGCGCAAAAGAACTTCAAGCACTTTTTGAAGAAGCAGGTTTTACAGCCCATTTGGTTGAAGATATTCAAGTAGAGATCTGGAAGAAATTCTTATTCATTTGCACCATAAGCGGGATTGGCGGTTTGACACGCGTGCCTATGGGTAAAATACGTTCGAGCGCCTATTTGTTTAAAATGATGCAAGACACCGCAAAGGAGATTTTTAATGTCGCCAAAGCAAAAGGAATTGCACTTACCGAAAAGCATATGGAGGCAGTTTTTGAGGCGATCCAGAATCAAGGAGCAGAGGTGACCGCTTCTACGCAACGCGATATTATGGAAGGCAAACCCAGCGAACTCAACAACTTTAACGGCTACATTGTGCGCGAAGGAAAGCGTCTCGGCGTTTCTGTGCCGGTAAACGAGATGATCTTTGAGTGTTTATTGCCAATGGAAAAAGAGGCAAGATCCTAGAAAACCTCGAGTAAACTCCCTCAGGGCTGACTCACGTGGCATTCGTTCCGAACAAATTTTCAATTTCTTGGCATCCCGAAAGCTTTCGGGACGGAGTATTTAACCCCTTGGCGGTGCCAAAAAACCGGTCTGCTTAAATCGCTTTTAAATCGTTAAATTTGCCGCTCATTAAAATGCGCAGTGCGCAAAGCAATACACGGTAATGAACTACGATTTTAACGCGATAGAAAAAAAATGGCAAAAGTACTGGAGTGATCAGGGTACTTTTCAGGCAAAAAATAACAGCGAAAAGCCAAAATATTATGTGCTCGATATGTTTCCATATCCATCAGGTGCAGGACTGCACGTAGGGCATCCGCTGGGATATATTGCCAGTGATATTTATGCGCGTTACAAGCGTCATCAAGGTTTTAATGTGTTGCATCCGCAGGGGTATGACTCGTTTGGACTTCCGGCTGAGCAATATGCCATTCAAACCGGGCAACATCCGGCAATTACTACCGAAACTAACATTGCACGTTATCGCGAGCAATTGGATAAAATAGGATTTTCATTCGACTGGAGGCGCGAAGTGCGCACTTCAAATCCTGAGTATTATAAATGGACGCAGTGGATTTTTATTCAGCTTTTTGAAAGTTGGTATAACAACGATACCAATCAGGCAGAGCATATTGACACGCTGATCGCTAAGTTTGAGGCCGAAGGAAATGCTTCGGTAAATGCAGTATGCGACGAGGATGTTGAAGCTTTTACTGCTGAAGATTGGAATTCTGCTTCCGCGAAAGCAAAACAAGAACTTCTTTTAAAATATAGATTAACCTACCTGGCAGAAACCGAAGTAAACTGGTGCCCTGCGTTGGGTACGGTTTTGGCAAACGACGAGATCGTAAACGGCGTTTCAGAACGTGGCGGGCATCCTGTGGTGCGCAAAAAAATGACGCAGTGGAGTATGCGCATCAGCGCTTATGCGCAGCGTTTGCTAGACGGTTTGCAAGATATCGATTGGCCACAGCCGCTTAAAGACTCGCAAACCAACTGGATCGGGCGTTCAAAAGGTGCCTCCGTTCAATTCAAAATTCAGAATTCAGAATTCAAAATTGAGGTGTTTACCACCCGCCCCGATACTATTTTTGGGGTGACGTTTATGACGCTTGCGCCAGAGTTAGATCTTGTAAAAGAAATAACAACTCCAGAGCAAAAAGCTGAGGTTGATGCCTATATCGAAGCGACTGCAAAGCGCAGCGAGCGCGAGCGTATGGCCGATGTAAAAACCATTTCGGGTGCATTTACCGGTGCCTATGCCGAGCATCCGTTTACAAAAGAGCCGATTCCGATCTGGATAGGTGACTACGTGTTGGCCGGTTATGGAACCGGTGCTGTAATGGCGGTTCCTTGTGGAGATCAACGCGACTGGGATTTTGCAACGCATTTCAACATTCCGATCAAGAATATTTTTGACGGAGTCGATATCAGCGAGCAAGCCTATGCTGAAAAGGATAAAACGCCTTTAAAAGATTCAGATTTCTTAAATGGACTGGCATACAAGCAAGCGTTGCCAAAAGCGATTGAAGCATTAGAAAAATTAGGTGCCGGAAAAGGGAAAGTAAATTACCGTTTGCGCGACGCGGTGTTTAGCCGTCAGCGTTATTGGGGAGAGCCGTTCCCGGTGTATTATGTAGATGGAATGCCTCAAATGATTGATGCAGCGCATTTACCTATTCACCTGCCGGAAGTAGAAAAATATTTGCCTACCGAAGAAGGTGAGCCGCCACTAGGCCGCGCCGAAGTTTGGGCGTGGGATACCAAAACCCATGCAGTCGTGAGCAATAACAAGATCGATCACGAGACTGTTTTTCCTTTAGAATTGAATACGATGCCGGGTTGGGCAGGAAGTAGCTGGTATTTCTTTAGGTATATGGAGAAAGCTTTACGCGACGAAGCTTTTGCTTCAAAAGAAGCGATGGAGTATTGGCAAAATGTAGACCTCTACATTGGAGGTAGCGAGCACGCCACTGGGCATTTATTATACAGCCGTTTTTGGGTGAAATTCTTAAAAGATCGTGGTTTTGCTCCGGTTGAAGAGCCTTTTAAAAAGCTGATCAATCAGGGAATGATTTTGGGGGAGAGTGCTTTTTTATATAGGCTAAGTTCAAATCCGGAATTTTTTGTTTCGTTTGAAATAGTAAAGGATTATTTGAATGACGAAACTAATAAGAAAGCTGTGAATACGATCTTGTCATACACAGGAGATAATTCTATTAGCTTTAATAAGATTCACGTTGATGTAAATCTTGTTGATACCTCGAACTGTCTTAACGTAATAGAATTTAGAAATTGGCAACCAGAATATCATTCGGCAAAATTCATTACTTATGATAATCAAACAGTAAAAGTATCACGCGAAGTCGAAAAAATGTCTAAATCCAAATACAACGTGGTGAATCCCGATGATATTTGTGAGGAGTACGGGGCAGATACACTGCGCATGTACGAGATGTTCTTAGGTCCGTTAGAGCAGGCCAAACCTTGGAATACCGCAGGAATTACGGGAGTACATAACTTCCTTAAAAAATTATGGAAGCTGTACCATCAAGTAGATAAAGCTGGAAATTTAGGCGATTTTGAGGTTTCCGATGCTCGGGCTTCTAGGGAGGCGATGAAAACCTTGCACAAGACCATCAAAAAGGTACAGGAAGACATTGAGAACTTCAGTTTTAATACTTCGGTTTCTACGTTTATGATTGCAGTTAACGAACTCGCAGCTGCAAAATGCAATAACCGTGAAGTGTTGGAGCCGTTGGCTGTTTTGATTTCGCCTTATGCGCCACACATCGCAGAAGAATTGTGGATTTTACTCGGTCACGACGAGTCGATCGCTACTGCTGCCTTCCCGGAGTTTGATGAAAAGCATCTGGTAGAAAGCAGTAAAGAATATCCGATCTCGTTTAACGGTAAAATGCGTTTTACGATGGAACTTCCGTTAGATCTTTCAAAAGAAGAAATCGAAAAAGCAGTTCGTGCGCACGAGAAAACACAGGAGTATTTAGGCGGTCGCGAACCGAAAAAGGTGATCGTGGTTCCCGGTAAAATCGTGAACTTCGTAGGCTGATTTTTGAAATCAGAAATTCAAAATTAGAAATACGAAGTTTTAGTATTTTGTAATTCTTAAGGTCTCATCGAGCGCAGTCGAGATGCTTATTTGTTCAACAGTACATAGTTCTCGACTGCGCTCGAACTGACAGTGAAAGGTTTTGTCAAAACGGCAGCAGAAATTTTCGGCTTATTTTTTGTTTATATTGGTTAGTTTTAAAAACAACTTAAATACAAAGCTATGATGGGATATTATATACTTATTGGTGCGATTGCATTGGTAAGTTGGCTAGTAAGCAATAAATTAAAAAGTAAGTTTAAAGAATACTCTCAGGTTCATCTACAAAATGGAATGAGTGGGGCAGAGATCGCGCGTAAAATGCTTAGCGATAATGGAATTACTGATGTAAAAGTGATCTCGGTGCAAGGGCAGTTGACAGACCATTATAATCCTGCCAAGAAAACCGTTAATTTGAGTGAACCTGTATATAATCAGCGCAATGCTGCTGCAGCTGCCGTTGCTGCACACGAGTGCGGTCACGCAGTGCAGCACGCAAAGGCCTATAGCTGGCTAACGATGCGTTCAAAACTGGTGCCTGTGGTGAGTGTTGCATCGCGTATGTCTATGTTTGTGATCATTGGAGGAATCGTTTTGATGTCGATCATTGGCTCTGGTTTAGGAATGACCGTTGCGATTATCGGGCTTGGTTTATTTGCTATGGGAACCTTGTTTTCATTCATTACCCTTCCGGTTGAATATGATGCAAGTAATCGTGCATTGGCTTGGTTAGAATCGGCAAATATGTTAACGCCAAGAGAACACGACGGAGCCAAAGATGCTTTAAAATGGGCTGCCAGAACTTATGTTGTAGCTGCGATTGGTTCACTTGCAACCTTGTTATATTTCGCTTTACAAATTTTTGGCGGAAGACGTTAAGCACGTAACGCCTATAAAAATTTAAAACCCATTCCATTTAAACGGAATGGGTTTTTTGTGTAACTTACTAAATAAAGAAAGGATGATGTTGACAAAAGCACACTTAAAAAAGCAAATAGATAGTCTTCCTGACGAGTTTTCTATTGATGAGCTTGTAGAGCGGTTATTCTTAATTGAAAAAATTGAAAATGCAGACAGGCAGTCTGAAGCTGGTGAGGTGTTAACTGAAAATCAATTAATGCAAGAATTGAACAATTGGTTCAAATAAATTGGACATATCGAAGCAAAATTGATTTAGAAGATATTTTTGATTATATCTCAAGAGACTCAAAAAAATATGCTCAAATACAAATTTTGAGAATTTTGAAACGGACTCAAATATTAAAGAAACTGCCTTATTCGGGAAAAGTTATTATCGAAATTCCCAAAGATGATTTGAGGGAATTAATTGAAGGTAATTACAGAATAATTTATAAGATTGTTTCAGACTCTAGGATTGATATTTTGACTGTTCATCACTCATCAAGAGACTTGACGAGAAGAAATTTATAAATAACAAAAAAGCCTCAAACAAGAATCCTGTTTGAGGCTTTTCGCTTCTACTTATATTCTCTATTTAATCAAGAATGCGAATCACAAAGTAATTCTTCTTTCCGCGTTGTAAGAGTACAAAGCGATCGTTGATCAAATCATCTGTAGTGATGGTAAAATCTTCGGCTACTTTTTCCTGATTTACAGAAATTGAATTCTGTTTTAAAGCGCGTCTTGCTTCTCCGTTAGATTTTAAAAATCCGGTTTTTTCTGCAAGTGCATTTACCATATCTAAGCCTGCTTCAATCTCACCACGGCTTACTTCCGCTTGCGGAACTCCTTCAAAAACATCTAAAAAGGTTTTCTCGTTAAGCGCTTTTAGGTTTGCAGCTGTAGATTTTCCGAAGAGAATTTCTGAAGCTTTTACCGCGTTCTCATAATTTTCAACACCATGAGTGCTTATGGTTACTTCTTCTGCCAGGCGCTTTTGCAAAGCACGCTGATGCGGCGCTTCCTGATGCTCTGCGATAAGATTCTCAATTTCCTCTTTTCCTAAGAACGTGAAAATCTTAATGTATTTTGCTGCATCCTCGTCGCTGGTATTCAACCAATATTGGTAAAATCTATACGGAGAAGTGCGTTCTGCATCTAACCAAATATTACCACCGGCAGTTTTCCCAAATTTTGTTCCGTCTGCTTTGGTAATCAGCGGGCAAGTCATTGCATACGCTTTTCCGCCGCCAATTCTGCGTACCAATTCGGTTCCTGTAGTGATGTTTCCCCACTGGTCGCTTCCACCCATTTGCAGCGTTAGATCTTTCTCACGATATAAGTGTAAAAAGTCATAACCCTGAACGAGTTGGTAGGTAAATTCAGTAAAACTCATTCCTTCCGCAGATTCTGCAGATAGACGTTTTTTAACCGAATCTTTAGCCATCATATAGTTTACGGTGATGTGTTTACCCACATCGCGTATAAACTCCAGAAAGCTAAAATCTTTCATCCAGTCGTAGTTGTTCACAAGAACCGCTGCGTTTTCTTCATCAGAATCAAAATCCAGAAAGCGCGATAATTGCTCTTTAATGGCTTCCTGATTGTGACGCAAGGTTTCTTCATCAAGCAGATTACGCTCATCAGATTTTCCTGAAGGATCGCCAATCATACCCGTGGCACCACCTACAAGCGCAATAGGTCTGTGACCGCTTGCCTGAAAATGTTTGAGCATCATAACGCCCACAAGGTGACCTATGTGAAGCGAGTCTGCAGTTGGGTCGATCCCCACATAAGCAGATCGCATCTGTTCCATAAGGTGTTCTTCAGTCCCGGGCATCACATCGTGAATCATCCCACGCCATTGCAGTTCTTCAACAAAATTGGTAATCATAATTGCTAGTTTACGCGCCAAACGCGATTTAAAATCTTTTTTTCTTAGTGCTACGATTATTGACGAAAATAATTCAGTTTCTAAAATCGTAACGACGAGTCAACTCGTGACCATTTATAAGCCTGCAAATATAAATATAATGCGCAAAGCTTGGCAGCAAGAATAGAAGAATATGCCTAACTTCGTAGCTATGATTTTAGTAACGGGAGGTACCGGTTTAGTGGGCTCGCATTTGTTGTGGCAATTGGTTGCGCAAGGCGAAAATAAGATTCGTGCGATTTACAGAACCGAAGCTAAAATTAAAGCGGTAGAAGCGCTTTTTCAATGGAAAAATGAACGTGAAGGAACTGATGAGTTTAAGGCTGATTTTTGGCAGATCGAATGGCTTCAGGCAGATGTAACTGATATTCCTGCATTAACCGAAGCATTCGCGGAAATAACTAGAGTTTACCATTGTGCTGCGCTGGTTTCTTTTAATCCTAAACGTTTTGACGAACTTCAAAAGAACAATGTTGAAGGTACGGCGAATATTATCAATTTATGTTTAAAGCATCAAGTTGAAAAATGCTGTTATGTGAGCTCTGTGGCGGCTTTGGGAGATAGTGTAAAAGCAATTACTGAAGAAACGCACTGGGAAGCCAATAAAGAAAATAGCGTTTATGGTATTTCAAAATTCGCTTCAGAAATGGAAGTCTGGCGCGGTACCCAAGAGGGTCTCGACGTGGTGATCGTGAATCCGGGAGTGATTTTGGGAGAAGGCTTTTACGACAGTGGAAGCGGTACGATATTTAAACAAATTGCAAACGGACTAAAATTTACAGTTCCCGGTGCTACAGGATTTGTTGATGTCGTTGATGTAGTGCGCGCGATGATCGCTTTAATGCAAAGCGATGTGCTTAATGAACGTTTCATTCTGGTAGGACATAATCTTGCTTTTGAAACCGTATTGAAAAAAACAGCGACAGCCTTAGGAGTAAAGGCTCCGTCTAAAATGCTTAAGAAATGGCAGCTTGATCTCGCTTGGAAAATAGATTGGTTTTTAAGTCTTTTTGGTAAACGGCGTCAGCTTACCAAAAGCACCGCTAAATCTGGGTATACAAAAACCGTTTATGAGGCGGAAAAACTAAAAACTCCCTTTCCTGAATTTGAGTACACTCCTATAGAAACTACACTCAGCCGAGTTGCAAAACATTTTAACTACTCACAGGAGCTAAAATAGAATCGTTTTCGAGTTCGATATCAGGGCGAGGTTGATTGGCTTTTTTAATGGAATCTCTTCTGCGTTTGCTTTCTTCAATACGTATGCTGTCTAGATCATTTTGCTCAAACTGAATCTCATCACGTTGTGCGGTCAAACGCGCATTGACCTCTTCCCAAATCGACGTGTATTCATTAAAGTTTACGCTGTAGTAGTCAATACTTTGAGCGAGTTGTAGACTGTCAACGTCGTATTTGTCATAGATAAAAGTATCTGGCTCTAAGCCTAAAGCACGCATATCGTTTACGCTATAGGTTTTTAAAGCACGTAAGAGCGAAATATCATATAAGATATCCGTCATTTTCTCCCGCTCAATAAAATTGTCAGGCTTTTTTGGGCGCTCAATATCGTGGCAGCTCACGACTGCCAAAACAACTAAAAGCAAAATGTAGCCTTTTTTGATCATCGATTAAAAGTTAAACGCTTGCCGTGCTTCTCATCGTATACCTTAAAATTCTTATACGCCAATTGGCCATTGACAAAAGTATGAGAGATGCGGGATTTAAAAGTGTTTCCTTCAAAAGGAGACCATTTGCATTTATAGAGAATATTGTCTGTGGTTACCGTCCACGGATTGTTTAAATCTACTAAAACAAGATCAGCATAATAACCGGGTTTGATATACCCACGTTTTTCAACTTCAAAAAGAATGGCCGGATTGTGGCACATTTTTTCAACGATCTTCTCCAGGCTAATTTTGCCTTCGTGATACTTTTCAAGCATTGCCGGTAACGCGTGTTGTACTAGAGGTCCGCCGCTAGGTGCTTTAGTGTAAACGTTTTGCTTTTCTTCTAACGTATGCGGGGCGTGATCTGTAGCAATCACATCTAGGCGATCATCAAGTAAAGCTTCCCATAACGCTGCCCGGTCTGTTTTTTTCTTTACTGCCGGATTCCATTTTATGAGGGTTTGCTTGTCTTCATAGTCTTCATCAGAAAACCAAAGATGGTGAATACAAACCTCGGCTGTGATCTTTTTATCCTTTAATGGAATTTTATTGCTGAAAAGCTCCATTTCTTTCGCTGTAGAAAGGTGAAAAACATGCAGACGTGCACCGGTTTCTTTAGCTAAAGCGATCGCTTTTGAAGAAGATAGATAGCAGGCTTCTTCGCTGCGAATAATAGGATGCATATTAATAGGAATATCGTCACCATAGCGCTCTTTATAAATCGCAAGATTTTTCTTGATCGTTTCTTCATCCTCACAATGCACCGAAATTACAAGATCTGTGCTCTTAAAGATTTCTCGTAGCACTTCTTCATCATCAACGAGCATGTTTCCGGTAGAGCTTCCTAAGAAAAGTTTGAGGCCGGCAACTTTTGATTTATCAACCTTCTTTATTTCAGAAAGGTTATCGTTAGTCCCGCCAAACATAAACGAGTAGTTGGCATGTGAGGTTTCGGCAGCACGCGTAAATTTTTCCTCTAATTTTTCGATAGTGGTTGCCTGAGGAATCGTATTAGGCATCTCAATGAACGAAGTGATTCCGCCGGCTACGGCTGCGCGAGATTCAGACCCAATGGTTGCTTTATGCGTGAGGCCGGGTTCTCTAAAATGTACCTGATCATCGATCACCCCGGGTAAAAGGTGTTTTCCTTCGGCATCAAAAACATGTACATCCGGACCTTTAACACTAAGGTTTTGGCTTATTTCAACAATAATTCCGTGTTCTATGTAAACGTCGCCACGCATAATGGTGCCTTCATTTACGATATGTGCATCTTTGATCAGTACCTTTTCCATCTATATATCGTAACTTTTAAAAAGACTTTTAAACTTCATTCCTAAAACGCCAAAAACGGCTTCACTAAAAATACCGGTGCTCATCTTGCTGGTGCCTTTAGTGCGATCAACAAATATTACCGGTACTTCAATAATTTTAAAACCAAGTAAATGCGCTTTGAATTTCATTTCAATCTGAAACGCATAACCTACAAACTTGATTTTGTCGAGCGTTATTTTTTCTAAAACTTCACGTTTATAGCAAATAAAACCTGCGGTCGTATCTGCAATATCTAAGCCAGTTATAAATCTAACATATTTTGACGCGATGTATGACATTAAGACGCGTCCCATAGGCCAGTTTACTACATTGACTCCGGTTTTGTATCGCGAACCAATGGCTAGATCTGCACCGCCTTTAGCACAAGCGTTATACAGTCTGATCAGGTCATTGGGGGCGTGAGAGAAATCTGCATCCATCTCAAATATGTATGCATAATCTCGTTCCAGAGCCCATTTGAATCCTGCGATGTATGCCGTGCCTAAGCCATTTTTGCCGGGACGCTCAAGCAGGTGTATTTGACCTATAAATTCCTGCTGTAAATTCTTGACCAATGCGGCGGTTCCGTCTGGCGAATTGTCATCAACAACCAAAACCTCAAACGCGCGTTGCTGCGCAAAAATATTACGCACCAACTTTTCAATATTTTCAGCTTCGTTGTAGGTGGGAATTATGACGAGCGAACCTGCCATCGTTGTGTGATTTATGCGCAAATGTAAAGATTTTGAAGGTTATTTGTTTCGGCATTTCTATAAACTCTTGTATTTATAGTAATTTTGAATCCATAAAAATTGAAGAGTTTGCAAGCCTTAGAACGCAGTTTTATTAGTAATGACTGGATCACGATTGTCTTTGTGACATGCTTGGTTTTAATTGCCGTGGCAAAGGCTGTTTATGAAACCCGATTTGTAGATTTTGTAGAGCTCTTGATCAATGAAAAATACTTGCTGAAGGCGAATAAAGACATCAGGTTTGAGAACCCGTTTAACCTGATCTTGTTTACCATTCAGTTTTTTTCGATTTCTTTGTTTATCTACATTGTTTTTAATGAGTTAAACGTACTCACAGACGCTTCAAATTTTTTGCTGTACGTGCGTATTGTCTTGGCTTATGTGGTTTTTGTATCGCTTAAGTTTTTTATAGAACGTATGCTGGGCGTACTTTTTAATGGGGAGCAAGAGCTCAATTCATACCAGTTCTCTAAGCTTAGCTACCGCAGTTACTTTGCGTTGCTTCTTTTACCCGTAAATGCCATTTTTATTTATGCACTCGCGCCGGGTTTTATAGCGATTGTGATCATAGTGATTTTGTTTCTGATTTTTAATGTAATCAGCCTTTTTAACACGTACCGCAGGTATGAAAATATGATTTACAATAATCTGTTTTATTTTATTTTGTACCTTTGCGCACTTGAAATTGCGCCCTACTTCATTTTATATAAGGTGTTTAGTTTTATATAGTTTGAACATGAAGCGTGAAATAAACACAAATTTAGCATGTCTATGAAAGTGAAGACTATTTTGGTTTCGCAACCAGAACCAAAAGTTGAGAATTCCCCCTATTTTGAGTTACAGGAAAAGAAGAAGGTAAAAGTTGACTTCATTCCGTTTATCCACGTTGAAGGTGTATCAGGCAAGGAGGTTAGACATCAAAAAATTGACCTTAGTAAATACACTGCGATTATCTTAACCAGCCGTAATGCGGTAGATAATTTTTTCAGAATTGCTGAGGAAATGCGTTTTAAGGTGCCAGACAGCCTAAAGTATTTCTGCCAGAGTGAAGCGGTAGCTTACTATTTGCAGAAGTATGTTGTGTATCGTAAACGTAAGATTTATGTTGGGAAACGTACTTTTACTGAGATGTCACCAATTTTAAAGAAATACAAGAATGAGAAGTTTTTACTTCCATCGTCAGATTCTTTAAAACCTGAAGTGCCTAATGTTCTTAACGATCTGAATTTAAAATGGGACCGCGGTATTTTTTACCGAACTGTTGTAAGTGATCTGTCGCACTTAAAAGACGTGACTTATGACATTCTTGTGTTCTTTAGTCCAAGTGGAATCAAGTCGTTGTTTGAAAACTTTCCTGATTTTAAACAAAATGACACCCGCATCGCGGTATTTGGAAACTCTACAATTAGAGCGGTAGAAGAAGCCGGACTCAAAGTAAACATCAAAGCACCTACACCAGAAACCCCATCGATGACGATGGCTTTAGAGAAGTATATTGACGACGTCAATAAAAAATAATCTTCTGGTTGAGAAAAAATTAAAAGGCTCCTGATTAGGAGCCTTTTGTTTTCAATTAACTATCCTAGCGGAGGTTGTCCTTCTAGAATTTCTTCATTTGCATGGGCTTCAAACTTTTTAAAGTTCTCTTTAAAAGAAACGGCTAGTTTGTGTGCTGTTGCATAGTAGGCCTCATCATTGCCCCAAGTTTGACGCGGACTCAACACCTCATCAGGAACTCCCGGGCAGGAGCGTGGTTGTGCTACTCCAAAAACAGAATGCGTATGATAGTCCTCGTGATTGATAGGGCTAAAAGAATCGTTTAATACCGCATTGATCATCGCGCGCGTATATTTTAATTCCATACGCTTACCAATACCGTAGGGTCCGCCGGTCCATCCTGTATTGATTAACCAAACATTAACCCCGGATTTTTTCATTTTTGCGCTGAGCATTTCAGCATAATGCGTGGGGTGTAAAGGCATAAAGGGAGCTCCAAAACACGCAGAAAATGAAGGTACCGGTTCATTTACACCAGCTTCTGTACCCGCAACTTTAGCTGTGTAGCCGCTAATGAAATGATAAGCAGCTTGCCCCGGTGTCAATTTTGAAATAGGAGGCAATACTCCAAAAGCATCTGCTGTGAGAAAGAAAATATGCTTTGGATTATTACCTACAGAAGGTTTTTGAATATTTTCAATATGATGTATTGGGTAACTCACGCGTGTATTGGGTGTGATCGATGTATTGCTATAGTCCACCTGTTTCTGATGATCTACGATCACATTTTCTAAAAGTGCGCCCCGTTTTATCGCATTAAAAATATCGGGTTCTTGCGCTTCAGATAAATTGATCACTTTGGCATAGCATCCTCCTTCAAAATTGAAAATGGTATCGTCAGCTGTCCAACCATGCTCATCATCACCTATTAACTTGCGGTTAGGGTCTGCGCTAAGCGTGGTTTTACCGGTGCCTGACAAGCCAAAGAAAATTGCTGTTTGATCATCCTCACCCACATTGGCTGAACAATGCATAGGAAGCGTATTCTTTTCGGTAGGCAGTACAAAGTTTAGTACAGAAAAAATACTTTTTTTGATTTCGCCGGTGTAGCCGGTACCACCAATCAAAATCGTTTTTTCTTCAAAACTGATGATCGCAAAATTTTCTTGACGCGTACCGTCAATTTCAGGATCGGCCTTAAAGCCGGGCGCATTGAGCACCAGCCAGTCTTCCTTAAAATTCTCGAGTTCATCTTCACTTGGTCTTAAAAACATATTGTAGACAAACAAGTTAGACCAGGGGAATTCATTCACCACACGCACGCCCATTTTATAGCGCTCATCAGCGCAGGCAAAAGCATCGCGTACATACAATTTACGGTCAGAAAGGTAGGTGGTCATTTTTTCCTTTAAACGGTAAAATTTGGCTTTATCAAAAGGAATGTTGATAGCACCCCACCAGACCTTGTCTCGGGTGTATTCATCGATCACAATAAAGCGATCTTTTGGGGATCTTCCGGTAAATTTCCCGGTTTCAATTGCTAAAGCGCCAGAGTCTGTAGTGGTGCCTTGACCTAAAAGTACGCATATTTGATGCAGTTCTTCTGGAGGCAATTGATAATGAATTGTTGCATTTTTGATTCCATATTGCGTCATCGCAATCGTTTTCGTAAATAAGGCAGTTGGAGCCATAAATTTGAATTTTTAGAAATACGATGTAAAGCTAATGCTTTAAAATTATCAAATAGTTAAAAAATGATAATTATTTTAGTAATTTGATAAAATTATAAGTGATTGCAATCCAGGCTGAAATAAGCAAAGCACCACCTATTGGAGTGATCCAGGCGATCGCCGAAATATCAATACCTGTGATAGGTTTTGTGGTGAGTAAGTAAATAGAGCCGCTAAATAAAATCACGCCGATTAAAATCAGATAAAAACTGATTTTCTGTGCTTTTTGCGATAAAGGCAATGCAGTTCCTACTAGCAGAAGTAAAAAAGCGTGATACATTTGGTAACGCACTCCGGTTTCAAACGAATCAATAGCTTCAGGGGTTAAACTTTCTTTGAGTCCATGCGCGCCAAATGCGCCCAAGATTACAGCAGTTAGTCCTAAAAGTGCACCGGTGATCAGAAGAGTTCTTTGCATAGCTTCAGTTTAAAATATGCGATCAAATGTTTAAATTATACTATGTAAAAATACGCTTTTATTATGCGAAACATCTTGATTATTGGTGCAGGAAAATCTACTGCGCAACTCATAAAATATTTGGCAGACAAGGCTTCCGAAGAACAATTACAACTCACGGTTGCAGATCGTGATCCGGCTCAGGCAAAACGATTGGTGGGAAATCTTGCCTGTGCTAATGCGATTACACTAGATATCGCGAATGCTGAAGAACGCCAGCAGCAAATCAGCAAAGCCGATATCGTTATAAGTATGCTTCCGGCACGTTTGCATATTGACGTGGCGCGCGATTGCCTGGCTCTTAATAAAAATCTGGTCACGGCTTCCTACATAAGTGATGCGATGCTAGAGCTTGATAACGAGGTAAAAATGAAAGGGCTTATCTTTATGAATGAAGTAGGTCTTGATCCGGGGATTGATCATATGAGCGCAATGCGGGTGATTGATCGGGTTCGTGATGCAGGCGGCAAAATGTTGTTATTTGAGTCTTTTTGTGGTGGTTTAGTCGCTCCCGAAAGTGATACGAATCTTTGGAATTATAAATTCACTTGGAATCCCAGAAACGTGGTGCTTGCCGGTCAAGGTGGCGCTGCAGAATTTATTCAAGAAGGTACTTATAAGTATATTCCGTATCAGCGGTTATTCAGAAGAACCGAATTTCTTGATGTGGAAGGCTACGGAAGATTTGAAGCCTATGCTAACCGAAACTCACTAAAATACCGAAGCATTTATGGTTTGGAGGATATTTTGACCCTGTATCGCGGTACGATACGTCGTGTAGGATTTTCTCGCGCCTGGAATCTTTTTGTGCAATTAGGAATGACTGATGATAGCTATACCTTACAAGACACCGAAGCGATGAGCTATCGCGAGTTCACCAACCTCTTTTTGCCGTATTCACCTACAGATTCTGTGCAGCTCAAGTTGCGTCATATGCTTAAAATTGATCAGGATGATTTGCTTTGGGATAAATTGTTAGAGCTTAACTTGTTTGATGATAATAGAAGGATAGGGTTAAAAGAAGCGACGCCCGCGCAATGCTTGCAGCGAATTCTGGAAGATCAATGGACGCTAGCGGAAACCGATAAAGATATGATCGTGATGTATCATAAGTTTGGTTACGAGATCAATGGCGAAAAGAAACAAATTGATGCGACAATGGTGAGTGTTGGCACTAATCAAACCTATACCGCAATGGCCAAAACCGTTGGATTGCCGGTAGGTATTGCAGCACTCAAAATACTGAACAAAGAGATCACGACTCCCGGTGTTCAGTTGCCGATATGGCGTGAAGTTTACAATCCAATTTTAGATGAGTTGGAAGAGAATGGTATTGTTTTTAAGGAATATGAAGTGCCTTATTTAGGGTACAATCCGCACCATCAATAAATCAGACTGATTAAAAATTTAAAGTTTTTTACAGGCTTGTGCTTATAGTAATGGAGTTAATTGCTATTTTTAGTTGAAATACTATAGGTTATGAAAATTGTAAACGAACAAATAGCAATAGACGGGATTGATAAAATTATTCTTCGTCAATTGATGGATGATGCACGTAAACCCATTTTAGAGATTGCACGTCAAGTCGGGATTTCTGGAGCTGCGATACATCAACGTCTCAGAAAATTAGAAAAATCGGGTTTGATCACCGGCTCTAAGTTTACCATAGACCCAAAGATTTTAGGCTATAACACGATGGCATTTATCGGGATTTACTTAGATCGGGCGATGAGCAACCCTAAAGCCGTAAAACAGCTTGAAGAAATCCCGGAAGTTTTGGAGTGTCATTACACGACCGGAAACTGGTCAATTTTTATCAAGATCCTGTGTAAGAATAACGAACACTTAATGCACCTGCTCAATAAAAAAGTACAGGCGATTGATGGCGTTTCAAGAACCGAAACGTTTATCTCGTTAAATCAGCAGATAGAACGTCAGATTCAGATCTAAGAGATTCAGAAAGAAGCCTTAAAGCTCTTGAACCCCTTTGGCGGAACCAATAAAAAACCCGGCACTCTTTCTTATCAAGTAACCGGGTTTTCCAACTTAACTAACCAACCAATTATGAACATTTATTGAGTCGGTTATAGAGGAGATACCTTACATCTTTTTTTCAAAAAAATCACAAAACCATCAAGTTACAACCGCGAATGTCAGAAGTGTCAAAACGACCTAAAATCTCAAAGCGGTTTTCATCGAGTTTTTTACCTAAATCTTGAGTCGCGATAAAAGGACACGAATAGTGATTGGCGAGATCGATCACGTTGATTCCGCCGGTTTTTCCGGGAGCTACATAATTTAACGCATCTTCGGTATCGCGCATAAAAACCTGCATCCAAGGCGGATTTGTAAAAATCCCGTTTCCGTTAGAGTAGCCTTGCGAAAGCAATTCGGTCATCCCATATTCGCTATGAATTTCAGTTACACCAAAGCCTTCTTTTAGAATTGCGTGTAATTCCTCTCTAATGAGTTCTTTTCTTCGGCCTTTCATACCGCCGGTTTCCATCACAATGGTATTTTTCAGCGTAAATTCAAATTGCTCAACAAGATCAAGCAACGCAAAAGAAACCCCAATTAAAAGCACTTTTTCGCCTGCGGCATCAAGACGTTTTAATTTTTCGCTCAAAGCATTATAATCATTCAGATAAAAGCCGCTATCCGGTTTTTTGCTGTCTTTGATCAAACAGTCAACCATATAAATAAGAGACGAACCATCGCGCTCCAAGTAAGACGGGAGCAACGCAAGCACCGTATAATCTTCAATAGCGCCATAATGAAGTTTAAAGCTTTCGCGAAAGCTTTTCTCATAGACTTTTAGATCGGTGACATAATGTTTGCTGGTGATGCTTCCGGTGGTTCCGCTACTGGTGAAAATCGTTTGAACAGATTCATCTGAAGCTATGATTTTAAATTCTTTAAAAAACTGAATGGGTAAAAACGGAATTTGATCAAGCTCAGTAATGTCAGCAGGATCAACTTTTAAATGATCACAAAATTGACGGTAAATGGTGTTATGCTCCCACTGATAGTTAAACGATGCTAAGGCAAGTTCTTTAAACTGATCTTGGGTTTGAATTTGGAATATAGAATCTGGAAGCATACATAAATTTAGAGGATGTAAAGTTATTTAAAATCAAAAAGCAGGCTAACATTTATTATTTTTAAAGCAAGCTAAGTTTATCTAAATGTTACCAATGCAGTTAGCATGACCGTGCCAAATATTAAAATGTATCTTTACGATTCGATTAAATTTTTAGTCTTATGAAGAAAAAAGAGATTAAGATTTTGCTTGTTGACGACGAGCCGGATATTCTTGAGATTGTAGGGTATAACCTGAGTAATGAAGGTTATCAAGTCATTACCGCTTCAAACGGAAAAGAAGGGGTAAAAGCAGCTAAAAAGAATAGTCCGCATCTTATTATTCTTGATGTGATGATGCCTGAGATGGATGGTATCGAAGCCTGTGAACAAATACGTAAACTACCGGGTCACGAAGAAACAATCATAACGTTCTTAACGGCGCGCGGAGAGGATTATTCTCAAGTTGCCGGTTATGACGCCGGTGCTGACGATTATATTACTAAGCCTATCAAGCCCAAAGTTTTAGTAAGTAAAGTAAAGGCACTATTGCGTCGTCTTAAAGAGGAAGAAGAAGGTGATAGTTCGGTTAAAATAGGTGATCTGGTAATCAATCGCGAAGAATACAAGATCATTAAAGACAAAAAAGAGATGGTACTGCCACGTAAGGAGTTTGAACTACTTTCTTTGCTTGCTTCTAAACCCGGGAAAGTATTTAAACGAGAAGATATTCTTGACAAAGTTTGGGGGAATGAAGTGGTTGTAGGTGGTAGAACCATTGATGTGCACATTAGAAAACTACGTGAAAAAATAGGCGATAAAAAATTTAAAACCATTAAAGGCGTAGGGTACAAATTTGTGGTTTAAATGGCAGTAAATTTTAAAAAATCATACCGTTTTGCAGTGTTTTCATCACTGATGATCACGGTAGCCTTAACGCTCTTTGTGAGCGTTTTTTTCTATATGACCGCCAGCATAGATTGGGTATTTACCATTCTATTTGCGTTGGTGTGTTTTGCGTTGTCTTTTTTGTTGATCCAAGTGCGGGTAGAAAGATTTATCTACAACAGGGTCAAGCAAATTTATGATGACGTTACGCTTCTGGATGTAACCTCTTTGCGTCGTGGTCAGATCACGACAGATATGTCTAGCCTTACCAAAGAGGTAGAGCGTTTTGCTGCAAGCAAGAAGTTAGAGATTGAATCCCTTAAAATCAGAGAAGAATACCGAAAGGAATTTATGGGGAATGTGGCGCACGAACTCAAAACACCTTTGTTTACTGCGCAAGGTTATATTTTGACGCTTCTTGATGGCGCGATGAAAGACAAATCGGTACGCAAAAAGTACTTAAAGCGTGCAGGAGCATCTATTGAGCGTCTGGTTTATCTCGTTAACGACCTGGATATGATCGCTAAGCTTGAAGTTGGAGATCTTAATATCCGGTATGAATATTTTGATATGGTCGAGTTGGTCAACGATACTTTTGAATTGCTAGAGATGGAAGCTGCAAAGAAAAACATTACGCTCACCACAGATATGGATTATGATTATCCTATAATGGTTAATGCCGATCGGGAGCGTATTCAGCAGTTGTTGACCAATCTTATCGTAAATTCAGTAAAGTATGGAAAACAAGACGGAACCACAGAGATTTCGATAGAAAACCTAATTCAGAATAAAGTTATTGTGCGTGTGACTGATAATGGTGAAGGGATTTCTTCAGAGCATATTCCACGACTGTTTGAACGTTTTTATCGCGTGGATAAAAGTGGTTCGAGGCGAGAAGGTGGTTCAGGACTTGGGCTCTCTATCGTCAAGCACATTATTGAAGCCCATGACGAAAAGATTTATGTTGAAAGCGACTTTGGAGTGGGATCTGAGTTTTCGTTCACCCTTGAAAAGGCCGAAGAGCTCCCTGAAGCTCCCCTGGTTAAATCTGACTTGGTCAAATGATGAGGTAAAACCACTATACACCTTAGCCTTACTCAAATCTTTTAAACTGAATTTTTCCTGATCCTTATACGGGATGATGCCTAAATTGTGCAGTCGTTTAGCAAGATATTCTTGTTCGGTTTGGCCGGGAGTCGGAATAAAAAAAGCTTTCTTTTTCAGCTTATATAAATCCATCACAGTTGTGTATCCTGAACGACAAATGATAAGATCACTTGCGCATAAGGCTTTTTGTAAATCTTCAGTTTCCATAAAGTTTACAATTTTAACCTGCTCTTTACGCGTGACTGTTTGCTCTTCTTCAACTACACCACGCACAAAAAGTACCTGACCTTTGTAATGCTTCAGTTCGTGCATTAAAAGCTCTTCTAGTTCTGTGCGCTGGGGCTCAGGACCACTAAGCAACACCATAATGTCATAGCTAGAAGTCGTTTCTACCGGCTCAAGACGGGATAAAGCGCCAATGTATTTTACCGGGATCTCAAACTTTTTAGGATGCCCAAGTTTTCCGCTGAGGTTTGATTCTTCAGCAAAATCAGGCACCCAGCATTCATCAAATTTCTTGATGTAATTGCGGTGCATGGCAGAGGTTAGTCGGGTAGTGCTTCCGCTTAAAACCTGAAGTTGATGTGTAATAAATACCGTAGGAATCTCAGAATGAAATAAGCCTAAACGATTGTCTGAAATCACACCGTCTATTTTCCTAGCCTTTACCAAACCTTTAAGTTGCTCACGTTCTTGCCTGATGGCTTTGAGCACTTTTGGACTGCGTAAAAGCATTTTCCATTTAAAGCGTTTTGCTTTTTTTGCGTATTCAATTTTATAAGAAGGCAACTCGATGCTTTCTAACTGCGGAAATTCTTTTTGCAAGAGCCTAAGCGCCATACCGTCGCTTGCTAAAATCACCTCAAAACCTTCGGCGATAAGCGCGTAAATGATGGGGATGCTTCGGGTAGCATGCCCAAGACCCCAATTCAGCGGAGCGACCAATATGGTTTTGTGTAATTTCATTGATACAAAGTTGTAACATCACTGAAAACTAAATGTTTCAGCTAGTTTATCAAACTATTAAAATTACGGTTTAGTATAGTAAATTTGAATTTTTAAATAACTGTTATTCAATGTTTTAAATTAATCTCGAAATGTTACGTAGATGTTAGCCCCGATAATCCCAAATAATACGCAGTGCATTTGTAAGAGTACACGTATATTTGAGCCGATTTTTTTAAAATGCCGGGCTGATGATTATTATACGGCATTTTAGTAGTCAGAATAGTAACATCCACGGTAGGAATAAGAAATCAGAGCTTTTGGGAAGTAAAAATAAATTAAAACGCTTTCGCGAAAATGAGACTTTTGAAAATGTCATTCAGCCCAAAAGGGAAGAATTGACTGATCAAGAGTTTCCCTTAAAAGGAAATTGGAATCGTGACTTCTTTAAAAATGATAAGCCTATTGTTTTAGAATTAGGCTGTGGGAAAGGAGAATATACCGTTGGTTTAGCCCAGCGTTTTCCCGAAAAAAACTTTTTGGGTATTGATATTAAAGGAGCTCGTTTTTGGCGTGGAGCAAAAACAGCTTTGGAGGAAAATATCACCAATGCCGGTTTCCTGCGTACGCAGATTGAGCTGGTAGATAAAGCATTTGCCGACAACGAAATTTCAGAGATTTGGATCACCTTTCCTGATCCTCAGATCAAGTACAAGCGCACCAAGCATCGTATGACCAACCCTGAGTTTTTAGCACGCTATAAAGCGATCTTAAAACCTGATGGGTTGATGCATTTAAAGACAGATAGTGAGTATATGCACGGTTATACCTTAGGGCTTTTAGAAGGGCTGGGGCACGAGATTTTATATGCGCACCATAACATTTATATCAATCACGAGGCGCCAAAGGAAGTGGTTGGTATTCAGACTTTTTATGAAAAACAGTATCTTGAAAAAGGGAAACCTATTACCTACATTAAATTCAAGATAAACTAAGTATTTGTGGAAATAACCAAGCTCTTTTTCATTACTTATTTTGCGGCCTTCTTAGGGGTTTTGCCACCGGGTTTAGTAAACATGTCTGTTGCTAAAACCTGCGTGCATCGCGGGATGCGTAACGGAGTGCTTGTGGCTATAGGGGCGTCAATCGTGGTCTTGATTCAGGCTTTTGTGGCCATTTTATTAGCACGCTATATTTTTAGTCATCCGGTGGTGCGCAATACGTTGCTGCGTACCGGGATTGTGATTTTTGGCATTTTAGCAGTATACTTTTTTGTTGCAGCTAAAAAAAATCGCGTAAAAAAAGTAAAAATCCCTAAACACAGCGGGCGCCGAAGTTTTGCAAAAGGACTTTTTGTTGCGGTGATCAACGTGTTGCCTATTCCGTATTTCTGTGCGTTAAGCGCTGCATTTAATATCACAAGTGTGAGTAATAACGGCTGGTTAGAGATCGGTTTGTTTACACTGGCTGCTGCCTCAGGGACGTTTACAGCTTTATATCTTTATGTGGTGGGCTTTAATCGCATTCAGCACGAGCCGCGCAACTTCGCCAAATATTCTAATTATTTTATGGCTGCGCTGATGATCGTTCTGGTAATTCTCACGCTTATACGTATGCTGTATGCCAAAACCTGAAACGCTTAATTTCTTTCAAAAAGTATACGAGGTCGCTCGCAAGATTCCCTATGGAAAAGTGACTTCGTATGGAGCTATTGCAAAATGTCTGGGAGCTCCACGTAGTGCGAGAATGGTTGGTTATGCTATGAATGGTGCTTCAGCTATGGAAGATGTGCCGGCGCATCGTGTATTAAACCGTAACGGATTGTTAACCGGAAAACATCACTTCCCGGGAACGCATTTAATGCAACAATTACTAGAGAGCGAAGGGCATACCGTGGTAGACGATCAACTTCAGGATTTTAAAAAGCATTTTTGGGATCCGGTGGAGGTGATAGGTTTTGAGGAGTAAACCGACTAGTACACTAGCTTAAGCAGCTCCCAATGTCTAGTTGTTAGAAATACAATTTTAATTATAGCGCGATAGTGCGAAGACCGGGATGCTCAAGGCTGTGATAGGGCCAATTAACAACGCAATTCTAGGCTTGTTTTTTCTGTGGAAAACATAAGGGTTTTCAATGGTCAGATAACAAATAACTCTTTCGAGTTCTGAAGATTTCAGCCTATATTTGCAGCAATAGAATTAATGAAAGAACGACAACGTGAAGTTAGAAAAACTAGCAATTTATGACGCTTTAAAAACCATTAGTGTGCCTGGAGAAGGCGAGGATATGGTGACAAGCGGCGCGGTGACCAACGTAGTTACCTTTGGAGATGAAGTTATTGTTGATATCACGATAAAAAACCCAAGTTTACAAGCCAAGAAGAAAACTGAAGTTGAAATCATGAAAGCGATTCACGCTGAAGTGCACCAGAAGGCTAAAGTAAAGGTTAATGTACGTGTAGATGCTCCTGAAAAAAAGCAGGTAAATGAGATCAAAGGGAAGCCAATTCCCGGGATTCAAAATATCATTGCTGTTGCTTCCGGTAAAGGAGGGGTTGGGAAATCTACAATTACGGCAAACTTAGCAGTGAGCTTGCAGAAAATGGGCTTTAAGGTTGGGATTCTCGATGCAGATATTTACGGGCCTTCAATCCCGATTATGTTTGATGTACAAGACGAAAAACCCCTTTCGGTAAAAGAAGATGGTAAACAGAAAATGAAACCTGTAGAGAGTTACGGGGTGAAGATTTTGTCTATTGGTTTCTTTACTAAACCCGATCAGGCTGTGGTTTGGCGAGGGCCAATGGCGTCAAAAGCTTTAAATCAAATGATTTTTGATGCTGCCTGGGGCGAGCTTGATTTTCTTTTAGTAGATCTTCCTCCGGGAACGGGTGATATTCACCTGAGTATTGTACAGGCGATGCCACTTACCGGTGCAGTTGTGGTGAGTACACCGCAAAATGTAGCTTTAGCCGATGCTAAAAAAGGGGTGGCGATGTTTCAGCAAGAAAGTATCAATGTGCCGGTTTTAGGAATCGTAGAAAATATGGCTTGGTTCACTCCAGAGGAGTTGCCTGAGAATAAATATTTTATATTTGGAAAAGAAGGTGCACGTAATTTAGCTGAAGATTTAGATGTGCGGTTACTGGCGCAAATTCCGTTAGTGCAAAGTATTCGTGAGGCAGGAGATGTAGGTCGACCTGCAGCCTTACAAGATGATACCATCTTATCAGAAGCTTTTGAGACGATGACGCGTAACAGCGTTGAGGAGTTGGTGAAGCGTAACGATAATTTGCCTCCAACAGAGGCTGTGAAAATTACAACTATGGCTGGCTGTGCCGCCGTTAAAAAATAAGATATGACAGACACAGAATTAAAAGGCAAGGTTGAAGCAGCTTTAGAAGAAATCCGTCCGTTTTTACAAAATGACGGTGGTGATATTTCGTTGCTTTCTATCGAGGACGGCACAACTGTAAAAGTACAACTAGAAGGTGCTTGCGTAGGGTGTAGTGTAAATCAGATGACACTTAAAAGCGGTGTTGAAATGACGATAAAAAAGCACGCGCCACAAATTGAGCGTGTGATCAATATTGAGGCTTAAAAGGCTTCCTTATACATTATTTTAAAGTGAAAGCTGCCAGGTAAACTGCGCAGCTTTTTTTTTTTTACCCTAACGATCTCAGGAAGGCCGATTAAGTCATATTTGGAAATGAATTTTAAACGTAAAATTTACATTTAAATAGTATATTTAGCTTTTGTTATTTTAATATCACAACCATGAGTCACTCTAAAAGCCGAAGAAACGCTTTGAAAAATATTGCGCTAACTACAGGAGGTGTTAGTTTAGGTATTTCAGCTTTAAGCTGTAAAGATGCCAATCAAGACAAACCACAGGCTACTGCGGTAGAAGAAGATCAGGCGCTTAAGGGTAATATCAATCATTCGGCGTGCTACTGGTGTTATAATTCATTTCCGCTGGAAGAATTTGCACAAGAAGCAGCAGCTTTAGGACTTAAAGGAATTGATTTACTCAAACCTGAAGAATGGGAAACCGCCAAGAAATACGGTTTAGAATGTGCAGTAGCTACCGATAGTTTTGCGAGTATCACTAACGGATTTAATGATCCCGCAAACCATAAACCGCTTCAAGAGCAGTATGCAAAGCTTATAGATCAGGCGAGCGAAGCCGGAATCAAAAATGTGATCGTTTTTTCAGGAAACAAGCGTGAATTGAGCGAGGAAGAAGGTTTGGTTAACTGTGCCGAAGGTCTAGCGCCTTTGGTAAAGCAAGCCGAAGAAAAAAATGTTGTGCTTATTATGGAGCTGCTTAACAGCAAAATTGATCACGCAGATTATCAATGTGACAATACTCCCTGGGGTGTGGCGCTTTGCGAACGCTTGGGCTCTGAGCATTTTAAGTTATTGTACGATATCTATCATATGCAAATTATGGAAGGTGACGTGATACGCACCATTCAGGATTATCATCAATATTTTGCGCATTATCATACGGGAGGCGTTCCCGGTCGCAATGAGATTACTGAGGTGCAAGAGCTTAACTATCCTGCTATTATGAAGGCTATCAAAGACACCGGCTATAACGGATTTGTGGCACAGGAGTTTATTCCAACCTATCCAGACAAGATCAAAGCCCTAAAAGAAGGAATCAAAATCTGTGACGTTTAAATAATCCTAGTAAAATAGTAGGGTTTTAAACGGTTTAAAGCAGGATTTTTACTAATTTTGCAGGTCAAAATACAGCACTATGCAAGATGTTACGATTACAGTAATAGACCGTGAAGGAGTGGCTCACGCACTGGAGGCACCCACTGATATGAATTTAAACTTGATGGAAGTATGTAAAATGTATGAACTTCCGGTTGAAGGTACCTGCGGCGGAATGGCGATGTGCGCTTCTTGCCAGTGCTACGTGCTTTCTGAACATAAGCTGAATGAAATGGGATATGATGAAGAAGCGATGCTTTCTGAAGCTTTTAATGTAGAAGAAAATAGCCGCCTGGGATGTCAGATTCCTATTACTTCAGACTTACACGGGCTAGAAGTAAAACTGGCACCTGAGAGTTAAAACACAGTTATAAAAGCATTAAAAAAGGGACTTGAGTTTTTCAATGTCCCTTTTTTCGTATCTAAGATTGTTCTCGAAGCAAGCTCAAAACAAAAGGAGAGAGCCGTTCGGTAAATTCAGCATAAGCATCTGCTGAAGGGTGCAAACCATCGCGCGCAACGAGATTAGGCTCAGCGATCCCTCTTCTGGTAATATCGGTGATATTTATAAAGCGCACTCCACGGCGTTCTGCAACTTCTCTGGCATAAGCGTTATACGCATCTATTTCTTCAGAGATCTGCTCAGGATTTCCGCTATTTTGACCAAATGGGGTGTACGCATAATCAGGGATAGAAACGACTATCACTCGGTTTTTTTTACCTTTTGCCAAATTGATCGCTGTCATCAATAATTGAGGAAACTCAGTCTCATACTGACTAAAGCTGCGTCCTTGGTATTGATTATTCACACCTATAAGTAGGGTGACAAAATCATAATTTTCAGAAGGTTTTTCGGTATTGATCGCGTTGATAAGATCATCGGTGCGCCATCCTGTAGTTGCGATAATATCAGTTTCAACAGTGCTGCCTGTTTGCTCTTCTATTTGTTCTTCAAGTTGAATGGGAAACCTGCACGTAGAACAAACGCTTTCCCCTATGGTATAACTATCTCCCAAAGCCAGATAGGTATAATCTGCTTCAGAAGTATTTACAGGAATTTCTTCTATTTCACTAGTGTTGTCGTCACCATCAGCGCAGCCTAAAATGGCAAAGATGATAACGGGTGCTACTAAAGCACTTATGTATTTAAGCATAATGTTTTTTATTTTGTTTGATAAGCTGTCAGTTTTTGCGGGCCTTCCAGCGGGATACGTATGATTCTTAAAAAGCCGTCTTCAGTAGTCGCAATTTGCCATTTTATAAGCGTTATTGCGCCATTTTCGATTTCTAAACCCGTAATACTGCGTGGGTGCACACAGCTGCCGTCATTAAAATAAGCAATGTCTCCTGGTTCTGGAAATCTTGGCCGGTGTGTATGGCTGGTTATCGTAAACTGATTGTCGCGTTGGGTGATCCATTTTTTTGTACGGCGTTCAACTTTTATGAGTTCGTAATAATTCTTTGCGGGACTCGTAGGATCTGAAATTCCTGCGCCCTGTAAAGGACGCCACAAAACACGTACCATAAAGCGGTTAAACTGCCAGGCAACATAATTCATCCAGTCGGCTTGATGCCCGTGGCATAAAAAGAGTTCTTGGTTGGTTTCGGTATGTTTTAAAATAAGTGCTTCGTGCACTTTTATTCCCGGAAACAGGGGTTGATCGCTGTCTGTTTTTCGGTCAAAAAATGTGTGAAGGTGCTTTTCTACGTAGCTTTGATTTTTATAAACCATATCGTGATTTCCCCAAATTAAATGCAGGCGTCCTTCAGCATAAAATTGCTGCATAAGACCGTAAACATTTTTGTGGGATTCAAAGATCGAATCAAACGAAAGATTTTCCCATAACTCATCACCATCTCCAAGTTCGCAATAGGTAAACCCGTTTTGATAGTATTGCTTGAGCGCGTGAAAGTAGATGTTTCGGTTGTTAGCAAAATCGTCTGCGCCACTATTATCACCGCGATGACAATCGCTAAACAGAATAAATTTGCTTTCGTCTGAAAACGGAATTACCGGCGCATTAGCAAAGGCACGATCAAAACGTGTTGTAGAAGACATCTAAGCTTTTAAAGCTAAGATACGACTTAGGATATAATAAAAAGGGACCTCAGGAGCGTGAAAACCTAAGCGGTGATTTTATCGGTTATTTCTTGTTCAATACCGCTCCAGAGTACGATGCGTCTGCGTAGCGCCTCGACTGCTGTATGTTTTACTTCTTCCCATTTAAGCGAATCGGTTCCGCAGAGTTCTTCGATCATTTTTAAAGCCATTGGGCCGTGCTCGTCACCATCCAGTTCAATGTGACGATCAAAATAATACTTGAACAAGCTCAAGTCTTGTTTCGGGAAATTGGTTTGTATTTCAGTAATAATTTTACTGAACATATCTGGGATCAAGTCTTCACGACCAAAGGTAAAAGCAGCAGCGATCTTGTGCGGTTTTCCTTCAGCAATAATCTCAAAAGTAAAGCGTAAAAACTCCTTTACACTTTCTGGAATGTCACTCACGGCGATGACTAAGAAAACGTCTGTGCCGTGCGTGATGTGGTTTAAAAAACTACTTATTTGTTCTAAAGAAGCATCAGATTTTTTCATCGCATCCAGATACATTTCAAAATGGCTCTGGCGCTTACCCTCCATATTGATGTCTGTTTCTTCAGCGAGAACGATTTCATTGATCAAGTAGCGAATCTCAGGATTACCAATAGGGTACCACGGAGTTGAAACCTTAGTTAGATCAAATTGTAGCGCTTTAAGAAGAGACATAAAATCCCAAACGGCAAACACGTGATGCTGCATAAAAGATTGCAGATCTGCCGGAGTGCGTAATTTTTTATAGAGCGTGTGATTTAACAGTTCGTCCTGATACGGTGCAATCGCCTTATTGATATACTTAATCATCAAAAACAAATTTTTGCAAAATTAAAAAAACCAATTTGACTATATGCTATTTTAACCCGTGATAATCCTTATACTGCTATTATTTAAACGCATTGAGGCCGGTAACATCCATTCCGGTGATGAGGAGATGAATATCGTGCGTACCTTCATAAGTGACCACACTTTCTAAATTCATCATATGACGCATAATGCTATATTCACCGGTGATGCCCATTCCGCCCAGTATTTGTCTAGCTTCGCGGGCAATTTTAAGTGCCATTTCTACATTGTTTCGTTTGGCCATTGAGATCTGTGCTGAAGTTGCTTTGCCCTCATTTCTAAGACTTCCCAAACGCCAGGCAAGAAGTTGTGCCTTAGTGATCTCGGTGATCATTTCTGCTAATTTCTTTTGCTGAAGCTGAAAAGATCCAATGGGTTTACCAAATTGCTCTCGTTCTTTTGCATAGCGTAACGCCGTGTCATAACAATCCATCGCAGCGCCTATGGCACCCCAAGCGATCCCAAAGCGTGCCGAATCTAAACACATCAAAGGAGCACCCAACCCTGACTTATTAGGTAGCAAATTCTCTTTAGGAACTTTGACATTATCAAAAATGAGTTCGCCGGTTGCACTAGCACGCAGCGACCATTTATTATGCGTTGTGGGTGTAGAAAAACCTTCCATACCACGCTCAACGATCAAGCCGTGTATTCTACCGGATTCATCTTTTGCCCATACCACCGCAATATCTGCAAATGGGGCATTTGAGATCCACATTTTGGCTCCGTTCAAAAGGTAATGATCGCCTTTGTCTTTAAAATTGGTTACCATCCCGCCGGGGTTAGAACCGTGATCAGGTTCAGTAAGGCCAAAGCAACCCATAAATTCACCGCTGGCAAGTTTGGGTAAATACGTTTTGCGTTGCGCTTCAGAACCGAATTTAAAAATAGGATACATGACCAGCGACGACTGCACCGAAGCAGTAGAGCGCACACCACTATCGCCACGCTCGATCTCTTGCATAATGAGACCGTAGCTTATCTGGTCTAAACCGGCGCCACCGTATTCTTCAGGAATGTACGGGCCAAAAGCACCAATTTCGGCAAGACCTTTAATGATTTCCTTAGGGAATTCAGCTTTTTGGGCAGCTTCCTCAATGATAGGAGAAACATCACGTTTCACCCAATCGCGAGCAGCGCTTCGCACAAGTTTGTGTTCTTCGGTTAAAAGATCATCAAGGTTGTAATAATCGGGAGCTTCAAAAAGATCGGGTTTCATAAAGTGCTTATTGAAAAACAGCCTAAGCTGTTGAATTATTAATGCTTTAAAGATTGTGTTTTGTAACTATCTAAATTTAGCATTTTGCTAAAGCATCAGAAACAATTCTTTAAAATTTTCAATAGCGCAAGACAAGCTTACATTTTAAGATAGAAATCTTTTACCAGTTCTTGATAAGTGTCAGTGTAATTATGACGAGAAATTTCGATAATTAATTCGTGCTTTTGTGGAGTGTTTTGTGTTCTGCTGAAAAGCAGTAGAGAGCGTTTTGCTTCAACCTGAGCATTTCCTTTTACACGGGTAATTTTCTTCGGAAATAAATTTCCTCGGGCAGCGAGATCAATAAATTCTTGCTCACGATTAAAAGGAATCACCACACTGAACATTCCGTTAGGATTGAGCAATTGATTGGCTGAAGCTACAAGCAGTTCAAACGGCATAGATTCTTCAAAACGTGCCTGTTCCCGGGCAGAACCTTGCTGCTCGGCTTGTGGAGCATTTCCTTCAAAAAATGGCGGGTTGCAGGTGATCAAATCGTAAGTATCTTCGATTTCGGTTGCAAACTCATAGAGATGTGCGTGATAGCAAAAAAGGCGATCGCCCCAAGGCGAAGCTTCAAAATTTTCTACCGCCTGCTCATAAGCATCTTCATCCAGCTCTAGCGCATCTACAAGTTCTGCATCACAGCGTTGGGCGAGCATCAGTGCAATAACCCCTGTTCCGGTGCCAATATCAAGTATCGAAAGTGGATTATGGTCTACCGGCGTCCAGGCACCGAGTAAAACGCCATCGGTACCTATTTTCATCGCACAGCGATCCTGGTGAACAGTAAATTGTTTGAATTGAAAAGGTTTTGTCAAAACGTAACCGGTTGAGAATACTATTACAAATAGATCTCGATAAGCCCTTCGGGTGTATCCAGCGTTATGGTCTTAGTGCTTCGATCTACTTTTTTGATAAAATCATCGTTAATGGGGATCAGTACTTCTTTGCCCTTGTGATCGATCTCAAAAAGGGCTTGAGCGGTATTATCGTTAACACCGGTAATGGTGCCTACTTCACCAAAATAGATGTCATTTACTTTAAAGCCAATGATCTCGTGGTAATAAAATTTATTGCCTTCAAGTTGGGGAAGCATAGATAACGGTAGATACAGCTCAGCATTTACAAGATCTTCTGCATCTTCTTCGGTGTTGACATCTTCAAAATCTATGCGTAATAAAGTAGACTTGTGCAGTTGGCACGATTGTATAAAAAAAGGAACCAGATTGCCGTTAAATTCGACAAATACTGATTCCAATTCTTCATACATTTCGGGTTCGTCTGTGTCTAGCTTTGCTAGTAACTCGCCCTTAAAGCTAAATTTTCGCACGATTTTGCCCAGATAGAAACATTCTTCTTTGCGCATCGTGGTACGATTTACTTAGCCTCTTCTTCGTTGCTTTCTTCAGCAGCAGGAGCTTCTTCATTAGTTGCTTCTGCTTCAGGAGCAGCCTCTTCAGCTACTTCTTCTTCAGGTTGTGCAGCAGCGATACGAGCTTCGTTAACCGCTTTTTCAGCAGCTAAAGCCTCTTTGCGTGCTTTTTCCTGAGCTTTAGTAAGACCTTCTTTTTTAGCTTCAACTTTAGAAGCTTTTTCTTCTACCCAAGCATTGAATTTTTCTTCTGCTTGCTCTTCTGTTAATGCACCTTTACGCACACCACCAGCTAAGTGATTTTTAAGCAATACACCGGTGTAAGAAAGTAAACGTTTTGCAGTTTCGGTAGGCTGAGCCCCGTTTTGCAACCATTTTACTGAAGAATCTACGTCTAAGTCAATAGTCGCAGGGTTTGTGTTTGGATTGTAAGAACCTAGTTTTTCTAAGAATTTACCATCACGTTTAGCGCGCGAATCTGCCGCTACTACCCAGAAAAAAGGTTTACCTTTTTTACCGTGTCTCTGTAATCTGATTTTTACTGGCATAAAAATTAATTTTTGGGGTACCCGACCCCGGTTATAATTTGTAATTAACTATCTTAAAATGAATAATATTAAGACAGCTTCTCTAAATGAGGGCGCAAATATACCACAAATTTCTGGCTGCCAACATGTTTTTGGAAGATAAAATTCTAAATTTAACCCAATTAACCAGAATGTCACTTTGCTTAGCATTTGAAAAATTTGTTCTTAAGCATAAAGTGCATTTTGAGATTAATTTGCTAAACCGTACTACCGCTATGATCAAGTACCTTTTATTTGCGATGAGCGTGCTGCTTTTTTGTTCGTGCTCTGATGATATTACGTTTAACAGTCCGGCTTTTCAAGGGGTTCGGGACACTGTTTTTTACAAAGCCGATGCGATGCGTTACGAACTTACCGATGCCGGTGAAGTAACTATTTATGGGTCTTTGGGAACGCAAACGGTGCAACTGGTTTTGCCTAATTATGGCGAGGGTACTTTTGAATTAGGTCCTACAAATGCTGCGCGGGCAAATTATACCAACGTAAGAGGAAAAGTATTTTCTACCAATTTTGATGGAGAAGGAGAGGTGATTGTAGAGCGTGCTTCAGACAGTACGTATACCGGCACATTCAGGTTTAGAGCAGTAACCTCTGTAGATACTACCGAAGTATATTTCACCAAAGGTGTTTTTTATGAAGTACCCTACTATTTTGAACCTGTACCACCGGTGTTAGATCCTGTGGTCCCTAATTCTTTTTATTGCAGAATAAACGGTACGGCTTTTACGCCACCCAGTGTAAGCGCTTCGGCGGGGCCTAATTTTATAACCGGAACAGGAGCAAACAACACCGCTAATATTAGACTTCGACTTCCCAGAACGATAGAAAAAGGCACTTATCCATTAACAGATTTCACTGTTGACAGTCCGTATCAAGCGGCTTATTTTAGCGGATTCAATACGCTTGTACAATCAGGCACGGTGACCATCACTTCGCATAATACGCAAGAAGGATCTATAGGAGGTACGTTCTCTTTTACCGCGCAAGGGGCATCTACCATTCAAGTAACTCAGGGAACCTTTGGGTTCAATTACTTGTAAGCAAGTTTCGTTTTTGACTTTTTTGATTTCGCAAATGCGAAAAAACTAATGATAGCGAGCACGATCCACGAGACATCTATAAAAGCGATTTGCACATGGCCTTGAGCAAAGGTTTGCCAGAACCAAGCTTGGCTGAAGATTCCGTTGCAGATTGGAATGAGGAATGCTAATATTCCACCAGAAAGTAAGCAGAAATCACTCATATATTTGAGATCTTTTTTCAGAATAAGAAAAACATTCAATACAGCCCATAAGAGAAAGTAAAACCAATAAAGAAACGATTGGCCGGCGCCTTGATTTACCTTGACAGCAATAAAAGCCGCTGCGGTAACAGGGTACATGCTTAGACAAATTGCCATATAAATATGCGCTACGCGATTGTAAAATTTGCGTTTTTTATCAGGAAGATTTTTTCGGTCTCTGGCAACCAGCCAAATTAAGACTCCTGATATAATGACTATACAGGATAAAACACCCAGAATAAAAGAAACGACTCTAAGAAAATAGCCGCCATAGTCTCCAAAATGAAGTCGAAACATCACATTTTTTACCGCGTCGAGATAGGATGCCGGCTGATACGGATCTTTAACAATGCGTTGCTCTGAAGTAGCAGGGGTGTAAACGATGCTTCCGAGAGCGTTAAATTTAGATTGATAGTCTAATTTTCCGTTTAGCGTAACCTGCATATTGGCATCGCCATAATTGTGGATGGCAACTTCGTTTAAATCATAATCTTTCCATTCTTGCTGTGTTTTTTCAATATAAGTATTGATCGAAGGAAGTGCTTGAATAGGCTGGTACGTGAATTCGTAAACCGGGATATCGTACTCAAGATCTTTATACAATTGCGCCTGATCACCGTGATACAGCGACAATACACTAGGCGCAACGAGCAATGCTTTGAGCATAAAAAAGGCACCGGTCACTGCCAAAATAAATTGAAAAGGCAATCCTAAGATCCCTAATGCAGTGTGTGCATCGGTCCATAAGGTTTTTAACTTAGCCCACGGTCTGAAGGTATAGAAGTTAGAAACTATCTTTTTCCAATGAACGAGAACGCCGGTGATGATCGCAAATAAAAAGAAAAACGCCACAAAGCCTGAGAGGTAATAACCCACGGGGTAATATATTTGAGCAAAAAAGTGCAGGCGATATAAAAATTCTCCCAGGCTATAGGCGTCAGTATAAGATTGCTCTTCTAAAGAGACAGGATCGATATAAAAAAATGCAGCCTGTTTTGCCTTTTCAGGCGCCAGACTATCTTTTGAAGCGCTTAGATTAACAGCAATTGCACGTTCGGCGTAGTAGGTTTTGAGATTGACATCTCTTCCCTCTAGCACATATTTTTCATCCAGATGGGTTAAGATCTGGTCAATGTCTTGCGGAAGGTTATCTTCATTTAAAGCTTGCTCATTGCGCTCCCAAGCGACAATTTCATCTCTAAAAAAAGAAAACGAACCCGCAAAGAAAATCACATAAAGCGCTACACTGATCACAATACCACTAACGGTATGCAGGTTGAAAAGAATATTATAAACGCGTTGCCCCATAAGTTAAGAAGGTAGTGTTGCTAATGGCGGAGCCAAATAAACAAAAACTGAAAAAACAATACTGATCGCCAAATATAAGCCCCAGATTTTCCACGGATTTTTGGCTAAAAAAGCTAAAATGATCAAGACCGCCCAAACGATAAATAAACTAAATGTGGCTGTGATCAAGATCACCACGTGATCTAGATAAGCAGCCAGTGCGAGATGCGCCGTCTGAGCAACCAAATAACCGCCCAGAATACCTGCGCTTATTTTGCCAAAACGTTGCCATCCCGAAGAGGTAAGATATTTAGAATTTGCCGGCATAAATTATCTTTTAAAAAGGTCAAGAGGTTTTAAAAGTACAATTAAGCTTCCTACGGTCATTAGACAAACAAACCAGGTGAAAATTCCGGTTGCTAATCCCATAGCGATGGTAAAGAGTATAAATGCCAAAATCAGCAGGAGTACTCCGCTGATTTTGGATCTTATTGGGTATCGGTAAAACACTTGAGGTTTTACGTGCTTTTTTTTAGGTTGCATTTTAGTAGAAGTACTATACAACACATAAAAGCCGCAAATAAGTAGTGCTAATGCCAGATAACTCATTATAAATTACAATAGGTTGCGCAATGCCAGATAAACTCATAAGCATCTCCTTTGAACTTGCCGGGCACTTTTTCGTTATGCGTGATCTCTAAAATATATTTAGTGTCAAAAGGCTTGTCAAAATTTAGATATCCTTGTTTATCTGTGGTAACTTTTTTAGTCCAAAGGTCTTTCATAGATAAAGTTCCTTCTCCTTCGGCTAGTGGTTTTCCTTTGTAAAATACCTGTAATTTAACCGCATCAGCAGTATTGCTTATCTCTTTGATGATAAGTCCTTCAGTGTATTTTTTTACTTCTACAGGCGTTTCAGTACCTACAAGCACCTGCTTGAACGACTGATATTCTGGTTTGAAAATCCCAAAATCATATTCGGTATAATCCAGCACATTGATGTTTCGGTTTTCAAGATAAACCAGATAAGCGCCTTTTTCAGTAGGAGTGAACGCAGCTGCAAAATGATCTTTTTTTGCAGTGGTATTCAATTGCATTTTTTTCCCGGAAGGATCAACCAACCAAAGTTTAAAGTCTGCAACATCTTTAAATGCATTGCCTTCAACTTCTTCGATTACTCCGTAGGTGTACTCACCAAAATAAACACGTACTTCCTGTTTTTTGTTTTGTTTGCCGGTCGCTGCTGTTTCTACCCATAAATAATGCGCTAAGGCTTTGTTTGAAGCGCTTAAGAACAACGCAAGGACTAGAAGATAAACTGTTTTCATAAAGCTTTTAATTAAAAGTTATAGGTGAAATTAGCAAGCAAAGATCTTTGGTTTTGCGGGCTGATCGTTGACCATCCTTTAAAGTATTCTTTGTTTGTAATGTTGTCAAGTTTTAAGCTGATGCGAAAATCAGGAGTGCCATAAAAAACCGAAGCATTCAAGATGGTGTATTCTGGAATTGTGAAAGTTCCACCAAGGTTACGGTTGAAGATTTTGTTTTCGCTGGCGTAATTTCCACCAAAACCAAAGCCTAATCCATCAAGAGTACCTGAAGTCAACTGGTAGCTGGCCCAAAGATTGGCAAGGTTTTGAGGACCTGCACTTTCTGGACGTAAGCCTACAAAATCTGCAGCGCCTTCAGTCAACTCGCTGTCATTATAGCTGTAGCCTGCAATGATGTTTAAACCGTCTATAGGGTTTGCGATAAAGCTGGCTTCAAAACCTTTACTTTCCTGCGTTCCATCTTGCGTGTAGAAATAGTTGGTTGCATCAACATCTATACGCAAAGCGCGATCTTTAACTTGAATATCATAGTAGCTTAAAGTAGCGCTAAGTCTTCCGTTTAAAAGATTGAATTTAGTACCTGCTTCAAATTGATTGGCGTGCTCAGGATCTAATGCGCGGTTGGTAGTTACACCATTGGTAACTTCGTCTACCGGCGCTACATTGCTAAAACCGTTCATATAATTCGCAAAAACCGATACTTTATTAAGGATTGGCTGATAAACCACACCAAATTTAGGCGAAAGCGCAGTCTGCGCGTGGTTTGCATTACTAAAGCGATCTATACGTAAACTTGCCATCGCAGAAAGTTCTGGTAAAATGTTGATCACATCTGAAGCGTATGCGCTAAAAATTTCCTGTTCTGTTGTTGAAGGATTGATAGGGCTTCCGGCAAGTAATGCATCTGTACCCGGCTGATTTAAGATTCCGCTGTCATCGGTGTAATTTGCAGGATCTGTAATGCCTAAAACTTCTTCATTAAACTCTTGAAGGTTATTACCAATGTAAATTCCACCGTTACTTACATAAGCCGAGTTGTTATTGATCACGTTGGTTTTTAAATAATCAAGACCTACAACCATACGATTGCGCATAGTTCCTAGGTTAAAATCACCAATAAAATTCTGCTGAATGTCAGTAGCGATAGTTTCAGAATTTTGCTTGCTGATGTAACGGTTAAGCACAATTCCTTCGTCAACGGTTGTGTATTGAGTTCCTTCGTATAGATAAGAATAATACCCGTCAGATTTAGAATTAGAGCGTGAGAATGCTGTTTGTGATGTCCAGCTGTCGCTTAACTTATAATTCATTTGCCCTTGAAAACTATATGTAGGCGTATCTATATACAGATCATTTCCGGTGTAAGAGCGGTTGATATCATAACCTAACTCGTCAATATTGGTTACACGTAAAGGAGCACCACGATCTAAGAACAACATCGTTTGGTTTGTGCTTCTTCCATTATAAAATTCAGTATTGATGTAAAATGATAGACGATCATTTACTTGATATGCAAGTGATGGAGCAAAGAAAAATGATTTTCTGAACCCGGCATCTTGATAGCTGTTTTGCGTGTGATAAGCAGTATTTACACGTAAAGCAATATTTTTTTCTTTGCTTAACGTAGTATTCACATCTGCTGTTACACGATTTAGACCATAGCTTCCTGAAGTATATGATACCGAACCGCCAAAGTCATAATAAGGTCTTTTTGTTGTGATGTTGATCAAACCACCATAAGATATGAGGCTGCTTCCATATAAAGTTCCTGAAGGACCTTTGATCACTTCAATACTTTCAATATTAGCAGGATCCGGACTTCCGTTAGTTAAGGCTGGTAATCCATTTACTAAAGTAGGCTGAACTGCAAAACCACGTAAAGAGTAATATCCTGCACCATCGTTACCACGACCGGTAGATTCCCAAAGCTTGTCAATACCCGGTGCGTTTTTAAGAGCATCGTCAAAGTTGGTTACGATTTGCTCTTCAAGAAGGCTTGAAGTGATCGTGTTGTAAACCTGCGGATTTTCAATATCAGCCAATGGCATTTTTGAAACACTGACGCTCGTCTCGCGGGTAAACTTGTTATGTTTTTTACCATTTATGCTTACAACGCCTAACATTTCTTGAGCTTCAACAAGCTGAATAGTGCCAAGATCTTTTGTGTTATTTGCACTTACTGAAACATCTACATAACGTGTTTGAAAACCAACGTAAGAGATACTTAAACGATATGCGCCGGCAGGCACACGGTTTAATTCAAAAGCACCGGTGTTATCTGTAGTGGTGCCTAAGGTGGTTTGATTTAATTCTATTGTAGCTCCAGTTAGTGGAGTATTATTTTGGCTTGTTACCAAACCTTTTAGAGTAGCATCTTGTGCTGCTGCGCTTAAAGTAATTCCTAGAAAAAGGAGCACTTGTAAAAATTTACGCATACCTATTTAGATTAAATTAAAATTATTTTGAGCGCAAATGTAGTAGGTAGAATTAAAGGGTCAAAGTTTATTTAGATTTATTTTAAATAATTTTCTGTTTGTTAATTACAAGCTTAAAAAATTCGAACTTTTGAATTTCAGAGCTGTTTTGATTGAATATAAATTAAGTTATCGAGTAAATGGATGACAAGTTTATAACAGTTTAACAGTTGTCTTTTTGGCTTTCTGATTAGGATTTAGTCAAAAAAGGCATTAAGCAAATGTTATAAGTTGATGCTGAAATGTTAAGCTTTTCAACAGGCACCTCTTTTTATTTTAATTTTGACCGAATAGTCTAGTTGGAGTTTTCCATAATTTTTACAAAGAACTCTAACGAGCGGTATTCAATTCGTAAACCTGTACGTATGCATAAAATTTTACCTCTGAGTCTTTTAATCCTTCTTTTTACTAGTCAAATGTCTTTTTCTCAGGAGGATACGGTTGAAGATCTTTTTGATAAACCCAACACTGCCAAAGAAAAAAATATATGGAATTACTTTACCTATGATATGGGTAATGTATTTGCTGGCGTGGGGTTTGCCTATTCGCGTCCGTTGCATTGGCAAGGAGATGATTTTCTTAGATTAGGCGGTGTGGCCGCGGGAACCACCGGCCTCTTTTTACTTGATGACGAAATACGTCATAATTTTTTATCGCATAAAGATGACGTTCCTGATGTGTTGCTCAGTTATGGGCGCTATGCTGGGGCTCCACAAAACAATTATGGTTTAACCGGTGCAATTTATTTAACCGGGCTCGTTACCAAAAATGAGAAATTACGCCGCACCGGGGTTTTGATGATCTCTGCAGCAACAGCAGCCGGATTTTTACAGCAACTGAGTAAAACGTTGGTAGGGCGTGCACGACCGGGTGCGGGATTTGGTAACCACCATTTTAAACCTAACGGAGGTTCTGCAGCGTATCGCTCGTTTCCTTCGGGTCACGCAGTATTGACGTTCACCACTTCGTATGCCATCGCCAAGCAGTTTGATAATAAATGGGTAAAAGGCGGAATTATAGCCGTGGGCTTGATCCCGGGATTAAGCCGCATTTATGAGGAAGCGCACTGGGCGAGTGACGTTGCGCTAAGTTGGGCGATGAGTGCTTTTATAGTGGAAGCCATCGACAAATATCTTGATCGTAAATATGACCAGAAATACAACCCTGATGAAGATGGAATGGCCATGAAAAAGTCAGATTTTGAATGGAATCTGACCTTTGGAGGAAATCAATTGGGCGTTGTGTTTCAATTTTAAATGCTTACGTTCAGCGCTCTATTTTGAAATCAAAAAAAAACATCTATGCACGTCTAGGGCTTTTAACTAAAGCCTTATTTTTTCTATGCATAGGTGTGGTGACGGCTTTAGAGGCTTTTGGCCTTGGTGGTTTTAAAGCAGGCACTTCTACGTTGCTCAATGTGATTGTCAAAGAAGAGTATGGTAGAGCCATACTTATTCTTTTCGCTGCCGGGCTTTTTGGCTACGTGTTTTGGCGGGTATACGAGAGTATTGTAGATAACGAAAATTACGGAACCAGTCTTAACGGTCTTGCACAGCGCATCGCTTTCTGTTTTGGAGGCTTGGTTTATGCTTTTATTGCCTTAAATGCGATTCAGGTGGCGCTGCAGGCTTCGGGCGTTTACTGGTTTTCTTCTTCAGATTTTCAAGATTTTATACACAGTGATTTGGGTTCTGTGGTGGTGCTTGGCGCTGCAATAGGTATGCTTGGCGGCACGTGCAATGAATTTTACATCGCATTCTCCCGAATCTTCACAAAGACCATACATTACGACAAAATTCCTGATTCTTTTAAAAAGTGGGCTTTAACCTTTGGAATTGTCGGCTATGCAAGCCGAGGCTTTACGCTGGGAGTGGCTGCATTGCTGCTGCTTGATGCTGCCTTTACCAACAGGGATATTTCTAGCGCCAATAAAGAAGCTGCTTTCACGTATATGCAGTATAATTTTGGTACGTTCATTTTAGGGATCATCGCTTTAGGTTTTATTGTGTATTCCTTTTATGTTTTAGTCGAAGTGCGTTACCGAAAAATCTTCATGTAAAAAAGCTGCCCGAAAGAATATTTCAGACAGCCTTTAGCATGTTTAGTTAGCTCTTTTAATTACTTCTCTAATAAGCTTTCATTGAAGAGTTTTAAAATACGTTTGTATTCATCGGTCCAGCTGCTGGGTTCTATAAAACCATGACTTTCTACCGGATAAACTGCCAGTTCCCAATTGTCTTTTCCTAACTCGATCAAACGCTGTGTAAGGCGCACCACGTCTTGAAAATGTACATTGGTGTCTACCATTCCGTGTTCTATCAATAAATCTCCTTCTAAGCCTTCGGCGAAATAAATAGGCGAAGAGCGCTTGTAAGCGATAGGATCTTGAGAGGGCTCGTTAAGAATATTGGCAGTATACCCGTGGTTATAATGTGCCCAATCAGTCACCGAGCGTAGTGCAGCTCCAGCTTTAAAAGTTTCCGGCTCATTGAATAATGCCATTAGTGTAATAAAACCACCATAGCTTCCGCCGTAGATGCCAACTTTTTCAGGGTCGATATCATAGTTTTCGATTAAATATTCAACGCCATCAACCTGATCAGAAAGATCTTTTCCGCCCATATGGCGATAAATTCCGGTTCTCCAATCGCGACCATAACCGGCGCTTGCGCGATAATCAATATCGATCACCGTGTAACCCAAATCAGTCAACATATTGTTGAACATATATTCTCTAAAATAGCTTGACCACCACTTGTGTGCATTCTGTAAATAACCGGCACCGTGTACAAAAACCACCGCTGCGTTATTTTTTACAGAAGCTTCAGGAACATACAAACGTGCAGGCACCATAGCGCCATCGTCTGCTTTAAACATGATGTTCTCCGCTACGCGCCAATCATAAGATTGAAACGCTTCAGATTGCCCGGAAGTTAATTGCTGTGCATCTTTAGACGAACCAGTTTTCTTAAAGTACAATTCCCAAGGTTTATTGCTGAAGGAATTGCGAATCGCCATATACTTTTCGTCAGGAGAAAGACTAACTTCGTTGTTTCCAGGGAGGTTGGTGAGCTTTTGCATCGTACCACCCATCACCGGCATTTTGTAAAAATGACGCTCTCCCGGTCCAATTTCAGATGTGGTCAAAAACCAAGATTTTTTATCATTAGACAAAACAGGATCAAACACTTCGTAATTACCTTCGGTCAGTGCTTTTTTGGTTCTTGTGGTTACGTCTAACAAATACAGGTGTGAATACCCGCTTGTCTCAGACTGAAAATAAATATGCTTATTGTCTGGTAACCAACCTAAAGTTCCACCACCAAAAGACCAACCAATTCCGGGACCCGCGATCCAGGCTTCGTCGCGTTGACGGTCTAGGGTTTCAAGACTTCCGTTGTCAAGATTCAGCAATGCGATCCAGCGGTCTTTATTGTCTTTAGAGCGAATGTTTACGATGGCTTTGCTGCCATCTTCAGAAAAGATCGCTTGGGAAACAATCACCTCGCGCTCTTTTTCTTCCCATTCTTTATCAGGATAATCTTTGGTATAATCGGGTAAATCGGTGATCCCCGGAAGCTTTGATGTGTCAACGCTATAAACCGTGTCTTTCTTAATGTTGTAAACTGCCAAAGAAGCTACGGTTTTATCTTCACCTACTTTACTGCGCGCGCGCAAGTTTTTGGTATATCCGCTCGCATCTACATAATTGGGTACGTCAGTGCTTTCGCCGCGGTCACGTTCCATCAACATAATGGTGACAAAATCAGCTTTTGGGCTCACTTGCAATCCCGCTACTTGTTTATCGCCGTGATAAAAGGTGTAGGGCTCAGGATCTGCGGTCATCTCGCGATAGGCTTTAGAAAGCGAATCTTGCTCCTCGCGCTCACGCACAATTTGCAATAAACTCAAATTTTCATCTTTTAACCATTGGTTCTTTTCAGAAAGTTTTTCTTCTCGATCTTCTCGTGCTTTGCCTTCTTGAATGTTGGTCAGCTTTTTAAGCGTCCCAGTTTCTGTATTCAGCACATAGGCATTGTCATCATATTCGAACGCAATTTGCGCTTCGTCAGCTAAAAATGTGGGGTTTCCTAAGCGCCCACCAAGATTGACAAGTTCTTTAGAAGTATCTTTTTTCAGATCGTAAAGATGAAGTGCGCCGTCTTCAGAATATAACTTTATAGTTTTGTCCTGATTCCAAGTCCCATACGGACTGGTCATCGCTTTGCGCTCGGCGAGACTTACTTTTTGGATTTTGTCAAGATTTGAAACTTCGATCTTATAAAGACTGTCTGACGGATTTTCTTCAGGATTGTAATTGAAGTAAATGGTTTTACTCTGCGGCCCCCAATTAATCCGGTCAGGAAAAGTTCCCATCCATTTAGGGTCTTGCATAATTTTTTCTACCGAAAGTGCACTAGACTGTGCAAAAAGAGCCGTACTGCCTAAGGCTATAAAAGCAAAAAGCAAGGCGTGTAGTGTTTTGTTCATAGAGAAGTCATTGAAATTTTAGTTGCGGTAAGTTACAGAATAGTTGCAAAAGCAATCGATTGGAATACTCTAAAAAAAGTACGGCTTAATTGTAAACTTGCTAATGGCAGAAACCTTTTTATTGGCACCGCCAAAGGGTTAAATATTCCGTCCCGATAACAACAGGGATGCCTAGAAATTGAAAATTTGTTTCTAAGCAATGCCTCTTGGGGTTGGTCTGAGTTAGTTTACATCAACTATATTTGCGTTCATTCCAGAAATACGCGTTATGTCGTTTAAAAAATTGATAGAGCCCTTGAAAGAAACTTTGCAACGCAAAGGCTTTACAGCTCCTTTACCTTTTCAGAAAAAGATCTTTTCAAAAATAAAAGGAGGTATGAGTATGTTTGCAATAGCTCCCGAAGGTTCCGGCAAAACCACTACTATTGTCATTAGCACAATTCAGAAATTGAAAGGAAAGGCTTTTGAAGACGCGCCGCGTGTGCTCATTTTTGTTAAAGACAAGCAAGCAGCTTTAGATCTTGAATCTGAATTTCACAGTTATACTCAAGGCACAGATCTTCGTGTTTATTGTGCATACGATGAGAAAAACATAGACGATCAACGCGATGAGATTTATGATGGTACTGATATCGTCATTGCGACTCCTAAGCGCCTCAACAAGATTTTTTACCTAAACGGAATCAACCTCAATAAGCTAAAAATGTGCATAATAGAAGACGCAGGTTTTGTTTTTAGAAACAGTAATCTTGCTGAAGTAACCCGCACGCCTGAAAGTATTGGGAAGTGTCAATACTTGGTTTTTGCAGAAGAATTTGACAGCAGATTTGAGCGGTGGTTAGATAGTTTTATGTTCAACGCACCAATTATAAAAGCTTAGAGGTTTTTTTGAATCGTATTTAAAACAAAAAAGCCTCACCATTTAAGGTAAAGCTTCTCAAAGGTTTCACTACAAAACCAGTTTTCGGTGTTACCCGAAAACAACACAACTTCTTTATAAAGTACCGAAACGGGAGTTCGGATTAATTTCTTGAATAAAGCACAAAAGTAGTATTAGTTTTTGAATTTTTATTAGATAATTCAAAAAACTAAGGTTTTAAGTCTATCAAAACGTAAACAGGTAAGTGATCAGATGGATAATGTAAATCTTTAGAATCGCTTAAGGTTGCGTGTTTTAACACTTTGCTGTTGTTGCTTTTTGCCTGAAAAATATAATCGATTCTTCGGGTTACGGGCTCAGTGAATTTGAAGCCATTAAAAGTTCCTTTTGGGCCAAAGGCACCATTTGGCGCTAAATCGTGCGTGTCGTCAAGTTCGGTTTTTAGCACAGCAATAGGTGCGCTGTCAGGTTCCAGATTTAGATCGCCGCTTACAAAAGCTGGTAGATTTTTAGGATTCAATTCTTTGATTTTTGCTAAGATCAAAGCTGAAGCATTTTTGCGCGCTTCAATACCTACGTGATCAAAATGGGTGTTGAATACATAGAATTTTTCATTTGATTTTTTGTCTTTAAACAACGCATAGGTACAAATACGCGGAAGCGCCGCATCCCAACCGGTAGAGATTTTTTCCGGAGTTTCAGAAAGCCAAAAGGTATCGTCTTCTAAGACTTTAAGTCGGTCTGCGTTATAAAATATAGCCGAAAATTCCCCTTTATTTTTTCCCTCCCGACCTACACCTATATGCTTGTAGCCGGTAAGATGCTTGCCTAAATAATCCATTTGCTCAGGCAGTGCCTCTTGCACACCCATCACATCCGGCGCATAGAACAACACTTGACTGGTAAGATATTCTTTGCGCTTGCTCCAGGCGTCTGCTCCGTCAGATTCAGTTGACATTCTAATATTATAAGTCATTAAGCTTACCTCTTGTGCGCTGAGTAGGTTGAGGCAAAAGAAGAGACCCAAGCCTGCAAGGAGTGATTTCATAGTCGAATGGATTTAAGCAATTAAAATTAAAACAAAAGCCCTCAATACATATCGAGGGCGTGTTATTAGATCATTAAACTACTGCATCGGCGTGCCGCGCAGGCGCTCAAAGTTTTTATACTCACGCGCAACGCGTTCTGCCGGAGCTCGTTCAAATTCTTTTTCAGTAAGGCCATAAACCTCTTGAACAGAATCAAGCTTTTTGTGTAAGCTTTTGATCACATTTGCATACGCAGGATCATCAATTTTATTCTGAACTTCTTGCGGGTCACTTTCCAGATCATAGAATTCCCAAGTGTCGATATCATCATAAAAATGCATCAACTTATAGCGTTTGGTGCTCACTCCGTAGTGCTTTTTAACCATATGAAAGGCCGGGAAATCATAATAATGATAATACAGCACCTCTCTAAAATCATCGGCTTCAACGTGTTGCTCCAATACAGGTCGCAAAGATTGTCCTTGCATGTCGGTAGCTAAGTTGTTACCCTCGGCATAATCGAGAAAGGTTTGGGCAAAATCTAAGTTTTGTACCAAAGCTTCGCTGTGACTTCCGGCTTTGATCGCTTTAGGATATTGAATCAATAAAGGCGTACGATAAGATTCTTCATACATATACCGCTTATCAAAAAAGCCTTTTTCACCTAAATAAAACCCTTGATCAGATGTATAGACCACAATAGTATTTTCGTCCAAATTATTTGCTTCCAGATAGTCCAAAATATTCCCCACGCCTTCATCAACCGCCGCAATCGTCGCCATATAATCGCGTAAATACCGCTGTCCTTTCCATTCGGCTAAAGCTTTGCTGTGCAAATCGGCTTTATGAAACGCATCATTTTTCGGCTGATAAGCTTTATCCCAAGCTGCGCGTTGCTCCGGAGTCATGCGTTCAAAATCGGTTGTCCAGGGATTGTGTGCCAACTCAGGACTTCCAAGTTTCTTGGTCATTTTTAGATCGTGGCCTTCATACATATCCTTATAAATCGTCTGTAGTTGCTCCTTAGAAGCCTTTGAGCCTTCGTGATCTGTAAAATAAGTTTCCGGTAACGGAAAGTTTATCGAGTCGTATTTATTGGCATAACGCAGCGCCGGCATCCAGTTTCTGTGCGGTGCTTTGTGGTGCACCATCATAAAAAAGGGCTTTGTAGTATCACGCTGTTGATCAAGCCAAGTAATCGCATCTTCTGTGATAATATCGGTGGCGTACCCTTCAATCTGCGTAGTATCGCCAGCTTCAATAAAATTGGGATTATAATAATTTCCTTGGTCTTGAATGATCTTCCAATGATCAAATCCTTGTGGATATCCGTGTAAATGCCATTTTCCTAAAATGGCGGTAGTGTAGCCTAATTCTTGAAGCTTTTTAGGCAGTGTAGGCTGGTCGCCATCAAAACGATCTCCATTTTGTCTAAACCCATTGATGTGGCTGTGTTTTCCGGTAAGAATCACCGCGCGACTTGGCCCACAGATGGAATTGGTAACATAAGCGCGATTCATACGCATTCCGTTTTGAGCGATACGATCAATATTAGGAGTGGGAGCCAATTGGCTCACGGGATGCCCGTAGGCACTTATTGCCTGAAACGCGTGGTCGTCAGACATGATAAAAATGATGTTGGGTTTTTCGGATTTTGCTTCGGCGACTTCGGTTTTTTTCGTTTCGGTTTTACAAGAATATAATGCCGAAATTATAAGGAGTAAAGAAAGAAGCTTTTTCATAAAATTATTTTTTTTCAACCTGCTCTTCGTGCTGAATCAATTGATTTTCATTGACCACCGCATTGATGAATGTCGCGATCTCATTTACAAAAGTATAACCCAAATTTGCCCAGTCGTGATTACCTTGAGATGCGGTCAGCAAAGTGTAGGAGGTATCCAGATCTTTTAATCGAGCTGCTATAAAAGCATCTCCGTCCAGCGGAAGAAATCCGGGAGTATCCGGTGCGCAAAAGTGATGCGGCTGACTGTTATATGGCACCAAATTGTCAGCATCTCCGTGAATGAAAAATCCGGGTACGGCATTATCTTTGGTTATGTAACGTACATCTACTACCGCTCCCGCAAGAGAAACCACAGCTGCGATTTTAGGATAGTCGCCTAGATATTTAAAATCCGGGTGATTGGCCATATAAGCCGTATTCAAAACTCCTTCTGCACCAGCGCTGCTGCCTGCAAGAATGATCTTTTCAGCATCAAAATGGAATTCAGCATTCGACTTTAAATAGTCGATCGCTTTCAGAATATCTGAAGTGGTTTGCTTAAAGGTGTCCATTTTCTCTGAAGCAGGACACGCACATCCAAAGCCGGTAGGCTTTCCTTTTCGGGTAAGATTATAGCTTATGGAAGCCACCGCATAACCTTTAGCAGCTAGTGCTTGAGAAAATTTGACCTCCATTGGGTTATCGCGTTTACCGCCGCTAAAACCACCACCATGAACCAGAATAACTAAAGGTCGGTCGCTGTCGTTCTCCGCTTGTTTTGCGGTATAAAAATCCAGTTTCAGCGTGTCGCTGTAGGTGTGTGTAGATTTAACCAGATCGGCATATACTTGTCCGACAAATTTTTCCTGTGCTTGCGCAACAAGAGTGATAAAAAGGAAAACAAAAAGAATGCTGATCTGGCGTTTCATCTGGCTAAAAAATTAGTTTAACGTAAAGGTTTCTTTAAGTGCGGCATTACTGTCTCCGCCTACAAAAACTTCAAATTCTCCCGGTTCTGAAATGAATTCGAGCGAACCGTTATAGAATTTTAAGTCTTCTGCTTTTAAAGTTAGGGTAACGGTTTTGGTCTCGCCTTTCTTTATAAATACTTTATGAAATCCTTTTAATGTGCGCATAGGTGGCGTAATGCTACGTACTACATCGTGAAGATAAAGCTGTACTACTTCTTCACCGTCATAAGCTCCGGTGTTGGTTACATCAACCATCACAGTAACGTCTTCATTTTGCCCGATGCTTTTTGAGCTCAATTTTAAATTGCTATACTCAAAAGTGGTGTAGCTTAATCCGTAACCAAAAGCAAGCGCAGGAGCGTTAACAGCATCAAGATACTGTGACTTGAATTTTTGAAATTCAGTAGATGGAGCAGGACGTCCGGTGGTTTTCATGCTGTGATAAACCGGAATCTGACCTACATTTTGCGGCCAGCTGGCTGTTAATTTTCCCGATGGATTATGGTCTCCAAAAAGTACATCGGCAACGGCATTACCCGCTTCAATTCCTGGATGCCAAACCTGTAAAATACTTACCGGAAGCGCTAATTCTTCAGTGATGTCTAGCGGTCTTCCACTCATTAAAACGAGAACTACAGGCTTGCCTGTTTTTACTAATTCTTGAATTAAGGTTTTTTGACTTTCGGGAATAGTGATGTCGGTACGGCTTGAAGATTCACCGCTCATTTCTGAAGCTTCACCCACAACGGCTACAACCACATCTGCAGTTTTAGCATTTGCAAGAGCTTCGGCAAGTAGTGCTTCAGGAGTTGCTTCTGAAATTTCAATACGCGGACCAAATACATTTATTTTTTTCGCGAAAGCGGAATCATTAGAAATATTAGCACCTTTTGCGTAGCTGATTTCAGCATTAGGAGCTACATTTTTTAAACCTTCAAGAATAGGTGTTGAAAGCTGTGGATCACCCGTAGGGGCCCAAGTTCCTAACATATTGTTTTTATTGTTAGCCAAAGGACCAACCAAAGCGATCTTAGCCGTTTTGGCCAGTGGAAGCGTTTTATTTTCATTCTTTAACAACACAAAAGATTTGCGGGCTGCTTCACGCGCTACTTCTTTATTTGCAGCAGTTAAAATGTCGCGTTCTGGACGCTTACTGTCTGAATATTTATAAGGGTCCTCAAAAAGACCGAGTTTGTATTTTGCTTCCAAAATACGACGGCATGCGTTTGTGATGGTTGCTTCAGAAACTTTACCTTCGTCCACAGATTTTTTAAGTGTGGTAAGGAAACCTTCGCCCACCATATCCATATCTAAACCGGCATTGATAGAAAGCGCAGAAACAGCTTGTAAATCACCCAAACCGTGAGCGATCATTTCATTTACAGAGGTGTAATCTGAAACTACAAAACCCTCAAAGCCCCATTGCTCGCGAAGCAAATCAGTCAATAACCATTTGTTTCCACTTGCAGGAACGCCGTCTACGTCGTTAAACGAACTCATCACACTTTCAGCGCCGGCATCTATCGCGGCTTTGTACGGCGGCAAGTATTCGTTAAACATTTTTACACGGCTCATATCGGTGGTGTTGTAATCGCGACCACCTTCAGAAGCACCGTAAAGGGCAAAGTGTTTTACGGTAGAGATCATCGTGTTTTCTTCGGTAAGATCTTGTTGCTGATAACCGGTAACCATTGCTTTTGCGATCGCCGAACCTAAATAAGGATCTTCACCGGCACCTTCAGAAATACGTCCCCAACGAGGGTCGCGCGCAATGTCAACCATAGGAGAGAAGTTCCAGTTGATCCCGTCTGCAGTGGCTTCTTTTGCAGCGATCTGTGCGGTTTTTTCGATCAATTCCATATCCCAGCTGCTGGATAATCCTAACGGAATAGGAAAAGTGGTTTTGTACCCGTGAATGATATCAGAACCAATTAAAAGCGGAATTCCCAATCGGGTGTTTTTTACAGCGATCTCTTGCGCCTGACGAATTTTATCAGGGCCGGTCACACCGAATAAGCCACCTACATTTCCGGCTTTTATTTTTTCTTCCACATTCTTACTTACTACAGATCCGGTTGCGACACCGCCACCGGGCGTAAGCAAGTTAAGCTGACCTATTTTTTCTTCTAAGGTCATTTTTTTAAGCAAGGCTTCAACCTCAGGAATGTGTTGTGCTTCCTGAGCGAAGGTTTGCATTCCGATAAGAATAACGGCAGCAAGAATGAGTTTTGAGAGTCTATTTTTCATTAGGGTTGCAATTTTGTCTTTGTGTGTATTTTAGTTTTTAGTATGACTAAAAAGCCATTGGAGAAAGTCAGGTTCTTCAAAAGCAGGATCCCAACTGTTATGATTGGCGTGCTCATAAACCGTAACACGAGGTTTGGCACCAGCTTCAAGCATTGCGTTTGCTATTTGTAAACTGTACGTGGGTTTTACCACATTATCATCGGCACCGTGAATCACCCAAAACGGGGTTTTCAAGGCGTAATTTTTTACAGGTTCTGTACTACCGGCACCGCAAATGGCGATCGCAGCAGCAAAGGTGTCGGGATGGCGTTGCACCATCTCGTAGGTTCCCATTCCGCCCATGGAAAGTCCGGCAATGTACACGCGAGAAGTGTCTACTTTTCCTTCTTCAATAAAAGAAGAGACGAGTTCGCCGGCCATTTTTAAATGCGGCGTAGGTTTTTGATCTGGGTGAAAGGTGATCCCAATAGGATAATTGCTGCGGTCAACATCAACATTGGCCCAGTATGAATCCTTAGGACACTGCGGAAAGATTACGATCGCCGGAAAAGCATTGCGCATTCCGGGATTTGCAAAAAGCGCAGAACCGTGTGTAAGCTGTGATTGGTTGTCTGACCCGCGCTCGCCCGCGCCGTGTAAGAACAAAACCAAAGGATATTTTTTTGTTTGATCGTAGTTTAAAGGATATTGAATGCGGTATTGCAAACTGTCTCCCTCACTATGATACACCGCTTGTTCAAAACTGTCTTGAGCTATTGCCAGCGTAGTAGTGAAAAGCAAAAAGAGTATAGAAAGTTGGATCTTCATATTATTGAGGTATGGTGTAGTTAAAATTGAGTTTTTCTAACCCCGCTTGTACGCTTTCATTCTGCATAAAAAGACGCCAAAGTAGGCCACTGCGGTAATTCTCAATCATCACGATAATTGGACCTTGGTCTATGGCGAGATAGGCTTCAGCTACGGCATAATTTTGTTGCGGACTAAAAGCATCATAAAAGCCGGCAGGTCCTAATAGGATGTTTTCAAGATCATAAAAACTGCGTAAAGCTGCCATGGATTCTTGTGGCGTATACGGAAACGAACTTAATGCAGCAGTAGGTGAAATCACTCCGGTATCATCACCCGGACGATGCGCCTTGTAGCCTAAACTTCCGTCAGCATTTAAGGTGTAGCTTGCGGTTAATCCCCACAAATCTTGACCATAATCACGCCATCCTAAGGGATTTTGAACACAATAGGCGTAGTCACTTAATGCGTGATTAACAGTTGCGGTCTCGTAATTCACATAAGCATCAGAAAGCCCAAACGGATTTAAACCCAAATAAGAATAATGTGCCCAAAAAAGTGGGCCACCGGTTTGTTCTGCTCCCGCGTGTTTTACTTCTAGCGGATACCCGTAGGCGTTTGCTGAAGATGCGATTCCTCCGTTTTGTGCCCAGCCTTGATTATAAACTTCAGGCTCAATACTGAAATTTTCTGCGGCCGCGGCTAATACGTAGGTGATGAGCGTCTCGTTATAGCCTTGTAATTTTAGGTTGATCGCAAACTCATTATTGGGGCTCCAATGCCAGTACAGCACATTTTCGCCTTGCGTAAACCAATCCCATTCTACTGCGGAAACCAGTTCAAAAGCTTGTGTAGCCAAGGCTTGTTCATCGCTAGAACCGGATTTAAAATACTCACCCACGGTGATCAATCCTTGAGCAAGAAATGCAGTTTCAACTAAATCTGCCCCGTCATCTAAATCTGAAAACGGTATCACTTCTCCAGTACTTCCGTTGAGCCAATGTGGCCAAGCACCGTGAAAACGATCTGCGTTTTCCAGAAAATTTAGGAGCGTTGTAAGTCGGTTAAAACCTTCGGTTCTGGAGATAAAGCCGCGTTCTATTCCTACCAAGATTGCCATCATTCCAAAGCCGGTTCCGCCGGTGGTAACAATATTTTGATTCTGACTAGGATTAGCCGGAAGGTAACGCTCTCGCGCACCACCAGATTCCGCGTTAGCAAAATTCCAGAAATATTTAAAGGTTTCTTCTTGAGTGAGATCTAATAATTCGTCATCAGTCAACTCCGGTTCAGGTGTGGGATTTTCTCCACCATTTCCTTCCTCGGGCGTTTCCTCAGGAAGTTCAGCGACAGCATCGCCGCTGTCGCTGGAACACCCAAGTAGTGCTAGTGTTAGTGCTATGTAGATTGAATACTTAATCTTCTTCGGTTTTTAAATAAGGGCTTGAAAAGCCTAATTTTTGAAGTCCGTTAAGGACGTCTTCATTTTTCATAAACAGATCCCACAGTAATCCGCTTCGGTAGTTCTCGATCATTACAGGAATTGGTCCTTGATCAATGGCCAGATAGCGTGGTAAATACCAATCTTCCTGAAGGCTAAACGCATCATAAGGACCGTAAGTTCCCACGAGAGAATCCAGATCAGTGTAGAGGTGTTCTAAAAAGGCCATGCTTTCTTTAGGGGTGTAAGGCATAGACGATAAAGCGGCAGTAGGAGAGATCACGCCAAGATCATTACCCGGGCGGTGACCGGCATAACCTTTCATAGAATAACTAGACGTCATTCCCCAAAGGTCAGGACCGTAGCCTTTGAACTCCTTAGGATTATCTACGGCGTACTCATACTGAATTTTTGCGTGATTGACGTTCAGTTTCCAATAGTCACCAAATTGATCGGTCAAGCCTTTTGGGTTAAGACCTAAGTAGCTGTAATGTGCCCAAAATAAAGGGCCTACCGGAGCGTCATCATTATGCTCATAATGGTTGAGTATCGTGCGCATCCCATACATCGTGGTATCTTTTGCGATCTGACCATCAACAGCCCAGCCTTTTTCATAAACTTCTTTTGAAATAGGGTGGGTAGGAGAAGCGGCTGCGAGAACATACATTACCAAAGCTTCGTTATAACCACCCACGGGGAAGTTCATCTTCCAACCTACATTAGGCGACCAGTGCCAGTACAATACGTCTTCGCCTTGCGTATACCAATCCCATTCTACTTCTTCCCACATACGCTGAATTTGCGCTGCGAGTGCCTGCTCTTCTTCAAAACCATTTTTGTAATATTCGGCAACGGTGAGTAATCCTTGAACTAAAAATGCGGTTTCTACTAGATCTCCACCATCATCATTTTTACTGAAAGGTTTCACCTTACCGGTCGTGCCCTCTAGCCAATGTGGCCAGGCCCCGTGAAAACGGTCTGCTTTGTCTAAAAAATCAACCATTTTCTGAAGGCGTACAAAAGCCGAATCTTTTGCGATAAAACCACGTTCTGCTCCGGCAACGATCGCCATCAAGCCAAAACCGGTTCCACCAATGGTGACCACGTTTTTATCATCAGATGGATAAATATCATCCATATGAATACGCTCAGGTGCTAAGCCCGAATCTTTATTGGCACCATCCCAGAAATAATTAATGGTTTGCTTTTGAACTTCGTCAAGAAGTTGTTCTTCATCTATGGAAGTTTGGGAAGTGGTGGCAGCCACTTCCCGGTTTTCTTCCGTAGTATTTTGATCCTTGCAGGCAACAAAGGCTGCAAAAATCACTACAATTAAAATAAAACGCATAAAGCTTCTTTAATGTGTTTAGTACCCAGGATTCTGAGACATTTCTGGAGTTTGTACCAATTGGTTATTAGGAATTGGGAATAACTCGTGCTTGCCGGTTACAAAGGTTTTACCATCTGCTGCCATTGCAGCTTCTGCTTGCCCGGTACGTATAAGATCAAACCAGCGGTCGTGCTCCATAGCTAATTCTAGGCGACGTTCTGTCCATATCGCTTGGCGAACGCTTCCCTGATCTGTAGAAGTTATAGCGGGTAAAGAAACGCGTGTTCTTACTTGGTTAAGCGGTGCCAGAGCAGCACTAGATTGACCAAGTTCGTTTAACGCTTCAGCGCGAATAAGCAATACTTCCGCGTAGCGCAACACTCTGATGTTCTTATCTCCGTCGCCTTGACCTGCATTGATTGAAGAATAAGCTTTCTCGCTGTAACGTGGATTTTCAACACCAGCGTTAACCTCGCGACCGTCAAACAAAGTTTCTCCTGCGAAAATGATTGTTGCATCACGACGGATCTCATCACCAGCAGCATTAAATGCATCTTCTAAATTTTGAGAAGGTGAGTTGAAACCCCATCCCCAACCGTTAGTACCACGGGCACCTTGGGTTTGAGAATACTGTTGTACCCCGTGCTGAGGAATTTCACCTCTTGCTTGAATTTCAAATAAAGATCCGGGACCGTTTTCACCGGTTTCTCTCCAGATATTTGCATAATCAGGATCAAGACTGTATTGGTTAGAAGTGATCACATTATTTGCCATATCTGCAGCATCTTGCCAACGCTCTTGGTATAAATAAACCTTAGCTAATAAACCTTGAGCAGCACCTTTAGTAGCACGACCAAGGTCTGTGCTAGAATAGTCACTTTTAAGAGGAAGCGCATCAATTGCATCTAATAAATCTTGCTCGATGTAGGCATACACTTCGTCAACCGGAGCGCGCTCTACCAAGTCAACTTCTTGAATCGGTATAGCTCCAAAAGAACGTACTAACCAGAAGTAGTTCAGTGCTCGTAAAAACTTAGCCTCACCAATTACACGTGCATTAGGCACCTCGGTCTGGCCTTCATAGTTTTGCGCGATCTCAATAGCCTGAGAAGCGCGACCTACAGTTTTGTACCACTGGGTCCACATTGCGGTCACTGATACAGAAGAAGAGGTAAAATCTAGATTATCTAAAGCTCTTTTGTCTGTACCGGTATCAGTAGGCGAACTACCTTTATCTGAGTTATCAGAAATCATATCGGTGATGCCTAAGTAAGAGAATGCATAAGAGAAATCAGTGTGCATCCCGTAAACGCTTGTCAAAAACTCAACAGGTAAATAGTCATCGCTATTTTCGGCGGTAGGATCAACGATATCTACGTCTTCAACAAAGTCATCACAACTGCTAAAGACAAGTCCGCTAAACAGACTTAATAAGAGTGTTTTATATATAAATTTCATAGTGCTTTGTTTTTATAATTTGAAGTTTGCTCCTACAATGAATGAGCGGGTGTTAGGATAAGCAGAAAGCTCAATACCCGTTGTATTCGTAGGATCTCCATTTTGATTCAACTCTGGAGTGAATCCTGAGTATTTAGTGAACATAAATGGATTCTGAAGCGTTACATACAGGCGAGCACTATTGATAAAATTAGTGATCTCTGGCACTGTATATCCTACGGTGATGTTGTTGATTCTAAAGTAAGAACCATCTTCTAAGTAGTATGATGATGCTTCTACATCACGGTCTGCTCCAGGGTGTACATTGGTAGATCCCGGTCCTGTCCATCTGTTGTTAAAGATCTCTTCTGAAATATTTTCACCACCAATTCTGGTGTTGTAAAGACCGTTATAAACTTTGTTTCCACCTACACCAAAACCAGAAACACTTAAGTCAAAGTTTTTGTAATTCGCTCCAATGTTGATACCGTAATTGTAGGTAGGGATATAAGACCCAAAGTGCTTTTTATCACGGTCATCAATGATTCCATCTTCGTTTTGATCTACATAGCGTAAGTGTCCAGGTGCTGCACCGGCAATAGAAGTATTGTTGTCGATCTCCTCTTGTGTTTGCCATACGCCATCTGCTTCATACATCCACCACGCAAAAATAGGCTCGCCTTCAGAAAGACGTTTGGTGATACGACCATTACCTAAACTACCACCAATAGCACCATCGTAAGCAGGCTTCACGTTCTGAACGCGGTTTTTGTTTGTAGAAAGGTTTACGCCAATATTATAGGTAAAGTCAGAACCTATCTGATCTCTCCAGTTCAGTAAGAATTCAAAACCAGAGTTTGAGATCTCTGCCGCTTCATCAAAATAGTTATTAGCATATTCTGAATTTAAAAGCGGACGTACATTTAAAATGGCATTGGTGTTCAGACGGTTGTAGTAATCAATAGTACCCGAAAGTTTTCTATTGAATAATGCAAAGTCAAAACCTGCTTCAAATTCTTCAGTCACCTCCCAAGAAAGCGGTACTGCCGGGGTTCCTAATGCAGAACCTACGATTAAACTCTGTGTAGGACCAAAAACATAGTTGGTATTTCGGCTTCCGTCACCTCTGTTGATCGACTGTACGTTAAATGGAATCGCTTGGTTACCCAATTTACCCCAACCTGCAAAGAACTTTAAGTTGTCTAACACGCCGTTGTCTTCCATAAAGGCTTCGTTGGTCATCGTCCAACCTAAACTTACCGCAGGGAAATAACCGAAGAAATTGTTTTCACCGGTAGCAAAATCACTGGTTCCATCACGTCTTAGTACTGCACGTACATAATAACGCTGATCGTAGTTATACTCTACACGACCAAAATAAGACTGTAGGTTAGTGCTCTGATAAGTATCTCCGGTTACATTGTCATTAAATAACTGACTTGTTCTTAAATTGAAGTTACGCAGGTTAGGATCAGCTTCCACATCGTAAGCCTGAGATTCAGTGAATTCTCCACCTTGATAGTTCTCGCGGCTGATACCTACAGTTGCGCTCAAGTTGTGCTTGTCAAAAGTCTTGTCGTAGGTAAGGAAGCTTTCAATATTCCAACGATAAGATTCTGTACGTCTTATGGTGTATGAGTTATTTGCGTATTCTGTAGACACCACACCATCTTCATCAGGAACACGCTGTGCATCAAAAAATGCTTCGGTACGGTTAGGATCTGCATTTAACCACTGATCTCTGATGTCTGTAAATGATTTGCTGGTAGCATAGTATTTTGTTGCACCAAAACGGGTGGTCAACATTAAGTCATCTGTAATGTCTAATTCAGCAGCAATTTGCCCTTGCAGGCTGGTGGTATTGATTTGCTGATCTTGGTAATAAACCTGAGAAACAGGGTTTCCGTGAGAATTTAAGCGGCCAAGTGTTTCTCCTGGTTGCGTAGTAAACCCTACAACTCCTGTAGATTGGTTTACAAAAGATTGACCAAAACGTCCGTTGTCATAACGTACCGGTACTAACGGTGACTGGCGATATGCTGTACTAAATGCCCCAAAAGGTTTTGGAGTTTCATTAGTGTAGGCTACGTTTAAGTTTTGTACAAACCGTAAACGGTCGTTAAATAAATGGTAGGTGTTATTACTACGAATGGTACCGCGATTATATTTCTGATCTTCAAGGATACCTTTCTCTTGATACAGGTTGTAGCTTAAGAAGTAGTCAATATTTTCACCTGCTCCTGAAACCGAAAAGCTGTTGTTGTTGATGGTACCGGTTTGTAGCAATTCGTCATACCAATCTGTATTGTAACGCTGATTTTGCTGAAGTAAGAAACCTCCGTTTGCAGCACTTTCTTCATTGAAGTACTGAATGTACTGGTCAGCATTAGCCATCTTAACAGGGTTCAAAATGGTTTTAGCACCATAATATGATTCAAAGTTAAAGATGGTTTTTCCTTGTTTACCTCTTTTTGTGGTGATTAAAATAACCCCGTTTGCAGCGCGTATACCGTAAATGTTAGCATACGAAGCCCCTTTTAAGAAATCGATTGATTCAATGTCGTTAGGGTTGATACTTGTGATGTCTGATAAAGGCTGACCGTCTACAATATATAGTGGTGATCTACCACCTTCTGCAGTACCTAAACCACGCATTAAAACGGTAGGTGTAGAACCAGGTGCATCGTTTGCGATAATATTAACACCGGCAACTTTACCTTGCACTGAGGTCAATGCTGAAGTTGCAGGTTGCTTAGTAATCTCTTCACTGTCAACAGAAACAATAGCTCCTGTAATATCAGATTTCTTTTGATTACCATAACCTACTACAACAACTTCGTCTAGTTCGCTAGACTCATCTTGCAACGCGATGTCATAAACATCGTCATTAGTAATAGAAAACGTTTGCGTTTGGAAGCCTAAATACGTGATGCGTACTTGATCTCCAACAGCAACTTCTAAGGAGTAGTTTCCGTCAAAATCGGTAACAGCATATTCGTTTTTGTCAACGACTTTAAGTTCTGCTCCCGGAAGAGGTACATCGCGCGTATCGCGTATTGTACCGGTAACTGTTTTTGTCTCCTGTGCGCTCACACTAAATGTGATCAGCGACAAAAGAAACAGAAGGGTTATTTTAAGTTTCATACACTAAAGTTTGAGTTTGTTTTATGTGAAATTTGGGTCAATATAGCAGAGTTATAAGTTAATATTGGTACATAATAAATACATCAACCTGTTAAAATGAATTAAATGATTGATAGTTAATTATTTATAAATTTAAATTTCGAGTTATAACGTTTTCGTAAAAGAGTTTGATGTAGTAATGAGAAAGTATAATTGCTTGAAATAAGCAATTGAAGTATGAGAATTTAATAATTTTTAATAAGATATTTTGATAAATTCTTACCGCTCTTCAAGTCCAGTTTTTTTCGCAAACGGTACCGATGAATTTCAACTCCACGAACCGAAATTGCCATTAACGGAGCAATTTCTTTAGTGCTTAAATTCATTTTTAAATAGGCACATAACTTTAAATCCTTCGAGCTAAGCGTAGGGTGATTTTCTAACAACTGCTGGAAAAAATCATTATTGATTTCTTTAAATGTTGTCTCAAAAACCTTCCAGTTGTCTTTTGCGTCAATAATGTGATTGATCTTATTCTGAATAGAATTTACCTTCTTTTGATTGTCACCTTTATCTTTAACGGCTTCCAGATCATTTTTAATATCGATTAGACTGCTATTGCGTTTGGCTGCTAAATATGTAGTGTTGGCCAATTCTTTGCGTTTAGCGTTGATTTCTTCAAGAAGGCTATTGCGCTCAGCGAGTTGATTTTTACGCTCTTGTTCTTTTACCAGTCGCTCTTCTAGTTCTCTTCGGTGCTTATTCAGTTTTTGTTTATTGATGTAAGCCACCAAGAAGATCACACCAAACAACAAGAGTACATACACTACAATCATTAAATTAGACAAGTACCACGGTCTTTTGATCAGAAAGGTTACGTTTAACGGCTGATCCCCGCGTTGCCCGTTAAGTTCAGGCCAGATCTTTAAGGTATAGCTTCCGGCCTGTAAATTTTGAAAATTCAGAGTTCCATTAGATTGACCTGATAATCCATTTGATAGGCTGTAAAAGAATTTAGGGTTGTGCAGTTGAGGTGCTGCGATTGCTATTTCTATCTGGCCTGCTTCTTTAAACGGAATTTCAATACTTTGATCAAGGGCCAAAGCTTTATTGTTGGTCTTGATGCCGTTGAGAAGCGGTGTACTTAGATTCTGGTTTGCGTTGTCGCGCTGAAGTTGAGCCAGATTGAGTCGGGCAAAACCTTCGTTTAAGGTGATGTAATAGATGCTATCGTTGCGCTTTACGATTTTTTCATAATTCTTAATGATGCGTGATTCCAGCAGCAGTTCTTCGATAAAAATACTGTCTGAACTAAAATTGGTATAAATAAGTCCGGCTCCGTTTCGGTTTTTAAACCAATAACTGTTGTCTTGATTGCTCAATAGGGCATAAGAAGTATAGGCTTTGAGATCTTCAAATTCTTCAAGAGTATCACTTATACTATTGTAGCGGTACCACGAACCGGCATTATAAAAAGCGATTTCACCTTCTAGCTTATGTATTTCGGTTTTGTAAGCAGCAAGGGCTTCATAGTCTATGTAAGACTCTTTGTTTTCAACACGTTGCTGCTGATTATTCAACTGTGCTCTGTAAAAACCTTTATAAGGATGCGCTGCCCAAAAGTAGTTTTGATCCTCAAAAATCACGTGTTCTACCGGCGCTCCACCACCTTCAGCTAGGGGTTGATTTAGGAGCGTACCTTCGGTCAACGTGTATTTACGCAACCCGTTATAAGTAGTATTAAAGTAGGATGACGATTGTGGAATCGCGGTAAGGCCAAAACTTCCGGATACTCCTGAAACCAATTTTAGAGCATCGTTTTTCAGTTCAAACAAACCGAGATTGTGATTTACAAACAAACGCCCTTCAATCTTGGTTAAACTCCATACCTGACCTTGCGACCCGGGAATGAAGAAAATACCTTGTTCGGTTATTTTATGTACTCCGGTATTGCTGCCAACATATAAACTTCCGCCAAGCGAAGCAATGTCATAAACAGCACCCAGCTGGCCGGTATTGTCCAGTAAATATTGAATCGCCGTGTTAGGAACCACCACATCAATACCATTGTCAAGACCAATCCAAATTTTGGAGCGGTCTTTATGCAAAGAGAGTACGGTGTTGTTTTGCAAACCATTTTGTCTAAAATGATTTTTTAAGGCTCCGGTCTTTGGGTTGTAATAAAGAATACCGCCTTTAACCGTTCCCAGAATGACGAGATCCTGATCTACCGGCTGAATTTTATTAAGTTCGTTGACTGCCAGAAATGCCTTTAAGGCTTCTGAGCCCCAAGGTGAGAACACACCATTTTTTAAGCTATAAATACCTTGGCGTCGCGTGCCTGCTAAGAGCTGATTATCATAGGTACTCAACTCAATGATAGAACTCGCGCTTATGCTGTTCTCGGCATAAGACTGAAAACGGTCTTGATCAAATTCAAAAATTTCCCCATAATTAGAACCTAACAGCAGCTTGTCATTATGCACTTGCATTGCTGTAATGATGGTTTGCGGTCTTTGCGTAGTAATGGTCTGCCCGTTGTAAACGTATAAATTACCAAAAGATCTAAATACGATCGCGCCTTGCCAAGCGGTGATTTGCCAGAATTCTTCATTGGCAAAGGTGGTCGAGATGAGTTTAGAAAGCGATGTGTATTGCAGGCTGCCGTAGGCATCTTCGGTCCAATAGCCAAACTCTTCATAAGAGCCCGTGTAAATGCGGTCTTTGATGCAAAACACAGATCGAATCGCGGTTTTATTAGGCAAGGTAAATACTTCCCAGCGTTCCCCATCAAAGCGCAATAAGCCATCGTTATTTGCGGCATAAAGCGTTCCGTCATTATCGGTGCTTAATCCCCAGTTTTGGCTGGCAGCATTATACGTGGTGCTGTTGTAGTTGGTAACCGGCGGAAGAAAATTTTGTGCAGAAGCGCAAAGGCTTAGAAGCAAACCAAGCGCTACAAATACGAATCTATGATGGAGTTTTAAAAACATTCTCAAAAATGAACAATTACGATATCGATTGAATTCTGAATGGTACTACGGAATTCCTATACGGTTTTGGCAAAATTATTAAAACCCCAAAACCTGTTACACTTTTTGGCGCTACTTTATAAGACTACAAACTAGCCGGCGGAACGCTACCCAGGCGTTGCGAGTTCAAAATAGCTAAAACGAGCAGGCCGAAGAGCGTGATCATCAAATAAGGGAAAGCGACTCCTTGATCAATTAAAAAGCCTATAAGCAGTGGCGCTGCAGCCGTACTTAAAATCATAGACATCGAGAACAGGCTGTTCACGGCACCTAATTTTTGAGTTCCGTATACTTCGGCTAAAACAGCAGATTTTACCGTACCTGCTACTCCCGTTGTAATACCAGTCGCGATCAAAAATAGAAGTGCGCCGATAATACTGTCCATAAAAGCAAACGGCAAGAGACCTAAAGCCTGCGGAATCAGAAAAAAGCGATAGAGTTTTTTTGCAGTGAATTTGTCAACCCATAACCCGCCAACGATCGACATCACAAAGCGGGTGATAGCATAACCGGTAAAAAATGCAGCGTATAGCGATACTGACCAGCCTTTTTCTTCTACAAACGTATATTGATATAAAAATACTGCGGTAGATGTAAAGCTCAGCATAAATGTAGAGGGCATCATAATAGCAAACCGCCGGTCTTTGATAATCCCGCCAAAATCTTTTGCCAATACTTTTAAAGAAGGTTTTTGCGCGATGCTTTGTTCGGTATCAAAATAACTGAGATCTCTAAAGGAAAGCAGAAATAAGTATAAGATCAAAAAAGCGGCACTCGCCTGTGCTGCGACCTCAAACCCAAATGTTACTATTAAAGTGGTGATGCATATTGGGAAAATGGCCTCGCCCATCGGGAATCCTAAAGCTGCAATACTAAGCGCTTTTCCGCGATTTGCACCATAAAAACGAGACATAACCGTCTGACTAATGTGACTGAGCATACCTTGCCCCGTAAGACGCAAACCTATCATAGCGATGATTAAAAGTGCGATGTGATACGCAGAAAAACTCAGCAACAAACAACTTAGAATAAGACCTATAAAGTTGAGAAATACTACTTTTTTTACCGGTTTATGATCTATGGTATGCCCAACGGTTATGAGCACCACCGAAGCGATCACGGTACCCAGCGCGTAAATACTTCCAAAAGTTCCTTCTGAAATAGCAAAGGTTTTGATGAGTTCGGGAACATACAGTGAGATCAAAAAAGTTTGACCAAAACTGGAGAGAAAGGTCAACACCCAACCAAAACTTACTGTCTTAAAATTAGTTCTCAGAAAATAAGCCAGGCTTTTCACAATGCTGCTTTTTTTGGTGTCGATAAAGGTTTTCTACCGCGATGGAATTTACATCTTGGTAATGACAAAATTAAAAAACGTGTACACGTTACGAGTCAAACTTAGGTTCAGCTTTTCATTTTTATATAATCTGAAATTTAAAGCGCGATCTTTCAAAGACTTTATAGCAATTGTATTTAAAATCAGGCTTTTTGAGAATTTAGTACGGCAAGGCACAACATTTGCAACCTTTTAAGAAAATTGAAAACGGTGCTTACGAACTTTGTTCGTGTAAGCCTATGAGAAGCTGAATTGCGCTTTTGGTTTACAGCCTTGAATTTTTCAGGCTTCTTTAAACTATAATACAATGAATTTTATATCCTATACTTCAGCAATATTAATCGCGCTACTCACTTTTGGAACCTTTGAAACGCCCAAACCCAAAAAGAAAAAAGGAAACACCCTAGAGATTGTAAAAACATGGGAGCTTCCTGATGCTTTAGAAGAAGTTTCGGGGATTGCTTGGGTGAGTGATGCTAAGATTGCCGCTGTTGAAGATGAAGATGGGTTGATCTACATCTATGATTTGGCAAAAAATAAAATAGATAAAACCATCGAGTTTGCAGACGATGGCGATTATGAGGGCATCGCTGTTACCGGTGAGGATGCTTATGTGATGCGCAGCGACGGCTTGCTGTTTGAAGTTCAGAATTATGCAACGGCGCAGCCCGTGACCAAAACCTATCAATCTGCGATGTCACATAAAAACAATGTAGAGACGTTATCCTATGATGCAAAAAACCAGCGCTTGTTGACCGCTCCCAAAGATCTGGACCCTAACGATGAAGATATCAAGGGGATTTATGCTTTTGATCTCAAACAGCATTTAATGTTGCCTGATCTGGTAGCGAGAATAGATATGAAAGACAAGGCGTTTAAGAAATTTGAAAAGAATAAAGCCTACCGAACTTTCAGACCTTCAGATTTAGCGATTCATCCAAAAACCGGTGAGATTTATATGCTAGAGGGGGTCAACCCAAAACTCATAACTTTAGACAAGACGTATGCGATTAAAAAAGTGTACGAATTGGATAAAGACGATTTTGCGCAACCCGAAGGCATTACTTTTAGTCCTGATGGTACTTTGTTTATTTCAAATGAGGCACACGGAGGTACAGCAAATATTCATCAAGTGGAGTTAGACTAATTGTATTTAGGTTTCATAAACCAAATACCGTCTAAGCTAAAATTGAGCGATAAAGAATGAATATTCTCGCGAATGAGTCCGTTTGCGATTTCTCCATTTCTTCCGTAGGAATACATCAGGTTTAGTTTAGATCCGCTGCGGCTCACCGGCAATCCCAGACCTACGCTTACCGCATAACTTGAGACATCGCTACCCGCTATGTTCAGGTAGCCTGTGTCGTAATTAAAACCGGCACGATATTCTACATTTTGCCAATAATATAAACCACCGGGACGCGGTGTAAAATTGAGTCCGGCTTTAAAACTGTCCTGATCTTTGTAGGTATTGAGCGAAGATTCTTGTTCGGTTTGCGACCATAATTTTCTGGAATAATCGGCATATACGGCATAGCTTTTACCAAATTTAAATTCGGTGCCAAAGCCCATTTCTAGCGGTAATTCAAAATCTTTAACCGAAGTTTCTTCGGTGATCGCATCATCATAATCTTGAGTGATGATGCTGTTTTGTGTTGCTTCTAAAGCAGTGGGTAATTTTACGGTTGATCCTATCGAAATACTTTCGGTTACATCATATTGCAAACCCGCACCTAAACGGAAACCATTATACCTATTTTCACGCTGAATGTCTAGCGCATACCCTACGATGCTGTTGTACTCAGTTTGTTCTGTTTTTCCGAAGAAATAAGAGCCTGTCACCCCTAGGCGCAACCGGTCAAAAAAGTTGTACCCGTAATTAAGATCAAGACTATTGACCGAACCATTTGCAGTGACGTCTGAGGTATAAAATGAAGTTGAGCCTTCAATACTTCTAGAAATTCCGGTGATGTCGTAACCCACATTTGAATAAGGCGATAAAACCACACTCACAGCCGACTTCTTAGTCACCGGAAACGCCATCGCCAGATTAGAAAAAGTTGAATTGCTTTGTTTAGAACTCCCCGCGCCTTGACTCAAACTATACAGTTGTGTTTTATAACCTATATCAAAATAGAAGTGTTTTAAAGGCATTGCACCCAGTGAGGCCGGGTTGAGGTTGTTAAGCGAATTGTCTGATTTTAAAGCAATCCCGGCACCTCCCAACGCATTTGTTTTTCCGGTGGTAAAGGTATTAGGGATACCAATACCAAAAACGGAGTAAGGGGAATTAGAAAGTGCGTTGGTCTGTGCCAAAAGACTGCTTGTTGCTAGTATCAAAAAAGCGATTGTAAAGCATTTATTCATCGTCATAAACCGCGTATATAAGTATGATTTGAAGTTTGAGATCGTCGTCTGCCGCGTGCTCTCCAAAGAACGCATAGCGGTTCACAGACTGGTTGTTTTCGGGATCAACGAGGGCTAAATACCAGTTGTCTCCATTAGAATCGGTGCGTTTTTCATCTAAGAAATAATGAATAGGAAGCGCATATGTACGTTGCGAAAATTCATCAGACTCTGCTGCAATGCTGGCGGTAGCCTCACTTCCTTCGTAATCATAAAGGGTTCCCAGCGCTACATTTTTTTGATCTATAATATAAGAGGACAAGGTTTCTTGTGCCGGTAACGATGTGCTTTCAGTAGCGGTATTAAGAGAGATCACAAGATTGGCACTTAGTAAGGTGCCTTTGCCTTCTATATAATCCAGACCGGCAAGGTTAGGAATGTCTATACGTGTGGCCAGGCCTACGCCTCCTTGCACGTAACTCATCATATTGGTAGCGTTAGAGGCAACCTCATCTTCCTGTTCTTCTAATGTTGAAAAATAGGTGCCATTACGCTCGCTACTGATGTTATGAAAGGTATAACTACTGTTAAAGGTCATATCAAATGACTCGCTTTCGTCAACTTCAACTTCGTTAGGAAGCGAGTAATAAATGCGCAAAGTACTCGTAGGTAATATGCCTAGAATGGTCGTATTATCGCTTCCCGGATCTAAAAGGAGTCCGCGATGATAGCGCAAAAATTCATCGGAATTGTTGATCTCATTCTCTTGGATTTCTGAAAACAAAAGTTGGCCATAGTCATCATCAAGGCGCAGATGCAGCGAATCTTCATCAATAGGGCGCGGTACAAACTGTACATCGCCTACCGTATTTTCATCATAATTAAAAGAAGTGGTATTGTAAAAATAACCATCCTCTGTCGCTTTAATATCCTGAAGCACTTCGTGGATCTTTAAGCGCTGCACTTGGGTAGTGTCATTATAGAAATAATCATCATAATTAAGAATCAGCGCTATAGAATCAAACACTGCATCACTATCTAAAGTATAGGTGCTGTTAGATAATTGGGTGTAGATCTTACTGGTGGTTTTCCCAAAAATAGGATCGGTATACGCACCTAGCAGAAGGCGATCTGTAGAAGAAACCTGCACCGAATCAAATTTAAAAGTGCTGCTGCTTACCGTCATCGTGTCTATATAAAGCACGCGTGTATCACTTTCTACCCAATCTTCCCCTACAGGAAAGCTCGAGTCGTCTTGCGCACAAGAGGTCAATAACAAGAGCAAGACGCCCAGCGGGCAAAGCATCTGTATGCATTTAGTAAACATAGGCTGTTGAATTTTGGGCAAACCTAGCAGGCAGGTTTGGGCTGCTCAAATACAATAGACCAATCGGTAAAAAGCTACCCTCAACGCCAAGTTTTACACTACAAACAAGGAAGAGCGAGGTTAATCGGTAAAATACCGGGGTGGGTAGAGGCATTTGCTGGGCTCATCTACTATTTTTTTTAGACTGAAATTCCGCCGGTAGTTTTGGCCAAAATTAGAATTCAAAAATGCACAGGTATTTTATTATGATCTTTTTGATTGCACATACGATAAGCTACAGTCAGGACAGCGTACTACAAGCTGAACTTGCTTATGCGCTTATACCGGCGAGCAATCAGCGCGTTTCAGCACAACAAGTTGAGGCCGCATTGAAGGTGCCCTTAGATTTTGGTACTGTGCAATTGCAACCCACAATAGGCTTGCGCAATTATGATTTTGAATTCTGGGAGAGCATGACTTTTAATACACACCCGATTGATAATGTAAACAATTTTTTTGCAGGTGTTGATGCAACTCATTCACTTGATGAGCAATGGCAACTTGATGCCTGGGGAGAAGCGTCTTGGGCTTCGGGGATCAACGCTAATGAAACCGTATTAACAGGAGCAGCAGCGCTTCAATATACTCTTAAAACGTTTCCGGCACATTTGAGGCTGGGTATACAATATGATACCCCTCTGGGAGATCGAGAACTCTTACCCTTGGTAGAATTAGCCGTCTCTACCCATCAGTTTTATTTACAATTAGGTTTCCCGGAGAGTCGTATCAGCTATGCTTTAAGCGAAAGCAGCACCTTGAGTACGCATTTTGATTTTGAAGGTGATTATTTCTATGTGCCGCAAACTGTTGATTTTGCTGCCCAAACAGCAAATCAAGTAGGGATCGCCCGTCAAAAACTAGCGCTTGATTATGCATATACCATAGACTCCATGTGGTCTTTTTCTTTAAGCGCTGGGTATTTATTTCAAAATGAGTTGAAGTTTTACGATAGTGCCCAGCACACAGTAAACACCTTAAATATGGGCGCCGGGCCTGTTTTTTCTACCGGAATTAAATTCAATTTTTCAAAACAATAAACATGAAACGCATGACTAACAATCGAATAGTATTAACGCTTACCGCATTTTGTGCTCTGGCTCTGGGAAGCTGTAGCAGTGATGATTCTGGAGATCGCGGAAACTGGAAACAACGCTCTGTTTTTGACGGTGTTCCCCGCAGTAATGTGGCTGCATTTACCATAGGAAGCTACGGTTATATGGGTACTGGCTACGACGGAGACGATTACCTAACCGATTTTTGGCAATATGATATTGAGAATGACTATTGGGTGCAAAAAGCAGATTTTCCGGGTACTGCGCGTAGTAGTGCAAAGGGTTTTGAACTTGACGGTTTGGGCTATGTAGGCACAGGATATGATGGTGATTTTGAACTCGCTGATTTCTGGGAGTACAATCCTGACAGCAATGTTTGGACGCAGAAAGCAGATTTTGGCGGAGGAGTACGCCGTGCAGCAACCGCGTTTAGTGGTTCTGGATATGGATATTTAGGTACAGGCTATGACGGAGATAACGACAAAAAAGATTTCTGGAAATACGATCCTGCAACAGACAGCTGGGAGGAGTTAGTAGGTTTTGGTGGCGATAAACGCCGCGATGCAACAGCTTTTGAACTTAACGGTTTGATCTACTTTGGAACGGGCGTAAGCAACGGACTTTATTTAACTGATTTCTGGAGTTTTGATACTTCAGCAGATACCTGGACGCGCCTTACCGATCTGGATGAAGAGGATGATTATGCCATCACCAGATCTAATGCAGTGAGCTTTAGCATAGATGGTTTAGGCTATATAGTGGCCGGTTATAGCGGTGGTGCTATTGCCAGTACGTGGGAGTACGACCCACTAAGTGATGAATGGGAAAATATTACAGCACTTGAAGCCACCGCGAGACAAGATGCGGTAAGCTTTACTACCGGAACGCGTGGCTTTGTGGCTCTGGGAAGATCAGGTAGTTTGTACCTCGATGATGCCTATGAATTGTTTCCGCAGGAAGAATACGATGATGAAGATTAATAATTGAGTTTTTTTGTTTCCCCGGGGTGTTTTTTATAATGTACAGAGAAGTTTTAGCACCCCGGGTTTTTTATATACACTAATAAAATGCGTTTACGAGCAGGATTACTTTATATCGGGATAACCTTATGCATTGTGCTTATAGCAGGTGTGTTGTGGTTTATTAATGAAGAGCAAACCGTGTACACGCACGTTTTTGAGACCGAAAGTGGCTTTGGTTATGCCATCATAGATCACGGTCAGATTCTCATACGACAAGAGCATATTCCTGCAATTGCTAAAGAACAAGGCTTTTGCTCAGCAACCGATGCAGAACGAGTAGGAGATTTAGTACTTCAAAAGATCAACCGAAAGCTAAATCCAGCAATCACCCAGAAAGAACTTCAAGAGTTGGGTGTACGTATAGATTGTAATCAATAGCTTAGGCGATAGACGAGATTGAATGCTCGGATATCTGGTGATCAACAATTGCTTGTAACAGGCTTGATTTTAGCTCGTAGTTACTTTTGAAAACCCACAGAATTTAATCAAGCAGCGCTTATGTCTAGAAAAGTACTACTTCACGCAGGAGTCTGGCTTATATTTTTAAGTCTGCTCACCGTTGAGATTTATTGGAACGCAGAGCGCTTTCCTATGTTTGCAGCTTCGGCATTAGTGCTCAATATGCTGCTATTTTATTTAAACTATTCGGTATTAGTGCCTCGGTTTTTATTGCGAAAAAAAACCAAAACTTATATACTTAGTATCGTTTTAGCACTGGCGATAACGCTGTGTTTCCGCGAGTTTGTAATTGTAGATCAGCCGCCGGAAGGAATGCGTAAACCTTTAGGGCCTTTAGGCCCCGAACCGCCATTTTTCAATATTTTAAAATTCCTTTTTCCTTTTTTTATTTCCTTGAGTTTTGTGGTGATCGGTACTGCAGTAAAAGTTTATGAAGAGTGGAACCGAAGCTTGGTTGAAGAAAAAGAGATCGAAGCTTTTAAAACCCGTACCGAACTGCACTACCTCAAAAATCAATTGAGTCCGCATTTTTTATTCAATTCCTTAAACAGTATTTATTCGCTGATCAATGCAAAATCTGAAGAAGCTTCAGAAGCGGTGATTATGCTTTCTGAACTTATGCGCTATATGTTGTATCAGGCAGATAGTGAATTTGTAGCATTAGCTGACGAGCTGGCTTATACTCAAAATTATGTGCGGCTGCAGCGCTTGCGTATCGCGAATAATGAGAATGTCACCCTTAATATTCACGGGGCGGTAACGCACCAGAAAATCAGACCGCTGCTGCTGATTTCTTTTATAGAAAACGCGTTTAAATACGGCACCGATTATAAAGGAAATACCGAAGTACGCATCGTGATCACTGTTAAAGACCAAACCCTAGAATTTGAATGCCGAAACCTCATTGGCGCTAGAAAACGCGACCAACATAACTCTGGGATTGGATTGAAAAATACCACAGACCGACTCGAATTGCTTTACGCAGAGAAACACCACCTGAAGGTGTATGAAGAAGACTCAAAATTTGTGGTACATTTGAAACTAAATTTAGATTAATGCGTTGCATACTGGTAGATGATGAGCCTTTAGCATTAGATGTGCTTTCTTCATACTTAGAAAAAGTAGAAGGGGTGCAGCTGGTAGCGCGATGTACTAATCCGCTTGAGGCGATACGCATTTTGAGCGAAGAGGCGATAGACCTCGTATTTCTAGATATCGAGATGCCTAATCTTTCGGGCATTGACCTGGTGAAATCCCTTGACCGTTTACCACAGTTTATTTTTACTACGGCTTATCCGCAATATGCTCTGGAAGGCTTCGATCTAAATGCCACAGATTATTTGGTGAAACCGGTACCATTTCCACGATTTCTTAAGGCAATAGCCCGTGCAAAAGAAAAGCACGAAGCCGGGCAAAAACCTACAGAAATTAAGGCAAATGCTACGCTTGCGGTTCCGCAGGAAAGTCTACCCGATTTTATTTTTGTAAAATCTGAATATGAGAATATCAAGATCAATACGGCAGATATTAAATACCTACAAGGCTTAAAAGATTATATAAAAATCTATACCAATCAGGGCGATAAGGCCATTCTTACCCTCAGTAGTTTTAAAGAGCTCTTAGATAAATTGCCCGGAAGTCACTTTTTACGTGTACATCGCAGTTATGTGGTGAATATAAACGCTATAAGAGCGGTACAGAAAAGCAAGATTTTAATAGGAGATATTCGCATTCCTATTGGGGAAACCTATAAAGAAGAGGTATTAAAACAGCTTAATATTTCTTAAGCGATCTTACTAAAATTCAATAAGAACCAAGTAGGCATTGTTAGCCAGCGCTTCTAAGGCTATCGCTTGCTGATCCCAGAGGCAAATTCCTTCGCCAGTTTCTACGAGTCGGTTTTGAAATTCAAAAGCGCCCTGTAACACGTACGCAAAGACCGATGTGTTCTCCTTTTTATAATGGTAAACGGTTTCTTCACGACCTTCAAACTGTCCTAAATGTACTGCTGCGGAAGCTTGAACGTCAAGATTGTGCAGTTTATTTATAGCCTTAAGCGTATAGTCTTGAATTTGGAAAGGCGCCTCGGAATCGCTTTTGATCAAAAACAGTAAGAAGCGTACACTATGATCAGGATACACATTTTTAAACCGAAGTTTAGTACCTGCTTTTACCGAAACCTGAGCCACCTGATTGATGTGAATAAAGGTTTCATCAGTATTTATGTTACATTCTATTGCGCCAAAAAGCGGTACAATAAATAAGGTTCCTGTGGTGGTGATCCATTTGTTGTGCATAGTCCCCGGCGGAATGAAAATATCAGCAAAAAGCTCAAAAGTTGTTGCAGTTTTGGGATTACCAATCGCACGAATCTCACGACCGCGATCGTCTGCTTGGCGTTTTCTATAAAATTGTGCGGGTGCTTGAGCTGTGGGTATCATTGCAGAACTGATTTTAGGTGTTTTAAGGTGAATCTGCAGGGATACACTTGAGGTTTTAGGAGAAAAGAATGTATCCCCTACAGATTACTATCAATCAAAAAACTATTGTTAAGCTTTTACATTTATTATATGATCCAGAGTATAGCCTTCACTCACCGAACCACTAAGCGTTGCGAGTTCATTAGCGATGCCATCACTAAATACATTGTCATAAGCATTATAAGTATAGCCAGACATTCCTTTGGTATATCCATAATCTGAAGCTGCGTTTACGGCAACCACAGCACTATCATCTCCCTCAGGAAATGCGATTTGAGTTACTAATAATGAAGTGCCGGTAGTATTATAGATGTGCACGTGTATATGAGTCGCACGACCATTATACCAGCCCGGGAATATAGATTGAAACTTTACCAAACCATCGGCATCGCTTATTTGTCTTCCTCTTAAAAAATGATAGTTTTGATAATTGGTGCTTTGCATTCCACTACCGCCATATTCAGAATAATTCCCATCGGCATCACAATGCCAGATATCTACGATGGCATTTTGCAGGACGGCACACGCATTATTCACATCCCGAATTACGAGGTTGATGGCAAGAGCAACGCCGGTGCGATCTCCTGTGATATCAACACGCTCCAGATCTTCGGGGTCGTTGGTAGGAAAAGGTCCCGCAGTTTCAGAATTGGTGACCGCACATTCAGAACTGGTCGAAGTCACATCTGTAGCTCCAGAAGAGCCGGTATTGCTATCGGTGGTTGTAAGAGCATCATTATCTGACGAACATGCAAATAAACCTACACCGGTAGCCGCAAGGCCCATTAGTCCGATTCCTTTTAAAAATTCTTTACGATCCATAATACATTTTATTACAGATCAAATGTAACTGAGTAGGTTGGGACGAGAAAAAAGATGCGGTAAAGCAGGTAAAGTTTGCGGTAAACAGAAAGTTGTGCTTAGAAATTCTTATTTACCTGATCTTTATACGTTGTGCCAATAGGAAATTCTTTGCCTGCAATTTCAATGCTTCCGGCTTGTACGGCTTCCACTTTAGCAGTGTTGACAATAAAAGATTTATGAATACGGGCAAACAGGGTTTCGGGAAGTTTCTTTAGGATGGCTTTCATCGTAGAACGTGCGACCACCGTAGATTTATCTACACGATTGATCTTGACATAATCATCCATCGCCTCAATAAACACGATCTCTTCTAGCGGAATATTATACAGTTTATAATCTGCTCTTATAGTTAAATGCGTATTTGCGGAGGTATTCTGTTGTTCTAGATCTAGCGTGCGTTTTACCTTGGCCACTGCTTCTTCAAACCGTTCAAAAGCAATGGGTTTTAAGATATAATCGCTGGCACTTACATTAAAACCTTCTACGGCATACTCGCTATACGCGGTGGTGAAAATAACTTTGGTCTCTTGCTTGAGCGATTTATACAGGTCTATTCCATTTTGTCGCGGCATTTGTATATCTAGAAAAAGCAGATCGACTTCAAATTTATTGAGATAGCGTTGCGCTTCTGCCTGACTGGTAAAAGTTTTAAGGAGCTTGACGTACTCAATACGCGCGCACAAGGCTTCCAGAATCTGGAGCGCGAGAGGCTCATCGTCTATGGCAACTGCTTTGATCATAGTAATTCAATATACAGCTTTACGCGATACATCTCCCCATCTTCATCAATAGATAGTTTGTATTTAGAAGGATATAAATGATCCAGACGTTTTCGGGTGTTTTTATGGCCTTCTTCAGAAATTTCAGGAAGCAACGTTTTATCTACCACAATGCGGTTGCTTACGTGTAGCGCTATTCCTTTTTCTTTGGCTTCAACGTTAATTATGATCTCTGAATCTTCATCGGGGTTGATGCCGTATTTGAATGCATTTTCTATGTAAGTAATTAGAATGAGTGGCGCGATCTCCAGATGTTTTGGGTCTCCTGTGATATTAAAAGTCAGTTTTACATCTTGAGCCAAGCGCAATTTTTGCAGGGCAACGTAGTCTTTTAAATAGGCAAATTCTTTCTTTAGCGGAACTTTAGTATGCTTGCTTTCGGTCACCACATAGCGCATCATTCCTGATAACTTCAGGATAGCTTCAGGGGCTTCATCAGACTTCCGAAGCGCTAAGGCATACAAACTGTTTAGCGTATTGAATAAAAAGTGCGGATTGATCTGTGCCTTTAAATACGAGACTTCTGCGATGAGTTTTTCTTGCTGTATTTGCTTTAAGTGGGCATTTAGTCTCATCAATAACGAAAGTCCCGCCACAATCAAAAATTGAATGATATAGCTTTCGCGAAAGCTAAACAAGGTGGACGGTTCATTAGGATTAGGAACTCCTGCAGGCGGCATTCCACCCGGCGGTTGCATCCCGTCAGGAGGGCGCATTCCTTGAGGTGGTGGCCCGCCGGCACCGGGACCTGTAGGTTTAGGAATATCAAAAAACAGATCAGGAACATAAGTGATGATCACATAGGAGATCATCAAAAACCCCGTAAACATCCAGTATTTTTTAGGAATGTAGTAGTGCGGGATAAAGACATAATAATTGACGTAGAAAAATACCAGCAGCAATAAATACCCTATAAAATTGTACTGAAAAGGTTTGATCTGCAACAGCTTGATCCCTGATTGTAGATCAGGCGAAGTGATAAAAGGAATGCTCAGCAGCACGATCCCGATAAATATTTGTGCAAGTGGGGTGCGTAGTTTCAAGACTTAATAGTTTGGTTCACATTTGAAAAGCATTAATTCTAAATTAAATGAGCGCTTCTCAAGTAACACGTAAAGCTACTAAGAAAAGCGGTGTGCAACTAAAGCTTGCGGTAAACCCGTTTTAAATTGCGGTAAATTGGAATGCTAAGGTTTCTTAACGCAATGTTAAACTGAAGGAGCGACGGGAGTACTTAGATTTTGTTTCTTTTGTTACAAGCACATTTTAAATGCAACATCAGGTTTTACAAAGCAACGATCAAGAACTACAGCAACTGCTTAGAACGCAGCCTAAGCTGGGTTTTGACCGTGTTTTTGAAACCTATTGGCAGCGGTTGTTTAGCTATGCCTATCAGATTTATGCAGACGAAAGCATTTGTGAAGATATCGTTCAAGAAGTGTTTGTAAGCCTTTGGGAAAAGCTTGAACATACCAGTATTATCAATCTGGAAGGCTATCTTTTTAGAGCGGTAAAATATAAAGTCTTCAACCATTTACGCGATTTAAAATTCACTCAGGAGCATCAGGAGGTGTTGGAGCAGATCGCGATGCCCGCACGTGCAGAGGCAAATTTAGATTATGATGATTTTGAAAATTTGGTGCACCGGGAAATTGATAAGCTTCCGCCAAAATGTAAAACGGTATTTATGCTGAGTAGGTTTGAAGAGGTTTCTAACGCCGAAATCGCACAAAAGCTTAATATTTCTATCCGTACTGTTGAGAAACACATTAGTGATGCGCTAAAGCATTTAAAATCAAATCTTCCCGTGCAAGAGCTTTCGCTTATCGTTACCTTAATGTTTCAGTAATGTAAAGAGGTTAAAGGCAATTTAAACAAACCATTAAATGCGTTTTTAGTACTACGTGTGTTAGGGTCAAAATGGGACTCTCTTGTAAAAGCAAGATATTTTGACGCAAAACGAATTAAAAACCTTAGCCGAGAAACACCGCCTGGGGACCGCTACCAAAGCAGAAGAACAGCTACTGCACCAGTTTGTAGATACGCTACAACAACAGCCTAAAAAACAGTTTAAGCCTTCTGCTCAAAACCGCTTGCGTATTGTAAAAGGTATCGAGGCTAAAATCGCAACCACAACAAAACCTGCGGTCAACTATAAAAAAATACTGGCGTATGCTGCGGTATTTGTCGGGATCATTAGTATGGCAGCTTTTAGCACGTCGCTGTTTGAGTCTCAATGGGTGACTAAACAAACCGGAAAAGGAGAAAAACGCAGTCTTACCCTAGCCGATGGTTCTGTGATAATCCTCAATGCTAATTCTTCGGTACAATATGCTAAAGACTTTACCTCATCGCGTCAGGTACACTTAACCGGGGAAGCCTATTTTGAGGTGCAGCGTGATACTGCACATCCCTTTACCATCAACACAGGAGCCATACAAACCCAAGTTTTGGGAACCACTTTTAATATCAATGCATACCAGCCAGATGAAGTCAGTGTGAGCGTCAACAGCGGGAAGGTAGCTGTTGAAAATAGGCAAACCAAGCAAAAAGTACTTCTCAAAAAAGATCAGCAAGTACTCTTTAAAGGAACAGCTGCACCGGTAGCTACTGCTGCCAACAGTGAAGATCAACGCGCTTGGACGCGCAACATCATAGCACTCAATAACACCTCACTAGCCAAAACCGCCGGAATACTAGAGAATTGGTACGACGTTGAGATTGATTTTGAAGATGCCACTATAGAGGAGCTGAAGATCACAGGTAAATTTAAAGAGGAGCCACTAGAGACGGTGCTGCAAAGTATCGCACTGATCAATAACCTTAAAATAGATACCCTAACTCAAAAACACTTTGTTATTCGAAAAAACAACACTACACCATAAAAAACCCATCGCTGCTGCAACAGCAATGGGTCGAATTTTAAAAAGACTACAAATCCAAAATTATAGCCATAATAAAAATGAAAACTAAACTACAAATTTTAAGAAAGTCTACCTTTCATAAAGTACACTTTTTGGCGTTTTTACTGCTGTTTGTCAGTATGGCTACCAGCGCCAAAACTAAAAACCAAGCTATAGACGAAGTTTTTGTGACCACCCGATTACAAGATGCGTCACTAAAAGAAACCTTTGCTGCGATTGAGGCACAAACCGATTTTACTTTCGTATTTGACAGTGCCTTGCTTAAAGAAACCGCAGCAGTGACCCTCATTGTTAATGATGCTAGATTGAGCACGGTGCTGCAACAGATCACCACGCAAACAGGCCTATCCTTCACCCAGATCAATAATACGATTACCGTAGTTAAAACGTCACAGCAACAACAAGTAAACGGTACGGTAACTGATCAAGAAGGCGTGCCGCTGCCGGGAGCTACGGTAATGGAACAAGGAACTTCAAACGGAGTGACTACTAATTTTGATGGTGAGTTCAGCTTGGCGGTTGGTGCAAATGCGACGCTTGAGGTGTCCTTTGTGGGTTTTGAAACCCAGACCGTTGCTGCAAATCCGGGGACGGCAATCCGCATTGTTTTACAAGAAAATGTAAACGCGCTTAATGAAGTCGTGGTGACGGCTTTAGGGATCAAGCGTGAAGAAAAGCGCTTAGGATTCTCGCAAGCGACTATTCAATCAGATAATCTTGCGCAGGCGGTACCTTTAAACTGGTCATCAGGATTAAAAGGGAAAGTAGCGGGGTTGAACATTGTTTCTTCAGGAAGCGGACCTTTAAATTCTCAGCAAATTACGCTACGCGGAAATAACTCTTTAAATCCTAACGGAAACAATGCGCTAATTGTGGTTGACGGCGTTCCGGTTAATAATGAGATGACCACTTCGGGCTCTTCTGCGAGTTATATTGGTGAAGATTCTCCTATTGATTATGGGAATGCTATTTCTGATCTCAATCTTGATGATATCGAAAGTGTAACGGTATTAAAAGGTCCGGGTGCCACGGCCCTTTACGGAAGCCGTGCAGCAAACGGTGCATTGATCATCACTACCAAGTCGGGTAAAAAAACAAGTGGCTTAGGACTTACCTACACGTCTAGTGTCAACCTTGATGTAATTCAGCGTTGGCCAGACTGGCAATATGAATACGGTCAGGGGACCGGAAAAAGTTTTAATGACGCCGGTGAGCCTTATTATTCTTACGGGGGTTCTGAAGACGGTAACAATACCGGTAGCACTAGTAGTGCTTGGGGACCGCGTTTTGACGGTCAGGAATACTTTCAGTACGATCCTACTGTAGAAGGGCAATCCTTAGAACGTCAGCCGTGGCGTGCTTATAAGGACAACCGTAAAGATTTCTGGAGAACCGGGGTGACGTTTACTAATAACCTTTCGCTTCAGGGAGGAAACGACAAAGGTTCGATGCGTCTTTCTGTGGGGCATTCTAAAAACGAATGGATTATGCCCAATACCGGTTACGAGCGCATCACTGCTTCGGTGAATTCTAATTATCAGGTTTCAGAACACATTAAAATAGGTTCTGTGATCAACTACAACAACCGCAGTAGTGACAACCTGCCGAGCACAGGATACAATAACGGTTCTATCGCTTACTTTATGATTTTTCAGAATCCTAACGTAGACTTAGACTGGTTGCGTCCCATCTGGCAAGAAGGACAAAATCAAATACAGCAGATTCAGCCTTTCAGCTCCTATATTGATAACCCGTTTTTGATCGCTTATGAAGCTACAAATCCGCTTGCCAGCAGCCAGATCGTAGGTAATGTATTTACAAATATTGACCTCGCCCCTAATCTTGATTTAATGTTACGCGCCTCGTTAAACACCTACAATCAGGATCGTGAGCAACAGCGCCCGTATAGCATCAACCGCTACAATCAAGGCTTTTATGAAACTCAGGATATCTGGAAGCAGGAGGTGAATACTGATTTCTTATTAAGCTATAAGAATCAACTGACTCAGAACATTGGTTTAAATGCTTCGATCGGGGGTAATGCGATGGACTATAAATACCGCAGAACAGATGCTTCGGTAAACGGTTTGGTAGTTCCGGGAGTATATAAACTCGCTAACGGAATCAACAATCCTATTGTGCAAACCTACGACCGCAATAAAAAGGTGAACAGCCTCTATGGTTTGATTTCGCTTTCGCTTGATAACTCTTTATTTCTGGACCTTACCGGAAGAAACGACTGGTCAAGTACTTTACCTACGGCTAACAATTCGTTCTTTTATCCTTCGGCGAATGCCAGTGTGATCCTTTCAGAACTGTTTAGCCTGCCTAAAGCGGTAGATTACTTAAAATACCGTTTTTCTTTTGCTGAAGTGGGTAACGATACAGATCCGTATAAAACCAGTAAATACTACAGTCAAAGCGCATTTGCGAGCTCGGCGACGGTTCCTACCAATTTATACAATGCCAACTTTAAACCGGAGATCACCACGAGTTATGAGACGGGTATTGAAGCACGTTTGCTCAAAAGCCGTTTGATTCTGGATGCTACCGTGTATGAGACCCTTACCAAGAACCAGATCATTTCGGTACCCTTAGACATTACCACAGGCTATAGTTCTGGTGTTTTAAATTCTGGTGAGGTGCGTAACCGTGGGGTCGAACTTACCCTAACCGGAAAGATTTTTGACACCGATAGCTTTAAGTGGAGCAGCACGCTTACATTTTCTCGCAACTGGAATAAAGTACTTGAGTTAGCAGACGGTATTGATGGGCAACAAGAAATTGGCTCAGGAGGTAATGCTACTTTATTAGCCAAAGTAGGCGGGACCACCACAGCGATATATGGTTATGGTTTTGTACGTTCTCCGGAAGGTGAGATCGTTTACGATAACGGCGGACTCCCGGCATACCCTGATGAAATTCAATACATAGGCGATGCCAGCCCAGACTGGAAAGCCGGACTGTACAACAGTTTTAGTTTAGGTCCCGTAACCCTTAATGTAATGCTAGACGGGCAATACGGCGGAATCATCTATTCTCAATCTCATCATAAACTTACGCAACAGGGTAAACTGCGCAGTACGTTTATGGGGCGTGAAGAAGGTTTCATAGTAGGTGACGGTGTGGTACTCAATGACGATGGCACCTACAGCCCCAACACTACCGAAGCTATTACGCCTGACTGGTACAACCGCTACTACCGTAGAGCCAATGTAGAATCAAACTCGTTTGATGCTTCTTTCTTGAAGTTGCGTGAGGTGAGCTTGCAATATGCGTTTCCTAAACGCTGGTTGGGCAACAGTGGTATCACAGCACTTAACCTATCGGTATTTGGGCGTAATCTGGCGACCATTTCAGACTTCCCGATCTATGATCCTGAAACCGCTGCGCTTAACGGAGATACCATCTTACCGGGAATCGAGATGGGGCAAATGCCTTCGCCGGCAACCTATGGTTTTAATCTAAGAGTAAATTTATAATTCACTACGATGAAAAATTTAAAAACACTATTTACCGGTCTTAGCGTATTGTGGTTACTAAGCGCGTGTACCGGCAATTTTGAGGAGGTCAACGAAGACCCTAACCGCATTGCAGAGATCAGTCCGGGTACCTTGATCAATCCTATTATCTATGGGCTGGCAAGTCATAACGCCGGCAGAGCGCACGCGATCACCTTTGACTTAATGCAGGTTACCTTACCATTCCCCAGCGTTTCCGGTGGATTGCACAGGTATGATGTGAGTCAGAATATAGGAAACTCTTCTTGGTACAATTATTACCGATGGTTGAATAACATCAAGGAGATGGAAACCGCTTCACTAGCTGCTGAAGATCCTAATTATGAGGCAGTAGCGCTTACGCTTAAAGCTTGGGTTTATGCAAACCTTACTGATCTTTTTGGTCCTGTGCCTATGACCGAAGCAGTAAACGGAGAAGCAGGTAATTTGTATCCGACTTTTGATAGTCAGCAATTGATCTACGAGACTATTTTAGCCGATCTAGAACGGGCAAATACGCTTTATGATCAAGATCTTGATATGGTATATGCCGAAGATATCCTTTTTGCTAACGACGTAAGCTTATGGCAGAAGTTTACTAATTCACTGCACATGCGTCTGTTGCTGCGTATCTCAAACCGTACAGAAACCAACGCGTTTCAAAAGCTTACCGCAATGATTAACGATCCTGAAACCTATCCGGTATTTGAAACGGTTGAAGAATCTGCAGTGCTTCAGGTAACCGGAGTAACGCCTAATATCTCTCCTTGGGGGCGTCCGCAGGACTTTCCGTTAGGAGTTAAGATGGCAGCCTTTTTTGTTGATAATCTGAATGCACTTGAAGATCCGCGCCGTCCCATTATTCAAACGGGAGCCCAAGATCTAGATAATAATCCCATTGGATATAAAGGGATTCCTAGTGCCTATGCCGGACCTGAATCTCAATTTGAGTTTAATGCCAGCACCTTAAACCGGGCACAGGTTGAAAACCCAATGCAGATCTTTTTAATGACCTATGCTGAGGTTGAATTCATCAAGGCTGAAATGGCGCAACGCGGTTATACCACCAATGCTCAAGAACATTATGAGGCCGGGGTGACCGCCGCGATTACTCAGCTGGGTGCAACAACCACCGAAGCCTACTTTGATAATCCGGTAGCTGCATATGATGGTTCGCTCGAGCAAATTTTATTGCAGAAATACTATGCGCTGTACTTTGTAGATTATCAGCAGTGGTTTGAATTCCGTCGTACGGGATTGCCAGAATTACCTACCACTGAAGCTATGCTGAACGATGCGATGATGCCGTCGCGCTTTTTCTATCCGTCAGATGTACAGATCAGTAATCAGGCTAATTACCAGCAAGCCTTGGAGCTGCTTGGAGGACCTGATAATATCAACACCAAAGTTTGGTGGGACAATAACTAAACGCCAATCCAATACAGATGATAAACACATTAAAACTAACGTTATTAGCCGGCTTACTTACCGCCGGCTTAACGGCACAGGAACAAGCTAAAGGTTATGTTTTTGAAGACCTTAATGCTAACGGTAAAAAAGAACGTAAAGAAAAAGGTATTCCTAATGTGGCGGTGACTAATGGTGAAGCGGTCGTGCTTACGGATGCTAAAGGAAGGTATGCATTGCCTGTTGCTGATGGGGATGCCATTTCAGTGATCAAACCTGCGGGTTATGCCTTGCCGGTGGATGCCAATAACCTACCTCAGTTTTATTACAGTTACCGTCCGCAAGGTTCTCCTCAATCAGATTTTAAAGGGATTGCTCCAACAGGGAAATTACCACGTAGCTTAGACTTTGCACTGACTCCCACAGACGAGCAACAATCGTTTACCGCATTGATCTTTGGGGATCCACAACCCTATACACAGCAAGAAGTAGATTATTTTGCGCAAGGGGTAGTCGCTGAGGTAGAAGGGATTCAGGATGTAGTGTTCGGGCTAAGTCTGGGAGACCTTGTTGGTAACGATCTAGACTTGTTCAACCCCTATATTGATGCGATCAAGCGTGTGGGTATTCCGTGGTTTAACCTGATGGGGAATCACGATATGAATTTTGATGCAGAGCAAGATGCCTTGTCTGATGAGACGTATGAGGCGCATTTTGGTCCGGCGAATTACGCCTTCAACTACGGTAAGGTGCATGTGATCGTGCTTGATGATATTCTTTACCCCGATCCACGAGATGGTAAGGGCTACTGGGGCGGATTTAGAGAAGACCAGTTACGTTTTGTTGAAAACGACTTGAAACACGTGGCCAAAGATCAATTGATTCTTTTAGCATTTCATATTCCACTAAGCGAGCCCGAGGGAGATCCTTTTAGAGATGCAGATCGTGAGCGGTTATTCAAAGCTCTGGCTCCTTTTGAAAACACCTTAAGTCTTTCGGCGCATACACATATTCAACGTCAGGATTTTTTCACCAAAGAAGACGGTTGGCTGCGCGAGAAACCACACCACGAGTATAATGTAGGTACAACCTCAGGAGACTGGTATTCCGGAAAATTAAATGCAGCAGGGATTCCTGTTTCTACGATGCGAGACGGTACGCCTAAAGGCTATGCATTTATTCATTTTGAAGGCAATCAGTACACCGTAGATTATAAAGTAGCGGGTAAACCGGAAGACTTTCAGATGGAAATATTCGCTCCTAAAGTGGTCGCGCAAGGACGTAATACCAAAGCAGGGATTTATACCAACTTTTTTATGGGAAGTGCCACAGATACTGTGGAGTATCGCGTAGATCAGGGGGAATGGAAGCTTATGCAATACGTAGAAGAGCAAGACCCGGCATACGAACTCAGCGTGTATGAGTGGGATACTGCAGAGCAGTTGATACCAGGGCGCCGATCTAGTAATCCTATCAAGAGCACCCATTTATGGCGCGGCAGCGTTCCGGCAAAACTGGAAAAAGGAACACATACTGTAGAGGTACGTACTACAGACAGATATGGAAAAACACATACCGGTACCACAAGCTACCGCTTAGAATAATATTAAACGTGCTTGTTTCGAGGGCCTGCCCACCTTCATCAATAATCTCGGGTGGGTCCTTTTTTTTATCTTTTGAATGCCAAATAACCCGTAACTTACCTTTTATGAAAACCTTACTTTTAACAGGTCTTGTCATAGCAACTTTATGCAGCTGCAAATCAAAATCTGAAGAAACAAAAACAATGAGCACCGCACAAAAAGACAGTTTAAACATTCAAGTACAAGGGCACAGAGGGGAACGCGGTAATCTGCCGGAGAATTCAATACCTGCTTTTTTAGGCGCATTGCGCAAAGGGGTAGATGTGCTGGAATTAGATGTGGTGATCTCCAAAGATCAGCAGGTGGTGGTAAGTCACGAGCCGGTGATGCTTCCGCTATATATGCTCACACCTGAAGGGGATAGTATCGCTACGGAAGATGCTGAAAAATACAATTTGTATACTATGGACTATGCCAAGATCAAGCAGTTTGATGGCGGTTCTAAAGGGAATGTACGCTTTCCGCAGCAACAAAAAATGAAAACCTATAAACCTTTGCTGAGCGAGGTTTTTGAAACGGTAGCGGCAACCATAAAGGCCGAAAGTTTAAAACCGGTAAAGTTCAATATTGAGATCAAATCGGTACCTGAGGAATACGACGTTTTTCAACCTCAGCCCGAAGCTTTTGTTGCTCTGGTAATGCAGGTCATTCAAAAACATACTATGGAAGCGCAGGTAAATGTGCAATCTTTTGATCCGGCGATTCTAGAGGTGATGCACAAAAACTACCCGGATATTGAACTGGCGTATTTGGTGGGCGAAAACAGCTATGCTGAAAATAAAACCAATCTAACATTTCAACCCGAGATCTACAGTCCGTATTTTAAATTACTCGATGCTACCGAAGTAGCACAAATTCGTAAAGACGGTTTAAAAGTCATTCCGTGGACGGTTAATGAACCGGAAGATATCGAGCAGGTTATTGCTCTTGAAGTAGATGCCATCATCACCGATTATCCGGAGCGCGTGCTTGAACAATTAAAATAACTATGAACTACAAACCTAAATCCATCCGGCCGTTTATAGGTGCTAAAGACTTTGAGATCAGCAGGGCGTTTTATCGCGCAATGGGTTTTGAAGAAGTCTTGCTTCCGCCTAAAATGGCCCTATTCCGTATAGGAGATTTTGGGTTTTACCTACAAGATTATTATGCTAAAGATTGGGTAGACAATACCATGCTGTTTCTTGAAGTAGAAGATCTGGTAGCGCATTTAGTTCAATTGAAGGCTTTAGCACTTCCTGATCGTTTTCCCGGAGTTCGCGTGTCTGATATTGTGCACAACGATTGGGGTTCTGAGTTTTTTGTTCACGACCCGTCTGGAATTTTATGGCATATAGGCAGTTTTAAAAATTAGCCGCATCTTTGAGGCGTTATTGCACAAAGCTCTTAGTTTTGTGCGCTCTGAAGTCGGTTTATGCTCGCATCACGTTTTAAAGCGCTTATTTTAAGTTGTTGTACCATCGCTATGGCGGTGTTGTACCTGGCAGCTCCCGTGCATACCGAAGTGCTTCAATGGGTGCATGATCTGGAACACGAGTTTGATCACATCACGCAAAGCGAACATCAACACGATTTTTTTTCTGCCGAAAAACTCCTTGCCGAGGCCGGCCACGATCACCGCACTTTAGAATACATCAAGCAGGTTTTAGAACCTTTTAAAGACGACCTTCAAAAGGAGAAAAAACAGTCACAGCCACTGAAAATAGACAAGCATCTGTGTACTGATCGTATAGAGCATTCGACGCAAAAGACTACAGCTTTTAAGAAGCAATACTTCGATTTTAGAATAAGTATACACCGGCCTTTGAGTTTGCTGCAGCCGGTACCCCCTCCTGAAGTTTAAGAATAGCGTTTACATACGCAAACCTGATGCAACGGCATTCAGGTTCTAATAAGGTAGGTCTCAATAGCCCAAGAAGCATCATTCTTGTGCGGCTACGACTTACCCCTATTTTCTATTCTTAACAAACACTATAATGAAAAGCATGTATATCGTGTTGCTGTTATGTTGTGCGTCGCTTTCGGCACAAAACCTAACAGGAACCGTAACCAATCAAGCCGGTCAAGCGCTTGAAAACGTAAATATTTATAACCTCAACAACGGCAAACACGCCCACACCAATGCCAATGGAACTTTTTCACTTCCGGCAGTAGCCGTTCAGGATTCTATTGCTTTTTCCCGTCTGGGCTTTGCAACGCAGTATCTGGTGGTTAAAAAACTTAATGGGTTGAACATCAGTTTAGCAGAGGCCAGCACTGCCTTAGATCAGGTGGTGCTTACTTCTGAAGTAAACAGCCTGAGCAGTGTGGTCGCGGTAGACCTCAAGCTGAATCCTGTAAAATCCTCACAAGAGATCTTGCGCAAAGTACCCGGACTCTTCATCGGGCAGCACGCCGGAGGCGGTAAAGCCGAACAGATCTTTTTGCGCGGCTTTGATGTAGATCACGGTACTGATGTAGCGATCAGTGTTGACGGGATGCCGGTGAATATGGTCTCCCACGCGCACGGTCAGGGTTATGCCGACCTGCATTTTGTGATCCCGGAAACCATTGATAACATCGACTTTGGAAAAGGAGCGTACTATGCCGATAAAGGGAATTTTAATACCGCGGGATATGTAGACCTTAGACTTAAAGAAAGCCTGGATGCGAGCAGTCTTTCGCTTGAAGCGGGGCAGTTTAATACATCACGCCTTACAGGAATGTTCAATCTGATCGATGAGCAAAACCACTCAGCCTACCTGGCTTCAGAAATGTACCTGACTGACGGCCCTTTTGATAGTCCGCAGAACTTTAACCGCATCAACGTCTTAGGGAAATACACCTATACCGATGCCAACAAAGACAAGATCACCTTGACCGCTTCGCATTTCCAAAGCAAATGGGACGCTTCAGGACAAATCCCACAGCGTGCGGTAGATCAAGGATTGATAGGTCGCTTTGGTGCGATTGATGATACCGAAGGCGGACAAACGAGCCGCACCAATCTTACGCTTCAGCACTTAAAAAACTTAGCGCACAATGCCGTGCTGAAGACCAATGCCTATATCTCAAAATACGACTTTGAATTGTATTCTAATTTCACCTTTTTCTTGGAAGATCCGGTGAACGGCGATCAGATCAAACAGCAGGAAGAACGTTTTATCGCAGGCTTGCAGAGTACTTATGAGCGTAAACATATCGCCTTAGGTGAAACCCGTTTAGACTATCAGGCGGGTGTGGGCTTTCGCTATGATAATGTAGATGATATGTCGTTGTCGCACACCGTAAACCGGCAGACACTTTTAGATCGTTTGGCTTTTGGAGATGTAGACGAACTCAACGCCTTTGCGTTTTTGAACACAGAATTTAAAACCGGGAAGTTTACCTTCAATCCGGCGGTGCGCCTTGACTATTTTAAGTTTGATTACTACAACAAACTCACCGAGGCCTACGACAATCAGAGCGAAAGCAAAGTAGCCTTCAGTCCTAAGTTCAATACCGTATTTGCACCGTCTCAAAACTGGCAATTGTTCCTCAAAACGGGTATTGGTTTCCATTCTAACGACACACGTGTGGTAGTGGCAAATGGCGGGGAAGAAATTCTACCTGCAGCTTATAGTGCAGACTTGGGGACGATCATCAAGCCGATGCCACGCCTGGCACTGAATGCTACGCTGTGGACGCTGTTTCTGGATCAGGAATTTGTATATGTAGGCGATGCCGGAATTGTAGAGCCTAGCGGAAAAACCCGCCGAATGGGAGTAGAAGCCGGTGCACGCTATCAACTAACCGATTGGTTGTATGTGTTTGCAGATGCTAATTATACCCACGCCCGAAGCACCGAAGAAGCAGATGGCGAAGATTACATCCCGTTGGCGCCTAAGTTTACCTCAGCCGGTGGGTTGAGTGTAGATAACCTATCTGGGTTTTCAGGATCTTTAGGCTACCGCTGGTTGGGCGATCGCGCAGCCAATGAAGACAATTCGATCGTTGCTGAAGGTTATTTCGTAACCGATTTCAACGTGAACTATACGATAGAGAACTGGACGCTGGGCGTGATCGTAGAAAACCTGCTAGACACTTCGTGGAATGAAACCCAATTTGCAACCGAAAGTCGCTTGTTTAATGAACCGGCGTCGGTGGAAGAAATTCACTTTACTCCGGGAACACCGTTTTATTTAAGAGGAAAGATCACCTATAGATTTTAAACGCTGGCACCGCCAGAGGGTGAAATACTTCATCCCTATAGCTATCGGGATAGCTCGAAATCGCAATTAATACCTCTTGGGCCTTCCCTGAGGTAGGTTTGCTTTTCTAAACGGTCTAAGTTCAGGTTGTCTGGGCTTAGACCGTTTTTTATGGGTACCGCTAAAGGTTATCTATTGCTCGTATTTCTGCATTACTAAATACTTTAGTTGTGTATCGCCTGCATTGCTGATGCCGTGCATACTGTTTGACGGGCAGTACAGACTGGTGTAAGGGCCTACTTCAACAGTTTTTCCGTCCAGATAAAATTCGGCAGTGCCTTCTAGCACAAAGAAAAACTCGTCTTGCGGATGCTGGTGCGGCGCGTGAGTAGATTTTCCGGGGTCGACCACACTGAGTTTTATGGTACGTCCATCGGTAAAGTTTTTATCGGCAAAATAGAATTGATGCCCCACTTGAGTTTCCTGCGCTTGTTCTTCAGAATAGGTAGTCACACAATCCTCAAAACTGTAGGTTTTGTCGGTTGGAGTATGTTGCCCAAATGAAAACTGAACAAGTAAGCCTACGAGCAAAAGAATACTAGGTTTAAACATAAGCTGCTGTGATTTTTATAGAAATATACAAAATTGCTTGGTGTATTTTCTAGAGGGCTTTGCTGTACGTTTTACCAAGTTGTTACGACTTACTGCTAAAGTTGAGACCTATGCAGTTAAGAGATTTGTCCCGCTGGAATGCTTCTTTACCCAATACCGAAAAAATGCCGGTGTTGTTTTTAGGACACGGAAGTCCTATGAATGCTATTGAAGAAAATCAGTTTGTCACCGAATTTAGAAAACTGGGGCAGGAGTTGACCCGCCCGCAGGCGATCTTATGTATTTCGGCACATTGGGAAACCCGCGGTACTTTTGTTACAGCGATGGAACACCCACAGACCATTCACGACTTTGGCGGATTTCCACAAGCCTTATTTGACGTGCAATACCCCGCACCGGGCAGTCCGCAACTGGCGTTGGCCACGCAAAAGTTGGTAACAAGCACCAAAGTGCATCTTGATGACAAATGGGGACTCGACCACGGCTCGTGGAGTGTGATCAAACATATGTATCCCGATGCGCAAGTGCCCGTGATCCAGATGAGTATCGATTACACCCAGCCGGCCCGCTACCATTATCATCTGGCTAAAGAACTGGCAGCCTTACGGCACAAAGGCGTGCTTATCGTAGGTAGTGGGAATATGATCCATAACCTGCGCCGCGTGGCTTGGGATAAACTCAATGCGCCCTATGCTTATGATTGGGCACTGGAAGCTCGGGAAACAATGAACAACGCGATCCTTACTCACGACCATCAGACCCTTATTGATTTTAGAAAGCAAGGCACCGCCTTTGACCTTTCGATCCCTACCCCTGAGCATTACCTGCCGTTGCTTTATACTTTGGCCTTACAAGACGATCACGATGAGGTACAGTTGTTTAACGATGAGCCCGTTGGAGGGTCCTTGTCTATGACGTCATTGAAGATTGCATAAAGTGTTTACATAGAATTCTTGTTCTTTTTTGCATCGCCCAAAAAAGAACCAAAAAAGTCTAGGCTTATTTTTAGATCCTTGAAAACTACGCAAACGCCTTTGCCTGCGGATGGCAAACCGCTGCGCTAAGCCATCCTCCACTGCCCAACGCTGCGGCGCCCGCTTGTTTTACTACAGATCTAAAAATAGGCCGTTTTGCTTTACTATTGGAAATTTTCATACCTGAAAGGTTAAACGGAATTAAACTTCCCTCGCTTCAGAATAGCTTTAGGAAGCTCCGAAGGACAGGAGCGATAGCGATGCGGAGCTGACAAAGCGGTTTTTGCCTGATAAGGCAAAAAATTCCTAAGCGAGGGGGTCTTTTCTTTTCTGCATCCGACGACCGCAGGGAGCGGAATGCACCTGTTGTGCTATGTAATGTGGTAGTCGAATTAGTACTAGCAAAGAAAATGAATAAACATGATTTGAAGTAAATATTATCAAATATACGATAGTTGCTTTACAAGCTCTAATGCTAGGGGATGAGGGAAAAGAAATAAATCAAATTATCTTTAATGCTATTGCGTTTAAAAACAAATCAAAAAATCCATTTGAATACCTAAATTTGAGAGATAACCCATTTTTAAAGCCTTATGAAAAAATATATAGTTGTTGCACTCTTGTGTCTTACAGGTCTGGTGCAAGCCCAGGAAGCCTTATTTAGCGGACAGCAAGTGAGTTCGCCTCAGGTGAACGACGATAAAACGGTGACGTTTCGATTATCAGCGCCTCAAGCCGATACGGTACAGGTTACCGGCGATTTTTTACCTTCGGTTAAGGTCGATACTCCAATGGGAAAAGTAGACGGACCGGGAAAAGCGTTGCTTACCAAGAACGAAGAAGGAGTGTGGTCGTTTACGACTTCAGTCCTAGCACCCGAACTCTACAGCTATGCGTTTATCGTAGACGGATTTAAAACTACAGATCCGGCCAACCCGTTTTTGATACGTGATGTGGCATCGGTAACTAATATTTTTATTGTTTCGGGGAAGCAAGCTGATCTGTATCGTGTGCAAGACGTGCCTCATGGTACTGTAGCGAGCCGCTGGTATGATGCTAAAACCTTGGGCTTTGACCGTAAAATATCGATCTATACGCCACCGGGCTATGAGTCTTCTACAGCTGAATATCCTGTACTGTATTTACTACACGGTGCAGGTGGAGATGAAGAAGCCTGGTTGTCGCTAGGCCGTACGGCGCAGATTATGGACAACCTCATTGCACAAGGCAAAGCCGAACCGATGATCGTTGTGATGCCCAACGGGAACGTAGGTCAGGATGCTGCTCCGGGAGCCGGAAGTGACGGTTACTACACCCCGCAGTTTATGACGCCGGAAACGATGAATGGCAAATATGAAGCCCAGTTTAAAGATATCATCAGCTTTGTAGAAAGCAATTACCGTATAAAAGCCGATAAAGCTCACCGCGCGATCGCCGGTCTTTCTATGGGAGGCTATCACAGTTTGCACATTTCACGGTATTATCCCAATACCTTTGACTATGTAGGGCTGTTCTCGGCAGCGATTATGGCACGCGAGGACAAAAGCGGAGCAGGTGTTTACGATAACTTTGAGGAGACTTTAGAAACCCAGAAAGACAATGGCTACCAGCTCTACTGGATCGCTATAGGGAAAACCGATTTCCTTTACGAAGCCAATGAAGAATACCGTGCCATGCTCGACAAGATGGATATGCCGTATGAATACACAGAGTCTGAAGGCGGACACATCTGGAGAAACTGGAGGGTGTATTTAAGTGAGTTTGTGCCGTTGTTGTTTGAAGACTAAGACTATAGAATATAGAGAATAGAGCAAAGACTGTTTAAATAGAAAAGTAGAAATTGGACATACAAAATACGCAATGCGCTGTCACTTTGAGCATACTTGGGCAGCTATTGAGAGAGAAGGGGATAGCAGCTTGTGTGATCTCTCCTATCGTCGAGATGACTAGACATATTCATACCCGAAGGGTTTAACGAAATCATAATTCCTTCGGTTCAGAATAGCTGCAGGAAGCTCCGAAGGACAGGAGCGATAGCGACGCGGAGCTGACAAGGCGGTTTTTGCCTGATAAGGCAAAAAATTCCTAAGCGAGGGTGTCTTTTCTTTTGGTTCGTTTTCTTTGGACAAGCAAAGAAAATGAACAGAACATGATAGGTTCCACCTAATACTAAAATCGCCGTTAGGCGATTACTACTAACACCCAATTTTGAATCTTAAACTTTAAACCTGGAATCATTAAACCACTAATTCCGTAAACAAACACTCCAAAGTTGCTTCTAGATCTTCACTAAACCCCGGGTGGGTTTTGGAGGTTTGAATCACCGAACTACGAGTCGCCGTTAACCAACGGAAACGCTCTGCAGGTTCCAGTTGAGCGATAGGTCCGCCGTTTTGAGCGCCGGCGCAGATCGCTTTAAAAGCTTCCAAGTTTTTTTGCACCTGTTCCACATCGAGTTCAGGGCAAAAGGCTTCCAGTTTTTTAGCATCTAGCTGAAAGCGCATCCCTATGAACCGCGGGCGTTTGCAATAGAGCACCACACCTACATTAAAAAACTCCTCGCGTTCTACCTGAGGCACCAGGCGTATCACCGCATATTCATACAAGTGTTTGTCGTGCATCTTGAGCGGTTTTAGTGAATAAATCGGCGTGGGTTAAACGGGTGCTTAAAAACTGAAAATAAACCTGTCGCAAGGCGTTCGGACTTTCCTCATAACCTTCCCAGTCGAGCCAAGTATCGGGAATGAGGCTTACCATATGTTGCAAAACGTCGTCGGTAAGCAAGGCTTTCAGTTTGATGTTAGCTTCATCCAGTTGTGAAGCCTGAGGCAACAACACGTGATCTTTGATCATCGCAAAAGGCGTCGCCGCACTTTGTTCCCAATTGGTAAAACTGTGATGAAAATAAAGGGTTGCGCCGTGATCGATCAGCCAGAGCTCGCGATGCCACATCAGCATATTGGTATTGCGAAACGTGCGGTCTATGTTGGTCATAAAGGCATCAAACCATACGATCTCAGAAGCCAGTTGAGGGTCTACGCTCGTCACCACCGGATCAAAGTTGATCGCACCCGATAAAAAATGGAGTCCGATGTTCAGCCCTTGAGAGAACTTCAGCAGATCTTGTATTTCTTCATCTCCTTCGGTACGACCAAAGGCCTCATCCAGATCAGCAAACACCACTTCGGGTACTTTAAACCCGAGAAACCTGGCGATTTCACAGCCTAGTAGTTCGGCGATCAGAGCTTTGGGACCGTGCCCGGCACCTCTAAATTTCACCACATATTTAAAGCCATCGTCTGCATCAGCCACAGCCGGGAGCGAACCACCTTCACGCAAGGGCGTGATGTAGCGGGTGACGTTAACGTGACGCAAGTCTGGGAGTGTTGCCATAGTCTGGTTTCAATAGGGTAAAAGTACGGCTATATTCCGGCTAAAACCAATTTTAACTAAGTGCTTGCCGTTAAGTGCTTACGACTTATTTTTGAAGTAAAACAAAGAAGTATGAGGGTATACGGAGCTTGTAAGCATTGTAAACATGAACTTCAGTTTCGTATTAGTGTAGAAACCCGCGTAGCATTAGCGATGCGGGAAGGAAAGTACCACTCGAAGACGTGTAAGGCTTGCGGGAAGAACACCACTTTTTTTGTAAACGAACGCTATGCTAAAAGCTCCAAAGCGCTATTGCTTACCGCAGGATTGATTTTTGCTCTAGGAAGTGGTATCGCCGGCGTAGCCTGTTATTATGCATTTTTAAACAGCACAAACCTTGCTGTTGCAGGATGCTTTGGTCTGCTCCTAATACCGGGTTGGGCTTGGTTTATTATTGTTAAAGGAGATCGGGACCGGGTACGGGCCTTTAATTATAGTTACACTAAACAATGAAACAAATCTTTTTTTTCATATTGACTTTAATGCTACTTGGATGTAATGATTCAGATAAAAAACTAGATAAAAATCTAAAAGAAGTATTTGAAAAATCGAAAGAAGAAAAGAAACCTAGAGATAAATTTCCGACCTATATAAAAATAGACACGTTTTATACTAAACCAAGTCATTTTAATGATTTAATAGTAGGCAATTCAAAGGTCTCTGATTCATTATCATCAGCATGCAGTTGTGACAACAATGTAAAGAACAACAGTATCAAAATTCAAATTAAAACAGCCATACCTACAAAGAATAAACTGAATACCCTACCCAAGGATCACGTCGATAGATATAATAAACTAAAAGGCTTATATACTCCTTCTCTCAATCCTTTAAGCTTCGAAGGACAGTTAAAATACATCAACTTTGAACTTAAAGACAGTACGGTATTAAAAGCTAACGTTATTTCACGTTCTACTGAGTTGGAGTATAATGGTAAAGATTTTAAGAAAGACACGGTTAATCAATATCAAATAAAAATTTCTCGATTCAAATACCATAATGCTTCTAGAGTTTATGGAGAATTTAAAATCATAGTGCAGGAAGGATTTGGTTTTAATCCTAATGACACCATAATTAGGGGCTCTTTTCAATGTATGAACTGGAAAATAAACGAAGAAGAAAGCATAAAAAACTACAAATTTTGAGTTTTCTCTCCTTCGCTTAACACCGGCTCAACTTAAAGTAAAACTACTCAGCCAAATTCTATAAGGTGCGATAACGGTAACCGTCTTTTCTGGTAAGAGACCGCCAGAACTATTACGATATTCTAAATTCTAGCGGGGTATATATATTAAGCCGTAAATAATTCAAGCTTTAGCCTAAAAGCTTACGGATTACATTCTAAAAATCACTAATTTACAAGGAACAACTACGCTAAACCCTTCTCCAATGCGTTATTTATTAGTGCTGCTTCTGGCGGTAGTCGCCTGCAAACAAACTGCTCAAGAGCCCGAATCTACAATGGATTATAAACAAATTCACGACTCAGCCGTGTTTATAGACACGCATAATGATATGCTCACCAAAATGGTCGAAGACAGCCTGATGCTCGACAGCGACCTCACCGGAATCACCCATAGCGACCTAAGCCGTATGCGTGGCAGTGGTCTGGACGCGCAATTCTTTTCGGTGTGGAGCGATGGTACGCTAGAGGCGCCCTTTGACTACGCCAATCGGCAGATTGATAGTCTGGATGCCGTGATCGCCCGTAATCCAGATACCATGCTCAAGGCGACCAATACGGCAACGATACAAGAAGCAGTAGCCCAGCAGAAACTGGCCGCATTGATCGGAGTTGAGGGCGGACATCATATCGAAAACAGCCTTGACAAATTAGATAGTTTATTTGCCAGAGGAGTACGTTATATGACCCTTACTTGGAACAACTCCACCGCTTGGGCGACCAGCGCGACCGATGAGTGGGAGATAGAAGGAGCTCGAAACAGCGAGGGTAAAAAAGGACTCACCGCATTTGGGAAGGAAGTGGTGCAGAGTATGAACCGCTTAGGTATGCTTGTCGATGTTTCGCATATTGGGGTACAAACCTTTTGGGATGTGATGGAGGAGACCACCAAGCCGGTGATCGCCTCGCACAGTTCGGCGCTGGCACTGCATACGCATCCCCGTAATCTTAATGACGAGCAGCTAAAAGCGATTGCCAAGAATAACGGGGTAGTTCAAGTAAACTTTTATTCGGCATTTATAGACAGTACGTTTACCCGCAAGCACGAGGCTTTTATGCTCAAGCATCAGGATAAACAAAATTCTTTAGTGGCTGCAGGTCTTAACGACTATGCGGTAAAAGCAGCCTTATACAGACAGTTTCCACAAGAAGCCGAAGCCTTACGTGCACCTTTTGAGGTGTTGATGCAGCATATCTACTACATCGTTGATCTGGTAGGTGTTGATTATGTGGGCATCGGTTCAGACTTTGACGGCATCTCGTTTCCACCGCAACAGTTGGATGATGTTATCGGCTATCCTTTGATCACCAAAGCTTTGGTGGAAAAAGGCTACAGCCAAGAGGATATTCATAAAATACTAGGCGGAAACCTGTTACGGGTGCTTAAAGCCAATGAAGTAAAACTTTAGGGAAAAGGGCAAGTCAAAAATAGTGACGCCTGTTTGTACTGGATAAAAGTCTAAGTACCCATTTTTCTTTTGAGGTCAAATAGTATGACTAAATTTTCAATTGTTGTTTCTGTTCATTTTTTAACTCGTGCTTGTTCCTATTTCCCGTGAACTCGTGAACCTCGTGCCTCGGTTTCCATCGATGAAAAAACGAACCAATCCCGATAGCTATCGGGACTAGGCTTATTTTTACATCCTTGAAAACTACGCAAATCCCTTATTCTGCGGATAGCAAACCGCTGCGCTTATGCATTCCTCTCGTTGCACTCGTCGGATGCAGGGCTTCACTGCCCACCGCTGCGGCATTTACTTGCTTTACTACAGATGTAAAAAGTATGTCATTACTTACTTCCATAGTCATTTGATGCGCAATGTCACTTCGAGTGATTCTTGAGCACCCTAGTGCGAAAGGATTGTATCGAGAAGTTTTCGAAACAGCAATAAGGGTAACTATAAACGCACTGACTTCAAAGACTTCTCGATACAACTGAATCCCTGCTATCGCTGGTATTCAGTCACTCGAAGTGACAGGCTTCATACCTGAAAACGAGAGGGTCTTTTCTTTTGTTGAGCTTGTCCTGAGCGATAGTCGAAGGATTTCTTTGGACAAGACAAACCGAGGATACGAGGTTCACGAGCTCCCGTGAAATAAAAAATCACACAAGCAAAGAAAAAAACAGGCAAGCACAGGATAAAGAGCCTTGGGCATTCTTGTATTTTGTTGCTTTATCTGTAGCCTATGAAACCCTTTAGCCTTGCATTGCTTTTAGCTTTCTCTGTTCTTTCCTGTACCACCCGGGCGCAGGAACATAAGATCACCAATGACCGTTTTTGGAATACTGTAGACGGGGAACCCATCTATTCGCAGGGCGGAGGCATCTTTCAGTTTACCGATCCGCAAAGCGGAACCCCCAAATACTACTGGTATGGGGTGCATTATCAAGAAGCCGAAACCTATCGAAACGACCCTTCCGTGACGTTGGAGCGCAACCACTTTGAAGGCGTGACTTGTTATACTTCGACCGATCTGGTGAACTGGACCTTTGAAAAACACGTGCTCACTAAAGAGGCCGTGAACTTTGAAGAAAACCCTACGTGGTTGGGACGTATGGGCGTGGCGTATATCGAAGCACTTGAGCAGTATGCCTTGCTCATCCAACATGGAAAAAATGTAATGATCGCATTGGCCGATTCGCCTTTAGGAGATTTTAAAGTACACAGACATATTGATATGACCTCGCGTATTGGGACGCCCAATACAGGGGATCAGACGGTCTTTACGGATCCCGACACCGGGGTTTCCTATCTGGTTTATTCGTATGGGCAAGGGCGTAATAAGATCTATATTTCCGAGATCGGCGTACGCGACGGCAAGGTAGATTTGCTTGAAGTGCACGAGATCTTTAGAGGTGCGAGCCGCGAGGGCAATTGTATGTTTAAATACAACGACAAGTATTATATGGCGGCTTCCAACATCTACGGTTGGGATGGTTCTTTTGCCTATTACCTCGTAGCCGATGATATTTATGGTCCGTATAAACCGACAAATGAGATGCAGGTGATGCCGGGTAGCGAACAAGACTATGCCCATGTTTCGCAAACCGGATTTTTTTATACTGTGCGCGGAAGCGAACAAGAAACGGTACTCTTTTGCGGAGACCGCTGGGCGGAGTTCGCAGGTAACGGACTGGGGTACAACCAGTGGGTGCCCTTGTCGTTTGATGGGGAAACGCCGTATTTCAATTCGTTACACAGTTGGAAACTCAACGAAACCACCGGAACTTGGAGTGTCGCAGCAGATAACAATTACATCAAGAACCCAAGTTTTGAAGCCGACCGCCGCCACATTCCTAGCAACAACAAACCCGTGCAGGAACAGCTGTTAGGTTGGCATACCGAGATTCTGCAAGGGAACCCCATTTCCACCACCGAAGCTACTTCACCCGTACTGAATCACTTCAACACCCAAAAAGACCGTCAGCATGTGATTGGGGAAAAGAGTTTGCACATCAGCGATCAAGTCCCTTTTGAACGCCGCATTACGCAAGAGCTAAGCAGCACACCCTATGTAAACTTACCTAACGGAAAGTATCGCCTTTCCGCCACCATCAAAAACACCACCGGCTTTGAAGAACTAAACCTTTACGCCCAAAGCGACACACAAACGTTTAAAACGTCCTTCAACACTTCAAACCCTGAATGGACCACCATCACCATAGACGAAGTCGCCGTAGTTAACGGCAGCGTCACTGTTGGGATCTATGTCAAAGGAGCTGCCGGTGCGGAGGCTTGGGTTGATGATGTGCGTTTTGAGCTATTAGACTAGAGCTGATAGACGGGAGACAAAAGAGAATAGAATAAAGAGTAAAGACAGCGTGAACTACGAAAGTACAAAGTAAGAAGTACAAAATACGAAGTACAACGCTCTGTCACTTCGAGTGATGCTTGAGTGCCGGAGCGCGAAAGGATTGTATCGAGAAGTCTCACTAGATGAGATGCTGAAACAAGTTCAGCACGACATTGTTCCCGCGCTGCCTGTCCTAATGTTTATAGGGAATGGTATCGCGTGTGGGTTAAATTTAAAACTTGAAGGTTTTTCTTTTGAGTTCGAATATTAGCGCCCTTCCTACGAAGGAAGGGGTGGAGATGGATGTTTTCAGACTAAACTTAACATCCCTCTAAATCTCCCTTCAAAGGGAGACTTGGCTTTATTGATGGGTGTTGAAGCATACAGTCATTTCGACCATCGGGAGAAATCACATCCTGTTGCTCTCATTCCCGACCCTTCTCCCGAAGCTTCGGGAGAGAAGCCATCGCATTGTTTCCGAGCTGTCTTGCCACAATGTTCTCGCGCGATTGCATCGCGCGCTGCTTGTCCCAATGTTTATAGGGAATTGCATCGCGTGCGGGTTAAATTTTAAACTTAAAAATTTTTCTTATGACCGCTTTGAACGGAGTAGAGCATTGTATAATCTCGTTTTGACTCGTGTTTGTTCATTTTCTTTGCTTGTCCAAAGAAAACGAACCAAAAGAAAAGACCCTTTTTCTTAGGTATTTTTTGCTATTGCAAAAACCGCAAGAAGGCTCCTAAATTTTTTCCAAGGCTTCAAAAATTTTTGACGGAGCCTTCTTCCTATACTGAAGAAAAAGAAACCAAACCCTTCGGGTATGAGTACTTTTTCTCAAGTCTCATTTCTAAAATCTAACGTCTATTTTGACGTAAGTACCGGCCTACTTTTTAGATCTGTAGTAAAACAAGCGGGCGTCGCAGCGGTGGGCAGTGGAGCTTGCATCCGACGAGTGTAACGAGAGGAATGCACAGGCGCAGCGGTTTGCCATCCGCAGGCAAAGGCGTTTGCGTAGTTTTCAAAGATGTAAAAATAAGCCTAGACTTTTTTGGTTCTTTTTTGGGCGATGCAAACCGAGGTGCGAGGTTCACGAGTTCCCGGAAAATAGGAGTGAGCACGAGCTAAAAAAGAACATAACGCCATTAAGTATGCAAAAGCATTAATCCCTTCACTAAGTCCTAAAAAAATACCTTTATAAAAAAAAGAGAATCCGTCTTAACTCCTTCACACTTTAACCATAGATCATTCATAGATCCTCCATTGTTTTACCATTAAACCCCAGTGTTTATGGAGGATGAATGGAGAAACAATGGACAAACTATGTACAAAGACCGAAGAAACTCCTTTGAAAACTAGGAGATGAGCCGGGTAAAAAGTACTTTAGAATATTGATAACCAGTTAAATAACTTAAAGCTATGGGACAGTTTATTGAAGATCAAATCGGCATGATAAGCGGAGCGGTAGGGCCGGTGGTGTTTGTAAAAGGAAATGACGGTAAAGGTATTGTACGCAGCAAACCCACACCCAGCAAAGCTCCCGCAAGTCCTAAACAACAACAAACCCGGAACAAGTTCGCACTCATGAAACATTTTACCGGGTTGCTCTATCCCATTTTGAAGGAATGTTATACCGACTTCCTTGGGAAGGACAATGCGCGGGATGCGGTGCGCAGTTATTATATGGCGCAGGTGATTGTACAAGAGCAGGACGCCTGGCGTATCGCCTATGAGAAGGTATTGATCAGTACGGGGCGGGTACGGGCGTATGTGCCGGTGTCGCAGTCGCGCGATGCACAGCAGGTGGTGTTGCACTGGCAGGAAACCACCCAACAGCCTTTTGCCGAATCCGGCGATTTGCTTAGCGTCTTGCTGTATGCTCCCGATACCGAAGACTTCGTGTTTTACAAAGCCTGCACCACCCGGGCGGCAGGAACACATACCCTCGAACTCCCCGAAGCCCTAAGCACACTGCCTTTGGAAGTCTATACCACCTTTAGCACTGCTACGGAAACCGATTATGCCTACTCTACCTATTTAGGAAGGATGGTTTAAAAAGTAGGGGTGTTTTTCCCCTTTATATGTATTAACTACAAGTATTTACGGGATTGCGTACGTTTTAGTGAAAGGGTTTTGGTAGATTTAAAAACCAAGCTTTTATCCTGACAGGAATTTGAGCTAACAAATATTTTTTAGTGATATAAATAGCTGAGCAACATTTACAAATCCCAAAAATTCAAGATTTTATTGGAACCAATTATTATAAGTCCGAAGGAAGAAAACAAATTTGTTGAGAAACTTCTTGAAAAGATTGACTCTGAATTTGAGTCTGAACAAGTTCCAGTAAAAATCGAAAAGTATTCTGAACCCTTAAATTGTTTCGGAAATGTTGATAAAAAAATAGAATTAGACGGAGGAAAAGTCCATTACGGATGGGTTATTTACCAAACGGATATATTATGTGAAGCTGAACGACATGCAGTTTGGGAAAACGAGAATGAAGAATTAATTGATATTACACCAAGAGAAATTGATTTTGAAGAAATAATGTTTGTATCAGACAATAATTTCGAATATAAAGGTCAAATCATAGATAATTACAGAGTAAATACTACAAAAAACAAAGTTGTAGACCACTTTATTAAAGTCTGCGAAACTTTGAGTAAATTTTATTCTCTTGGAAAACGAAAAAACGATTGGGAATTAGAAATAGAGTCTCATATTAGAAATATTATTTATGAATATGAGGATTTAAAATCGCAATTAGAACTCTATATAAGCAGGGGTGGAAATTTAAGGACAAAATGTATTTGTGGTGGGAATAAAAATTATAAAAACTGTCATGGAAAAACATTAATGGAAAGAATTGACAATGATTATAAAAATATTATAAAAAATAAATAACGTTGCACAACGAGTATAACCACAATTATTGCGGATTTAACTATTTCTGAGTCAGTACTAAACTGAATATTAACATATATCAACCCGTAACTACGTTTATTTAGGTCTGTTACCTTAAAGTAGTTGACATTAGTAAAAAATAAAAGAAACAACTCAAAACTGAACATTAGAAATATGGGAATACAATTAAAGCAACTACGGGTTCATGGATTTAGAGGTTTGGATAATCTTGAAATTGATTTCGAGCCAACTACGGTACTTGTAGGTACTAATAATGCAGGTAAAACTACTCTCTTAAAGTCGTTACAATTAGCATTATCAAATACCCTTCAAATCACTGATGATGATTTTCATTTCTCAGATGTGGTAATAAGAGATAAAATAATTATTGATATCTTATTTACAAGCATTGATGCCGAAGGTAATCCTGTTTCAGAATTCGAAGATAAATGGGCGACAGTTTTTACGACAGAAAGAATAAGTTTTGATGCCGATGGTAATCAGTTTCTTGCTTTTAGAACAGTTATTAAAGAAAACCTTATAAGAAAAACCTACAAGAAAAAACAGTATGTAATTGATGAGTGGGGAGACTTCCAAGATGAAACAGAGGGATTTTGGCACCAAAAAGAATATGAAAATGAATTAAGTTTCTATTTCGATGAAATACCATTTTTCTATTTAGATGCCAACAGAGATATTTTAGATGACTTAAAAAGCAAGACATCATTTTTAGGTAAAATTTTATCATCAATTGCGTACGATCAAGCTGATAAAGAACTAATAGAAAATCTTATTAAAGATCTTAATAAAGAGACGATTGACAGGAGTGAAATACTAACAAACCTTCATTCAACTTTGGAAGAATTAGATACTGCTATGGACAACCCACAAAACACGGTAGATATTACTCCATTCACAAAAAAGATAAGAGACTTGAATAAAGGGGTAAAAATCAACTACTCTCAGTTTTCAATGGAATACCATGGCATGGGAACTCGCAGTTGGTCGTCACTTTTAATATTGAAGGCTTTTATTTTACAAAACCAAAGTTTGGCTGAAAGTAGTCAAGTGGCTTATTATCCAATTATCGCGATAGAGGAACCTGAATCTCATTTACATCCCAACGCTCAAAAGAAACTATACTCACAAATTAAGAATATAGTTGGTCAGAGAATAATCGCCACTCATTCAAGTTATATTGCAGGTAGCGCAAAATTGAAAGAAGTTCGAAGTATTAATAAAATTACATCAAATATCTCAATAGGTAAATTTTTGGAATCAGACTTTGAAAGTGAAGATATACGAAAAATTTATCGTCAAGTGATAAATACTCGCGGTGAGCTCTTTTTTTCAAAGCTCGTCATTCTCTTTGAAGGAGAAACAGAAGAACAAGCTCTCCCAATTACAATTAAACGACATCTAAACAAAAACCCAATTGAGCTAGGTGTTGACTTTATAGGTGTTGGGGGCTCGGGAAACTATCTTCCATTCATAAGATTCTTTGAGGCTTTTAATGTTCCGTATTTGATTTTTAGTGACAATGAAGCAGAGGCAAATGCAATAGTAACTAATCAAATAGCAAAATCTAAACTAAATGACATTAACAAAGTTGTTTTTCTAAATACAGGAAACGACTTTGAAAAGGAGCTTTGTGATAATGGCTACATTGAGGAAGTAAAGAAAGCTTATTACCATTTAATTTTATCCGAATGTGCAAATGAGCACCATAAAGAAGCTAAGAAAGCAGAACTCGACCAAATTCCAGAAGCCGATTATTATAATCTTGTTACAAGCTTAAAAACCCAATTTGCTCCAGTAATTGGATATGAGTTATATAAATCTGACAAGCCTTTGCCCCCAAAGATTGTTGAGCTATTTGATAAAGTTAATTTAATAATAAATCCTACTGAGAATGCAGCAAATTAATTTATCGCCGAAGCAACAAGAAATTGTAGGACTAAATGAAGGAGCGTTTCTTATTTTAGCCAGCGCAGGCAGCGGAAAAACCAGAGTACTTACAGAAAGAATAAAACGCCTTTCTGAATCTCCCAATGGAAAAATTTTAGCCATAACATTTACAAATAAAGCTGCTGCTGAAATCAGAGAGCGACTCGGGACAAGCGACAGAATAAAAAAGAATGTTTTCGTTGGCACATTTCACAGCTTCTGTCAATCCATACTCGAACTCAGGTTTAAGCTTTTAGGTTATAGCAAAATGCCTCATATTTTCGAGGATGATGCTGACCGGATTGAATTAATAAAACAGGCAATTAAGTCTGTACCTTATTTTGATTCCATTTACAATGACTTAGAACCAAAGAAAAAGAATCAATATACTTATAATGCTTTGCAATTTATTTCAACGGTAAAAAGAGAAGTATTAACAGCTGAGGAACTAGCAGAGGGTTCAGAGAATAATGAGTATGAATATTTATATGAAACTTATCAAGATATATTGAAATCAAACAACGCAATTGATTTTGATGACATAATTCGGTTGGTATATGAATTATTTACAAACAACGAATCAGTCGCTAACCTTTATCGGAAATCATACTCCTACATCTGTATTGACGAATGTCAGGATTTAAACAAATTGCAGTATTATCTTTTAAAATCACTTTGTGGAAATACCTTTAAAAGCATTATGATGGTGGGAGATCCTAATCAAGCAATTTATGGCTTTAACGGTTCTGCGGCTTCATTTATGGAAGAGGATTTTGTTAGCGATTTTGCAGCGAATAAAATTACGCTTGATGAGAATTATAGGTGTTCAAAATCTGTAATTGAAGCATCAAATGTCTTAATGAATCTTGAGGTAGAAGTTGTAAATTTTGTTATTCCAGGAGTATTTGAAATATACGAAGCTTCCTCTGAAAATGATGAAGCACAATTTGTGGTTGGAACTATCAAAAAGCTACTTAAGGCAACAACACATAAGGATATTGAAGGAGATATCACTTTCGATAAAATTTCAATACTAGGCAGAAACAAGTATGTTTTCACACAAGTTGAAGAAGAACTTAGAGCTGAAAGCATACCATTCTACTATAAGTCAGGCAACGCTAGCATAAAATTTAGTTCAGCCTCTATGAAGGCATTTGATTTGTTTTTTAGAGTAAAAATTAATCCTTTGGACAAATTACACCAGAAACGTTTAGAGGACATGTTAAAAGTAGGCGATATAAATAGTTCAGAAGAATTAAAATCCTCAAAACTTCCGATTGCTTCTGATATTAAATGCTTGTTAGATAACGCATCAATTGACAATTTTCACATAAAGATTAATGAACTGAAATCTATTTTTAATAACTCTGATTTAGAAGATGATGAAAAAAAATTAACACTTGATGAATTAAATGACTTAGAGAATCACCTAGTGCAATATAAGAAGCAAAACCTTAAACCATCATTGGATGGATTTAAGTCAGCATTAGCTCTTGGTTTAACAAACAATTCCACAAATAAAGAAACTGGAATTTGTTTAAGCACAGTTCACACAATGAAAGGACAAGAAAGTGAGATTGTATTCTTAATTGGAATGGACGATGGGACATTTCCTGATTTTAGAGCTGTAAATAAGGGGGGTGAAGAATTACAACAAGAAAAGAATAATACTTATGTTGCTTTTACTAGGGCTAAGCGTTTTCTATATGTAAGTTATCCTAAAAAGCGATTAATGCCCTGGGGAGACCATAAGGCAAAAACAATTTCAAGATTTTTAAAACCTTTGGTTTAATCCTATATATTTAACTCTCAAAAAAGTCAACTGAGGAAATAGATGATGAGCATGCTATTAACTGGTATGGTGTAATTAAAGAATAAGGAACACTGGCGTAAGTCACTAGCCAGTGCCCAATACAGGCTTTAGGGCTATCTTTAAATACAAAATAAAAAGTCTATTTTTCCCTTTGATTCCTAGGCTTTTAGTGGTTTAAAAGTGCATCAATCAAAAACAAATTTATGTATCGTTTTAGCTTTAAAAGCGTAAGCCTGTTGTTAGGCGTTTTGGTTCTTTTGACCAGTTGCTTAGAAGTTAAGGAAGTCGACCGCTATCCCTACACGCAGGGCGAACTGATGGGCAGTTGGGAAACGGAGATTCCCCAGCATCAAGATGAATGGACGGGTATTACCGGAGTAGATCTTTTAGCCAATAATCAAGCAACCATTCATCTGGTGGATGCAACGGGCAGGCACGAGCACAGCGGTACCTGGAACACCGGAAAGAAAAAAGCAGTCGGCCCGGTCAACTTTAAATTCGATCTTATGCTAAGCTATGAGGAAGACCCGCAGCATAGCAAAACCTTCTTAGGGGTAATACGTGTCGAAGACGATCACCTGGTCTTTTCAGCGCATAACCTGGAGCTGCACAAACAGGAGTAGGCGTTTTTGCATATCTCGCGATAGTATCTCGACTTCATCTCGACTGCGCTCGATGACAACCTGTGTTATTTAGTATTGATGATTCCTTATGCTGTAGAGTAGGTTTATGGGATGCTGAAACACGTCCAGCATGACCTTAACTTTAGACAGTAGTCTTTAATATTGAAATTTAGACTTTGAACCTTGAATTTAGGATAGCATCTCGACTGCGCTCGATGTGACATAGCACCCGTCATCCTGAGCTTGACTCAGGGTCTCACAAGAAGCGTTTTGCGAGCAGGTTTATGAGATGCTGAAACGATCCCGATGGGTATCGGGACAGCATGACGTTTACATTAGGCTGTAGTTTTAATATTGAATTTTAGGCTTTGAATTTTGAATTGAGCATAGCCTGTGGCACCACCCCGTCATTCGCTTAACGCCTTTAGGCTTTTAAGCAAACGCCACCCCTCCTCCGTAAGGAGGGGAGTTTTTTGTTTTTGTTTGCTTTCAAGTTTGAATTTTAGCTTTTGAATTTTAGCCAGCATCTCTCCCGATAGCTATCGGGATGCGCTCAGTGTGACACACTCGATGTGACAGGTTCAACAGAAAACATCAAACAGAAAACCAAAAACCGTATTACCCCTGAACCTTCAACACGCTTTGGCGTTTCCTTAGGTCGCGTTTTTTAAAGTAGCGTAGCGAAAAGAAGATCACTACGGCCAGTGGAGCGGCGATGAGCAGGTAGCGGAAGGCCATATCTAAGGTGTTGGTGATGCTTCCGGAGTGGGAGATCACAAAACTACCCATCGAGGTAATGATGTACAGGAGCCCGCCCATGAGACCGCCGGCGATGCCTGCGTTTCCGGGAAAGAATACCATATTCTGCGTAAAGTAGTTGGTAAACAAAAACCCGGAGCAGATGTGCACGATAAAGGCAAAACCTACGAGCAGTATCAGGTTGTCTATCATACTTCCTAAGCCGATAAAGAGACCTATCAATACAAGTTGCGTCAGCGAGACCAGACGGATCTTTTTAGTAAAGTTCACCGGTGTAAAGCGTTTGCTTAGAATTCCACCGATCATCCAGGCAAAGCCCAACACGAGGGTGCAATACCCAATGATCACGGCGTTGTAGTTAAAATGCTGTTCTACCACAAACGGCCCTGCGATGTTGAACACCATCACCACCGAATAGGCACAGCCCAGCACCCCGATACCTAAGATAAAGCCGGGGTTCTTCAGCATTGCCAGATACAGCAAGCCGGTTTTCTTGAGGTTGAATTTCTTATAGTTCCGTATGGTCTCCCCGCTGAATACGAGTTCGCCTACAAACAGGATCGCCGCATAGATCGCCAGGAAGTAAAAGTTAGACTGCCAGCCCAGATGCTCTTCGAGAAAACCCCCTAAAAAAGGCGCGATGATGGGTCCGCAGCTCCAGACGATGGTAAAGTAGCTGAGGTAGTGTTTGCGTTGTTCATCGTCAAAGAGGTCAACAAAATAGGCGCGTTTGGCGACCACAATAAAGGCGGTGGCGATCCCTTGTACGATACGCAGCAGACTGATCACGAGCACTTCGCCGGTAAAGGTCACGGCGAGGCTGCTTAACAATAGCACCGCCAGAGAGATCAGCATAGGTTTACGGCGGCCTACACTGTCGGCAACGGGGCCTACAAACAATTGGGAGAACCCGTAACTCAGAAAAAAACAGGTGAGCGTCAACTGAATGCTCTGTTCTGAAACGCTGAGGTTGCGTGCCATCGATGGAAACGACGGCAGGTAGATGTCGGTCATAAAGCCCGAAAGCGGAATCGATAAAAAGGTAAGTATCGTAGCGATCTTTTTACGTTGGGGTGAAGCGTCGCGTAAATGCATGAATAAAGGGTGTATTGACGTTAGGGTGCCACAAAGCTACTACATAAAGAAGAAGGAAGTGTTGATCGTCTTAAGCTTTGTAGGCTCTTGGAGGACTCGGCTTGCGCCTGTCTGGCGGTGCCATTACACTACCTCAGGGCAGACCTATGAGGCGTTGGTTGGAAACGAATTTTTAAATTCGACATAAGCCTCGGAGTATTAAACCCTTTGGCGGTGCCAATAAAAAAGCCCTCTCAGTGTTGAAAGGGCTTGGGTTTTCTTTTTCTTCTTCATAGTTCAGCCTAGTGGCTGTTAACTTTTAAAAGTTCGGGGAACTTTGCTTTAAATCGGTTTAAACGGGGTATCGACACGTTTTGGATATACGGGTTTTCCGGATGCTGCACCTCGTAGTTTTGGTGATAAGCTTCCGCGATCCAGAACTTCTCAAAAGGCTTGACCTCAGCAGCTACCGGTTCGCCTAATTCTTTGGCTAAAGCGGCTTTCTTTTGTTCGATGATCTCTTTTTCGGCATCATTCTGATAAAAGATGATCGAGCGGTATTGCGAACCTTGGTCCGGTCCCTGACCGTTTACCTGCGTTGGATTTTGTGAACCAAAATACACATCTACGAGTTGGCTAAAGCTGACCACACTAGGATCATAGATCACCTTAACCGATTCGGCGTGCCCGGTACGGCCGGTGTTGCTGTCTTCGTAGGTTGGGTTTTTGGTATGCCCTCCTGCGTAGCCCGAAACGGCTTCGTCTACACCTTTTACACTTTCATAAACCGCTTCGACACACCAAAAGCATCCGCTGGCAAAATAGGCAGCAGCACGGTCTTGAGGCACCGGTGTTTCGGCAGGAACTGCAGCTTCTTCGGCAGTGCCCGTGGTGTTGAGCGCAACAGCATTAGTAGTCTGTGCGGTATCGTTAGATTTCGTCGCATCAGCACAGCCGTTAAACAACAAGCTCAAAGCGATCGTTGCGGCCAGTAATGCGGAAAGAATGATTCTGTTTTTCATAACACTATAAAATATACGAAAGTTGTACTTCGCTGGTTTTATAGACGCAAAGGTGCAGCGAAACTTTCTTAATAGGGTGCTAAAATTTGAGGTATAATGATAAAGGGTTAGCCTTCTTACTTTTCTTTACTCACGTAATGTTTATTTCATGGGGGCTCGTGAACCTCGTATCCTCGGTTTGTCTTGCCCAAAGAAAAGTAACAAAAGAAAAGACCCCCTCGCTTAGGAATTTTTTGCCTTATTAGGCAAAAACCGCCTTGTCAGCTCCGCGTCGCTATCGCTCCTGTCCTTCGGAGCTTCTCGCAGCTATTCTGAAGCGAGGGAATTTAAGATACGTTTAACCCTTCGGGTGTGAATACACCTAGTCATCTCGAGGAGTCCCGATAGCTATCGGGAAGATTACATAACAAGCTTACTCTCTTCTCTCCCGAAGCTTCGGGAGGTGAAGGGCCGGGGATGAGGGATCAAAGATGCATTTCTCTCAATGGTCGAAATGACTGTCTGTTTCAACATCTATCATAAAGCCAAGTCTCCCTTCCGATAACTATCGGAAGAAGGGAGATTTAGAGGGATGTTAAGATTTCGTTTGAAAACATCCATCCCCAACCCTTCCTTCGAAGGAAGGGTGCTAGTATTCGACCTCAAAAGAAAAACCTATTAGTTTAAGTTTAAGCAACACGCGATGCAATTCCCTATATGCATTGGGACAGGCAGCGCGAAAACAAGGGAATTCGTGTAACCCTTCGGGTATGAAGACTGTCACTTCGAGTGACTGAATACCAGCGGTAGCAGGGATTCAGTTGTATCGAGAAGTCTTTGAAGTCAGTGAGTTTATAGTTACCCTTATTGCTGTTTCGAAAACTTCTCGATACAATCCTTTCGCGCTAAGGTGCTTAAGCATCACTCGAAGTGACAGGGCGAAGCGTATTTTGTATTTCCAATTTCTACTTTCGTATTTGATGCTGTCTTTACTCTTTGTTCTCTTCTCTTTTGTCTCCCGTCTATCCACCGCAAACTGCAGACTGCTACTGCCAACTGCTTATGATTTAAAGTTACTATCACTCAATCTACATTAATGCAATTAGGGGATGAGGAAAAAGGTTAAGAAATTAATGGAGAGTGCAATTTCTCCCGATGGTCAAAATGACTGCCTGCTTCAAGAGTTTGCTTCAAAAAAATCTTCGAGTTGAGATCTAACGAACACGCGATGCAATCGCGCGGAAACGTTGTGGACAGGCAGAGCGCGGGAACATTGTATTTTGTATTTCTACTTTCGTATTTCTAAGGATTTACTGCAAATCCTTACTTCAACTCCTCCAGATATTCCCTAAATTCTTCGGTATCATAATCAGCCATACCCATATGGGTGAGTGCCAGTTGGCCTTGGGCATTGATCAGGATGGTGGTGGGGAGGCTGCCGGTGTTGTACATTTCCGGCAGGTCGTAGGCGATGCGGTAGATAGGAAAATCAAAACCTTTTTTTGCTTTAAAGGCTTTTGCCTTTTCAAAATCGGTATCAAAAGAGACCAGCACAAAGTTCACTTCGTCTTTGGTATCAGCATACAGCTTGGCGATGCCCGGCATTTCGGCAACGCAAGGCGGACACCACGTAGCCCAAAAGTTAATAAAATAGGGTTGCTTCGGCATATCTTTTAGTGAAACGAGTTGGTCGTTCTCGTCAAAGAACTGCACATTAAGGTCTGCAAGGTCGCCCGGTACTACAGCCTCACTTTTAGTGCCTTTTACGCGGGTTTTTCCGTTAGTATCCGGTACTTCCTTAAGCTGCGGATTCATAATACCCGTTTTTAGAATGCCGCGTTGCAACGTGGTCACCACAGGTATGTGCCATCCTTGGGTATAAACCAAGACCAGAATACCCACAAACAAGGCATAGCGTAAAATGCGTTTTAGACGTGTGCTCATAGGCTCAAAAGTAGCAACTCTCGTAGATTTTTTGCGTAACCTAAGTAACAAAAAACCCTTTCATTGCTGAAAGGGTTCTCCGGTGAAGATAAACAGTTTCTGGTGATGGGGCGGCTGCTGTGAAGGTTGCGGCCGCCCCAATTGTTTATCCCTCTTAAACACACACGAATAATTATTGTTACACGCCGGGCGTGTGTATGGTTTAGTACTACGATCCTTTTACTGAAAATTTATAGACCGAAGTCGTCGCATAGGTTTCATTGGGTTCCAAGACAATACTTGGAAATTCCGGTTGATTAGGCGCATCAGGAAAATGCTGAGTCTCTAACGCAAATGCGGTTCTAAAGTCGTCTTTAGCACCGGTTTTAAAAGTATTTTTACTTTCCATAAAATTCCCGCTATAAAACTGCAGGCCGGGCTCTTCGGTAAAGACTTCCATTACGATCCCGCTTTGGTCGCCACTGATCTTTGCTGCCGGTTTGAGTGTTCCTGAAGCTTCTTTTAGTACATAATTGTGATCATAACCCTTACCAAAGGTAAGTTGCTCATTTGCTGTTGCTATACGCTCGCCAATAGTATGCGCCTGGGTAAAATCAAAAGGTGTTCCCGCCACCGAATCTAATGTCCCGGTAGGGATGAGCCCGCTATCTACGGGGGTATATTGATCGGCGTGAATCACGAGGCTGTGGTCTAGGATGCTCCCGCTGCCTTCGCCATTCAGGTTAAAAAAGGCGTGATTGGTAAGGTTCACTACCGTTTTTTGATCGGTAGTCGCCTCATATTCCATTTTGAGTTCGCGGTCTGCCGTCACGCTATAGGTCACCTTTACGTCTACATTCCCCGGAAAGCCCATTTCCATATCGGGAGAGCGATACGTAAGAATTAACGTCTGCGCATTAGGTTTACGCGCGTCCCATACCTTATACTGAAACCCTTGATCACCCCCGTGTAAAGCATTGTCGCCATTATTAGTAGGTACTTGATATTCTTTACCGTCTAGGGTGAATTTACCATTGGCGATACGGTTGCCCACGCGCCCAATGGTCGCCCCGAAATACGGTTCGCTTGCATCAGCAAAAGCTTGCACCCCGGCCATACCTACGACCACGTCGGTCATCGCGCCCTCCTGATCAGGCACCCAAAGCCCTACGATGCGGCCGCCGTAGTTGGTAAAGGCCACTTTGATGTCTTTATTCTCGATCCAGTACAAGTTGGTTTTCTTTCCGTTTATCGTCTGCTCAAATGCAGCAGCGTCCAGAAGGCTTGTTTCCGTCTGCTCTTCTACGAGTTTCTGGGGTTCGGTGGTCTTGTTTTCTGATTCTTTACAGGAATACAGACTCACGCCTAACGCAGCAATCAGGCAGTAACGTAGTATGAGGGTCGTGCGCTTAGTAAGCATCGTTCAATTTTTTGATGAGATCTACTTCGTCCTGACGGTAAGGCGTACCGTCTTTTCTGAATACATCGTGAAACCATTCTACCGGCTCTTCGCCAGAATCTATTGGGGTATTCCACGCATAGATGGTATTGGTCTTTCCGTTTACGAGTCCCCAGTTAATCGCGCCAATGTTGTTCTCAGCAAGCATAGGAAGTGTGGTCGAAAAACGGCTGTCGTTTGTGCGCGCCATATATTCGGTACAGATCATTGGGCGGTCGTGGGTTTTTAAGAGTTCGATCACGCGGCGGTGCATATCAGCATTTTCATAATCGTGGTAGGTGATGATGTCTGAGTGCTGCGCTTGAAAGGTGTTCAGTTCTTTATATCCCCAACTCCATAAACCGGCAGAAAGCGGCTGGCTAGGGTTGATCTCTCGTGCCCACTTGAATACATTGGTAAGCAGCGGGAGACTCTCGGTATTCTTACCGTTGTTTCCGGGCTCGTTATACAAGTCCCAGAATAAGATGCGGTCGTCGTCTTTAAAAGTTTTAATGATGTCTTGCACATAAGCCTTCAGTTCAGGCGAGTTGGCCATCTCGTTAGAGGCAGGATAACCGGGATCTTGCATCCAGCCGCTGTTGTGTGTTCCCGTTTTGGGGTCGCGTTGTGTTCCTATTTTAGGGTTCGCATCCCAAACGTCGTCAAAGATCACAAAGATGGTTTTGATATCGTGGTTATCGGCAATACTCAGGTAGTCTTCCACACGCTTTTTAAAGCCTGCTTTATCTGCCTTATAGGCTAGACTGTGCAGGTACACGCGCATGGTGTTAAAGCCGATACCGGCAGCATAACCCAGTTCGCGATCTATGGTCTCCGGGTCATAGGTAGCCTCTTGCCACATCTCCAGCTGGTTGATGGCGGTGCTTGGGATAAAATTGGCTCCGGTGATCCAGTCGTGCTCGGCATACCAGGCCTTTGCTTTTTCTTTAGACCATTTGTTGGCGTCAAGATTTGCCCCGCTCTGGCTAAAGCCAAAAAAACCAAGAGCGAGTGCAAATACTAAAAGTGTTTTTTTCATAATAGGTTTGAATTATACGTTTTAAAATTTTTCAGATGGAATAGGTAAAAGCACTGTAGTAGGAAGCGGCGTACCTATAAAGGGTGTGCTGTCTTCGTTCCAATACAGGCGTTGCATGCGTGGTGCGCGTTTATTGCCGCAGCCTTCTCCGGGATTGGAGTTGGCGTGGTATAAGATCCAGTCTTCTTTTCCGTCAGGAGATTTAAAAAAGGAATTATGTCCCGGCGCATACACGCCGTTTTCCGGTGTTTGCTGAAAGATGGGTTCTTCTTTTTTGGTCCAGGCCGAAGCATCCATAGGGTCTGTTCCTTCAAGGCTCAGCAAGCCCAATGCATAGTAATCTGTCCAGCAGCCACTCGCAGAGAACACGATAAAGAGCTTGCCGTCGTGTTCTAAGAATTGCGGACCTTCATTGACAAACACCTGCTCGGGATTGCCTGCCGTACCCAGATCGCCGTTACGTTCCCAAGGGTAGGTAGGCGAACTGATCTTTACACGTTTCCCTGAAAGGCTTGTGGGGTCGCTCATTTTGGCAATAAAAATATCTTGTTGTCCATTGGTATCTCCTTCCCAACCGGACCACGCCATATAGAGTTGGTTGTTGTACTCAAATACATTGCCGTCGATCGCCCATTTGTCGGAGGGCGCAGCGAGCTTTCCTTTAAATTCCCATTGGTCATTCAGCGGATTGGCAGACGTATTCTGCAACACATACATGCGGTGGTTTTCATTGGTGCCGTTATCGGCTGCGACATACACATACCAGGTATTGTTGATGTAGTGAATTTCGGGAGCCCAGACGTTCTTGCTGTACATCGTGCCTGCCGGTGGCGTCCAGATGGTCTTAGATTCAGCCTCACGTAAGTTGGCTAGATTCTTAGTTTTCCAAAGCACTACACGATTGCCCATCGTATGCGTATAGTAATAATAACCGTCTACATATACGCTAAACGGATCTGCACCCGAGTCTAACAACGGGTTTTGAAATTGCTGCGCAGCAAGCGTACTGCTGCTTAGCAACATACACAGGGATAGGTATTGAAAAATGTTGGTTTTTAATAAAGGGTTGATCATCATAGGTAACCGAAAACGTTATAGTGACGAAATTGAGAAAAGTGCTTTCAAAAAATAAGTTGGCTTAGCTCATTCTTGCGATATATCGTTTCAAAATGATTGTTTTTTGGCGGTTGGCAGTGGGTTGAGACAAATTGATGAGGTTTGGGATGTTTCTTTTTTTGAAAAAAATACGAGAACTGACAAAAGTCATAAAATAGCTGCCTGCCTCCCGGTACTTTTACCCTGTAATTTAATAACCATTAAATTTTTCAGGTATGATCACTTTTTCAAAAATTCAAAACGACTTTACCCACAACATCATTGGTTATTCCGCTATAGGAATCATTTTAAGTACATGTTTAGGATCGGTAGCTATTATGACTACCCTGATGCATGGGCATACGCTGTTACAAATGCTTTTTGTAATGATCACGGTGGTTTTTTGCAGCTTGCACAATGCGTCGATTCTAACGGTGCAAAAGCCGCAGCTTATTTTTAAACTCTTAGTAGCAAGCACGGTGGTGAACACCTTGATCATTGCTGGAGGAATGCTGCTTTAAGCGCTTAGCAACCTACGGTGAGGTCTTACAAGAACCGTAATTCAATTCTTAACCAAAGCTTCCGGAATCTTATATATTAGGTTTCCGGGAGTTTTTTGATCAGTAGCAATGACAAGTTTAGTACGTAAATACAATGTTCCCGGCCCACGGTATACCAGCTATCCTACCGTGCCGTATTGGGATCAGGAAACCTTTAGCCTTAAAGAATGGAAAGCCACCTTTAAAGCCAGTTTTTTAGAAAGCAATAAACGCGAGGGTATCAGCCTGTACATTCACTTACCCTTTTGTGAGTCGATGTGTACGTTTTGTGGTTGTACCAAACGCATTACCAAAAATCACAGTGTCGAAACGCCATACATCGATGCGGTGCTAAAAGAGCTCGCACTGTACAGAAGCTTTGTAGGGGAGCGACCTGTACTACAACAAGTGCATCTAGGTGGGGGCACCCCCACCTTTTTTTCAGAAGAGAATCTTGCCCGTCTCATCAATGGCATTTTTAAACACGCCGATAAAGCGCCGCAGTGCGAGATGAGTTTTGAGGGGCATCCCAACAATACCACGCTTGAGCATCTGGAGACATTGGCTTCGTTTGGTTTTAAACGGGTGTGTTACGGGGTCCAGGATTATAATGAGACCGTGCAAAAAGCCATCAATCGCATTCAGCCTTTTGCGCATGTACAACGCGCTACAGATCAGGCACGACAGGCGGGGTATACCTCGGTGGGACACGATATTATTTTCGGTTTGCCCTTTCAAAAACTGGAGCACGTAAAAAATACCCTCGAGAAAACCATACAACTCTTTCCAGATCGTATTGCGTTTTACAGCTATGCACACGTACCGTGGATCAAAGGGAATGGGCAACGCGGATATGATGAAGCCCATTTGCCAACGGCGGAAGCAAAGCGCGAGCAGTATGAGGTAGGCAAACAGCTGCTTGCCGAAGCAGGTTATGTAGAGATCGGGATGGATCACTTTGCCTTACCTACAGACGATCTGTATCACGCACAGCAGGAAGAGCGCATACACCGCAACTTTATGGGCTATACTGCTTCTAAAACTCTGGTGATGCTGGGACTGGGCGTGTCGGCGATCAGTGATAGCTGGTACGGCTTTGCACAGAATGTAAAGGGAATTCAAGAATATTATCACCTGTTAGAAAATGAGATCCTGCCGGTGTTTCGAGGACATCTTCTTACCGAAGAAGATTTAAAAATACGGCAGCACATCCTCAACCTGATGTGTCATTTTAAAACCAGTTGGGAGACGCCGTCGCTTTATTTTGACGAATTGCCTGAAGTGTTGATCAAACTGAAAGAACTGGAAGCTGACGGACTCCTGATTTTTGAGAACAAAGGCTTACGAGTAACCGAAAAAGGAAAGCCGTTTGTGCGCAACGTGTGTTTGCCTTTTGATTTGCGTTTACAGCGTAACAAACCGGAAACCAAGCTTTTTTCGATGACCATTTGAGTCAGGCCAGGCTCATTTGATTTTTTTGATTGGTGAAAGCCTGCTCCTGTGACCGGAGCAGGCTTTTTTCTTTTTCATTTTTCTGTAGGGCGTTAACCTCCTAAGGTCGGTTTGAATGTTTGTTTTTAGAATGTTGTTTTGTTCATTTTCTTTACTCGCTTGATTTCTATTTTACGGGAGCTCGTGAACCTCGTATCCTCGGTTTGTCTTGTCCAAAGAAAAGTAACAAAAGAAAAGACCCCCTCGCTTAGGAATTTTTTGCCTTATCAGGCAAAAACCGCTTTGTCAGCTCCGCGTCGCTACTCATATTTTTCTCAAAGTAGTTCTTACTTGAAGTAAAGTATTCCATTCCAAAGTCAATGCGCCACCTGGCTCATTCGCTAAAAAGGTCTACTAGACCTTTCCTTAACGCTCTGCCCTTGCAGCTATTCTGAACCGAGGGAAGTTTCAGATCCGTTTAACCCTTCGGGTATTGGTGTTATCAGTCATCTCGACTAGTTCCGATTGCTATCGGGAAGATCACACAATAAGCTAACTCTTTTCTCCCGAAGCTTCGGGAGAGAAGGGCTGGGGATGAGGGATACAGGATGGGATTTCTCCCGATGGTCGAAATGAGTTATTGCTTCAATAGCTTCTCGACTGCGCTCGAAGTGACATAACATACCAAAGTGTCTAAGGAGAAATACTGGCCTACTTTTTAGATCTGTAGTAAAACAAGCGGGCGCCGCAGTGATGGGCAGTGGAGGATAGCTTAGCGCAGCGGTTTGCTATCCGCAGGCAAAGGCGTTCGTGTAGTTTTCAAGGATCTAAAAATAAGCCTAGACTTTTTTGTTTCTTTTTTGGGCGATGCAAATCGCAGATTCACGAAGTCCTCTGTAATAACTAACTCCTGAGTACAAAAGAAAAGAATACGATATGAAATAAGAAGTATTCAAACCGACATTAGGAGGTAACTAAATTGTTATATACAACATACGTTAATGACAACTATGCGTTGCTGCAACTTCTGCTACGGCGACTTGATTGGAGGGAGAGATGTAAGGAATGCCCAGCCCCAGTCCGCGTAGGATAAACAGGCACCCCATAAGCACTACGGCTACGGGAATGGCTTTAACGAGCAGCTGTTTGGTTTTTCCCTTTAAGAAATTACCAAGGTAAATGGCGGTGGTCATAAGCGGTAGGGTGCCTAATCCAAAAAAAAGCATATAGACGCCGCCTTGTACCCCACCACCGGAAGCGATGGCTCCAAAGATCGCCATATAGACCAAGCCGCAGGGAAGGAGACCGTTTAAGAGGCCCAGCGTGAAAAAGGTAGCAGCCTTCTTCTTTTTTAACTGAACGCCCAACGCGGTTTTGAGTCGGCTTACCAGGCGGTAAGCAGGTTTAGAAAAGCTGTAGGTTCCCATACGCTTTTGGGGTATAAGGATCACGAGGATCATCAAAACCCCAACAGCGATAGAGACTTGTTGTTGCAGGCCAAAAAGTTGGAGTCCGCGCCCCAGATAGCCCAATACTAATCCCAGCATCGCGTAGGTAAAGAGTCGGCCGCTGTGGTAACTCAGCACCTGAAAAAAGCGTTTCACAGGATTGTTGCGATCTACCGGCATAAGAAAAGCGATGGGGCCACACATACCCACGCAGTGAAAGCTACCCAAAAGTCCAAAAAGTAATGCCGTCCAGATCATCGTTTAATAGGTTATGGCTTTCTCAAAGCGATATTTTTTGCCTTGATACGCCCAGTTTACGGTAATGTTCCAGCGACCGTCGAGCAAGCGGCTGTCAGGTATGAGCAAAGTAGAAGTTGACAAGGCTATCGGAATGTCAAAATCAAGGTGCTTGCCAGACGGTCTATATAGGAACACTTTTCCGGTTATTTCTTTAGGATCAAATGTTTCAGGAAACTGAAGCGCGTAACCGGCTTCGGTTTTTTTACCGGTCACCGGAGTTTCCAGCTGTGCCTCATTGATAGCGGCATCAATAGTTTCCTGCAATTGCATTTCTTGTTTATAGTAATCTTCGGCCACCAGATCGTGGCTGTATTTATCGTCTGTGGTCATGGTGATCACAAAAAACATGATAAAGCCTATAAATAAGACCATACCCATGACCAGACCGGTTCCCCAATTGATTTTCATACTGCTAATTTTATAGTTGACGTATAAGCGACCCCGTGTGGGTTAGGCATATTTTTCTGCCAGTTCTTCCTGACTCAAGGCTTTGCGTTCTTCGGCTTCCTTAAGCAAGCGCACTTTACAATTGTGATTTTGTCCTGGGTAGCCGCTTTTACATCCTAAGCAGCAGTTTTGGTTTGATTTTGTACTCATAATTCTAATTATTTATAACTGCGGGGTCCTAAAAACACCGTAGTCGTGGTTTCAATAAGTTGGTCTTCACTATAGACCCCAATTTTCAGTTTTTCCTTTTCGTCTTTGAGTGTGTGACTGTTTACTTCAATAAACAGCGTTCCTTCGGCAAGGCCTTGCTCAGGCACTTGAATGCGATCGTGTGATACAACGCGTATGATTCCTTTATGAGAGATCAATTCAAAATGCACCTCAGGAATCTCTTTGGTGGTTTTATTGATGAGTTTGTAGGTATACACATTGCTGATGATGTCTTCGCCTTTATGCTCATACAATTGCCCCGGAAGTCGCAATACGGTTGCTTCAATATCATTGCGCAAAAACAGCATTCCTGTAAGTACGCCCAGCAGGATCACCAATACCGCGGTATAGCCTTTTAAGCGGGCATTGAAGGTGAACTTTGACTTCTTCTCAATATTCTCTTCACTCGCATACCTAATAAGGTCTTTAGGTAGATTCACTGCTTCCATCATCTGGTTACATGCATCGATACAAGCGGTACAATTCACACACTCCAACTGGGTGCCGTTGCGAATATCGATACCCGTAGGACATACCTGCACGCACTGTGCACAGTCGATACAATCTCCTTTTCCGGTTGCAGCGCGATCTTCAGACTTTTTAAATTTGGCTCTGCCGGCTTCTTTTTCTCCGCGCTTGTGGTCATAGGCCACAACGATCGATTTGTTATCGAGCAGTACGCCTTGCAGCCTTCCGTAGGGACAAACGATGATGCACACCTGTTCTCTAAACCAGGCAAACACAAAGTAGAATACACTGGTAAAGATGAGCAGCGAGATCAAGGTGCCTACGTGATTGGCCGGCCCGTCTGTGATGTACTGCATAAGACGATCACTACCTATGAGATACGCAAGAAACACATTGGCAATAAGAAAGGAGATCACAAAAAAGATGCTCCATTTAATACTGCGTTTTCTTAGTTTCTCAGCATTCCAAGACATTTTATCCAGACGCATTTGTTTCCCGCGGTCGCCTTCGATCCAGTATTCAATTCTGCGGAAGACCATCTCCATAAAAATGGTCTGCGGACAAATCCACCCACAAAAAAGCCTTCCGAAAGCGACCGTAAAGAGTACCACAAAGACCACGCCCGTGATCATAATGATCACAAACAGGTGAAAGTCTTGCGGCCAAAAGGGAAACCCAAAAATATTAAAGCGGCGCTCCAGCACATTGAACATCAAAAACTGATTGCCGTTGATGTATATAAAAGGTGCGCCAAATAAAAAGATCAAGAGCACATAGCTCACCAGCTTGCGGTACTCATAGCGTTTACCCACCGGTTTTTTAGGATACACCCACGAGCGTTTTCCCTCCTCGTTGATGGTTCCTATACTGTCTCTAAAATGTTCTTGATCCTGAGAAGCCATGGCTTATTCTTTAGTCTGAATGATATCTCCGGTTACGGTTTCTGTTTCTAATAACACTTCGATCTGTGTCGAATCTTGCGTTACCTGAGCTTCTTCAATAGGAGCGTTCTCATCAACCCAAAGGTCACCCTGAGGCTCTTTAGCATCTGCGGGATTGGTACCGTGCAGACTCAATACATAACTAGCCACCTGTGCAATTTCACTCGGTTTCAAGTCGGTTTTCCAGGCGATCATCCCTTTACCGGCACGACCTCCTTCAGAAATCGTATGGAATACATTTTTGATGCCTCCACCTAAGATCCAGTAATCGTCTGTAAGGTTGGGGCCGATACCACCGCCACCGCCGGCTTTATGACATGCCACACAATTACCGCTGAAGATATTCTCCCCGGCTTTGATGTCTGAAGCATCGGTAAGCAATTCTACTGTGTTTTCATCTACAAGATCTTTTGCGGTTTTCTTGTATGCTTCGATCTCTATTTTTGCCTGAGCCACTGCTTGCTCATACTCGTCGATCTGGTTGTCGCCATCCAGTACTTCAAAACGAATGAGGTAAATGGCCGCGAATAGAATGGTCGCATAGAACCCGTATACCCACCACGGCGGGAGGTTATTGTCAAGTTCCTTGATGCCATCGTAGTTATGGTCTAGGATGATCTCGTCTTCCTCTTCAATAGCTTTTACTCGGGTGAGTTTTGCATAAAGACCTTTAAACCAAGCGGTACGTTGCTCTTTTTTTGCCGCAACTTCTGCCTGATAGTGTGCTTGAGCTTCCGGCTTTAGGGTTTTAAAGAGTACAGCGCGTAGGCTTTCTATACAGATCTCAAAAGCGATGTACATAAAAACCAGTACGGCATAAATGGCCCACAACCAGTTTTGTGTGGTGAATACTGAAGCTTCGTCTTCGGGCGTTCCTACATAATTTAAAAAGAGGTAGGCAAAGCTGGCAAAAACCAGAATGCGTATAAGTGATGCGATACTTCTCATGAGTGTTCAGATTTTAGTTGGTCGTCTAACGGAATGTTACTCACTTCGTTGATGTGCTCTTTTTTGGCTGTAAATACCCATAAGAAGAGCGCTACAAAAAAGAGGAAAAAGATGAGTAGGGAGATGGTGGGGTAGATGCTTACCCCATCAATATTTTCTAGATTCTGTTTTACAAATTTCAACATGGCTATTCGGTTTTAGCAGCGCTTACTTCAGGGCTGTTTTTAATTTTAATATCGGTTCCTAAGCGTTGTAGATACGCGATAAGGGCAACGATCTCCCGGTTGCGCATTTCTACGAAATCTTCACCGTTTTCTTGCGCATAGGCTTTATCAGACTCATAGGTGTCTGCAAAATCAGGATCGGTATAGAGGTTTTGCTCTATTTGGGTTCCCTGCTCCAGCATCCACTGTTGTGCGCGTTCGATATCTTCAACCGTGTACGGCACGCCCAGTTTTTGCATTGCTCTCATCTTATCTTCGGTCTTCGACTTGTCGAGTTCGCTGCGTATCAACCAACTGTAAGAAGGCATTATCGAACCGGATGAGGTACTCTGCGGATCGTACATATGGTTAAGATGCCAGTTGTCTGAGTACTTTCCGCCTACACGTAACAGGTCGGGCCCGGTACGTTTACTACCCCATAAGAATGGATGGTCGTAGACATATTCTCCTGATTTGGAATACTCGCCATAACGCTCAACTTCACTACGGAAGGGCCTGATCATTTGTGAGTGACACGACACACAACCTTCTCTGATGTAAAGGTCACGACCTTCTAATTCAAGCGGGGTATAGGGTTTTACGGTGGAGATTACCGGTACATAATCGTCAACGATCAAGGATGGAATGATCTGAACCATACCTCCGATCAAAATAGCGATGGTTGCAAAAATGGTAAGTTTTACCGGGCGACGCTCTAACCAGGTATGATAGCCTTCTTTTGCGGTACGCTTGCTGGTCACGCGTTGTAGCGGTACAGCTTCAGCAAGTTCGTCGGTTACTTTGCTTCCGCTTTTTACGGTTTTAAACACGTTGTACAGCATTACAAAAGCACCCAGAATATACAAGCTACCTCCTATGGCACGCATCCAGTACATTGGGATGATCTCGGTTAAGGTTTCCAGGAAGTTTCCGTAGGTAAGCGTTCCGTCAGGATTGAATTGTTTCCACATAGACGCTTGCACAAATCCTGCAACATACATCGGTAGCGCGTACATAATGATCCCTAAAGTTCCTACCCAGAAATGCACGTTAGCCAGTTTGGTAGACCAGAGTTTGGTTTTAAACAGGCGCGGTACTAACCAGTATACCATACCAAAGGTTAGGAAACCATTCCACGCCAAAGCACCTACGTGTACGTGTGCGATCACCCAGTCGCTAAAGTGTGCGATCGCGTTTACGTTTTTAAGTGAGAGCATTGGCCCTTCAAAAGTGGCCATCCCATAACCGGTAATGGCAACTACCATAAACTTCAAAACAGGATCGGTACGTACTTTATCCCACGCCCCACGCAGGGTTAATAATCCGTTGATCATTCCACCCCAAGACGGTGCGATCAACATTACTGAGAAAGCTACCCCAAGGTTTTGTGCCCAGTCGGGTAATGCAGAATACAATAAGTGGTGTGGTCCTGCCCAGATATAGATAAAGATGAGCGACCAGAAATGCACGATAGAAAGGCGATACGAATATACCGGGCGGTTTGCCGCTTTAGGCACAAAGTAATACATCAAGCCTAAAAACGGGGTCGTTAAAAAGAAGGCTACCGCGTTGTGGCCATACCACCATTGTACCAGTGCATCTTGTACACCGGCATAAACCGAGTAACTTTTAAGAGCGCTTACCGGGATCTCGATGCTGTTTACAATATGCAGCACCGCTACGGTGACAAAGGTTCCCAAATAGAACCAGATCGCAACATACAGGTGACGCTGTCTACGTTTTAAGATCGTACCGATAAGGTTGGCTCCAAAAGCTACCCATACCAAAGCGATGGCGATATCAAAGGGCCACTCGAGTTCTGCATATTCTTTTGAAGTAGTATAGCCTAACGGAAGCGTAAGCGCAGCACCTACAATGATGAGCTGCCAGCCCCAAAAGTTAAAGTTACTGAGCCAGTCTTGCCACATACGTGCTTTAAGCAGGCGTTGGGTCGAGTAGTAGACCCCGGCAAAAATAGCGTTTCCTACAAAGGCAAAGATCACCGCATTGGTATGTAGGGGACGTAGGCGCCCAAAGCTGAGCCACGAGATGCCATCTGTAAGGTTGGGAAATAAAAACATAAAGGCGAGCAGTAGTCCTACGCTCATACCAATGATCCCCCAGAAGATGGTGGCATTGATAAACTTTCTTACGATCTTGTTATCGTAATAAAACTGTTCTGTTTGCATGATTACTTCAGTTTGCGATTAGCGTTGTTTTGGGTTTTAGGTTGTGGTGTAGCTTTTGAAGTTTTAGAAGCAGCTTTTACGAGTTCGTCTTCAAAAAGCATACGTACAGATGGGGTATAGGTGTCATCGTACTGTCCCTGTCTTACCGAGAGGATAAAGGCCACAAAAAAGACCACAGCCACCACCACGCTTATCGCGAGAAGCATATAAATGATACTCATACCTACCTGATTTTATATTGTAAAATTACCGGGGTGTGTTTGCTTAAAAGATGACATAAATCAGCTTTTGGAAATTGCTTCGGTTTTTTCTTGTTGTTTTAGTTTACTTCCGTAGAAATAGGAGCTAAGCGTAGTGAATATGACGATGCTTATAGAACTCAGCGGCATAAGAATAGCGGCATACACCGGTTTTAAATTACCCGAGATCGCTAGCACCAGTCCGGCTAAATTGTATAGTAATGAGCATACAAAACTCCATTTAATGATACGTTTTCCTCGTTTTGCCAGTTGAATAAATTGGGGCAGATCCTTAAAGCGCGAAGAGTCAAGAATCCCGTCACAAGCCGGTGAGAATACATTGATATTTTCTGAAATAGCGATGCCTACATCACTTTGCGCCAAAGCGCCGCTATCGTTGAGACCGTCACCAATCATTAACACCCTGTTGCCCTGTTGTTGTAAGCTTTTAATAAAATTGAGCTTGTCGTCTGGTTTCTGATTGAAATGCATCTGCACTGGTTGTTTTATGAGACGTTCTAAAGTTTGTTTTTCGGCGGTGTTGTCACCGGAGAGAATTGCCAGATCAGCGGTGGTTGAAAGTGCCTCAAAAACAGCAGGTAAACTTTCACGGAAGCGATTATAAAAAACATAGCAGCCTTTGTAAGTGGCATTGGTACTGATGTGCACCACCGTGCGTTTGCCATTTTTGAAGATCCAATTGGCGTTTCTTCCGCCTACAAAATCATACGAACCTATTTTAACGCTGTTGTGGTTTGCTGTCCCATAAATCCCGTGTCCTACTTCTTCTTCAAATTCATCAAGCGTCTGAATATCATGATTTTTAAGAATAGCATATAAGCTGCGACTCAGCGGATGGTTTGAAGCTCTTAGGGTGCTGGTGACCAGCGACTCTTCATCTTCGGTTAAGGCCAAGCCTTCATAGCGAATCGCCGTTTCGGCAGAAGTGGTAAGCGTGCCCGTTTTGTCAAAAACAATATGGTCTACGTCTGCCAACTGCTCGAGGATGGCCGCATCTTTAAGGTATAATTTGTGTTTACCGGTGATGCGCAGCAAATTGCCCAGTGTGAAAGGTGCCGAAAGTGCCAAAGCACACGGGCAAGCCACGATGAGAATCGCGGTAAACACATTAAGCGCCATAGAGGGGTCGTACATCAGCCAGAACAAGCCGGCTAGCGTAGCGATACTGAGCACTCCCCAAGTAAAGTGTTTACTTATTTGTGCCGTAAGACTATTCAGGTGGGTTTGTTTCTCTTTTTTAAAGGCTTCGTTGCTCCATAATTGCGTGAGGTAACTTTGCTCTACGGCTTTGGTTACGCGCATTTCAATGATACCGCCTTGCTGTCTTCCGCCGGCAAAAAGCGTGTCGCCCGCATTTTTAGCAACGGGTTCGGCTTCGCCGGTAACAAAACTGTAGTCGAGTAAACCTTCTCCTTTCAGCAATATTCCGTCTACGGGTATGAGTTCGCCATTCCGAATAAGAATACGGTCATCTGGTTTAAGTTCGTACACAGGAACTTGCTGTTCTAAATACCTGTTTTTAAAATGCTTTGCCGGCTTCAGAAGGGTGACAGCGATGGGGAAATAGGACTTGTAATCCCGTTCAAAAGACAAAAATGCATAGGTTTTTTGCTGAAAGAATTTCCCTAGTAAGAGAAAGAAAACCAGACCGGCGAGACTGTCAAAAAAGCCCGTTCCGGTTTGGGTAAGCACTTCGGCGCACGAGCGAACAAAAAGCACCAGAATACCCAATGCGATGGGTACATCTATGTTGAGCAGTTTTGAGCGTATGGATTTATACGCAGCGCGGAAATAATCCTGAGCAGAATACACCACCACAGGAATCGAGAACGCCAGCATTAAGCCTCTAAAAAGATGCTTGTATTGGTCGAGCCAGAATTCTTCGACCTCAAAATATTCCGGAAAGGATAAAAACATAATATTCCCAAAAGCAAAACCGGCTACGCCCAGTTTGTAAATTAGGGAACGGTCTGTTTTCTTTTCTTTTTTATTAAAATCCTCAAGAGAGATCGCCGGTTCATAGCCCAGCATACAAAGCAGTTCTACCACCTGTTTTAAAGCGATCACCGAAGCGTCATATGTAATACGGATGCTTTTCTCCGGGAAATTGACCTGCGTATTTTTTATGGCAGCGTTGAGTTTGTTGAGGTTTTCTAGAACCCAAATGCAGGAGCTGCAATGTATCGCAGGGATCGTAAATGAAACGATCTGTGTGTTTTGCTCGTTAAACTCCAGGAGTTTATCAAGAATGGTTTCGTTGGTGAGGAAGTCAAACTTGCCTTGCACCGCTTTAGGTGAGATCCCGGGATTTTGGTCAAGGTTGTAATAGTATTCCAGATCATTCTCGTGAAGAATGTCGTACACCGTTTTACAGCCGTTACAGCAAAACATCTTGTCTTGATGCGTTATGCTGTCGCTTAAACACGGGTCACCACAATGATAGCAGTTTTCCATTTTAATCTAATTTGCTCAAATACCTGATACAAAGGACTAAAAGAAGGGAGGCTTAAAAGATGACTTTTGTCAGTTCTCAAAAAAATAGTGGTATTTTTGAAGTATGGCTGCACACGAAGAATCCAGATGCGAAAACTGCATTATCAGACAGTTGAATTCGCTAAAAGCTCTTAAAAAAGAAGAGCTTAAAGCCATATCTGATAGTAAGGAAACCCGTACCATTAAAAAAGGCGAACCGCTTTTTAAAGAAGGAGAAAAACTCAATGGGGTTTTTTGCGTGCGTAACGGGGTCTCAAAACTTTCTAAAATAAGTGACAACGGAAAAGATCAGATTGTCAAGATCGCTTCTAAAGGAGAGGTGATGGGGCAACGTTCGGTGATTGCAGAGGAAGCTACCAATCTTAGCGCGGTTGCACTTAATGATATGGAAGTGTGTTTTATTCCTAAGACTAACATCACTGCACGTATAGAAGACAATCCGGCTTTCACTCAGGCTATATTAAAATATATGGCTCAGGAGCTCAAACTCGCCGATGATGTGATTGTAAATATGGCGCAGAAAACGGTTAACCAGCGACTGGCTGAGGTTTTGCTGTATTTAGATAAAACCTTTGGTCAAGACGATGAAGGTTATCTCGCACTTATTCTATCACGCTCTGATATTGCTGATGTGGTGGGCACCGCCACCGAACTCTGCATACGTACCCTTGCTAAATTTAAAAAAGAACAACTGCTTGAGACCAAGGGAAAACGCATAAAGCTTCTGGACAAAAAAGGCCTAACCCAGATCAAAGAAGGCTTCTAATAGCTTATCGCTCTATTATAAAAGAAAGGTTTTTGTACTGTAACCTTAAAACTATGCTTCTGTAAAGCTAAGATTAACTCCAGAGCGTGCTATGTTACTAAATCTACAATAACACGGGATGCTGCTTTTAAGTGTGAAAATGTCATTTATTCTGTCTTCTGAATGAATTTGCCGGCTTTTCTGAGAATACCTTTAAAAGTGGTTGCTAGAATCAATGATTCTTTAAAAACCTGCGTGCTTGCTCCCTTACCTTCCTTACCGGCGACTGTTAAAACTTACTTAATACTTACGTAAAACCTTTTAGCGAGAAATTCAATTATTTAGCGGCTTGAAATAAGCATCCCTAAAACGAATTTCTATGTAACACTCCCAACAAAAAACGCAGCTGCTATCAACAACTGCGCCGTACATTATTAAGCATTGTGTCCAATCAATTACTTAACCATGAATTTTAAAAATAATACTATTACGTATAAAAATATAGTTGCGTTCGCTTCAATTGTATTTTTTTCTACACAAACCCAAGCGAAGACGCCATATTTGGCACTTAAAACGAGTATAGCTCCTGTTGCAAGCGCAACCCTACAACAAACGATAACCGGTACTGTAACTGATAGTGACGGGGTATTATTACCCGGAGCTTCAGTAATGTTGCAAGGAACCTCTATAGGAACCACCACAGATTTTGACGGAAATTTTAGCATTGATGCCAGTGCCGGCGATGTGCTTGAAGTCTCTTATGTGGGTTTTGAAACGCAAACCATCACGGTTTCTCAACAAACCAATTATAATATTCAGCTTGCCGCAAATACTTCAGAATTAGATGAAGTCCTTGTTGTAGGTTATGGTACTCAGAAGAAATCAGACTTAACCGGAGCGGTAAGCTCTGTAGTTGCCGATGAGTTTAACAAAGGTGTGGTGAACAACCCAGGGAACTTGTTACAAGGTAAAGTGTCTGGTTTAAACGTTACTAACGCGAGTGGTGAGCCGGGAGCCGGGCAAGACATCATCATACGTGGTGTGGGAACCCTACGCTCCGGAACTTCTCCACTTTATGTGGTTGACGGTTTTGTCTTGGACAACTCCGGGAACGGTCTGGCAACAAACCCGCTGAACTTTATCAATACTCAGGATATCGAATCGATCAACGTGTTGAAAGATGCTTCGGCAGCTGCGATCTACGGTTCGCGTGCAGCAAACGGGGTGGTGGTGATCACTACCAAAAAAGGTAAAGCAGGAAGAACACAAATGAACTTTTCGGCTTCTACCGCTATTGCAACTATCGCTAATAAAATTGATGTGTTCTCAGCAGACGAGTTTAGAACTATCGTACCGCAAATAGGCGGAAGCCTTAGCGACAATGGTGCAAATACAGATTGGCAAGATGAGTTGACGCGTACAGCAATTACCAACAACATCAATTTTTCGATGAGTGGTGGTACGGCGACAACTTCTTATTTTGCGTCTATTGGGGTTGATGATCAAGAAGGTATTATCAACAACAGTGATTTGAAGCGCTATTCGGCACGCGCTAATGTAACTCAAAAAGGCTGGGATGATCGTTTAAAGATCGATCTGAACCTTACCGCAACCCGCACCGAAAATACGCGCCCTAACATCGGCACCATGGTGAGCAATATGTTGAGTCTAAACCCAACAACGCCGGCGTATACTAACGGTGAACCTACTGTGTTTGGTACCGGGATTAACCCGCTTATCATTGAGGATATCTACGGTGATTATTCTAACAATAACCGTATGATCGCTAACATCGCACCTTCGTTAGAATTTGTAGATCATCTAACCTATAAATTAAACTTAGGTGTAGATTATTCTACTACAGATCGTGATATTCAATATATTCCGTATTCTGCAGATCCTGATTATGCGCAAGGTTCGATCACAACATCGTTTACGATAAATAGAAATACGCTGGTTGAAAACACGCTAACCTACGATAATACGTTTGGCGATCACGGATTAACCGTATTAGCAGGACATTCGTACCAGAAGTTCTACATACACGAAAAAGGATTCTATTTTGAAAACTTTCCAGACAATGGTATCGAACCGCGTTACCAGCTTGAAGCGGCGCGTGGTGAGAATGCAACGCAATATTCAGATGCGGTTAGTAACGAACTCCAGTCGTTTTTTGGTCGTGTAAACTACACCTTTCAAGACAAATATCTGGTAACCGCAACCTTGCGTTCTGACGGTTCGACCAAGTTTGGTGAGAATAATCGTTATGCGACTTTTCCTTCTTTAGCCTTAGGATGGAATATCTTCAAAGAAGATTTTATGGCAGACTCAGGAATCAACAACTTAAAGTTGAGAGCGAGTTGGGGTAAATCAGGTAATCAGGAAATTCCATCTAAACAAACTCGTTTAAGCTATGGCGAAAGCTTTGCAGATGATGATATCTATCCTTTAAACGAGGGGATCACCACACGAGAAGGCTACGACTACGGTTTAGTATTCGCACGTACGGCAAACCCTGATCTTCAGTGGGAAGAAACCACACAGACGAATATTGGTTTAGACTTCGGTTTTCTGGATTATAAATTGAGTGGTTCGGTAGATTATTTTTTAAAGGAAACCAATGATGTATTGCTTTATTTTTCTACTCAAGATCCTATTGACGAAGTAGGCTATAAGTGGCAGAACATTCCTGATATGAAGATCAAAAACAGCGGTATTGAAGTCGCTTTAGATTATCAAAGTGATCGCAGCCGTGATTTTTCATTCAATATAGGAGGAAACATTTCCTACATCAAAAATGAGATCACGGATTCTCCTTTTACCATTGTAACTACAGGAACCGCAAGTGGTGCAGGGCAAACCGGAGCGACCATCAACGGATATATGAACAATCAGCCAATAGGTAATTTCTTCTTGCGTGAGTTTACAGGAATTGGCGCTGATGGATTGAGTACCTATACTGATCTTAATGGTGATGGCCAGATTGATGATAGCGATCGTATCTCTGCAGGAAGCGCAGTACCTGATATTCTTTATGCATTCTATTTAAAATTCAAGTACAAGAACTTTGACTTAGGCTTGAACTTTAACGGGGTTAGTGGTAATGAGATCTACAACCATACCCGTATGAGTTTGTTTAATAAGACACAATTATCAAACTCCTTGAATACTACAGATCAAGCGATAGAATTCGCAAATGAAGATCCAAGTAACACCAATACCGTTTCTACTCGTTTTCTTGAGAATGGTGCGTTTTTACGTCTTAATAATGCGACACTTGCTTATAGCTTAAATCCTGAAGTGATCGGGATGGATAAGTGGTTAGACAATGTACGCCTATCAGTAACCGGGCAAAACCTGTTTATCATTACAGACTACACTGGTTTTGATCCTGAATTGAACACCGGGAGCTCTACCGATTCAAAATCCTACGGTATCGATTACTACACCTATCCAAAAGCACGTACGGTGGTATTTGGTTTAAATGTATCCTTCTAAAAAATTAAAAATTGTTTACAATGAATTATAGAATTTTCACACTGGTTTTAGGGCTTAGTGCTTTACTCTTCAGTAGTTGTACAGACCTTGAAGAAGAAATATTAGACGAATCCCTAACGGGAACAGACGGACTCGCAGAGCCTGTTACAGGATCGATCTCTGCGGCTTACGGTATTTTACCACAAACCTTTAGACATACGCGATATTTTGGGTTACAGGAAATTCCTTCTGACGAAGCAATCCTTCCTCCGCGTACCGGTCTTGGCGGAACGCAGTGGGCAGATAACGATACCTATACCACAGCGCACAGACACCTGATGTCTTCTAGCAATAGTTTGGTTACAGAATCTTGGAGTTACCTTACGACCGCATTGTTTAGAACGGTAGCAGCAATAGATGTATTAACACCGCTTGCGGAAGCTGGTGATGCTGAAGCGATTCAGGGATTGGCAGAAATGCGTGCGCTACGTGCGTATGAGAACATGTTGTTTTTAGACAGCTGGGGACTTACTTTTAGAAAGGAAGCCACTTCAGAAACTTCAGAAGTTTTAAGAGGTGCCGAAGCAGTAACCTATATCGAAGAAGAATTTCTTGCTGCGCTAGAAAACCTGAGTACTACTAACGGTCCCGGACGTATGACGCAAGATGCGGTTTATGGATTTTTAGCCAAATTATATCTGAATGCAGGAGTTTACAGAGATCCTTACGGAACTCCGGTATTTACTGATGAAGATATGGCTAATGTGGTAAGTTATACTGATCGCATCATCAATAACGGAAGCTATGCGCTTTCACCGGAATATTTCGATCTTTTTAATGACGAGAATCACGACAATGCTGAGCTTATTTTTGCGCTTGATCTTCGTGGGGTATTGAACAACGATCACAACCGCTGGGCGTACTGGTCTATGTCTGGTTCGTTATTCCCAAGACCGGGTGATTTTTATTTAAGTATGGACGGTACCGATGGTCCTGCCGCTACGCCTGAGTTTTATCAAAATTGGGTAGACGCTTACGGTAATGTAGATCCTGCAGATGCAGATGCGCGCTTTTATCAAAAGAATGCGCAGGTGCCCGCTGAACTAGAAGATATTTCAGATTTGACCCCGTATTCTAAAGATACCTTAGGCTTAAGTACAGATAAAGACCATTACTTCATTGCAGGTGAAGATTTTGAGATCGACCGTGGAATCATTCGCGGTACGATGTGGGCTCCACGTAAAGAAAACTTTAGATCAGGAAGCTTTATGACCGGTACCGATGGTAACGGTAACAGCGGATTTAGAATTTATCCGCTTGCTGAGGCGCGTGAGAATGGTTCAGACCCTGAAGACATTGTGTATTACGTTGACCACACGTTAGACATTAGCCTGGACGGAAGTGCAGGTTATGCAAGCGGTTATCGTTTTGCCAAGTGGCAATTCAGTAAAACTTCAGATGATGGAAACAATTACAGCAATGTAGACTTGGTTTTATTACGTCTTGCAGATGTGTATTTAATGCGTGCTGAAGCTAAATTGAGAATGGGCGATGCGGCAGGTGCCTTAACTGATGTGAATACCGTACGTACCTCTAGAAATGCACGACCAGAGCAAACTCCGGCTGCTCTTACTCAAATCACCTTGCCTACATTATTGCGTGAGCGTGGCTTTGAGTTCTACTGGGAGATGTCACGTCGTAGCGACCAAATTCGTTTTGGTACTTACGAAGATTCGTGGACCTCAAAAACTGACAGTGATGTACATCACAGATTATTCCCAATTCCTCAGGAAGCGATAGACGGAGCGTCAAACACTCCGGGATATCTAGAGCAAAACGCAGGATACTAAATTTTAAGTGTGTGTTAGTAACAGCGGCAAGAGGCAACTCTTGCCGTTGTACTTTTTTAAAAAATATACAATGAAAAACTATTTAATTAGCGCAAGTGTGGCAATCAGTGCATTGATAATGCAGGGTTGTAGTACTACACAAAACATAAAACAGGAAGCCTCAAGTGACGAACCTTTAAATGTCATTTTAATGATAGGAGACGGGATGGGAATTCCGCAGGTGTCGAGTGCTTTTTATTTTGGAGACCGAAATTCAAACTTTGAACGTTTTGAGACCATTGGCTTGCATAAATCCTATTCCACAAGTCATTTGATCACCGATTCTGCCGCGGGAGCCACAGCGTTTTCTACAGGAGAGAAAACCTATAAACGTGCGATTGGTGTTTCAAAAGATAGCATTCCGAAGGAGACGATTCTAGAAAAACTGAAAGCAGAAGGTTACCAGAGCGGACTCATCAGCTTAACGAGTATTACGCATGCCACGCCCGCAGCATTTTATGCGCACGTAAAGGATCGCGATATGCACGAGGAGATCGCGGCGCAATTGGCTACGGCTGATGTAGATTTTTTAGCCGGCGGTGGTCGTAAATTTTTCAGTCAGCGTAGTGATGATCAAGATTTGTTTCAAACGCTTTTAAATCGAAATTATAACTTAGATACGCTCGCGCTTAGCAAATCAAAACCAGGTATGCGCAACGCCTTTATTATCGAAGAAGAAGGTCTTCCCTCTAAAACCGAAGGGCGTGGGGACTTTTTAAAAGACGCGAGTTTAGAAGCACTGTCGTATTTTGACGCCAACAACAAACCTTTCTTTTTAATGATCGAAGGTTCGTACATCGATTGGGGCGGACACGCCAAAGATGCTGAAATGATGATACAGGAAGTTGCTGATTTTGATCAAACCATCGGTGCGGTTTTAGACTATGTAGAAGCACACCCAAACACGCTTTTGGTCATCACTGCAGATCACGAGACCGGCGGGGCTAGCATTGGTAAATATTATGAGGTAGATGAAGAAACCGGTAAGAAAACCGAAGTGCCAGAAAAAGTCGCAGTCTATTTCATTACAGACCAACACAGTGGTGAGTTGATCCCGGTTTTCGCCGCCGGAAAAGGCGCTGATCATTTTAAAGGAATTTATCAAAACAGTGCGATTTATCACAAAATTTTAAACGCCATCAAGGCTCAAAAATAAGAATATGAAAAACAGCATTTTAATCCTTTTCCTTTGTCTGTGTTGCCTGAGTTTTGCACAGCAGAAGTCCAATTATAAAGTTCACGCGCATAACGATTATGCACAGGAATTTCCGTTTTGGGAAGCCTACATCGGCGGTGCCAGCAGTATCGAAGTGGATGTATTTTTAAAAGAAAATACGCTTTTTGTAACGCATAGCGAAAATGAAATCAATAAGGCAAATACACTTGATAAACTGTATTTACAGCCGCTTAAACAATTGCAAACAGAAGGCCGATTGAGAAATCTTCAATTGTTGATCGATATAAAATCTGATGCTGAAGCTACGCTGAAATCCATCATAAAGACTATCGAAAAGCAAAATTTAGCTGAGGTTGAAGGGCTGCGTTTTGTGATTTCCGGCAACAAGCCGAAGGCAACAGACTATTCAGAGTATCCTGATTTTATTCGGTTTGATCATCAAAATCTGGAGGATCTGGATAGCATTGATTTAAGTAAAGTTGCTTTGGTAAGCGTGAATTATAAAAACTATTCCGTTTGGAATGGCTTTGGAAATATGGTTGCTCCCGAACTTGAAAAGGTAGAGGCAGCGATTGCAAAAGCTCACGCAGTGAAGAAGCCATTCCGCTTTTGGGCATGTCCGGATACCAAAATTGCCTGGACGCGTTTTGCCAATCTTGGAGTGGATTTTATCAATACTGATAAGCCTGCGGAAGCCGTATCGTATCTGAAAACGCTTGATCAAAATACCTATGTGAATCCACAGCAAATCGAAGTGTATCAACCGGAATATCAGTTTGACTATGAGGGCACGCCGGTAAATGTGATTTTGATGATCGGCGATGGTAACGGACTAGCGCAGATCACTTCCGCGCAGGTTGCTAACGGCGGAAACCTCACGGTAACGCAGTTAAAAGACATCGGTTTTTCTAAAACAGCTGCGACAGACGACCTGGTTACTGATTCTGCTGCCGGAGCAACGGCAATGGCCACGGGAGTTAAAACACATAACCGCGCGATTGGCGTAGATCCTGATGATCAGCCGCTTCAAAACATTACAGAGCTTTTGGGCGGAAAAGGTTTTGCTACCGGGTTGATCACAACAGATGCGATTGACGGGGCAACTCCGGCTTCGTTTTTTGCCCACCGCAAAGAACGTGATGATGCAAAAGGTATTCTTTCGGATCTGGAAGGAAGTGAAATTGACTTTTTTATCGCTGGTGGAAAATCTAAAGCAGCGCTGGTTCCTGACTCGTATCAAGTAAAAACCTTAGCCGATTTTAATTCCATTGAAGAAAAAACCGCAATTTATGTGGGTGATGGGAAAGTACCTTCGATCGCAGATGGTCGCGGACCGCTTTTACCTAACAGTGTAAAACAATCGCTAGAAATTCTGGAAAACAATCAAAAACCCTTCTTTATGATGATCGAAGCGGCGCAGATTGACAGCAATGGGCACGCTAACAATACCAGCGGAATTGTACAAGAAATGCTTGATTTTGATCAAACCATTGCCGAAGTTTTAAAGTTCGCTGACAAGACTAAGAATACGCTAGTGGTGATCACCGCCGATCACGAGACTTCCGGGTTTGGGATCATCAGTGGTGATCTAAATAGAGGAGAACTACATGGCGAATTTTTAACTACCAACCACACGGGAATTATGGTTCCGGTTTTTGCCTATGGTCCGCAGGCGGAAAAGTTTAGAGGAGCATACGAAAACACAGAAATCTTCCATAAAATTCTAGCAGCTTTAGAATAAGACCTAAGATAGAATTTTAAACAGTAGAGCCCGTCATTTGATGGGCTTTCTCTTTATGAAAGTAATACCAATAGCATCAGTTTTTGGCCTGGACACCTTCCGTAGTCATTTGAATACGCTCTAGACTTCCGTCTTCATTATAATGTAAAGGATCTATACAAACCGAACGGCTGTAACTGCTACCATCGGGTTGAATGCCACCGTTGTGATAGATAAAGTACCAGTCATTTTTAAATTCAACAATACTTTGATGATTGGTGTTACTATTGCCGGCAATTTCATTGAGAATGCCTTTGTAGGTGTACGGTCCATCAACTTTATCTGCAACGGCATAAGCGATCTTTTCAGGAAATCCCGTAGCGTAAGTTAGATAGTATTTACCGTTACGCTCGTGAACCCAAGGTGCTTCGGTAAATTCTAGACCTTCAAAATCTATGGTTTTAATTTCGCCCTCGATCTCGATCATATTGTCTTTCAGCTTTGCGTAATAACAAACCCCATTTCCCCAAAAGATCCAAGGCTGGTCGTCCTTGTCAATAAAAATGGCCGGGTCAATGCAGGTCCAAGAGTGGCTCGATGCAAAACAATCTTCATTCGTAAGCAGCGGTTTGCCCAGCGCGTCTTTGTAAGGCCCTTCAGGTTTATCGGCTACTGCGACACCTATCCCGTTCCAGTTGGTGCTGATGTACCAATAGTACTTTCCATTTCTTTTAGCGACGTGACCGGCATAGGCGTCACCACTAGTTGCCCAGGTAAAATCTTCGATCTTGAGAGGTATAGGGTGTTCGGTCCAGTTTTTTAAATCGGTGGTAGAATATACCAGCCAATCTTTCATTTTGTAACCTTTTTGTCCGCCCGCATAATCGTGACCGGTAAATAACCAGAGCGTATCATTTTCTACCAGTGCTGCCGGGTCTGCGGTGTATTTATGCTGAATTATAGGGTTTCCTTGCGATTGAAAGCGATAGCGTCCTTTTGCATCGGTGAGCAAAGAAACAGGAACGCCATCCCATTTTTGATCGAGGCGTTGCGCTTCTTCTTTGGTAATACTAATGACACTACCGTGTCGGGGATGAAAATCTTTTGTAAAAGATTCGGTTTCTTTAGTAAAGGTATAGAGATCTTTGCTACGCTGAAACTCGTACCTTCCGCTAGAATATAAATCGTACATAAGAAGGTATTCATCTTTATCATTCAGTTTAAAAACCGAACTGCCTTCTACAGTTGTTTTCTTATCGGCGTAAAAGTCGATATATTCAAAAGATTCCGTGTAGGGGCCTAGAAGCTTTTTACTGGTTGCTTGCTTTATGCCATTTTGTATTTCGGTGCCTGCTGCGTCTTTGGTGTTGCCTTTATAAAAAAGGTGATAAGTTCCATCTTTATAAATGATATCTCCGTCAATGGCGCCATCTTTTGCGCTGTACAGTAATTTTGGTTCAGCCTCAAAATCGGTAAAATCTTTATTGGCATAAGCAGCGTAAAAGTCGAGTTTGAGGTTGTCGTGAGAGCGCACGGTAAAATACACCAGATATTTCTTTTTCTTAGTATCATAGAAGGTTTGAGGCGCCCACACCCATTTAGTGTTTTTAAATTTGGGATACGATTTTTCAAGATTGATCGCAGTTGATTGCCAGTTTATCAAATCATCAGAATGCATTAAAACAATTCCCGGGTTGGTATCCCAGCCGTCTTTTTTGGTAAACATATCGGTTGCCACCATATAAAAGCCATCGCCTTCAGCACCTCTTAAAAGATGCGGATCTCTTACACCACCGGTATTTGAAATGGCTGCGGAAGGAATAATTGGATTATTCTTATTGAGCGCCTTCCAATGAATAGCATCATCACTCACGGCAAATCGAATAGCTTCCTGGTCAGCTCCAGAACCTTCAAAGTAGGCAAAGAGATAAGCTTCCAGAGGCTTTTGAGCAACACACTGCAGTGAAAAAGTAAAAACTACCATCCAAAATAAGGAGGATGCAAAAGATGATTTCATGGTAAAGGCGATTTGAAATTTCTAATTAAGTGTAATTTATACAATTTAAATATATCTGCAGTATCGATAATGGAGCATGCATTATGATTACTGCATTTTGCTCAAGATTTATAACCATTTCTCGAGCTATTCTGTTAAACAAAACACCCCTTCTGTTTAACGATTTGACGTCTTTATAGCGCTTCGGCCATAATTTTAACAATTAAATCGTGTATTTTTTTGATCAGAAAAACGTTTTAATAGCAGTGTTTAAAGGGCTTAACGATAAATGCTTAGGAGTGTTATTTTTATTTGTACTTAGTCTAAATAGGTTTTATTTTGCGCCTTCAAGTTTTACTGATGAAGCAAAATTTACTCATTCTTTTTCTCTTACTCCCTGTAATTGCTGTTGCTCAATATTCATTGAGCGGTATCGTAAAAGATGCTAACGGCTACCTAGTAGAAGGAGCTCAAATTAAACTAAGTAAAGGTTCTTTTAAAAAGGAAGTCCGTACCAATAGTGCAGGTTTTTACAATTTTAAAAACCTCGCTATCGGAACCTACCTCCTTGAGATCGCTAGCGGAGATTTTATTGCATTTGATCAGGCCTTTATTGAAGGTGCCAGTTTGCGCAAAGATATTCGGTTAGATAATGCGAAAGATTATGAGCTAGATGAGGTAGCGGTACGTGCAGAATCTATTAAAACCACTATGGAGAAAAAGGGTTTTGCAGTAAATGTAGTCAGTACCGAAGAAGCTGCACAGCGCAATATTCAGACAAACGAATTACTAAATACCACAGTAGGTGTAAAAATTCGCCAGAATGGTGGTCTGGGCTCGCAAGTGCAGTACAGCCTCAACGGACTTTCAGGAAGTGCGGTGCGCATTTTTATAGACGGGATCCCTATTTCAACGTTTGGGTCTGCCTTTAATTTGAACAGCATTCCACCATCGATGATTCAACAAATCGAAGTTTACAAAGGGGTGGTTCCTGGGCATCTTTCTGACGATGCTTTAGGAGGAGCCATAAATATTGTTTTAGATAAATCTGCCGGAACCAATCTTAATGCTTCGGTATCTTACGGATCATTTAATACGTTGCAAGCCAGTGTGAATGGGCTGTATCGTTTTGAAGATTCAGGATTTACAATTAAAGCTTCCGGTTTCCATAACTATTCAGATAACGATTATAAAGTATCAGGTAGAAGCATTGTAGTGACCGGTTTAGGTGGTGTGCAAACGCCTATTACCGCAAGGCGTTTTAATGATGCTTACAGATCTACCGGTGGTGTTGTACAGGTGGGTTATACTAACGTAGATTGGGCAGACCAGTTTTACCTTGGGTTTACCGGTTCTGACGATTATAACGAAGTGCAACACGGTGCCTTTATGACGATTATGCCGTATAAAGGAAGATTTTATGAGTCTGATGTGGCGCTTGCAAATTTAACCTACCAAAAGAAAGACTTATTTACCAAAGGTTTTGAGGTCAATATCAACGGATATTATGGTACGCGTAATCGGCAATTGAGCGACACAGTTGCTGCAGCGTATAGCTGGAATGGGGAACGGGCGATCGACTTTAGGGGAGACGAGTATGAGTATACTTGGGGTTCTCAACAAGAAGGCGGGCCAACCCTAGCTAAGATCAGCAGAAACGTGGCCTCTATCAGAACCGGTTTGGCGTATGCGTTTAACGACAATCACAAAGTACTGCTTAATCATGTCTACAGCGGTATTGATCGGGAGGACAGTGATGCGCTGCGTCCCTTGCTTGAAAATACGTTTGTAGGAACCCGCGACCTGCATAAGAATATCGTGTCTTTAACCTATGAGGTAAATGCCTTTAATGATCGGTTAAAAGCGAGTTTATTTGGAAAATACTACCAGCAAAAAACCATAAGCAAAGATCCTGCGGTAGTGACCAATGAAGCAGGTGAGCGTGTGATAGTTGATGAGGTCGTGAGCAGCAATAAAGAGTTTCAAGGCTATGGCTTTGCAGCATCTTACGGTTTAACACCAGAAGTTTTCTTACTGGCTTCTGCCGAAAAAGCAATACGCCTACCTAACGAAACCGAAATCTTCGGAAACGACGGAGATAACGTGGTGGCCAACTCAAGTATCAATCCTGAACAAAGCAATAATTACAATCTTGGTTTTAGACTAGGTGCCTTTAACTTCAATAAGCACCGGGTGACTTTGTCTACTAATTTTTTCACTCGTAATATCAAAGATCGCATAGGTTTACCTATTGAAACTTCGCTGAATGTTGATGACGAACTTATCGTTTATGTGAATCAGGGTAGTGGTACCTCGCAAGGTTTTGATGCGCAGGTAAATTATGTGTACAACAATAATCTTTCGGCGAATTTCAATATCTCAAAGTTTGATTTAGAAATTGAAAACCGTGGTACTTCTGTAGCTGTGCCCAACACTCCGTTTTTGACGATGAACGGAAACTTGCGCTATTCTTTAAAAAATCTGTTGCAGAAACAATCTCGTGTAGATCTATTCTATACGCTGTATTATACCGGGGAATTCTCCTATTTGGTTCCGCAGGGATCCAATACAGTTGGAGATGATTTCTTTAAAGTGCCTGAGCAATTGGCGCAAGATTTTGGGATGAGTTACTTCTTTCCCAACAAGAGTTTTGTACTCAGTTTTGACGTCAAAAATATTTTTGACAAGCCGGTGTATGATAATCTTTCGGTACAAAAACCGGGAAGAGCATTCTATTTAAAACTTAATTATTCATTCAATAAATTTTAACCGTTTAACACAATAAACAATGAAACGCGTATATCTAAATTTTAAAGCTTTTGCTGTTGTGACTTTAGCAATGGGTCTTATGACAGCGTGTAGTACAGACGATAGTGCAGATGCCGGAGGAGAAGAACCTGAAGAAGAGGCATCACGATGGATCACCGTAGCTGCAGCTAGAATGGGAGACAATCCCGGCGACGGTAACGGAGGAACTTTGATCTATGCTTTAGATAGTGAAGAAGCAAAAGATCCTACTATTTCTATAGAGCCTTTTGATAATGGCTTTATCGTACCTTCTAACCGTACAGCTCGATTACAAGCATCAGAAGATGGTACTACCATTTTTAACATCAGTTATGCCGGAGATACTGGTGGAAATTACACCAAATACAATGTAGAAGGTGGTCAGGATTTCGTACAAACCGGGTCAGAGATCAGTATCGCTCCTTATGTAGGTTCTGCGCCGCGCTGGATCAAGTTATTTGATGGTGATCAAACAGGAGCAGCAGTTTATGTTTCTACAGAAAATCAATTTAACGATAACGGAACTCCAGAAGACGAAACCGATGATTTTTACGAGCGTACTGAAGCAACTATGGGGATCGTGACATTAGATTTAGTGAACTCACAAATTCTAAACTTTCAGGAGCACAGTGTGCCGCTTTCTGCTGAAGAAGAAGCACAGGGGTATTATATTTCAAGAATTGATATGCCAACTTTAAATGCTGCAGGTGATAAATTATACATCGGAGCCCGTTTAAGCAAAGTGGATCCTGAAACAGGTGAACGTGATAGTAATGGTGAAACTCTTGCATCAAAGTCTATAGTTTTAGATTACCCTTCTTTAATGAATCCTGTAGTGATCACTTCTGGTGTAGGTCTTGGGAATACTAACGGTTACCGAAGCATCAATGCTTTTGAATATAACGGTGCCGTATATCAGGCAAATCAAGGAGATCCACAAGGGTCGCACATTTTAAGAATTGGTTCAAATAACCAATATGATGATTCTTACGAATTCAATCTTGATGAGGCTTTAGGTGTTGAGGAAGCTTATATTTTAGCTTGGAGACCAGCTGCCAATGGTAAAGCTGTTTTGGCATATCGCCACGCAGGTTCTGCTGAAGGTGTCGCAGGAGCACAAGGTTTCTTCGCATTGGTAGATCTTGAAGCGAGAACTGCACAGCAAATTACTGAGATTCCTTATGATCCTGATTTTTACTTATTCCAGTATCAAGGATTTGCGGTAAACGGTGATGAGATCTATGTAACTCAAGCGCCTGTTGGACAAAACGGAAATATTTACGTAGTTAATACTGCTACCGGTGAAGTAACTAAAGGAGCAGAATTAGTAAATGTTGAAGGAAGCCACTTTATTGGTGCTTTCTAATATCAGAAACATACATAATAGGAAAGCCTCGAGAGATCGAGGCTTTTTTTTTGGCACTGCCAAAAAGAATGTACCTAATGAATAAGTTTCTGTCTTTTTCAGAATTGCAGCGTAAACTCAGTTCCGGCGTCAGGTTCGCTTTTAAGCTGAATTTTTCCTTTATGTAAAGTCATAATTTGTTTGCTTAAACTCAGACCAATACCGCTACCGGTTTTTTTGGTGCTGAAGAAGGGGATAAAAATACTTTCTTTAATTTCCTCAGGAATGCCGCTACCGTTATCTAAAACTTTCAGTTGCACACGACCTTTAGCATTTTGGGTGGCGTTGACATAAATTTTAGGTTGTGCAACCGTTTTTGTGGCGTCAATGGCATTGAGAATAAGGTTGATCAAAACCTGCTCGATGAGGTAACTGTCGATTTCTAAAAGCATTTCCGGCTGATCCATGGCAAAGCTTAATTCCACAGGTTTGTCTGCAAGTGTAGGCTGGAGCAGGTCGTTTATATTTGTAAAGAGTTCGTTGACGCTTACTGTTTCTAGATTGAGGTGTGTGACTTTACTCAGGCTACGATAGGTTTTTGCAAATTTCATCAAGCCTTCACTTCGCTTTTTGATACTGCTGATACCGGCGTGCAGATCATCCAGATCAATTGTAGTTTCTTGATTGGTTTTTGAAGCTGCGATATGCTGTTGTAAGGTTTCGGCGAGGGAAGAAATGGGAGCGATACTATTCATAATTTCGTGGGTCATCACACTAAGTAATTTCTTCCAGGCATCAGATTCATTCTGATTGAGTGTGTCTTCAATATTTTGCAGCACGACCAGTTTAAATGCATCTTCCTCTACCTGAAAAACCGTTTCAGAGATCAAGACCTTCAGATGCTCATTTTTCAGCGTAATACTTATGGAAGTCGCTTCGGTACGATACGTATCAAAAAGTTCCTCATAAAGTTTCGGTCTTCTTTTTTCAACAAAATGAATGTTTTTAAACGCCGGTAGATCAAGCGTACTCAGTATAGATTCATTAGCCCAAAGAATAGCGCCTGAATCTAAATTGTAGGCGATGATGCCTACATCAACCATCTCCAGTATTTTCTGAAGATAGACAAATTGCGCCTGGCGCTCATTGTTGATCGCTTTAATGGTTTTGTTTACCGCATTAAAGCCTTTGTGTAAATTTCTAAGATCCTGCGGACCGTGTTTTTCTGAAAACCATCGCGAAAAGTCGCGGTACTTGACGGCTTCAAAAAAATCATCCATCGCTACAAAACGCCTGATGAGAAACTTATGCAAAAAATAGAGCAAAACGATTCCTGAGAGACTTCCAGCCAGTATCGCATAAGTATTCAACTTTACGACGCCAAAAGCCAAGACCACCAGCGCTGCCAGCAAAAGCAACACCCTAAGTAAGAGTCCGGCGGTATAGCGTTTATAGGTCATATTTGTTGAGTCTGCGGTATAAAGCCGTACGCGTAATACCCAATTCTTTAGCCGATTTTGAAATGTTGCCTTTGTTTTTCTCGATCACCTTTAGGATGGTGTTTTTTTCAACCGCATCCAGATTGGTCGTTTTTAATTTGAGTTCGGTTTCAGGCTGTTGCTCGATGGGGGAAAAAGCGAGGTCTTCAGCGTGTAGAATTCCTCCTTCAGCCATAATCACAGCGCGTTCTAATGCATATTGCAACTCCCGAACATTACCGGGAAACGGGTGCTCTTTAAGCTTTTTGATAAAGCCGGGATCAAGTTCAAAGGAAGCTTTGTCATATTTTTCGGCATACAGTTTTACAAAATAATGCGCGAGTAAGCTAAGGTCAGATTGGCGTTCCCGCAACGGCGGAATGATCAAATCGACTGTATTGATGCGGTAGATAAGATCTTTTCTAAAGGTGTTTTCATCCGCGAGATCCTTCAGGCTAAGATTGGTTGCACAAATCAACCTGATGTCTACCGGGATCGCCTTATTGGCTCCCAAAGGCGTCACATGTCGATTTTGCAAAACCGTAAGCAACCGCGCCTGTTGCCGCAAGGGGATATTGCCAATTTCATCAAGAAATAAGGTTCCGCCGTGGGCGGCTTCAAAACGTCCTTTTCGGTCTTCGCGTGCATCAGTAAATGCACCTTTTTTGTAGCCAAAAAGTTCGCTTTCAAACAAACTTTCGGTGAGCGCACCCACGTCAACTTTTACAAAAGGTTTGTCCTTACGCAGCGAATTCTCGTGAATAGAACGTGCGATCAGGTCTTTACCGGTACCGTTTTCGCCTAAAACCAAAATATTAGCATCGGTAGGCGCTACTTTCTTCAGCTTCACAAAAAGCTCTTGCATCGGTTCGCTTTCCCCAATGATCTCGGTCGCCGAATCTAGCTTGATTTTAAGGTTTTTGTTCTTGCGTTTTTTAGTTAGGATTTCACTGATCGCATCGAGAAGCTTTTCGTTTTTCCAGGGTTTAACGAGAAAATCAGAGGCTCCTTCTTTTAGCGATCGTATGGCAAGATCAATATCACCATAGGCAGTGATGAGAATTACGTCTGTTGCCGGTTTCCAAGATTTGATTTTATTCAGCCAAAAAATACCTTCATTTCCCGTATTTACGAGTCCGTTGTAATTCATATCGAGAATAACAACATCAAAATCCTGCGCATTGAGGAGTCCTTGCAGCGCATTAGGGTTTTTCTCCACGACCACCTGTTTTACTTTGGGTTTGAGCAAAAGCCGTAGCGCGGTGAGCACATCTTCATCGTCATCAATGACTAATATATGAGCGTCTTTGAGTTGCATACGTACAATATTACAATTTATAAGGCTTCAGTTTTTGGGATAAAAAGACTTATTTCTGCAGGTTAATAAACTGTATCATAGGCGTACATGAAGTGTATCAAAACCGAACACTTTAAAATCGCACTTATCGATTAAAACACTGTAAATCAAGTTTTTGAAATTTTGGCACAGTATTGCTTAACTAGAAGGTGCAAACAATTTATTTATGGACATCCCTTTAGAAAAAAAGCGTTTTACAACTTCTAAAATACTGATGATCGTTGGTGCTATGAGTATCGTGGTGCTTATCCTTTTTGTGATTCTATCCACTACCGGAAATGCAAAACTCAATGTGCAAAAAGAACGCATAAGTATTGCCACTGCGACGCAAGGTGTTTTTCAGGAAAATATCCCGGTGAATGGGGTGGTGATGCCTATCACAACTATTTATCTCGATGCCTTAGAGGGTGGTCGCGTTGAGGAAAAGTTTGTTGAAGATGGGGCGATTATGAAAAAAGGCGAACCCATTTTACAGCTTTCAAATACCGACTTAGAATTGAGTTTGGTCAATCAAGAAACGCAAGTGTATAATTTGCTGACGCAGATGCAGATTTCGCAAAACGCAGCGCGCCAGAATACCATTAATAAACTCAATCAATATACCGATGTTGAGAACAGTCTTATTGAAGCCAAGCGTTTATACGAACTCAACAAAAAACTTTACGATAAGGATGCGATCGCGCGTCAGGATTTGATCAAATCTCAAAATGATTACAACTATCAAAAGGAGCGTATGCAGCTTGCCAAACAAATTTTGGAGCAAGATTCTTTAGCGGTAAAGCAGGAAAAAAATCAAGTGAGCAGTTCGTACCAGCGTACACAAAACGCCTTGGAGTTGATGCGTCGTAAAGTGGCTGATCTCGTGGTGAAAGCGCCGGTTGACGGGCAATTAACTTCGCTGGATGCTGAAATTGGTCAGTCTAAAAACAAAGGAGAGCGTCTAGGGCAAATCGATGTACTGAGCGGGTATAAGGTGCGTGTAGATATCGATGAGCATTATATTTCCAGAATTTACACCGGTCAGACCGGAAGCTTTGATTTTGACGGAAAGACCTACACTTTAGTTATCAAAAAAGTATACACGCAAGTAACTAATGGAAGGTTTCAGGTGGATATGGAATTTGAATCTGAAGTTCCTGAAGGTATTCGTCGTGGGCAAACGCTGCAAATACGCGTAGCTTTAAGTCAGGAAAAGCAAGCGTTATTGATTCCGAAAGGTGGCTTTTTTCAAGAAACCGGTGGAAATTGGATTTTTAAAGTAAGTGAAGATGGAGCTTCCGCATATAAAGCAGACATTTCACTAGGCAGTCAAAACACCGAATATTACGAAGTCTTAAGCGGCTTAGAACCTGGAGATCGCGTGATCACCAGCAGTTATGATAACTACGAAGAAGTGCAAGAATTGGTACTTCAGGATTAAAATATAAACCTATGACAACACTAATCATCACAGTATTAACACTAATCGTTTCCTAATGATAAAAATTACAGACTTAGAGAAATACTACGCTACGGAAGAAGTGCGTACGATCGCCTTAAATAAATTGTCTTTTCAGGTTCAGGAAGGTGAATTTGTAGCCGTTATGGGACCTTCGGGTTGCGGTAAATCAACTTTGCTTAACATCCTTGGTTTGCTGGACGATCCTGACGGTGGAAGTTTCATTTTCAACGGAATTGAAGTTGCCGGCTTTAATGAGCGCAAACGTGCCGATTTGCGTAAACACAATATCGGTTTTGTTTTTCAAAGCTTTAACCTCATTGACGAACTTACCGTTTTTGAAAATGTAGAGCTTCCGCTGATCTATACCGGGGTAAAACCTGCAGAACGTAAAAAGCGTGTAGACGAAGTACTTGAGAAAATGCAAATCATGCACCGTCGCAAACACTTTCCGCAGCAATTATCTGGAGGACAGCAGCAGCGCGTGGCCGTTGCACGCGCCGTGGTCAATAACCCTAAACTCATACTTGCCGATGAACCTACCGGAAATCTGGACAGCAGTAACGGTAATGAGGTGATGGATTTGCTAACCGAACTCAACGAAGCCGGGACGACGATCATTATGGTTACGCACAGTGAGCACGACGCCAAATATAGCCACCGCATCATCAGGATGCTCGACGGTCAAAAAGTAACCGAAAATGTGTTGACCGAGTATAAAAGCAAAACATTAGAAGTTTAAAATTCCTTACGGGGATTCATTCATCAATCGGCAGCTGCCGAAAATCAATCAATAAAACGGGACTTCATCACTCCCAATATAACATCAGTTATGCTTAAAAATTATTTCAAAATCGCCTGGCGGAATCTCAAAAAAGACAAATCCCTGTTCTTTTTGAATAGCAGTGGTCTTGCCATTGGAATTGCCAGTTGCTTGATGATCTCGCTTTATGTTTGGGATGAGTTGAGCTACGAACAGTCTTTTGATAATGCCGATCGTTTAGCGCGTGTTGTGCTTCGCGGAAACGTTAACGGAGAGGAACTTAAAGAAGCCATGGTTGCTGCGCCGGTGGCCAAATCTTTTAAAGCAGATTTTTCGCAAGTAAAAAATGCCACGCGATTGAGTATGGTGTACAATCCGCAGGTGCAATACAAGAATACCAGCTATGAAGAGTTGAAAGCCGCTTATGTAGATCCTAATTTCTTTGAATTATTCCATTTGAATTTCCTCAAAGGAAATCCTAAAACTGCGCTTGAAAATATCAACAGCATTGTACTTAGCGCATCTGAAGCTAAGAAGTATTTTGGCACAGAAAATCCTATAGGGAAGCGCATCCAATTTCAAGATATTGAAGAAGCGCTCGAAGTGACCGCGGTGCTCGAAGATCTTCCGCAAAACACACATCTGCAGTTTGATGTTTTTATACCGATGCAGCACAATACGCGCAGCACATCAAATTCGTGGGTGACCTCAGGTTTTGCGACTTATTTAGAGCTTCAGCCGGAGACCGACTTGGCACAGCTGGAAGCACAAATACCTGCGCTTTTAGAAAAATATATTGGGGATCAGGTTAAGCAGGCTATCGGGATTTCTTATGAAGAATTTCAGCAGAACAACAAATTAGGCTTGTTTTTACAGCCACTTACTGATATTCACTTATACTCAGATTTTAGTCCGAACACTGAGCTGTCTCCCACGGGAGATATCAAATACGTCTATATTTTTAGTGCGATCGCATTATTTATGCTGTTGATCGCCTGTGTTAACTTTATGAATCTCGCCACGGCAACCGCAACAAAACGCAGCAGAGAGGTGGGCATTCGTAAAGTGTTAGGTTCGGCAAAAAAGCAATTGATCACACAGTTTTTAACCGAATCTATACTCACTACAACTTTTGCAACCCTTTTGGCGATCGGCATCATGGCCTTGCTTTTACCGGCGTTCAATACGCTGGCCGGAAAAGAACTTGCGCTGCTCGATTTTATTTCCGTTCAAAATATCTTGCTACTTATAGTCTTTATTTTGGGTATAAGTCTTTTTGCAGGGGCGTATCCGGCGTTTGTATTGTCTGGGTTTAAACCGCTGGCGGCTATTACTAGTAAGGTTTCGCGTAGCGGTCGTACCACAAGCTTGAGAAGCGGGATGGTGATCTTTCAATTTGTGATTTCGGCTTCTCTGATTCTTGCTACAATAGTGGTGTATAATCAAATGCAATTCATTCAGCATAAAAAATTAGGTTATGAGAAAGGTCAGGTGATCGTGCTGAGAGATGCCTATAAAATGGGATCAGAACGTGTAAATGCGTATAAAGAAGAATTGCTTCAAAATCCCGGAATTGCCAGTATAAGCAGATCAGCATTTGTTCCTGCGGGAGAAACAGACAATCATTTACGCGGAATTTTTAAGAATAATACCTACCTGAGAAAATTCTTCTTTTATGATGTAGATGAGCAGTATATCCCCACGTTGGGACTGGAATTGATTGAAGGACGCAATTTTTCTACGGAATTAAAAAATGAATCTGATAAAGTGATCCTGAACGAGCAGGCAGCAAAAATTTTAGGGCTGGGCGAAAATCCTATAGGAGCAACTTTTGAACGTGCAGCCGATGCAGAAAATGAACGCCTGACGGTTATAGGAATCATCAAAGATTTTCATTTTAAATCCTTACACAGCGAGATCGATCCTTTGGTTCTGGCGTACAATCCTTACGGCGGTTTGATCGTAAAAACCAAGAATGCAGACGTTGCCGGAATTCTCGATTTTGCTGAAGAAAAGTGGGCAACATTCAATCCTGAGCAAGCTTTTATCTATTCGTTTTTAGAAGATTCTTTTGAGGAAACTTATCGCAAAGAAGAAAAAATGGGAGTGATTCTAAGCATTTTCACGATGCTAACCATTTTTGTGGCCTGTCTGGGCTTGTTTGGCTTAATCACCTTTGCCACCGAACAACGCTTTAAAGAAATAGGGATTCGTAAAGTGTTAGGCGCGAGTGTTACCGAAATAGTTGCTCTGCTTGCCAAAGACTTTATCAAGTTGGTAGCCATCGCCTTTCTGATCGCGTTTCCGATAGGGTATTACTTAATGCAAAAATGGCTACAGGATTTTGCATATCGCGTGGATCTTGAGTTGGGGCAATTTGTGCTAGCGGCTTGTATCACACTTTTTATAGCAATGGCTACGATCAGTTTTAAGAGTATAAAAGCTGCACTTCAAAATCCAACCCAATCGCTAAAAACGGAATAGGAAAACAAGCAACAGAAAACGGGCACAAATGTTTAGAAATTATATCAAAATCGCCTGGCGGAACCTCAAAAAAGATAAGTTCTACAATCTTATAAGTTTGTTGGGGCTCACGATGGGTCTCACCATTGCCATTTTTATCGTTATTTGGATTCAGTCAGAACTGAGCTATAACAGTTTTGCCGGCAATCACAATCATGTCTACCGAGTTTCGAGTAATATTAAAAGTGGTGGTACTGTTCAAACCTGGGGCTCTTCAACAGGTCCGGTGGCGGCGTATGCTTTAAGCGATATACCCGAGGTTAAACGTGCAGTTCGACTTCGGCAAAATTGGTCAAACCGACTCTATACTGTAAAAAATACCGATTATGAGCTTACCGGAGCTTACGTAGATGCAGCGTTTTTTGATCTTTTTGCGCGAAAACTTTTAGCAGGAAACAAAGGAGATCTGCTTAACGATGCCAATGCAGTGGTGCTTACAAAAGCTATTGCTGAAAAGCTTTTTGGAACCACTGATGTCGTTGGTAAAACCTTAGAGGCAGATCATCAAGAACATTACATTATTACCGGTGTGGTTGAAGATGTACCGGAGAATTCGAGCGTTGCCTATGAGCTGTTTTTTTCTATAGAATCGCTTAAAGCCGGTTACGCAACCAGCAAGTATTGGAAATCTTTAGATACCGACTGGGGCAACTTTAATTACATCACCTATCTCGAGTTGCGATCTGTAGATGATGTTGCTGCGGTTACCCAAAAACTTACGCAAATTCAACAGCAAAATGATCCTAATGCTGACTTGTTTGATGATAAAGCAGCCTATTATTTACAGCCTATTACCGCGATGAATTTGTATAATTCAGCAGGCGAACCACGAGGAATCAATACGGTTAAGATTTTTGGTATTGTTTTGTTACTTATTCTTGCGATTGCTTGTATCAATTATGTGAATCTTGCTACTGCAAGAGCTTTTCAGCGGGCACGAGAAGTGAGCATTCGTAAGATCATAGGAGCAGGTAAACGCAGTTTATTTGGGCAGTTTATTGCGGAGTCGATCTTGTTTTTCAGTATAGCGATCTTTTTAGCTGTTGGGCTCGCTTTTCTTTTAGCTCCTACGTTCACTCAGCTTTCCGAAAAGTCGTTGCGTTTAGAATTGATTCAAGGGCCACTGCCACTGTATATCTTGGGGATTTTTATAATTACGTTGGTGGTTTCTTCCATTTATCCTGCATTGATGCTTATCTCTTTTAAACCTTTAGAAGCCATAAAAGGGAAAGTAGGAGGCGTTAGTCGCGGAACGCTAAGGAAAGTTTTGGTTACCGTACAGTTTGTGTTTTCGGTGATGCTCATTATAGGTACGCTAGTTATAGGCCGTCAACTTGACTTTTTAACCGAAAAGAATCCCGGATATGATCGCAGTCAGGTGCTTAACTTTTGGATGAGCGGCAGTATGCAAGAACACGCCGAAACGGTAAAACAACGTTTGACTAACATTCCGGGAGTCACCGGTGTTTCATTTGCTTCTAATCCTATTATTGATAATCAAAATTCTACCGGAGACATCAAATGGGGAGCGGGGGAAGTCGATCACGAGTTGGTTGTAACACCAATGGCGATAGATGAGCAGTTTATTCCGCTCTTGAAAATGAATCTGATCGCCGGAGAAAACTTTAAAGGCATTAGTACAGATTCTACACATTTTATCATCAGTCAAACCGCGGCTAAAGCGATGGGAATGACCAATCCCGTGGGGCAAAATTTAGAGTTATACGAAACCAAAGGCACCATTGTAGGCGTCGTTGAAGATTATCATTTTAGAGATTTAAAAAGCGATATTGGCCCTGCGGTTATGTATTATGCTCCCGATGCCTATCGTGTATATCTCAAAACTTCAGGAACGAACACTACAGGAACTATCGCCGCGGTCGAAGAACTATGGAAAGAATACACCCCTGATTTTCCGTTAGACTATTCTTTTTTAGATGCGTCCTATGAAAAGATGTACCGCGAAGATCAGCGTACCGGAAAACTGTTTAACCTCTTTTCAGTGATTGCGATCTTGGTGTCTTGTTTGGGACTTTTCGGACTAACCACTTATGCCGCGCAATTAAAAAAACGGGAGATAGGGATCCGAAAAGTATTAGGAGCTTCTGTGTTTCAAGTCACGCGCCTGTTGTCGAAAGATTTTCTAATTCTTGTGGTTGTAGCAGCGGTAGTGGCGATCCCATTAGCTTGGTATGTAATGCAATTGTGGCTTCAGGATTTTGTGTATAAAACAGCAATGAGTTGGTGGATTTTTGCATTAGCCGGCGGAATCACCTTGCTCATAGCCATGCTTACTGTAAGCTTTCAAGCCATAAAAGCCGCAATCGCTAATCCCGTAAAATCACTGCGTACAGAATAATAAGAATAATATGTTTAGAAACTATATCAAAATCGCCTGGCGCAACATCTGGAAAAACAAACTTTTCTCAGCGATCAATGTCATTAGTCTGGCCATTGGCCTGAGTGCTTCGTTTGTGATCGGACTCATGGTATATTATGATTTTAGCTTTGATACCTTTCACGAGGACGGCGATCGCATTTATCGTGTGGTAACCGATTTTGAAACGCCGCAAGGCAATTATAAAAACGGAGGAGTAACCCCGCCGATGCGTATCGCTGCTAAGGAGCAACTCACCGGTGTTGAGCAATCGGCTTATTTTTATAATTGGTGGATTTCTGAAGCTAAGGCCGAAGCAAACAAGCAAACCTTTAAAGACCCAGAACACATTATTCTTGCCGAAGCAAGCTATTTTGACATTTTTCAATACAATTGGATCGCGGGTTCTAAAGCAATGGCACTGCAGCAACCCAATAGTGTCGTGTTAACTCGAAAGCGTGCTGAAGCATATTTTCCGAATTTGCCTTTAGCAGCTGTGATGGGACAATCTTTGGTTTATGATGGAACCATTTCAGCAACTGTTTCCGGGATTGTTGAAGATTATGACAAGCGAACCGACTTTTATTTTAACGAATTCATTTCGCTAGAAACCGCAAAGCAAACTGAAAGCAGCGATGAGATTTTAGGAGATGAATGGGAAAACACCAATAATGCTTCGCAATTGTACATCAAGATTGCGCAGAACAGCACGCCTGAGCAAATAAAAACACAATTAGCCGCTTTAAGCGAAGCGCACGTTGATTCCGAAATGATCAAGTACAACAATAAGCGAATATTCAATCTACAAGCCTTGTCTGATCTGCATTTTGACCACGAGTACGGTGCCTATGACTATTCGGGTTATGAAGCTGATAAAGGTATTTTGATAAGCTTGGTTTTTGTGGCGCTTTTCCTGTTGCTTTTGGGAAGCATTAATTTTATCAATTTGAACACGGCCCAGGCAGCAAGTCGTGCTAAGGAAATTGGAGTGCGCAAAACTATGGGAAGCTCTAAACGTCAATTGGTGCTTCAGTTTTTAGGCGAAACCTTTCTGCTCACGCTTATAGCCGCTTTCTGCTCTGTTGTTTTCTGCGTCTTAGCGCTTAAAACTTTTGACAGTTTTATGGCTGAAGGAATTGACCTTAGCCTTATGGTGACTCCTTGGTTTACAGCACTGGTTGTCGTGCTTATTGTAGTGATCACGTTATTGTCGGGTTTCTATCCCGGAGTCGTGTTGTCCCGTTTTAAACCGGCACGCGTGCTTAAAGGAAGCGTTTCAAGCAGCAAAGAAAAGGGTGTTTTACGTCAGGTGTTAACCGTTTCTCAGTTTGCGATTGCACAGGTTTTTGTGATCGCCACGCTCCTTGTAGGCAAGCAAATCTATTATATGCTGCATCAGGATTTAGGCTTTAATGCCGAAGCTGTTGCGTATCTGCAAACGCCTTGGGATGATTTTTCAATAGACAAACGGCTTGTTTTAGAACAAGAATTGAAGCGTATTCCTGAGATTCAAAACGTGAGTTTGGGTGGAATGCCGCCTGCTTCATTCAATATGGCAACCCGAATGGGAATTTTTAAAAAAGACGGTCAGGAGCTTATTCAGGAACTACAAATTCTAAATGGCGATACCGAGTATCTGAAACTTTATGATATCGAATTGCTTGCCGGAAGACCAGCGCTTAATGATACCATCGAAGAATATGTGATCAATGAAACCGGAATGCGTGCTTTTGGTTTTAAAGATCCGGAGGAAATTGTAGGTCAATATCTTGAACTCAATTCGCATCAACGATTGATCGTTGGAGTGATGCAGGATTTTAATCAGCGCTCGCTGAAAGATAAAGTGATGCCACTGATGCTTACCGGAGATACCAGTCGAGATCGCCGAACCAACTTTAGAACGCTGCACGTTAAACTTACCGGTGCATCTTCCGGTTGGCAAAATACCATCGCAAAAGTAGAGCAACTTTATCAAGAGGTGTATCCCGGAGAGGAGTTTAGGCTCTCGTTTGTAGACGAGAGCATTTCAAGATTTTATAAGCAAGAGCAACGTATTGCAACCTTACTCAACTGGGCTACCGGTCTCGCGGTGCTCATCAGTTGCCTGGGATTATTGGGATTGGTGATTCATACTACGTCGCGGCGCACCAAAGAAATTGGGATTCGCAAAGTGCTGGGAGCTTCCATTTTACAAATTAACGCCTTGCTGTGTACCGACTTTTTAAAACTGGTCATCGTAGCCTATGTGATCGCGCTGCCTATCGCTTGGTGGGGATTGCATCAGTGGCTCGAAGATTATGCCTATAAAACCGAAATGAGCTGGTGGGTATTTGCCTTAAGCGGATTAGGAATGATGCTCCTTGCAGTACTTATTATGAGTTTTAAAACGCTAAAAGCCGCAATCGCTAATCCCGTAAAAGCCCTCAGAACTGAATAACCCTAAGAATAGAAATAACAATAACAGTAACAATAGATAATGCTTTTACAACTCAATCATATTTACAAGTGGGTCAAACAAGGAGGAAAACGTGTTTTCCTTTTGAATGACATCAGTCTTCAGGTAGAAGAAGGCGAATTTATCTCGATTATGGGTCCGTCAGGATCGGGAAAATCAACCTTGCTCAATGTCATCGGGATGCTTGACGAATTTCAAGAAGGCGAATATAATTTCCTGAACGAGTCGGTGCACACGCTCAAGGAAAAACACCGCTCTAAACTCTATAAGGAATACATTGGTTTTGTGTTTCAGGCGTACCACTTAATTGATGAATTGACGGTATATGAAAACATAGAAACGCCACTTTTGTACAAAAACATCAAGTCTTCAGAGCGTAAAGCTTTGGTAGCAGATATGCTCGACCGGTTTAATATTGTCGGTAAAAAAGACCTTTTTCCCAGTCAGTTGAGCGGGGGCCAGCAACAACTAGTGGGGATCGCGCGTGCCTTGATCGCAAAACCCAAACTCATTCTGGCAGATGAACCTACCGGAAACCTCAATTCTAAACAAGGGGAAGAAATTATGCAGCTTTTTAAAGAACTGAATCAAGAAGGGGTGACGATCATTCAGGCTACGCATTCTGAAGCGAATGCCGAATATGGTAACCGAATCATTCACCTGTTAGACGGAAGTAAAACCAAGGCCTAATCAACCTTTTCCGAATATTACAGACCAGCAGTCTTGGGCATATTCAGGGCTGTTGGTAAAATTCATCATCAATCAATTTTAGTATGTTTATCAAATCGCTAAAGCTCGCCTTTATAGCTTGTGCTTGCAGCTACACGTTAAATGCACAAGAAACGCAAAACATCAGTCTGCAAGAGTGCGTAGAAATCGCGCTGACTCATAATCTGGATTTAAAAGCTGCGGGGCTACGCGCAGAAACCGAAACCATTCAGTTTAAGCAAAGCCGCAATGCGCTGCTTCCGTCAGTAAATGCCAATTATAATTTGGGGCTCAGTAACGGACGAAGTATCGACCCGTTCACAAACAGTTATGTGAATGAGGAGCTGACTTATTCTAACGCCGGACTCAGTATTAATACAACTCTTTTTGACGGTTTTAGAATTTTAAATACGCTAAAGCAAAACCGACTCAATAAGGCTGCCGCCGAAATGGAAATTGAAGAAGCTCGGCAGAATTTAGTGCTAGATGTAACCTTAAATTTCTTGCAGGTGCTCAACTTTCGGGAGTTAGTAAAACTCGCCGAAACACGTTTGATCACTTCAAAAGAACAACTCAACCGACTGCAAAAATTACAAGAGGAAGAAACGGGTGATCCGGTGGCTTATCACGATTTGCAGGGTCAGGTCGCTTTAGATCAAAGCGCGGTAAATGATGCTAATAACAGTCTGAACAATGCACTCACAGATTTAAAATTTTTACTGAACACAGAGCGCTCTATCGAAGCTTCTCAACTGGTGCTTTTACTCGACTTCGAACTTCGGGAAAAAACTGTAGATGGCGTTTATGAAGCTGCTTTGCACAATTTAGCAGCAGTAAAAGCAAAAGAATTACGCGAGGAAGCAGCAGCAAAAGGAGTTGCGGTCGCTCGCGCTCAATACACTCCGCAGATCAGTTTGTTTGCAAATTTTGGAACCAATTATTCCAGCGCTGCGCGTTTGTTTCAGGATGCCGGAACGCAAACCGTACAAACCGGAGATTTTGTAACCGTTGCCGGAACAGATTATGCTGTTTTTACACAAGAAGGCTTATTTAATGCGTTGCCTATTGCATATACTGATCAGTTTAATAATAACCTCAATAGTGCCGCGGGTGTTTCGGTTAATATTCCCATTTTTAATGGATTTCAGGCAAAAAATGCGGTGCAATTGCAAAAAGTAAATCGCGATCAGGCTTCGGTGGTTTTAGAGCAGACCAAACGTGCCTTAAAACAGAACATTTCAAAAACCTATGCTGATCTACAAGCAGCGTCTAAAAACTATCATTTTTTAGAGGATCAAGTAAGGGCTTATGAAGAATCTTTCCGCATTAATGAAGTGAAATTCAATCTGGGAGTTTCTACCAGTGTGGCCTATATCACGAGTAAAAACAATCTTGACAACGCCCGTATAAACTTAACAAACGCCAGATATGCTTATCTTTTGACATCAAGAGTGCTTGATTATTATAGCGGGGTTATTCCTTTTTAGTAGCTTTAGACTAAAATTAGCCCCTTTGTTTAGACTTTTACTTTGTTTGCCCCTGATTTGGTTTTGTGCCTGTACCCAATCTAATGAGCATTTAGATCCTACTTCTAAAAACAACGACTCCCTTGCTTTTTATAACAATGAAGCCCGGGAAGCGCAATACAGCATGCAAGAGCGTTTGGAATTTGCCAATCGAGCATTTGAAGGTGTTCGAGAACAACCTAAGCACCCACTTTATACTAAAATTCTCTATAACAAAAACTGGTTGCATTATTCATTGGGACAGTATGATAGCTTGGTGCATTATGATGCTGTAATGCAAAAGAATGCGGCTGTTAATACTGCGCCCAAAGAAATGGGGATGCAGCATTACCTTTTAGGATATTACTTTGAGTTAGTAAAACATCAATCAGATAGCGCTTTTAAACGCTATAACCGGTCAAAAACCTATTATCAGCAGGCGAACGATAGCAGTGGAACAGGAACTGCACTCTTGAATATGGGAGGTATACAATATAAGAAACGTGATTATTTTGGCAGTAAAGAAACCCTGACTGAAGCTTTAAAGTACATAAAAAAAGAAACTGATTCTGTGACGTATTGGTCTGCGATGGATAGAATAGCTCAAAGTCACAGACATTTGCATAACTATGAGGAAGCTTTGGCATTTTACGCAAACATCACAAAAGAGGCGCCTAAAGCCAATCTTTCTGTTTATAAAAATAACTACGCTACCGTTTATATTGATTTAAAAAAGTATCAAAAAGCGATTGCAATTCTAGAACCTCTTGTGCTAGATACGCTGGCAAATTCAGAAACCACTCAAGCCAGAGTTCTTGACAATCTCACGTATGCCAGATGGTCTTCTGGAGTTTTTGTAAAACCACAGGATTTTCTAAAACCGCTAGAAGTCCGAAAATTACAAGATGATAAGCGCGGGATCATTTCTAGCTACCTGCATTTAAGCGAGTTTTATCTCAAGCCTCAACCTGAGCTCGCGCGGGCATATTTAGATAGTGCTAAAATTCAGGCTAAAGAGATTAATTCATCAGGAGGCGAACTCGAGGTTTTAGTGTTTAAAATGCAATTAGAGCCTCAAAATGCCGCACTTAAAGAGCGCTATATCAAACTACGAGACAGTTTGTATGAGAGCGAGCTTAAAGTAAAAACACAATTTGCCAAGTATAAATATGACGATGAATTAAAAGAACAGTCTATTTTACGCTTAGAGAATGAAAAAAATCTCAGAGAATTAGAACTCGCTCAAGAACGGTTTACTAAACTTTGGATCATCGCGGCCTTGGTAGTTGCGATACTACTGATTTTATTGATTTATTACGTACAGCGCTACAAAGCGCGCCAACTCAAAATTCAGCATAATATAGATAGGCTTAGCGCCATTTATGATACGGAAGCCGCTATTTCCAGAAGACTCCACGACGACTTTGGATCTGGACTCAATACTGCAATGCTCTTGCTGCAGCGGCAAGAAAATATAGATGCCATTTTAGATCAGCTCGAAAAGCTTTACAATCAAAGTCGGGATTTTTCCCGAAGCCTCAATGATATTGATACGGGCGCAGGTTTTAAAGACGCTTTGTCGCTGATGCTTCGGTCTCAAGTTCCGCAGGACACTAACTTGCTGCTTTTAGGTTTTCACAAGATAGACTGGGACTTGGTGCGACCGGTAAATAAGATCACGTTATACAAGATCTTACGGGAGTTGATGTTGAATATGCGCAAGCACAGCGCAGCAAAACGCGTGACATTAAAGTTTGAAATGCACTCCAAACATCTAAAAATCATGTATTCAGATAACGGTAAAGGAGCAAGCCACGAAGCGCTTCAGCTTAAAAACGGATTGCGCATTACGGAAAAGCGTATTGAAGCCATCGGAGGAAGCATTAGTTTTGAGACCGATGAACAATCTGGGTTTACATCCCACATAAAAATTCCGTTTTAAAAGCGCTGTTGATGTTTAAAAAAATACTGATTGCCGAAGATTTTCAAGGAGATAATAAGAGTATTGTAGATACCCTTAAAGAGCGTATGGCCATTACTGAAATTCAAGAGGCATTGTATTGTGATACCGCATTTAGCAGAGTGCAAGTGGCTTTAAACGAAGGCGCGCCTATAGAGCTTTTGATTACAGATCTGTCTTTTAAACCCGGCACGCTGCCTCGTAAACTAACTTCTGGCTACGAACTCATAAAGGCTGTGCGAAAGGTTGACCCGAACCTTAAGATCATTGTGAATTCTGTTGAGGATAATCCGGTGAGAATAAAAAAATTGGTTGAAGAAGATCAGATCAATGGTTACGTCTGCAAAGGGAGAAAAAGTCTTAACGAACTGGTAGAAGCGGTTTATGCGGTTTGTAATGATGAGATTTTTATTTCTCCTCAGATCGACTGGAATACGCAGCATAATGTGGTAGAATTAGAAGAACTAGATCTTCTTGTGATCAAAGATATGGCCGAAGGTTTTAGTAAGCGTGAAATACGTGATCGCCTCATTAAAGCCGGCGTAAAGCCAAATAGTGAGAGTTCGCTAGACAAGCGTGTGAGTAAACTTTTTGTACAGTTTGATGTAAAAAACTCAACCCATCTTATCGCAAAACTTACCCGACAGGGAATCATATAATTTTAAAAGCACCCATAGATTTAAGCGGAATGCCGTTAGGGTTTTAATCCATTCTTGTTTAGTTTTAATACTTCAGTAGTATTTAAATTAAATAGAGAAAAAATGCAATCTAATGTAGGTCTGGTCATCGAAGAGAAAGCGGCCGATATAGGGAATTTTATGGTGGGGCGTTTGCTTCCGTTTAGAAAAAAACGTGCGGTAGGTCCGTTTTTATTTATAGATCATATGGGGCCTGCGTGTTTAAAAGAGTATCAAAATCTTGATGTTCCACCGCATCCACACATTGGGCTTTCCACATTAACGTATTTATTTGAAGGAAGTATTTTTCATCGCGACAGTTTAGGAAATGCTGTGGAGATCAAACCGGGCGCGGTAAACTGGATGACCGCCGGAAAAGGAGTGGTGCATTCTGAACGTACCCCGGAATATTTAAGAGACGAATCAAAGTTTTTGCATGGTTTTCAGATTTGGGTAGGCTTGCCCAAAGCCTTAGAGCAAGGAGCGCCATCCTTTTTTCATATTGAAAAAGAAGCCCTTCCCGCTTGGGAAGAAGACGGAATACACTACAAATTAATTGCCGGAAAAATCAAGGATAAAGAAGCACCCGTGCCGGTGCATAGTCCGTTATTTTTTATCGAAATACAAACCGAAGATGCCGCGCGAATAGCTATTGGCGATCGGCTTTTTGGCGAAGTCGCGATGTATGTGTTGTCAGGCGAAGTGCGTATTGAAGGAAATACCTATGGAACCAAACAATTGCTCGTGGCGAAAAAAGCTTCTTTATGCGCTTTTGAGACTACGCAAGCAACGACCTTGTATTTGTTTGGAGGCACACCCTTTGAAGAAGAACGCTTTATGTTCTGGAATTTTGTGAGCTCAGATAAAGCCGTGTTAGAGCAGGCTAAAACCAACTGGAAAGAACAAAATTTAGAAGCATTCCCTAAAATATCTGGAGATTCAGAAGAATACGTTCCGCTTCCGGAGCCTAAAAGATTCAAATAAAATTATTTTTATTTTCTTTTAAAACAAGCTAGCATTCGTATTGCATATTCAGCATTCTTAAGTCACAATATTTGTTGATGCAATCAGTTAAGCTTTAACTTACAATCTTAAAAAACCAATGACTTTAGAGCAACGCATAGCAAAAGCCGAATCCCGAATATTTAAAGCGGTTTTTCCGAATACTACAAACCATTACGATACGCTTTTTGGAGGCACTGCGATGCAGCTGATGGATGAGGTGGCCTTTATTACGGCTACCCGATTTACACGGCAAACTGTGGTAACTGTAAGTAGTGATAAAATCGACTTTAACAAGCCTATTCCTGCCGGGACTATCATTGAGCTTGTAGGTCAGATCATTCATTTAGGAACCAAAAGTCTAAAAGTAGGCGTTTCGATCTACGTAGAGCAAATGTATTCTGAACATCGTGAAAAAGCTATTCAAGGCGAGTTCACATTTGTTGCCATTGACGAGCAGAAGAACCCGGTCAATGTTTTGAAGTAGCAGAATTCAACTAGTTGAAAAAGCTATAAACAAAAAAAGCGCTTCAGATGAAGCGCTTTTTGCGGTCTGGACGGGACTCGAACTAATCTGTGAGTACCAGTGTTTTCAAAGCCTTAGAATTGCCAATTTTTAATGACTCACCGAATCGTACACTTAATTTGAAAGTTTAACATTTTTAACACAAATAGAATTTCTAATGTTGACTTTAATATAGAATATTACATCTCAATTTTACAATTGAATTGGCTTTTTATAAAGCAAAATTTTTTATACAAATTTTGTTATTTTAAAAATAATATTACATTTGACTCTATTGGATAAATATTATTTAATGATATTTATTATTTGATGAATTATTTATAATATATTTTTAATCTTGCAATTTAACCCCCATAAAAATGAAGATGTGCTAATGGTCCAAAAATTAGCTAAGGGGGATGAACGTGCATTCAAATTTCTCTATAATAAGTATTATAATGATGTTTATAGATTCTCTCTTAGTCTATTAAAATCATCGGCAAATGCTGAAGAAATACTTCAAGATGTGTTTTTACAATGTTGGTTGAATAGAGGCTATCTTGACCATAAAAAATCATTTAAGTCGTATTTATTTACTTGTGTTAGAAATGCAGCATTTAATGCGCTAAAGAAAAAGGCATATGAAAATAAATTGAAGAGTTCTCTAGAGCTAAAGATTGAGTCAAGTGCAAATACTACTGAAAACAACCTCATAACTGAAGATTATAATAGATTACGTATAAAAGCTATAGATAGCTTACCTCCTAAACGTAAACTGATATTTGAGATGTCTCGTAAAGAGGGTATGAGCTATGAAGATATCAGTCGAGAACTAAATTTATCCATAAGCACAGTAAAGAATCAAATGAGTAAGGCTTTAGAGAATATAAGAACATATCTTCATATGAATTCTGATCTACCTATAGGAGTTTTACTTTTAGTATTATTTCAAATTTAGAAACAAAAATTTCAATTAATAAAGTGTTAACAAAACCCCGTAAATCGGGGCTTTGTTGTTATCGTTTTGCTAAAAATTGAGTGTATATGTGAAAATTTTTAATAAAAGGAATAGTACTTAGGTAGTTCTCAGTTGTATTATATATGACTAGCCATTAAAATTTATGTCAGATAGCAAACAAGAAATAAGGGATCTGCTAAAAAAGTACGCATTAAATAAATGCACATCAGTTGAAATAGCGCGGTTAACAACGTTATTTCAACAAAATGAAATTGATGAAACTGATATTGATGTAGTGCATATTTTAGATTCTTTGGGAGACACTTGCAATTTAGATAAGGGAAGAGCGGAGAAAATATATCAAGAAGTAATCCGGCTTGGTGATAAGAGGAAATATGCTGTTATAAAACTTCGAAATAGGGTTGCTTTGATTTCAGCTGTTGCAGCTGTATTTGTTGGTCTTATATCTTTCATTTTGGTGAAGAATTCTTTGAATAATATTGAACGGCCAAGTTTGGACGCTCTAATCGTTAATGAGGAAGTTCTATTAGAAACAGGAAATTCACAATTCGAAGTAACACTTACTGATAGTCAGGAAGATAGTATATCTGTTTCAGGTAAGATGGTCGCTAGAATAAGTAATAATACCATTATTCTTCCTCAAATAAGCAACTTAGCTAAGAATATAGAATTCTCAACGTTAAAAGTTCCGTACGGTAAAAAAGCAAGAATGATTTTGTCTGATAGTACTAAAGTCGTTTTAAATGCAGGATCTCAGCTTCGGTTTCCAAATCATTTTTCTTTCAAAGGAGCTCGTAAAGTTGAACTAATAGGAGAAGCTTATTTTGAAGTCACAAAAAATAAAGAACATCCATTTATTGTAGAAACAAAAAATCTTGATGTACAAGTTTTAGGAACCCAGTTTAATGTTTCAGCATTTCAAAATGAATCTAAGACTAATGTTGTTCTTGTAGAAGGTTTGGTTCAAATCGACTTTCAGTCGAAAGAACCTAGTGCCATCCTAAATCCAGGTGAAATGGCTATTCATGATGCCAAAGTAAATAAAAGCGAAATTCATCAAGTCATCCCTGAAATTTATACCTCTTGGATGGATGATAAGTTAATATTTAGAAATATTGAGTTTGATGAACTTCTAACACGATTAGAAAGGCATTATAATGTTTCTATTGTTAATGATGATGCTGAATTAGGAAAGGAAATTTTCAATGCAAATTTCGGGGATTCTAATATTGACGAAGTTTTTGAATACTTCAATGAGATTCACAAAATTGACTACCAAATAAGTGGAAATAAAATTATAATTAAAAACTAAATACTTATGAACAAAAAGTAACCGGAAAATGGTTCCAGCACTTTCCGGTTGAATTAAATCGATCAGCTCATAAAACTAATCCATTATCTAATTATTTAAATGTATGAAAAAACTTCTTACTAGAACAAGAAGAAAAGTATTGTCTTACCCTAAAAGTTTTTCTATGAAAATACTTCTTCTCTATTTCTTGACTACCACATCCCTATTTCAAGCCAGCGAGAAAAATCCTAAAAACTTGATAACTTTAAAGTTAAGTGATATTACAATAGGGCAGCTATTTGATCAAATTGAATTGTCTACAGATTATCGCTTCGTATATAAAGTCCAAGACATAGACCTAACAAAAAAGATTGATGTAGATGCTAAGAATCAAGATATTGAAACCCTTTTGACTGATGTTTTAGCCACTCTTCAGACCAGCTTCACTTTAAATGGTAAGCAGATAATTTTGAAGCAGGATAACAAGACAAATATTTCAATAAGTTATTCTGATAATATAGAAGTTCAAAAATCGGTTAGTGGTACTATAACAAATGATTTGGGGAATCCATTTCCGGGTGTTTATATAGTAAAGAAGAATACTAATGACGGTACATTAAGTGATCTAGATGGAAAATATACCATTAATGTTTCTCCGCAGGATACCTTAGTATTCAGTTATCTTGGCTATACTACTACGTCAAGGATTGTAGGTCAACAATCGACTATCAATGTTCAAATGAAGCAGAGTACTTCAGAGCTTTCAGAGGTTATTATTAATGGAATTTTTGAAAGAAAAGCAGAGAGTTTCACAGGTTCAGCAGTAACTTTTACTAAGGAAGAGTTAAGCCGAGTTGGGAATCAAAATATCTTTCAGACTATTCAAAATATAGATCCGTCAATTGCAATTCTGGATAATTTTGAGTTAGGATCAAATCCTAACGCATTACCTGATATGCAGATTCGTGGAACTTCTACTTTTCCGGGTGAAGGGGTTGATGGATTTAAAGGGAATTATTTAAAAAGTCCCAATCAACCTTTATTTATTCTCAATGGTTTTGAAGTTACTGTAGAACGTGTTTTCGATCTGGATTTTAATCGAATTAAAAGTCTTACAATTTTAAAGGATGCAGCCTCTAAGTCTCTCTATGGTTCGAGAGCGGCAAATGGCGTCGTAGTCATCGAAACTGATCAACTGAAAAATTCAGAGACACGCATTACATATAACGCTATGATGGATGTAGAGTTGCCAGATCTTTCTAGTTACAATCTAACAAATTCTTTGCAAAAACTGGAAGCAGAGCAGTTAAATGGTTTTTATGAGGCCCGTAATGTTGAAGATTACATTGAGTTACAACAATTATATAATAGCCGCCTAAAACTTGCAAAGGAGGGGCTGAATACCGATTGGATGGCTCTTCCGTTGAGAAATGCAATAGGGCAAAGACATTCATTAGGTGTTGAATTAGGAGGGCAAAATTTAAGAGTTTTTGCAAATCTTAATTATCAAAAAAAAGCAGGTGTAATGAAGGATTCTTATCGTGAAAATATAGGTGGTGGAATTACTACTATGTATTCCATTGATAATTTAAAGTTTAGAAATATTACAACGGTTATTTCGAATTCAGCAGCAGAATCTCCTTATGGTACTTTCAATGAGTATGCAATTATGAATCCGTACTGGAGGGCTAAAAATATAGATGGGACTATACCGTATTATGCTGAGTTTTTTGATGCCGATAATAACTATACCAATCCACTTTATAATTCCACAATTGGAGTAAAAAATGAATCTAGTTATTTCAATTTTATAAACAACTTTTATTTGGAGTGGCAGCTGATTCCTTCTTTAAAAACAATTGCTAGAATAGGTGTTGATGTAAAACGAAATGACGCAGACGAGTTTTACCCTGGGCAACATACACAATTTGATAATTATGTAGATGATGAGCGCAAGGGGTCTTATCAAGTAAATAATGGTAAAAGCACATTTCTAACGGGAAATCTAAATCTGCAATACTCTAGAAATTTTGGGAAACATTTTGTATTTGGGAATGCCTCTTTTGATATAAATGAGCGTAAATATGAAGAACTACAACATCTTGCAGAAGGTTTTCCTAGCAGTAGACTTAACAACATAACCTTTGCAAGAGCTTACGCACTCGACTCAAGACCTATAGGAATAAGTGGGATTTCAAGAGAGCTGGGTTTTCTTGCAGTAGGATCCTATGTGTATGACAATAGGTTTTTAAGTGACCTTACTCTAAGATCAAGTGCTTCCTCTCAATTTGGAGCAGACAAAAGATGGTCTACCTTTTGGAGTTTAGGGCTCGGCTGGAATTTACACAATGAGAGTGTTTTTAGAAAAAGTGTATTCGAGCAATTGAAAGTTAGGGGTTCTTTAGGTTCAACGGGAAATCAGAATTTTAATACCAATCAGTCTATTGTAACCTATGCTTATTATCAGGACGCTTTTTATCAAGATTTTCCAGGATCGTATATATTTAACCTAGGTAACCCTAATCTTCAGTGGGAAAGCAAATTTGATTACAATATTGGACTAGATACTAAGATAGGAGGATTGAGTTTACGTTTTGATTATTATGAAAATTATACAGAAAATTTAATAACAGATGTGTCTTTACCTTATTCTAACGGGTTTGATAGTGTTAAAGAAAATTTGGGTAAGGTAAAAAACAGTGGTATAGATGCTAATGCTACCTATCTCATTTGGTCAAACGGCACCAACTTTTTAAATGTGAATTTTGGAATTGCTACAAACACGAATAAAATTGTTGAACTATCTAATGCAATGCGAAGCTTTAATGAATCTCAAGAGGAACTTGCTGCAGATGAGGAAAATAATACTCCTGTTCTAAGATATGAAGATGGGATGTCTATGAATGCAATCTGGGCCGTGCAATCTGCGGGTATTGACCCTGCCAGTGGTCGTGAAATTTTCATCAACAAAGACGGTAGTACAACCTATGAATGGGATGCGACCCAAATGGTTGTCGTAGGAGATAATAATCCTAAGTATCGAGGAGTAGTTGGTATTTCTGGAGAATATGAGCGGTTTGGCCTAAGTGTTACAGCACGATATCTAGGTGGCGGTCAGCTGTACAATCAAACTCTTGTAGATAAGGTTGAAAATGTTGATATGAATTACAACGTTGATGAACGTGTGCTTACTGGAAGATGGCAGTATCAAGGTCAGCAAAGTTATTTTAGAGGTATACGTGTTTTCAATTACGCTACTAATGGATATACCTTTGATAGAAGCTTAACTAAGCCTACTTCACGTTTTGTACAGGATCGTAATGAATTAGATATCGCAGCAATAAGTGCATATTATGACTTCGGTAAATCTATTAATAAAGCTCTTGGCCTAGAGCGTTTACGATTAGGGTTCAATATGAATAACGTTGTGAAGTTTTCAACCATTGAAATAGAGCGTGGAACCTTGTATCCTTTTTCAAGAACAATGTCATTTAGTCTAACTGCTACTTTCTAAAATTAATTACTATGAACAAAATATATATAAAATTTCTGATGTGCTTAGTTCTGGTTTTAGGGGCCGGGTGTGAGAATGACTGGTTAGATGAGCAATCTAGCAACCAACTTACTGCAGAAGAGCAGTTTGAAACTATCGATGGATTTAAGGATGCATTAATAGGCTCTTATATAGGTTTAACTGCTGAAGAGCTTTATGGAAAAGATTTATCTTGGAATATTGTTGACTTGCTGAGTCAACAATATGCAGCCTTACCTGTTCAGGCTCAATATGCTGGGATACAGCAATTTCAGTATGAGACACTAAGGTCGGCTGGTCAAATTGAGGCTTCTTGGAGTGGGGCATATAATACAATTGCAAATGTAAATTTAGCATTGGAAATGACTGAAAAAAACAGGTCGGTACTCGGAGATATTAATTATAGACTGATAAGAGGAGAACTATTAGGTCTTCGGGTATTTCTTCATTTTGATATGATGCGCCTATTTAATGCAGGTAATCTAGAAAATCGACCAGAGCTATTTCAAGAATATGCCATACCCTATGTAACCACCTTTGATAAAGAAATTAAACCTCAGTTAAGCTTTAGTGAAACTTTTGAGATGATGGAAGCTGACTTGCAGGAATCACTATCCTTATTAGAGGAAGATCCTGTTTTTTCAGAACAGTCAGATAATTATTATGCTGAGGTTAACCGAGATGGATTTTACAATTTCCGTGAGCAACGTATGAATTATTTTGCTGTAAAAGCTTTATTAGCAAGAGTGTTGCAATGGCAGGGTGATCAAGAAGCGGCTGGAACCGTAGCGCAAGAGATTATTGATGATTCTTTTGCGATGCTTATCGATTCAGATTCTCATCCGGTTTCTACAGATCGCATATTGTATCAAGAGGTGTTGTTTATGATAGATGTCGAAGGTCTTATAGATGATATAAACCCTTTGCTTAGAGCAGAAGGAGACAATGCTAATTATGATGCTTTGTATTATACATCCAATTATGTAAATGAAACATTTGAAACAGAAAATGTAAATGTGGGTGTTCCGGATGTACGCTTTAATACCTTGATGCAAACTCAAGCAAGGGGAGTTGTGAATTTAAAGTTATTCCAGAATAATATGCGTGCAGAAAATTATAATCAAATACCGCTTATTAAGCTTCCAGAGATGTATTATATAGCTGCCGAGGCTTATGCTAAGAGCAATATGCTTGATCAAGCTGTAGAACTTCTTAACACGGTTAGAAGTAGTAGAGGCATAATTGAACAAATTCCAAGTGATGCTTCTCAAGAGGATGTTCTTTTAGAAGTATATAAAGAATACCACAAAGAATTTTTAGGTGAAGGTCAGTGGTTTTATTATTTAAAAAGAAATGGTATTGCAGAAATACCTGGAGTATTTGACAATACCATTACTATTGATGATCAAGAATATGTATTACCATATCCAGACAATGAAGTAGAATTTGGAAATAGAAATTAGTACTCCATAAACTTTTAACATTATGAAAATCTTTAAATTAATATTTAGCTTGGTATTTATAATAGTACTTAGCTCATGTGAAAAGGATGAGTTGACTGGTTTCTCGACTGCACCTGCTATAAATTTTATAAACGATTCTACTCAATATTCTTTTATACAGGAACCAGCGGATGAGCATATCGTAGAAATTCCAGTTTTTGTTACAGGGGATTCAACTTCTTATGACCGGTTTTTTAACGTAGAAGTTCTTAACGATCCTGAAACTACAGCTTCAGAAAGTCAATATGAAATTGTTGAAGGAATCATTCCTTCTGGCAGCTTTAGTGGAAATCTGAAGGTTGAAGTAAGGAAAAGTCCTGCACTTGATGAAAGCTCTGTAGCTATTAAACTTTTGATAGTTTCCTCTGATGATTTTGTTGCTGGTGCTGAAGAAAGCAATCAGACTAAATTAATTTGGACTAATAAAATAGTCATTCCAGCGTGGACTTATTTTAGATATTTTTTTACAGCATATCCCAGCAGTCGTGCTTACCGCATTTTCATTGAAGTAACAGGAATGACCACTTTTTCATTAGCAGACTATAGAGAGGTTGGTCCTACCGGTGCTCAGGCTTTAGGTAGGGCTTATGGGGATTATATTAGAGCTTATAATGCGGAGCATCCTGGAGAACCTTTAGTTCATGATGATGGGCCAAATGCAGGGGAGGAAATCCTTCCGGTATATTAAGCATTAAATTTTCGATATAACTTATTTAACAAATAAAGCAATGAGAATAATTTTAAGAATAACCTATGCGCTATTACTTACGATAGTAGCACAGTCTTGTTTTGAAGACAACAGTGGTTTCGATATTAATACAATAGATGGTGTAGTTATCGATACCACAGGGAATAGTGAACTCACAGTATTTCAATTTGATAATCTAGTTGTTGAGCCCAATGTGGTCTATGCTGGGAATGAAGAAAACCTGGCCTTTGAGTGGAAAATAAATATCGCACCTACAGATACTATTTTTGACATATTGAGTAATGATAAGAATTTGGATGCCCCAATAGCTTATAGACCTACAGACGCAATTAGAAACCATGAATTGATATTGACTGTTACTGATACTCAAACTGATATTGACTATATTATGGCTTGGCCATTGAAAGTATTAAATAATATTGGACAAGGTATTGTAGTGGCTACAACTTCCGATGGTATGTCAACAGACTTAAGTCATATAATGAGTGAACAGGTGACATCAGATTTTGATGGTTTAGATGTAAAGTACAATGTGTATAGCTCCTTAAATGATGGGACGATTAACGGAGTAACTAAACAGCTTAAATACTACTCAATTTATGGTCAAGATGCTGTATTAGGAATTACCGATAATTCGATCTACAAAATAAATACGGTCGACTTTACATTAGGTGGTACAAATGGAGAATTATTTTACGTAGATAGACCTGTTTACAGTCCTCAAGCTTTAGGACAGGTAAATCAAGGGAGTCTTTTCATTAATAATGGAAACCTTACCGCTACTTATTTTGGGGCATCTCAAAAATTCGGTGTAGCCTTTGATTCTGAATTTACCGTCCCTGGTATAATTGCTGGAAAGACAGTGCAATCCCCGCCTGTAACCATTATGTTTTATGATGAAGAAGTAGATGAATTTGTATACCAGCCTTCAATAACTCAATTTGGGGACAGCAATATGTACGCCATGCCTAATTCAAATGATGGTGCGTTCAATCCATCAACTGTGGATGATAAAATCAATTTAGCAGCAAGTGTAGGAACTGATGGAAATTTTAGACATCTTTTAAAGGACGAAAACAGCGGAGACGTTGGGTTATATATATTCGATAGTGGCGAAAGTGTTTATCCTGATGTTATTCCACCTTCAGCGATTGGATACTATGATTTATCGGAAGCACCAGAGATTCAAAATGCAAAGTTCTTTGTGTTTGTGGATAATCAGAGAATTTTATATTATACTACAGATACAAAATTATACGCTGTTCTTTATTCCACTGCAACAGCTACTATACAGGAACGTTATACTTTAAGTGAGGGTGAACGATTTACTACCCTTCAAATTTATCAAGATGCAGATTATCCATTTGGATCAGATTATTTACCATTAAATAATAGAGCTCTTTTAGCATCAACTTATGATGAAAATGAAGGACGAGTTTATCTCATGCCTCTTATAAATACAGGTGTTGGAAACGTAGATGTAGATAATATTCAAATATGGGAAGGATTTGATCAGGTTACAGCTTTAACCAGTCAGTTTTAATTTGTATTAGCTAGGGCACTCTCCTTTTCTTTTCAAAGGATAAGGAGAACCCTTTATTTTTTAATGATGCCGTAGATAGAAATATCTGCAGTACAAGCTTTTTTTGTCTTATGCAAAAGATTTATAAAATAGCCAAAGTTGAATTGAATATACTCTTTTTCTCTCCAATTGCTTGGTTAGTACTCATCTTATTTATTCTTCAATGTGGACTTACTTTTGTCGATTTAATAGACGCTAGAGAGACCAGCCAGCAGCTAGGGTCTAATTTAAAGTCATTATCAGAGGATGTTTTTGGAGGAAATAAAGGGTTCTTTAGTTCAGTTCAAAATAAACTCTATTTATATATTCCACTCTTGACTATGGGGTTAATTAGCAAGGAGCTCCAAAGTGGATCAATCAAACTCTTGTTCTCTTCTCCTGTGACCAGTAGGCAAATCATATTAGGAAAGTTCTTGGCTATGGCTTTTTATGGCTTACTTCTAGTTGGTGTGCTACTATTAATAATAATTGCCGCAGCTTTTAGCATTGATAATCTTGATGTGCAATACTTATTAGGGGGTGTATTAGGCCTTTATCTGTTGCTTTGTGCTTATAGTAGTATAGGTCTGTTTATGTCAAGCCTTACTTCTTATCAGGTCGTTGCTGCCATAAGTACACTAGCTGTATTAGCTGCACTAAATTATGTTGGTACAATAGGGCAGAGTATAGATTTTGTTAGAGATATTACTTACTGGATATCTATTGCAGGAAGAGCCGATAACTTTATAAATGGGTTAGTTAGCTCTAAAGACCTTATCTATTTTTTACTTATTATCGGGTTGTTCTTATCCTTGACCGTTATGCGTTTTGATAAAGGTAGAAAGCAGACTTCGCAAGCAACTAAATTTTCCTCATATACAATATTAATTGTTGGTGTTTTAATTGTTGGTTATGTTAGTTCATTGCCCCTTTTAGATGTGTATTATGATACAACCCGTTTCAAAAGGAAAACGTTAACAGATACTACTCTGCAACTTATTAATCGATTAGAAGAGCCTATAACTTTAACTACATATGTTAATGTACTCAATGGATATGCACACATAGGGGCCCCTAAATACAGAATATTTGAATTTAATCAGTTTAGTAAGTTTACTCGTTTTATTCCTGAAATTGATATTTCCTATATTGCTTATTACGACTCCACCTATACTTCTCGTGATGCAACTATTGATTCTTTTGAAAAGGAGGCCAGAAAATCAGCAGTTGCCTACGGTTATGATTTTAATAAAGTTTTAAGCCCTCAAGAAATACGCTCTAGAGTAGATCTTAGAGATGAGAACAACTTCTTTGTTAGGAAGGTGGGGTATAAGGGTAAAACTACAAGTTTACGTATGTTCTACGATCAGATTGGTTATCCACAAGAACCTGAAATAGCAGCTGCGATAAAACGATTATTAGAAAATCCGGTGCGAGTAGGTTTTTTAAATGGGAATGGAGAACGCGATATTACTAGGGCTGCGGATAAATCCTATTATGAGTTAACTAGTGCTTTACAAAATAGATCAGCATTAGTAAATCACGGTTTCGATATGGATATAATAGACTTGGATAAATCTTCCAAAGAATTGGATTCTCTAGATGTTCTTGTTATTGCTGATCCCTTAATACCTTACTCAGAAAATCAGATACTTCAAGTGAAAAAATTTTTGGATCGTGGCGGAAATGCTTTAATCGCGGGAGAACCAGGAAAAAACCAAATGCTTGATCCATTCTTAAGGTACTTAGGAGTTGAGTTCGACGAGGGCATTTTACTGCAAGAGTCAGAGAAATTTGAGCCGGATTTAGTTCAGACTGAAGTAACACAAGAATCTAAGTTGCTTGGAATTAATATGGAAGAAAAAGATGTAATAAGCTTCAGTGGAACCACAGGAATTAAAATTCTGTCAGATACAAATTTTGAGATCACATCTATTTTAAAACCTAAATATTCAAAAGTATGGCAAGAGAACTTGCCATTAGATATTAAGAGTGACTCTCTCAGTTATGAGGAGAATAAAAAAATAGAACCTCAACTTGCTGTGGCAATGAGTCGTCAATTAAACAAAAAAAGCCAACGAATTATAATTTCGGGAGATGCTGATTTTATGAGTAATGGAGAAATACGTCGTTTTAATCTTACCAATAGAAATAGTGCATTTACAAAGCAGCTTTTTCGATGGTTGAGTAACGATAGGTTTCCTATTGATGTGACAAGAAAGGAAACAATTGACAATACAGTGACAATTAATCAAAAGGGGATACAATTTCTGCAACTGTTTTTTACGATTATCCTGCCTGTAGTTTTAGGTATTTGGGGGATTGGGTTATTAATTAAAAGAAAAAGACAATAAAAATGAATAAGGTAATAGCAAAGGTTGAAAACCTATCTCATAAGTACAGTAGAGACTGGGCAATTCGTGATATAAATTTTGAGGTTTTTAATAGAGGGATTCTTGGTCTTTTAGGTTCAAATGGTGCCGGTAAATCTACTACTATGAATATTCTCTGTGGAGTAATTAATCAAACAGAAGGCAATGCCTTTATCGACGGTATTAATATGCGGTCAAAGCCTGTTGAGGCAAAAAAGTTAATTGGTTTTTTGCCTCAAAAAGCACCACTGCACATAGAACTAACTGTAGATGAATATCTTACGCATTGTGCGCATCTGAGGTCTATACCTAAGGTCGAGATACCAGATGCATTAGAGCGAGCTAAAGCTAAATGTGGAATAAGTCATTTTAGTAAACGAGTGCTCCGAAATTTATCGGGGGGATATCAACAACGGGTAGGACTTGCTCAAGCAATTATTCATAACCCTAAATTGGTAGTTCTCGACGAGCCTACTAATGGTCTTGATCCCAATCAAATACAGGAGGTTAGAAAATTGATTAAAGAAATTGCTGAAGATCGCGCTGTAATTTTATCTACCCATATTTTATCTGAAGTTCAAGCAACTTGTGATCATATTGTAATGATTGAACAAGGAACGATCGTTTTTTCAGATTCTATGTATGCCTTTAATAATTATATAGCGCCAAACTCTCTTATTATGGAGGGGGAGGTCTTGCCTAGTAAAGAAGAGTTGCTAAATGTACCACATATTGAAAAAGTTGAAATTATTAACTCCAATAAAATCCGTTTACGATTCTCGAATGCAGATCATATCACTCAGACCCTCATTCATAAAAGTGTTGAAAAAGGTTGGGATCTAAAAGAGATATATTTAGAAAAAACAGATCTAGATGGAGTATTTGCTCAACTTTCAGGAAAGGCATAAGAACTTAGATATTACTTGAAAAGGAACTCATGAAAAAGATTTTGAAAATAGCCCGATTAGAGTTAAGCATTATGTTTTATTCTCCTATCGCGTGGTTAGTATTAATATTATTTATTATCCAATCTGGAGTCATATATGCGGAAATGCTTTATGATCAGGAAACACGACAACAATTAGGTAGGGCTTTACCAGTAATGACCAAGGCTCTATTTGCTGGAGAAGATGGTGTTTTGGCAAAAATACAAGGCACTCTTTATCTTTACATCCCTATTTTGACTATGGGGCTGATGAGTAGAGAAACCAGTAGTGGTTCTATAAAATTACTATATTCTTCACCCGTAACAGTAGTGCAGATAGCTTTGGGTAAATATCTTTCTATGGTCGGATATGCCTTTCTACTTTGTTTGGTTCTTGCAACATTTATTATAACGGCTTACTATTCGATAACTGGTTTGGATATAGTTTTTGTTCTGGGAGGTATCTTAGGGGTATTCTTATTAATCTGTGCATATTCCGCAATTGGATTATTTATGTCAAGTCTTACGAATTATCAGGTAGTCGCTGCCGTAAGTACTTTGGCTGTGTTGGCGGTTCTCAATTTTATTGGAGGCGTTGGGCAGCAGTATGATTTTGTTAGGGATCTAACCTATTGGTTTGCTATTTCTGGTAGGTCTGAGAATATGGTAAATGGTCTTATTATTAGTAAGGATATTATCTATTTTATTTTGGTGATTCTAATGTTCATAAGCTTTACTATTTTAAAACTTAAGGATGAGAGAAATCTTAAAAAAGGTTTTGCAAAATGGAGCAGGTATGGTTTACTTATTCTAGTTGTTACTATTGTGGGATATTTATCTTCACGACCTGTTTTTACTTTTTACTTCGATTCAACGCGCTTTGATGATCGCACATTAACTGAAAGCTCTATTGAACTTATTGAGGAACTAGAAGAACCTATAACAATTACAACATATGTGAATTTGGTACATTATAGTGCTAAACAAGGAAGTCCTTTGAACAGGATAAATGATTTACATCATTTTGATCAATACCGCAGATTCATTCCAGAGATGGAAATGCCCTATATTTCTTATTATGATACGCTTCCATACAAGACGGATACAACAAAGACTCTTTTGCAGAAAGCTAAAACAGCAGCTTCTGCTCATAAATTCAATTTCGATGAAGTTCTAAGTCCTAAGCAAATTAGATCAAAAATTGATTTGCTTCCAGAACAAAATAGACTCGTAAGATTTATCTCTTATAAAGGAAAAACGACACCATTAAGGATGTTTGATGATTTATTAGTGTATCCAAATGAAAAAGAGATTTCAGTTGCGATTAAGAGGCTTTTGTATGGGCCTTCTGTTATAGGTTTTGCAGAATCCAATGGAGAGAGGGATATTACAAGTGTTGAAAGCGCTGACTATAAAATTTTTACAAATGGGACAAATATTAGGGGTTCTATGGTGAATCAAGGGTTCAAGCCTAAGGCGATCAATCTTGAATCTGTAGCTGCAATTCCAGAAGATGTTGAAGCTCTGGTTGTTGCAGATCCAAGAGCTGCGTATAATGAGAAAGAATTAGATATACTACAAAACTATATTGCATCAGGGAGAAATATGCTCTTGGCTATCGAACCAAATTCACCTTATTTAAATTCTATATTAGATACTTTAGGTTTAGGAGTTAAGCCTGGTGTTCTTTTAGAAGAAAGTGAGGATTATGAAGCAGATTTAATTCAGGCGCAGTACACAAAAGAAGTCAGTGATATCGGAATCCGATTTCGAGACAATTTTATTGTGAGTATGCCAACTGCTTCGGGATTGATCATAAAGGATTCTACTGCGAGTTATCAAATAAAAACACTACTTAAAAGTAATCCCAATAGGGTATGGAGTGAAACAGAAGATTTTGATTTGGAAAAGGAACAAGTAACATTTAATCCGGAAAGAAATTCGAAAGTAGAGTTACCATTAGCAATAGCCATAACACGAAAGCAAAATGGCAATAATCAGAAAATAGTGATTGTCTCCGATGCCGACTTTATGAGTAACGCAGAGATGGCACGTAATAATTTGAATACACGTAACTCTATTTTTACAATGGGCTTATTTAAATGGCTTAACGATGATAAATATCCCTTCTCAAGTTCTAGGCCAAGTGCTATAGATAAATCTATCAAAGTAAATCGTACAGGAATATTATGGATAAAGGGTGTTTATATGGGACTTTTTCCAGGATTTATTGCTGTGATTGCACTTCTGTTATTAATTAAGCGTAAAAGAAATTAAAAAAATGAAAAATATTATCCTTAAGGCCTTATTTCTTATCTTGAGTTTGCCGAATGTTTTAGAGGCTCAAGAAACTAATAATGAGAAAACTTTGCCGTTGGATCAGGAGGTTCTAATGGATAGTCTTGATAATGGTCTAACATACTACATTAAAGAAAATGATGAGCCAAATAATAGAGCTTATTTATACCTTGTCTTAAAAGCTGGATCTCTTCAGGAGACCGATGAACAATCAGGGCTAGCACATTTTACTGAGCATATGGCCTTTAATGGTACAGAACATTTTCCTAAAAATGAGCTTATTGATTATTTACAAAGTGCAGGTGTCCGTTTTGGAGCAGATCTCAATGCACATACCGGTTTTGATCAAACGGTTTATAAATTACCCTTACCAACTGATGATAATATATTATTAGAGTCCGGATTTAAGATTCTTTCGGATTGGTCAAGCAAAATGTTATTAAATGAGGAAGATATAGAAAGTGAGCGCGGAATTATTATAGAAGAGGAGCGCCAACGTGGGAAGAATGTAAATGAACGCTTAAGTAAACAGTTATTACCGGTTCTTTTAGAAGATTCACGATTTCTAGAACGTATTCCTATTGGAAAAATAGAAAATATCAAAAATTTTAAAACGAGTCAATTAAGGGATTTTTATAACACTTGGTATCAGCCCTACCTTCAGGCTGTAGTAGTGGTTGGTGATATAGAAACAGATCAGGCTGAATCTTATATTAAAAAGTACTTTGGAGAAATACGTTCTAAAAACTTAAGGAATTACCCTAAGGATTATACTATTCCAAATAATCAGAATTCAAAGGTTAAAATAGTAACTGATCCAGAGTTTTCCTATAATGTTGTCTCAGTAGTATATAAACATCGTTCAAAACCATTAAAAACAGAGGCTGATTTTTTACAGGCGATAAAAAGGAGTGCTGTAAATGCTATGTTAGGAGCACGAATACGCGAAATTATACAAAAGGGGAATGCTCCATTTCTCAATGCTAGTATGAAATATGGAGGTTATCAAGGAGGAATTGGGGGGCTAGATGCATTTAATATACAAGTGGTTGCTAAGGATGCATCTACTATAAAGAAAGCAGTGAAAGCGGTAATGCAAGAGTTGGAGCGAGCAGAACGATATGGATTCAATGTTACAGAATGGCAACGGGTGCGTGAAAATTTTTTAACCTCCATTAACAATACCTTCGCAGAAAAGGATAAAATTCCTTCTGAATCTTATGTAAACACCTATGTGAATCATTTTCTAAAGGATGAACCAATTTTAAGTATTGACTTTACACATTCTTTCTACAATGAAAAATTAAATGAAATATCGGTTGAGGATTTAAATTCGATTATAAAGGAATGGGTCTCTGACGAAAATCAGATTATTTTTTTGCAAGCTTCATCATCAGATGCAAATATTTTACCTGATGAAGAAACTCTAAAAGAATGGGTTAATGGAGAGTTTGAACAGTTAAACGCTTACACAGATGATGTAATTGAAGGGGCATTATTAGAACAGAAGCTTCCTCAAAGTTCTATCAGATCTGAAGAAACGTTAGATGCTATAGGTGCAAAGGAAATTATCTTAGAAAATGGGTTAAAAGTTATCTTAAAACCCACAGATTTTAAAAATGATCAGATACTATTTACTGGTTTTAGCGCAGGAGGAACCTCTTTAGCAAATTCTGAATATCTTCCTGCAGCAAAAATTGCAGATAATATTATTCCTGCTTCAGGAATATCTAAGTTCAATGCCACCCAGGTTCAAAAGATGCTTGCTGGTAAAACAATAAGTATCCGACCATTTATAAGTACATACTCCGAAGGTATAAGCGGTGCTTCCAATCAAGAGGACATTGAACAAACGTTGGAACTCACTTATCTTTATTTGACACAGCCTAAATTTGATACTACGGTATTTGCAACCTTCAAGCAGAACTATGAAGTTTCACTTAAAGCGAAAACAATAAACCCCATCGCGGTATTTCAAGATACAGTGACAAAAGTAATGCAAGGGGAGAGTTCTTGGGTTAAACCGTTAACTGTAAAAGAGTTAGATGAAGCGGACCATCAACAAGCTTTATCCTTTTTCAAGGACCGATTTGATGATGCGGGTGACTTTACCTTTGTTTTTGTAGGTAATTTTGATATTGAAAAAATAACACCGTTAATTCAAAAGTATTTAGGAGCTCTTCCTGATTCAGGAATTAAAGAATCATACAAGGATGTAGGGATTGGTGCTTTACAAGGTGAGGTAGAGAAAAAGCTTTATAAAGGATTAGAGGATAAGGCAACTGTAGTTTTAATCTATCATGATTTATTTAAGTATTCAGATTTGAATATCAAGGCCCTTCAAGCAACTAAGATAATTTTAGAGGATAAAATTTTAAAAAGGCTAAGAGAGAAAGAGGCTGGAGTTTATAGCCCTTCTATAGGATTAAGCCTTAGCAGAATTCCTAAACCTTATTATTCTCTTTCGATTTCTTTTAGCTGTGCTTCCTCAAGAGCAGAAAGCTTAATTGCAGCAGCAAAAGAGGAAATAGGAAAAATTATCAAATCGGGTGTGAGTTTAGAAGACCTAAATAAATTTAAGGCACAAGAACTAAGGCAACATGAACTAAACCTTAGGAATAATAATTTTTGGCTTAGTTATATTAAAAATAGTTATGATTATGATCTTGATTTAAATAGGTTGAAACAATATAAAAAACAGTTGAATTCATTGACTACTAGTGAGGCTAGTAAAAAACTAAAAGAATATTTGACTACAAAGAATCAAGCGACTTTAATCTTATACCCTGAAAATTTGGATGAATAATTGCCTATTGAAAATTGAAGAATAAACAATTTTTTGTAAGATTCTTGAAATAGTTTATTAAACTTCAATCGAATGATTTCAGGCTCATTCATTCTTTATTTTAAAACTTCGAATTGTTGAACAAGCGTAAAATGGATCATTATACTCGTAAGAAGTTTTATGAATTAGTTTGGTCTAAGCCCTTAACCAAAATAACAGAGGAGCTGGAGATTGACTACCATACAATAGTAGCGCTTTGTAAAAAACACGATATACCTCGACCCCCATCTAATTATTGGTTGAAATTAAAATTTGGCAAACAAGCAGCTCAGCCAGAATTGCCTAACCCTGATGATGAACGTATTATTTGGGGAGCTATTAATGAAGAACAAGATCCTTATTCCTGGATCTATTTAAGAGGAAAGGCTTTAGAAAAACACATAAAAAAAGAAATAGAAGAGGATCAAAGCTTAGATCTAAATGTGTCTCAAAGACTCAGTAAACCAGATAGGTTGGTCGAAGACTATTTGAGGATAACAGAAGAGCGAAAAAAGGCACGTAAGCGAGGTCAATACCTGAGCAGTTATGACAATCCTACAATTTCTATTAACACCTCCAAAGAACAAGAGGCTCGTGCACTGCGATTTATAGATTACTTGATTAAAAATCTAAGATTGCGAGGACACCATTTCGAAATCCGGAACTACCACTATGAAATTTGTATTTACGGGGTGTCCTATCCGTTTAGTCTTCGTGAGGTTAATAAACGGGTTCCTAGAAGTGATGGTTGGGGATCTGATTATATACCTACAGGAAAACTTGCTTTAAAAATTGATAGCTGGAGCGGTAAAGAATGGCAAGACCAAAAGACCCTAACTCTAGAGCATAAAATTTCTGACATTATTGCTAGACTTGAATATTTAGCCAAGAAAGAACGTGCAGAGTCTATATATCGTGATGTAAAAAACCGAAGAAATAAAGTCGAATCAGAAAAGGCTGAAGCTTTAAAACGGAAAAGGATTGAAGAGGATCAAAAATTTGAAAAGCTTTTACAATTAGCGGATCAATGGAAACGTGTTGAAAATCTGAAGGAATTTATACTGGTGCTTGAAAATAATCGATTAGTTGATAGTGATAAAGAGCAAGTAATCCAATGGGCAAAAAACAGAATTGAGAAACTTGATTTTATTGGATCTATAGAATAGAATTTTAGATCCGTAATTCTTCACCCCATTTCCCTTCATTCCGCAAAAAGGCTTCATTTCGGTAAATGCGGTTCATTCAAAAAAATCTTGAACCCAATCCCGGAAAAAGGGATTACGTTCGCTTGATACAAGTGCACAATAAAATGATTGCTCAAAAAGAGACTGAGTCAAACTCAAAATTCTACCAACACACTTTTTTCAAACGCTCATTTCTTTTTCTTGAAAGAACTAAAATTTAGTTTGAGCCGCTTTGCATAACCAGGCTCCGTTGTCGCTCTTTTTATAAAAGCTTTCCTCAAAACTTAATTTTAAATGGAGGTAATCGAAAAGGAAACGCGATGGCGCTATGGAAAGTAAATGGATGCTTAGAAGCAGCTATTTTTCGTTTGAGCGGATATTGAAATCTATCTGATTTGGAGCTTCTGTTTTTCTATCAAACTTCAAGAAAACGCTCCAGATATACCAAGTAAATGGTTTTGATTCTCCATAAAATTTGAAAGCATTTGACATCAAAATTAATGCGGATTTTAATTGATAACTTAGGGTGTACAAGTTATCATTTTGAGTAGCGAAGCGGACAAAAATGAGAAGCAAGAGGATAACCCGCTGCGCGAGGTTATATAGCTCATTTTTATTTGTAATTAACTGTCTTTAAGTGAGTTGTTTAAACTTTGCAAAGTGTTGAAAATAACTGCTTTGTAGCGATTTTTCGTGAAACGCTTCAAAACCCTTATAAATAGGGCGATTGATTATCCTAATCTTTAAAAACCTAGTGATGCCTAAACGATTTTCCCGAATAAATTTTCACACCGAAACAGTGAAGCGTTTTAAAAAGTACGCCTTAGCAAATGATGCGAATTATACCGAAACCTTAGATGCTATTTTAGACTTTTTTGAGCAGAATTCCATCAATCCATTTGAGCCCTTTGATGATTCTAAACAGCGATTGGAGACACTAATTAATAAACGAATGGATGGGGTAGAAGCTATATTGCGAAGAATAGAAACGGAACAAACCAAACCCACTAAAGAATTATTGGATCGACTTTTTAACCAAAAGGAAGAGGAGCAACCCAACTTTGTTGAGCGGAAATTTTGATAAAGGAATTAATAATTTTCACTAGATATTACGGCGTTGTAAAAGCTTTTTTTGAATTTATTTATTGAGTGAAAACTATGAAATAACGACTTTTATTTTTAGTTGTTCTGTCTTACGATGTTGATTTTAGTGAAGATTTACAGCAACACGATGTAGAAAATAATTTGAAGAATTTTCGATACACCTTTAAAATAATGATTGTCTAGGCTGCCGATTTAGAAAGATTTTCTAAAAAGCTATTAAAGTTTTCATCATTTACATCTAGTTTTTTTCTTACGCGATATCGAGCTGTTTCTACTCCTCGAATGGAAATATTCAATAGTGGTGCAATTTCCTTGTTTGTAAGATTCATTTTTACAAATGCGCATAAGCGTAATTCTCTTTTTGAAATTCCGGGATCGATTTCTTTAAGTTTTTTGAAAAAGTTTTCGTGTACTTTTTCAAAATGTACGTCAAAGACATTAAGATACTCTTCACCCATTCTATGTTGATTCAGATTAAACAAAACTTCTTGAAGTCTTTTACGTGCTGCTTGGGTTTTAAGCGAATTTTTAAAATCTTTTAGAGCATTAAATGTATCAGTAAATATTTCTTTCTTTTTTACTAAAAGCATAGTGTAATTTGCCAATTCTTTACTTTTTGTAAGATTGTCTTGTTCTAGTTGTTCCTTATGTTTTTTTATACGGGCTTTGTCTTTTTCAAGCTTTAACTGTTCAATTTCTAACTCGAGAAGTTTTTTTGACTTTGCCGCAGCAAGTTTTTCTTTTTGTCGTTCTCGATCTATTTTTTTATTCACTAGGCGCCTGGTAATAAATAAGGCAACTATAAAACTGAGTATATATAAAAGGTAAGCCAACCTGGTGCTATACCATGGTTGAGGAATACTAAAACTCAGAGAGGCTTCTTCTGCAGTTTGACCAAGGTAATTGCGACTTCTAACCTTAAAAGTGTAGGACCCTGGAGCAGGATGCGTATATTCTTTAAATGCATTGGTCGACCAAGACGACCAATTAGAGTCTATGCCGTCAAGCATATATTGAAACTCTTTCTGAGATGATGGGGTTAAACGAGGTGCAGCAAATTCAAACCGAAGCATTTCAATATTTGTAGGGAGTTGCTCGGTATTTTTTAATGCAATAGAACTAGAAATTTGACCTTTCTCTTTATAACTTACATTTCTAAGGATTGTTTTTGCAGAACTTAAGTTTCTCTTTGATAAATCAAATAGAAACACACCATTTGTTGCACCTATAAGTACGTGATGATTATCAAGAGGTAATATGCTTTCCATTCCTCTATTCAAATAACCTTTTAAATCTAAGAAAAGGTTTTTATGTAATTTATTTTCTTCATTTTTCTTAAAATATCCTACTTCATCATCTTGAACAAACCATACTTTGTCGCTATGTTGTAGCAATTTGCGCGTGTTAAGTTTCGGGTTCAAAATTGAATTCAGTGAGTCGTGAGGTGTAAACAGGGTGTTTTTATTGTCAAAAGTGTAAACTCCTGTATTCGTAGTAAAAATAATATCCTTGTCGAAGGCTGTTACATTAACATTAAATGAGGATTGAAGACCATTTTGGTCAGTATAATGTTCAACAGCAAAGACCCTAGTTAATTCTGGATTTAGTTTAAGCTTATAAACACCTTTATATCCGTGACAGATCCAAAAGTTTGTAGACGAATCAATTTGAAGAATGTCCCTACTAGACTCTTCAAAGCCCTTAATCTTATTACCTATGGTCCAAGATTCATTATAAGATAATGGGTAAATACCGGAATATGTTGCTGCTAAGAAGGTATTATCATAACCCTTGAGTTTTAGTACTTTCCAAATACCATGAATAGTACCAATCCGTTTAGGTCGAAAATTATCTAAGCGAAAAAGCCCTTTATCATGACCAACTAAGATTTCACCATTTAATTGTTGAATTGACCAAGCTTGACCTTCTAAGTCAGGGATTTTTTTGAAGTTGAGATCGTTTGTTGAATAGGTGTCGATGTCAAATAGGCTATAGTAAACGCCAGTATTTGTGGCGAGGTATAAATAACCCTCAAAAATATGCATGTCAGATATTGAAGAGCTGTCGAAAAGTTGAGATATAGGAGAATTGAACTCGACAAAATCAATACCATTATTCATTAAAACCCAAATACGATCCTTATCTATTTGTGGATAAATAGAAAGAATGGTTGAATTGTTAAGTTTTGAAAAACTAATGTCATTAGTTTCTAATTCAAAATTTTGATTGATTTTTAAAATTTTACTTGATAAAGTCCCTAAAAGATAATGATCTTTAAAAAAGACTGCCGTTAGAATTAGCTCTTGTTGTTCTTTTTTAAATAGACTTTTAATAAAGGTTATTTTCTTCGTCGCACGATTGGCAAGATAGAGTTCGCCATTCTTGGTAAGTATCACTAGTTCTTCTTTAACTTTTGTGGGTAAGAACGCTATGATTGAGGAAGACAAATTATCAGCCTTAAATAGTAGTTGTAAATTAGAAGAGCTAGGGTCGTATTCAAATATACCAGTACCTTGATCCTGCACATATAAGTGACCGTTGACCGTCCCTGAATATAAAAAATTAGAATTGGCTTTTATATGCGTCGTGGTGTTGTCTGAAACTACTATTAATTCTCTAAATGTTCTGTATATTATAGCATCCTTAAAATTATGAGCTTGCCAAAAATTTTCTAAGTTGTCCGTTTCTAATTGTAATTCGTCAACTTGAGAGGCATAGAAGTAGTTTCCATTTTCATCTTTTTTTATAACCCCTATTTCATTGTAACCACCTACGTGAATGACATTGTTATTGTCTTTTACTAAGCTTCGTACAGTAGAGTGATTTGGTAAGGTTAGTTTTTGCCATCGTTCACCATCATAGATTATAACTCCATCATTATTTCCAAAGTAAAGAATTCCATCATCGTCTTCTGTCATAGTCCAAAATTGTCCATCGGCTTCAAAATCTGTTCGATCGTAATGGGTAATCTTGGGTATAACTCCATCCAATTTGGTTTGCTCTTGTGCAATGCTATAGGTGCAGCAGAATAGCATGCACATAATATAGTTTAAGAAAGCATCAGGATATTTATGTAGTTCTTGAGGCATTAATATGGTGTTTTCAAAAAATTAATACTTTTTTACATTTTTAATGTATTGAAATACAGTGGTTAATAAAAAATGAAGTAGTTGTGGTGTAGTTGTTTAACATTGTGACGTATCGCAAGTGTAGTGCTTTTTTAAATCATACGTTTATTACATCCTAATTTTGATCCATACAATCTTAATAAGAAAACGTTTTCGTTGTCAATATTATTGAGAATATGACAATGTTAATCTTTTTGATTGCAAGAATCAACTTTTAAAAATTTAATCGAATGAGAATTAAAAACTACTTTTTAGTAATGTTTTTGTTAGCAGTGTCGGGTTTGAGTGCTCAAGTAAATACAATTACTGGGACTATTCTTGATGCAAATGCTATGCCTTTACCTGGTGCCAATATTTTGGTAAAGGGAAGTACTCAAGGTACACAAACTGATTTTGATGGTAATTTTAGTGTCGAGGCTAGCCCTGATGATATTCTAGTTATTTCTTATGTAGGCTTTGTGACTCGTGAAATATCAGTAGGACAACAAACAGATTTGAAAATAACCTTGGCTGAGGATGCAGCAGCTCTAGATGAGGTAGTGGTCGTGGGTTATGGAACTCAAAAAAAGAGTGTGGTTACCGGCGCAATCTCAAGTGTAAAAGCAAGCGAGATTGAAAACCTACCTAATAACCGTATTGAACAATCACTTCAAGGTAGAACTTCGGGGATTACCATTGCCGCTAACTCCGGTCAGCCTGGATCATCATCAACTATTCGCGTGCGTGGGATTACCAGTTTTGGTAACAACGAGCCACTTTGGGTTGTAGATGGGGTTATCGTAGATGCAGGTGGTATTGGTTATCTAAATCAGTCTGATATAGAGTCTATAGAAGTGCTTAAAGACGCAGCATCACAAGCGATTTATGGAGCAAGAGCTGCAGCAGGTGTGGTTTTGGTAACCACTAAAAAAGGAAAACTAGGTAAACTATCGGTAAGTTATAATGGTTTTACTGGATTGTCTGGTCCTGCTCGCAAGCTTGACCTGCTTAATGCCACTGAATACGCAACGCTTTTCAATGAAAAATATGCAAATGATTATTCTGGAGCGCCACAAGATTTTGCTTTACCTTTTCCTAACCCTGAAAGTCTTGGTGAGGGGACTGACTGGCAAGAGGTTATATTTAACAATAGTGCAAAAAAAGAAAATCATGAATTTAGTTTAAGTGGAGGAAATGATGTGTCCACGTTCTACATGTCTTTTGGCTATTTTGATCAAGAAGGTATTGTAGCTAAGGATATCTCAAGATACCGTAGACAAAATATAAGATTAAATTCAACTCATCATATCAATGATTTTATTACTGTAGGAGAAACGGTTGGATATTCTAATGAGAAAAGTACGGGGATTGGTAATACTAACAGCGAATTTGGAGGTCCCTTAAGTTCTGCAATCAATCTTGACCCAATAACACCTGTGGTTATTACAGATCCTGCTGTGGCTAACTCAGGACTATATACCAATGACGGGATCATTAGAAACCCTAATGGAAACCCATACGGAATTTCAAATTTTGTAATTCAAGAAATGACTAACCCATTAGCCTATACACAAACAAGATTAGGAAATTATGATTGGGCTGATAATTTTGTAGGTAATATTTATGTAAACCTTGAGCCTATTGAAGGACTCAATTTAAGAAGTACACTAGGAGGTAAACTCGCATACTATGGATATGAAAGCTTTACGCCAGTATCGTTTTTGAATACTTCAACTATAACCGCTCAGAATAATATATCTAGAGGTTCAAACAGAGGTTTTGGATGGAATATTGAGAACACGCTTTCTTATACAAAGCAGTTGGGTGATCACGATTTTACTATTTTGTTAGGTCAAGGCTCCTATTCTGAAAATGATACAAAAGGGGAGAATGTAACCTATAATGACATCCCGGTAAATAGTAGAGAAGATGCTGCGTTTATACAGGTGCCAGATGATCAAATAATTGCAAGCGCCTATATAGGCACAGAACATAGAGTTACCTCTTTATTCTCTCGTTTAAGCTATAACTACAAGGAGAAGTACATTTTTACCGGGATCATACGTCGTGATGGCTCATCTCGTTTTGGGGCTAATAATAAATATGGTTATTTCCCGTCATTCTCTCTAGGTTGGAATCCTGTTAATGAGGATTTCTGGAAAGAGAATGATTTTGTTAATCAATTCAAACTGCGAGGAGGTTATGGTGTTGTAGGTAGTGATGCTATTGGTGACTTTAGATACCTTTCTACCATAGGTGCGGGCCGTAATTATACCTTCGGAAATGTATCAGCAGTTGTTATTGGGAATAGCCCAAATGCGCCAGCTAATCCTGACTTAAAATGGGAAGAGACTAGACAAAGTAATATTGGTTTTGATGCTCGTTTCTTTAATACGCTTACCATGACGGTTGACTTCTATAACAAGAAAACGGTTGGAATTTTACAGGATGTACGTCTTCCTGGTTATGTAGGTGCAACAGGGAGTCCTGCTGCTAACGTAGCTGATATGGTTAATAAGGGATTTGATATTGAAATGGGATATTCTGATAGTTTTGGAGATCTAAATGTATCGCTTCGTGGTAACCTCTCATACCTTCAAAATGAAGTTGTTTATTTAGGTAATGGTATTGACTTCTTATCGGGTGGAGCAGGTTTTCAGTCGAGTACTTATCCAATCACGCGTACTGCAGTGGGGCAGCCTTATAATTCATTCTTCGGTTTTCAAACCCGAGGAATCTTTCAAAATCAAGAAGAAATTGATTCTTATGTAAACTCAGAAGGTGTGGTTATTCAACCTAATGCAGTACCTGGAGATTTTAGATATGAGGATATTGATGACAGTGGCTCTATTAATGCAGACGATCGTAAATTTTTAGGAAGTTCAATTCCAAAATATACATTTGGTTTAACACTAAACCTTGACTATAAAAACTTTGACCTTTTAGTGTTCTCTCAAGGAGCGGCAGGTAATAAAATTTTTCAAGGCTTAAGACGACTTGATATTAGTAATGCAAATTATCAAACAGAAGCTTTAAACCGATGGACTGGTGAAGGAACATCAAATTCTTTTCCACGCTTAAGCAATGATGATAACAACAATAACTTCACAAATCCCTCAGATTTTTATTTAGAGAATGGAGATTACCTGCGCATCAAAACAATTCAACTGGGATATTCTCTGCCTAGAAATGTTATTGATAATGTAGGTCTTACAAGACTTAGGGTATATCTAACGGGAGAGAATCTATTCACATTTACAAAATACACAGGCTTCGACCCGGAAATTGGTGGTGGAATTTTTGGAATAGACCGAGGATTTTACCCACAGGCACGAACTGGTTTAGTAGGCCTTAATATTCAATTTTAAAACTAGAGTTATGAAACTAAAAACAATTTTATACCCTGCTGTTGGAATTTTAATTACCGCATCAGTGCTTTCATGTTCTAAAGATTATATCGAGCTAGATCCTTTAGGGCAGCCCTTAGTAGATAATTATTATTCAAATGAAGATGAAGCTTATTCAGGCTTAGTAGCTGTCTATGATATTATGGGTAAGCAGTCTAAGAGTTTTGAGAATATGATTACAATGATGAACGCAGGTTCTGACGATCATTTTGCAGGTGGGGGTGGACCATCAGATGGTGTTGGTATTCAATCTTTTTCAAATTATACTATTGATCCTGCAACGATTCCGGGAAGCTTCTGGAATGATTATTTTCAAGGGATTTTTAGAGCAAATATTTTGCTTCAAAAATTGCCAGAAGTGCCTATGGATGATGCACTTCGAGCAAGATTTACAGCTGAAGCAAAAGCCTTACGCGGTTATTATTATTTTGAGCTTGTAAGACTTTTTAGAAATGTGCCCTTGTTCACTGAGCCTATCCTGACTAGTGAAATTTATAATGTAGAACAGGCGGCTCCTGAAGCTGTTTATGCTCAAATAGAAACAGACCTTAGCGAAGCATTTCAAGATTTACCTGCACGTATTACTGATTTAGAAAATGAGGCAGGCCGTTTAACTCAAGGTAGTGTACAGGCTCTTTTGGGAAAAGTATATCTCTATCAAGGCAAAAATCAATTGGCAGCACAAGAATTATCAGAAGTTAATGGTACTCCCGGAGGAACCAGTAAATATGGTTATCAGCTGGTAGCAAACTTTGAAGATCTCTTTAACCTGAACAATACGTTTAATTCAGAATCAATACTTGAACTGGCAGCCACAAGTCTTGCAAATGTAGACTACAATGTATGGGGCGGAGGTCAAAATGAAGGTAATACAGTCAACCAAATGGTTGGTCCTAGAGGATATTCACGCACAGCAGGTTCTAATGCACCTGACTATGCGGGTGGTTGGAGTTTTAATACGGTAACTCAAGGCCTATATGATGTCTTAGATGGCGACCCTAGATTTGACGCAACCATTGCTGATCTAAAAGCATTAGAAGCAGCAGGGGAAGCAACATACACTCCAGGTAATAAGGATACAGGATATTTTCTAAAAAAGTTTATGCCTCTCAATGCTGATAAGTCTACTGGTGGTGGAAATGTTGAATTGAACTATAGACAGAATGTCTACATCATTCGATTAGCTGATACCTATCTTTTAGAAGCTGAAGCTCTTGGTGCAAGTGGAGCAAGAGCGCAAGCATTGCTTGATGCCGTTCGAGCACGTGTTGGTCTGGCACCGGTACCAGTGAGTATGGATAATATCATGTTAGAACGCAGACGTGAATTAGCAGGAGAAGGGCATAGATGGTTTGACTTAGTGCGCACCGGAAGAGCCGCATCAGCATTGTCAGATCGTGGATTTACAGCGGGTAAAAATGAAATCCTTCCTATTCCATTAAATGAATTAGAAAACACACTTATTGTTCAAAACCCTAATTACTAATTGAAAATCTTAAAGTTATGAGATTAAATACTATAAAATCACATTTGTACTTTTTATTAGGTGCGTTGGTATTCTTTTCGGCCTGTCAACCAGAAGAAGTAACTGATGGTAACGGTTTGAGTGATTCTAATGTAGACGCCTCTTTTACCATTGAATCTGTAAGCGGAGAACCCAATCGTTTTGTGCTTAGCGCAAATCGTGAGAATGTTTTAAAATTTCTATGGAATACCGGCGATGGGTTTTATGAAGGAGCTGCTACAGAAGAGCTCTTTTTGCCAGATGCTGGTACTTATTCAATAACACATCAAGCATACGGCCGTGGAGGAATTATAAATGAGACATCACAAGATGTAACAGTGGCCACTTCAGATCCAGTAGCAGGTAATTTAATTAAGGGCGGTAGCTTTCAAACACAAGCTGATCACGATGAGTGGACCATATTGCAGATTAGCGATTCGGGAACTTACTGGACCTTTAACGAAGGAAGTGCAAACGTTGTTGGATCTGGTTATAATCAGCAGGGTATTTATCAGGCTATTGAAGTTGAAGCAAATAAGGACTATACCGTTGATATGAAAGTATTTGGTAGTGGTGCCACAAACACGTGGTTTGAAGTATATGTTTCATCAACGCCTCCTGTACAAAATCAAGATTATTCTGCTGAGGGCCGTAGAATGGGCCTTAGTACTTGGGATGGTTGTGCAAATGGCCCCTTTGAAGGAAAGCTTTCTAATGTTGGTTGTGTAGGATCAGGTAACACGGTAAATTTTTCCGAAGATGGTACTGTTTATCTAGTCATTAAAAGTGGTGGAGAAAACATGGGGTCTACAGGTATCTCAATCACCAACGTAGAGTTTAGAGGTAGTGTGAATTAGCCTTAGATATACACTGCTGGCTTATGCCGGTGGTGTATTTTTTTATACCTAAAAATTGAATATGAAAAATACACGCATATATCTTATACGATGGAGCTTTTTTATGCTTTTATCTGTAATAGGCTTCGGGTGCTCTTCTTCTTCAACAGAAGAGGAAATCACTGAAGAGCCAGAGCAGCCCGAAACTCCTAGTCCTCCAGCTAGTGAAACTAACGATATGGATTTTTGGTTAACCAAAGGGGATCGAAGCGTTACGCTAAAGAAGCAAGACGATATCCTTAGTTTTAACAGCAATCCTAATGGTAATGCTACTATTAGCGTAGATGCAACTACAACATATCAAACCATTGATGGTTTTGGTTTTTCTTTAACCGGCGGTAGTGCTGAGGTTATCAATTCATTATCTGCAGCTGACAGACAAAATTTACTGCAAGAGCTATTTGGTCAAGATGCAAGTGATATAGGGATTAGTTATTTGAGAATAAGTGTTGGAGCATCTGATTTAAATGCAGAACCATTTACTTATAATGATTTACCGTCTGGTGAGACAGATCTGGATTTGTCAGAATTCAGCTTAGAAAAGGACCGCGGAGTTATAGACTTGCTAAAAGAAGTTTTAGAAATAAATCCAAATATTAAAATTATGTCTTCTCCTTGGACCGCTCCTATCTGGATGAAAGATAATAATAGCTTTGTTGGAGGTAGACTAAAAGAAGAATACTATCAAGTATATGCAGCTTATTGGGTAAAATATTTAAACGCTATGAAAGCTGAAGGAATTACTATAGATGCGCTTACTCCACAAAATGAACCTCTTCACGGAGGTAATAATCCAAGTATGGAAATGTCTGCCAGCGAGCAAACTGAATTCATTAAAAATAACTTAGGTCCTGCTTTAAGAGAAGCAGGAATAGATACTAAAATTGTCATCTATGACCACAATTGCGATAATCCTCAGTATCCCATTTTAATTCTTAATGACGCAGAAGCCAATGCTTACGTAGATGGTTCTGCCTTTCACCTCTATGCTGGGGATATCGCTGCTTTATCTACTGTACATAATGCATTTCCTGAAAAAAATGTTTACTTCACCGAGCAATACAATTCATCCACAGATGAATTTGCAGGCACTTTAAAATGGCATTTAAAAAATGTGATCATTGGCTCTATGAGAAACTGGAGCAAAAATGCGCTGGAGTGGAATCTTGCGAACGATGCTACTTTTGGTCCTCATACAGAGGGCGGCTGTACCATATGCAAAGGAGCCTTGACTATTAATGGATCTTCAATTACTAGAAATGTGGGATACTATATAGTAGCTCAAGCCTCAAAGTTTGTGCCTGCGGGTTCAACTCGTATAGCAAGTTCTATTCAGGGAGCGTTACAGAATGTAGCTTTTAGCACTCCAGATGGCAAAAAAGTTCTCATTGTTGAAAATGATGGGGATACTAATTTACCTTTTAATATAAAGGAAAATGGTAAGTGGGTCACGACTTCCTTAGACGCTGGGGCAGTAGGAACATATATCTGGGAGTAAGTATGAGTATTAAAATTTTAAAAGTTTGTTTAATAATATTACTTCTAGTTCAAGTTGAAGGGACTAGTCAAGGCTTTTTGAAAGCAGAACAAACCCAAATTGTTAATGCTAAAGGAGATCCTGTAATTCTTCGGGGAATTGGTTTGGGAGGCTACATGCTTCAAGAAGGATATATGCTCAAAGTTCCTTTTTCTGGGCAACAGTATATATTTAAAGAACATGTACAAAAGCTAATAGGAAAAGAGAAAACAGAAGAGTTTTATGACGCCTGGCGTGAAAACCATATACAAAAGCGTGATGTAGATTCTTTAAAAAAATGGGGGTTTAATTCCATACGTTTACCCTTACATTACAATTTGTTTACACTTCCGGTTGAGGATGAAATTGAATTGGGGGAAAACACTTGGCTTGAAGAAGGATTCAAATTAACAGATTCATTACTTTCTTGGTGTAAGGCAAATAAAATGTATTTGATTTTAGATATGCACGCAGCACCAGGAGGGCAAGGTCATGATGTGAATATTTCAGATAGAGATCCAGATAAGCCATCACTATGGGAGAGTAAAGCAAATCAGGATAAACTCGTAGCAGTGTGGGAGAAATTAGCTGAGCGATATAAAGATGAAGTGTGGATTGGCGCGTATGATTTGCTTAATGAACCCAATTGGACCTTTGAACCTAATAAAAACCAAAATGGTATAGAGGATACTCATAATAAGCCATTACGAGAATTATTGGTTAGGCTTACTCAAGCAGTTCGCAAAATTGATACTAATCATATAGTAATTATTGAGGGCAACGGATGGGGTAATAATTATCGTGGAATGTTACCACCATGGGATGATAACATGGTTCTTAGTTTTCATAAATATTGGAATTATAACGACACCTCTTCTATTCAGCAGTTTTTAGACTATCGTAAACAATATAATATGCCTATATGGCTAGGGGAATCCGGAGAGAATTCTAATGTTTGGTTTAAAGATGCTATAACATTAATGGAGCAAAATAGAATCGGTTGGTGTTGGTGGCCCTTGAAAAAACTTGGACATAATAACCCCTTAGAAATTAAAATTAATGAGGGCTATCAACACTTGTTGAAGTATTGGTCAAAAAAGGCCCAAAAACCTTCAGAAGAAGAAGCTTACGCAGCTTTGATGCAATTAACAGAGAATTTAAAAATTGAGAACTGTATCGTGCATTATGATGTTTTAGATGCTATGCTACGGCAACCTAATAGTCAACAGGCAATCCCGATGGCCTCAAATGAGTTAGAAAATGAATTGCTAATTGAAGCTGTTGATTACGATTTGGGAGCAGAAGGAGTAGCTTATCAAGATAATGTTTCTGCAAACTATCATATTTCTACAGGCGGTAATCGACAAAGTTGGAATTTGGGTAGAACGTACCGAAATGATGGAGTGGATATCTTTTTAGACTCTGCCGGTTTAGAATACGTAGGCGATCTAGAAAAAGGAGAATGGATGCAATATACTATAGAAGTTAAGGAACCAGAGTTGTATACAATTGTATTTAATGTTAACTCATCAAATGAGAAGGGTAAATTATCAGCTTTGGTTAATACAGAAATTACAAAGCAAATTTCTATAGCAAATACTTTAAACAATTGGGATTGGACAAGACCAGTATCAATACCTCTTAAACGTGGACAAAATAAAATCAAGATTTTAATTGATAGTGGAGGTTTTAATCTAAAGACTATCAAAATCAGTAAAACTAAGTAATTTCCTCAATGAGACTTAATCTATTCCCCTACCTATTTGCGTGTTTTTTTATAGTACTGAGTTGTACAAAAGAAACAAATAATTCAGACGAAGCAATCCTGTATTTGACTTCTCTTGATAAAAAATCACTTTTAGAGAAACAAGAGATTAACGCGCATACTATTGATACTTCTCTGATTGATAAGGTCATTAAGGTTACAGATAGTGTGCAATATCAAATTATGGATGGTTTCGGTTACACTTTAACAGGAGGCAGCGCCATGCTAATTCATAAGATGAGTAAATCAGCGCGAAGCGGATTATTGAATGAACTTTTTTCTAAGGAAGGTCTGGGAGTTAGTTATCTGCGATTAAGCATTGGAGCATCTGACCTTGATTCTGCTCCTTTCTCTTACAATGATCTTCCAAAAGGTAAAACTGATGTGGATCTTGAAAAGTTTTCACTAGCTCAAGATACAGTGCACTTGGTACCTGTGTTAAAGGAAATTTTATCCATTAATCCTCAAATAAAATTTTTAGGGTCACCTTGGTCACCACCAGTTTGGATGAAGGATAATCAAGATACTAGAGGCGGAAGTTTATTGCCTGAATATTATCAAGTGTACGCCAACTATCTTATCAAATATATTCAAGCTATGCGGGGGGAAGGAATTGAAATAGATGCGATTACTATTCAGAATGAACCTTTACATCCTGGTAATAATCCGAGTTTATTGATGAAAGCCCCACAACAAGCAGATTTTATAAAAAATCATTTAGGGCCGGCTTTTAAGAATGAAGGTATAGATACTAAAATCATCATTTATGATCATAATGCAGACCGTCCTGATTACCCTATTAATATTTTAAATGACCCAGATGCAGCAAAGTTTATAGACGGTTCTGCTTTTCATCTTTATGGAGGTGAAATAGAAGCTTTAAGCGAGGTTCACCAAGCGCATCCCGATAAGCACCTGTACTTTACAGAGCAATGGGTTGGAGCGCCAGGAGATTTCTCAAAAGAGCTTACTTGGCATATAGAAAATCTCATCATTGGAGCACCACGCAATTGGAGTAAAACTGTCTTAGAATGGAATTTAGCCGCAGATCAAAATCAGAATCCCCACACAGATCGGGGAGGCTGTGATCGTTGTTTGGGAGCAGTTACTATAAATGGGGATAAAGTAACCAGAGAGCCCGCGTACTATATCATAGGGCAAGCCTCTAAGTTTGTTCCTCCAGGTTCTGTAAGAATAGCTTCAACTTTAGTTGAAGAAATACCCAATGTATCGTACAAAACGCCAGATGGTCAGATAGTAACAATTTTGCAGAATACTTCTGAGGAAGAGAAGGAGATTCTAATTAAAAGCGATCAAGCTAACATACATCTTAAACTTGCTGCAGGAGATATTGGCACACTGGTGTTTTAATTTAATATTTATGAAAAATTATAGTTATTTTTTGATCACGATGTTCTTAGTTATTTGCGTATCAGTAAGTGCTCAGAGCTCAGATTTTGCAGAAGGAGAAATAAAAGTTTATACGACTTCAGAAAACTCAAACTTAAGACTCTCGGAAACACAAACCCTTAAGTTTGTGGATGCCGCTCAACCTTTAGAGACAGAAATTTCTGTTTTTGTAAATACTTCTAAAACTTATCAAACTATTTTGGGTATTGGCGGTGCTATTACTGATGCTAGCGCAATAGTGTTTAATGGATTGAGTTCGATTAAACAACAAGAATTGTTAGATGCGTATTATGATATAGAAAAAGGTATCGGCTACACCTTGTTGCGTACTACAATTCATAGCTCAGACTTTAGCCCTGAGAGTTATACTTATGTAACAGAAGGTGATGCCGAACTAAAGTCTTTTTCAATAGCCCATGATAAAGAGTACCGTATTCCTATGATTAAGCGGGCTACCAAAACGGCTGAAGGAACATTAACCCTATATGTTAGCCCTTGGAGTCCACCAGCATTTATGAAAACAAATGGGTCGATGTTACGGGGTGGAAAATTGAAGCCTGAGTTTCGTCAAAATTGGGCGAATTACTATGCTAAATTTATAAAAGCATATGAGGCAGAAGGAATGCCAATATGGGGGCTAACTATTCAAAATGAACCGATGGCAACTCAAACTTGGGAGTCGTGTATTTACACTGCAGAGGAGGAAAGAGATTTTTTAAAGGATTATCTGGGGCCTACTTTAGAAAAGGAAGGATTGGGAGATAAAAATATTGTGGTTTGGGATCATAATAGAGACTTAATGGTAAATCGTTCTAAAGTGATTTTTGAGGATAAGGAGGCCGCAAAATATGCTTGGGGAACAGGTTTTCATTGGTATGAAACCTGGACGGGAGCAGCACCTTTGTTTGAGAACGTAAATCGGGTTAAAGAAGCATTTCCAGATAAAAATCTAATGTTTACTGAAGGTTGCATTGAAAAGTTTGATTCAGAAAAATATCAGTATTGGCCTAATGGAGAACGTTATGGAGAACAAATAATAAACGATTTAAACAACGGGACAGTTGCTTGGACAGATTGGAATATTCTATTAGACCAAAACGGAGGTCCCAATCACGTGGGTAATTTTTGCTTTGCACCAATTCATGCAGATACAATAACAGGAGATTTAATCTATACCCCTTCGTACTATTATTTGGGGCATTTCTCGAAATTTATTAGGCCTAAGGCCAAGCGCGTAGGTTCAGCTGTAAGTAGAAATGTTTTGTTAAGCACCTCTTTTGTAAATGACAATGGAACGATGGCTACAGTTGTAATGAATAAAACAAATGATCTGATCAAGTATACATTATATATAAATCAATCTGAAGTTACTTTAGATATACCTGCCCATAGTATTCAGACTCTGATTTACTAAGTGTTTCCTGAAGTATGTTTCTTGTTTAACCCTGGATATATATATCCGGGGTTAATTACATATTATAAAATGGTGGATATTATAATTTGGGTTAAAAAACTAAATTAAACCAAACTGATACAAAATTTATTGAATCTAAATTTATTTTTCAAAACGGTATTTTAAGGCTGTTTTGAGAAGCTTTTTTTCTTTTCATAAGCAAGTTATTCAGGCGATTTAGATCGTCAATCCTGAGGCTTTAAAACACTGTTATTTTCGAAGAGAGACATTTATTTGAAATTGTTAGCACACTGAAAATAAAAAAGTTATATTTAAATTGCCATGGCATGTTTATATATGTTTTATAATGTTTATACATGTTTTATATAACGATTCACTACTTAGTGCGCTGGTTAGTGCAGTAGTAGGTCACTTCTAGATGCAGTACTTGGTGCAATTTGGTACATCTTCTAAATTTTAGAAGATGTTCTAAATCAAATCAAATTTATATGGAGCTGGCTTAATTGATTTTTTCGCCTTTAGGATTGATTAATGTTCCTTGTTGTTTTAATAGTTCCATGTCTGAACTTATTTTAGAGTCCAAAACTTTAGCGTAAATCTGAGTGGTTTTTAGGGATGTATGCCCCAGCATTTTACTCACTGTTTCCATTGGCACTCCACGTGATAAAGTTACTGTTGTGGCAAATGTATGTCGTGCTAAGTGCGTGGTTAAACTTTTATGGATTCCGCAAACATCTGCTATTTCTTTTAAGTATGCATTTGACTTTTGATTGGTAAGTACGGGAAGTAATTTTTGCTGCTCCGTTCTGCAAGAGTGGTGTTTGTACTTTTCTAAAATTTCGAACGCTGTTGGTAATAGCGGAATGCTGCTTAAAGTATTGGTTTTTTGCCGTTTTGTTTTTATCCATTGTTGACCATTAATTCCCGGAATGATATCATTAGGGCTTAGCTTATTAACATCGGCATACGCAAGGCCCGTAAAGCAGCAAAAGAGAAAAATATCGCGTACCTGTTCTAGGCGTGAAATTGAAAATTCTTTATGAGCGAGTTTATTTAATTCATCACTAGTCAAAAATTCTCGTTCCTTAGTTTGCCAACTGGATTTCCAATGAAAGAAAGGGTCTTTGTCTACATATTGATTTGCTAAGGCTATACGCATAATTTTTTTAAAGTTCACGATGTATTTTGTCGCTGTATTGTGTGCGCAATTCTTTTCGGATTTTAAATAATGCTCGAATCCTGATATGAATTGGTAATCAATTTCTCTTAGCGGTATATCACCAGCTTTTTTCAGAAATAATAAATAGTTTTCTAAATGAGTTCTAGCAGCCTTATAGCGTTGCAATGTACCTTGGGAATATCCTTTACCAACAAGGCTTTCAATACGGTCATTATGTTCTTGAAATATTTCAAGAAGGCATCGTTGCTCATCATCTTTTCCTTGATAAATATCTCTTATAATTTGAGCAGAAATAGGTTTTCCCTCTCTTGAGAGTCTATCAAAAATTTCATAGACTTTTATTCGAATATCATCTAAGTGTCTATTGATCATACGGGCCTCTGCGCTATACCCGGTCATTTTACCTAGCTTAGGATCCCATTTGTTTGAGGCTTTGTGATGCGTTGAAAATTCACTGCGTTTAGAATTAACCGTAATTCTGGCGTAAATCGTGGGATTTTTAAGAGATTTTCTCGCTGAAGTTTTCGGGTAGAAAAGGATAGAGATTGAAGTAGTCATAACTGATTGTCTTTTGATTAGGCAATCAAGGTACAAACTGCATATTTAAATTGTGTTAAAGAAATAGTGTAAGCTCCTTTATTTTAACGCTTTATGAGGTTGCGCGGTGAGTCTTTTTGAAGAAAAAAAAGACTCACCGAATCGCGCACCTTTTTTCTGCAATTATTTGAATTTAAATGAGATTATAGAAAATAAAAAAGCCTGTAAATCATATGATTTACAGGCTGTTATAGGAATTTAGACCGATTCCTAGCGGTCTGGACGGGACTCGAACCCGCGACCCCCTGCGTGACAGGCAGATATTCTAACCAACTGAACTACCAGACCAATATTTTATGAACTTTGCAAGAGCAGAAGCGTTGATCATTTCCTTTCTTGCGGGTGCAAATATACACGCATTTTTTAAGTGTGCAAACAAAAAATGAAAGTTTTTTTATTTCTTATAAAAACTGCTTCCGTTCTACTAGAAATGTACTCAAAATAGGAGCGAAGCCACGCTGTATATCAGCGTTTACATAGGTTATATTGTATTGCGCGCAGCGAAGTTTAATCGCTGAGAAATAGTCTTTTACTGCTTTGCTGTAACCCTCTTTCACATTGTCTGAGAAGATATCTATAAATTTTCCGGTCTCGACATCTTCAAAACGCTTAGGTGTACTGTCAAAATCAAAATTTAATTCAGTAGCGCTATCGTAGGTATGAAAAAGTACAACCTCGTGCTTATTATACTTCAAATGCTGCAGGGCTTCAAAAGTCTTTTCCTGTTGCAATTCGTTTTGAAAAAGATCACTAAACAAAAACACCAGTGAACGCCGTTTTAGCTTTTCAGCAATAAAATGCAAGTTGGCGTATGTGTCTGTTTTTTGTGATTTTTCAGATTTGATCAAAACCTGATTCAGTTGATCCAGCAACATGTGATGATGACGCTCACTACCTTTTTCGGGGGCATAATATTCAAACTGCTCGGCATAAATACTGAGTCCAACCGCATCACGCTGTTTCTTCATCAATTGCATAATGGCTGCACTGGCCAGTACAGAAAAAGCAATTTTATTAGGTTTGTTTAAATCGGTTTGCTTCAGTGCAGGGTAGTGCATACTGCTGCTGTTGTCTAGTATGAGATGACAACGCAGGTTGGTTTCTTCCTCGTAGCGTTTGGTATATAACTTATCTGAACGTGCGTAGAGCTTCCAATCAATGTGTTTGGTGCTTTCACCTGTATTGTAAACTTTGTGCTCTGCAAATTCCGCAGAAAACCCGTGAAACGGACTCTTATGCATCCCGCTTATAAAACCTTCCACCACTTGACCGGCGAGCAGTTCCAAATTATTGAAACCTGCAATGCTGTTAAGATGCGCCTGAAGATCGATCACGTTTATGGTTTAGGTATCGGGGTTTGTTGAAGTTAGCAGTTTTCAGCCTCAGTAGGCAGCGTTTTTAAATTTTAAAATTGCTTACTGAGACTGACTGCTGTTTATTGATTATAGAATTCCGTCTACGATTCCATAGGCAACAGATTCTTCTGCGCCCATCCAGTGGTCACGGTTAAAATCTTTCATTACTTTATCAAAGTCCTGGCCGCAGTTATCGGCAAGAATTTTTGCACTCAACTCTTTGGTCTTTAAAATTTCCTGAGCTGTAATTTCGATATCACTCGCTTGGCCGCGAGCACCACCGCTAGGCTGATGAATCATCACACGGGCGTGCGGCTGAATAAAACGACGTCCTTTTTCACCTACCGAAAGCAAAATACTTCCCATACTCGCAGCAAGACCAGTACAAATAGTAGAAACCGGACTCTTAATCGACTTGATGGTATCGTAGATTGAAAATCCTGAAGTCACATATCCACCCGGACTGTTGATGTAAAATTGAATTTCGTCGTTGCTCAACGCGTCTAGATACAATAAGCGATCTACAACGTGCTTTGCGCTTTTATCGTCTACCTGACCCCATAAGAACACTTTACGTTCTTCAAGTAATTTTGCGTCGATGAGGTCTTGTGGTTTTCCTTTTTTATTTTCCATTTTTTAAATTTTATTTAAATAGCTCTAAGGCTTTTTCTACATTTTAACGTACAAATTTTAGTCTAACAAGTATAAGCATTTAAGATATGAATTGCTTGTAAAATCTCGCAGAGACTGGCTAAATACTAGCTAAAAGTATACCTCGCAAACGGAGGCAGACAAGCCTTTGAGGATTAAACCCTTTAACAGTGCTAATAAAAAAGGTCTGACGCAGCGTCAGACCTTTTTTATAATGTACGTTTACTCAAACAAGAGTATAAGTCTTATAGTAAACCGTCAATAGCTTCTGTGTATACATTTTTAGGAGCAACACCTACTTGGCGACCTACTACTTCCCCGTCTTTAAACATCAAAACAGTTGGGATGTTACGTACGCCATATTTTGCAGCAAACTCCTGGTTAGCATCAACATCAAGCTTACCTACAACAGCTTTGCCGTCATACTCTGTGCTGATCTCTTCAATTACAGGTCCTACCATTCTACAAGGCCCACACCAAGCAGCCCAAAAGTCTACTAATACAGGCTTGTCTGATTGTAATACGGTTTCTTCAAAATTTGCGTCTGTTATTTCTAGTGCCATTTTTATTCTATTATTAGATTATTATGCAAAATTAGTCAATTATTTTTCCAAAGCTTACAACCAGCGAATTAGATTTGACTATGTTTTAATCAGTTAAATTGATTTTTAAAAGTTGCCGTTATATCTTTTTGGGCGTGCCCCAAGGGTCGGGCTATACGCTATATCTTTTTTACGGCTTTACGAGCCGTAAAAAAGGATGCCGCTACTATCCCTCACGCAAAGACTTCACGATTTACTCTGCGGTATAAATTAATGCGCCATATGCAGGAATATTAAAGCTTCCGGTGAGCGGTCTGCCGTCGGTCTCGGTTTTTTCTATTTTTAGATCCGTAACTTCTAATTCAGAGAAATCTATATCATACCCCTTCCAATCGGCATTTATGCGCAGTTTCCAATTTTTATCTTCAGCGATTCCAATTCCGTAGTGCTCATAGGTTTGATTTTTAAAGTTGAGAATCACAAGCGTTTGTTCTTCTTCAGAGCCACCGCGCTTATAAGCTAAAATTTGATTTTCCGGATTAAAATGAATGATCTCCAGATGTTGTCCCAGCAAACCATTTGCGCCTCCACTAGCTCCGATGCGTAGTTTTATAAGGTCACTTACAAGTTCTCTAATTCCGCTTAATCTATTTTCTTTCTCCCAGTCTAAAGCTTCGGTATCTTGAAAGTACTCATCTTCTAAAAACTCCTGTCCTTGGAATAACATAGGTATTCCCGGGGCGGTAAGAGTAAGCACAAGCCCTAGAACTGCACGTCTTTTAGCAAATTTACTTTCAGCATCTCCCGGCTGAATTTCTTCAGGAACGCGTGCTTTTCCGTTAGCAACCTCATCGTGTGATTCGGTATAAATAATGCGCTTAAACTTATTTCCGCTATAGGTATATTCTAATGCGTCTACGATCTTCTGAATATCTCTACCATCATCACTAACGCTCTGTAAAACCTCGCGCACCGGATGCACAAAATGCATATCCCATTGCGCACCGTAGCCCACACCGCCGTAAGCAATACCGTTAGTGATAAATTCATCTCCTTTTAGGTCTTCAGCAATAGTGATCACTTTAGGATATTTTGCTTGCAACTCCTGATTGATCTCACGCATCATCTGGTTTCCCTCGTCAATGGCTGTGTCTTCACCCAGACCGCCTCCTTCATACCTAATGTATGAGGTTGCATCCAGTCGTAAACCGTCGCAATGGTATTTTTCGATCCACATCAAGGCGTTATCGCGTAGATATTGGCGCACTTCGGGTCTGCCGTAATCTGGGCGGGTGTCTCCCCAAGGAGTAGCGCTGCGGTGATCGTTATAAAAATAGATACCGCCTTTGTTGTTTTCGCTCCAACCGTCAAACTGCCACAGATCTACATCAGAAGGACCAAAGTGATTATAAACCACATCCATAATGATCGCAATGCCTTGCTTGTGCGCTTCATTCACTATATGTGCTAATCCTTCAGGTCCTCCATAATCCTGCTCGATTGCAAAAGGATGCGCCGGGTTATACCCCCAAGAAATGCCACCGGCAAACTCTGCAACCGGAAGCAGTTCTATGCAATTCACGCCAAGTTCTTTCAGGTAAGGTAATTTTTCAACAACATCAGCAAACGTGCCTACTTGATCTTTTTGTTTACGATTAAACGTGCCTACATGTAATTCGTAAATAACTAGTTTATTCCAATCAGCTATTTCAAAATCTGCGTCGTCCCACTCAAAGTCTAATGTGCGAATGAGACTATTGCCGTTACTGTTAGTTACTTCAAAGGCATAGGGGTCATTGCGATAGAACGATTGATCACCATTTTGAATCCTATATTTATATTCTTGGCCTTCTTTGGCTTGCTCAGATATAGTAGACCAGTAGCCGTTTTCTTCGAGGGTCAATTCATTTGCAGTCTCATCCCAGTCGTTGAATTCGCCCACCACACTAACCTTGTCTGCGTTTGGAGCCCAAACCCTAAAGGTGGTGATGCCGTCTTTATAGACCGCGCCCATTCCGGCTGATTTTTCAATAGTTGTTTGCATAGCGTTGGTTTTGTTTTTTATATAAAATTAGGGGTAACCAAGCCACCAAACTGCCTTATTAGGAATTGCTTAACTGTGAAATAAAGTATAAAAATACAACCTGTTATTGTACAGGATTCTGTCAAAATGTTTCGAATCCTCAGGTGTTTAAAGTTGAAACCGGTGTTTTACAGTAGTCTTCAAAAAGCTCATACTGACGATTGAGTTATAATAGGGGATTTGTCAAATTAATGTTATGCAAAAAAGTACGCTTTCCTTTGCAAGTCCGCACACTACGCTGTGGACTTTTTACTGCAATCACTAATGTGTGGAATTAATTACCTTTTTTATTACTGCGCTGCCAAGTGCTTTCCAGTTCTCATTAGAGCTTAGGATTATTCTGACTTCTTCGTCCTGAAGATTTGATATTAAATCTATAATAGGATCAGTTTGAATCAATTCTGAATAAAATTGAAAAACCAAATCACTTGTAAATATTGTGTATATATTTTTTGAAGTTTGATAGGCAGTCAGTCCTCCTATAAAATCCCGATTATTAAATTCTGGTTTAAAAACAACAAAATGATAGTTAGGAGTATTCTTTATTTTAGGTAAAACCTCAATAAGATCTCTGTGTTTTTCCTTCAAATTCTTGCTTAAAAAGACTCTGAATTCTTCTTCAATTAATTCTGGTAGTTTATATTTTTCATATAAAAACAATGTTGAAATTGAGACTCTCCAAAATAACGAGACCGTAAATAATTTGAAAAATATTGGATCGAGATTTTCAGGGATTAATAAATTATTCGAATGTACTTGGGTGAATCGAAAATCATTTTTTCTATTCTTAAAGTCATTTATAGATTTTAATTTTCTAGCGAAGTAAGTCTCAAGAATAGAAAATTTTTGTTCGCAATTAGAGCAAAGGATAAAATCTTCTTTTGGAATATCTTGAATTTTTTTATTTCTACCGCCTTTATTTATTTCCATCGCCGCCCTATGACTAGGGCTCTTAAATAAAGGTTTTCCAAGAAACTTTGGAATTATATGAGAGTTTTCTTTATCTGCGTTTCGAATTTTACAAAGCTTACATAAATTCATCTTAATTTAGTTTGGTTTATGCTCTGCGTTAGGGATAGCAGCGTAAATCCTGTCCCGCAATCAGCGGGACAGATTGTAGCGTATAGCCCGACCGAAGGGGACGTCCAGAAAAAGCCTAATTAATTTTAATCTACTAGTTTAATTTAAAACTAAACCGTTGCGCTTTTAATTCATTCAACAATGCGCTGCTGATTTTTACCTTTTTCTTTCTGCTTGGCATTTGTAGTGCAATCTTTTCTTTAGGCTCAAACACGTAGAAATGCAAATTATGATCGCCGCGGTGGTTAAATAAAGTTTCACGTAATTGCTCAATACGGTCGCCTTGCACTTCTTGCAGATCCAGATTGATCGTAAGCTTTTTGCTAAAGGTTTCCATCACGTCTTGCAGCTGCATAAAGTTGTTGAACTGCATTCTCGGGTCGCCTTTTTTACCCGTGTCGCGGTTGGTCCATCCCTCACGAATAAATACGCGCATATGCACAAAGGAATTCGGAATCAGAAAGTGTCTGAACTTGAGGTACTCTTCGCCAAACATTCTAAATTCAAACGACTCGTCAAAATCTTCAACCGTAAAGGCAGCCCAGCCTTTTCCGTTTTTGGAAACCCGGTGCTGCACGTCGCTAATGACTCCGCCAATGGTGAGTTCGCGGTTGAGATGCATTTCCAGATTATTGAAATCACTGATTTTACCGTTACAGAAATTATCCATTTCCAGTTTGAAGTCATCCAGCGGATGTCCCGAAATATAAATACCCACCACTTCTTTCTCGCGGCGTAGTTTTTCCATCGTTCCCCATTCTTCACAAGGCGGCACCACCGGCTCGGGAATCTGAACTTCACTGGCTTCGCCAAACAAACTTACCTGAGCTGAGTTTTCATTCTCTTGAAATTTTGCGCCATACTTCACCGCTTTTTCCAGAAAAGTGATTCCGTCACCTTCATCTTTGAAATATTGCGCACGATGCGTAGCCATAAAGCTGTCAAAACCGCCGGCAAGTGCCAGGGATTCAAAAGCTTTTTTATTGGCAGCACGCAGATCAATACGTTTCGCCAGATCAAACACACTGCGATAAGGGCCGTCTTCTCGATTTTCAACAATGGTTTTTACGGCATTGGCACCTACACCTTTTACAGCGCCCATACCAAAACGCACCGCACCTTGATCGTTAACGGTAAATTTTCTAAACGATTCGTTTACGTCAGGACCTAAAACTTCAAGTCCCATACGTTTACATTCTTCCATAAAGAACGTCACCTGCTTGATGTCGTTCATATTGTTAGACAGTACTGCCGCCATATATTCGGCAGGGTAGTGTGCCTTGCAATATGCGGTCTGGTAGGCGATCCACGCATAACAGGTAGAGTGCGACTTGTTAAAAGCGTACGCAGCAAAAGCTTCCCAGTCTTTCCAGATCTTTTCGAGAATCTTTCGGTCGTGACCGTTTTTCTCACCACCATCTAAGAATTGTGGTTTCAGTTTTTCCAGCAGGGCAAATATCTTTTTACCCATCGCTTTACGCAAAACATCGGCATCACCTTTACTAAAGCCAGCCAGCTTTTGCGATAGCAGCATCACCTGCTCTTGGTAAACTGTAATCCCGTAGGTTTCTTCCAGATATTCTTCCATCGCAGGAAGGTCATACTGAATTTCTTCCTCCCCGTGTTTACGCGCGATAAAACTCGGGATGTATTCCATAGGTCCCGGGCGGTACAGGGCGTTCATTGCGATAAGATCCTCAAAAACCGTAGGTTTTAACGCCTGCATGTGTTTTTGCATCCCCGGCGATTCGTACTGAAAGATCCCAACCGTATCTCCACGCTGGAACAACTCATACGTTTTCTCATCATCTAGTGGAAAACTGTCCGGGTCCAGATCGATCCCGTGCTTATGTTTTACCAGTTTTACCGTGTCTTTGATCAGGGTCAGGGTCTTCAGACCCAAGAAGTCCATTTTTAGTAGACCGGCTTCTTCTACGACCGAGTTGTCAAACTGGGTGACGTATAAGTCTGAATCTTTAGCGATAGAAACCGGAACGAAATTGGTGATATCATCAGGTGTGATGATCACCCCACAAGCGTGAATCCCCGTGTTACGTACCGAACCTTCCAGCTGGCGTGCTTGTCTTAAGGTTTGCCCCTCAAGATCGTCACCTTCCGCTAAGTTTAAAAGTTCGTTGACTTTGACTAAATCTTCAGAACGGAATTTCTTTTTTAAGTCGGCTTCACTCTGCCCAAAGATCTTGGCGAGTTTCGACATATTAGGGATCAGCTTGGCGATACGATCGGCATCACTCAGCGGAAGATCTAAAACCCGCGCGGTATCTCTGATCGAAGATTTTGCAGCCATCGTACCGTAGGTGATGATCTGCGCCACTTGGTTGGCACCGTATTTGTCGATCACATAATCCATAACGCGGCTTCGTCCTTCATCATCAAAGTCGATATCAATATCGGGCATACTCACACGATCCGGATTCAGGAAACGCTCAAAAAGCAAGTCGTACTTGATCGGGTCAATATTGGTAATTCCCAAGCAATAGGCTACCGCACTACCGGCAGCAGAACCCCGACCGGGACCTACCGAAACGCCCATATTTCGGGCTTCACGAATAAAGTCTTCCACAATCAGGAAATATCCGGGATACCCGGTGTTTTCAATAACGCTGAGCTCAAAGTTGAGGCGCTCTTCAATATCGGGAGTGATCTCAGGATACCGCTGGCGTGCACCTTCAAACGTGATATGTTTTAAATATTTGTTTTCCCCACGTTTACCACCATCCTGTTTATCTTCTTCAAACTGAAATTCTTCAGGAATGGTAAAGGCCGGTAAGAGTACGTCACGTGCCAGAACAAAAGCTTCCACTTTATCAACGATCTCATCTACGTTGCTTATGGCTTCCGGCAGATCAGTAAACAACGCTTTCATCTCGTCTGCCGATTTGAAGTAGTATTCTTCATTGTCCAGACCAAAACGATACCCGCGGCCACGGCCCTTTGGCGTAGCTACTTTTTCGCCATCCTTCACGCATAACAAAATATCGTGCGCAGGAGCGTCTTCTTTGTCGATGTAAAAAGTATTGTTTGTCGCGACTAGTTTTACATCGTGTTTTTTAGAAAATTCGATCAAGGTTTGATTCACACGATCTTCATCTTCCTGACCGTGACGCATCACCTCGATATACAAGTCGTCGCCAAAAGTTTCCTTCCACCACAGCAGGGCTTCTTCAGCTTGTTTTTCACCTACATTCAAAACCTTGCTCGGGACTTCTCCATACAGGTTACCGGTGAGCACGATGATGTCTTCTTTATAGCGCTCAACGATCTCGCGGTCTATACGCGGCACGTAGTAAAAACCATCGGTGTAGGCAAGGGATGCCATTTTTGCAAGGTTGTGATAGCCGCGTTTATTTTTTGCCAGAAAAACGATTTGATATCCGTTGTCTTTTTGGCTTTTGTTGGTATGATCCTGACACACATTAAGCTCGGCACCTACAATAGGTTTGATGATGGTTTCGGTAGGTTCTTCGCCGGCTTCTAGAAGTTCGTCGTTTTTCTTTTGCGCTGCTTTGTTTTGAGCGGTCAAGGCTTTCACAAAGTGGAAGGCTCCCATCATATTGCCCATATCGGTGATTCCCACCGCGGGCATTTTATGTTTTTTTGCTGCCGCCACCAAGTCGTGAACGCTGGCGGTAGACTGAAGAATAGAGAACTGCGAGTGATTGTGCAAATGCACAAAATCTACCTTGGCCAATTGCTCTTTATTCTCCTTTATTTCTTCTTTTGAAATATCGGCCTGATCTGCTTTTTGCAGCTCTTTGCGAATTTCGTCAGAAGCTTTTTTGAGGTTGATGTGTTTTAAGCCAATAAACTCAATAGGCTGCGGATTGGCTTCTGAGAAATTCTCAAAATATCCAGCAGGAACATCCAATTCTTCCTGTGTAAAAATGCGTCTGCGCACCAGTTCAAAAAAGCAACGCGTGGTTGCTTCCACATCGGCGGTTGCATTGTGTGCTTCCGCAAAGGGTTGATTGAATAAATACTGGTGTAACTCGGTAAGTGTGGGTAATTTGAATTTACCACCACGCCCACCGGGAATCTGGCAGAGTTGTGCAGTAGTTTCGGTACAGGTGTCGAGAACCGGAAGCTCTTGCAGTTGATTAGAAACATCTAATCTGTGGAATTCCGCACCCATAATATTAACATCAAAGCCCACGTTCTGACCCACCACAAATTTGGTGCGCTCGAGTGCCGCTTTGAATTTGCCCAGTACTTCACCTAAAGGTAAACCGTCGCGCTGTGCGAGTTCGGTAGAGATCCCGTGAATTCGCTCGGCATCAAAAGGAATATCAAACCCGTCAGGCCGAATTAAATAATCCTCGTGCTCAATACAATTACCCATGTCGTCGTGCAGCTGCCACGCGATCTGAATGGCTCTTGGCCAGTTGTCAGAATCGGTGATGGGAGCGTTCCAGTTCTTGGGTAAGCCGGTGGTTTCGGTATCAAATATCAGGTACATCTCTGGTTCTCTTTGGGTTATTTTTTGCGAAGTCGCAAACGCGGAAAAGTTTAAAATTAAAGAAAAGCAGAGGCTTTAAAAAGTTAAGTTTTGGGGAGTTATCAACGGGCTAATTCAGACAAATTATGTCAGAGAAAGCTTCATGGTGTAAACCTTTGTTAGTGTCAATAAAAAAGCGCCTTGATCGTGAGATCAAGGCGCTTTTCAACATTTATTTTCGGTTGGCTAATTCAAATAAATGTATCTATGCCATAACTTCAAAGGCCTTTACTTCTTCTAATGTGCCTTTAATCAAGTCAAGTTGTGTATTTAAAATGGCTTCAGTGGTTGGTGGGAGATTTGGATTGCTTAGTATACTTTGATACTCTTCAATCGCATTCTTTTCACCGCGAATGGTCTCTTCTAAAATCGCTTCCTCACTATTCTTTGATAAGGTTGATTTTACATTCATCCATAAGCGATGTGCGTCTCCAGCTACACTCGTTCCTTTATCAGGACTTTCGCCATACACTTTTATTTCATTTTTGATCTGATGCCCAAAATCATAACGCTCTTTGGCTTTACGCCCAAAATATTCTTTTAGCGTATTGTCTTTTACGTTTTCTTCGGCCAATTTGTAACCGGCCTCGGCATCGTAATTTTTAGTTAGTAATTCATTTAAATTGTTCGATATTTTCTCAGTAAACTTCATCTTCTATCTTCTTTAAATTAACGAAACAAATTTTTGGTTGGTGGGATGTGTTTCGATAACATCCATTCTTAATATATTGATTCAATATGCTGAAAACAAATACATTAAGAGTATTTAACGTTAGGTTGGTTAGTTTAACACTATAATTCTGGGCTCAAACTATTTCAAGCCCAGAATTTGATTTACGCTAATACTTCAAGTGCTTTGGCTTCATTCAACGCGGCTTTTACACTATTGCGTTGCGCAGTGATAATTGACTTCGTAGAGGATGGGAGACTCTCTTCCTTTAAAATCTCATCGTACTCGTCAACAGCTGCACGCTCTCCTCTGATCGCTTCTTCTAAAACAGCTTCATCTTTATCTGAAGAAAGTGCAGTTTTAAGATCCATCCACAGGCGGTGTGCATCACCGGCAAGACTGGTTCCTTTTTCTGGTTCTTGACCAAAAGTTTTCAATTCAGCCTTTAATTCGTGCCCAAAATCGTAGCGATCTTGTGCGCGACTCAATAAATAGTTCTTTAATGCTGAATTTTGAACTTTCTCAGCAGCGTTTTTATAACCTGCTTCAGCATCATAATTTTTCTCTAGTAATTCGTTGAGCTTTTCGCCCATTTTATCTGAATAACTCATAGCTTATAATTTTTAAGTTGATGGTCGCAGCTTATGCTGAAATCCATTACTAAAGTATTCAGGGATTCGCATTAATGCTCGCAATTAACAGGGTTTAACCTGATTTAAGGCAAATTAACAGCGGGTTTAAGAAGAATTCTGTTAAAAAAATAACGCCCGACTGGGAGAAGTCGGGCGTTGAAAATTTATCCTAGGATTAAAATTTAATCTCGGTCAAAAGCGGTGTCGATGCGTGCGATCAAATCTTCAAAATGATACTGTGTGATCGTGTCTCCAGAATAATTCTTTCTGGTATTGAGGTCGCGTCGCATTTGATTAAGTACGCCGCGCATCAATGCGCTTGCGTCTGACTTCAATACTTCGTCATCATCTGCTTTTTCTTTTTTGATGTATTCTGAGGCGATATCTATAAATGCGCGTTGCAGATTACGTCTATAAGCATCGGTTTTCTGCGCGGCATATAATTCGCTGAAAATCCCTTTGCGCAAATCGGTCATCAACTCAATAGGCGAGTAGGCTTCAGCTCCTTCTTGCTCTACCGTGCTCACCAAGCGATTGATACGATCTACGCTTAACAAGCTGTTTAAAGCGCGGGTTTGTAAATTCTGAATGCGTTCAATAGCACCATCTGATTCAATTCGATTTAAAATCTCCTTGTCAAGAAGCCACTCAGGAGTGGTAAAAGCATGCTCATTTAAGAATGCCACCGCCTCTTTTTGAATAGCTTCAGGAACCGGCTCGTAAACCACACCGTCTTGATCTGCAGTTTTGCGTGTTTCGTAAATTCCACCCACATTAGTGATCACGTGATAAACATAACCTCTCCATAAGCGTGTTAATTCACCATAAACTTCATCAAGATCATCATAGCCATAACCGTCTTTGGTAGTCCAGTCGATCAAATTAGGAATCACTTTTTTCATATTTGCCAAACCATACAAGCTGGCTTTAATGTTGTCGTCTCCTAAACTTTCGGTTTGTGAATGTGGGTCAACTCCGGTAGAACTTCCAAATTCATACCACGGATTTCCTGCTTTTTCTAAAATCCATTGGTCTAAAGTAGGTTTTTCTTCTTCCGCAGTTTCCGCTTCAGGAATGTAGCGATATCCCCAGTTTACCGCATAATAATCATAAGGTCCCATCATTCTGATGTAGCGTACACCTTTGTCTTCGGGTTGCGCAACATAGTTTACTCGAGCGTAATCCATGATAGAAGGCGTTAAGCCATATTTCTGTGTAAACGAAGCGACACGTAAAGAGTCTGTTGGGTAGGCAGAGCTGGCTTTCATATTGTGAGGAAGACCGATCGCGTGACCTACTTCGTGTGCAATTACCATGCGCATCATTTCGCCAATTTCGGCTTCAGGAGTTTCTAAAGTTCTTGCGGCGGGATTTTGAGCGCCTGCTTCGATCATAAAGCGGTTGCGGTAGGAGCGTAAGTGATTGTGATACCAAATCACATCAGATTCTAAAATCTCACCGGTACGCGGATCTGAAACCGAAGGACCAACGGCGTTACGTGTGGTGCTCGCAACATAGCGGATTACTGAGTAGCGCACATCTTCCGGACTAAATTCAGGATCTTCTTCCGGAGAAGGTGGATCTTTAGCGATAATGGCATTTTTAAATCCTGCTTTTTCAAACGCGGCATTCCAGTCTTCAATTCCTTGTTTAAAATAGGGGCGCCATTTAAGCGGTGTTGCCGGATCTAAATAATAGATAATGGGTTTTACAGGTTCTACCAGTTCGCCGCGTTTGTATGCTTCGATGTCTTTTGGCACCAATCTCCACCTTCTTAAAATGCGGTAATCATCAGATTTTAGTGCATCAGAATCATAGTCATATTTTCTAAGGGTAAACCAGCCTACGCGCTCATCTGCGATACGTGGTTGCATCTTATCTTCAGGAAGAAGAATCATAGATTGGTTCATCAGAAAGGTAAGCGTGCTGGCTTGGTCACGCTCTGGTGGTTCTTCGGTGTCGTAAGTCATCACGTGTTTAATCTCAATGTTTTGAGGATACGCGTGTGCCGACTCGATATAGCTGCGTTTATCGTCAAGGCGTTTTACTTTGTATTGCTTGCGTAATCTTGGCGAAACCGCATTGATTGCGGTGATATCTTGAGTAAAAAGATCAGTTGCGTCGATTACTACGCCGGTAGAATCTTTGGCAAGTGCTTTGATCTCGGCGCTAAATAGAATAGGAAAAAAGTTATTCGCTTCAACCGATTTGTTGATGGGACTGTCTTGATCGCTTTGATTTTCAAAATTAATAACTCTGGCATCTACAAAGTTACCGCGTCTAGACCAGCGAATTACTTGCTCATTTACTTTAGATCCGGCATTCACATAGCCGCCGCCGTAGCCGGCAGGAACTTTAGCTATGCGGCTTACGAGCAACATATCTTTTCCCATCAGACTGTCTGGGATGGTAAAATACAGATGATCATCTAGCCTGTGCGTTGTAAAAAGTCCATTGTCTGACTCAGCTTCGGCAGTTATGACTTTGTTGTACGGCTTTAATTTTGACTTTTGACTTGTTGAAGATTCTGCTGCGGGAGTTGTGGCAGCTTTTTGTGTTTTACAACCGTAAAGAGTGAGTCCGGCTGCAAGTACAAGAGAAAAACGTTTTAGCATTTAGATTGATTTTAAACGCTGAATTTACCCATTATAAATGAAAAAAGACCTCTGAAAAGAGGTCTTTTGTAGTATATGAATTTAAACGTTTAGTAGTAATTCTCTAAGCAGAACACATAGGATTGCGCTACTTCCCTGAATTTTTGACAAAACTCCTTATCAAACGAACCATCAACAGTTTCTCCCGAAGCATTAAGCCTAAGCTTATAGGTGTTCATCATTTTCTTCTGAAAATGTTTTAATTCTTTAGCATTAATCTTTGCGCGTACATTGCAGGCGTATCCTTTATTAACTGTTGCTTTCTCATCTGTTGACTCGAGTGTCAAGTTGATTTTCGAATCATCATTAAAGCAGATCTCTAACAGATCACCTGGTTTGACGTGCGATAAATGTTGACGCGTACCTAAGATTAAATAATTGACTTCGGCGATAGTTTGGAAGCCTAAGTGTAATTCATTCTTAGGGTTGAGATTAAGTTTGTTTGATTTTGACGTGCGTGTACGATTAAAGAATAACCCTACATTTTTGCCTTGTGTTTGCTCAATGGTAATGATGGAGTGACCTCCAAAAATGTATTGCGTATTATTATTGACTTTTTGTTCTCGAATTAAGTAATTAGGAGCGAAAAGTAAGTTGCGATCAAGCTCTTTATCGAGATTGCTCGACTTGTTGAAAAATTTAGAAAAAATCATAATCTGAAATCGGGGCGATTATCGTTTGGTTTTAAAAATCATGGACCTCAAGGTCTCCTTGTTGGTTAAGATATGCTCAAAAAGCGTGCCTTAATTAAAGTAAATATTTTATAATTCTCAATTGTAGGGGGTGGAATTATAATATATGTAAGTTAGGGATGAGATTTAAAATCAGAGCAAAGATAGTGAAGTTGAAAGGCATTTTTCAAATCTAAAATATTATTTAACATAATTTATTAGTTAAAGAAATGACATTCAGAAGTGTATATAAAAAGAAAAACCTCTAGTGCATTACTAGAGGTTCTCTGTACTCGGGACGGGACTTGAACCCGTACGAACTAATGTTCATTGGATTTTAAGTCCAACGTGTCTACCAATTCCACCACCCGAGCTTGGGCTGTCAATAAAAAACCCCATTGTCTAATGGAGTGTTGTTTTGAGCGAAAGACGGGATTTGAACCCGCGACCCTCACCTTGGCAAGGTGATGCTCTACCCCTGAGCTACTTTCGCATTACATAAGACCTGTTGTCTAATGCGGATGCAAATTTACAAGATTTCTTTAATCTGCAAAGCATTTTTCAGAAAAAAATAAAAGTGGTTATGAAACCTGATTTTTTTTGTTTCTGACGAGCATACGCTTTATCTCATTGAGCTTCATTAAAGCCTCTACCGGCGTGAGTGTATCTATGTCTGTATGAAGGATTTCGTCTTTGATTTCCTCTAAAAGCGGATCGTCTAAGTTGAAAAAACTCAGTTGCATTTCGTCATCTTCAACTGTGCTTAAAGCATCGCGATGTTCCTCTTTTCGGTTGGATTGTTCTAATTGCGCCAGCATTTTATTAGCTCTGTGTAGTACTTGTTGGGGCATTCCGGCCATTTTAGCAACGTGAATCCCGAAGCTGTGCGCGCTTCCACCGGGAATAAGTTTTCGTAAGAACAAGACATTATCCTTAAGCTCTTTTACCGAAACATTGAAGTTTTTGATTCGGTTAAAGGTTTCGCCCATATCATTCAGTTCGTGATAGTGGGTCGCGAATAACGTTTTAGGCCTCGCCGGATGCTCGTGTAAATATTCACTGATTGCCCAAGCGATAGAAATCCCATCATAAGTACTGGTACCGCGACCTATTTCGTCAAGAAGCACAAGGCTGCGTTCAGAAATGTTATTCAAAATGCTGGCCGTTTCATTCATTTCAACCATAAAAGTTGATTCGCCCATTGAAATATTATCGCTGGCTCCTACGCGGGTAAAGATGCGATCGACTAGACCAATACGGGCCGCTTTCGCCGGAACAAAACTACCCATTTGTGCAAGCAGCACAATCAAAGCTGTTTGACGCAGAATAGCAGATTTACCAGACATATTAGGACCGGTGATCATAATCATTTGTTGCGTGTCCCGATCCAAATAGGTGTCATTAGCAATGTAGGGCTCACTTATGGGGAGTTGTTTTTCGATGACAGGATGGCGACCTTCGGTGATCTCCAATTCATAGGTGTCATCCATGCTGGGTTTGCAATAGCCGTTTTCTTTGGCCAGGCAGGCATATGAGCGTAAACAATCTAGTTGTGCCAAGGTGTGCGCATTGGTTTGCACCGGCTCAATAAACTGCGTGATCCAACTTACTAATTGCGCAAAAAGCTGTTGCTCAATACCAAGAATACGTTCTTCGGCACCTAAAATTTTTGCCTCATATTCTTTTAGTTCTTCGGTGATGTAGCGTTCTGCGTTTACTAAGGTCTGCTTGCGAATCCATTCTACGGGAACTTTATCTTTATGCGTATTGCGCACTTCAATATAGTAGCCAAATACATTATTAGAAGCAATTTTGAGTGAAGTGATCCCGGTGCGTTCGGTTTCACGCTCCAGCATTTTGTCAAGATAATCTTTCCCCGAAGTTGCCAAGTTGCGTAATTCGTCAAGTTCGGTGTGGAAACCTTCAGCAATCGTGTTTCCTTTTAAAACACTAACCGGTGCATCTTCGGTAAGAGTTTCTTTAATTTTGTCTCTTAAATGCTCAAGATTGTTGATTTTTTCCCCAAGAATTTGCAAGGCTTTATTCTCTGAGTTTTGAGCAAGCGCCTTTATTGGAATCATCGCTTCTAGCGAATTTTTTAGAAGAATGACTTCTCGAGGCGCCACTTTACCGGTTGCTATTTTAGAAATCAACCGCTCAACATCGCCAATCTTTTTTATATGCGCCGAAACTTTGTCATAGAAATCCGGATGATTGAGTATAAAATCTACAATCTCATGACGCTCTTTAATGGGCTCAAGATTTTTTAAAGGAAGCGCCAGCCAGCGTTTAAGCAACCTCCCGCCCATAGGGCTGATGGTTTTGTCAATCACGTCGAGTAGAGTGATAGACTTGACCGATGTGCCTTGATATAACTCCAGATTGCGAATGGTAAAACGATCCATCCACACGTAGGCATCTTCGGCGATACGGCCAATGCTGGAAATATGCTGAAGCTTATCGTGACGCGTTTCACTTAGATAGTGTAAGGCCGCTCCGGCAGCAATGATCCCTTCTTCCAGATGTTCAACACCAAAACCTTTTAAAGATTTGGTGTCAAAATGTTTATTGAGACTTTCCTGCGCATAATCAGGCTTAAAAACCCAATCCTCCTGATAAAAAATATGATAATCAGTCCCAAAATCTTCCTTAAAATCAGCTTTATTTTTCTTGCTTATAAGCAATTCGCTGGGAGCGAAATTTTGCAACAGTTTATCTATATAGGCAACATCGCCCTGCGCAGTTAGAAATTCACCTGTAGACACATCAAGAAAAGAGAGGCCTAGGTGGCGTTTACCATAATGTATCGCGGCCAGGAAGTTGTTGCTTTTAGACTGTAGCACTTCATCATTTAGAGACACTCCGGGTGTTACTAGCTCGGTAACGCCGCGTTTTACAATTCCTTTAGTTTGTTTTGGGTCTTCAAGCTGGTCGCAAATCGCCACCCGGCAGCCTGCTTTAACCAGTTTTGGAAGGTATGTATTGAGCGAGTGATGTGGGAAGCCCGCAAGTTCAGAGCGTTCGCTTCCGTTGTTTCTATTGGTTAGGATAATGCCTAGAATCCCGGCAGCTTTGACGGCATCTTCACCAAAAGTTTCATAAAAGTCGCCTACTCTAAAGAGTAACATTGCATCAGGATACTTGGTCTTGATGCTGTTGTACTGTTTCATCAGTGGCGTAACACTTTTTGCTTTGGTCTTTTTTGCCATAAAATCTTAAAAATCTGAAAGGGATTGAAGCATCACAGAAGCGCTTTTAAATGTAAGTTTTCGCTGCTGTTTGTGCGGGATAAATTTAAAAAATACGCAAGGTTTTAGAGGAGTTAAACGCAACCAGTTATTTATTTGTTTTCAACAATAAGCAACAGCAATGCTATTCTTAACTATGAGCTTTTCTTACGGAAGCTTATTTTTGCGGTATGAATAGAAAATTAAAGAACAGCGAACTCGATCGTAAATCTGTAGAAGCGTTTAAGGAGGCCGAAAAAACACCCATTATTGTGGTGCTTGACAATATTAGAAGTTTAAATAATATCGGTTCGGTTTTTAGAACAGCTGATGCCTTTTTGATCGAAGCAATTTATCTCTGCGGAATCTGTGCACAACCGCCTCATAAAGATATTACCAAAACGGCCTTAGGTGCAACAGAATCTGTACGCTGGAGCTATTTTGAATCTACTTTAGATGCGGTAAAAGAATTGCAAGAAAATCAATATCAAGTAGTGGCTGTTGAGCAAGCTGAGCAAGCCGTGATGTTGAATGATTTTGTTGTTGAGGCGCATTCAAAATACGCGGTGATCTTTGGTAATGAAGTTAAGGGAGTGAAGCAGAATGTTGTGAATGCTGCCAACACGGTTTTAGAAATCCCTCAAGTGGGTACTAAACATAGTTTTAATATTTCAGTAAGTGTGGGGATTGTTCTTTGGGATATGTATGCAAAGCTACTTAAAAGCTCTTAATTTTTAACATTGTGAATAGTAAGTATAATTGTTAATCATAAATCTTTATTAATGTTTCTTTAAAATGCAGTTGGGGTGCAATTAAACTTTGAATCTTTACGTTCTCAACCAAAACCCAACTTAAATGAAAACTAAAGCTTTTGATTACGCGTCTTACGTGCGAGGAATAAAGGATGGACGACGCTTCGGAATATTCATGGGCGTGATTATAGGGTTTGCTATAATGATCGCTGTTCTCGGAATTATCTATTTTTCTTAAAACTAATTTGCAAAAAACTAAAGCAATTACAACGAAGCCTGTTTTTCTTTAATTCGTAAAAAATTTAAAGATGCGCTTCAGTATAATTTAATCTTTTCAAGGCTAGTGAGATCTGGTAGAGCGTTGTTCTTCAGTGATTTGTTAAGCTTATAATTGTAAACTATTTTTTGTCTTCTGCTATTCCATAGCCTGTAGTGCATCTAGCACTTTTAAATAATCTGCTCTGTTTTCAACAAAATCTAAACCGGAAATGTCAATGATCTTGACATTGTTTCCTCGTTTATTCTTGATCATATTTAGATACCCTTTGTTGATGTCAACAAGATAACTTTCAGAAATATCCTGTTCATAAGAACGCCCTCTCTTTTTAATATTTTCAAGCAGGCGCTCGGTGTTTTGATAGAGGTAAACATATAAGTCAGGCCTTGCGATTTCACGATACATGATTCCATGCAATTTTTGATACAAACTGTATTCTTCTTCGCTCAGTGTGACTTTTGCAAAAATCAATGATTTCTGACTATCATAGTCGGCGATCATAAAATCTTTAAAAAGGTCGTATTGACCAATGTCATCCAGCAGCTGCTGGTAGCGATCAGCCAAAAATGACATTTCCAGCGGAAAAGCATAGCGCGCCTGATCTTCGTAAAACTTGGGTAGAAAAGGATTGTCTTTAAAACGTTCTAAAATGAGTTTAGCATTAAAATCCTCAGAAATTTTAGTGGCTAAAGTAGTTTTTCCGGCGCCAATGTTTCCTTCGATGGCAATATAATTATGCGTGCTGAAGGTATATGCGGCCTGCGGATTTTTAAGCCATTTAGATTGTTTTTCAGGGATTTCTGCGTCTGGGGTTTCCGCGGTTAATTCTTCAATCGTTTTTTTGAGAAGAGGATGTTTAAATGTTGCGGCGATATCTCGTAGCGGAAACAAAACAAAATTGCGTTTTTGTAACTGCGGGTGCGGAAGAGTCAGTTTTTTGGTTTCAACTATACTGTCTCCATAAAACAATAAATCTATATCAATAGGGCGATCGCTGTAACCTGCTTGTTGTTTGCGCTCCCGGCCCAATTGTTTTTCGATAGCGAGCAGCGCGTCTAGGGTGGCTTCGGCAGCTAAAGTAGTGGTGGCTGAGAGGGTACAGTTTAAAAAGTCAGCGCCCTCAAAGCCCCAGGCTTTGGTTTTATAAACTGGAGAAAGTTGTTTTATGCTGCCTATATTTTGAAATATACCATCAACGGCGCGTTGCAGATTTTCAAACGAATCTCCTTGATTGCTGCCTAGTGATAAGAGTATGTGTTGTAGCGGTTTAATGAGATTTTGGCCTTAAATATTTTAAGAGCAATTTAAGTAAAAGCCCCGTGCATTCTGCTAATTTTGATCAAAAGAACCTTTAAAAGAGGAGAGTTTGACGCAAGCATCAATGAGCCAGAGAGATGCGCTGGCAGCCTACCGCATCTATTTTATTTTGGGAGCTTTATTTATATGCTCTCTGGTGGTTTCTAATTTGATCTTTCAGAAGTTTTTTTACTGGGATTTTTTTGGGTTATACAAGTTTGAGATTTCCGTTGGAATTTTGCCGTATCCCATCACGTTCTTAATAACCGATTTGATCAGTGAGATTTACGGAAAAAAGAAAGCCAACCAAGTGGTGACCGCCGGTATTTTTGCCTCAATTTTTTCATTGCTTATCGTGTATACTTCGGCAGTGGTGCCTGCGACAGATTGGTCTCCTGTAGATAATGCGTTGTTTGATAAAGTTTTTGGCGCTACGGTAGTTGCGGTGATGGCATCGATGATGGCTTACCTATTTGCACAGTATATAGATATTCAACTTTTTCATTTCTGGAAACGCCTGACTAAAGGAAAACACCTGTGGATACGCAATAATTTCTCTACCTTTTTTAGTCAGTTTGTAGATACGGCTACCGTGTTGTTGCTTTTGTGTGCGTTTAATAAGATTGAATGGAGTCTGTTTGGAACGCTTCTTTTAAGTGGTTTTTTATTTAAAGTATTGGTTGCCGTTTGTGATACACCCTTTTTATATCTGGGTGTTTATTTGTTTAGAAAACGCTTCAAATTAGCGCCCGGGGAAGAGATCGGGGCTGAGTTGAATGCTTTTCAGAAAGAAGAAAAATTATAGAATTATGAAAAAGGTATTTAGAATTATAGGGATCGTACTTCTGGTATTGATCATTGGTTTGATCGCTGCTCCTTTCTTGTTTAGAGGGCAGCTTGAAGAACTTTTAAAGAAATCGATCAACGAAAATCTCAATGCCACTGTGGCTTGGGAAGATTTTGATCTTACGCTATTCAGCAGTTTTCCTGATGCTGCCGTGCAAGTGCAAAATTTTAGTGTAGTAAATAATGCGCCTTTTGCCGGCGATACGCTTGCTAGCGGGGCAACGCTTCAGTTAGATATGGGCGTGATGCAGTTGTTTAAGACTTCATCGGGAAAACCCATCCAAATTGATGCAATTCGGCTTGATGAAGGTTTTGTAAACATTAAAGTTGATAGCCTTGGCAATGCCAATTATGATATTGCCAAAGAAAGCCCGGCAACTACCGCTTCGCAAGACACTTTAGCGGATAGCTCTGGTGGTTTTAGTTTTGATGTACAACATTATGAATTAAATAATTCCAGAATAAATTATTTAGATGAAAGTACGCAAACCTTTTTAAGGTTAACCGAAGTCAATCACGAAGGAGACGGCGATTTTTCTGCAGCCGTGTCTAACCTAAATACGACTACGACTGCGCTGGCATCTTTTGATTTTGATGGGGTGAATTACCTTAATGCCAATAAGATTGCTCTGGATGCAGTAATCGAAATGAATCTTGAAGAGCAACGCTACACTTTTAAAGAAAATGAGGCTTTAATCAATCAATTGCCTTTAGTATTCAGAGGATTTATTCAGGTCAATGAGAATAATAATGAACTTGACCTTGCTTTTGAAACACCATCTAGTGACTTTAAAAATTTCTTGGGTGTGATCCCTGAAGTTTATGCTAAAAATCTGGACGGCGTGACCACAACCGGCGATTTTAAAGTGAATGGTAGAATAAATGGAGTGGTTGATGAAACGCATATACCTATGCTAGATATTGCGATTCAATCTAATAACGCGTCTTTTAAATATCCAGATCTTCCAAAATCGGTTAATGATATCATCATTGACGCTCAGATTATGAATGAAACAGGTAATGTTGATGATACCTATCTGCGATTGGGGAATCTCAACTTTAGAATTGATCAAGATGTGTTTAACGCTAAAGGCAGAATAGATAGACTTACCACAAATCCGCTTGTTGATTTGGCGTTGAAGGGTAAATTGAATTTAGCCAATCTCGAGAAAGCGTATCCATTAGAATTAGATCAGGACATCAACGGACTATTAACTGTTGATATGACTGCTAATTTTGATATGGAAAGTGTTGAGAAAGAACGATATCAAAATATTAAAAGTTCGGGTACGGCAAGTTTAAAGGATTTTAAATACGTTTCTCCTGAATTGCCTAATGCGCTGAATATGGCTTCGGCTAACGTGACTTTCAATCCCGGAACAATCACCCTAAACAATCTGGATGCACAGACCGGCCAAACTGATATTTCTGCAAAAGGAAGTATAGAAAACTTGATTCCGTTTGTGCTGTCAAAAGAAGATTTAAAAGGGCGCTTTACCGTAAATTCTAAGGTGATCAATCTCGCAGACTTTAGCGTGGTTGAGGAGGAATCTGCTGCAGCAACTACAGCTGAGAAAAGTGCTTCTACGAGTGCAACAGCTTCTGGAGATACTGCCATAAAAATTCCTTCATTTCTAGACGCAACGCTTGACTTTAAGGCAGGCAAAGTGATCTATGACAATATTACCTTGTCAAATGTAAGCGGAAATGTTACCGTTCAAAATGAGACAGCAAGCTTGAATAATATTCGCTCTGATATTTTTGGCGGAGCTATCGGGCTCAATGGGAATGTGAGCACCAAAAGTGCTACGCCTACTTTTGAGATGGCGCTTGATCTAAAGAGTGTTGATATCAGTCAATCTTTTGAAGGTCTTGAAATGCTTCAGCAATTAACCCCAATTGCAAAAGCTTTACAAGGAGCATTGAATACAAATATTCAGCTAAAAGGGAATTTAACAGACGATCTAACACCGGTGCTTTCTTCGCTTGCCGGAAACGCGCTTGCTCAGTTGCTAACTGTAGAGGTTAAGCCTGAGAAGATGAAGCTTATAAGTGCTTTAGATGATAAACTTGATTTTATAAACCTTCAAAATCTGGATCTGAGTAATTTAAAAACTCAACTGAGTTTTGATAATGGTTTGGTTACGGTAAAACCATTTGACTTTAATATAAAAGGAATCAACGTAGGGGTCAGCGGAACGCATAGTCTTGAAAATACTATGAATTATACGCTTAATTTAAAAGTTCCGGGGAGTTACTTAGGGTCTAAAGTAGGTAATACATTGGCGAGTCTGAGCAATGCAGACCTTGAGAGCTATACGGTAGACCTTCCGGTGACGTTGAGCGGTAATTTCACGAGTCCGCAAGTATCGCTTAATACACAGCAAGCAGTTACAAATCTTACCCAACAAATTGTAGCTACACAGAAAGATAAGTTGAAACAACAAGGAGAAGATAGAGTAAAACAAGCCTTAAGCGGACTATTAGGCGGAACTAAAACTACTACAGATTCTACCGCAGTTAAGACCAGAAAAGATTCAGTCTCTACAACAACTAAAACCACTACAGAAAAAGTGGTTAAGGATGTTTTAGGCGGTCTCTTTGGAAAGAAGAAGGCAACGCAAGACACGACCAAAACCAATAATTAGAGTTTAGTTTTGGGTATAAAAAAGGAGCGCTTTTAGCGCTCCTTTTTTATTTGTCATTAAAGGGTTTATGTTAAAAATTGCCTTGAACAAGTTTTCTTTAAAGCATTAAAAACTGATCACAATAAACTCTGAGCGACGGTTGAGTTGATGTTGCTCTTCGGTGCAATCAGATCCATTTCCGCAATCATTAATGAGTTCGGTTTCTCCAAATCCTTTACCCGAAATTCGAGTAGGATCAATACCTCTACTTACGATCCAGTCTGCTGTAGATTTTGCTCGTTTGTCAGATAAACTTAGGTTATAAGAATCGATTCCGCGACTATCCGTATGCGAGCGTATTTCAACAACTAAAGTTGGATTTGACTCCATAACTGCCAGCACCTTAGTCAATTCTTCGGCAGCATCCGGTCTTATATTAAAGCGATCAAAATCAAAATAAATAGGCTTCAGATCTAGAAGTTTAGCAAGATCATCACCTTGGTTGATCTTGGTGATGCGAGGTTCTAGATAAAGATCAACAACCATATCGTCGCCATCTTTAGGCACTGTTACGAGTTCTTCCGCAGAATAGTATTCCGGTTCGCTGGCGCGAATAAGAATCTGTTGGCCGCAGATGACACTCAATGAATACTCTGCATTTTCATTTACAGGCGTACTGGCAAGAACATTTCCTTCCAGATCTAGAATGCTCACCGTAGCGGTTGGTATAGGAAGTTCGGTTTCTTTATCTCTAACCGTACCTGTGATGAGTGATTCACAAACCGGGATCTCTACCGGTTTTCTAGTGAATTTGAAGATATCATCACTTCCCATTCCGTAATAACGATTGGTTGAAAAGTAGCCCATATTGCGGTAATCATCAACGATGAAAGCAAAATCGTCTTGCGGACTGTTGACCGGTTTTCCTAGATTGATAACATAAGCGACATCTCCATTTTTCTTGGTAGCAACAACATAGATGTCAAGACCTCCAAGTCCGGGTCGCCCGTCTGAAGAGAAATAAAGATTTCCTTTTTTACTGATGTAAGGAAAATTCTCACGCCCTTCGGTATTGATGATGGGGCCTAGGTTTTCTGGAGCGCTGTATTCATTATCGCCTAAAATATCAACCACCCAGATGTCTGAAAAACCAACAGTTCCCGGCATATCAGATGCGAAGTATAGCTTTTTATTATCCGGGCTAAGTGCGGGGTGTGAGACTGAATAATCATCATCATTAAACGGAAGTTCTACCGGAGCACTCCAGTTGCCGCCTTTTTTAACCGATTTAAAGATCTTAAGTCTAACAGTGCCATTTTTATCACTGCGTTTTACGCCTTGACTGAAATTGTTTCGGGTAAAATACATAGTATTCCCATCGCTGGTAAAAGTAGGGGATGACTCGTGATAGCGGGAGTTGAGGATGCCGCCAAACTTTTCTACCGCTCCAAGATCACCGGTTTCAACATCTATGGGCGCTTGATAGAAATCTAAAAAAGGTTCGTTGTTCCATTTGTGAATGTAGCGTGCGGTAGATCCTGTATCTCTGGCGGAAGAAAAGATCAATTTGTTCTCATAGATCATCGGGCCAAAGTCAGATAATCGTGAGTTGGTTCTTCTCAAATTTTCAACTTCATACTCGCTTTCACTGTAGCTTATTTCCTCAAGATAATCTGGCTCTTCATTAAATAATTCGGCCCTAGAATCTTCACCTTTTTCCTTTCGGAACAACTCCATAATACGATCTGAAGCTTCATATTGTTGCACCCCTTTGAGGGATTGTGCGTATCTGAATAGGTCTTCTGGTGTTAAGGATTCCGGGTATTTGTCGTAAAGCTTTTTGTACCACTTGGCACTTTCTTCGTATTTGCCGTTAAAATAATAACTGTCCCCCAGTTTTTTAAAAAGTTCTTCAGATTCATAACCTTCCCCTGCTAATCGTAAATAGATTTTTTGCGCATCGATAAAGGCATAACTTTCAAACTTTTTGGCGGCTTTGTCTAATTCCTTTTCTTGAGCGTATGTGAGCGAAAGTGACAGAAAAAGAAAAAAATGTAGAAAACGCTTGCTTGAGATTACCTGCATAGCTAAAAAATAATAGGTTGAAATTGAGATCTAGGGGAGTACAAATATAACTAAATTTTAACCCTGTGGAATTTTAAATCCGCTGATTGCTAAAAAATTAGGGGGTGGTTTATCCCCTTTTTTCGATGTGTTTTTTCAATTATCTGAAGAATTCTAAGATAGAAATTGGGGCTTCAGATGATTAGCTGTGTTATACTTGCTAACTTTGAAGTAAAGAATTGAACTATGTTAGACCAAATAATCAAAAATAGAAGATCTATTTTTCCGAATCAATTTTCAGGAAAAGCAGTTTCAAAAGAAGAAATAAAAATATTACTCGAAGCTGCGAACTGGGCGCCAACTCATCGTAAAACGCAACCGTGGCGCTTTAAAGTTTTTAGAGAGGATTCACTCAGCGTACTCGCTGAATTTATAGAGAAAGCCTACACGACTACCACTCCTGAACATCAATTTTCTGCATTTAAGCTGAAAAAAACGCTTGAAAAAGTGACCACAAGTGCAGCGGTCATTGTGATCTGTATGCAGCGTGATCCTAAAGAGAGCGTTCCTGAATGGGAAGAAGTGGCTGCTACTGCGATGGCTGTACAGAATCTATGGCTTATGACGGGAGAATTAGGCCTTGGTGGCTATTGGAGTTCGCCGGGTTATAGAACAGCTATGCATACAGAACTAAAGCTAAATACTGGTGAAGAATGCTTAGGGTTCTTTTATTTAGGCGCGTATAAAGAAGAGCCGCTTGCTGGAGAGCGCGACGCTATTGAAGATAAAACAGTTTGGTTTTAAAATTTATTGGCACTGCCAAAGGGTTTAATACTCAGAGGCTTGCTTAGAAATTGAAACGTGTTTCCAATTAATAATGTCTCTCTGGTTTGCCCTGAGGTGGTTTACTTAAAAGGTGGGGGGTGGAAATTATTCTTTAATTACCTCACCTGCTTTCATTACAAAAGTCACCTCATTTAGGGTATTGATATTTTGAAGAGGGTCTTCGTCAACTGCGATGATGTCTGCTTTAAAGCCTGCTGCTAATTGCCCCAGCGCATCTTCAGCTTTGAGTACTTTAGCAGTCTCAATAGTTGCAGATTGAATCGCTTCCATCGGGGTCATACCGGCCTCAACCATATATCCAAATTCTTTAGCATTCTCCCCGTGCGGAAACACACCGGCATCGGTCCCGAAGGCGATATTGACTCCTTTGTTGTATGCCATCGCGAAGGTCTTTTGAAGTTGTGGTCCTATCTCTAATGCTTTAGGGACGATCACTGCAGGGTAGTAGTCTTTTATTTTTGCCTTTTCTGCGACATATTTACCAGCACTTAAAGTAGGTATATAGTAGGTGTTGTGCTTTTTCATTAAATCTGCAGTCTCTTCACTCATTAAAGTGCCGTGCTCAATGGTCTTTACACCTGCTCGCACGGCGCGCTGCATTCCTTCGTCTCCGTGTGCGTGAGCAGCCACTTGCAAATCATAATCTTTACCAGTGGTCACGATAGCTTCAATCTCTTCTTCAGTAAACTGAGGATTCTGACCATTTTTTGCTACACTTAAAACGCCACCGGTTGCGGTGATTTTAATCCAATCGGCACCGTTTTTATAACGCTGTCTTACCGCTTTACGGGCGTCATCTACATTGTTCACAACACCTTCTTTGGGTCCCGGATCGCCCATTAGATCTTTGCGGTATCCGTTTGTAGGATCAGCATGCCCGCCAGTGGTGCCAATCGCTTTTTCGGCGGTGAAAATTCGTGGACCCAATACTTTTCCTGTATTTATCGCATTGCGTAGCGAGACATTTACACCGCTGCCGCCAAGATCCCTAATTGTGGTAAATCCAGCATTTAAGGTGCGTAATGCAAGCTCTTGCGCTTTGTAAGCGATGTCTGCTTCATTAAGTGTAAAACCTTCTAGGTAACGCGTAGGACTGGTTTCGGTTTCAATATGAACGTGTAAATCAGCAAAACCAGGAAGTACAACTTTGTCTTTTAAATCTATGACCTTTCCGGCACCAGATTCATATCCATCAATTACATCTTCAATTTCATCTCCCGAAACGATAATCGTTTGTTCATTTAGGACTTTTCCGTTTTTGGTGTCAACGAGTTTACCTACGTGTAAATACGTTTTTTGAGCAAAAGCAATATTACTTAAAAGAGCTAATGCCAGCGAGAGAAGTGTGATGCGCATGTGGATAGTTGTTTAATCGATAAATTCTAAGATTTTAGTTACAATATACTCAATTTGCTCATTATCTAGCTCAGAATGCATTGGTAATGAGATCACTTCTTTCACTAATTGATTGGTAATGCTAAAATCTTCTTCATTATAACGAGCATCAGCATAAGCTTTCTGTTTATGCAGCGGAATAGGGTAATACACTCCGCAAGGAATATCGTTAGCATTTAAGTGTTTTACAAGAGCGTCACGATCTACGCCTTGCAAACGCAAAGTGTATTGGTGAAAAACGTGCGCGTTAGGATCACCGCTTACGATGTTTGGTGTAATTACTTTAGGATGGTCTTCTAGATGCTCAGTATATTTAAGTGCAGCAGCTCTTCTTCGGGCATTGTAGTTATCAAGGTGCGGAAGCTTAGCGCGCAATACTGCCGCCTGAATAGAATCTAATCTTGAGTTCACACCTACGACATCGTGATGATAGCGCTCATACATCCCGTGATTTACAATACCTCTAATGGTGTGTGCTAAAGCATCGTCATTTGTAAAAATTGCACCGCCATCTCCGTAGCAACCTAGATTTTTGGAAGGAAAAAATGAAGTGCTCCCCACGTGACCAATGGTTCCGGTTTTAGAAGTTGATCCGTCTTTATGCTTGTAATCAGCGCCGATGGCTTGGGCATTGTCTTCAATTACAAAAAGATTATGCTCCTCGGCAAGTTCAAGTAACGCATCCATATTTGCAACCTGACCAAAAAGATGCACAGGAACAATCGCCTTAGTTTTTGGAGTAATGGCTTTTTTTACCGCTTCAATATCAATATTAAAATCAACAGGATCCACATCAACTAAGACCGGTGTTAACTGAAGCAACGCAATTACTTCAACGGTAGCTGCAAATGTAAAATCAGCTGTGATCACTTCATCTCCCGGTTTTAGCCCAAGTCCCATCATTGCGATTTGCAAAGCGTCAGTTCCGTTAGCACAAGGAATCACATGCTTTACATTCAGGTAGTCTTCTAAATCTTTCTGAAAACCGTGTACTTCTGGTCCGTTGATAAACGCAGTTGTGTCTATTACTTCTTGAATGGTTCTGTTTACTTGTTCTTTTATAGGTTCGTATTGACCTTTAAGGTCAACCATTTGTATTTTTCTCATAGCTGAATCTTACGCCGAATACCTTTTTCAAAACCCTTTGAAGTTGTGGGAGTTTGTGTAAATCGACTTTTATTTTAGTGTTACAAAATTACGAAATCTAGCCGCTTTAGCCAATGTATTTTTTAGGTAGAAAAGGCTACTTTTGTGTCCTTATGCGCCACTTGTATTCCCTTTTGATCAGCTTGTTTCATGCGTTGCTTCCGGTGTTGGGAGTGTTTGTAAAATCCTTGAAAGAATTCTATCAAGTTCGGCGTGGTATTTTTAATGTTTTAGAGGAAAAACTATCAGCTCAAGATCAAACGATCTGGGTGCACGCCGCTTCTCTAGGAGAGTATGAGCAAGCCGTTCCTGTTCTAGAAGAGCTTCGGGCGAAGTACGAAGACTATAAAATTGTACTTACTTTTTTTTCGCCTTCAGGCTATACCGTAAAGAAAGCAACACCGCTGGCTGATGTAGTGACTTATTTGCCATTAGACACCTCAAGAAATGCTCAGTGCTTTTTAAAACTGGTAAAACCAGAACTAGCAATTTTTATAAAGTATGAGTTTTGGCCCAATTACCTCAATACCCTTCACAAATTAAAAGTGCCTACGCTTTTGGTTTCTGGAATATTTAGAGCTGATCAGCCGTTTTTTAAGTTTTATGGTCGGTGGATGACACAGTCGCTACGGGCTTTTGACTATTTTTTTCTTCAAAACGCGTCTTCTTTAAATCAATTGCAGCAATTGGGTTTTAAGAATGCTGAAGTGAGTGGCGATACCCGTTTTGACCGGGTGCATCGTCAATTGAGTTATGATAATTTTCTACAGGAAATCGAGCGTTTTAAAGGAACTGACCTTTTGTTAGTTTGCGGAAGTACCTGGCCTGAAGACATTGCTTTGCTGTCGGGTTTTATAAATACCGCAAGCGGAATCAAAATTTTGATCGCTCCGCATAAAGTGGATAAAGACCGCATACAGGAATTAGAACAAGTTTTAAAAAGGCCTTCTAAGCGCTTTTCAGATCTTCAATCTGATAAAAACTTTGATGCAGATGTTTTAATTGTTGATGCTATAGGTTTTTTATCTAAGATCTATGCTTATGCTGATCTTGCCTATGTAGGCGGCGCAGCGGGAACCACCGGTTTGCATAATATATTAGAGCCTGCAACCTTTGGAGTGCCCATCATCACAGGGATCCACATCGAAAAATTTCCGGAAGCTCAAGATCTGAGAACCTTAGCCGGACTATTTACTGTTGCGAATGTTGAAGAAACTACTGCGCTGCTTCAGAAATTGACGACTGATGCCAATTTCAGACTAAAAACAGGAATCATCTCTGGTAATTTTATCTCGAACAACACCGGTGCAACGCCTAAGATTATGGCTTATATAGATCAGACGCTGACGGCTTGATTTAAATAGGTTCTAAACGGAAGCATTTCTTTATAGATCTTTATGACCTGATTATCAAAGTCAGCACTCATTACTGTTTTTTGAGTTAGATTATGTTGAACTGCAAAAGTCTTGCGGCGCAGCAAATCTATATGTTCGTGATCTTGCGAGAAACCTTTAGGTGCTGTTTGGAGACTGTCACCGTCATCTACAAGATTTCCAAAGACTTCTTTAAAGCTAGGTTTGTTGAGAATAGCTTTTAATTCCTCACCATTGTAGTCGATCGCTTGTCTAATACTTTTAAGTAAAGCAGATTTGGGTTTGTAAAAACCACCGGCAATAAAACTCTCTGAAGTGCCTAGGTGGATATAAAAATCTCCCTGTTTGGTTTCCTGATCTAAACCTGCACCAAAATGATCTTTATAAATGGGTTTGTTAGGGTGGTAAAGCAAATTATTATTTATTCTGTTGATCGCTTTTTTGCCTGGAGTGTGCGTGTAATTAGGATCGATCTCACTCAATTTTAAATCCATTTGCGTGAGCCATTCAATATAAGAATCTCTGATCTCGTGATACCATTTTCGGTTATCATCCATCCATTCTTTTGCATTGTTTTTTTGCAAAGCTCTTAAAAACGCATATAAATTCTGAAAATTCATCTTTTTCGGTTAAAGGTACTGTTCTCAAGAGGTACGCCCTGCTAAACTATTCTGCTTTAACGCATTATTTAGAATTTTTAGCAATCATTTATCAATTCTTTTAAAATACCAAAGGCATTTCTATCTAGATTTGCCCTTCAACCAAATCATGAAATTATGAAAAAAGTAATTGGAATTTTTGTTTTAGGTCTTTTAGCATTTAACACCTACTCGTGTAGAGAACAGGAAGAAAAAGAAACTGTAGTCGTTAAAGAAGTAGAAGTTGAGAAAGACGATGAAGGAATTCTAGAACGTACAGCAAAAAAAGTAGATGCTGAAGTCAATAAGGAGATTGACGAAGAAATTGAAAATATTGGTGATGATAACAAATAATATAAAGATGAAAAAGATAAGTTTTTTAGCAAGTCTTCTTTTAGTGGTTTCTATTTCATTCACGGCATGTCGTGAGCAAAGTGAAAAGGAAAAACTTGTAGAAGAAATGAAAGAAGAAGGAGCTGAGATTGATACCAAAACAGACGATGATGGTAATTATAAGATCAAAATGGAGTCTGAAGAAAAAGAGGTAAAGATTAAAGAAGATGCAGACGGAGATACTAAAATAAAAGTAGACTACTAATCAGCATCTGACAACAAACAACAAACTAAAATCCACCGTGTATACGGTGGATTTTTTTGTTTTATAGTATAATTCTCGAGAAAATTATTTGAGGTTGCGCATTTGACTTTTAAGTTCTTCCATACCTTGCTGTAATTCTTTGAGTAAACTACTCTCAGAAGGAGAGTCTAAGTGAAAGGTAAGTTTACTGTTTACCTGCCATAACTCTTGAATATCGCTCACTTGAACTTCAAATGGCAAATATTCTTGATTGAGTGAAATGAGCAACACCTTTGAAGGGTCTGGCAATTTCTGAAGCTTTTTTACGACCACCGCATCCGGTAAAACCACCACATATACTCTATTTGTAGAAGCTTCGTCCATACTGGCGATAGCTTTCCCCAAAACCCAGTCATCGGGCATAAAATTAGGGAGCATACTATCTCCTTCAATTTGAAAGCCACGGTAAGTGGCATTGCGATATTGAGGTAAAGGAAGATCAAAAGCAGGAAGCTGTTGATACCAGTCTACATCTTGAACATTATGTGGGTATCCCGCTGCAGCTTTCTGATTCACCATTACAAGATTTTCGTTGTCGGCAAGATCAACCGTCACCACTTTAGGGCTCACATCACCTTTACCAGCGTGCAACAATTTTTGATTGCTGTACCCGAATAACCATAAGGGATTAATATTGTAAAGCCGTAATAATTCGGTGACTACCTGACCAGAAAGTTTAGTTCTACCACGCTCGATGTCTGCAGTTGAATTTTTGATGCCTAAAGCTTCGGCAAATTCTGATTGCGTAAGGTTTTGTTCTTCGCGCACTTGCTTAAAACGACGAATGTCGCCAGATACTTCATTGATTCCCATAGCGTAAAAATAAAATAATTCGGAATAAATCCGATTTAAAGATAGGAAAAAATCCATCAATAGGAAAAATTCTTTATTTTTGTAAAAATTCCTACTATGAATTTTGAACGAATAAAAGAAAAATTAAATATTCTTGCTGATGCAGCAAAATATGATGTCTCGTGTTCCTCTAGTGGAAGCAAGCGTCAGAATACTTCTAAAGGTTTAGGGGATAGTTCCGGAATGGGAATCTGCCACAGTTATACTGAAGATGGCCGGTGTATTTCCCTCCTTAAAATCTTACTTACCAATCATTGCATTTTTGATTGCGCTTATTGCGTGAGCCGAAAGAGCAATGATATCAAGCGCGCTGCTTTTAAGATTCAAGAAGTGGTAGATCTTACGATCAATTTTTACCGCCGTAACTATATTGAAGGTTTATTTCTAAGCAGTGGTATTTTCTCAAGTCCAGATCATACGATGGAGCGGCTGATTGCGGTGGCCAAAAAGTTGCGTTTAGAAGAAAATTTTAACGGTTACATTCATTTAAAATCTATTCCCGGGTGCAGTGACGAACTAATGCGTGAAGCCGGTTTGTATGCCGATAGACTTTCGATCAATATTGAGATTCCCACAGTTTCCGGACTCAAATTATTGGCTCCTGAAAAGAATCATAAGGATTTCATCAAACCTATGGAAAAGGTCAAGAATGAAATTTTACAGTATCAGGAAGATAAAAAACTCTCCCGAAAAACGCCTATTTATGCACCTGCCGGACAAAGCACGCAAATGATTGTAGGTGCAACGGGGGAGAGTGATAAGGATATTATGTATTCTGCTGTGCATTATTATAGCACCTATAAAATGAAGCGTGTGTACTACTCAGGTTATGTGCCGGTCTTAAAAGATGAGCGCCTGCCGGCGTTAGGAACTGAGGTGCCTATGCTGAGAGAAAATAGATTATATCAAACAGATTGGTTACTCCGGTTTTATGGTTTTGATGTACGCGAATTATTAAATAAAGAGTATCCCAATTTAGATGTGGACATCGATCCTAAATTGAGTTGGGCTTTGCGCAATATGCATCTGTTTCCGGTTGATGTCAATACTGCCGAAAAACGAATGCTTGCCCGGATACCGGGATTGGGGATGAAATCTGTATACAAGATCTTAAACGCCAGAAAATACCGAAGATTGAATTGGGAGAATTTAAAAGCCATTGGCATCGCATTTAACCGAGCTAAATATTTTATGATCTGTGATTCCCGCGACTGGGAACGACGGGATCTAGAGCCGGCACGTATTAAAAGTATGATTCTTCAAAGTTCTCAAAGTAAGTATCAGAAAATGTATAATAATCAGCTAACCTTGTTTTAATGCAAGCTCAAAAACTTATTTATGATGGAAGTTTTGAAGGATTGCTGACTGCTATTTTTGTGGTATATGAAGAGCGAATTCCTAATGCTGAAATAGTAGAAGAACGTTTTTACGAACCTGATTTTTTCGCCGAAAAAAATCACATATATACCGATGAGACCAAAGCAGCGCGCGTTTGGGATAAACTAAAACAATTTCCACAATTTAGCGCAACGGTGTATCGCTCGTTCTTGACAGAATTGCGAGAAAAAGAATCTTACATTCTAAAAGCGATTCAATATGTGTTGAAAACTAAAAATGCCAAAGATTATGGGGAACCGGCGGTACTCAAGTTGGCTCAATGGACCAAACAAATAGGACGGGAAAAACACAGGATGGAAGCTTTTGTGAGATTTAAACGGACAAAAGATGACCTGTATATCGCACTAGTCGCACCTGATTTTAACGTGCTTCCACTCATTGCGAAGCATTTTAAGAATCGTTATGCAGATCAGCAATTTGTTATCGTTGATCATAAGCGCAACTATGGTATTTATTACGATCTTAAGAGCATAACATTCGTTACGCTAGATTTTGACGCCAATAATTTAAAAGATGGCCTTCACGAAGAGGAGCAGTATTACGATGAGATGTGGCAAGATTATTTTATAAGTACAGGTATTAAAAGCCGAATTAATAAGAAACTTCATCAGCAACACGTACCTAAACGTTATTGGAAATACTTAAATGAAAAAAATCCGCTTTAGCGATAAATGATTATTTTTAATTAAGTAACTCAAAATTCAAATTATGAAGCGATTATATTACAGCGTGATGGCACTCGCCATTTTAGGAGCAGTGTCTTCGTGTAGAGAAACCACTCAAGAAAAAACCGAGGAAGCAGTTGAAGCTATTGGTGAAGATGTAGAGCAAGCTGCTGAAGAAGCCGGGGATGCTATTCAAGAAGGAGCAGATGAACTTAATGATGAGATACAAGGTAACGACGATCATTAGTAAGCTTTGATAATTTAAAAAAAAGGGTATTTTAAAAGTGATTTTAAAATACCCTTTTTGCTTTTTAGCGTTAACCCGGTTTATTGAAAAATTCAAAATTGTCAGAGATTCTGATAATCAATTCATTGTAATGCTTGCGGTTTTTTTAGCAAAAACATAAATCGATAAAAAATTTAATAAAATTTAAGAATAAGCGCTGTTAATTTATATACATTTGACAGCAATTAACGCTAATTAAAATTACATCAATTATGAAAAAATTTATGTACAGTGCATTCGCACTTTTATTAATGGTTTCTGTTTCTGCTTGTCGCGAAACTACTGAAGAAAAAACTGAAGACGCAATGGAAAGCGCTGCTGACGATATGGGAGATGCAATGGAAGATGCTGGTGATGCAGTAGAAGAGGCTGCTGAAGATACCGGTGACGCTATCGAAGAAGGTGCTCAAGAAGTTGAGGACGAAGTTGAAGGAAACGACGATATGTAATCTCTAAGAGATTAAAAGGGAAAGCCCCGAACGTAAGTTCGGGGCTTTTTTTATGTGAAAAAATAGAATACTACTTGTTAGATCGTAGCGCTACTGGTAGCAGTTTGACGGTCTACTTTTTTGACTAGACCTTGTAATACCTTACCTGGGCCAACTTCAATAAATTCTGTGGCACCGTCTTTAAGCATATTTTCAACACTTTGCGTCCATTTTACAGGAGCCGTTAGTTGAAAAAGTAAGTTCTTTTTAATTTCTGCAGGATCGGTTACTGCTGTAGTACTTACGTTTTGATAAATAGGGCACGTAGGTGTACTGAAAGTTGTTTTCTCAATAGCAGCTGCAAGTTCTTCGCGCGCTGGCTCCATTAAAGGAGAATGAAAAGCACCACCCACCGGAAGCACCAAGGCACGCTTTGCGCCACGCTCCTTTAAACGTTCGCAAGCTTCGTTTACTGCTTCGATTTCCCCGGAAATAATCAATTGTCCCGGGCAATTGTAATTCGCAGCTACTACCACGCCATCAACATCAGCGCAAACCGCTTCAACTAGTTCGTCTTCTAAGCCTAAAATAGCAGCCATTGTAGAAGGTACACTATCACAAGCCTTTTGCATAGCCTGAGCACGCTGCGAAACCAATCTTAGTCCGTCATCAAAGCTTAATACGCCGTTAGCAACAAGTGCAGAAATTTCACCTAGAGAATGTCCCGCTACCATTTGTGGCACAGCGCTATGGCCTAAAGCCTTAAACAACGCAACCGAATGTAAAAAAATCGCAGGTTGGGTTACTTTAGTTTCTTTAAGTTCTTCAGCAGAGCCTTCAAACATAATCTTGGTAATATCAAACCCTAGTATTTCGTTGGCGCGCTCAAACAATTCACGAGCCACATCAGAAGTTTCATAAACGTCCTTACCCATACCGGTAAACTGCGCTCCCTGTCCGGGAAAAATATATGCTTTCATATTTTGATTTTTCTAAATAGTGCTGTAAAAATACACATACACATATGGATTTAGAAATTATAAATACAAAGTGCGGTATTTATTCTCATAAAGTTGCTTACTTTGAATGATATAGGAAACGATCTTCATGATGAAACACAATCAATATTTCAAAATAGCAGCTTTTTTAGTCTGCGTCTTTTCAACGTATGCGGTGTCAGCTCAATTTGATGCGATCAGTAATCTACCGCTCCAGAAAAATCCTAAATATCAATGGGCTAATGAAAGCAAAAAGGCATCTATTAAGGAATCTAAAATGCAGGTTGATTTTTATTTAAATCAGAAAGATGCTGAAAATTACATCTATATTGTAGATGGTCAGGTTTTACCTGTAAATGATTTTAAGGAATATAAAGAGAGCATATTGAAGCAAGCTCGTGCCATCAATTTTGTGAAAGGAATAGACAGTGTTATGGGATATCCTTCTCATCGCAAACGAATGCTTATTTTAATAACCACACAAACCGTTGAAGATTAAATATAGGTTTTGAGAATCGAGTTTGCTGTGTTGTAGTAATGACCCCCAAAAAGATTTACATGAACTAGAATGTAATAAAGTTGCCAGAGTCTAATACGCGCTTTCCAGCCTTCACAAAGTGGAAAAACTTCGTGATACTTATCAAATATATTTTCATTAAAACCGCCAAAAAGGCGCATCATTGCTAAATCCATTTCACGGGGTGCATAACAAGTAGCAGGATCTATTAGGACAGGATTTCCATCAGAATTGACCATAAAATTACCGCCCCATAAATCACCGTGAATAAGCGCTGCCGGTTCATCAGGAATTAGATCAGGAATGGATTTGTACAATAAATCTACATTTCCAAAAGAAAAACCACGGTCTGCCGCCATTTTAAATTGTGGCATTAAACGCTGCTTGATATAAAAATCTGCTGCTGAAGCTTCTTCGGTATTGTATTGCGGTAAACTACCTATGTAATTATCCTTTTGAAAACCAAAAGCCGACGTAGTCTGATGCATTTTAGCAAGATTTTGTGCAAAAATTTCATCGAAGTCAGCGCTAGGTTTCCCGCTTTCTATGTGTTCAAGAAGTAGATAGCTCTTTGTCTCAAACGTACCAACGCCAAGAACCTTTGGTGTGATAAAGCTTTTAGATTGCGCCAGGCTTTCTAAACCTAGTTTTTCTAAAGAAAACATTTCCGGGAAACGCTGTGCATCATTGATCTTGATCACAAAATTGCCTTGATCAGTAGTTAATAGAAAAACAGCATTGATATCACCACCACTCAAAGGTGTGGCTTGTTTAATCGAAAATGAAAAGCTTTGGTTTAGATGAATTGTAAAATCAGCGTCGAGCATAAGTTAAATACGTGAATGCATAATCGTGGCGCTCATCTTTGGGATGAAATGTTTCAGCAACAAGCTCCCAATCGTTCTCATTAATTTCAGGAAAAAAGGCATCCGCCTCAAAACTGCTATGCACCCGGGTAAGTTCTATATGCGTAGCCTGATCTAATGCGAGTTTATAAATTTCACCGCCACCTATCACATACGGGTTGTCGTCATTCATAACAGCATCAAGAGCAGCGTCTATACTATCAACCACAATTATACCTTCACCGGCGTCATACTCTGAATTTCGGGTAATAACAATGTGGGTTCTGTTAGGCAATGGTTTTGGGAAAGACTCAAAAGTCTTTCTTCCCATAATGATATGATGATGCGAAGTAAGCTTCTTAAAGCGTTTAAAATCATCAGGTAAATGCCACACAAGGTCATTGTCTTTACCTAACGCATTATTTTCTGCAGCAGCGGCAATAAGCGTAATTTTCATCGGTTAGGGATTTAAAGGAGGATTGGGGTTTATTGCTTTAGGCTCAGTTGAATTGGGCAATGGGTGTTCTTGATCAACTTTGTTCTGAAGTTTAGCAATCTTCTCTTTCTGTTTAGCCACTAGTTTATCTAATTGCTCATGTTCCCATTTTTTATTCATAAAACTGCTGAAGAGAAAAACATTCAGAAAATGAATTAGAAATAAGAAAAACCAAAGCAACACTGCCCAGACAAACCAATCGACTTGACCGGGTCTGAAGTTGGTACCAAAATCTAAAAACTTATTCAGAATAATAAGAAGAACCGCACCTGCCAAAAAAACGATAAAATGTCTAAAGAGATTTTTTTTCTGCTTGATTCTAAATTGTGCGTGCTCTATAAGTTCTCGCTGTTCGCGGTCTATTTTTGTGGATTCCTGCTTTTTTGAGAACATAAGAAAAAGTAAATTGTGTGAAAATCAAATTTACAAGATTTAATCGCTATTCAACCTTATGAAAAACTTAAAAAAGGAGTTCCCGGTCACTGCAAATTATACGCATCTCAACACGGCAGGTTCGGGTTTACTTTCTGAAACCTTGCTTGATTTTAGACAAAATCACGACTTAGATTATCTGGTTTATGGTAGTGTGATAAAAGATAAACAGGATAAATTTATAAGCGGGGTACGTAAAGACGTTGGGTCTTTTTTTAAGTGTCATCCCAGCCGTGTGGCTTTAGTCCCTAGTTTTTCTATTGGCTTTAATTTTTTGTTAGATGCTTTGCCTTCAAAAACCAAAGTCTTACTGCTGCAAGAAGACTATCCTTCAATAAACTGGCCTGTTGAAGCTCGGGATTTTGAAATCTGTTATGCAGCGATTGATGAGCATCTTGAAGAAAATATCCTCCAAGCTGTGGAAAGGGAAAAGCCTCAAATACTCTGTTTGAGTTTGGTGCAGTATGTAAGTGGAGTTCAAATTGACTTTGAGTTTTTAAAGAAGCTTAAAGAAAACTTTCCTGATCTTATAATTTGTGGAGATGGCACGCAGTATTGTGGTGTTGAAGAATTTGATTTTGAGCAAAGCGGACTAGATATTCTTGGTGCCAGTACGTATAAATGGATGAATGCCGGCTACGGAAATGGGTTTTTTCTCTTTAAAGAAGCGATGCAAGAAGTATTGAAACCAAAAGCAGTAGGATTTGCTTCCATTCGCGGATTGTATAAAGAAGAAAATGAGCACGCACTCATAGGTAAGTTTGAACCGGGGCATATAGATACCCTCAATATGGGTAGTTTGCAAGCCGCTATTCAGCTGGTGAAAAAAGTAGGTTATTCGAACATTACAGAGCAGATAAATACACTTAAGAAACAGGCTTTAGAAGCGTTTGCTTCCCGAGGGCTACTGGATGATTTTGTAACGCAGCGCAAGGTGCACTCTTCGATATTTAATATTAAAGGCGATCAGAAGTTATTTGAAAAGCTCAAGGCAAAAGACATCATCTGTTCTCAGCGAGGTAATGGAATTCGGATTAGTTTCCATTATTTTAATACCGAAAGTGATTTAGAGCAGCTTTTAAAGTTAATTTAGCATTATTTTGAGATTGGCTACTGTTAATTAAGTGCATATTCCTTTAGAGAAATCGTTTTCGCTTTTTTATATTGATTTTCAATAGGTTAATTCACTGCGTTTTCTAAAAAAATTCGCATAAATATCTGATTTGTTGTGTTTTATATTTCTTCAATTATATATTTGTTAGGAATCAAAAAAGAATCTGTTATGCCAATTACAAAACAATTTTTAAAGTCAAAACCAGAGTGTAAGGTAACCTTCACAGTTTTAGATACTGACGCCAGCAGTGTTGCCGTTGCAGGCGATTTTAATGAGTGGGAAAAAGTAGAGCTTAAAAAGCTAAAAAATGGCTCGTTCAAAGGAGCATTAAACATTCCCGTAGATGCATCTTATGAGTTTAAATATGCTGTTGACGGGCAATGGATGAACGATCCTGAGGCAGATAGTTATCAATGGAATGATTTTGCCGGAGCAGATAATAGCGTGCTTTCGGTTTAAACGTATTTCTTTCTTTTAGGAATCTGTTTTAAAAATATAGTCTGTAAACTGGCTTTGCGCATCAGTAAACTGGGTGACTACTTTTAGCCCGGCCTCTTGCGCGAGCCAGTTTACAACATCGTCATCGTATTTCTGGGAAATTTCGGTATGAATACTTTCCCAAGGCTCAAAATTGATCTGAAGATTCAAATTTTTGAGCGTCACTTGCTGACTTTTTGTACTCACTAAAAAGCTTTTGGTAGTGCCGGTTTCAGGGTCGTAAGTAGGCCAGTGTTTGAAGGTTTCGGGGTCAAAATCTCCCGCTAGTTCTTTATTTATTCGATGTAAGATGTTTTTATTAAAGGCCTCAGTAACTCCCTGAGAATCATTGTAGGCTTTTAAGATTTTTTCCGGGTCTTTTTTCTGATCAAGTCCCATGAACAACAAATCTTGTTCAGCCATTGAATTTCTAATATTCTTCAAAAAATCAATCGCTTGAGGGTGGGTAAGGTTCCCAATATTAGACCCAAGTACCAGAATGACCTTTTTGCGATCAGAAGGCTGATTATTTAGTTTTTCTAAAATTTCAAAATATGTTCCCTGCTTTACTTTAATGTTGATCTCTGGCCATTTTTTAAGAATTGCCCCCTCGAGTTCCTCGAGCATATTCTGGCTGATATCAATGGGTTTATAGGTAAAATCCAACTGCTGTTTTAGAAATTCTTCTAAAAGGATTTTGGTTTTTTTTCCGTCACCGGCACCTAGTTCAATTAAATCAAAACCCTTAGATTCTTGAAATAAAGTTGCGATCTCATTTTTATATTGATCAATGATCTGAAATTCACATCCCGTCAGATAATATTCGGGCAGATCCATTATCTGCTGAAATAATTTATCTCCTTTTTTGTCGTAAAACCATTTTGAAGACAGGCGTTTAGGAAATGCTGTAAGCCCTTCATAGACCTCTTTTTCAAAGGTATTTTTGAAATGTAGTGCAGTTGTAGTTTTCATAAGATGCGGTTATTGCGCTAAACGAATTCCTGTGAATTGCCAGCGCAATTGAGGGTGAAAAAAGTTGCGATAAGTGGGACGCGTATGTTTATTGGAAGTTGCGATAGAGCCTCCACGTAAAACCTTCTGGCTTACCATAAACTTACCGTTATACTCTCCAAGTGCTCCGGGTGCTTTTTGATAATTAGGATAAGGTAAGTATGCGCTTTCGGTCCATTCCCAACGCGCACCCCAGTTAAGCGTTTGATGAGCCACTTCCCATTCAAATTCTGTAGGTAAACGGCAAGTCTTCCATTGAGCGAAAGCAAAAGCTTCATAATACGAGATGTGGGTTGCTGGTGCCTCAAGGTTTAACGGTTGCACACCGTCAAGACCGTAATAAAACCACAAATTATCTTGTTGTTGCCAATATTGTGGAGCCTTTGTATGCAAACTTTTTACCCAGTCCCAGCCTTCGCTATGCCAGAGCAATACTTGGTCATAACCACCGTCTTCTATAAATTCTAGATAGTCCTTATTCGAAACGAGTTGGTTTGAAATTTTAAAATCATTCAGAAATACCTTGTGTTTTCCTAGCTCATTGTCGTAGCAAAAGCCCTCACCATTATGACCTATCTCGTAGATTCCTTCAGGAATTTCTATCCAGGTAGTTGATTGGTTAGAAGCTGGGTTTTCTGAAAATGACTCAGAATATATCGGTTGTAGCGGATTGTTTCCGAGAATATATTTTATGTCAGTGAGCAGCAGTTCTTGGTGCTGTTTTTCGTGATGAATCCCAATTTCTACGAGGGATTGGAGCTCATCTGAAGCTGTATTCTGTTCAAGTAATTCTTGCAATTGATTCGTTACATACGCACGATAGTCATAGACTTCACGCACGGTAGGACGCGAAAGATTGCCGCGATCTGTACGAACCACCCGAGCACCCATGCTTTCGTAATAACTATTGAAAACAAAAGAGAAATTAGGGTCAAACTCCTTATAGTCGGTTTTAAACTTCTTTAAAATAAAATCCTCAAAAAACCAAGTGGTGTGACCTAAGTGCCATTTAGGTGGAGAAACATCTACAATGGGTTGCACTACATAATCCTCAATTTCTAGAGGTTTACACAGCGTTTCGGTATGTGTGCGAGTTTCGAGTAAAAAGTCAAGAAGCGTAGTGGTAGTAGTAAGCATATCAATAATTTACATACTTCAAAAAGAAGCTTTTTAAATGTACGGGAATTATTGCTATGCCCTAGCTTAGACTGTGTTAAGCCCTAGTTAAAAGGTAAATGGCATAGAATATTTAATGGCTCTGGGTTTGCCTCCTGCCTGACCCGGAGTCATTTGAGGTATTGCCATAATGTTGCGTTTGGCTTCTTCCTGAAGCACTTTTGTGCCGCCTTTTACACCAAGAATTTGTGGTTTGCCTTCCTCGTTGATCACGAAGTCTACAACCACTTTTTCCTTAACGCTTCCTTTTTTGTAGCCTTTTGGGAATTGAAAATTTGAAACTACGTGTTGAACCAGTTGTTTTTTAAAACAAGCCTTTTTTTCTGCTGTCGAACCGGTACATCCCGGCCAAACAGGAGGAATTTCGTTAATGGTGATTCCGTTTCCGGAAACAAGCACGCCTTCTTGAGCAAAGCTGAACGCGCAAACTAAAAAACAAGTAATAAGTAATAAAGATCTCATAGGTATTGAAGATTTGGGGTTACAATTTATATGGCTACTTTACCTTTTATGTGAGGGTGTGGATCGTAATTCTCCAGTTGAAAATCTTCAAATTTAAAACTGAAGATGTCCTTGACCTCGGGGTTTAGTTTGATCGTAGGTAAGTTGCGTAATTCACGAGTCAATTGCAAATTAAGTTGCTCTATATGATTGTTGTAAATATGAGCATCTCCAAAGGTGTGAATAAAATCACCCGGAGCATAATCGCATACTTGAGCCATCATCATCGTGAAGAGTGCATAAGAAGCAATATTAAACGGAACTCCCAAAAATACATCGGCACTACGTTGATAGAGTTGGCACGAAAGTTTAGGGCGTTTATCTTCTGCTTCGGGATCACCGGGAGCAACATAAAACTGAAAAAATGCGTGACAAGGCGGTAGTGCGGCCTTACCATTTGCTACATTTTCTGAAAATGATTTTGAAGTGTCTGGCATCACGCTGGGATTCCAGGCGCTTACCAGCATACGTCTACTGTTAGGATTGTTTTTTAAGGTGTCTATCACCTCTTTGATCTGGTCTATTTCTTCACTATTCCAGTTGCGCCATTGATGGCCGTAAACTGGTCCTAGATTACCTTCTTCATCAGCCCATTCATTCCAGATACGTACGCCATTTTCTTTAAGGTATTCGATATTAGTGTCCCCTTTTAAAAACCAGAGTAGTTCGTAGATAATAGATTTTAAATGAAGCTTTTTTGTTGTGACCATTGGGAAGCCTTCGCTCAGATCAAATCGCATTTGATATCCAAAAACACTTAAAGTTCCGGTACCGGTGCGATCCCCTTTTTGAGTGCCGTGGTCTAGTATGTGTTTTACAAGATCGTGGTATTGTTTCATAGCAGGAGTAACATTTATGGTAAAAATACAGCTTTGAAAAACACTGTATTTTTTAAGATATTATTTTTTTTAATAATTTATTAACTAAATATGACTACTTTCGCCTCATAAAAATTGCACAGTCCATTACATGGTTTTAAAATCTAATTCTTATTCATTTGGTGAGGCCAAATATTTTGAAAGCTTTGTTCATATCAAATTTAATGAAGATTTAGATGAGGTCAAGCTTGAATACTCTAAGCAAATTTTTAAAGATATCGAGGCATTTTATGATGGAGCAAGATATGCTTTGATTTCTGAGCGTGGTCTTGCTACAGCTTTTAATCCCATTAATATGAAGTCGCTAAATCTTTCTAAGATGTATGCGTTAGCGGTGGTTTCTCCAGAAGGATCACAACGTCGCGAAGAGCTTGTTGTTGAACAAGGGTACTACAAAGGTTCTTTTGCTTTTTTTACTACGTATAAAGCAGCAGAAGAGTGGGTACTTACCTTTTAATAGGTTTTACCCAATAATCATTCCGGCTATAGTTGAAGAAAGTAGTGAGGCTAAAGTTCCTCCTAATACTGCTTTTAATCCAAATTCAGAGAGTGTTTTACGTTGACCAGGCGCAAGTGATCCTATTCCGCCAATCTGGATTCCTATCGAAGCAAAATTGGCAAAACCACACAATAGATAGGTTGCCATGATGACCGATTTCTGATAGGTAAAACTTAACCCATTTACCGGATTTTTGAGTTCGGCTAATTGAATGTAACCTACAAATTCGCTTGCAGCCAATTTAATCCCTAGCAATTGTCCCATAAGCATAATGTCTTCTGAAGCGACACCAATTAGCCACATTAATGGGGCAAAAATGGTTCCTAAAACAGACTCAAGAGAAAAAGAGGTGTATGGAGTATTAGCGGCTAGAAAGTCGTTTAACGAGGTTACTTCACCGATCTTTCCGAAGCCCCAATTGATCATAGCTATAAAGGCAACAAAAACTAAAAGCATTGCACCTACGTTGGCCGCTAGCTTTAAACCTTCGGTCGTTCCGGTTGCGATGGCGTCAAGAATATTAGAGCCAATTTTATCTGAAGACACTTCTACATTAGGATCTACAGGCATCTGCTGCGGATACAAAAGTTTTGAGATCACAATAGCGCCGGGCGCTGCCATAACCGATGCGGCTAATAAATGTCGTGCAAATTCTAAACGTAAGGCCGGGTCATCACCACCCAAAAACCCTATGTAAGCTGCCAGTACTCCGCCGGCAACAGTGGCCATACCGCCCACCATAACCAATAGGATCTCAGAACGCGTCATACGTTCAAGATACGCTTTGATCATTAGTGGTGCTTCGGTTTGCCCGAGGAAAATATTACCGGCGACCGATAAGCTTTCGGCTCCTGAAATGCCTAATAATTTTGTAAGAACCCACGCCATTCCTTTAACTACAACTTGTACGATTCCTAAGTAATACAAAACTGAAGTCAACGCCGAAAAGAAGATGATGGTGGGTAACACCTGAAAGATAAAGATGAATCCATAACTTTCGGTATCCATCATTCCGCCTAAAAGAAATTCGCTTCCGGCAGCAGTGAAATCAAGGATTTTTACAAAGATCTTTCCTACAAATTCAAAAGATTTTTGAACAAAGGGAACTTTTAATACGCCTATTGCTAATAAGAGTTGCGCTCCTAAACCAATCCCGATAGTTTTCCAATTGATTGCTTTACGGTTTGTGCTAAAAAGATAAGCGATGACCAGCAGGCAGATCATCCCTAAAACTCCGCGCCATAGACTGTCAAAAGAAAATCCGGCGTTGGGTATAATTACTTTGCTCTCAGCTACCGGAAGAATTTCTTGGGCACTTTGCGCTACAGATGATAGGGTAGAAATGACACTAACGAGTAGGAGTAGAAGTAGTTTTCGCATCTATAAATTAATTGCGTTTAGATATTTCGTCTCTGATTTTTGCAGCAGCCTCATAGTCTTCAGCGGCAACAGCTTGTTCTAGAAGAGAATTCAATTCGCTCAGAGATAATTTTTTATAATCGTTAGAAGCAGCGGAAGGTTTTTCTTCCTCCTCTTCAACAACCAGCTGGTCTACAAGAACATCATCTTCTGCTTCTTTAGAAACATCGTGATCAGTACCTTTTAAATAAATGCCGGCTTTATCAAGAATATTTTTATAGGTAAAAATAGGAGCGTTAAACCGAAGCGCTAGCGAAATGGCGTCACTGGTACGCGCATCAATGATCTCTTCAATACTGTCACGCTCGCAAATGATACTGCTGTAAAAAACACCATCAACCAGTTTATGAATGATCACCTGTTTAACCTGAATATCAAAACGGTCTGCAAAATTTTTAAAAAGGTCGTGGGTAAGTGGCCGCGGAGGCTTGATCTCTTTTTCAAGAGCAATAGCAATAGATTGTGCTTCAAAAGCGCCTATAACAATAGGTAGCTTGCGGTCACCATCAACTTCACTAAGTATTAAAGCGTATGCGCCATTTTGTGTCTGGCTATACGATATTCCCTTAATATTCAAACGCACTAAACTCATAAGCTGTAAAAATATAAAAAGGCTGTTTAAATGAGGACAGATATCCAAATTTAAACAGCCCTTTGAGCGCTCGAAAATACTAAATTTAAGAGTTATTCGCCTTAAACTCTTTTAATTTTTCGTTTAGCTTAGGAACAACCTCAAAAGCATCTCCTACAATACCGTAATCTGCGGCTTTAAAAAAGGGCGCTTCCGGGTCTGTGTTGATGACTACTTTAGTCTTAGAGGCGTTGATCCCCGCAAGATGCTGGATCGCTCCTGAAATTCCAACAGCGATATATAAATTAGAAGCAACAGGCTTACCGGTTTGACCTACGTGTTCGCTATGCGGTCTCCAGCCCATATCAGAAACTGGTTTAGAGCACGCAGTTGCTGCGCCTAGAATATCTGCCATTTCTTCGATCATTCCCCAGTTTTCAGGTCCTTTGAGTCCGCGGCCTCCACTTACTACGATTTCAGCATCAGCTATGGTAACTTTGTCTTTTACTTTATCAACCGACTGCACTTCAACTTTAAACTGCGAATCATCAAGGCTAGGGTCAAAAGACGTTTCCGTAGCATCTTTTTGCGCTTCTTTAAGACCAAAACTGTTTTTAGATAAGCCTATGATTTTTACATCTGTACTGATTTCGGTGTGATTGAAGGCTTTGTTTGTAAAAGCGGTACGCTTTACTTTAAAAGGGGAAGCACTTTCTGGTAAGGCCACAACATTTGAGGCATAACCGGCTTCAAGATCTACTGCGAGTAGTGGAGCTAAATATTTAGCATTTGCACTGCTGCTTAAAACCACCACTTTTGAACCTTCGTTTTTAGCGATTTCGGTTACTGCGGCAGCATACGCATTAGCTGTAAACTTACTTAGTTTATCACTTTTTATGTGAACTACCTTATCTGCACCATAAGTGCCTAATGAGGCTGTTTCTTCAGCATTAACGGCAACAGCGGTTACCGTGGTACTCATCATATCTGCGATGCCGCGGGCGTAACTAACGACCTCGTATGCTGTCTTTTTAAATTTTCCTTCTTCTGATTCTGTATATACTAAAACTGACATATTTTTTGCTTTTGATTTTTTCGCGCAAGCGAAAGAATTAAATGTGACTTAAAAGAACTTTTAGATGGCTTTTGCTTCGTTGTGCAAAAGATCTATGAGTTCGTCTAAATTATCTGGTGAGATAAGTTTTACATCTCCTTTAGGAGCCGGTTTTTCAAAAGAAACAGCTGAGGTCTCGGTTGAAGCACCTTGTGGTTCTTTAACCTCAAGAGGTTTTTTTCGCGCCATCATAATACCACGCATATTTGGGATGCGTAAATCACTTTCTTCAACAATTCCTTTTTGCCCACCTACAACTAGAGGTAATTTTGCAGTTACGGTTTCTTTACCACCGTCAATCTCACGAACAGCAGTTGCGGTATCACCGTCAACTTCGAGACCGATACATGTATTTACAAAACTTGCACCGAGTAAACTCGCCAACATTCCGGGAACCATACCGCCATTGTAGTCAATAGACTCGCGGCCGGCAATAATCAAGTCGTAATTACCTTCTTTAGCAACAGCACTTAATTCTTTAGCCACCTGAAATCCATCAAGTGCTTCGGTATTGATTCTAATCGCGGTGTCTGCTCCTATGGCAAGCGCTTTTCTTAAGGTAGGTTCAGTTTCCGGGCCACCTACATTAATAATATCTACAGTAGCGCCTTGTTTTTCTTTAAACCACATGGCGCGGGTAAGACCAAATTCATCATTTGGGTTAATCACAAATTGAACACCGTTTGTATCAAATTTGGTGTCATTTTCGGTAAAATTAATCTTAGAAGTCGTATCAGGTACGTGACTGATGCACACTAATATTTTCATATATCAAACTTTTATCTTGTGAACTATTTCGTTTTCGTTACGAAAATAAGCATTAAAATCGGAAATTTGCTATGCGTGCATAACAAAATTTAGTTAAATCCGATTTCTTAGGGAAGATTTAATTCCTATTTTTGCTGTCCCCACAAAATTGGGGTTTTTACTTGATTTAACAGTACACGTACATCCACTTTTATTTATGAAAACAATACAATTTAGGGAAGCGGTTTGTGAAGCCATGAGTGAAGAAATGCGCCGTGATGAGGCCATTTATCTTATGGGGGAAGAGGTTGCAGAATATAATGGAGCTTACAAAGCATCTAAAGGAATGCTTGATGAGTTTGGTCCAGATCGTGTAATCGATACTCCAATTTCAGAATTAGGTTTCGCCGGGATCGCCATTGGTAGTGCAATGAACGGTAACCGTCCTATTGTAGAATATATGACCTTCAACTTCTCGTTAGTAGGTATAGATCAGATTATAAATAACGCGGCAAAGATCCGTCAGATGTCTGGAGGTCAATTTAATTGTCCAATTGTGTTTAGAGGGCCTACTGCTTCTGCAGGACAGCTAGGAGCAACGCACTCTCAGGCTTTTGAGAGCTGGTTTGCAAATACTCCCGGGCTTAAGGTAATTGTACCTTCTAACCCAGCTGATGCAAAAGGCTTATTAAAGTCGGCTATTCGCGATGACGATCCGGTTATTTTTATGGAAAGCGAGCAGATGTATGGTGATAAAGGCGAAGTGCCAGAAGGAGAATACTTAATTCCAATTGGTGTTGCTGATGTGAAGCGCGAAGGAAGCGATGTAACTATTGTTTCTTTTGGTAAGATCATTAAAGAAGCTTACGCTGCCGCCGAAGAATTAGAGAAGGATGGTATTTCTTGCGAGATCATTGACTTGCGTACCGTGAGACCTTTAGATATTAATACGGTTATCGAGTCTGTAAAGAAAACAAACAGATTGGTGATTCTTGAAGAAGCTTGGCCTTTTGGAAATGTATCTACTGAGATTACCTTCCAAGTTCAGGAAAAAGCTTTTGACTATCTAGATGCACCTATTGTAAAAATAAACACTGCAGATACACCAGCACCGTATTCACCTGTTCTTTTAAAAGAGTGGATACCTAACAGCAATGATGTTGTTAAAGCTGTTAAAAAAGTACTATACAGATAACTAGATACTACTATCTTTGAAGCTTCATTGGTCAATATGTATTGGCTAATGAAGCTTTTTTGTTAGTAGTCATTTTATTTGCGACAAATACGGTGTTCGTTCGTCTTTAAAATATACTAATTCAATAGTTTTTGAGTTAGAAAAACTCCCCTAGACCGTTACCTATTATATGAGGCAATCCTTAAACCTACTTCTCTTTTTATTTATACCTGTTTTACTTCTGGGCCAAACCAAGGCCGGAGGTTTGGTATTTGACAGTGCCGGTAATCCTGTGCCGTTTGCCAATGTAGTGTTTGCGGGTTCTTCTGAAGGTACGATCACCAATGAGGACGGAAGGTTTTATTTACAATCAGATAATACTTATGATGCTTTAAAAGTAACTTTTATAGGCTTTCGGGCTAAAGAGGTGTCGCTTCCGCAGCGCGTAAACTATAATCTGGAGATCACTTTAGAAGAAGAAACCGAAAGTCTCAGCGAAGTCGTGGTGTATAGCGGAAAGCAGCCTAAGAAGAATAATCCCGCCATAGATATTCTGCGGAAGATTTGGGCCAACAAACGCTCTAATGGATTGAATCAGTTTGATCAATATGCGTATGACAAATACGAGAAGGTTGAGTTTGACTTAAATACAATTGATAGTTCGCTGATCAATAGCAAGATCTTTAATAAAATGGAATTCATCTTTGACCAGATGGATACTTCCCGAATTACCGGAAAAACCTACTTGCCCATTTTTATCAATGAACGAAGTAGTGAGGTTTTTGGGGATAATATTTTAGATAAGGAAAAAGAAGAATTAAAAGGAAACCGCAACAGTGGTTTCAGTACTAATCAAACCTTAATTGCATTTATTCAGGAGTTGTATAATGAGTTTAATATATATGACAATTACCTGAAGTTTTTTGATAAAAGCTTTGTGAGTCCGTTGTCTACCACGGGTATTGACACCTATAATTATGTGCTTGCTGACAGTTCGTACATAAAAGATAAATGGTGCTACAACATTATTTATTATCCCCGACGTTCTAACGAACTCACTTTTAAAGGTGATTTTTGGGTGAATGATACCACTTGGGCGATCAAGGAAATTAACCTGCAGGTCAACAAAAGCGCGAATATCAACTGGGTCAAGGAGATCTATATCGAGCAGGAATATGATGTGCTTAATGATTCTGTTTTCTTAATTACCCGAGATTACTTTTTATCAGATTTCGCTTTGCGGAAAAAAGAAGGAAGCCGCGGAGTTTATGGAAAGCGAACCACGCTTTACGACAACTACGTTTTTGATAAGCCCAAAGAAGAAGACTTCTACGACGAGCGCGTTACGCGTTACGATGAATCGGTGTACACGCAACCCGATACCTTCTGGGATGAAAACCGGATGGAGCCTTTAAGCAAAGATGAGAAAGGCGTCTATGTAATGCTCGATTCGCTTCAAAAAGTGCCCAAATTCCAAGCTTTTTATAGTGTAAGTTCGGCGATGGTAAGCGGGTATTATGAGTGGGATAAGGCCAATCTTGATATCGGTCCATTGTTCTCTGCATTTGGTTTTAATGATGTTGAAGGTTTGCGTTTACGAGGCGGTGCACGTACCTATTTTGATCAGAATGATCCCTGGCGATTAGAAGGTTTTGGAGCCTATGGGTTTAGAGATAAGAAATTCAAGTTTGGGCTTTCGGGTAAAGTGCTTTTAGATCATAAAGCGCGTTTGATTGTCTCGGGAGGCTACCGTCAAGACGTTGAGCAAATCGCAGCGAGTTTAACCACTTCAACGGATGTTCTGGGACGAAACCTTGCTTCATCTTCCTTAGTTACTGTGGGGAACAATGACCAACTCACGAGCATTAAACTGGCTAATTTTGCTATTGAAGCCGAATTTTTAAAGAACTTAAAGATCAGAGGAGATCTTTCATACCGCACTTTAGAGTCGGCATCGCCTACATTCAACCTAGATTATTATACAGATTTTACGCAAACCGAAGTAAGATCAGACGTTAAACAAGCAGAGATTGTACTTAGTGGTATTTTTGAGCCGGGTAAGCATACTTCAGGATATGGAGTAGAACGTACAGTTACAAATGAATGGTTTCCTACCATTTATTTTGGATACACCAAAGGAGTTAAGGGCCTTGTAAATAGTGATTTTGATTACGAAAAGCTTCAGGTGTCGTATCGCCAACCTTGGCGTATGGGAGGTTTGGGTACGTTTAGCTCTACCATTGAAGCAGGTAAAACCTTTGGCGAAGTGCCGCTGGGCTTGCTTAGTGTAGTACCGGGAAATCAGAATTTATTTTCTATTTATGGCACGTTTCCGCAGTTGAACTATTATGAGTTTGTGACCGATACCTACGCCACGCTACATTTAGAGCATAACTTTGGAGGTCGAATTTTTGGCCGTATTCCGTTTTTGAGAAAGCTGAATCTTAGAGAGATTATTGGCTTCCGCGGTGCTTGGGGTTCTATTTCTGATGAAAACCAGCTGATCAATGCATCAAATATTGAATATATAGCGCCCAATGATGAGCCTTACTACGAGTATAGCTTTGGGGTAGGTAATATTTTAAAAGTGCTGCGTATTGATTTTAACTTTAGAGGGAATTACCTAGATACGCCAGACGCTAGAAGTTTTGGGGTTACCGGAGCTTTAGAATTTTCATTCTAAGGATTTTACAATCAAAATCTAAATTCATTTCAAGAATCAAAGACGAAAACGTTATAAGTTTTGTAGGTTGCTTCTTTTCAATGGTTTTTCTTGTGGTAGCTTGACATTTAGAGTATTTTTGCCACCCTATTTAGGTTAAAAAACAATAGACACTATAAAGCCAGAACTAATATGACAGCAGATAGTATTTCGACATTTGATGTTTTAATTGAAATCCCAAAAGGGAGCCGTAATAAGTATGAGTACGATTTTAAGCTGAAGAAAATACGCTACGATCGTATGATTTTTTCTTCAATGATGTATCCTGCAGACTACGGATTCATTCCTGAAACTCTAGCGCTTGACGGTGACCCACTTGATGTTTTGGTATTGGTTACAGAACCTACCTTTCCGGGTTGCGTTATGGAAGTAAAGCCTATTGGTGTTTTCCACATGACCGATGAGAAAGGTCCTGATGAGAAAATCATTTGCGTGCCGGTAAGTGATCCTATCGCAAGCAGAATTTCAGATCTTAGTGAGTTAAACCCACACTTGATCAAAGAGATTGGGCATTTCTTTCAAGTTTACAAAGACCTTGAAAAAAAGAAAGTTGATGTAGGAGGTTTCGGTGATGTAAATGAAGCTAAAGAAATCATCAAGCAATGCATCGATCGTTACGCAGATAGCGATGTTCCAAAAGAGGAAGTAAGTATAGAGTAAGCAGTAAAACGCTTCAATTTTTAAAAGACCGCAAATATGCGGTCTTTTTTTATGATTTATTTTCTGTAATTTAAGGCAATCAATGTAGTAGTATCAATTTCACTACATAAGTTCGACTTAATAAATTCACTTTTTATGGAATCAAACATTATTTATGTGCCAATAGTTCTGGCAGTATTAGGCTTGCTTTTTATGTTTATTAAAATGGCTTGGGTAAAAAAACAACCTGCCGGAAATGACAAAATGCAAAGCATTTCAAAAAGTATTAAAGAAGGTGCACTGGCATTTTTAGCCGCAGAATACCGCTTGCTTCTGGTATTTGTGGTGATCGCTTCTGTTCTTTTATATATTATCTCAAACGTTGTAGCTACGACAAGTTGGTTGATTGTACCTGCCTTTATCATCGGGGCGTTCTTTTCTGCATTAGCCGGAAATATAGGAATGCGTATCGCAACAGATGCTAACGCACGTACTGCCGAAGCTGCAAAAACCAGTTTACCTAACGCACTAAAAGTAAGTTTTGGTGGAGGTACCGTAATGGGGCTTGGAGTTGCTGGGCTCGCAGTTTTAGGACTGAGTTTGATCTTTCTATTCTTGATGGGAAGTTTTCTAACCGAAGGTGGAAATTTTTATAACGAAATGACCATCGTTCTTGAGACACTCGCAGGCTTCTCTCTAGGTGCCGAATCTATAGCGCTATTCGCGCGTGTGGGTGGTGGTATTTATACGAAAGCAGCAGATGTAGGAGCAGACCTTGTTGGGAAAGTTGAGGCGGGTATCCCGGAAGATGATCCGCGAAATCCCGCTACCATTGCAGATAATGTTGGGGATAACGTAGGGGATGTTGCCGGTATGGGTGCAGACCTTTTTGGGAGTTATGTGGCTACTGTTTTGGCCGCTATGGTATTGGGTAACTATCTCGTGCAGGATATGTCACAAGGAGCTCTATTTACTGATGCGTTTAATAATATGGGTCCCATTTTACTACCTGTAGTAATTGCGGGAGTTGGGATTTTAGCTTCGATCATCGGGACGTTTTTGGTGAGTATTAAAAATAACGAGGCCAAAGAATCACAGGTGCAAAAGGCATTAGATATGGGGAATTGGGTAGCGATTGTGCTAACCTTAATCGCTAGTTACTTTTTAATCGATTGGATGTTACCTGAAACGATGTCGATGCAATTCTTTGGTGAAGGGTATAAAGACATTCCATCTTTAAATGTGTTTTGGTCCGCTTGTATTGGCCTTGCGGTGGGAGCGCTAATTTCTGTGGTTACCGCCCACTATACGAGTTTAGGTAAAGGTCCGGTGCTTGATATAGTTAAGAATTCTTCAACCGGTGCTGCGACAAATATCATCGCAGGACTCGCAGTCGGAATGAAATCTACATTTTTATCAGTGATTTTATTCGCTGCGGCGATTTATGGTTCGTATGAGCTAGCCGGCTTTTATGGAGTTGCGCTCGCAGCTTCAGCAATGATGGCAACGACAGCGATGCAGCTGGCGATAGACGCTTTTGGTCCCATCGCAGATAATGCAGGAGGTGTTGCCGAAATGAGCGAACTGGAAGACCATGTGCGTGAACGTACTGATATTTTAGATTCGGTGGGGAATACTACCGCAGCTGTTGGTAAAGGTTTTGCGATTGCTTCAGCAGCATTGACGGCTTTAGCGCTTTTTGCGGCTTATGTAACTTTTACAGGAATCGACGGAATCAATATTTTTAAAGCTGATGTGTTGGCTGCGCTTTTTGTAGGTGGAATGATCCCTGTTATTTTTTCAGCGTTAGCGATGCAATCTGTAGGTAAAGCAGCGATGCAAATGGTGCAGGAAGTCCGTCGTCAGTTTAAAGAAATTCCCGGAATTTTAGAAGGAACCGGCAAACCTGAATACGGCAAGTGTGTCGCAATTTCTACACAAGCGGCCTTGCGCGAGATGATTCTTCCCGGACTGATCACGATTATCGTTCCTATAATTATCGGTCTTATTTTTGGGGCAGAACCTCTTGGAGGCTATATGGCTGGGGTTTGTGTTTCAGGTGTGATGTGGGCGATTTTTCAGAATAATGCCGGTGGTGCTTGGGACAACGCTAAAAAGTCTTTTGAAGCAGGAGTTGAGATTAACGGAAAAGTAGAATACAAGGGGAGCGACGCGCACAAAGCAGCGGTTACCGGGGATACTGTAGGAGATCCTTTTAAAGATACTTCAGGGCCTTCTATGAATATTTTGATCAAACTTACCTGTCTTGTAGGTCTTGTGATCGCCCCGATTCTCGGTGGGCATTCAGAAGGTTTGGCAACCAATCAGGAAGTTAAGGTCGAGGTGCAAATGCAACAAGAATCAAACGGGTTGTACAGCGCTTTAATTACGGAAACAAAAACCATAGACGGGAAACTTCAGGTTACCGAAAAACGACTTCAGGGCAGTGAAGAAGAGCTGAAGAAACAAATAGCAGAGTACAATACTAAATCACATAGTGCATCAGAAAAGCATGTTGTAAAGGAGATAAAATTTGAAGAAAAAGAATAACGAATCCTTAAGACAACTTTATCATTTTAAATCCCGATGACCTCATCGGGATTTTCTAATTTAAAGATATGCTGAAGGATGTTCTACAAAAACTTAAACTACACCCCCAAGATCCCTTGCAAATTCACGGGTATCAAACCTATGGCACTAACGAGCATTTGTATTTGCTGGGTAGAGCCTTAGAAGATGAGGGCGTCAATCTGGATAAGACCGGCCTGGCCAACGCATTTAAAAATGCGTATAAACAGTTTAGAAGTGATGAGTTACCCTTTGCAAAGCTGAAGATCAAACTGCCGGATGACCGCGTTTTCTATGTAGAAACTAATGCTGAGGGCTATTTTAAATTTGATAAAGCGGTTAAAGATTTGCAAGACCTGACGAACGAGCAAGGTTGGTTGCAGCTAGAATTGGCATATGATGATGAAAATCAAAAACGACTGATTAAAAACAACAACAGGTTTCCGGGGCAGATGTTGATCCCTTCTCGCAAAGCGGAATTTGGCGTCATCAGCGATATCGACGATACCATTTTAAAAACCGGAGTAACGTCACTTTTAAAATGGCGCGTTATTTTTAATACGTTGTTTACCGGTGTGGGCAAACGCACCCCATTTAAAGGAGCGGCGTCTTTTTACAAGCAACTGCATTTAGGAAAGTCGGGCAATGCTTCTAATCCTATGTTTTATGTGAGTAATAGTCCGTGGAATTTATATCATTACTTGCAAGCGTTCATTAAGCATAACAATTTTCCTAAAGGAGCCATTTTGTTACGGGATTTTAGAACGCCTTTTGACCGAACCCCAAAACCCGAAAAACCTCATAAACAGAGAGAAATCCGAAATATTTTAAACACTTATCCAGATTTGCAATTTGTGCTTATTGGAGATAGTGGAGAGCACGACGCCGATATTTATATCGAGATCGCTGAAGAATTTCCTGAGCGTATTAAAGCCATTTACTTGCGTAGTGTGAATCACGAAAAGCGTGTTTTCCGCGTACGCGGACTTCTAGAACGTTTTGAACTAACGCCTGCGCTTTTGGTGAAAGACAGTCAAACCGCAGCAGAGCACGCTCGGGAATTAGGGCTTATCCAATAAGCATTACACTTCGCGCACTACAAAAAAGCCGTCATTGCCCTGATCTTGATACAGCGGCATAAAAATAAAAGCGTCCCATTCACTTCTAACTTCAGAGCCGTTGTGTGTGGCTAACAGTTCTCCTTTTTTAATAGGTTGAAAGTTTTCGTAACCCGGTTCCATTTTAAACGAATCACCGTCTTTGATCTCGTGACGGTATTCGATCTCAAAGGTCTTCTGTTCAGCACGCATAGCTTCCATATACGTTGCAGCTTCAGGGTATTTTTCTAAAGTGTTTAGATCTAAATCACAAGCTTTAGATAACGCAAGCCAGATCATTCCTTCGTGATGTTTTACTGCATCTGGGCTTGTATGTTGACCGCCTTCAAAGACAAAACCGGTAACGCCAATTCGGCTTAGATAATGATCGATACATCCATAAACGATATCTGAAAACCCACGGATTATATAAGGTGGAAACCGGTGCGCCCAAGCATCATTGTCTTGTACTTCTTGCACTGAGATATACGGTTTGCTAGCAGATGAGGTCGTGTGACAATCCAGAAAATAGCGCTTCTCAAAATCAGTTTTCGGAAACTGTTCTAACACTTCGATAATAGAAAACATCTCTTTTTTCTCGTGCGAGTCTTGTTTTTTGCTAGCTATATTTTTTTCTGTCCAAGTTCGGTTGAGGTCTTCGTCAATGTAGCGTACATTTTCTTGCAGCGCTTTATGATTCCCGGAAACTCCTACAACGGTACCTTTGATCTCAGGTTGCTCCTTTTTTAATTGAGCAAAGACTTTTTGCAGCGCTTGAACGCCACTGGGCTCATTGCCGTGAACGCCACCGGTTATAAAAAGAAGCGGTCCGGCTTTATTGCTTGTGTATTGCCCCAGAATTCTAGGATATTTTTTTTCTAAAGACATAATTTCTGTTTAGTGCATTGAGGCTAATTCGCGGTTTGAAAAGCCGTGCGTGTAATGCTTTTTATAAGCTACTTTACGCTCTATCGCTTCGATCACCGGATCTGTAAATTCAGGAAGGCCAATAGCTTCACAGTAATCTAAGCCGCCGGGGCTCAGCACATTGATCTCGATTAATTTATCATCTACCACATCTAGACCTACAAAGAAAAACCCATCTTTTATCAATTTAGGCGCTGTGATCTCTACGATATGTTCCATAGCCTTGGTGAGTTTTGCCGGTTTTGCTTTCGCGCCTAGCGAGAGGTTACTTCTGAACTCAGTTTTATCACTGTTCACCCGTCGTATAACAGCGAGCTTCCCGTTTTCTTCCAGAATGCGACCGTTAACCAGAATGATTCTCACATCACCTTTACTTACTTCCGGTAAAAATTCTTGTGCGATAACGTAGCCCAATTCGGTTAAACTGGTGATGATCTGATTGAAATTCTTTTTTTCTTCATCTATCAAATACACGTTCTGCCCTCCGGAACCTTCAAGAGGTTTGAGTACGATCTTTTTGTCACACTTTTTCCAGAATTTTAGGAGTTCGTCTTTATCTCGCGTTATTAAACTTTTGGGCTTGATTGAAGCCGGTAATTCTTCAAAATACAGCTTATCTATAAATGCATTAGACATAGCATCAGCATCATTGAGCACCAAAACTCCTTGCTCTTGCAGCATACGCCCAAAAGCAATGCCGGAGTGTTCTGCCCAATGTCTGTCGTCTGTTTCTTCGGTGGGATTATTCCGCAGAAATACCACATCAATTTTAGAAGAATCTGCCTTGGTCCAGGCTAATTGTTCATCTTGAACCTGCTCCCAGAATTCTTGAGGTGTTTTATACTTTAGATCTTCGGGTATTTTTTTACAGGTAAGTTTGATGGGCCCACCCTGATAAAAATTAAAACCACCTACGTTCATTACATAAACTTCGTGGCCGCGCTGATGCGCTTTTCGCATTAATACTACTGAAGTACCTACCGGCTCGGTGGCAACATCACTTATTACAAAACATATTTTCATGATTAGATCATTTTAGATAGTGTAATGCCTTCTTTAAAGGCGTTTAGTTTGGTTGAGAAGTTGGTATTCTCAAAATACCGTGGAATAATCTTAGGCGCATTGAGCAACTTGCGTTGCGTGAGATCGTTTATAATATCTACGTGTTTTAGGGCAAATTTTCCTGCAAGTAAAGGCTGTAAGTCGCCACCATTGCCTAAGTAATCCCTGAGTTCTACAAGACCTTTGAGATAGATGATATCTTTTAGAAAACCACCGCCTTGAAACATTCGAGAGGTGATATTGAAGGCGCGCTCTTTTGTAAAACCATAGTCGGTATAGAGATGATGAAAAACCGATTTGAAATCGGCTCCGTTCATAAGATCTTCACCGGCGACCACACGCCCGGCCAAAATTCTCAGACGGTTACCGGTTAAACCGCCGCCCAGATATTCTGAAAGTACCGCAATCCCTTCTTGAGTTGCATCATAATCGGCAAAGCCGGCCGAGAGCTGACTCAAAGGCTGCTGGCTTCCATTAAAATGCGTGAGTGCGTGCGTACCCAACTCATGCTGAATTAGTGCCTGCGCTTCTATTTGCGTCATTTTATAATCTGCCGGCAAATACAATTCGCCATTAGAGACCATAATGATATTCACATCGTCGCGAATGTGGATGTTGCTTTCAAAATGGGGTGCTTGCTTTTTAAAATATTCAAATTCTACTTTGGCCAACTCTTGAAACTGATGCGCGTCAATAGTCTTTTCTGTAGACTCTTCGTGATTTTCAGGAATGGTCTCTAGAATGAGTTTGGCTTCGGCTAAAACATTTCTGGGGACTCCCTGATATAATCTGATGCTGCTGTAAAAGAAGTTTTTAGAACCCCGTTCTTTGAGCATCGTAAGTTCTTTATCTAATTCTTCGCGTTTTTCATTATACAAATAGGAGAGCGAAGGATCATCGATCTCATCTATACGCAAATTATAAAGTTCCCGCTTAAGTAAATCAGGATCTACCGGAAGCAAGCGATAGTGATAGGTATCGATTTCTTCAAAATTGGTTTCAAAGAACTTGTACCGTAATGCCTGAATATTTACCGGTGCTACCAGCAATAAAAATTGATATCTCGATTGAATTTCAGTGATTTGACGGTCAATTTTTAAAACCTCTTTATGTATGCGACGACGGCCTAGATTGTGATAGCTATGAATGTCTGAAGTGGTTTGTACGCGTATAAATTCATAGATCGTTTTCTGAATAGCTTTAGCCAACTTATCGCGGAACATTCTAAAATACAACGGATACATTTTACCGCTTTTATTACAATATACAGGCGGTAATTCGAGTCCTAAAAGCGTTCCACCGGCAGCCTTCAATTCATCAATATCAAATAGAGGTTCGTCGCCGGGTTTTTGGCGGTTTTTGGTGTGATTGATTTGTGCACCTAGCTTTAAGTCGTACCTGCGACTGTCAATCGCAGAAAGTTCTTCAGACAGCGTTTCAAGCGAGGCCGGTAATTTATGCGAGGGTCCTTTAATGATAAAGTCAGTGCTTGCGGGTTCTCCCTTGTATAATTCTAACAGAATAAAAGACCCAAACCTGTCGGCCATTTTGGTGGTCAATTCTTTTATAAACTCCCGGAAATATTCAAAATGAGAATCACCGATAATGAGGTAGGATGCTCCGGTTCGCGCCAGGCGCATAGTGGACTTATCTTTCGGTTTTTTTCGATAGATAAGCAATGCAGGGACGTCGTGTTCAAGAACTAAAAATCCGCCGTATGGCAAATCGCTCATCGTGCGTTTTCCGGGTTCTAAATCAGCTAAAAGTTCGCTTGTTTCACTGGTCATTTTAAATGCGCTTCTCTATTTACTACATCAAATTAGCAGAAAGAAGCGCAGCTAGCAAACGTTTGCGAGGGAATAGATCAAGGTTTAAGAGAAGTTTGGCAGGAAGCGATACTGCTTTAACACAGAATTAAAAAAGCCTGCGCTCAGGCAGGCTTTCGATCCTTTTTTTGAAAGGAATTGTATTCGTTAATCGAGATATATTTTTGCGAGGAAAGTCCCCGAAATTTGATACTTAAAACAGTCCGTTGATCTCAGCGTCGATCTTGTTGATGATGTCTCCCAGATCTTCAGGATTATCAACAAAATTGATGTTGTCTACATCTATGATAAGTAAGTTACCTTTGTTGTAGTCGTGAATCCAGGCTTCGTAGCGCTCGTTTAGTCGGCTTAAATAGTCGATAGAAATCGAATTCTCATACTCTCTCCCGCGCTTGTGAATCTGTGCTACCAGATTAGGAATGCTGCTGCGTAAGTAAATAAGCAAGTCCGGACCTTGGACCACGCTTTCCATAAGTTCAAAAAGCGAGGCGTAGTTGTGAAAATCGCGATTGGTAAGCAATCCCATCGCGTGTAAGTTGGGCGCGAAAATATGCGCATCTTCATAGATCGTACGGTCTTGAATAATGTCTTTGCCGCTTTCTTGAATCTCTAATAATTGTCTAAATCGGCTGTTTAAGAAGTAGATCTGAAGGTTAAAAGACCAGCGCTCCATCTCATTATAAAAATCGTCCAGATAAGGATTATCTACAACATCTTCATATTGCGGTTGCCAGTTATAATGTTTTGCTAGAAGTCTTGTGAGAGTGGTTTTTCCGGCGCCAATATTGCCTGCAATCGCGATGTGCATGAGATTAGGATTTAGGTAGCTTTAGTGTGTAGGTTGAGATTTTTTCTGAGCGGTAAAGATACAGGTTTCCTGCTTTCAAATAAAACGCTTTAGTGTCTTGCGGAAGGTTTTTTATTTCTTGCCATGAAGCCGATTGTTTGGTTCTGATATATAGTTTTTTATCTTGAATACCGAAGAGACTTTCATCAAGAACCGCAATGTTTGCTAATGATGTCGCAGGAAGTTTTTCAAGTAAACTTCCGTATTGATTGTAATGGTATAGATTGTTTTCTGTAAGTACCCAGCAGGTATTAAAATCACTGGCAAGTTCTACGGCGATATCCGGCTGCGGAGTAAAATTGCTGTCAACACGGTTGTTTTGATAGTCAAAAAGTTCCAGACGTTGCAGATCAGTATTAAAGATCCAGAGTCGGCGATCGCTTGCCGTGCGTGCGTGACTTACATTTCTGAAGTTTTCGATGGCGTTAAAATTAACTCGGGTGATTTCATTCAAGGTGTTGTCGAGAATCACCGCAGTATTCGTTTCGGCATAAAAAACTGTAATGAGCAACGGATTTAAAAGATCTACAGTACTGATTGCGCCCAGCCGCAAATCACTAAACTGAATGGTTTTGTCTTTGCTCTTTTTATAAAGCGCGCGGTCTTTTACGTAATAAAAATTGTTATATGAATCAACACCGATAAAAGTTTCTGCTTTAAGCGATACAGCAGTGTCTAAAGGTAATGCAGAAACTTCCAGACTGTCCTGGGCACATAGTGTGGAGATACAAAAGAAGATAAAAAGAAGCACGTTCCGCATTCTTGAAAAATACAAAATAATGCTGTTTTAGAAAGGTCTATAACTTTGGCACCGCCAAAAGGTTTTACACTGTGAGGTTAAACTCAAAGTTGAAAATTTGCTTTTAACCAAGATATATTGAGCTTGCCTGAGGTAGTTTCCTGCAATCAACACGTAAGTTTATAACCAAAACCTCGCACGTTTATGATTTGAATACGCTCGTCTTTTGATAATTTTTTGCGCAGTTTCGAGATAAACACATCCATACTGCGTGCTGCGAAGAAATCGTCTGAATTCCAAAGTTTGTTGAGAATGAGGCTGCGATCGAGTACTTGATTTTTGTTTTTGATGAGATGAAATAATAAATGCGCTTCCCTGTGGGTGAGTAAAACCGGTTCTTCGGTTTGGAACTGTAAGATTTGTTTTGGGAAGTTAAATTGATACTCACCTAAAGTTAGCACTTCAGATTGCGATTGAAGTTTTTTACGCGCGACCAGATTGTGAATGCGCACGATCAATTCTTCCATACTGAAAGGTTTTTTAAGATAATCATTTCCACCTATGCTAAAGCCTTCTACAACATCGCTAGTCTGTGATTTTGCCGTGAGAAATATTATAGGAATGCTGTCATCTTTTGCCCGGATCTCTTTAGCTAGTGTAAAACCATCTTTCTTGGGCATCATCACATCGAGTACCAAAGCATCATAGCTTTTTTGCTCAAAAAGTTTTAGCGCTTTTTCGCCATCTTCGGCAAGGTCTACAGTGAATTCACGGCTTTCCAGACTCTCTTTTACAATTTGCCCCAGTGCAGCTTCGTCTTCAGCTAAAAGTAAATGAGTTGTATTAGGCATTGGGCAAGTCGATTTTAAAAGTGGTTTGAGAAGTTACAGAAACATCGATGCTTCCGCCATGTTTTTCAATAATTTTCTGAGTGTAATAGAGTCCGATCCCAAAGCCTTTCACGTCGTGCGTATTCCCTTTAGGAACGCGATAGAACTTCTCAAAGATTTGTTTTGCTTCGGCTTTGCTTAACGAAGTGCCGGAATCTGAAACCAGAATGCTGTAAGATCCGTTGCGGGAATTCAGGGTAACTTCGATAGTATCTCCGCCATATTTCACGGCATTATCCAGTAAATTGTTCAGGGCATTATCCAGATGAAAAGCATCACCCAAGATCCAATTGTTTTCTCGTAAAGCTGTAAAACGAATACTTTTCTCAGGCGCGAGCGTTTGATGCTTTTGAACCAAATTTTCTAGGATCTCATTTAGGTTGATCTCTTCCTTGTTGAGTGCGAGCTCTTCACCATCTAAGGTTGCGGTTTCTAAAAGTTTTTCGACCATCATCGTAAGTTTGTCGAGTTGGGCGGTGGAAGTATTCACATAATTGCCGGTTTTGACGGGATCATTTTCACGATTGAAATTTTTGATTCCCTCGAGCGCGACACTTATGGTCGCGATAGGCGTTTTGAACTCGTGTGTGATGTTGCTGATGAGATCATTTTTAACTTCGGCAAGTTGTTTTTGACGGTTGATGATCTTAAGTAAAAACAGGAGGCACGCGATCACAGCAGTCATTAATAGGGCAGAAAGCAATATTCCTAGAAGATTGCGTTTCCAAACTTCCTGTTCAATATTGTCGTAAAATAATGTGAATGTACTCTTGTTAGGTAAATAGCCTGATTTTGCTTCAGCCTTTAGATTTGTAGTGTCTATTTGTGAGAGGTTGAAATACTGTTTCAGTCCTTTTTTGTTTAAAAAGCGATATCCATAATCTACACTTAAGTTTTTCTGATTGAGCTGTTCTTGAATGTAGTTGTTCATTTCAGGAATTTCAATAGAATCAGTACTTATCGAAATAATAATACGATTCGCTAAGGCAAACTTGCCTTTAAGACTGTCTGTATTACGCGGGTTTAAGAACGATTTCACAACATCTCTGCGCTCATCTAATGAGACCCTCAATTCTGAAGCAAGCGTGTCCATATTCAAGGCTTGAACACCTTTGAAAATTTTGATATCGTGAATATCTTGGGGTTTCAGACTATCTAGTCCTTTAAAACCTTGAGAAGAAATATCAATACGCTTGGTAATGGTATCCAGACCTTTATTTTCTAAAATATTTCCTTCATAGGAAAGTCCGATTGTATTTTTCTCAGCCAGATCGATGTAGTAATTGTCAATCGCAAAATCAAGGCTGGTTTGTATTTCGTTGATGAGTTGCTGTCTGGAGGCTTGGTAATTTTTATAGTTCCAATAAATCTGTATTGCAAGTGTGACGACAATCACAGCTGCTATAAAATAGATGAGGTACGAATATTTTCGATTTTGCATAAACCAAAAATAGAGCGAAAAATTGACAGCCGGATTTTCAGTTAACACTCGTTAACACTGGTTAACGCTTTTCGATCTTTTTCCTGCGCATCTTTGTTTCAGTAATCAATCACAAATCAAACTGTTATGAATTTTAGATTTTTAACTATCGTTGTCTTTTTTCTCGCTTTCGCGGAAGCTTTAATGGCACAGGACTTTCAAGGGGTTGCGACCTATAAAAGCAGACGCAAGGTCGATCTCAAAATGAATGGAGAAAATATGTCCGATGCGATGCAGGAGCAAATTGCAGCCCAACTCAAAAAACAATTTGAAAAAACCTATACGCTTACTTTCAACCGTAATGAGTCTTTGTATAAGGAGGAGGAAAAACTAGCTGCTCCTGATGTGGCTTCTTCTAGCGGCATACAGATTAAAATAAGTCAGAGTCGCGATATTCTTTACAAAAACACTGCAGCGCAACGTTACGAGCGTCAAGAAGATGTATTGGGAAAAATCTTTTTGGTAAAAGACAGCTTATCAAAACCTCAGTGGAAACTGGAAAAAGAGACAAAATCCATTGGGGATTACACTTGCTTTAAAGCTACCCGTATCGAGGAGGTAAACAGTCAGACATTTTCTTCAGAAAGTATGAAAACGGTAGACACTTCGTTTACTAAAACCGTGACGGTATGGTATACGCCGCAAATCCCTGTGAGCCACGGTCCTGGTATGAATTGGGGATTGCCGGGCTTAATTTTAGAAGTGCAAGACGGAGACCAAACAATTTTATGCAATCAGATCGTGCTCAATCCCGAAGAAAAAATCGAGATCAAAGCTCCTGAAAATGGTAAAGTAGTAGGCGAAGCCGAAATGAAAACCATTCAGGATGAGAAGATGAAAGAGTGGATTGAGCGTAACAGCAGCACTCGGGAAGATGGTAAAAGCTTTACCATAAAAATAGGTGGATAAAATCTTTTAGACCGTTAAACCTTTGAAGCGTAGTGAAGTCAAAAAGCGATAAACTATTTGACTTATGAAACTTCAATCTTTATTTCTGGCTTTGGCGCTAGCCTTAATGACTAGTGCGATTAATGCGCAACAATTTGATGGAGGGGTAGCCACTTACCAATCTAAAACATCATTTGATTTTGAAAACTTTGGTGGTCGCGAGATGAGCGAGCAAATGAAAAAGCAATTTGCCGAGCGCATGAAAAGCCGTCTGGAAAAAACCTTCACGCTTACGTTTACTAAAGACGAGTCTATTTACGAGGAAGAGGAAAAACTTGAAGCGCCCGGAGCCGGTGGTGGTATGCGTTTTATGGGTGGTGGTTTTGCACAAGGCGGAATCTATAAAAACATTGCTGAAGACACCTATGCGCGTGAAAACGACTTGATGGGCAAATCTTTTCTGGTAAAAGATACGTTAAACAAGCTAGATTGGAAGTTAGAGAAAGAGAGCAAAATGATTGGCCAGTATGCGGCTTTTAAGGCGACCGCTGTACGTAAAATAGAAACCAGTCCTTTTGAGGCTATGCGTCCGCCGCGTCCCGGTGCTGAGGCAGATACCACTGCAACCTCGCCAAAAGAAGAAGTGATCACCGCCTGGTACACGCCGCAAATTCCCGTAAGTCAAGGTCCTGATGAATATTGGGGACTTCCAGGGTTGATTCTTGAAGTGAGTGCCGGCCGCACGGTGATCTTATGCAACAAAATCGTGATCAATCCTAAAGAAGGTCTTGCTATTGAAAAGCCTAAAAAAGGCGATGAAGTTTCTCGTGAAGAATATCAAGAAATAGTTGTCGAGAAAACTAAAGAAATGGCAGAGCGCTTTGGCAACGGCAGACGCCGTGGTCCCGGTGGTCGCGGATAAAAACCCAAACTTCAACCTAAAAACAACAACTAACCTTTATGAAATACCTTTTATTTTTAGTTATGGGCTTTAGCCTTTCAATCTCTGCGCAGAGCGTGCGTGTGAGTGGTACGGTTAAAGACAGTATTGGTACTCCATTAGAACTTGCTAATGTGATCGCTACCCGCACTGATACCGGAGAGATGGAGTCGTATGCGATCTCAAACACTCAAGGTCGCTATCAATTCAACCTTCCTACAGGGGCAAAATATTCGTTGGTAGCGAGCTTTTTGGGGCTGGCGCCTACTACGCAAGAACTTGATATTACACCCGGAGCTGATGACATCTCATTGGATTTTGTCTTGTATCCTGCCGAAAATCAGCTGGATGATGTAGAGATCGTTTACGAAATGCCGGTAGTGGTTCGTGGTGATACCATCGTTTATAATACCGATAGTTTTACTAACGGAACCGAGCAGAAATTAGGAGACGTACTTAAAAAACTTCCCGGGGTTACGGTGACCGATGATGGTGAAATCGAGGTTGAAGGGCAAACCGTTTCTAAAGTAATGATCGAGGGGAAAGACTTTTTTGACGGCGATTCTAAATTGGCGACCAAAAATATTCCTGCTGATGCTCTAAAAAAGGTTGAAGTGCTTAAAAATTATAACGAAGTAGATCAAATGCGCGGTTTGGGTAATGATCAAGATAATGTCGCAATCAACCTAAAGCTGAAAGAAGGTAAAAAGAATTTCTGGTTTGGGGAGTTGCAAGGCGGAATCGGTGATGGCGAACAAACGCGCTATCTGGGCAGTGCCAAATTGTTTTACTACAGCCCCAAAGGAAGCATCAACTTGATCGGGAATTCTAACAATACCGGCGATGTGCCGTTTACGTTTAGGGATTACTTCAATTTTACCGGTGGATTCAGAAATTTCAATTCGCGTGGCGGAACTTCATTTAATATTTCAGACAGCGGACTCGGATTTTTGGTTTCTCAAAACAATAGAGCCAATGAGATCAAAACCAATTTTGGCGCGGCAAACTTCAGTTATGAAGCTTCAGATGCGTTGGATTTAAGCGGATTTTTACTCTTCAGTGATAATTCAACCGATTTTATTCAGCGTAGCTTACGCAACTATATTGCTACCGGTGCGACCGAGGTGAATACACAAAACAGCAATCAAAGCAATCAATTGGGAATGGCAAAATTCAGTGCGATATACAAGCCCAGCGATAAGCTTCAGTTGGATTATGATGTGCTTGCAAAAAAATCTCAGCAAGAAGAATTGACCGATGCACTCTCTGTTTTTACAGATGAGAATGGCGTGACCAACAACCCGATCGACGAGAATAAAGACAATAATCCGTTCAGTTTAAATCAAAACCTTAACGCGTATTACACGCTGAATGAGAAGAATATTTTTGCCGGTTTTGTGCAGCATTTGTATCAAAAAGAAGATCCGTTCTATCAGGCCATCGTGACGCAGCAACCTTTTGCACAGATTCTTCCTTTGGATACCAATCAGGATCGATTTAATATCAATCAGGATAAAATGATCGAGACCAATAAACTGGACAGTAAGATTGATTACTATTATGTGATCAACGACAAAAGTAACCTGAATTTAACTTTAGGAACTACCCAAAGTCGTCAGGATTTCAACTCGGCTATCTTTCAGATTCTTGATAACGGAAATCAAAATGAGTTCATAGATGCAAGCTTAAATAATGATGTTGTCTATCGCTTTAGCGATGTGTTTTTAGGAGCGCACTACAAGTTTAAAACCGGGATTTTCACCTTTACACCGGGAGTAACTTTGCACAACTACAATGTAGCTTCTGAGCAATTAGGAATTGAAACCAGCGAGAATGAGTGGAAGCTATTACCTGATCTTTATGCGATCGCCGAGTTTAAGCAAAGCGAAAGTTTACGCCTCAATTATCAGATGACTGCAGATTATACAGACGTGAATAATTTTGCTGAAGGTTATGTGTTTAACAACTACAATCAGATGTTTCGCGGTAACCGAAATATTGAGAATGCGATCTTTCATACCGCTCGGTTGAATTATTTCAATTTTAATATGTTCAACTTCACCAATCTGAATGGTGGCGTGAGTTATACCAAGCGTGTTGATGCGATCAAAACAAGTACTGCGATAGATCAGATCAACCAGGCTTCGTCGCCTATCAACAGTAATTTTGTAGATGAGGTGTTGAGTGCTAATGGGCGTTTTCAAAAAACTTTTAGAAAGTGGAAGGCCAACTTGAGTGCGAATGTTTCGTATAGCGAATTGAATAACATCATTAATACGCAACCTACACTATCTCAAAATTTCACACAGAATTATCAGGGAAGCGTAGAAACCAATTTTAAAAACGCACCCAATTTTGAAGTAGGTTATAACCGAAGCATCAATAATTATCAAAACGGAAACAGCGATCGCGTGTTCTATACAGACCGCCCGTTTGCCAATATGGATGTGAAATTCTTAAACGGATTTACTCTTACGGCAGACTGGAGTTATTACAATTATTATGATAAAGACGATACCGTACAAAATGAATATTCCTTTTTTGAGGCCAGTTTACGCTATCAAAAACCGGAAAGTAAATGGGAATTTAGGTTGGATGGAACCAACTTATTTAATGTAGATTCTTTGAATAATGACAGTTTTAATGAAACCTTCAGTACCACTACAGAGTATTTTGTGATGCCGCGTATTGTGATGCTTTCGGTAAAGTATAATTTATAGCGGAAGCTATCTTTGTTTATTGTGTTTAAAACAAAACCCGAAGCTGTGAGGCTTCGGGTTTTAATTTTATTCAATTTCTACAAACGGTTACGCTTGTTCAAGTTTATTCATTTTCATTTGATACTCTTCTGTCGCTTCTGCGATTTTCTCAACGTTGTCTGATGCTTTTTGATGCGCATCTTCCATCGCTTTTTCTAGATCCTTGTCCGGATTTTGGAAAAGATCTGTGATTACGTGGTTAATTTTATCAATGATGCTTTCTTGGCTGTTCTTAATATCTTCCAACTTATGAAGCATCGTTTCCATTTGATCATACTTTGCTTGATCCATAATTTTTGATTTTTAGTGAGTACAAGGTAGCAGTAAGGAGGTCTGAAACCGAGGTTTTTAACCCGGTTTTAATGGAATTTTGCAGCTTTTAACGGAAAAAAGCCTGATTTAAGAGTTTGTTAATATCCCTTTTTAGCCTGAACTTGGTTCAATAATTCCTCCCCGTTTTGCATACGTTGGTAGTTTTCAGTTACCTGACCAGATACTGAAGCCGCATTGCTCATACTTGCAATATGCGGGGTGATAATAATATTTTCGGTTTGCCAAAAAGGATGTTCTTCAGGTAAAGGTTCGTTATGAAAAACATCTAGCGCAGCTCCGCTTAATTGCTTGTTATTTAATGCTTCGATCAAGTCATCATCTACAAGATGACCGCCGCGTGCAACATTGATGAGGTAAGCACTTTGTGGAAGTTTTTTGAATAAATCTTTATTCAAAATTCCCTTGGTGTTTTCTGTCAACGGAAGCAAACACACCAAAATTTCAGATTTTAAAAGAAAAGTGTCGAGTTCATCTTCAGTGTAGCTTTTAATACCGTCAACATTTTTTGCTGAAGAAGACCAGCCAAGTACATTAAACCCGATTGCTTTCAGCATAGTCCCCACGGCTTGCCCTAAAGTGCCGAAGCCTAAAATTCCTACGGTAACATCTTTTGCGCGCTTATAGTCAGTAGGTTTCCAGGTGTTTTCTTTCTGTAAACGAGCGTAAGTTTTTAAATTTCTGATGTGATTTAGGCACAGGGCAGCGACAAATTCTTGCATATCACTTGCCAATTTATCGTCTACCACGCGGGTAAGGATTACATCTTTAGGTAGCGACTCATCTTCAAATAGGTGGTCAACACCGGCTCCCATAGAACCTATTACTTTTAAGTTGGGATACTTAGCATAACTACCTTTTGGTGCTTTCCAGGTAATCGCCATCTTCGCATCTGCGGGATCTTTAATAGTTTCCGGGGTAACCACTTCAATGGAAGGATCGGCCTTGTGTAAAGCCTCGATCCACGGTTGATAATCTTTATTATTTCTGATGAGTAAAAGTGCCATAGTATACATTTAGGTGTCCCGTAAAAATAAAAAATGCCACTCGTTGTAGGTGGCATTTTTAAGGGTTTAGTATTTTGATAACGTCTATAGACCGAAGGCTTCCTTAACCTGATCTACATAGTCTAGTTTTTCCCAGGTAAAAAGTTCAACCTCTTTCTCGATTCGACCGCTGTACGGACTTTCAAAAACCTTAGTGATAGTTCTAGGATCTTTACCCATATGCCCGTATGCCGCAGTCTCTCTATAAATAGGATTACGAAGTTTCAAGCGGTCTTCAATCGCCGCAGGACGCATATCAAAAAGCTCTCGTACTTTTGCAGCGATTTGCCCATTGCTCAATTCAACTTTAGAAGTTCCGTAAGTATCAACGAATATCGAAGTAGGTTTAACAACACCAATCGCGTAAGAAACCTGAACTAATACTTCATCAGCAACACCGGCAGCAACAAGATTTTTGGCTATATGTCTCGATGCATAGGCCGCAGAACGATCTACTTTACTAGGGTCTTTTCCTGAAAATGCACCACCACCGTGAGCGCCTTTTCCGCCATACGTGTCCACGATGATCTTACGTCCTGTAAGTCCGGCATCTCCGTGAGGACCACCAATTACAAACTTTCCGGTTGGGTTGATGTGGTAAACAATATCATCATTAAAAAGCTTAGCAAGCTCCGGATGTAGATCATTCTTCACACGCGGAATCAAAATCGAAATAATATCCTCCTTGATCTTAGCCAGCATTTTTTCATCCTCATCAAACTCATCGTGCTGCGTAGAAACTACAATAGCTACGATTTTTTGAGGCACGTTATCATCAGAATATTCTATCGTTACCTGTGCTTTTGCATCAGGTCGCAGATAAGTGATGTCTTTATTTTCTCTACGCAGCTTAGCTAATTCGATCATAATGCGATGCGAAATGTCAAGCGCAAGCGGCATATAATTTTCGGTCTCTTTGGTTGCGTAACCAAACATCATCCCTTGATCGCCGGCACCTTGCTCTTCTTTAGAAGCGCGGTCAACCCCTTGATTGATGTCTTGTGATTGCTCGTGAATTAAAGAAATAACACCACAGCTGTCGCCACTAAATTGATACGCACCTTTAGTGTAACCAATATCGTTGATCACGCCACGAGCAATGTTTTGAACATCGATGTACGTGTCGCTTTTTACTTCTCCCGCAAGCACCACCTGGCCGGTAGTAACAAGGGTTTCGCAAGCAACTTTTGATTCAGGGTCAAAAGCTAAAAAATTATCGAGTAAGGTATCGCTTATTTGATCTGCGATTTTATCAGGGTGTCCTTCAGACACACTTTCTGAGGTAAATAGGTAAGCCATTTCAGCATTTTTTTGATTCCCGCCAGTGGGATGAAATTTTAATACAAAAGGATTTGACGAATGCCTGATAAATGGTAGTAAGGTACTGCCTTTAGCATTTTTTACGCTGATGTTTCAGCATAAGAGGTTGCAATCAGTCAAATCTTTCCTCTTTTGAGAGGACAAATGTATAACTTTAGAAGATATTACAAAACGGGTTTTGAAATCTTATGATTTTTTATGACCCTTTAAAAAATTGCCGTGTTTTACTTGCATATCTTTAAAACGTTTTGCAATCTTTGCGCTCACAAAGTTCAAACACGTACTGAGATGTTATCAAGAAAGGCGGAGGGAATAGACCCGATGAAGCCTTAGCAACCCTTTCTCTCGAAAGAAGGTGCTACATTCTATCTGTTTTTGCAGAATAGATAACGCAAAAGGATATTTTCCTCACCACTTTCTTGCTTTCATTTTTCGGTTTTGCGGCTAAAGCCACGATAGATTATTATGTTACAAAAACTGAAAATAGAAAATTTTACAACCCAATCGGGTTATCAATTGGATTTGCAATTGAGCTATGAAACTTTTGGTCAACAATTGGGTGAAGCTCCTGTAATTCTGGTAAATCACGCCTTAACAGGTAATTCTCACGTCAGCGGCCCAGAGGGCTGGTGGAATGAGATTATAGGCGATGATAAGTGTATAGATACGCGTAAATACAGCATACTTTCCTTCAACATTCCCGGTAATGGTTATGATGGTTTTTTGATCGAAAACTATAAAGAATTTGTTGCGCAAGATGTTGCCCGCGTTTTCTTAAAGGGATTAGAGCTTCTTGAGATCGAATCACTTTTTGCAATTATTGGTGGTTCCTTGGGAGGCGGAATCGGTTGGGAAATGCTCACGCTTCAGCCGGCAATCACAGCGCATTTTATTCCTGTGGCTTCCGATTGGAAATCTACCGATTGGCTTATTGCAAACTGCCAGATTCAAGAACAGATATTGAATAATTCCTCACAGCCGGTTCACGATGCGCGTATGCATGCGATGCTATGTTACCGCACACCGGAATCGTTCAAGAACAAATTTCAGCGCAGTACCAATGAGGATCTCAATATTTTCAATGTAGAGAGTTGGTTAGATCATCATGGCCATAAACTGAAAGATCGCTTTCAGGTTTCTGCTTATAAGTTGATGAATCAGCTTTTAAAGACGATTGATGTGACGCGTGGTCGTGAAGGGTTCAATGAAATTCTGAGTACGGTTGAGGCGAATATTCATATCATTGGTGTGGATTCTGATTTGTTTTTTACACCTGCGGAAAACAGAGAAACCTACAAGCAACTGGCGCAACATAAAAACAATGTGACTTATGGAGAGATTCATTCCGTGCACGGTCACGATGCTTTTTTGATCGAATTTGAGCAACTCGAGCAGCTGTTGTATCCTGTGTTTAGAGAAGATACGGCAAAGCTGAAGATCTTAAAGTTCGGTGGAAAATCTCTCGCAAACGGAAAAGGTCTAGACACCGTTTTAAATATTATTAAATCGAAAGTAGCCAACGGCGAACATATCGCGGCAGTGCTTTCTGCACGTGGCGGTGCTACCGATGAGTTGGAAGCGATTCTTGAAGCAGCAGCTTCAGGACAAGCCTATAAACATCAGATCGAAGCATTCAAGTCGTATCAACAAAGTGACTTCGATGTTGATCTTACTGAAGAATTTTCAGAACTGCAACGTCTTTTTGATGGCGTCGCACTTTTAGGCGATTACAGTAAAAAAGTGAAAGATGAGGTGCTGTCTTTTGGAGAATTGATTTCGGTAAAAACAGTGACGCATTTATTGAAAAAAGAGGGTGTAAAGGCACAGTTTACAGATTCGCGTAAGCTTATAAAAACCAACGGCGTTTTTGGTAATGCGCAGCCTAACGACAAGCTTTCTAAAGAGCAAGTGGTAAAACACTTCACTAAATATAACGGCGATACGGTTAATATTGTAACCGGTTTTATCGCTAGTGATGATAACAATCAAACCACCACGTTGGGCCGTAACGGGAGCAATTATACCGCTTCTCTGCTTGCTAATTATTTAGATGCCGGTGAACTTCAAAACTATACGCACGTTGACGGAATTTTCACAGCAAATCCAGACTTGGTTCCGGGAGCGCAGAAGATCGAACGATTGACGTATAGCGAAGCAAATGAACTCGCAAATTTTGGTACTTCGGTGTTGCATGCAAAGACGATTATTCCACTAATTGAAAAGAATATTCCGTTGCGTATTTTAAATACGTTCAACGCAGATGACAGCGGAACTTTGATCACCGCTCAAGAAGAAAAAGAAGGAATTAAATCGCTTTCTGTTTTAAGCGAAATGGCGTTGATAAACTTAGAAGGACGCGGACTCCTTGGAAAAGTGGGTGTTGATGCGCGTATTTTTAGAGCTCTTGGAAACAGCGGTGTGAGTGTGAGCATCATTGCGCAGGGATCTTCTGAGCGCGGCATTGGTCTTGTGGTTGAAGCAAAACAAGCGCAATTGGCAATTTCCGCTTTGCGTTTTGAGTTTGAAGCCGATTTTCAGAATCAGGATGTAAACCGTATCGAAATCATAGACGAAGTTGCGGTGATTTCGATCGTCGGTCAGGATTTGAGCAGTTTTCATAAACCGTATAGCGAACTCATAAAAAACGGAATTGTGCCGTTATTATTCAACAACACCGTGACTGGTAAAAACGTGAGTGTGGTGGTGCGCAAACCGCAATTGACCAAAGCTTTAAATGTGGTGCACGGTGAGATTTTTGGGATTGCTAAAAAGATCAATATTGCGATCTTCGGTCACGGCTTGGTGGGCGGAACTTTGATTGACCAGATCGTTGCTTCGGCGGCAGCTATTCAAGACCGCAAAGGCATCGCGCTTAATATTTTTGCGGTAGCCAATTCAAAGAAAATTTTGTTCGATAAAGATGGCGTTTCAGAATCCTGGAAAACTGATTTTGATGCTCAAGCTACAGAAGGTGGGATTCAAGAGGTTATCGCTTTCGCGAAAGCGAATCATCTGGCTAACTTGATCGCGATCGATAATACGGCGAGTGCAACTTTTATCAAAAATTATATTGATCTGGCCAAAAATGGTTTTGATCTGGTTTCTTCAAACAAGATCGCCAATACGGTCGAGTTTGATTTTTATCAAAAACTGCGTCGGGTGTTGGATGATAATAATAAGCGCTATTTATATGAAACCAACGTAGGCGCGGGTCTTCCATTGATTGATACGATTAGGTTGTTGCATCTTTCCGGAGATAATATTACACGTATTAAGGGTGTATTTAGTGGTTCGTTAAGTTATTTATTCAATACCTTTTCTGTGGAAGATAAATCTTTTTCAGAGGTGCTACAGGAAGCGATTGACAAAGGATTTACAGAGCCTGATCCGCGTGAAGATTTGGGCGGAAATGACGTAGGTCGTAAATTATTGATCTTGGCTCGGGAACTGGACTTGCATAAAGAATTTAGCGATGTGCAGATCGAAAATTTAATTCCGGAGCCATTGCGTGAAGGAGCCGCTTCAGATTTCTTAGGAAGATTAAAAGAGTTAGACCCGGTTTTTGAAGCGCGTAAAAAAGCCTTAAAAGAAGGCGAAGTTCTGCGTTATGTTGGCGACCTTTACGGAGATTTATCTCAGGAAGATGGCGGTACGCTCGAAGTAAAATTGGTGACCGTTTCAAAAAACTCCGCTTTAGGCCAGGTAAAAGGCAGCGACAGTATTTTTGAGATTTATACCGAATCTTATGGCGAAAATCCGCTGGTGATTCAAGGAGCCGGTGCCGGTGCAGCAGTTACAGCACGTGGTGTTTTTGGAGATATTTTAAAACTCGCAGAACGGAATAGTTAATAGCAATAGAAATAATAATAAATAAAATGAAAGTTACACTCGACCGTAAAAACAACGATTATCTGTTTGAAGCTAAAGGTGCTTCAGGCAATTCGGTAATGATCGATAATAAAACTGTAGATGAAGTAAAAGGCAGCAGCCCGATGGAGCTTTTGTTGATGGGTGTTGGCGGTTGCAGTGCGATCGATATTATTTCGATTTTGAAAAAACAAAAACTCGAGATCGACACGTATCACGTAGAGGTTGAGGGAGACCGCAAAGAGGTAGGCCAGGCAAAGCCCTTTAGTGCGATGCGTGTACACGTGTATCTTGAGGGTGATATTCCGCCGGCAAAAGCCTTACGCGCAGCACAACTTAGTTTTGAAAAATACTGTTCGGTTTCTATCACACTCCAGGCAGGTGTTGAAGTGACTTACAAGGTGTTTTTAAACGGGGAAGAAGTGGAGTAGATTTGAGATCTAAGACATGAGATTTTAGAATAAAGAAATAAGAGTAGAGAGAAAAGAAGTGTAAGACAGCTATTGAATTTTGAACCTCCTAATAACTAAGAAAACAATATCAGATTTTAAACAACGCATTTGAGCATAAAAGTCATCTCAAATCTATCGTCTAAAGTCTAACATCTAAATACAATGAGTAAACATTTTGAAACCGAAGCGATACGCACGCAATTGAACCGAAGCGAATATTTAGAGCATTCTGTGCCACTTTATTTGACTTCAAGTTTTGTATTTGAAGATGCTGAAGATATGCGTGCTTCCTTCACAGAAGAAAAGGAGCGTAATATTTACAGCCGTTTTACCAATCCTAACACCAGCGAATTCGTAGATAAAATTTGCAAGATGGAAGGAGCCGAAAGCGGTTATGCGTTTGCAACGGGGATGGCAGCGGTTTTTTCAACATTTGCTGCCTTGCTTGATAGTGGCGATCACATTGTGTCGGCCCGATCGGTATTTGGTTCAACCCATTCTTTGTTTACAAAATTCCTCCCAAAATGGAATATTGAAACCTCGTATTTCAAAGTGGACGAAGTAGATCAAGTAGAAAGCCTAATTAAGCCGGAAACTAAAATTCTTTATGTAGAGTCACCTACAAACCCGGGTTGCGACGTTTTAGATCTTGAGCATTTGGGAAATATTGCGAAAAAGCACAACCTCATTTTTGTGGTTGATAATTGTTTTGCAACCCCTTATTTGCAACAGCCTATTAAATTTGGTGCAGATATCGTCATTCATTCTGCAACAAAGATGATCGATGGTCAAGGCCGTGTGTTAGGTGGCGTGAGTGTTGGTCGTGCCGATTTGATCAGAGAGATCTATTTGTTTTCACGCAATACTGGTCCGGCTTTGTCTCCTTTCAACGCTTGGGTACTTTCAAAAAGTCTGGAAACTCTACATGTTAGAGCAGATCGGCACTGCGAAAATGCGTTAAAAGTAGCCGAATTTTTAGAAGGGCACGACAAAGTGAATATGGTGAAATATCCGTTCTTAAAGTCGCATCCGCAGTATGAGGTGGCTAAAAAACAAATGCGTCACGGCGGAAACATCGTTGCTTTTGAAGTCAAAGGCGGAATCGATGCCGGCCGTAAGTTTTTAAACTCAATTAAAATGTGTTCGCTTTCTGCGAATTTAGGTGATACGCGTACCATTGTGACGCACCCTGCATCCACAACACATAGTAAACTGGCTGAAGAAGATCGTCTTGAAGTTGGCATCACTGACGGTTTGGTGCGTTGCTCTGTCGGTCTAGAACATGTAGAAGATGTGATCGCCGATCTTGATCAAGCATTGAACGCATAGATTTCTAACAATTTTGCATACTTTTAGGCCGTGTTATCAAAAAAGACCAAATATGGCCTAAAAGCATTAGCTTATGTTGCTAAGCATAAGGGAGAGGATCCTGTGCAGATAGGAGCCATTGCTAAAAGCGAAAATATCTCTCAGAAATTTCTAGAGAGTATCATGCTTACATTGCGTAAAGCCGGTTTTTTGGGAAGCAAAAAGGGTAAAGGCGGCGGTTATTATTTGCGCAGACAACCTGAAGAAATCAAAATGGTTGAAGTGATGCGTATACTTGAGGGGCCTGTTTCTATGGTACCTTGTGTAAGCCTCAATTTCTACGAAAAATGCGATGATTGCCCTGATGAAACAACGTGTTCTGTACACAGTTTGATGGTGCAATTGAGAGATAGCAATCTGGCGGTATTGAATAAAAACACGCTTGCAGACCTGATTGCTGAGTAATTCCGAAGATTTAGCTTAAATGCTGAAAATCACTTAAAAATTTCAAAAAAACGCCAAAAGATTTGGTCAAGAAGCGAAGTAGATATACTTTTGCTTTATAATCCTACTATTCCGATAGGATTTAAATATTATGTTATGACTGACGATCAGCTTCTATATATTAAGGCACATTTAGATGAATATAATGAAATGCTAAGGGATAAAGGTCCCGAGCATATTATTAGGTTTATTTTGAGCAGTTCAAAAAGGCCAATTTTAACCAGTAATTTTGGGCCTTATTCAGCAAGTTTGATACACGCCGTGTCTAAACAAAAGAATGGGATACCTCTTATTTGGTGCGATACAGGCTTTAATACGCAACAAACTTTGAGTTTTGCTGATCGCATTAAACAATCGTTACCAATTCAATTAAAAAGGTACCAGCCTAGTAAAAGGTATAGTGAGAATGAATTGCCCTCAGAATCTGGAGAAGCTTTTCAAAGTTTTGTGAACGATGTAAAACTGGAGCCTTTTAAGCGAGCCTTGACCGAACATAATCCTGATGTGTGGTTTACAAATATTAGAAGGGGTCAAACAGCTTATCGAGACACTTTAGATATACTGAGCCTTACAAATGATGGAATTTTAAAAGTAAGTCCATTTTATTATTGGTCAGATACAGAGTTGAGAGCTTATTTAAGTCAACATAATTTGCCTAATGAGTTCATTTATTTTGACCCAACAAAACCAAAGTCAAACTTAGAGTGCGGGATTCAGTTTAAATAGTTTTTTTACCTAAATCCTATTTTTCCGATAGGATTAAAATGAAATAAATAAAAAAATACAAGCTATGCAAAGCTTCAGAACAGAAATAGAAAATCCGGTTGTAGAACGCGACATTATTGAGCTAGAACGCAAGATCAAGCTTTTTAAGGATGGGAAGATAGATGAAGAACGTTTTAGAAGTCTTCGTTTGGCTCGTGGAGTATACGGGCAACGTCAAGAAGGCGTGCAAATGATACGTATCAAATTGCCTTACGGAAAGGTGACCAGCGATCAGTTGTTGCGTATTTCTGATGTTTCTGATGAGTACTCTCGCGGAAAGCTTCACATTACCACACGTCAGGATATTCAGATTCACTATGTGAGTTTAGATAGAACTCCTGAGTTGTGGGCAGAACTTGAAAAGAGCGATGTAACTCTGCGTGAAGCTTGTGGAAACACCGTAAGAAATGTGACGGCGAGTCCTGATGCAGGAATCAACCCTGACGAGGCTTTTGACGCAACGCCTTATGCACACGCTACTTTTCAGTTTTTCTTGAGAAATCCTATTTGTCAAGAAATGGGGCGAAAGTTTAAAATGTCTTTTTCGTCAACTGATGATGATACCGCTTTAGCATTCATTCACGATTTAGGGTTTATTCCAAAAATCAAAGACGGAGAAAAAGGCTTTAAAGTGATGCTTGGGGGTGGTTTAGGATCCCAGCCACGTCACGCAGATGTTTTAACCGAATTTTTGCCGGTAAACCAACTTATTCCAACGATCGAAGGAGTATTACGAGTGTTTGATCGTCACGGAGAACGTTCAAGACGTCTTAAGGCGCGTATGAAATTCTTAATTAAAGACCTCGGTTTAGAAGGGTTTATGGATTTGGTTGCTGAAGAGAAAAAAGCGCTATCCTATAAAACTTACGAGATTGATACTTCGGCTTATGATAAGCCGGTTACAGCACCTTTAACCGAAGCCCCGGAAGTTATTATTGAGGATGTTAAAGCTTATGAAGCTTGGAAAGCAACCAACGTGTTTAAACAGAAACAAGAAGGTCTATACGCTATTGGAATCAAAGTGCGTTTGGGTGATTTTTCAACTGAAAAAGCACGTGCATTAGCGGCATTGATCAAAAAATACGGGGGAGATGAGCTGCGACTTACCCTGCGTCAAAATATATTATTAAGACATATACCGGAAGGGGCAATTCCATTCTTCTACTCACAACTAGCCAACCTAGGTTTTGCCCGTCCGGGATATGAAACAACAACAGATATTACTGCGTGTCCCGGTACAGATACTTGTAACTTAGGGATTGCGAGTAGTACCGGTATCGCAGATAAGCTTGAAGATGTTCTTGTAGAAGAATATCCTGAGTATTTAAATAATAAAGAGATCACTATTAAAATTAGTGGTTGTATGAATGCCTGCGGTCAGCATAATATGGCTCATATAGGTTTTCAAGGTATGTCTGTACGTACGCCAGAAAAATTGGTAGCGCCTGCACTACAAGTGCTTTTAGGTGGTGGAGTTTTAGGAAATGGTGATGGCCGATTTGCAGATAAGGTGATCAAGATACCTAGTAAACGTGGGCCACAAGCCTTACGTGCAATTCTTGATGATTTTAAAGCAAATGCAGGCAGTCAGGATTTCTTGAGTTATTATGATGAGAAGGGACAGCGTTATTTTTATGATTTCTTAAAGCCCCTTTCTGAAACTGATAATCTGGTAGAATCAGACTTCGTTGACTGGGGGAATGATGAAAAATACATTCAGGAAGTGGGTGTAGGAGAATGTGCTGGAGTCGTGATCGATCTTGTGCAAACCTTGCTGCTTGAGGCTAAAGAAAAGCTAGGAAACGCCATTGAAGCCTTTGAAAGTAAGAATTGGGCAGACAGTATTTATCATACTTATGCAAGTCTGGTTAATGGGGCAAAAGCAATTCTATTGTCTGAAAATGTAAAAACCAACACGCAAGCCAATATCATCGCTGAGTTTGATAAAACTTTTGGTGAAGATGCGGTATTAAAAGCTGAAACGTCATTTGCAGATTTGGTTTACCAAATTCAAAATAATGAGCCTACACAGGAATTTGCAGAAGCATACATCGCTAATGCCAATGCATTTTTTGATCGTGTAGATGCGTTCAGAAAAAATCAATTAGCACATGCAAATTAAGAATCCAAAATTAACAGTTGTTGGAGCAGGACCCGGTGATGTAGAGCTGTTTACTTTAAAAGGTATTCGCGCGCTCGAAAGTGCAGATGTGGTGCTGTATGACGCTTTGGTAAATCCAGAATTGTTGGAATATGCTAACAACGCAGAATTGATTTTTGTTGGAAAGCGTAAAGGATGTTATGCCTATCAGCAAGAGCAAATCAATGACTTGATCATTGCCAGAGCTAAAAGTCATGGTCACGTGGTGCGACTTAAAGGTGGAGATCCGTTTATTTTCGGCCGTGGAGCTGAAGAAATGGAGGTTGCCGCAGCAGCCGGACTCGAAGTTGCTATGGTTCCTGGGATTTCTTCTTCGCTAGCCGTGCCTGCGTATCAGAATATACCTCTTACTAAACGGGGGAGTTCAGAGAGTTTTTGGGTAATCACGGGTACTACGCGACATCATAAATTGTCTAATGACGTAAAGATTGCGGCGCAGTCTTCGGCTACCGTGGTTATCTTGATGGGGATGAGTAAACTACCTGAAATCACACAGCTTTTTTGCGAAAGCGGGAAAAAAGATATTCCGGTTGCAATCATTCAGAACGGTACAACACCCGAAGAACGCGTTGCTGTGGGGACGATAGATAGCATTCAGGAAGAAGTTGAAAAGTTAAAGTTGAGCAATCCTGCAATTATTGTTATTGGGGAGGTGGTACGAAATAGAGCCCAATTGCTTAATTTGCAAGTAGAACTTGCGCAAACCTCATAATATGGCTGCTGAGCGAAATAATCTTTATCCGGTTTTTTTAAAAGTACGTAACCTGCAGGTTCTCATTGTAGGTGGAGGTAACGTGGCTTTAGAAAAACTCACGTTTTTGACAAAATCGAGTCCGGATGCGGTTGTGGAAATGGTAGCGCCTTTTTTTAGAGAAGAAACTCTAGAAATGGCAAAAAAGTTTAATGTAAAAATCACAAAGAAACGCTTTACGCGTTCTATGCTTAAAAAGCGCCACGTGGTCATAGCAACTACAGATAGCCCTGCGGTTAATCAGCGTGTGTATAGAGCGGCTAGAAAGCGGTTCTTACTTTGCAATATCGCAGATGTACCTGAACTTTGTGATTTTTATATGGGCGGAATCGTTACTAAAGGAAACGTGAAAATCGCAATCTCTACTAACGGAAAGTCGCCAACGACAGCAAAGCGTTTAAGACAGTTTTTTGAAGAAGTCATTCCCGATAACATTGATGATTTGGTTCAAAATTTGAATGAATATAGAAAAACGATTAAAGGGGATTTTGAAGAGAAAGTTGAAACCCTCAATGAATTTACAAAAGGATTGATTTCCAAAAATTAAAGTTTAAGTTGAATGATGAGCTTCGGCTCAAAGATTAAAGAAGATGATTAAAACAGACATTCTCATTATTGGAGCGGGACCAACCGGACTATTTACTGTATTTGAAGCCGGACTTTTAAAACTGAAGTGCCACTTGATTGATGCCTTGGCACAACCTGGCGGACAATTGGCTGAGATATATCCTAAAAAACCTATTTATGATATCCCCGGATTTCCAGAAGTTGGAGCCGGAGAATTAGTAGATAACCTTCTTGAGCAAGGAAAGCAATTTCAACCAGGTTTTACACTGGGTGAGCGTGCAGAAACAATAGAAAAACAAGAAGATGGTAGTTTTATTGTAACTACTACTAAAGGAACTAAACACCAGGCTCCTGTAGTGGCTATTGCCGGTGGTTTAGGAAGTTTTGAGCCACGTAAGCCGGTTATACCTAATATTCACGAGTTTGAAGATAAAGGGGTCGCTTATATGATCAAAGATCCTGAAGTATACCGTGATAAAAAAGTAGTAATTGCCGGAGGTGGTGATTCTGCATTAGACTGGAGTATCTATCTTGCTGATATCGCAAAAGAGGTGACTTTAGTACACCGAAGAAATGAATTTAGAGGAGCTTTAGATTCTGTTGAAAAAGTTCGTGAGCTTAAGATGCTTGGTAAGATCAACTTGATCACGCCGGCTGAGGTTGTAGGTCTTGGTGGTGTAGATGAACTTAAAGAAGTGGTAATAGAGAAGAACGAAGAGCAAATTTCGGTAGAAGCAGATGCCTTTATTCCTTTATTTGGTCTTTCGCCAAAACTTGGTCCTATTTCAAACTGGGGTCTTGAGATTGAAAAGAATGCTATTGTAGTAGATAACAGCTTAGATTATCAAACCAATATACCCGGTGTTTTTGCCATTGGTGATGTCAATACGTATCCAGGTAAATTAAAGTTAATTTTATGTGGCTTCCACGAGGCAACAATGATGTGTCAATCTGCCTATAAAATTATCAACCCAGGAAAACGCTATGTGATGAAGTATACTACGGTGAGTGGTATAGATGGTTTTGATGGATCAAGAAAAGAAGCAGAGAAAGCAGTTGTGCAGGCTATTGAGTAGTCTACCCTGCTAGATCCAATTTAGATTTAAGGCTTAGAATGGTGTTCTTGGTAAGTGGCTTAGTTAAAAAGTCAATAACCCGAGCATACTTCTGAGCCTTTTCTTTGTCAATACTACTCGTACTTGAAGTGACGATAACTACACGCGTAGGGCGCTCATCTTTTTCAAGAATATCTAAAAACGTCCAGCCGTTAATTTCGGGCATGTTTAAATCTAGAAATATAAGATCAGGTTGGTCTTTGTCTAAATTTGAGAGCGCTGCATTAGGAATGGTGTAGTCAATAATGTGACTAGAGAAACCACTGATCTCTATCAATTTTTTATTGATAAAGTTGGCCATTTTCTGATCATCAACCAGCATCACTTTTAGGGGCTTTGTAGTCATTAGGGTTGAGATGATTTAATATTGATGAGCTCTTTTTCACTTTGAGTGACCACGCGCTGTATAACTTGGTCTAAATGCCCGGAGGCTTCTTTGATTTTTGGTAATATAGAAGAGCGCAGTTCGTCTTGTGGTAAATGTTCAGCCAGTTCGAGTAAGCCTAAAACGCGGCTTAGGGGTTCTCTCAAATCGTGCGCATTCAATCTAGAAAGTTCAAAAAGTTTCTTATTCTTTTGTAGAAGTTCTTCCGTACGTGCTTCAATGACAAGTTGTTGATTGTCATTAATCGCTTTGATCTCTTTGTTTTTACAAGCGATCTCTGTAACCAGTGATTCCAAATGAATATTATTCTGTTGTAAGATCTCGCTTAGGCTGATTTGCCTGTATTTTGACGCAACACTATCGGCTAAAAGATGAACTATATCTACGTCTGAACTACTAAAATACGTGTCATCATCAGAGACAAGAGAAATACAGATCTGATATTCAGAATACGCTAAAAACCAACCCCATAAATTGCCATTATTGAGTTTTACATCTTTAAGGTATTCTGGTAATTCTGTTGAATCAATTGAATTTACAAAGGGAATTTTGTCCTTAAGCAATAGGCGCTCATAGGGTTCAAGATCTTGTTGCTGGGTATGCGTGATCGTTTTGCCGGGGAGGAAAGTATACCCCGCAAGAGATTGCTCATGTAAAATCATGATTTTAAATACCTTGTAGTTAAACAGATATTTTAAATGCCTACTTATGATTTTGCCTAATTCTTCTAGCGACTCAACTTTACTTAAGTTTCCGGAGAATTTAGAAAAGGCTTCATAAGTAATACGATACTTTGCGCCCGAAAGATTCAAAACTAAAGATGATTAGGCCTGAGCTTCCATGAGCTCATTGTCAATTTTAATACCTGAAACATCGGCAAGGGTATTCAGCATATTGACTAAATCAGCCTGCGCCATAAGCTCTTGTATTTCACCTTCGTCAAAGCCTACTTCTTGTAGCTGTTTAAAATCTGCATCGCTTATTTGATTAGCGTGTAAAGCAGCTTTGGTCACGATTTTGATTGCGGTTTTAAAGCTTTCTGGAATAAGAGGGCTTTCCAGGTCTTCTGTCGCTCTAAAACTAGGGTTGTCAGAAATCATAGCGCTCATACTGTCGGCAAAAATACCGTGTGCATGTGCACAATATTCACAATTACGCTCCTTAGAAACTTTGTAGATGATAAGCTGCTTTAAAACATTAGGCACATCTCCCATCATCAGGGTAGACTTCAGCTTGGTCCAGTTTCCATTAAGTAATGTTGCGTTTGAACCTTGACATTTAAACCAATTTAAAACAAAAGGTAATTGTAACGTTCGTTTGGTATCATCATAAATCGCCTGAACCTCGGGAGTGGCATCCTCATAGTTAACGATTTTAAAACGTGATGATTGTGAGGTAGTTGTATTGCTCATAAGCTTAGAATTTGGGTTGTGTAAAGAAACAAAATTTAACTTTTAAATATACATTTTATTATCATTAATTAAATTACTAAAAATCAGAATGTTAGTTGGTTTTTTTAACTTAGTTAAGATTTACAAGTTATTTTTTACTCGTAGTTATAGCGTTCTTCGTCGAAAATCAGACCTAAAAAATGACAATATTTATGCTCTTAAAATTGCATTTTGTCAATGCGATTTACAATATTTGCATCCTAGTTCATTATTTATTGCTGTTATCAAGAAAGGTAGAGGGATTAGACCCGATGAAACCTTAGCAACCCTCCTCTTGGAGAAGGTGCTACATTCTACGCTACATCAGCGATAGATAACAAAAACAAGTCTCATCGGCTTTCCATATGCTTTCTTAATAACCTAATTTTGCAAACTGCTCTAAGATCTAGAGTAGTATTGATTTATACAAGAATGAAAGTTGTGTTTTTAGACCTTAGTAATAGTCTAAAGACTTTTGGAGGAAATGATTATGAGTAAGAATAACATTCAAGAGGAACTTAAAAAGCGCATTCTAATTTTAGATGGAGCAATGGGAACCATGCTTCAGCGCTATAAGTTCACCGAAGAAGATTTTAGAGGAGAGCGCTTTAAAGATTGGCCTACTCCTGTACAGGGTAATAATGATATGTTGAGTATCACCCAGCCCGATGCGATCGCGCAAGTACACGCCAAATATTTTGAGGCGGGAGCAGATATTGTAGAAACCAATACTTTTAGCGGTACCACCATAGCCATGGCAGATTATGGGATGGAAGAATTTGTGTACGAACTCAATTTTGAATCTGCAAAAATTGCCAAGAAAGTAGCGCTTGAGTTTACTGCGCTAGAGCCAGAAAAACCGCGATTTGTAGCAGGAGCTATTGGTCCTACCAATAAAACTGCGAGTATGTCTCCAGATGTAAATGATCCCGGTTTTAGAGCAATTTCGTTTGATGAGCTACGCATTGCTTATAAGCAACAGGCCAAAGCTTTAATTGATGGCGGCGTAGATATTCTTCTGGTTGAAACGGTTTTTGATACGCTTAATGCAAAGGCTGCATTATTCGCGATTGAAGAGATTAAAGAAGAACGTAATATTGAAATTCCGGTGATGGTCAGCGGTACAATTACTGATGCTTCCGGGCGCACCCTTTCCGGGCAAACTGCTGAGGCTTTTTTGATCTCAGTGGGTCACCTTCCTTTACTGTCTGTGGGATTCAACTGCGCTCTAGGGGCAAAGCAACTCACACCATATTTAGAAGTGGTTTCAGGCAAATCTAATTTTGCGATATCGGCTTATCCTAATGCCGGTCTGCCTAATGCTTTTGGAGAATATGATGAGACTCCAGAGGAAATGGCAGCGCAAATTAAAGAATATCTAGACAAACAATTGATCAACATCATTGGCGGTTGTTGCGGGACCACTCCAGAACACATTAGTGCGATTGCACAACTCGTTAAAGAATATAAGCCAAGACCGTTGCCACAGGCTACTAACGCCTAGCGAACGGATACGAATTAAGATTGAATATGGAAGCTGATTTGAATAAAGCTAAAAAGAATGAAACGGCGAGGTTCTTAAGATTAAGCGGTCTAGAACCGCTTATTGTAACTCCTGAAAGCAACTTTGTTAACGTTGGAGAGCGTACTAATGTCGCTGGATCTAGAAAATTCTTAAGACTTATTAATGAAGAAAAGTTTGACGAAGCTTTAGATATCGCTCGTGATCAGGTAGAAGGTGGTGCGCAGATCATTGATATCAATATGGACGACGGACTTATCGACGGAAAGAAGGCGATGGTGACTTTCTTAAATCTTATTGCCGCCGAACCTGATATTTCACGCGTTCCCATTATGATCGACAGTTCAAAATGGGATATTATCGAAGCAGGCTTGCAAGTTGTACAAGGTAAGTGTGTTGTGAATTCTATAAGTTTAAAAGAAGGTGAGGCTGAATTTATTGATCACGCAAAAAAAATAAAACGCTACGGCGCAGCGGTTATCGTTATGGCTTTTGACGAAGTAGGTCAGGCCGATAATTATGACCGTCGTATCGAGATCGTTAAGCGTAGTTATGACATCCTTGTGGACCAAGTTGGTTTTCCGCCGGAGGATATCATTTTTGACTTAAATATTTTTCCGGTAGCAACCGGTATGGAGGAACACCGCCTCAACGCTCTTGACTTTATCAGAGCTACAAAATGGGTGAAAGAAAACTTGCCGCACGCCCATGTAAGTGGTGGGGTGAGCAATGTTTCTTTTAGTTTTAGAGGAAATAACGTGGTGCGCGAAGCGATGCACTCCGTGTTTTTATATCACGCGATTAAAGCCGGGATGAATATTGGTATCGTAAATCCTACGATGCTTGAGGTTTATGATGATATTCCTAAAGATCTTTTAGAACACGTTGAAGATGTGATTCTAGACCGTCGTGATGATGCAACTGAGCGTCTTTTAGATTTTGCCGAAAGCGTAAAAGGAACGGCCAAAGAAAAAACCGTTGATCTTTCTTGGCGAGAAGAACCTTTACAAGATCGTATTACACGAGCCTTGGTAAAAGGTATTGACGCTTATATTCTTGAAGATGTAGAAGAAGCCCGTCTGGCTTCAGAAAAACCTTTGCACGTGATCGAAGGGCACTTGATGACTGGTATGAACGTTGTGGGTGATCTTTTTGGTGACGGAAAAATGTTCCTTCCCCAGGTGGTAAAATCGGCACGGGTGATGAAAAAAGCCGTTGCTTATTTATTGCCGTATATCGAAGAAGAAAAGCTGAAAAACCCGCCGCCGGCTTCAGAAAAAGAGAAGTCCAACCTTGTGTTGATGGCGACCGTAAAAGGCGATGTGCACGATATAGGTAAAAACATTGTAAGTGTAGTTTTGGCCTGCAATAATTATGAGATCATTGATCTTGGCGTCATGGTTCCGCCGGAAAAAATTATTGCTACGGCAAAAGAAAAAAATGTTGATATCATAGGTCTTAGTGGCCTGATCACGCCTTCTCTTGATGAAATGGTTTTTCTCGCAAAAGAGATGAAGCGTCAAGACTTTAAAGTGCCATTACTCATTGGTGGTGCAACCACAAGTAAAGCGCATACCGCAGTTAAAATCGATCCTGAATATCCGGAGTCGGTTGTTCACGTAAATGACGCTTCACGAGCCGTTACCGTAGTTGGCGATCTGCTCAATCCTGATTCTTCAGTAACCTATAAAGCCGGGATCAAAGAAGAATACGCGCTATTTAGAGAGCGCTTTTTAACACGAGGAAAAAAGCGAGATTTTCTAACGATCGAGCAGGCGCGTGAAAATAAATGGAAGTTAGATTGGGATGCTTTTGAAGCGTATAAGCCTAATCAATTAGGAATACAGGTTATTGAAGAGTTTGACCTTGATAAACTTGTGCCGTATATTGACTGGTCGCCGTTTTTCCGCAGTTGGGATCTGCACGGAAAATATCCTGATATTCTGGAAGACGATGTTGTGGGCGCTCAAGCACAAGAATTATTCGCAGATGCAAAGGAGATTCTTAAAAAGATTTTAGACGAAAAATTACTGAAGGCTAAAGCAATTTTCGGACTGTTTCCTGCCAATACGGTCAATAACGACGATATCGAGATTGTCACTTCTGGCGCAGTTGAGAACGAAGAAAAATTCATTTTCAGAACCTTGAGACAACAAAGCAAAAAGGCTTCCGGAAAACCCAATATTGCACTTTCAGATTTTATTGCTCCTAAAGAAAGCGGAAAACAGGATTATATGGGCTGTTTTTGTGTTACCGCCGGTTTTGGGACACAAGAATTGGCTGTCAAATATGAGGCGGAACACGACGATTATAACAGTATTATGGTAAAAGCGCTGGCCGATCGTTTTGCTGAAGCCTTTGCCGAATACTTGCACGAACGTGTGCGTAAGGAGCATTGGGGCTATGCTAGCGATGAAGCCTTAAATAATGATCAGTTAATTAAAGAGGAATATAAAGGGATACGTCCTGCGCCGGGGTATCCTGCTTGTCCTGATCACTTAGAAAAACTAACTATTTGGGATGTGCTTCAAGTGAAAGAAACCATAGGTGTTGAATTGACCGAAAGCTTGGCTATGTGGCCGGCAGCTTCGGTGAGTGGGTATTATTTTGCGAATCCGCAGGCGCGTTATTTCGGGCTGGGGAAAATTAAAATGGACCAAGTAAGTGATTTCGCAAATCGGAAAAATATTGAAACACGCCTCGCAGAAAAATGGCTCAACCCTAATATTTCTGACGATTAACCAAAACAACTAATACAACCAAAACAAAACCTGAAAACACGTTGAAGTGTACCAGGTAGATGCTTATGAAAATTACAGACCACATAAAAAACGCAAACGGGAAGACGTTATTCAGCTTTGAGTTGATTCCGCCTAGAAAAGGAAAAAGCATACAAGAACTTTATAACAATATTGATCCGTTGATGGAGTTTAAACCTCCCTTTATTGATGTTACCACGTCTCGCGAAGAGTTTGTGTATATTGAGAAAGACGGCCTTTTAGATAAAAAAGTGACCCGTATGCGCCCGGGAACTATTGGTATTTGTGCCTCGATCAAGCATAAGTACAATGTTGACACTGTGCCCCACGTGTTATGCGGTGGTTTTACTAAAGAAGAAACCGAGTATCTGCTGGTAGATTGTCACTATTTAGGCATTCACAACCTTATGGCGTTACGTGGTGATGCTATGCGTGAGGAGCAATATTTTAAGCCTACGCCGGGCGGTCACGAGTATGCATTAGGCTTGGTAGAGCAAATTGCTGAGATGAATAAAGGCCGCTACCTTAACGGGATGGTGGAAACTTCAGACTGTTCTGATTTTTGCATTGGTGTTGCAGGGTATCCTGAGAAACATCTGGAAGCTCCTTCTCTAAAAACAGATCTCAAACGACTGAAGCAAAAAGTAGAGGCTGGTGCAGAATACGTGGTTACTCAAATGTTTTTTGACAATAAAAAATACTTCGAATTTGTAGATCTGGTACGTGCAGAAGGTATTGATATTCCTATCATTCCGGGGATTAAGCCTATTGCGGTAAAACGCCATTTACAATTGCTTCCGCAGGTGTTTAAAATAGATCTGCCTCAAGAGTTGATCGATGCGGTTGAAGCGTGTAAAACCAATACCGATGTACGTCAGGTGGGTATTGAGTGGGCGATTCAGCAATCAAAAGAGTTGATGGATGGAGGTGCGCCGGTGTTGCATTATTACTCTATGGGTAAAAGCGATAATATTAAAGCGATCGCTTCAGAATTGTTTTAGATCGAATACTCATAATATTTGATACATTTGCCGGATATCTTTTAGAGAATGAATTACAAGTTTATTGTTGCCTTATTGTGTTTTGTTTCGGTATACAGCCAGGAAGAAGTAAAACCTTATAGTTTTGATCTTAATTATACCTACGGAAGCATTCTCGAGCATAATAAAGATATTTCGCATCTTATAACCGGGCATCCCACGGGTTTTATTTTAGCCTACAACCGAAGAACTTACGGTTTTAATGATTGGGAAGCACGCTATAACTATCCTGATTATGGGTTTTCTTTTGTGTCTCAAGATCAGAAGAATCCATATTTAGGAGAGAATTATGGTTTGTACGGGCATTTTAATTTTTATGCGCTCAACAGGCATTTGATGGTGCGTATTGCACAAGGAATTGCCTTTACCACAAAGCCTTTTGATATTGACGATAACTTTAGAAATAATGCCTACGGATCCACTTTGTTGAGTTCAACATATGTGATGCTCAATTATCAGCAGCCTAATATCATTGATCGTATTGGCTTGCAAACAGGGATTACGCTAGTACATTACTCTAACGCAAATGTGCGGGCTCCTAATGCGAGTACCAATTCTTTTACCTTCAATATTGGATTGAATTACCAATTGGACGATGACGAGTTCCCGGAATATATTCCTAAAGTTAAAAGCCGGTATACTGAGCCCATAAAATGGAATTTAGCCTTGCGTACCGGTGTTAATGAAAGTGATTACATAGGTTTAGGGCGCCGCTCATTTCTGGTGGTTTCTTCCTTCTTAGATAAGCGTATAACGCATAAAAGCAGTTTAATGGTAGGAGCCGATCTGTTTTTGAGTCCGTTTTTAAAAGATCAGATCGAGTATGAATCCATTGCTTTTGCCCAGCAATATGGTACTAAAGGTGATGAAGATTGGAAGCGCGCCGGAGTTTTTGTAGGGCACGAATTGCATTTTAATAAAAACTCTTTCGTGACGCAGTTTGGTTATTATGCCTATTACGATTATGATTTTGAGGGCCGCGTATATTTTAGAGGCGGACTCAAGCGTCATTTTACCGAGAATATTTTTGGAGCGATTACTTTAAAATCTCACGGTGCAAAAGCCGAAGCTGTTGAGTTTGGGATAGGGATCAGACTTTAATAGTGCACGCGCCAGTCGCCAAATGCTTCAACCTCAAAATGCTTGGTCAGATATTCTAAACTATCAGGAATAGGCCTGCGATCTTTTGTGATTATAATATTTGTAGAGTCTTTCAGTAAGCTTTTAAAACGCTCATAGTTGTTTGGATCTCTAAGATCAATGTAGGATTGCGTCCAGCTAGAATCTCTTTCAAATCGCGTATCGCGTAACGACTCGTAATTGGTGTTGGTCACAGTGACGATGCGATCTCCCAAATAAAATGCCGCAGAAGGTAGGCGATAATCGTAGACAATCACTTTGTAATCCTTTGTGTCCTTTCTTTGCTTTTCGATAAAAGCATATTGCGGTTTAAAACTGCGTAATAAGAGTTCGTTTTGAGGTGCAAAACTGAAATACAACAGCAATAAAATGAGTGTTGCCCCTGTACTTAAGGCAAAGAGCCGTGTGCTTTTTGAGGCTTTAGTTTTAAAATTCCACCAGTAGAAATAGCTTCCTATTGCTGCTAGCGCAAGTATGCTAAACCAAATTTTGTATTCAAATGTGGGAATACAGAGCAATTCGATTGCCATTCCGGTTAAAATTCCAAAGCCTACTTTGTAAGTTAGTAGAAAATAGTTTTTTTCGTGTTCTAAGACCTGTTTGTAAACACCGGCAAAAAATAGCGCCAGTAAAGGATACAGCGGTAAAATATAAAAAATGAGTTTTGAAGAAAACAGTGAGAACACCAGAAGAATCGCTAAACAGGAAAATCCTAAAGTTTTGAGTTGTGGAGTGAAAGTTAAGCGCTTCCGCTTTGCGATAAGTACGTAAACAAATGGTACAGTCCAAGGTAGGCAGAGCAATGGCGCAAAAGCAAGGTAATACCAGAAGGGTTTACTGCGTTTAAATTGCGAAGCATCAACACTGCGTTTTACGATTTGATCTTCAATAAAATGATCAAGCAGATTAGGTTTTTCTAAAACAATAGCGATAAACCAAGATGCAGAAATACCCAATAATAAAAGGATGCCTAAAACCGTGTGTTTAGAAGGTTTTATCGGCTCTTTTGTGCTTATTTTATAACAGATCATAAATAGGGCGACGGGTAAAAATGCCACCGGACCTTTGATTAGAAAAGCGATACCTAGAAGCGCGTAGCCCAGATATAAAAAGCCTTTCTTCTTCTTGAGTTTAGCAACAAGAAAGCAGTAAATACTTGATAAAATAAAGGTGTTGAGATAGGCGTCTGTTGTAAGGTTTAAAACACTCGCCAGTACTATAGGAAAGGTAAAATAGATCAGCGCGGCAAAAATTCCGGTTTTGCGATCTTCAAACCAAAGTTTACCCATTTTATAAACAAGCAACAGCTGAAGCAGTAATGCGACCGCTAGAAAAAAGCGTGCTCCAAATTCATTAAAACCAAAGACCTTATAACCAAGAGCCGTTATCGCATAGGTAACGGGCGGTTTATGATAATGGCCTATGCCTAACATTCTAGGATGCAAAAAATCGTTGCTTAATGCCATCTCTCTGCCAATTTCGGCATAGCGAGCTTCACTGCTTTCTGTGAGTCCGCCTTGGCTGATGCCCACGAGCATCACGATAAAGATCGAGGCTAAAACGAAGTAGAATTTTTTCGTCAAAATAAAAACTATTTACAGCGCCAAATTTCAATAAATCTCCTAAAAGGCGGGTTTATATTCTCATTTTATTTTTGAGCTTAAAATATAAATGCGGGGTTCTGCTTCTTTTTGCCGTAATTTGCTCACAAAAGTTGTTGATACATGCAAAAGATCATTTTAGTGCTGTTTATAGTGCTTGTTTCATGTAATTCTGAAAATGCCGAAGATTGCTTTCAGACTTCTGGCGAGACGGTAGAAGTTGAATACGAAGTTCCTGAGTTTACTAAGCTGAGAGCTGAGGCTGAGGTGATCGTGCACATCAAACAGGGCGAGGAGTATAAAGTGCTGTTGCGCACCGGTAAAAATCTGGTAAACGAGGCACTTATTGAAGTGCAAAATGGGGTTTTGGTGCTGCGCAATGATAACCGCTGCAATCTGGTGCGCGAGTATGGCAATTTTGAGGTTTTTGTAACCGTGCCTAACCTTACCGAAATCCGTCATAATTCTTCAAGAGAGATTTACAGCGACGGGACTTTAGTGTTTCCTGAACTGTATTTGGTGAGCAATACTTCGATCAACCTTGATGTGATTTTACGAAAGAATGGGGAGTTTCACTTAGATCTGGATACCGAAAATTTACGCATTGATGCCAATGGTAAAAGTGTGTTTTACATGACAGGAGAAGCTGAAAATATGAATCTCGGGTTTCAAAATGAGAACCCGCGTTTTGAAGGTCGGGATTTTGTGGTTCAGAATATTGATATTTATCACCGCGCTCCCAATAAAATGATCGTGAATCCGCAGCAAAGTTTAACCGGAGTTATCACGGGTACCGGTGATGTGATCGCAGTAAATCGCCCGCCAATAGTAGACGTTGAAGAGCGCTACACGGGCCGATTAATTTTTGAAGATTAACGCTTTATGAGAATTCTTTTTCTTGCTGTCCTGATGTTCTCTTTTGGCCTTAGTGCGCAAGAACTAGATTTTACTGAAGAAAAAAAGCCGGTTTCGCTAGATGCTTCTTTTTTCTATGGAAGCATTCTTGAGCATAATCCTGATATCAATCATTTGATCACGGGACATCCTACAGGTTTTATTTTAAGTTACAACCGAAAAACTTACGGATTTAATGAATGGGAGCGTCGTTATAATTATCCTGATTGGGGATTTTCAATGGCCTATCAGGATCTGCATAACGAATATCTGGGCGAGAATATAAGCTTCTATGGACATTTCAATTTCTATTTTTTAAACCGAAATGCGTATTTCAGGATTGGTCAGGGTGTTGCTATTGCCGGCAGCCCGTACGATCCTGAAACCAATTACATCAACAACGCTTATGGGACCAAATTACTTAGCTCAACGTACATAGCGCTTCAATACAACAAGCAGAATTTGTACAAAGGATTTGGCTTGAATACGGGTTTTACGATCATTCACTATAGCAATGCAAACTTGCGTGCGCCTAATAATAGTACCAATACGTTTGCCTTTAACGTTGGTGTCAATTACAATCTCGATTACGAGGAATTTCCTGATCATATTCCAGAAGGTGAGCGTACAAAATTTACTGAACCTGTTCATTATAATTTGGTTTTGCGTGGCGGGGCTAATGAAAGCGATATTGTAGGGCAGGGGCAGTTTCCATTTTTTGTGGTTTCAGCATTTGCAGATAAACGCATCAATCACAAAAGCACGCTGGTCGCCGGTACAGATGTGTTTTTTGCCTATTTCTTTAAAGAGCTGATCAAGCTTCAGGCTGCATCGTTCCCTGAGTTGGGCGTGAGCGGCGATGAAGATTGGAAACGGGTTGGGCTTTTTATCGGGCACGAGCTGCGCTTTAATAAGGTTGCGTTTGTTTCGCATTTGGGGTATTATATTTATTATCCTTACGAGTTTGAAAACCGATTGTATAATCGCCTGGGGCTGAAGCGTTATTTTACCGATGATGTTTTTGCTGCGGTAACGGTAAAAGCACACGGCGCAAAGGCCGAAGGCGTAGAATTTAGCTTGGGATATCGTTTTTAAAACAGATATTGTTTAGTTTTATACCGCACGTTTTCACATCTTTGTGCAAGATTTTCGAGATTTTACATGTTTAGATTTCTAGTTCTTTTGGCGATTGCCGTTTGCGTAACAGGCTGTAAAGACCTTGAGACCAAAAAAGTGTCTTCAGAGGTTTTGGCAGAAGAAGAACTCAAGGCGATCAATATGAGCGAGGTGGATGAATATCCCTCTTTTGCGAGTTGCGATACGTTAGAAGATCAAAATGCAAGATATCAGTGCTTTAAAACCGAATTGGCACTTAACTTTCAACGACAGCTTTCCAACAAAATGGTGATCGTTGAGTCAGAATTAAACGATACGATCTGGTTGTATTTAAGTATTTCTGAAGTAGGAAACCTGAATATCGACCGTGCTGAAATACCAGATACCATTGCGCTACAACTCCCTGAATTAGAACGCTGGCTTAAAGATAGTCTGGACTCTTTGCCTCAAATTTCCGCAGCAAATAAACGCGGTATTCCTGTAAAAACTGCTTTTAAAATGCCCGTGGTTGTCAAAGTGGACTGATCTCACTTTTTAAAAGTACGCCCTTTCCATACAAAGCTTCCTGTTTGACTTGCAAGTGCAATAAACACTGTAAAAAAGGGATACACAAAAACAACCCAAATCAAATGCCATAGCGGTTTTTTTTGATTGAACTCACGCGCAGTTTGTGTGATTAGAACCACATCAATACCAACTTTCAAAAGTAAAATCCACCCTGCTGAAGCATAAAAAGGAAGCAACAAAACGGCAAGGTTTCCTGTGAAAACAACTATTGAGGTCAAAATGGCAAAGACACTGGTATAGGCGCTGGCTTTTGCGCCCCACCTTTTTCTTTGAGCGATCAGTGCAGCTAAATGCAGCTGAGGAGCTGTGATCACCAAAGCTTTTGAAGTTTTTAGATAACCTACCTGCTTAGCATCATTTTTAATGAATTTTTGCATTAAAAATACATCATCTCCACTGGCGATGTGATCTGTATATTGATATCCATTCAACTGCTGAAATTGGGTTTTAGCAAACGCAAGATTGGCGCCGTTACACATAAAGGCCTGGCCTAAACCAAAACTGCCTATCGTCGCGCCTTGCAGACTTAAAAAATCTAATTGCTGAAAGCTCCCCAGAAGACTGTTTTTTGCATTTGAAAAAAGTACAGGTCCGGCGATAAATTGCAATTCAGATTTTTGAATTATAGCCTGATGATACATAGCTAACCAGCCGGGAGCAATCGTACAATCTGCATCGGTGGTAATGATCCACTCAAATTTGGCTTGTGAGATTCCTTTGGTAAGCGCGTCTTTTTTTGGAGAAGCCGAAAAGCGCTCATTGTCTAAAACTTTTATGTGCAACTTGCTCGTGTTCTGGAATGCTTCAATCACTGCTAAAGAAGCATCGGTAGAAGCATCGTTGACTAAGAGCACCTCGAAATGTTGGTCGTTGTAATTCAGATTATTTAAAGATTCTAATAACGCCTGAAGGTGTTTGGCTTCATTCCTAAACGGAATAATCACCGAAAAGCAGGTGGCGTTTTCAGTAGAAACCTGTTCTGGTAAAAATGGTTTCCATCTAAAAAAACCAACACAAAGTGCGGCAATGAGAATTGTGTATAGGAATATGAAGGCTGCAACAAGGATCACGCTTATAATGTTTAGCTTTGCGAAAGCTTCAAAGATGTAAAAAATTAGCGTTTGAAATCAGAAAAAATCATTTTAGGAATCGATCCCGGTACGACCATTATGGGTTTTGGCCTGATCAAAGTGGTTGATAAAAAGATGCAGTTTATGCAGCTTAACGAGTTGATGCTAAAAAAATATGACGATCCGTATGTGAAGCTCAAACTTATTTTTGAACGTACGGTGGAGCTGATTGATACCTATCATCCTGATGAGATGGCGATCGAAGCGCCGTTTTTTGGAAAAAATGTACAGTCGATGTTAAAACTGGGTCGTGCGCAAGGCGTCGCGATGGCTGCGGGCTTGTCACGCCAAATTCCGGTGACTGAATATCTTCCTAAAAAAATAAAAATGGCGATTACCGGTAACGGAAACTCCAGTAAAGAACAGGTAGCAAAAATGCTACAAAGCCTTTTAGGTTTAAAAACATTACCTAAAAATTTGGATAGTACAGATGGTCTGGCCGCTGCGGTGTGTCACCATTTCAACTCTGGGAAAACCGTTGCCGGCAAAAGTTACACCGGTTGGGAGGCTTTTGTAAAGCAGAATGAAAAGCGTGTAAAAAAGTAGCGATTAGTAGTTATGGCGGGGCTTTACATTCATATTCCTTTTTGCAAACAGGCGTGTCACTATTGCGATTTTCATTTTTCGACGTCGTTAAAAAAGAAAAGCGAACTCGTCAATGCGTTATGCAAAGAAATGGTTCTGCGAAAGGAGGAAATCCGCGGGCCCTTGCAAACCATTTATTTTGGTGGTGGTACGCCAAGTTTATTAGACGCTGAAGATCTTCAGCAGATTTTTAAAACCATTGACGATCATTTTGAGGTAGTAGAAGCACCGGAGATCACACTCGAAGCCAATCCTGATGACCTTACCGAAGCTAAACTTATAATGCTTGCAGCTTCTCGCATTAACCGACTCAGTATTGGGGTGCAGTCTTTTTTTGAAGAAGATCTCAAGTTGATGAATCGTGCGCACAATGCCACTGAAGCTTTACGTTGTTTGCAACTTGCGAAGCAGTATTTTGATAATATTTCGATAGACCTTATTTACGGAATGCCTGATATGAGCGATGCACGCTGGCAAGAGAATCTAGATCAAGCCCTCGCACTGGGTATTCCGCATATATCAAGTTATGCATTGACGGTAGAGCCTAATACGGCGTTACAAAAGTTTATTGAGAAAGGTGTGGTAAAACCGGTTGATGATGCGGTAGCACAACGGCATTTTGAAATTTTGCTCGCAAAAATGGAGCAAGCCGGATTTGAGAATTATGAGTTTTCCAATTTTGGAAAACCGGGTTATTTCTCGCAGAATAACACGGCGTATTGGACCGGGAAGCCTTATCTGGGGATTGGTCCATCGGCGCACAGCTTCGATGGTAACACCCGCAGCTGGAATATCAATAACAACCCTAAATACATAAAAGCCATTGCTGCTGATTCGCTTCCGATAGAGCGAGAAACCCTTTCAACTACAGATAAATATAACGAGTATGTGATGACCGGGTTGCGCACGATTTGGGGAGTTTCGCTAGAAAAGATCGAGAAGGATTTCGGTTTAAAATTTAGAACCTATGTGTTGCAGCAAGCGCAAAAGCATATAGAGGAACATCTATTGTTTTTAGATGATGACCGCATTGTGGTGACTAAAAAAGGAAAGTTTTTAAGTGATGGTCTAGCGAGTGACTTATTTATACTCAATCTTTCCTGAGATTTTACTGTAACAATCTGCGAAAATAGTAACTTATTCAGGTGAACCAGCCAGAACAAGCCTATGCAAGCGAAAATTACTATAAATCAGACTGAATATTCCGTAGACTTTTCAAAACCCATAGACCTGAGCATACCTGTAATTAGCGGTGAAGAAAATCCCGTTGCCTGGTATTTGGAGGCTCCGAAAATAGAACCGGTAAAAGAAGGTAAATGGGTGGCAGCTGTAGAGCAGGGATCTGTGGTGAATTTTAATAATGTATATCTCAATCCGCACGCGCACGGCACACATACCGAGTGTGTAGGGCACATCACCGAAAAGGTACACAGCATCAACGAGCATTTAAAAACATTTATGTTTACTGCGGAAGTGATCACGTTAGTGCCGGAGTCTTTTGCAGACGATTTGGTGTTCACTAAAAAGCAAGTGGCAAAAGCTTTGGCATCAAATACTCCCGAAGCACTGGTAATACGCACGTTGCCTAATACGAGCAGTAAAAAAAGCAGAAAATGGTCGCATACTAATTGGCCCTACCTTATGGCAGATGCAACCGCTTACATAAAAGAGTGTGGCGTGAAGCATTTGCTTATAGATCTGCCTAGTGTAGATCGCGAGCGTGACGAAGGTGTTTTAGCAAGTCATAAGGCCTGGTGGTATACCGGGGGAAAAATACGTTTTGACGCTACAATCACCGAAATGATCTACGTGCCTCATACGGTTAAAGACGGTAGCTATATTCTCAATTTGCAGATCGCCTCTTTTGAGAATGATGCTGCGCCAAGTAAACCTATCCTGTATACTTTAGAGAGCTAATGGTGAAAACACTTCTGAAACTTGAAGAACTCGGCGCGCTGCTTCTAGCGGTATACCTCTTTTCTACTCTGGACTTAAGTTGGTGGTGGTTTATAGGTTTATTCTTTGTGCCAGATATAGGCATGTTAGGCTATTTGGTGAGTCCTAAAGTGGGCGCTTGGTGCTACAATATGTTTCACTTAAAAAGCTTAGGAGTTGCACTTTACTTAATCGGTATTCTTTTAGATTTTGAGTATTTACAGTTGGCAGGGATCATTCTTTTTGCGCACGCTGCTTTTGATCGCATATTGGGTTACGGGCTTAAATATGAGCGTGGTTTTAAGTTTACGCATTTGGGTGAGATTGGCAACTAGCCTTATCTTTGTTTTATGGAATATTTATTCATTGGTTTAGCAATAGGAAGCATTGTAGCCTATTTTATATTCACGCGATTCAACAAAACTAAAAAGCAGCAAAATGCTCAAGAGCAGTCTGTGGTTTTGATGGAAAAAATACGCAGCGTGTGTAAATTCATTACGGTGGAAGGTGACTTCTCTGAGATCTATCACTACCAGAATGTAAAAGATAAATGGCTCAATCTCTTTTTAGGGAGCAAAAAAGCTTTGGTGCTTATTGATGCGAAAGCCTATGTAGGTTTTGATCTGACCAAAATCAAAATGCAGCCCGATATTAAAAACAGGACGATCATTCTAACCGATTTCCCGCAGCCGGAATTGCTCAGCATAGAAACGGATTTTAAATACTACGATAAGAAGGAAGGTTGGGCAAACCCTTTTACATCCACAGATCTCACCGAAATCAACCGCGAAGCCAAACAGCATATTGTAGATAAAGTTCCACAAAGTGGATTGTTTGGCGAAGCATCTAATCAAGCGCTCAGCACGGTCGCTCTGATGGAAAATCTGGTGCAAACCATCGGTTGGAAATTGGATTACAAAGCCTTGGAGACCGCAACAAAACCTCAATTAAAAGACAAGAATGAGTCCAAAGCAATTTAGCGTAAAAGAGGTTCAAGAAAAAGACTGGCCGGTCTTAAAGCAACTGGTCGATGAGGTCTGGCCCGCTACTTTTAAAGATATTCTTTCTGAAGCGCAGATCAGTTATATGATGGAGATGATGTACAGCGTCGCTTCATTAAAAAAACAAACCGAAACCGGCAGCATATTTTATATTCTTTACAGTAATGATGCGCCTTGTGGGTATCTGGCGATCATTCCACAGTATACAAATGAAAAACTTACTACGAGAGGTACAATCACTAAAGTAGATAAGATCTATGTGTTGCCCAAAACACAGGGAACCGGAGCCGGACGATTTTTGATGGATTTTGCTTTCGCGCAAGCTAAAAAAACGGGAGCCCTTGGTGTAACGCTTAACGTTAATCGGGATAACAAGGCTACTTCGTTTTATGAATACTACGGTTTTAAAAATATGTATTCTGAAGATTTTGACATCGGTAAGGGTTATCTGATGGAAGATCATATAATGTATTACCCGTTTTAAGATGAACATCGAATGCTATAGAACCTACTGCCTTAAGAAACTCGGAACCACCGAGCATTTTCCTTTTGATAAAGATACGCTGGTATTTAAAGTGATGGGTAAAATGTTTGCGCTAAGCAGTTTGACGAGTTGGGAAAACGGTGAGCCGCGCATCAATCTTAAATGCGATCCTGAAGAGGCCGTTCTATTACGAGAAAAATATCCTGAGAGTGTGTTGCCGGGATACCATATGAACAAACAACACTGGAATACTGTGGTACTTAATGGGGAATTAACTACAAAAGAGCTACAGGAATTCATTGATCACAGTTACGAGCTCATCGTAAGCAGTCTTACCAAAAAGCTAAAAGAAGAATTAAAAAGGCTGGATTGATTCTGAATATATAGCTTTACACTAATCATTTTCAATCTAACGCATGCAGCAAGATCCCAGAGCCCACTATACCTCAAAAATTACCATTTATCAAGAGCAGCTAAAAAAGATGCAAGCCTTACTGCTTTCGAGCAGTATGATACGGCTCGCAGTGTTTTTAATGGGTGTTGCAGCTATTTACTTCTTATGGGGAAACACGCGCGTTATTCTGGCGATTATTGTTGCAGAGATCGCCCTGTTTCTGTTCTTGGTTTCGAGGCATTCACAACTTAAATACAAGCGGGATTTTCTACAGGAGATGATAGCTATTAATGAAACTGAACTCCGAGTGCTCGATCGTGATTTTTATGATTTGCCAGATGGCGATACGTTTAAAGATCCGGGGCACGAGTTTAGTCAGGATATTGATCTTTTTGGGCGAGGATCTTTCTTTCAATATTTAAACAGAACGGGATTAGCTAGTGGAGCGCAAAAATTGGCAGCCTTGCTTACCGCCAATGACATCGATGATATTCCGCAGAAACAGGAAGCGGTTAAAGAACTTGCAACACAATCTGACTGGCGACAAGAATTTAGAGCTACGGCGCGGCTGGTAAAAGTCAATTATGACACGCGGCATATTTTAAACTGGCTTAAAGGCTACACCAATTTTGCACCTAAAATCATGCAGTGGCTGCCTAACATATTTACCGGCATTTCACTGATTCTTTTTGTGTTGGCGTATCTTGATCTCATTCCAGGAACCGTGGTGTTGTATTGGTTTTTTGCCGGACTTATCCTTAACGGGTTTTTTGTAAAGAAAGTAAATGACCTTTGGGACAAAGCCGGTAAAACGCAAACCACTTTTGAGCAGTATTTCAAATTGATGCTGTTGTTAGAAGAGCAAGAGTTTACGTCGGTTTACCTCAAAAAAGAGCAGGATAAGGTTAAGTCTCAAAAGGCAAAAGCTTCGGCGGTAATTGAGCAGTTTTCAAAAATGCTGGGTATTCTTGATCAGCGCTCTAATATGTTAGTAGGCGTATTTATAAATTCCTTTTTTCTTTCAGATTTAAGGCAATCGTATCGCATAGAACGCTGGATTGCATTGAATGCAGATGAGGTTGCCAACTGGTTTGAAGTGATTGCATTTTTTGATGCGCAAAACAGCCTGGCCAATTTCAGTTTTAATCATCCCGATTACGCTTTCGCGGAAATCAAAAAAGGAAAACATACGCTAACTGCAAAAGCGCTGGCGCATCCGTTACTCGATCCTAAGAAGGCGGTTGCTAACGATTTTGATATTGATAGCGAACAGTTCTTTATTATCACCGGCGCTAACATGGCTGGTAAAAGTACCTTTTTACGCACGGTGTCTCTGAGTATTGTGATGAGCAATGCAGGGCTTCCTATTTGTGCCAAAGAAGCGGTTTATGATCCTATAAAATTGATCACCAGTATGCGTACCAGCGACTCGCTTACCGATGATGAATCGTATTTCTTTTCAGAATTGAAGCGCTTGCAGTTTATTGTAAATGCGATAAAAACGGATACCTATTTTATCATTCTGGACGAAATTTTAAAAGGAACCAACAGTACTGATAAAGCTATCGGCTCCCGAAAATTCATTGAGAAATTGGTGGCTTCAAACTCTACCGGAATTATCGCTACGCACGACCTGAGTTTGTGTGAAGCTGCAGACGAACTCGACGATGTAAAGAACTATTATTTTGATGCGCTGATCATCAACGACGAGTTGTTTTTTGACTACACCTTTAAGAAAGGGATTTGCCAGAATATGAACGCGTCTTTCTTACTCAGAAAGATGCAAATTATAGATGCATAGATGGATTCGTTGACGCAAATCGTTCTGGGTGCTGCGGTAGGAGAAGCCGTTTTAGGAAAAAAAGTGGGCAACAAAGCGATGTTGTACGGTGCAATCGCCGGTACAATTCCTGATCTTGATACTATTTGGGGTAAATTTCTCGATCCGCTTACTGCGATAGAAATTCACAGAGGAATAAGTCATTCTATCATTTTTAGTATTGTGATGGCGCCCATTTTAGGTTGGCTCGTGGCGCAACTACATAAAAAAGCACAAGCCGGTTGGAAAGATTGGTCCTGGCTCTTTTTCTGGGGATTGGTGACGCATCCGCTTTTGGACGCGCATACTACTTGGGGAACGCAGCTGTTTTGGCCGTTGGATCTTAGGTTGGCGTACCAAAATATATTTGTGATCGATCCGCTATATACCTTGCCATTTTTGATCTTTTTAATTCTCGCAATGCGCTTACCAAAAGCTTCCAGAAAACGCCGAAAATGGAATAATCTCGGACTCATAATAAGTTCAGCGTATATGGTGCTGACTTTAGTTTTTAAAGGAATCAGTTATCAGAAATTCACAGAAGCCTTAGCAAATGAAAAGATTGAATACACACAAATCGATACGCGACCGGCAGCGTTTAATACAATTTTGTGGCACGCCAATATTGATGTAGGCGATGCGTATTTGCTAGGCGATTATTCGTTTTTTGATAGCCAACCTATAAGCTTCAAATACGTACCTAAAGATCCCCAGTTATTAGGTGATCTTAGGAATTCGGAAACTATCGAGCGACTTGATAAAATTTCAAATGGTTGGTATGCGATCGAGAAACGTGATGGCGATTTGTATTATAATGATCTTCGGTTTGGGGTTTATGATCTGGATGCAAAAGATTTGCGCTTTGTCTTCAGTTATCAATTGATTCCTGCGGGTGACGATTTAAAAATACAAGAAGCAGAACGAGATCCCGAAGCGATGAAGCAGGTTTTGAAGAGCTTGTGGAGCAGGATCTGGGGAAACTAGACTTGAGATATAGAATTAAAATATCATTGATTAAAAATAATACGATGCAGTATAAACTTTCAGAAATAGCACCTAAAGAAATTATGCCGGGATATCACGGCAAACTCGTACATACTCAAAATACGTCACTCGCATTTTGGGAAGTTGAGGAAGGGGCTCAAGTACCCGAGCACAGTCATATGAATGAGCAAATCATGCACGTGATTGAAGGAGAATTTGAGTTCACCCTTGACGGAACGACCAAAGTGTATCATCCCGGAGATATTGTGGTGATCGCTCCGCACCTTTCGCATAGCGGAAAAGCCTTAACACCTTGTAAATTACTAGATGTGTTTAGTCCGACAAGAGAAGAATATAAGTAGCAAAATGCGTGTCAGGTCGAGCGCAGTCGAGACCAGTTTTATCGAAAGCTGGAAAGTAACACTACTAATTGTAATACTATGAATATTGATTTAAGCGGAAAGAAGGCACTTGTTGGTGCGAGTACCTCAGGAATTGGTAAAGCGATCGCTATGCAATTGGCGGCGAGTGGTGCGAGGGTTACCTTGATGTCGCGTTCGTTAGAAAAATTAGAAAGCGTTAAGCAAAGCCTCTCGACTGAAAATGGTCAGCAGCATCAAATCCTTCAGGTTGATTTTACTGATTATGCTGCGTTTAAATCAAACATTACAGCTTATTTCGTAAAGAATTCAGTAGATATTCTGGTAAATAATACACAAGGTCCGCCGTCGGGAACAGCGCTTGAAAAAAAGGTTGAAGATTATCAGCAGGCTTTTGACCTGTTGTTTAAGACGGTGGTGCTTACTACAGAACTTGCTTTAGCTTCAATGAAAGAAAAGCAATGGGGACGTATCATCAATGTAGCTTCAGTATCTGTAAAAGAACCGCTTTCGTTTTTGGTATTATCCAATTCTATACGAGCAGCTGTAGTGACTTGGGCAAAAAGTCTGGCTACCGAAGCTGGTACTTTCGGCATTACTGTAAATAGTATTTTAACCGGCTATTTCAATATCACTTCACTAAATGCTAAAAAAGCAAAAGAGCAAGGTGTTTCTGAAGGAGAAATTTTAAAGCAATTAGAAGCTTCGGTTCCTGTTAAGCGTATAGGAGATCCCGCCGAATACGGCTATCTAGTTGCCTTTTTGGCTTCTGATCGCGCGGGATACATCACGGGAACGCAGATTCCTATTGATGGGGGCAAGCTTAATTCTTTATAAAATACTAGAATTTTTTTAGTAATCGAGTATACACTCGCATCGGAGATTTAAGATTTAAATTGTTGTTATCTAAGAGTATTTTGTCGCCAACTTCTAGTTGTATATTTTTTTGAAGTTCGGTTTTGAATTCTAAACCTATCTCGCTTTGTTCAAATAAGGGGTTGTAACGCGTTTGTCCGTTACCGCCGTTATTTAAAGGGTTAGTTATATACTTCCCAAAACTATTAATAGAAAGGTTATCTCTTAATTTATAAGTAAGTTCAAGTTCTGCCTGTAACTGAAGGTCTGGTGAGATAAATGAATTAGCAAGTCCTTGTTCAACGAGATTTCCGCTGAAACTCATTTCTAATTTATTATTATAAAAAGTAAGTGTGTTTTTAAATTTTCTGAAGAACCCTAAATTTTCATAGATCGTTAAATCGGTATTTTGATCAAAAGTTAGTTTCGATTTGGTGCTCTCATTTTCCGGATGAATTTGCGCTTGCAAATCTGTGTTGGCCAGACAAATAATAATCAAAGGGAGAAGTTTTCTATAACAGAAATTCAGCAGGTTAAGTATCATCTAAAAGTTTTCCATAAAGACTATTATTAATAATAATCGTTGCAATTAGCCTTTAAGAAGCGCAATCCTTTTTAAGGCGACAAGCATCAACCCAAGGCTGATACCAATACCTATTCCGTAGAAGAAGTCTGAAATTTGATAATAATGAAGCGCGATAAGATTTGCAGCAAAAAGTGAAATACTCATAACCATCGCAAAAACACCTTTGTTCATAATTAAAAGTTTTGGTGTTAGTAGCTCAGAATTTCAGATTGTTACAAAAATTATCCGGTAGTTTCAGCGCTTTTGTAAGTGCGCGGGCTCACACCTTTTTGTTTTTTAAAATACCTATTGAAATTAGAGACCGAGTTGAAACCGCACGCATAGGCAATACTGGCAATCGACTCCGCAGAATCTGGAGTACGCAACAATTGGCAGGCGTGCTCGATACGCAATTCTAACAGAAACTGATTAAAGGTTTTGTTGGTGCGTTCTTTAAAAAACCTGCAAAAGGCAGTAGGGCTCATCACCGCAACGTCTGCGATCTCTTCAAGACTAATACGTTCTTTAAAATTGCTCAGGCAATAGTCAAACACATTACTCATACGCTGCCCTTCGGTGTCGGTATATTTAGTGTTTTTAGTGAAGTTAGAAAGCAGTTCTTTGGGAGCGCTATAAATGGCATAAAGCAGTTGCATAAAACGCATAAAGCGCTCTAAATTGGGTGCGCTGGCTATGGATGTAAAGTAGTTTTTAAAGCGTGACTGCGTATCAATAATTCTAAAACCCGAAGCCGCTTGCTTAAAGAACAGGTCAAACTCTTTTAATTCTTCGGTCTCAAAAAAAGACGCACCAAAGCTTTCCCGGTTAAAAAATATGGTGAGCATATGGGATAGTCCTTCGGGATTAGGATCACTTCTAAAAACGTGCGGTAAGTTTCCACCAAATATTAAAACATCTCCCGGATTAAATCTACTTACTGTATCGCCCACAAGAAGCGTCCCGGTGCCTGAAAGAATATAGCTCATCTGGATTTCAGGATGCTGATGCAGCTTGTCATAAAACAAGGGCTCCAAATCTTCCTGAAGGATTAGTGCGTTATTGCCAGACTTCGGTATTTTAAATGGTAAAACCTTCAATGGTTAGAATTTGACGTTGATTTTAAGCGAAAATGTGTAATTGCGCTAAAATATGCAATGTTTTGGTTAAATACTACAAAACTAAAGGAAGTGAAGCCTGCTACATTTGTACCATCAATAATAAACATAAGAAACGATGCAGATCAATTGGGAGGGTGTGATGCCCGCAGTAACGACAAAGTTTACAGCAGACGATAAACTGGATTTAGATTTATTTAAGGTAAACATCAAAGCCCAGCTTGATGCTGGCGTTCACGGAATTGTTTTAGGTGGAACCCTAGGCGAAGCCAGTACTTTAACTGACGAGGAAAAAAGTATTTTAACACGTAAAACTGTTGAGATCGTTGCGGGTTCTGTGCCGGTAATGATGAACATCGCAGAGCAAACTACAAAAGGGGCTATTGCTGCAGCAAAACAAGCAGAAGAAGATGGAGCTGCAGGTTTAATGATGTTGCCTCCTATGCGTTATAAAGCGAGCGATCGTGAGGTTGTCGCTTATTTTAAAGCGGTTGCACAAAGTACGTCGTTACCAATTATGGTGTATAACAACCCGGTTGACTATAAGATTGAAGTGACGCTTGATATGTTTGAAGAGTTGCTTGAAGAGCCAAATATTCAGGCGGTGAAAGAATCTACACGAGACATCTCTAATGTAACCCGTATTAAAAACCGTTTTGGTGATCGTTTAAAGATTATGACCGGTGTAGATACTTTGGCGTTAGAAAGCTTGTTGATGGGCGCAGACGGTTGGGTAGCCGGTTTGGTTTGTGCATTCCCTGCTGAGACGGTTGCGATCTACGAATTACAAAAAGCAGGTCGTATTGATGAGGCTTTAGCGATCTATCGCTGGTTCTTACCACTTTTAGAATTAGATATCGACGCACAACTTGTACAAAATATCAAGCTTGCAGAAGTGTATACTAAAATTGGTTCTGAGCACGTGCGCGCACCGCGTTTACCATTAGCTGGTACTCGTCGCGAAGAAGTGATAAAAATTATTGAAGAAGGTTTAGCAAACAGACCTACTTTACCAGAATACAAAGGCCTTAATACGCAGCAAGAGCTGGCGTAATTCAATATAAATTAAAAGATTATTTGGTGGATAAAATGAGTCGGAGGCTGCGTTCGTTTAAAATTAGATTTTAAGTTTAGCTATCAACGGTTTGGCGATTTTCAAGACTTGACATAATAGCTGACGACTCATTTTTTTTGAGGTTTTATAAAACCTTTTAAAGCACAAATTATAGTTTAATTAAAAGCACCGCAACTGTGGTGCTTTTGGCGTAAACAAGCTTAAGGCAGTTTAAGCGATTAAAAAGAAATTGATACAAATGATTACAGGAAAGAATTATATAGGAAGTAAAATTTCTGCGGAGGGAAAAACGACTTATACAACGATCAACCCAAAGCTCAATATTGAGAATGAGTGGCAATTTACCGAAGCTACCGAGAGCGAAGTTGATGCTGCCGCACAATTAGCTGCGGAAGCTTTTGAAGTGTATAAACATAAGTCTGATAAAGAACGTGCAACATTCTTAAGAGCAATTGGCGAAGAGATCGAAGCTTTAGGTCAGCAATTGATCGACACCTACACCACCGAATCGGGCCTTCCCGAAGGTCGTGCGATGGGAGAGCGCGGTAGAACTATAGGTCAGCTTAATGCGTTTGCTTCTTTGTTAGAACAAGGAGATTGGGTGCAAGCCACCATTGATCACGGTAATCCCGAGCGTACTCCTGCACCAAAACCTGATTTGCGTAAAATGCAAATCGCGACCGGACCTGTCGCTGTTTTTGGGGCAAGTAATTTTCCGTTTGCGTTCTCAACCGCTGGCGGAGATACTGCGAGCGCGCTTGCAGCTGGTTGCCCGGTTGTGGTGAAAAGTCACCCAATGCACGCAGCGACGGGCGAATTGGTCTCTTCAGCAATTATCAAAGCAGCGCAGAAAACAGGAATGCCAGAAGGCGTTTTTTCTAACCTGAACAGTAAAGGAATTGCAGTAGGAGAGCAGCTGGTTAAGCATCCTGCGATCAAAGGTGTTGGTTTTACCGGAAGCATAAAAGCGGGGAAAGCCTTAGTTGCACTTGGGGCGAACAGAGAAGAGCCCATCCCGGTTTATGCCGAAATGGGAAGTATAAATCCAGTGGTGATCCTTCCGGAAGCCTTAAAAGTCAATGGTGAAAGCTGGGCGCAAAAATATGCAGGAAGCATCAATCTTGGCGCAGGACAATTCTGTACCAATCCCGGTTTGATCTTAGGGATTGAAGGAGACGAATTAGAAACGTTTGGTAAGAATCTGGCTGCGCATTTAGGCGAGCAACCTGCGCATTGCATGTTGCATCCTAATATTCAGTCGGCTTATGAAAACGGAAAACAGAATATGATCGACGCGGCAGGAACCGAAGTGCTTGCAGTTACTTTAGAAGCAGAAGGTGCAAATGATGGTAAACCGGCATTGGTAAAAGTAACAGGAGATGATTTTCTAGCGAATACAATGCTGCATGCAGAAGTTTTTGGACCGTTTTCAATTTTGGTAAGCTGTACTTCAAAGGCACAACTGCTTGAGGTTTTAAATGCATTAGAAGGCCAACTTACTGGTTCGCTTATCGCGGAAACTTCAGAAGTTGCAGCATATACAGATGTGATTGATGCCTTGCGTTCGCGTGTGGGTAGAATTTTATTTAATGGTGTTCCTACCGGTGTTGAGGTTTGTCCTGCAATGCATCACGGTGGGCCATTTCCATCTACCTCTGATGCCAAATTTACTTCGGTAGGTAACGATGCGATTTACCGTTGGGTACGTCCGGTTTCGTATCAAGACTGGCCGCAAGAATTACTTCCAGATGCTTTAAAAGAAGAGAATCCGTTAGGTATTTTTCGCAAGGTTGATGGGAACTATAGTAAAGCTTGATAGCTTCAACTAGTACGAGTTAGACAAGAGATACAGTAGTTTAAAGTACTACTGTATCTTATTAATCAAATAATTAAACGTATGAGACACTATTTACTTCTTTTTATTATTTCAAGTTTAACTCTTTCAGTTTCAGCTCAGGATGCTGTTTCCCTAGATAGCATCATTACTGAGTATCAAAGTCAACGTGATTATAATTGGCAAGATTATCCGTTAGGGCGCTATGATGAAGAAGTGCCTAAAAAAAGAGCAGATTTTGCTCAAGTATTGCTAAATAAGCTCACAAAGGTTGATGCTTCTGCTTTGAATAGAAGTGAGACCATATCGTATAAATTACTTCAGTTTATACTTCAAGATCAGATCGATGAGTATACATATAAGATGTATCTTAACCCTTTACAAGCCGATCAGGGATTTCATTTGAATCTCAATTATCAGGTGCGGCCTATCAACAGCTATCAGCAGGCTGTGGGTTATTTAAACCGGTTGAAAGCCATTCCTTACTTTACGGAAAGTCAATTTGCGCTGATGCGAAAAGGCTTAAAAGAAGGCATCAATCAGCCTAAGATTATTTTCAACGGCTACGAGTCTACCTACAATACGCATATTGTTGAAGATCCTACCGAAAGCTATTTTTACTCGCCGTTTTTAGCCTTGCCGGAAAGTATTTCCGCAGCACGAAAAGATTCGCTTTTAAATGCGGCGCAGCAAGTGATTGCAGATAGTGTGGTACCGAGTTTCAAAAAGATCAAAACCTTTTTTGAAACCGAATATTTGCCGCAAACCCGAGACGAAATTGGTGTTTCTTCTCGTCCCGGCGGAAAGGAATTCTATCAGAATCGAATTGATTTTTACACAACCTCAAAAGACTACACTGCACAATCAATTCACGAATTAGGGTTGAAAGAAGTTGCGCGCATCAAAGCTGAGATGGAAAAGATCATCGAAGAAGTAGATTTTGAAGGTTCGTTTGCAGACTTCTTAGAGTTTTTACGCACTGATGATCAGTTTTTTGTAACTACCGAAGATGCGTTGTTGATGCACGCCAGAGATATTGCCAAGCGAGTAGATAATGAGTTACCGGCATTTTTCTCCAAGTTACCCAGACAACCTTACGGAGTGATCAAAGTTCCTGACGCTATCGCTCCAAAATACACAGGCGGAAGATATTCTGGCAGTAGTATAAACGGGACACAGGCGGGGCATTATTTAGTAAACACTTACAAATTAGACAGTCGTACGCTGTATACGCTTCCGGCATTAACAGCGCATGAGGCCGCACCGGGACATCATATTCAAGGAGCGCTCAACCAAGAGTTAAGTGATAGTATTCCGCAGTTTAGACGCAATTTATACTTGTCTGCTTACGGTGAAGGTTGGGGCTTATACGCCGAATACCTCGCTGATGAGATGGGAATTTATCGCACGCCTTACGAGAAATTTGGGCAGCTTACCTATGAGATGTGGCGGGCGTGCCGCTTGGTGGTAGACACGGGGATTCACGCTATGGGTTGGTCGCGCCAAGAGGTGGTAGATTATATGTCGCAAAATACCGCGCTTTCGATCCACGAGATCAATACGGAGACTGATCGTTATATCGGTTGGCCGGGGCAGGCGTTGAGTTATAAAATAGGCGAACTCAAAATACGTGAGCTGCGCGAAAAAGCGAAGAATGAATTGGGAGAAGACTTTGATATACGTGCGTTTCACGAAGTGATCTTAGGTGAAGGTACGGTGACTTTACCCATTTTAGAAGAACAGGTTAATGCGTACATAAGCAAAGCAAAAGAAGCATTAGTAAAATAGAACATATAATACGTGAATTAAAGAATGGCTGTACACACTTTTGAATGTATAGATGCGCACACTTGTGGTAACCCTGTGCGTGTGGTAAAAACGGGTGGCCCTGCATTAGCGGGCAAAACCATGAGCGAGAAACGCCAGCATTTTCTGAAAGAATATGACTGGATTCGCACCGGATTAATGTTTGAGCCGCGCGGTCACGATATGATGAGCGGGAGTATTTTGTTTCCGCCGCACGACCCGGCAAATGACTTTGCGATTCTGTTTATTGAAACCAGCGGTTGCCTTCCTATGTGCGGCCACGGCACCATCGGAACCATTACCATCGCCATTGAAGAAGGCCTAGTCATCCCTAAAACCCCCGGTAAAATCAGAATGGAAGCTCCTGCCGGCTTGGTAGAGATTGAATATCAACAAACCGGTAAAAAGGTAGATTGGGTAAAACTGACCAACGTAAAAAGTTATCTGGCTGCTCGTGATTTGACGATAGATTGTGATGAATTAGGGACTTTAAAATTTGATGTTTCTTATGGAGGAAATTATTATGCGATCGTTGACCCACAGGAGAATTTTAGTGGTGTACACGATTATAATGCTTCGAAGATCATTAGCCTAAGCAAGATTTTACGGGAAAAGATTAATGCAAAATACAAAGATCATTTTGTGCATCCTGAAAATGAAACCATACGTGACGTAAGCCACATGTTGTGGACCGGTAACCCGCTCGATCCTTCTTCTTCGGGGCGTAATGCGGTTTTTTATGGAGATAAAGCCATCGATCGTTCTCCTTGCGGAACGGGAACTTCGGCACGTATCGCACAATTGCATGCCAAAGGGATCATTCAGCCGCATACCGATTTTATTCACGAGAGTTTTATAGGTTCAAAATTTACAGGTCGGGTAGAAGAAGTCACCCGAGTAGGGGATTTTGAAGCGGTGATCCCAAGTATAAAAGGTTGGGCCAGAGTGTATGGTCACAATACAATGACTATTGATACCGAAGATCCTTACGCATTCGGTTTTCAAGTGTTGTAAGGATACAAATTCGGAATATTAAATCTTATGGCGTTGCCAATAAATATGTAGCTTATGAAGTTTGTAAAATTCAGTTTATTCTTTGTTGTGGGGCTGTTGTTCAGCAGTTTTTCTAGTGTTGCCCAAGAGCAAATGACTTTAGCAGATTATGAGCAAGCCAATGCGTATACATATGCTAACCTTTGGAATAAAAAGGTTTTTAACCTGTCGACTTCAGTAGCTGAATTTGAAGATCATTCGGGGATTTGGTTTGTGAACTATACCGAAGCAGGTAAGGAATATAAAACGCTCTCTTTCAAAAATCTTGAAGTACAACCGCTTTTTGATCAGTCAAAATTAGCAAAAGCTTTAAGTGAAATTTTGAATGAAGATAAGGATGCAGCTCAGCTTTCGGTCTCAAAAATTGAAAAAACCAATGATGGCTTAAGCTTTGAATTTGAGAATACACGCTTCACCTGGGATGGAACATCTTTAGAGGAAAGTAAAGAAAAAACTTTTAAAAATTCTCGTGATTGGCGCAATCAAATGGAGTCCACATCTCCAGATAAAAAGTGGATCGCCTTTACCCGAGATCATAATTTATTTATTCGTGATGCTCAAACAGAGGAGGAAATTCAGTTAACGACCGATGGTCAAAAGGGTTATGATTATGCGAGTAGTATTGGCTGGTTTGACATCATAGAAGGCGAAGGAACCGAGCGCCCTAAGCATTTTGGCGTGCAATGGTCGCCAGACTCTAAATACCTCGTGACGCAAGTTGTAGATACGCGCAATGCAGAAAAAATGTACCTGCTGGATTACAGCATAGACAGTTTATACAAACCCAAATTATTAAGTTACTATCGCGGTTCTCCGGGAGACACGACGATGGTGACGTATAAACCGGTATTTTTTGATGTAGAAAGCCAAAAGCAGCTGGCAATCGACCTTCCTAAAAAAGTGCACGTCAATGGGATTTGGTTGAAATTTCAAGATAAGGAACCGCATAAAATGATTGCTTCCTATCGTTCTCGCGGTTATAAAGAGCAATTTTTAAAAGTGGTTGATCTTGATGAAGAAACCGTACAGCCGCTTTATGAAGAATCTACTCAAACCAGTATTGATAATTTTAACTATCGCGAGATCGAAGGTTGGGATGATCTGGTGGTGATTTCAGAACGTGAGGGTTGGAAGCAGTTGTATTTAGTCAATAAGGATAGCGGTAAAATCACGCCTTTGACTAACGGGGAATTTGTGGTAAACGATATTGTGCACATCGATGAAAAAGACAAAGTGATTTATTACACCGCTTCGGGTGTAGATGCGGCAATGAATCCGTACCATCAGAAATTGTATCGGGTTTCTTTAAAAGGAAAAATAAGCGAACTAACCCCTGAAAATGCAAATCACGAGATCACATTTTTTGAGGATGCTGATTATTTTGTAGACGCGATCTCCAAAGTAGATCAACCTACAAAAACGGTATTGCGCAGCAAGAAGAATGGAAAGATCACAGCAACTCTAACCACAGCCAATACAGCACAAATTGAAGCGGAAGGCTGGCAGATGCCCGAAGTATTTACATTAACCGGTAAAGATGACAAAACTCCTATTTATGGCGCCTTTTGGAAGCCGGTAAACTTTGACAGTTCAACAAAATATCCGGTTATTGATGCAACCTATACTGGTCCGCATACACAGCGTTTCCCCAAAAGTTTCAGTCAGGCGTTGAGCAATCAGGCGATGGCTAATTTGGGCTTTATCGTGGTGGCAATTGATGGCCTAGGAACAGCGGGAAGATCTAAAGCTTTTCGGGATGTTTCTTATATGAATATGGGAGATAATCTGCGCGATCACGTGAATGCTATTAAATACTTGGGTGAAAAGTACGCCTATGTAGATGCTGAGCGTGTGGGGATTTTTGGGCATTCTGCAGGTGGTTTTGATGCGGCGCATGCGGTATTGGCTTTTCCTGATTTTTATAAAGTGGCAGTGGCGAGTAGCGGGGATCACGATTTTAGAATGGAAAAAGCCTGGTGGCCCGAAATGTATATGGGATATCCTGTTGATGAGCGTTACGAGGAAGTTTCAAACATCACGATGGCACCTAATTTAAAGGGAAAACTCTTGCTGGTGCACGGCGGGATCGATGATAACGTAAACCCTTCAGCGACATTTAAATTGGCTGAAGCTTTGATCAAAGCCGATAAGCAATTTGATATGTTGATCATCCCGAGTCAGCGACACGGCTATACCGGGAAATACAGTACTTATTTTCAGAAAAAAAGATGGAATTATTTCATCGAGAACTTACTAGACAAACAAACCCTTTGGGGCTTTAATCTGGACTAACTATGAGCAAAAAATGTGTGATTATTGGAGGTGGAATTATAGGCTTGTCTTCGGCTTATTATCTTCAAAAAGCGGGGCACGAAGTAACGGTGATCGACCAAGGAAGTATGGATTCTGGTGCATCCTACGTGAATGCCGGGTATTTGACACCTAGCCATATTATTCCGTTAGCGGCTCCCGGTGTGATGCAACAAGGCATCAAGTGGATGTTCAGCAGCAAGAGTCCGTTGTATATTAAACCGTGCTTAAACGCCGATTTTCTCAAGTGGACGATGGCGTTCAACAATTCGTGTTCAGAAGAAAACGTTACTAAAGCCATTCCGGCGATTCGAGATATCAATTTGTTGTCCCGCGACTTGTATTCAGATATTAAAGAAGAAGAACATTTCAATTTTCAGCTTAAGAAAGACGGTTTACTTATGTTGTGCAAAACCGAACATATGCTCGAAGAAGAGGCACATGTTTTGGCTTTAGCCAATAAAGAAGGTTTGCCAGCGCGTATGCTTTCAGCGGAAGAAGTTCAGCAAAAAATGCCTAATGCAAAATTAGATATCAAAGGTGCGGCGTTTTATGAGTGCGATCATCATACTACTCCGGGCGAATTTATGGAAGAGCTGAAAACACTGTTGCAGGCTAAAGGAGTCCACTTTGTTAAGAACGAAAAAGTAACCGGTTTTGATTCGTCAAGCGGTACGCTTTCTAATGTAAAAACCGCATCAGGAAAGACTTTTGTTGCTGATGAAGTGATATTGGCAACTGGAGCTTGGGCCGGCGAGTTGAATAAAAAATTAGGCTTGAAAATTTTGATGCAAGCGGGTAAAGGCTACCGCATCAATTCTACAACCGAAACCGGAATCACCTTACCTTCGATCTTGTGCGAAGCAAAAGTTGCGGTAACGCCTATGAATGGTTTTACGCGTTTTGCAGGAACCATGGAAATCGCTGGAATCAATCACGACATCAATAAAACCCGTGTTGAAGCGATCGCCGAAGCGGTGCCACGGTATTTTAATAATGTAGTGATCTCCGAGCAGGAAAAAGACGAAGCCCAATGCGGTTTGAGACCGGTAACTCCAGATGGATTACCGTACATAGGCAGACCTTCAAAATGGAAAAACTTAACCATCGCCGCAGGTCACGCGATGATGGGATGGAGCTTAGGCCCGGGAACCGGACTCTTGGTTTCAGAAATCATTGATGGCAAAAAAGCTTCGTTAGATCTAAGCGTTTACAATCCTGATCGTAGATTTTAAGAGCTGGAGTTTTATTGGCGCCGCCAAAGGGTTTAATACTCCGAGGCTTGCCCTAAGGTAGTTTACTAAAATTAAAAGCCTTCTCTTTATGGAGAAGGCTTTGTTTATCGGGCGACCGGAGATAGATCTAAAGTATTAATTAAAGTAATTTACTCTGCCGCTTGTAAAACGCATCTTGCTGTTTTTGCATCAGATCTCGAGCCATTTTCTTCTTGTAATTGTAGAGTTCGTCTTCCTCAGTAAGGTCGCCGTAAACTTTATCATTAATGACGTTGTCTGCGTCAATAAGGTTTTTACGCTGATTGGCTTTTTGCGTCGTCCACGATTTGAGTTCGCCTTCAGCATCTGATAGCTTAAGATCGTATTCTCCTTTTGGGGAAATAAGCTTGGCAAAAATCGGTGTGGTTTCAATGGCTAGAAACAGTAAAAAGATGAAAAATGATGGGAGCCAAGGCAAGGTTTCTAAAGCGTCAATACGCGCCATTAAACCGTCAAAATTATCAATGATGGGCTGGGTTTCGGTTACGCGGGTTTCGTAATCAGCAGCTAGGTTGTCTTTCTCGAGTTCGAGTGCAGCGACCTTTTCAGCATTGGTTTGCTTCAACTGTTGCAGTTCTGCCAGAGCGGCATCGTGTTTTTCTCGTTTTTCCTGATAAACCGGACCTTTACCTAGTTTTCCGGTACCGGAAGTACCTTCGGCTTCTGTGATGTAAATATCATAGAGCGCATTCACTTCTGCTTCTTTGGTAGTGACTTCGCCTTTTAATTGTTCAATTTCGGAATCTAAAGCAGCGACAGCCGGAGTAAATTGGTCCGCGATCTGATTTTGATTGGCGAGGGTTAGGTCGTTTTTCTGTTCTAATAACACACGATCAATTTCCTTCTCAAAAATTTTAAGTTCGAGTGGTTTTGAGATCACTACAGCGATTATTACGGCAAGAATCAAACGCGGCAATGCTTGGAGAAATTCGTCTAAGAAATTATCCCGTTTTTTAATGGTGGAAACAATAAAGCGATCCAAATTAAAGATGAGTAATCCCCAGACAAAACCAAAAGCTACTGCCATTGAAATACTGTCAAAAACCGTGTACAATGCATAGCCTGAAGCGATGAACGCCATTAGCGCAGTGAAAAATACGGTAGCGCCAATACCGGCATATTTATTTTGCTCGCCGGGAGCACAAGAATCTAGAAGCACATGGTCTGCTCCTGAGCAAAGAATAAAGAATTTTTTAAGCATGATATGATGATTGATGAGTGTTAAAAGTCGCGATTAGTAATTAAAATTCAAAGCAAATGGTGAAATGCTAAAACGCTGAAACGTAGGAAAGTATTGTGATAAAAAAAACTTACCCCAGAAGAGGTAAGTTTTTGATGCGACTGCGATGTGTTGAACGCTTTAATTCTTGTCTTTGATGATCAATACATGACTACCCTTGTTAGAATTAAACATTAAGTTATAAGCATCACTGTTCTCAATAAGTTCCTGAGCTTTTTCAGCAGAAATCTTTTTGTCGTTATAGTAAATGTTGTCTTTCGCTAAGCGTACCATTTCTTTAGGTGCAGGCGGTGGAGGTGGTGGTGCAGGAAGACCTTGTACGGTCACCTCTTCAAAAATTGAATTAGTTGACGGCGGTGGTGGAGGCGGAGGAATAGAACCGGCCTTTGGGGGTGCAGGCGCAGGTGGTGGCGGAGGTGGAACCAAACCTTTGGGATTAGCCTTATATAATGCAGTTGTTTCAAAAGCTTCTTGTAGTTTTTGCCAAAGATTGGCCGCAGGATTTGATGTTCGCACGTGTACGCTGTAATTTTTCTTTTCGCTTAAGGTCCAGTTTTTACTCAAGGCATCAATGTCGTTTGCAAAAGTTTCAACGGTAGTTTCCTTTCCATTTAGATAAACATCAGAGCCGGTAACGGTGATGTTAAGGACTTTTTCAGTTTGGATGGTTGATGTTTCAGACAATAAGTCTTGAGATGAATTGATTTTGTATAGATTAGTCTTTAGAAATTCCTTATTCAGTTCTTTAAGAAATCGATTCATTCCGTCCTGTGCTTTTACATCAAGGATATAGTTTTTGTAGCTTTCAGGTGACCAGTCTGCTGTAATTGCATTCAGATGCTCTACAAGTTTATCTTTTGAACTTGACTGGCTAATTAGACTTACGCGATTATTTATAACATATACCGTTATAAGCTTAGGAGCTTCTTTGACCTTTTTATAAGTAAAGCCTTCTGAGCTCGTCATACGATTTCCATCAACTGTAAAGTAAACATCCTTGTTGCCATAAGTAAAATAAAACCCTGTGGAAGTTAAGATTGGATAATACCTATTTGTGCCAAATTGATCTTCTATAGTCCAGATGGTGCTACCGTTTTCTGAACGTACATAGAATTTCTGATCAATATCAATACCCTCCCAATCACCAGTAAAAATTTTTCCATAGGTATTTTCAGGGCGAATAAAGCTGTTGTCATTTAAGAGGAGTTCGTTGTTTTCAGGTTTAAAGCTTAAGAATAACTGCTTTTTACTAGCTGAACTTGGTTTATTCTTCCAAACTAAATTATAAAGGTTTTTCCCTTCGGGACTCAATTCAAAAGTATCTTTATGAAACTTCATCCAGAGTTGTTCATTCTGATTGTAGATTGTGAATTGCGTAAACTCGTTTTTTCGATCAATCCATTTTCCCAACATAGAACTAGACTCTTTTAGTACTACCGGCTTTGCCACAATTTCTTGATTAAAGAAATAAACGCAAAGCGCAAGAACGGGCACAAAGAGTGCGATACGGGCGGTCAGCTTTTTGACCGAACGGGTTTTTGATAACATAAGAATTCGTTTTTTAGTTAATGAATAATTGATCGGGCTACTTAACGCGGTGTGATGAGCACCTCCCGAATAGTTAAATAAAAGATTGGTATAATTAGTAAGGTTATTATTTTGGTCTAGAGCAGCTTGATCTGCCAGAAATTCGTGATTGAGCGCCACACTTTTTTTAAGTAACATCAACACCGGATTGAACCAAAACACGACCTGAAGAAATTCGATAAGAAGAATGTCCCAACTGTGTTTTTGAATAACGTGCGCTTGCTCGTGGTGTAAGACTTCGGCAGGAAGCGTGTTGTTTTTAAAGTCGGTTTTCGGTAGAAAAATATACTTTAGAAACGAATGCGGAACCACTTGTTCTAGCAGTAGTACATTGATATGCGAGGTCGCTTTGATGTGCTCGTTACGGCGCACCTTTTCGCGTAAGCGCAACAGATTACACAAAAACCGGAAACCCAAAAGCAGCACACCTGCACCATAAACGAGTGCTAAACTAAGGAGCAGCCAATTTGTTGATTGGGCAGTTCGTGTGGTAATTGGAGCTTCTGTAAAAGCAGCCGGTTCAAAATGGGTCTCGGCTCCAACGGGTTGCGGTGCAACTTCAACCGTATAACTAAAAGTGACTAAGGGTAATGCGACCGAGATTGCCAAACTTCCCAATAAATAGAAGCGTTTAAAGTGGTGCGCAGCGGTTTGCTCTAGAGCTACTTTATAAAAGCCCCAAAGAACCAGAAGGCACAATATAGATTTGATGAGGTAGGCTGCCATTACTTTTGAGATTTTAAGCGTTCATCAATCAGTTTTTTAAGTTCTTCTAATTCTTGCTGCGTCAAATCGGTTTCTTGCGTGAAGAACGAAGCAAACTGCGCGGCAGAGTCGTTGAAGAAATTTTTGATCATTCCATTGACTTGCTTTGAGAAATACTTGTTTTTCTTTACTAGCGGAAAATATTCTCGCGATCTCCCATATTGCACATAATCTACAAAACCTTTGTCTTGCATTCGTTTAAGCAAAGTGGCCACAGTGGTAGTTGCCGGTTTAGGTTCGGGGTAGGCTTCTATGAGTTCCTTCATAAAGGCTTTATCCAATTTCCATAAAATTTGCATCAATTGTTCTTCGGCATTAGAAAGACTCATAGCTTCTACATTTTTAGAATGTGTTCTACAAATGTAGAAATAAATTTTAATTCTACAAATGTAGAGTAAAATATTTTATTGATGTACAGGGTTTTACTTCTTGAAATTCGCAAAAGCTTAGGAAGTACAGGCACTTTTAACCGCAAATTGGCGACCATAAAAAAGCTGGATGCTTTTAAATACATTCCTTAACGCCAACTTTTACAATAGCTGTACTTTTACGTTTTGAACAATTATTTCATTTATGAGCCTAGAACAAGACTTAAGAGACCGTAGTGGTAATGTATGTGAATTGAGTGGAAGCACCGAGGATCTTGATATTTATGCGGTTCCTAATTCGCCAGATCTACCCGAGGTGCAAACCCATATTTTTATTTCAGAAACATGTCGCATGCAGCTTGAAGATAAAGCCGCAATAGACCCCAATCATTGGCGCTGTTTAAACGACAGTATGTGGAGCACGGTTCCGGCGGTACAAGTCGTAGCTTATCGTATGCTACACCAACTAAGAGCCGAAGGTTGGCCGCAAGATTTGCTAGATATGATGTATATGGAAGAAACTGTAAAAGATTGGGCAAAAGCCGGAATTTCTGATGAAACGGAAACCAAAGGTTTGGTACATCGCGACAGTAACGGTGTTGTTTTAGAAGCAGGCGATTCTGTGGTGTTGATTAAAGATCTTAAGGTCAAGGGTAGCAGTATGGTGGCTAAACAAGGTACCGCTGTACGCCGAATCTCGCTAGATCACGAAAATGAAAAATATATTGAAGGTAAAGTTGACGGACAGCAAATCGTCTTGGTGACAGATTATGTAAAGAAGATTTAGCACTTCGTTTAGTTTATTATAACATCGGATTGGGAGCAGATATTGACGACAATCAATAGTTTGGCGGTAACTAACTAATTTCCAAATCGATGAATAATAAAAAAGAAAAACTTGCCCGAGCAGGGATGGTAGCAAAGGGTGCGGTGTATGCACTAATAGGTGTTTTAACTGCAATGGCCGCGTTTAATTTAGGCGGTTCTAAAAGTGGCAGTGATAATGCATTACAATTTCTTGCGGGGCAACCTTTTGGTCAGGTTTTGTTAGGCGCTTTGGCGATTGGTTTATTTGGCTACGCGTTCTATCGTATTTATGAGCCGGTCAATGGTCCCGGGGCTTCTTGGAGTGAAGCCAAAGGTTTTATAAAACGCGCCGGTTTTATCGTAAGTGGAATATTCTACGGAGCTTTAGGCTTTACAGCTGCTAAAATGATTGTTTCCGGTAGTTCTGGATCTGGTGGTAATTCTGCGGTTTCTACCTTGATGTCAAAACCTTACGGAGCTTATATAATCGGTTTTGTGGCGCTTTGTCTTTTAGGAAAAGCACTTTTTCAAATTTACAAAGCCTACTCGGGTAAATTTAGAGAAGACGTTAAAGAAAGCAGTCTTAGTCAAAAAGAGCGTAAAGCTCTAATTCGTGCCGGGAAAATCGGATTTACTTCAAGAGGAATCGTTTCCGGAATTTTAGCCTTTTTATTTTTCAAAGTAGCCTTAGGAAACGGAGCAGATGCCGGCGGAAAAGTAGCTGCTTTTGATTTTTTACAAGATAATTTTGGCGCTGCTGTGATGGGTATCGTAGCGCTCGGTCTTGTCGCTTATGCCGTGTTTATGTTTATCCAAGCGAAATATGCACAGATAAGGATTTAGAATTCAAGGTTCAAAATTGAAAATTAAAAAACCCGTACATTATACGGGTTTTTTAGTTTAGAAATCTGATGTATTACAGTTATTCAATGTCAGATCGAGCGCAGTCGAGATCCATTTTTATTTCAAGTCAAGGTTTAAAGGATCTGAGTGCCGAAAATTGAAAACCGACACTGATTACCGAAACCTTGCGTGAGGGATTGAGGCATTGTTGGAGCTCTTTTGCTTTTTTGCAAAAAGCGACTGCCAAAAGCCCGACCCCGCATTTTCGAGGGGTCACGCCTAAATCTTTAATTTACTTCTCTGCCATTTTAAGCTTGGTAAACTCGTGGTAAAAATGCGGAATCGTTTCAATGCCTTTAAAGAAATTCCATACGCCAAAATGCTCGTTAGGCGAGTGGATCGCATCGCTGTCCAGACCAAAGCCCATTAAAATGGTTTTGCTGTTGAGTTCGCGCTCAAACAACGATACAATTGGAATACTTCCGCCGCTACGTTGTGGGATAGGGGTTTTACCAAAGGTTTTTTCGTACGCTTTCTCAGCAGCCTGATAGCCTAAACTGTCTATTGGGGTTACGTAGGCTTGTCCGCCGTGATGTGGTTTAACCTTTACACGCACGCCTTTTGGTGCAATGCTCTCAAAATGCTTTTTGAAAAGTTCGGTGATTTCTTTCCAGTCCTGATCGGGAACCAGGCGCATACTTATTTTTGCATATGCCTTACTGGCGATTACGGTTTTTGCACCTTCACCAATATAACCACCCCAAATACCATTCACATCGAGCGTAGGTCTGATGCTGTTGCGTTCATTAGTTGAATAGCCGGCCTCCCCATAAACCGAATCAATATCAAGCGCCTTCTGATAGTTTTCTAGTGAAAAAGGAGCTTCAGCCATTTTTGCACGCTCTTCGGCGCTTAGTTCTTCAACCTTATCGTAAAATCCGGGAATGGTGATGTGGTTGTTCTCGTCGTGAAGTGACGCAATCATTTTGGTCAAAATGTTAATAGGATTTGCCACCGCACCGCCGTAAAGTCCGCTATGTAAATCGCGGTTAGGCCCGGTAACTTCAACCTCCACATAGCTGAGTCCGCGTAGACCGGTGGTGATGCTTGGTGTATCTTTAGCGATCATTCCTGTGTCTGAGATCAAGATCACGTCGTTGGCTAGCTTTTCCTGATTGCGGGCAATAAACCAACCCAGGTTTTCGCTACCTACTTCTTCTTCGCCTTCGATCATAAACTTCACGTTACACGGCAGGTCGTCATTCTGCGTCATATATTCTAAGGCCTTGACGTGCATATACATCTGCCCTTTGTCATCACAGGCGCCACGTGCAAAAATAGCTCCATCGGGATGCAGCTCTGTTTTTTTGATTACGGGTTCAAAAGGAGCGCTGTCCCACAAGTCTAATGGATCTGGCGGTTGTACGTCATAATGCCCGTAAACCAAGACGGTAGGTAGGTTTTTGTCTTTAATTAGCTCTCCATAGACAATGGGATAACCGGGAGTTTCACAAATTTCTACAAGGTCACAACCCGCTTCTTTAAGGCGTTCTGCTACGGCGTCTGCAGTGTTAAACACCTCCTTTTTATAGGCTTTATCTGCGCTGATAGAAGGAATTTTGAGGAGTGCTATAAGTTCGTCGAGAAAACGTTTTTGATGTTTATCTACGTAAGTTTTTATGTCTTTCATATGTTTTATGTGCTTGGTTGCAAAAATACAGAATGGCTAAGGAATGATTTCCTAACAAATCTACAAAGCTTAATTAGGTCTTGAAGGCTGCTGAATAAGAGACTGCTAAAAATTATATAAACAAAGCATAAAAATTTATTTCAAAAATGATTTTCATATTCAAAATCTTTCCTATATTTGCACTCGCATTTTTAGAGATAAAGATGCAAGTTTTTAACGGGAGTCCTAAGTACGTTAAAAATAGTATGCAGGCGTGGTGGAATTGGTAGACACGCTAGACTTAGGATCTAGTGCCGCAAGGTGTGAGAGTTCGAGTCTCTCCGCCTGTACAAAAAAAACCTCTGATGAAAATCAGAGGTTTTTTTGTTTATAAAAGCTTACTGTCTGTACCTAGATTGGCGTTGTACCATCCAACCGGGATACAGCTTTGGTTTTGGACTTACCGCATCTATTTTTTCTAGATTTTCTTTGCTTAAATTGATTTTGGTAGACTTGATGTTTGATTGAAGTTGGTCTATGGTTTTTGCGCCAATGATCGTGCTGGTCACGCCTTTTTGATGGCGCACCCAAGCTAAGGCAATTTCTGCTACGGAAACCTGATGCACAGTTGCGAGTTCTTGCATCACATCAACCAAGTTAAACGCTTTGTCCTTATCAATAGGCGGAAAGTCAAAGTCGGCTCTTCGGGATCCTTTTTCACTGCTGCCTTCTCGAGAATATTTTCCGGTAAGGAAACCACCCGCTAACGGACTCCAAGGAAAAATCGCCAGATTATGATCTTGAGCCATCGGGACCAATTCGGTCTCAATATCTCTTGAAACAGCCGAGTAATAATATTGCAGTCCGATGAATTTTTGCCAGCCTTTATGCGCTGCGATGGCTTGTGCTTTAGCCACCATCCACGCCGGCCAGTTGCAAATGGCGATATAACGCACTTTTCCGGTAGCGACGATATCATTCAGCGATTGTAAAATTTGTTCTACCGGCACTTTGGCATCTACACCGTGCACATATAAAATATCAATGTGATCCAGCTGTAAACGCTTTAAACTCGCATCAACCGAATTGAAGATATGATAGCGAGAAAGACCTACGTCATTAGGACTTTCACTCATAGGTCCCAAAACTTTAGTTGCGACCACAACTTCATCGCGATTGATTCCCAGATCTTTCAGTCCTTGTCCTAGTAATTGCTCTGATTGCCCAAAGGAATACACATTAGCCGTGTCAATAAAATTGATTCCGGCGTCAAATACTGCTTTGAGCATCTGGTTTACTTCCTTTTGAGGTACCGATGCGATCTGGCTCCACGTTCCGGCATCTACTCCGCCAAAGGTCATTGTCCCAAAACACAGCTCAGATACCATAAGACCGGTATCGCCTACATAATTAAATTTCATAAGTTTTCTTTTGTATTTAAAGTTATGCAGCCCGCAGTTGTTCTATTTTAAATTGAGGTTAAAGTTTAATGCCAACAAAAAAAAGCCGGCGTTGCTGCCGACTTTTTAAATCTTAGTGTGTCGTATATTTTAGTTGAGGTCGAGGGTTTGTTTTGGTACATTCCACCCTTCGATCTCAATTTTTGCGTCAGTATTTTTAAGTTGATCAAAGCTCAGGGTGATTTTCTTTTCATCGCCGGGGGTTACAGATACATAGTTGTCACTAAAAAATGTGGGTAGTAAGCGCTCGCCGGTTTTAGCATCGATCAACGAAATTCTGTTAAAAAATGCCACCGGAAATTCTTCAGCAGCGGTTAGCGTTAATTCAATTTCAGTAGCTGAGATTTTCTTTGCTTTAGCTGAAAGTTGCGCCTTGTCCATACTTTGTAATCCGGAATAAGTTCCGCTAGCATCAGGCAGCCAGTAAAAATTATCACTCACCAATTCCTGGTCTACATCAAGCAATTGAACTGATAAAAACATCCCCTCTTCAGCCCCAAGTACTTTAATATAACGCGCTATAGACATAATTTGACGCACGCTTGAAGGCTCAATGTAATTAAAAACTTGCGTGATCATTTTGCTGTTGCCTTCCATATCATAGGCAGTTAAACGCAGCATAAGATCGTGCTGTTGCACAAACGAGTTGTTGACGATCATTATGTTTTGCTCAACAGGATCATACATCGCGTGTACAGGTTCGCTCCCGCTACGTAAACCATATAAACAAGCGTTAGGATCCAGATAATAATCATACATCTGACCGCGTAAGGCAGTCCACGGGTTTTGGGTTTTCCAGATGATCACACCGGTATACCAATCCCACATATGAGAAGAAAAGCCTTCCATTAAACCGCGATATTGGTTGTAATTTACCAGTTGCGCTTTGGTGGCAAAATCATCCATATCTTTCGGACTTCCGTACGGTTCCATAGCGTCGCCATAATCTATGTATTTATGGTAGCTCCATACTTCGTCTTCCACTTTTTCGGTACCTTCTAATTCCTGCGGAATCACTTGATGATCTTCCGGTAAAAAGCGTTTTAAAGAGACCGCGTCACCGGTTCCTACCGAGCCTACTTCAGAATTAAAAGGCCACGTGCGCTCACCCCAGAAGGTGTTGATGTTTTGAATGCCGTAGGGTCCATCGCCGTTTCCGCCTTTAAAATTGTACGACATTTCATCAGAATTTGAGTAGTCTATAAACCAACGGGTATTGTCGTATTTTGGCAAGATTGAATCTTTAAGCGCGCTTAAAATATCGGCTGGCGGAGTGATCTCATTACCGCCACACCAGATCGCCAATGAAGCGTAATTGCGGAGCATTTTGATAGCATCTGCAGCCGACTCGATAAACAAATTATGATCGTCAGGATATTGTCTGCGCGTCCACTGATCTTCTTTTTTCATAGGGTCAACCCAGCGCCCGTTGCAGTCGCCAGACATCCAGAAATCCTGAATCACCAGCAAGCCGTATTTGTCGCAAGCCTCATAAAATTCAGGACGCTCCGGCAAAGCTCCCCCCCAAATTCTGATCAGGTTTAAGTTCATATCTCTATGAAAACGAATCTCTGCATCATAACGTTCTTCAGAAAACCGAAGCATCGCATCTGAAATGATCCAGTTACCTCCTTTAATAAAGATTTTTTGTCCATTGACGGCGATCTCTTTACTGCGGGTATGCGCATTCCAGCTCGTTTGTATTTCACGTACCCCAAATTGTAAGTGTTCGCTATCAGAAACTTGATCTGCGACAACAAATTCAAGATTTAAATCGTACAAGTTTTGAGCGCCATAACCACTGGGCCACCACAATTTTGGGTTTTCTAAACTGAAATCAGGAAGTGCGATTTCTTTAGTTTCTTTCGCGGAAAGCGTTACCGGTGTCTTAATAGTTTTACCGTTGAGTTGGTATTGTAATGTCCCGCTTACCGGTGTGTTTTGTGTGTTTTGCAATTCGGCTGAAACTTGTAGTGTAGCAGGTTCTTGCGTTTCGCCCGGCAAGCGTTTTCCGGGAACCAAAGTCACAATATGTGGATTCTTAAGGTTTACCGATTTTGTTTTTTCGATAAACACTTTATCCCAAATCCCGGTGTTACGATCCCGTACCGGTTGAATCCAGTCCCAGCCGGCGGTGTATTGCAGCGCTACACCTTTAGCAATGGTTCCGTCGCCACCTTGACCTCCGTTAGGATTGCCCACTTCATCTGCCGGATGTACTAAAACAGCAAGTCTGTTTTTGCCGCTTTTATTGAGAAGGGAAGTGATATTAAATTCCCTACGCAGATACATTCCTTTAAAGGGCGTTTGATTTACTTTCTTACCATTTAAATATACATCAGCGCTGTAGTTGATTCCTCTGAATTTTAACCAGACTTGTTCGCCCGGAGCTGCGGTTTCCTCAAAATCTTTAGTGAACCAGTAGGTGTAATATTCCCGTTCGGTATCATAAATATCCTTGATCTTGTTGTTGTTCATTCCGTAGAACGGATCAGGAACTTTTTCATTATTAAGCAACGTAGTTAGCACTGTTCCCGGAACGGTCGCAGGCATCCATCTTTTTAGCTTAAAATCAGGTTGGGAGATTGTGTTGCCGTTTTCTTTGGTATCGCTGATAGGATTGCAAAACCAATCTGTATTCAATTCATAGCGCTCTTGAGCACTTAAAACTTGAATACTTAAAAGGCATAGAAAACAGGAAAAATACAGAAAGTTACGTCTCATGGGATGGTTGATTAGGATGCTGTAAATATTATAAAGCATCTTAAAACCTGAGAACTAATTCGACTAATAGCGCTTTTTGGCTAATAAATGGAAACGAAATCGTTTAAAATATGAGAAATAAGCAATTTCTGATTTTGGTCTTCTAAAACAAATGCTCTTTAAAAAAGGCTATTGTACGTTCCCAAGCCAGTTCAGCGGCTGCTTTGTCATAGCGTGGTGTGGTATTGTTATGAAAACCGTGATTTACATCAGGATATAAGAACATCCCATATTCTTTGTTGTGCTCTTTCAGTTTGGCTTCATAGTCTGGCCAACCGGCATTAATGCGCTCGTCTAGCCCGGCATACTGTAGCAAAAGCGGGGCTTGAATTTGATCAATATCTTCTGTAGGTTGACCGCCGTAAAAAGGCACCGAAGCTTTTAAAGTAGGCACTTTTACCGCCATCATATTAGAGATAGAACCGCCAAAACAAAAACCTACCACACCGACGTTTCCGTTGCAATCCTCGTGATTCATCAGGTACTCATAAGCCGCAATAAAATCTTCAAGCATCTCTTTGCTGTCTCTTTTGCGCTGCATCGCACGACCGTCATCATCATTGCCGGGATAGCCACCAAGCGGACTCAAAGCATCAGGTGCGATGGTTATAAATCCCTCTAGTGCGGCGATGCGGGCGGTATCTTCGATATACGGATTTAGACCGCGGTTTTCGTGCACAACTACAATTCCGCCTAATTTTTCAGTAGTGTTTTTAGGTTTAGAAAGCAGGGCTTTAATTTCCCCGCCGCCTTTTGGTGAATTGTAAGTAATGAATTTAGAATCCAGATTAGGGTCGTCAGCAGCGATGCGTCTGGTGGTTTCATAATCAGGCATCAAAAAACTCAGTAAGGCAGGCACCGTGATGCTTCCTACGGCAAACATAGAAAGCCGTTCAACAAATTCTCTTCGCTCTAATTTATTGTGTGCATAAGCATCATAAAGGTCAAAAACTTCTTGTTTAATGTCTTCTTTCTGTAGTTTTTTCATAGCCAGATTGTTTATTGTGTGATATACATTACCGCAGAATCTTCGATATATTTTGAAGGATTAAACACTGCATTGAAGTTAGAATCTACCTGATCAATACTGCTCTCCAGATCTCTTAGTTTGGTTCTGAACTCTTCGGCAAAACTGTCGTTTTTAGAAAAATGCGTGATCAGCTCTTGATATTTGCCAATATTGCTTTTCATACGCAGGGTAAGTTGGCCAAAGCGTTGACGCAACGACTGCGTTTTTACCATAAAACGCTCTACTTCGGTTAGCCAGTCTTTATTGCCTTGCTTTTCCCATTCAGAGATTTTGTTATTGATAGATTTTCTGAATTTATTTTTAAGGGTTTCACGCTCGCTGTCTAGAGTCGCGTTCTGATACTGAGCTACCGCGCTCATATCTAGGCCGTAATATTTGGCTTGCTCTTCAAGTAAGCGGTTGTATTCATTTTCAAGCTTATTAAGCTCCTCGTTGATGCTTTTCCACTCGTTGTCTATAATGCTTTGTTGCTGGCTGAATTGACTTGCCGTGTTGAGCACGTTGAGCATTTCTGGAGTTTTATCACGTAAGTCTCTGCCTGTTCCGCCCACAATTTCCATTGCTGAAGTGATTCCGGTAGAAAACGTCTGAAAAAGCGATCCGTAAAGCGGTACATTACTAGCCGGTTCGTTGAGCACGGTAATACTTTTGTTGATCAGATCTAGCCAATTGTCTTTACCTTTTTTGCGCTCATACCATTCTTGATATTCTTTAAACCATGCTTCATAGGCCGGATAATTCATTGGGTTATTGATCGCCGCGATCTTGCTGAAAAATTCCTGAGAAGACAGTAACAGGTTACTGGGTTTTATATCGCGATGAATGCTCATCAATTCGGTAAAGGCCAATTGACCATTCAGTTTTAGCTGAATTTTTCTTGAATTCTCAAGTAGAGTAATTCGGTTTTCCTGTTTAGAAATGATACTGTCTAAACTTCCCAGACGTTGACTGGTGCGGTTAGGGTTGAGGTCAGAAAACTCGCCTTGAAGCGATTTCAGTTTAATCGCATTATCTTCTAATTGCTTGTTAAGGTTAAGCAGTAACGAATCGCGCTCTTTTATAATTTGTAACGAAACTTGATCTTGTGCCTGCACGCCAAGCGCTGAAAATGTGCAGACTAGAATTAGATATAGTTTATTAAGGTTATTCATACGGTTAAAGTTTAAAACCAAAAATAGCGAAATAACCCTTGGCAGAATGTTAACTATTTTAACATCCTAAAACCTTTGAATTCTTTGCTTTAGCTTTAAAACTTTAACAATTTAATTGCCAGACTGATTGCGAAGTATGGCATTTTTTGCGTCTTCTAAATAATTACGACCTATGGTATAACGCTTGTTTGCAATCTCAACACTGTTGCCTTCAACGGCATCAACTTTATTGATATTGGCGGTGTAGGAGCGGTGAATACGCACAAACTGAGTGCTAGGTAATTCGCCAGTAAAACTTCCCAAGGTTTGATGGACCACGTAGTTGCCATTTAGGGTAATTATCTTGATATAATCTTTGAGACTTTCTACTAGAAGAATGTCGTCAAGGTATACTTTTTTCATCTTCTTCTTATCAACCTTAACAAAGATCGATTCGTTTTCCGTAATGCTTTTAGGAGCCTCCTGAGTTTTTGCGATCGCCTTATTGGTAGCCTTTAAAAAGCGAGGCAAAGAGATGGGTTTTACGAGATAGTCAAGTACTTCAAGTTCAAAACCTTCAACGGCGTACTCCTCGTGCGCCGTGGTTATAATCACCATAGGCTTATTGTCTAGGCTTTTTAAAAAGCTTAGTCCGTCAAGTACCGGCATATTGATATCTAGAAACAGCAGATCGATCTCAGTGGTGCGTAAGAAGTCTAGGCTCTCGATCGCATTGTCAAATGTTTTAATAATTTCCAGACCTTTAAGTTGTGCAATATGATTTTTAATCACATTGATGGCTAGGGGTTCATCGTCTATGATCACACATCTTAAACTCATAATAATCTTAATTTTAAATATACTTTATATTCACCGTCTTCTTCGTAAATCTTCAGCGCGTAATCTTGAGCGCCGTAGCCCAATTTAAGGCGTTTTTCAACATTTTCGATACCGATTCCGCCGGCATTTGGTATTTTGTTTTGCAACTCTTTTTGAGGCAGGGTATTACTCATTCTAAAATATAGAAAAGAACCTTCTATCGTGAGATCGATCGTGATCTTTACCTTGCCAATATTTTTACTCGCACCGTGCTTAAAGCCGTTTTCAATAAAATGAATGAGCAGCATGGGAGCAATTTTTTTGCCTTTAGGATTGCCTGTAACCTCAAACTTTAGATCCAGTTTTTTGTTGTATCTAATCCGCTCCAAGTCGAGATAATTTTGAATAAACTTGATCTCTTTGACCAGAGGCTGTCTTTTTTCTTTGGTCTCATACAGTAAATACCGCATCAAGTCAGAAAGTTTCAAGATAGTTTCGGGAGTGCTTTCAGACTTTTCAAGACTTAAAGAATAGATGTTATTTAAAGTATTGAAGAAAAAATGTGGGGAGATCTGCGAGCGCAAAAAGCGCAGTTCGGTCTCCAGATTTGATTTAGCTAAACTTGCTGCAAGTTGTCTTTCGCGAAGCCAATCTATAGTGATCTTAATGGCAGTACCAAAGGAAATCACATACAATTCTCCCAGCATCATCACCACCACATAATTAACACCCAGACTGGTAGTTTCTTCGGGACCTTCGGGCCATACGTTATTGCTAATCAAGAAATAGGTAAGCTCGTATTTTATGATCACCATTATAAAAATAGCACTGATAAGGCTCAACGTAAAAAGTACATATTTACGCTTGTAGATAAACATCGGGATGAGTACATAGATCGTAAAATACGTGAGGCTTATGTGAATGGGAAAGCCTAGAAGATTCGCTTTAAACGAGTAGAAATAATCATTGTAATAACTTCCCCAACGCAAAAAATTAAACAGGAAATAGACCAACCAAAAAATCACGTGATGCGTCAGGTTAATTTTATAACCCGTAGTTGCATTAAGCAAGAAGTTATTTTTGAAAGAATTGCGTAGGGGCATAAGTCAAAAGTTGGTTTTTAAGCTGTTTAGCTTTTGAGAACTGTCGTTAGTCTAATAAAAGTCAGAAACGGGGATAATATATCACATATTTATTAAAAATCTTAACAGATTAACCCTTTGCAGGCTAAAAAACGTATTCAAATGTTAAAGAAATCCTTTTTCTTAATCGCAATTTTAACCCTTGCTTCGTGTAAGAATGATGCAGAACCACAAACCGAACTTGAAACGGACTTGAATCTTACCGCGCAGGTAGATCCGTTCATCGGTACCGGCGGCCACGGGCACACGTATCCCGGTGCTACCGTACCTTTCGGGATGGTTCAGGTGAGTCCTGATAACGGTACTAACGGTTGGGATTGGTGTTCCGGTTATCACTATTCTGATTCTATTGTTTCCGGGTTTAGCAACTTGCATTTAAGCGGAACCGGAATTGGGGATCTTGCTGACATCTTGTTTATGCCTACTAACAAAGAGGTTGATCTATCAGGAAGTTATGAGAAGCCGGCAGACCGCCCGTATGCCTCGACCTATTCACACAAGCGCGAAAGCGCAGAACCGGGTTATTATTCGGTTTACCTTGAAGATCCGCAGATTAAAGTAGGGCTTACTGCTACTAAACGCACCGGTTTTCAAAAATACAATTACGAAGGTGCCGGTGAAGCTTCGGTAGTGTTAGATCTTGGTTTTGCGATCAATTGGGACGCACCAACAGAAACCGCGATCACGATCGAAAATGAAACTACGATTAGCGGTTACCGCCACAGTACGGGTTGGGCAAAAAATCAAAAAGTGTTTTATGTAGCCCAATTCTCAAAACCTATTGCGCGACATATTTTGGTTGCAGATAAAAAAGTGGTTGACGCAGATAGTGTAAGCGGAAAAACTACCGCAGCACAGTTTTTCTTCAATATAGATGGAAGCCGCGATGTTACTGTTAAGGTTTCGGTTTCTTCTGTAAGTGTAGCTAACGCCAAAGAGAATTTTGCTGAAGCTGCCGATGTTGATTTTGAAACTGCAAAAACCGAAGCTAAAAAGATCTGGGAAAAGCAACTTGAGCATATTGTTGTTGAAACTCCAACCGATTCTTTAAAGACGATTTTTTATTCGGCCTTATATCATACGCAGATCGCTCCGGTAACGTTTAGCGATGTTAATGGGCAATTCCGTCAGGAAAATGACAGTATCATCGACGCAGATTTTACCGCATATTCTACCTTATCGCTTTGGGATACCTTCCGTGCCGAAAATCCATTGTTAAGTCTTTTAGAGCCTGAAAAAACTAGCGATATCATAAACTCCATGCTTACCTATTATGAGGTGCATAAAAGTTTGCCGGTCTGGACGCTCTACGGAAACGAAACCAACACGATGACGGGTAATCACGCGATTCCGGTTATTGCTGATGCGTACTTTAAAGGGATTAAAGGTTTTGATGCGGAAAAGGCGTATGAGGCGATGAAAAACACCCAAATGCGTGATGAGCGCGGACTCGAATTCTTAAAAGAATACGGTTATATTCCTTTTGATAAAATTGATGAAAGCGTCACTTTTAATTTAGAATACGCGTATAACGACTGGTGCGTTGCGCAAATGGCCAAAGCTTTAGGTCATGAAGAAGATTATCAGTACTTCAACGAGCGTTCTAAGTCGTACGAAAAGCTATACGATCCTGAAACCGGCTTTATGCGCGGAAAATCTTCTACAGGACAGTGGCACGAGCCGTTTGATCCTAAGTTCTCGAGACACCGTGAAAACACAGATTATACCGAAGGTAACGCGTGGCAACACAGCTGGTTTGTGCTTCACGATACTGATAATTTTATTAAACTACACGGCGGCACTGAGCCGTTTACCGGAATGCTTGAGCAGCTTTTTACTGAAAGTTCTGAGATCACGGGAGATTTTACTTCTGCAGATATTTCGGGATTAATTGGGCAGTACGCACACGGTAATGAGCCAAGTCATCACATTGCTTATTTGTTCAACCGTGCGGGGAAACCCTGGAGAACACAATATTGGATCAACCACATTCTTAAAACACAATACAACACTACTCCAAATGGCTTGAGTGGTAATGAAGATGCCGGTCAAATGTCAGCTTGGTATGTGTGGAGTTCTATGGGGTTATATCCTTTTAATCCTGCAAGTGCCGCTTATGAAATAGGTAGTCCGGTTTATGCAAAATCAACGATCAATCTTCCGTCAGGAAAAACCTTTACTATTACAGCCGAAGGCGTTTCCGAAGAAAATTTCTACATCCAGTCGGCTACTTTGAATGGCGAGGAATTTAATCAAACCAGCATTACGCACGAGCAGATCACCGCTGGTGGTGAGCTCAAATTAGTAATGGGAGCAACACCTAACAAATCTTGGGGTGTGACAGCAGACGCAGAATAATATGGAGAGTATTGATGTAATCATAATTGCGATATACCTGCTGCTCACCATTGGGATTGGAGTTTACGTGGCTAAAAAAGCTTCAAAAGGACTCGATTCTTATTTTTTGGGCGGAAAAAGCATCAAATGGTATTATCTGGGCTTGAGTAACGGCTCAGGAATGTTTGATGTTTCGGGTACGGCTTGGATGGTGGGGATCCTGTTTTTGTATGGCGTGAAGAGCTTCATGTTTATGTGGATGTGGCCCATTTTTAACCAAGTCTTTGTGATGATGTTCTTGGCGGTTTGGATTCGCAGATCTAATGTGATGACCGGTTCAGAATGGATTCTTTCTCGTTTTGGCGACGATAAAGCCGGCCGCGCTTCACACTTGATCGTGGCGATTTTTGCCGTGGTGGCTTCAGTAGGATTTATAGCCTATTTTTTTGAAGGTGCCGGTAAATTTATGACCGTGATCTTACCTTGGGATGTAAGCCTCGTTGTTGGTGATCTCACGCTGCTGAATGCAGAACAAGTCTATGCGCTGATCTTGATCTTGCTCACAACGATTTATACGATTAAAGGTGGAATGTTCTCTGTAGTTTCTACCGAAGTATTGCAGTTTGGGATAATGGTTCTGGCAGGAATACTTGTTGCAGGATACACTTTTTTCTCCTTTACCGATGCGGAAATCACAGCGCTGATTCCTGAAGAATGGACCAGAGTTACCTTCGGTAGTCAACTCACCGGATTTTGGTCGGGCGACTTTGAAGAATTTAACCGACTTATTGATACACAGGGCTACAAGATGTTTGGCGCTTTTGTAGGTATGAGTTTATTTAAGGGCTTTTTTGCCAGTATCGCCGGGCCAACGCCTAGCTATGATATGCAGCGTATTTTATCAACGCGCACGGCAAAAGATGCGGCCTATATGAGCGGATTTACCAACCTCGTTTTATTTATTCCTAGGTATTTAATGATCGCGGCAATCGTTGTGTTGGGCTTGGTTTACATCGCTCCTGAACTTGCAAATGCAGGAGGCGTAACCAGTAATGATCTTGAAGTTATTCTTCCCCAAGTGATCAATAATCACGTGCCTGTAGGAATTAAAGGCTTGTTGCTTGCCGGGTTGTTAGCTGCTTTTATGTCAACTTTTTCGGCTTTTGTAAACGCGGGTCCTGCCTACATCGTTAATGATATTTATAAGAAATATTTTAAACCTGAAGCGACTGATAAACACTATGTAAAAGCAAGTCACATCGCGTCTTTCGCTGTAGTAACTTTAGGAGTGATTATGGGCTTCTTTGCAGAATCGATCAACTCGATCACGTTGTGGATTACAAGTTCGCTGTATGGTGGCTACGTTGCGGCTAATTTCCTAAAATGGATTTGGTGGCGTTTTAACGGCTGGGGTTATTTCTGGGGAATGTTAAGCGGTCTGGTGATCGCTACGCTTCAGTTTATGATAGATCAAGGCGCATCAACCTATACCGAAGGAAGCTTCCTATTCTGGTATTCGCATATTCCGGCGATTTATCTATTCCCCATAATTCTAGGATTTTCACTTTTAGGTTCGTTCTTAGGTACTTATTTAACTCCACCTACGGCATTAAAGACCTTAAAAAGTTTCTACACTTCTGTACATCCTTGGGGTTGGTGGAAACCGGTGCGCGAGCAGTTAACCGAAGAAGAACAAGTGGGCAAGAATACAGATTTTGGCCTGGATATGTTCAACTGTATCGTGGGGATCGTTTGGCAATCCAGTATGATCTTACTGCCTATTTATCTGGTGGTGCGCGACTATGAGAAGACCGCGATAAGCATACTGGTTTTTGGAGTGACTACCCTTATTTTAAAATTTACTTGGCTGGATAAAGTCAAAAAACTGAACAATTAAAATCAATACAAAACACCCGAAACGGGTAAAAATATAGAATACAATATATGAGTACAACGCAAATTCCTTGGCAAGACAGACCGGCAAACAGCACTGATGTAATGTGGCGTTATGATGCAAATCCTATTATAGACAGGTATGCGATCCCCAGTTCTAACAGTATTTTCAATTCGGCTGTTGTGCCTTTTGAAGATGGCTACGCCGGAGTTTTTAGATGCGATAACAAAGCGGTGCAAATGAATATTTTTGCCGGCTTCAGTAAAGATGGAATCAACTGGGACATCAATCACGATCCTATCGAATTTGGTGCCGGAAATACTGAAATGATCGATTCTGATTATAAATACGACCCACGCGTTTGTTTTATTGAAGACCGCTATTGGATCACGTGGTGCAACGGTTATCACGGGCCAACTATTGGTATTGGGTACACTTTTGACTTTAAAGAATTCTTTCAGTGCGAAAATGCCTTTCTTCCTTTTAATAGAAACGGTGTGTTGCTTCCGCAGAAAATAAATGGGAAATACGCAATGTTGAGCCGTCCTAGTGATAATGGGCATACGCCTTTTGGTGACATTTATATCAGCTACAGTCCTGATATGAAATATTGGGGCGAGCACCGTTGTGTGATGAAAGTTGCGCCGTTTACAGATAGCGCTTGGCAGTGTACAAAAATTGGTGCAGGACCTGTGCCTATCTTAACCGATGAAGGTTGGTTACTGTTCTATCACGGCGTGATCAACACCTGCAACGGATTTAGATATTCGGTGGGAGCGGCGATTTTAGATAAGGATAGCCCAGATAAAGTATTGTACCGCAGTCAGCCATATTTGCTGGCACCGGCTGCACCGTACGAGTTGGTAGGCGATGTGCCTAATGTGTTGTTTCCGTGTGCGACTTTACATTCAGTAGAAGAAGATAAGGTGGCCTTGTATTATGGAGCGGCAGATACCGTAACTTCGGTGGCTTTTGGAAAACTCAGCGAGATCATTGATTTCGTTAAAAATAACAGCCTGTAAAATGATTAAAACTGCCCTTTCTATATTCTTGCTTTTGATTAGCTACGGAAGTTTCGCCCAAGTGAAACCTCGTTCTTATGTTACGCATCATATTGATGCACCGTTAACAATTGACGGAAAAGCAGAGGAAGAAGTTTGGGAAGCAGCCCCATTTTCAGAATCGTTTATAGACATCGAAGGTGTCAAGATCCCCAAATACGATACACGGGTAAAAATGTTGTGGGATGATGAAAATCTGTATTTCTATGCAGAGCTTAAAGAACCTCATATTTGGGCGACCTTAAAGCAGCGGGACACCGTGATTTTTTATAATAATGACTTTGAGATTTTTATAGACCCTGATGGTGATACGCACAACTATTATGAGTTTGAGATGAATGCGCTCAATACGGTTTGGGATTTACTTTTAGTAAAACCTTACCGCGAGTCGGCTCCTGTGGTTGATAGTTGGGATATTCAAGGCTTGCAAACCGCGGTATCAATCAATGGTACTTTAAACGACCCCACAGATACAGATAAAAGCTGGAGCGTTGAGATCGCGATGCCTTGGGAAGTATTAAAAGAAGCGAGCGGTAGTAACGACGTACCGGCAGATAGTTTCTGGCGCATAAATTTCTCGAGGGTCAACTGGGATCACGATTTAGATGGAAGCACTTACAGCCGTAAAAAAGATGCTTCCGGGAAATTTCTACCGGAATATAACTGGGTGTGGTCGCCACAAGGCGTGATCAATATGCACGAACCGGAGCATTGGGGGTATGTGTATTTTTCTACCAAGCCGGTTTCGGAAGAAGTTGCGTTTACGATTCCGCAAGATGAGCAGATCCGCTGGAAGTTGTATGAATTTTATCGTGCTCAAAAAGCGTATTTCTCTGAAAATAAAACGTGGGCTACTTCGCTTGATGCGCTAAAAGCAGAAACATTTCAGTTAGAGAATAAAACCATAACTCCGGTTTTAGAAAACCACACCTACGGTTGGTCAATTACTGTTGAAAGTCCGTTTTCAGATGCAGTTTACCGTATTCAGGAAGACGGCAAATATTCAAAACTTAATTAAGGAAACCTATGAAACTAAAACACCTCATTGTACTGCTGGTAGCGATAGTGGCTACTTCTTGTATTGATAATATGCATCCTGCGGGAAATAAAGATCAAGCTGAAAAAACGCAGGATTCTTCAGTTTCTGAAGATTTTAAATTCTGGACCTGGACGACTGCAGATCCCAAACGCAGCGATGATTCTTATGTAGAGGAATTTAAAAAATATGCCGAAAATGGTCTTGACGCCGTTTTGATCAACACCAATGCAGATGCTGAGTTATTGGCGCGTCTTACTCCTTTAGCAACCGCTGAAGGTCTCGAAGTTCATGCGTGGATGTTTACGATGAACCGCCCCGGAGACACTGTGGCGCTAAAACACCCGGAGTGGTATGCTGTGAGTAAAGAAGGAAAGTCAACATTTGACCATCGACCCTATGTAGATTATTACCAGTTTTTATGCCCTACTCGTGAGGGATCGCGTAATCACATTTTAGGCTTGATCGATAAGCTGACCAAGGTAGAAGGAGTGAGCAGTTTTCATCTAGATTACATTCGCTATCCAGATGTGTTCTTGCCAATAGGTCTGTTACCAAAATACGACTTGGTTCAAGATACAGAGTTGCCTGAATATGATTTCTGCTATTGCGATGCTTGTATTGCAAAGTTTGAAGAAGAACATCATAAAAATCCGTTAGAATCACATAATACTGCAATTGATATGGAATGGAAGCAATTCCGTTTAAATCAGATCAAAGCCGTAGTTGATGATGCTTATGAAGTAGCCCATAAAAATGGAAAATTATTAACAGGAGCAGTGTTTCCTTATCCTGAAATGGCAGATCATATGGTGCGTCAACGTTGGGATAAATGGAATATTGATGTGGTTCTACCAATGATCTACCACAACTTTTATAACGAAGAAATCGACTGGATTGGCTTTGCTACCGGTCAGGGTGTAAAAGATCTTGAAGGAACGGGTACCGAATTGCATACCGGTATCTATGTGCCGGAAATGAGCGCGGAGGACTTAGCAAAAGCGATTCAGCTAGCAAAAGAAAATGGTGCAAAAGGCGCATCGTTCTTTGATGGTAATGCGCTTACGCCAGAGCTCCTTGCGGTGATTAAAGAAGCAAACGAGATTTAATGAAATACCTCCTTCTAAGTTTAAGTCTTTTTATTAGTGTGTATGGCTTTACACAGAAATCCCTAACTTCTAGTGTAAATCCGTTTATAGGTACAGATGGCCCCGGGAATACTTATCCCGGGGCGACTGCACCCTATGGGATGGTGCAACTGAGTCCGGATATTGGTACGCCGGGTTGGGACCGCATTGCAGGATATTTTTATCAAGACAGCATTATTAGCGGTTTTTCGCATACGCATTTAACAGGCACCGGAGCCGGAGATTTATATGATATCCTGGTGATGCCTGTCAATAGTAAATCATCAAAACGCATTGAAGCAAACGGGTATCGCCCGTTTTCTGCGTTTAATCACCAGCAGGAATCGGCTTCGGCAGGATATTATCAGGTAGAATTGACCGATTATGAGATCAACGTCGAACTTACTGCAACGCCGCGTGTGGGAATTCAGCGGTATACGTTTCCAAAGGATAGCGCCTCGCAAGTGTATGTAGACCTGGGGTATGCGCTCAACTGGGATCGTGCTACTGACACCTATATTAAAGTTGTAAACAATACGACGCTAGAAGGCTATCGCAAATCAACCGGATGGGCTAAAGACGAGCGTATCTATTTTGTGATGCAGTTTTCTAAACCTTTTAAGAGCTATACCCTTTTTGAAGGAAAAAATAAAGTAGATCAAGAAGCAACGGGAGTCAATACTAAAATCATACTCAATTACGCTACCGCGGAAGCGGAGCAGCTGGTGGTAAAAACGGCTTTATCCACGGCAAATATTAAAGGTGCTTATGCTTCCATGAACACCGAAGCTTCGCATTTTGAATTTGATGCCTACCGAAAACAAACCGAAGCAGTCTGGGAAGACCAGTTGAGTAAGATTAAGATCACCACCGAAGATCAAGATCAGAAGGCACTCTTCTATACGATGATGTATCAATCTATGTTGGCGCCTACACTTTTAAGCGATCCTAAGGGCGCTTATAAAGGCGCAGATAATGAGGTGAATACTGCTCAAGGTTTTGACCGTTTTGATACCTTCAGCTTGTGGGATACTTTTCGCGCAGCACACCCCTTATATACGATCATTCAGCAAGAGCGTCTGCCGGACTTTGTACAGTCGCTGTTAGCACATTATAAAGAAACGGGTTTGCTTCCGGTTTGGTCGATGCAAGGCAACGAGACGAATATGATGTTGGGCTATCACGCCGTTCCTGTGGTTGTTGATGCCTATTTTAAAGGTTTTGATTTTGATGCGGAATTAGCTTACGAAGCCTGCAAAGCGAGTGCAACTGCCGCAGATCGCAGCATTCCTATTTATAGCAAATTGGGCTACGTCCCGGCAACGGAAGAAAACGAAGATTGGAGTGTTTCTAAAACTTTAGAATATGCCTATGACGATTGGTGTATCGCACAATTTGCAAAGGCTTTGGGTAAAAAAGAAGATTATAAATACTTCAGTAAACGTGCGGAAAACTGGAAAAAATTACACGATAACAAAACCAATTTCTTCCGACCTAAAACAGTTGAAAACAAATTTGTTGAGCCCTTTGTAGCTAAAGAATATACCCGTTTTTACAGCGAGAGTAATGCGTGGCAGTACTACTGGTTTGTGCCTCAGGACATTCAAGGCTTGATTAAAAAAACCGGTGGAAGCACTGCTTTTGAGCAAAAGCTTGATTCAATGTTTAGCTTGTATCCCAAGCCTACCGATAAACTCCCAATCTTTAGTACCGGGATGATCGGGCAGTATAACCACGGTAACGAGCCTAGTCATCACGTGGCATATCTTTATAATTATGTAGGGAAGCCTTCAAAAGCGCAGGAACGCATTCGCGAAATTTTAAAAACGCAATATAAAAATGAACCTTACGGGCATTGTGGTAATGAAGATTGTGGGCAGATGTCGTCGTGGTATGTTTTTAGCGCATTGGGTTTTTATCCTGTAAATCCGGCGCAGGGCGCATATATTTTGGGTATTCCGCTGTTTGAAAGAGCTGAGATCAAGCTTCCTGGCAATAAGAAGTTTATCATTTCAGCACAAAACTTTTCTGATAAAAACACCTACGTAAAGAGGATTTTTCTCAACGGAAAACCTTTAAAACGTGGCTTTATCACGCATAGCGAAATAACCAATGGTGGCGAACTGCTTTTTGAAATGACCGCTGACGCTACTGACCAACGTTTAGAAATACCAAAACCTGATCAGGTTTATAAGTAGAATAGAACACTAAATTTCTTTTTGATGAAACTCATAAAAACGCTCTTTTTCTTTTTTAGTATCGCTTTACTAGGCTGTGCCGAAAGTAAAAATCCATCGTTCACCGAAGCTGATCTGGTTTTGATTCCACAGCCTAAATCTTTGGAATTACATTCGGGCAGTTTTGAGATCACTAGAGAAACCCGCTTTGTAATTGCAAACGGTAGTTTAAAGGAATTGACGGGGATCATCAATGATTTACTCTCAAATTCTGCGGGCTTTAGCTTAGATGTTGTTTCAGAAGAAACTGCTAACAGCATTCAGCTAAGTATTAATTCTGAATTGGAAGAAGAAGCATATACACTAGAGGTGACTGCAGAAAAAGTACTTTTAGAAGCCAATTCAAAATTGGGTTTTGTCTATGGATTAGAAACCATCAGGCAATTGCTTCCGAAGGAGGTAGAAAGCAAAACGCAGGTTTCAGATTTAGCCTTGTATATTCCTAATGTTAGCATTAACGATGCACCACAATATTCCTATCGTGGAAGTCATTTAGATGTTTCTCGACATTTTTTTGGTAAAGAATACATCAAAAAGCATTTGGATCGTATGGCGTTTTTAAAACTGAATACGTTTCACTTTCACCTTGTAGACGATCAGGGGTGGCGCATTGAGATCAAAAAATATCCTAAGCTTACTGAAGTTGGTGCTTATCGCGTAGATCAAGAAGATAAACATTGGAATGCCCGTACTAAAAACGACCCTGAGGAAAAAGGAACTTACGGTGGTTTTTACACGCAAGAAGATATTAAAGAGATTGTCGCTTACGCGCAAGCAAAAGGAATTCGCGTAATTCCTGAAATTGAAATGCCGGCGCACGTGATGAGTGCGATCGCGGCGTACCCGTGGTTATCGTGCACCGATGAGCCTATTGCGGTTCCGTCTGGTGGCGTTTGGCCTATTACAGACATTTACTGTCCCGGTAAAGAAACCACTTTTGAATTTTTAGAAGATGTGCTAACTGAAGTGATGGCGCTTTTTCCGGGAGAGTACATTCACGCCGGCGGTGATGAAGCCACGAGAACCAATTGGGAAACTTGCCCTTCTTGTCAAAAATTAATGCGAGAAGAAGGCCTTGCTGACACCGGTGAACTTCAAAGCTATTTTATGAAGCGAATCGAGAAATTTCTCAGTGAGCATAATCGAACCTTAATTGGTTGGGATGAGATCCTCGAAGGTGGTTTACCACAAAAAGCAACGGTGATGAGTTGGCGCGGTTTTCAAGGAGGCTGGGAAGCAACCAAGGCGGGCCACGATGTGATTATGACGCCGGTAAGCCATATGTATTTTGATTATTATCAAGGCAGTCCTGATCACGAACCGGTAGCCTTTAATGCGTTTCTTCCGTTAGAGAAAGTATATGAGTTTAATCCGGTGGTAGATTCGATGAGCGTCGAACAAAAGAAACACGTTTTGGGAGGTCAGGCCAATTTATGGTCAGAATATATTTCTACTGAAGCACATTCAGAATATATGCTATTCCCAAGATTGACAGCTCTAGCAGAAGTGATCTGGAGTCCCAAAGAAAAGATTGACTGGGAAAATTATACACACCGTGTGCGTAAAATGATGCAGCGTTTTGATGTGATGGAGATCAATTATGCTAAGAGTGCCTTTGCCGTTCAGCAAGAATCTACCATTGATCTTGAAACCGGAGAGATCACCGTGGCTTTACATTCAGAATTCCCGGATACTGAAATTAGATATGTTTTGGGTGAAGCAGAGCTGACGCCAGAAGCAGCTCTTTATCAAACACCTTTAAAAATTGATAGTACGACACGTGTAAAAGCGGCAGTTTTTGAAAACGGAAAGCAAATGGGCGATACGATGAATAAGTTTTTTGACTTTCATCAAGCGGTTGCAAAGCCGGTAACCTATAAATTTGAATACAGCGCGAGTTACCCCTCAACGGGTGAGACGGCTTTGGTCGATGTGCTGCGCGGAAGCAAATATTTTAAAGACGGCCGCTGGCAGGGATGGATTAACAATTCTGCGGTGGTTACGATCGATCTCCAGGAATTGAAAGAGGTGCAGCAAGTGGTTGTAGGAACTTTAGAAGAGCAGGGAACCGGTATTTATTTTCCGGAGGAGCTGAAAGTTGAAGTTTCTCAGGATGGAACAAATTTTCAGCAAGTAGCTGAAACAACACGAGATTATCAGACGAATCCCGGTGCAAAAATTGAAAATTTCAAACTCGATTTTAAAAAGCAGCAGGCGCAGTATCTTCGAGTGACTATAAAACCATTGAGCGAAACTCCAAAAGGAGGCGGCGCTTGGTTATTTGTTGATGAAATTTTAGTGAATTAATAGAACATAGAATCCCATGATGTATTCAAGAGTAGCGTTGTTGCTCGCTTTATGCTTTAGTTTTTTAGCAACGGCCCAACAAAAAGACTACACACAATATGTAAACCCATTTATAGGAACTTCTAATTTTGGGGCGACGCATCCGGGAGCGATCGCTCCGCGTGGGATGGCGAGCGTTTCTCCGTTTAATGTCGCCGGAAGTCAAAATGCATTAGAAAAAGACAGCCGCTGGTTGTCTAATCCTTATGTGAACGAGAATACCTTCTTAACCGGTTTTAGCCACCTCAATATGAGCGGTGTGGGCTGTCCTGATCTAGGTGTGATCTTGAGTATGCCAACCACTGGTGAACTCAAAACAGAGCATTTACAGTATGGAACGACCTATAAAAACGAAGAAGCAAAACCTGGATATTATTCGGTTGAATTAGATAAATATGATGTGAAAACGGAGCTGACCGCAAGCACCCGCGTGGGTGTGAGCAGGTATAGTTTTCCTGCCGGAAAGGCTAATCTTTTATTGAATTTAGGTCTCGGTCTTACTAATGAGCACGGTGCGATGCTTAAATTCAATTCGCCTACAGAGATTGAAGGCTACCGAATGGTTGGAGCGTTTTGCTACAATAATGCTGAAAGTGCGTATCCGGTGTATTTCGTTGCGCGCATTTCTGAAGCACCTGAGAATTTTGGAATATGGGATAAACCGGCAAGTTATGAAGGAGTAGAAGCACAGTGGATGGGTTACAACGGGAAGACACGTCTCAAAGAACAATTTATGCGCGAAGTGGTGGGAGATAGCATCGGTGCCTATGTGCAGTATGATTTTGAAAAGCCCACGCAGGTCGTGATGAAAATTGGTGTGTCTTACGTGAGCATTGCAAACGCGCGAGAGAATCTTGATAAGGAAGTAGGTGATGCTACTTTTGATGAGGTATATCAACAAACCAAAAATGCATGGAATGATAAATTGAGCGTTGTTGAAGTAGAAGGGGATGATGCAGACGACAAAACCATTTTCTATACCGGCTTGTATCATACGCAGATAGCGCCAAGTATTTTGAATGACAGTAATGGGGAGTACCCCGCGATGAAAACCCGGGCGACTAAAAAAACAGACGGTACCCGTTATACGGTGTTTTCGCTATGGGATACCTATCGTAATTACCACCAGTTGATGAGTTTGCTGTATCCGCAGGAGCAGTTAGATATGGTGAATTCTATGCTTGAGATCTATGATCAAAATGACTGGCTGCCTAAGTGGGAACTTAATGCAACCGAAACATTTACGATGGTTGGTGATCCGGCAGCAGTAGTTTTAGCAGATACATACCAAAGAGGAATCACTGGTTTTGATGTGGAAAAAGCATACGCGGCAATGCTCAAAAGTGCTGACGCAAGAGAGAATAATCCGTTGCGCCCGGGTATAGCTGAGTACATTGATAAAGGTTATGTAAGTGTTGACTCAGACGTTGCGGGTCCTGTTTCTACCACTCAGGAATATAATATTGCAGATTTTAGTATCGCTCAATTGGCTGAAGCGCTAGGAAAAAAAGAAGATGCTAAGCGTTTTACGAAGCGCGCGCTTTCGTATAAAAAACTGTTCAATAAAACATCTGGATTTTTACAACCTAAAATGTCTGACGACACTTGGTACGAACCATTTGATCCTCTTGCGGGAGCTAATTTTACCGAGAATCCGGGCTTTATAGAAGGTAATGCGTGGCAGTATTTATTTATGCAGCCACACGACATCAAGGGAATGATCAAGTTGATGGGAGGTGCCAAAAATTTTGAGGCTAAGCTCGATGCACTTTTTGCGGAAGATCAGTTTGATATGGCTAATGAGCCTGATATTGCGTATCCGTTTTTATACAATTATCTTCCGGGGAAGAGTTATAAAACCCGTGAAAAAGTAGCTGATTTGATCGATACGTATTTTACTAATAATCCTGCCGGGCTTCCGGGTAATGAAGATACAGGAACTATGAGCGCCTGGCTCATTTATGCGATGATGGGCTTTTACCCGATGACTCCGGGCGAAGCGACCTATACACTTTCTGCACCGCAATTCAACAAGGTGACTATTCATTTGAATTCTGATTTTTATGCTAACGACACCTTGGTGATACAAAATGTTTCAGAAAACCCAACAAAGGTCTCTGCTGGTTTTTCAATCGGCGGAAAATCTATCAAAAAACAAGCAATCACGCATAAAGAATGGGTGAATGCCGGGGAGGTGATTTTTGAGTAAGATGCTCAATATATTTTGCAATTTGATAACAAATTGCAAATACCAGAGCCCTGCAATTGATGTTATTTAGCCTCTTACAGCCGTTGTCTATCGAATCTTTTTTGAAATAGTTAAGAAAATTGGGAATTTCATCCTTAGAAAGCTAGATATTGTAGCGCGGTGATGTAGAAATTTCAAAAAAAGTTAGCTTTTCTAAACATTTTTAAAGTCAGCAAAACTCATTCAGTAGATATGGATTTACAGGTTAAAGATTCAGCATTGATCAAATATGAACCCGCGGGAAAGTTTGAAGAAACGCGTTTTGAAAAGATACACAACATCAGCTTTCAGAATGCTACCGATGCTTCAGTGATCGTAGCGCAGGAA
>NZ_FQXT01000005.1 GCF_900130045.1 Leeuwenhoekiella palythoae
GTAATTCCATCTTCTACTAAACCATCAGTGATCGGCAGCGTTCCGTTAGCATCTAAGTAATAGTTGAAGCTTCCATTTATCGTTGCTGTGGGAACGATAGTAAGCAGCTCCGGAAGACAGATCGGAAGATCAAATCCTAAAACAGTGATATCGCCGGATTCCGGTAAGGGATTGACAGTCACCTCCACAGCCACGCGGCCGGATTCTTCGGTACAACCCGCTAAAAAGGAGGCTACATAAAAAGTAGTATCTTCTGACAATGCCGCAGTGGTAAAGGTTTCACCGCTGGCTGTGGTTGCCAGTAAATTACCGCCAACCTCGCTGTCATACCAGCGCAGTTCTGCTCCCGCACTCGCCGTAGTCGCCACTAAAGAAGCGCTCTCTCCCTCGCATACTTCAACATCTTCTGAAGCAGCATCGATAACGGGAATTCCGGGAGTGATCGCTACATCATATAAGTCTAATCTTTGAAAAACATTAACTCCTAATAAGGAGGTGTAACGTACCACAATGCGGTCTGCAGGTCCAGCGACGTCAAAAGGAACCTGCGCGACAGCACCGCCTTGCAAAAGACCCAAAAGATCAAGATTTAATAGGGATGAAAGACTCGAACTCGAGACTAATGTAGGACCATTGTAGGCCTCAAAGGTGATATTGTTAACCACTCCTAAAGCCAACAATGTTGGATCTACTCTTAAACTGATTTTAAAATCTTCAGTGGGCTGTGATGGGACACCAAAATAAACTATTTGCTCTATAGATGCAGCTACGTCCAACACCCCAAGACTCAATTCTGAGAAAGAGTTGGGATCATTATCTATAGCATTTTCAGGATTATTGACTCCTGCTCCTCCCAGTTGCAATAGATCAAGACTAAGACCGTCTCCATCATAAGAGGTGTAAAGTGGATCATTACACGTTAAAGCGCCAGAATTATAAAATGCGCCTCTCACATTTAATGTTCTCGTATTACCTAAACCTAGAAGCGAACCTATACTATTAGTGATGCGTATACTGCTGTATGATTGATTTGGGGTCATAGCAATATACATCGCACCACTAACATCTGTTACCACACGCACTCGGGGAGAATCAAAGGTATTAGGGTCAGAGGAGTCTGCGCTAAGCACCGTTGTTGTGCCCGATCTGGCTTCGACTGTAAATTCTTGATTTCCGATAAGGACTACCCCAAGAACATCTCCTAATAGATTACCCAGACCACCACCTAGCAGAACGCGAAGAAGTTCATCCTGAGTATCTATGCGTATGAAGGTTGTGGTATTTGCTGCTACCGGAGTATCGTAGCCTATCTCAATAAAACTGTTATAAGCTCCTATACCTAATGCCAAGCCACTATTAGCTTCTAGCTCTGCAGTGGTATTTAGATCACCATCTACAGCAAAAGAACCGTTAACTACGTGATCTGTATCAATATCAACTAAGTTAGTTGCAAACGTCTGTGTTTGCCCTAAAGCATTTTGCCCTATACTGCATACAAGGAGCAGGCAAAAGATGGATTTGAAAATAAAATTTCGAAAAGTAAAGTTCACCATAGTTACTTTGTTTTAAGGTTGAGAGGTTATTTTTAAAACGTTAAATCTGAGCAATAAAAGCCTAGACCAACAACCATATATAGTTGTCAGTCAAGATTTTAAAATGTAAATAGGGGTGAGAAAATTTTGACATAAGTATGGCTAAAAACCCTCTTAAATGTCAAAATGAACGTCTACTCTGGAAAATTTGTAATGAGAGTATTAACTTTTGTTTATACTAAGCTAGACAAGGATTCTTTAAAAAACACAAAAACGGGATAAAAAACACAACTTTATCGGTTTAGTTTGGGTGTTTTTTAATTTTTTACAAGTGTAATTTTATTTATCGTAGGAATGTGACTCGGAAATATAAACGCATATTACTGTTTTATACAAGTAATTAGTTTTTACAACTACCACTATATCAGCATTTAATAGTCGTTCATCCTGAATCAAAGGAGTAAATCGATTTATGTGAGAAGATTCAGAATTAAAAAAAACGATTTACTTCCATAGAAAAATAACTCGTAAGAATATTCTTAATAACTAAAACCGCATAAGCTATTTCCGCTTTGTGTTTGGTCTTATGATCAGTCTGAGATCTTGATTTTGGGTAAGGTATTCTGTAGACCAGTTGTAGAACGTACGCACTCTATTTCGATAATCAATTAAAGCAAATAGGTGTACAAATAGCCATACAAACCATGCCACAAAGCCATTGAAGTGTAGTTTTGGTTTAGGCATATCGGCAACAGCTTTACTGCTCCCAATAATCGCCATAGATCCTTTATCAAGATAATTGAAGGGTTTGGGCGGTTTTCCTTTAGCCATTCGGTCCAGGTTTTTAGCTAATACTCTTCCTTGTTGCATGGCTACTTGGGCAAGTTGCGGATGCCCTGTAGGAAAATCTGAGTCAGCAGTGCTTATTGAAGCATCACCAATAGCATAAATATCCTGTACATTTTCGACCTTATTATAGGCATCCACTTTTAACCGGTTACCGCGTTCATAAGCTATATCTGGGATTCCTTTAAATCGAAAGCCGGTCACGCCCGTCGCCCAGATAAGGTTTTTGCTATAAATATGAGAACCATCTTTCATCATAACTTTTTCGCCATCAAAATCTACAACTCGCGTGTTAAGCAAAACTTCCACACCTGCTTTTTGTAGTTTTTTAAGCGTGTATTGCTGACTTTTCTCACTCATAGGCGAAAGCAGCTCTCCCCCACCGTTGATCAAATAAATTCGGCTTCCGGAACCTATGAGCTCAGGAAATTCTTTTCTTATAGTATGGTTACGCAACTCTGCAAAAACACCGGAAATTTCAACTCCGGTAGGACCGCCTCCCGCAACCACCATATTTAAATAGGGTAAACGTTGTGACTTATCATCTATACGCGTGGCTTCTTCAAGTCGCTGTAGTAAAAGATTACGCATTTCTAATGCGTCTTCAAGCGTCTTCATGGGAATCGCATGCTTTTCAATCTGATCAAGTCCAAAATAATTGGTTTGCGTTCCCGTAGCCAATACCAAATAATCGTAGTGTAGCGTACCGTTATTCAAAATGATCTGATGATTTTCAGGCTGAACTTCTAAAAATTCTCCCATTCTAAACCTAAAATTTGCCTGGCCTCTAAAAAGGTTTCTAAACGGAAAAGTAATACTCGAAGGATCAAGATATCCCGTGGATACTTGATACAACAAGGGCGGAAAGAAATTGTAATTATTTTTATCTACTAAGGTGACTTGGTAGTACGATACTTTACTTAGTTTTTTAGCAAGATTGATTCCGGCAAAGCCTCCCCCAATAATTACAATATGTTTACTCATAAATTCTAGTATTAAGCTCGAAATTAGCGGTTTTCTTGGAGTTAGCTTTGATTTTAAAACAATTTTAATGCTTTATTTACGGCGCTACTTAAAGCGTTATTTCTTACAAAAAACTTCCGCTAATAACTCTTAAATTAAAAGTATACTGAGGCTTTTAATCACAAAACTTTGCTTTAACTTTACTACGAATTCTTTGCCAAATAATCAATAAAAAGTCAAAGTAATCGATTGTAAAAAATGTATTTGATACATTTTTTAATAAAAAAGTAATTTTATTACATAGACCAACCAGAACACACTTTTATGGAAAGACACACCACGCTTGGCGAATTTATCGTTCAAAACCAAAAAGATTTCCCGTATGCTAAAGGCGAACTCACCTCGCTTCTGAGCGCTATTAGGCTCGCCGGAAAAATGGTAAATCAAGAAATCAACAAAGCCGGACTTGCAGAAATACGCGGAAAAGCCGGTCAAGAAAATGTACAAGGAGAATCCCAAGCAAAACTAGATGTACTCGCCAATGATATGTTTATCAGCACACTACGTGATCGTGGCGATATTTGCGGTTTGGCCTCAGAAGAACTTGAAGATTTTGTAGTTTTTAATGAGGAGCAACATAAAAATGCCAATTATGTAGTGCTTATTGACCCGCTTGATGGTTCTTCAAATATTGATGTTGATATAACGGTAGGTACCATTTTTAGCATTTATCGCAGAATCAGCCCGGTGGGGACGCCTGTAACTTTAGAAGATTTTCTACAACCCGGTATCAATCAGGTTGCTGCGGGCTATCTCATCTACGGAACCTCAACAATGCTAGTGTATACCACAGGAAATGGTACTCACGGCTTTACTTTTGATCCCGGAATTGGATCTTTTTTTCTCTCTCATCCTAATATGAAATATCCGGAATCTGGTAGAATTTATTCGGTAAATGAAGGGAATTATGTGCACTTTCCGCAAGGAATTAAAAAGTTTATACGTTGGGCGCAAGAGCTTAAAGAAGAAGAAAACAGACCTTTTACTTCACGTTACATCGGTTCGCTGGTGGCTGATTTTCACAGAAACATGTTGCTAGGCGGAGTCTATTTATATCCTGAAGGAACTAAAGCTCCCAAGGGTAAGCTGCGTCTAAATTACGAATGTAATCCTATGGCTTTTCTTACAGAACAAGCGGGAGGAAAAGCTTCTGACGGTTACGGTCGCATTATGGAACGTATTCCTAACGAACTGCACGAGCGCGCTCCTTTTTATTGCGGATGCACCACTGAAGTGGAAAAAATTGAATGGTTTTTACAACAGAAGGATTAAATGCGTTTCTCTGAATAGAAGTAAACCTTCTCAAAATATTATGCGCTTCAACAGCAACAAAAAAAAAATCCGGAAGACGGCTTCCGGATTTTTTATGCTTCTAATTTATAAAGTATAGGATTAAAGGCTTTTGAGACGACTATCACCTGATCGCCCAAAGCAAGCGCTTGGGCTTCGTGATGCTGTACTACTACTTTAACCACTTGCGTATGAATGCGCACACTCACGACGCTGATGATCTCTTCCCTTTCAACCTTGACAACCACTCCCGGAAATTTGAATTTTCCGCTTAAATTTTGATTGGTAAAGACAGTATCGGGCGAGCCTATTTTATTGATCCTTCCTTGTTCTAAACAAACCACCTTGTCAGCCAACTTGATAATTTCGCCTACCTCGTGAGATATTAAAATTGTGGTTAGATCGTAGCGCTCTTGAACGCGCTTTAAATATTCATGAAGTTTAAAACGTATGGTATTATCTAGCGCTGCAAAGGGCTCATCAAGCAATAATAGTTTTGGTTTTTGCACCAAGGCCCGCGCTAGCGCCACACGCTGTTTTTGTCCGCCGCTTAGTGTTTCGGGTTTGCGGTGTTCCAGTTGCTGCAACTCCATCACCTCTAAAAGTTCGTCTATACTGTTAGTACCATCGTTTTTTCCTTTGGCAAAAATCAGATTCTCTAAGACCGTCATATGACCAAACAAGGCATAATCTTGAAAAACAAAACCTATACTGCGCTCCTGAGGTTTTTTATTGATTTTTTTTGAACTGTCGTACCAGACTTCATTGTTTACAACGAGACTTCCACGATCTGGAGTCATCAATCCGCTGATCATTCTTAAAGTAGAAGTTTTCCCCGCGCCAGACGCTCCATAGATTGTGGTAAATTGACCAGCTTCTAAAGCCAGTTTCAGTTCAAGATCAAAACTACCTGCTCCCCCATCTAATGTTTTAGTAAAATCAATCTCGATCATTTATAAAGACTTTTAAAATGATTTCCGTTCACGAGATACACGACAAGTAAAATGCAAAAAGTAATCGCAAAGAGAATAAAAGAATATAGATGAGCAGCATCGTAATTGAGAGCTTCGACCTCATCATAAATCGCGATAGATGCTACTTTTGTTTTCCCCGGAATATTGCCACCTATCATCAGCACTACTCCAAATTCACCCACGGTATGTGCAAAAGACAATACAATACCGGTAAGTAATGCGGGTTTGATCTGCGGAAGTTGCACCTTAAAAAACGTTTCCCAAGTGGACTTGCCCATCACATAAGCAGCCTCTGTTACTGATCGCGGAATGCTGCTCAAACCTGACTGTAGCGGGTGAACCATAAACGGCAAACTATAAAGTACAGACGCGACGGTCAAACCCGCAAACGAAAATACCAACTTAACACCCAGCCACTCGTTGAGCCAATTTCCGAAGAAATTATTAGGACTGAAAGCCATTAAAAAATAGAACCCCAAAACCGTGGGCGGTAATACCAGAGGCATACTCACCAGCGTCTCAATGACCGGTTTGATCTTAGCTTTTGTTGTGCTTAACCACCGGGCCAAGGGTAATGCAACCACTAGCAAAATAAAAGTGGTAAGTACCGCTAGTTTAAACGTGAGGATAAGAGGTTCCCAATTCATAAACCACGCAACATTACTTCGTTTAACTTGATCATCGCGATCACCTTCTTGCCTTCTTGCAGTTCTAAACGCGATGCAGAATCTGTGCTTATGATAGCTATGAGCACACCGGCATCTGACTGTAATTTGAGTTTAGTAAGTAACGCTCCTTTTTCTACGGAAACAATACTTGCAGGAATGCGGTTTTGCAAACTGATCTGCGGCACTTCTGCAGTGGCAATGATCACTTCGGTTTCTTTAAAAAGTACAGCAACCGAAGCTTCAGATTGAAGATAGGTCGCAGTTTCAGGCGTGTCGATCACGATGGCTTTTAGCTGAAGTTTAGGTGTAACTTCAACCAACACCAAACTAAGATTGCCATTAACTTGAATGGTTTTAATATTTCCGTTGAAACTATTCACCTACCGAATATCCAAAATCTTGAAGAATTTTCTGTGCTTCTTCGGTAAAAAGATAAGCATAAAATGCTTCTGCCTGTTGCTTTTTTGCTGCATCCTGTGAGATCCTCACAACCCCTTGCGCTATAGGTTTGTATAAGGAATCAGCTACCGGCGCCCAGAATCCTTTGGTTTTTAAAGAAGGTGCTTTTACTACCGAAAGTGCGGTAAATCCTATTTCGGCTGCGCCGGAAATAATAAACTGATTGGTTTGTGCAATACTTTCGCCATAGACCAACTTATCAGCCACAGCCTCCTCCAATTGCAATGTACTTAACGCAGCAACCGCTGCCTCTCCATAAGGCGCTGTCTTTGGATTGGCCAAAGCAATATGTTTGACCGCATTTGATTGAAGCGTCGCAAATTCAGGTTTGAGTTCGCTACGCAACGTCCAGATAACAAGTTTACCGTATGCGTAAATTCTAGGGGATGTTGCCGCAATACCAGCATCGTAAACCTCCTGCGGATATTTCATATTTGCCGCAACAAAAATATCGTAAGGTGCTCCCGCTTTAAGTTGTGCCGTTAATTTCCCCGAAGAACTGATCACCAATTCACAAGGCACCCCTGTATCTTTAGTAAAATCGTCTGCCAACCGCTGCATTGCAAATTGCATATTAGCAGCGGTGGCAATAGTAAGTTTAGGGTTATCATTAACTTCTTTACAGGCTGTAAAAGCCGTCGTAAAAAGCAGTAGGGAAATGTAAATCCGTTGTAATTTGCGCATACCCGAAGGTACTACAATCGGTGCAACTGCATCAATACCCCTGCGCTTTTCTTTTTCTTTTTCGGTCTTGATACCAATGCCTTTTAGCGCGGTAAATAGAGAGTAAGGCTATAATACTCCAGATCACATTGGTAACTAAAGACGGAATGGCTTTATAATAAAAGCAATTGACCGCAATCAACATTCCTCCTACTAAGTTCATTAAAATACAATAGGTACTAAAATCTTTGTTTTTTACTAGAGTAAGTGCATACGAGAGGACTACAAGAAAAGAGCCCGCCCATCCTGAAATATCGATGAGTAACTTCATAGCCTTTAAAATTTGGAACGTTCTATTCGTTTATAAGTAGTTTATCCATTCGGGTTTTAAAATCAGCTTCCGCCATACGGGCTTCAAGCTGTTCTAATTGTTCAAGCAATAGGGTATTGTGTTCAAGCATTTCTTCAAGCGCTTTATTACCGGCTTCCCAATAGGCTTCTAAAACAGGTAGTTCTTTTTTGGCTTTTTGTGATAAAACCAGGTTATACCTGCGGTTATCTTTAGGATCCAGATTAGAATTGATGTAGCCGCGTTTTTTCATTTTATTTATAAGTTTTACGATCGCCGGATGCGAGAGCTGTAAGGCATCTGCAATTTCGGTTACCGTCATCGTTTCATTTTTCTGAAGAAGTAAAAAGATCATATGCCAATTGGGCTCTATCTCACTGTCGTGTTCTCTATAAAAATCCCGAGTTTGATACATAAAAGCATCACTCAATCTTTTTAATCTACCGGTTAAACCGGCGTAGCCCATTTCAATCAAAAAATCTTCACTCATTCTAAATATGTAACTGGTTACACAAATGTATATTTTTCTTATAGTTCATTTATTAATTCAGCGTTAAATTTTTAAGTGATTTTTGGAGACTTTGTAAGAGCTATTTTACAGGAAAATCAGACCAAGTATTTTTTTCAATAACAATACCGCAAGCCTTTAAATTAAACGATTGCCGAATATAGCACACTGATGAGTAAAATAGGCAGAAGCACTATAAAAATGGGCAGGATCAAATTTAAAAATGCTTTAAAGAGACCTACATTTTGCACTTCTGAAATACCGATCAAAATGAGAACAAACGACCAAATAGATAAAACTATTTCACAAAAAACTGAAGTGTAATAAATCACTTTATCAAAAGAGCTGCCTTTGGTTAAATCTAGATCCTCTTGAAAAACTGCTTCGCCATAAATGGATATTTGAAGCATTAAAAATACTAAAGCTGTAATAGCAGGTAGCATTCCATAAGCCAAGACTCTTACTAGTTCTTTACTAGAAGCGCGCCCTCCTATCCACTTGCCTGTCCAGCTTAACAGCGCTGCGTACAAATAATAAGAGATCCAACCAAGAAGCGCTCCACCAAAGACACTAAATCCAATTACGGAAAGCAAAGACATGCTATCACCAAGATTTTTTTCAATAGCACGATCAAAGGCATTAAAAATACCCGCTAAAAGCAACAGCGTTTGTACAAAGTCATCAATTCCGCGTTGATGCATATACCTTAAATACCCTGCGAGGAGATCGCCATATGTTTATGAATAATTCGCGATGCGTAAAGGTCTCTAATTCGGTATTAGCGGTTGTGTTAGTCATGATTCTTAATCCAAAATGATGTAGATAACAAAAACATCTAAAGTTAGGACTTAATTAAAAAAGCGGCCCTAGAGCCGCTCTTTACTATTCTAAAAAATCTTCCCTCGCCGGATTAAACGAATCGATTAAAATTCCTGCTTCTAGGCATTTTGCTCCGTGTGGTGCGTGCGGCGGCACATAGAAGCCGTCACCAGCTTCTAATAGTTCTGACTTCCCATTGATCGTGATCTCAAATTTTCCCGAAACTACATAGCTGCCCTGAGTGTGAACGTGGTCGTGCACGCTACCTATAGCTCCTTTTTCAAACTTAACACTTACGACCATTAAATCGTTGTTATGTGCTATAATTTGCCTTGTAATCCCTTTATCGGCCTGCTCCCAGGCATTTTTATCTGTTTTAAAAAATACGTCGCTTGTTGCTTTTGTACTCATAAGGTTACTTTTTGTTCTGCATAAATTCTATCCCTGCGATTACCCCGCGTAATTCTGCCAATCCTTTTAAACGGCCTATCGCAGTGTACCCCGGATGTGCGAGCGGTTTTTTGAGATCGTCAAGCATCTGATGGCCGTGATCTGGTCGCATAGGTAATTGCTTCCCTCTTTTCTTTTCCACTTCTAAAAGTGCGTGCACTACAGCAGGCATAGGTACATCGCCCTCCAGATGATTATCCTCAAAAAAGTTGCCCATCGCATCTCTTTTGGTACTACGCAAATGAATGAAATGTATATGGCTGCCGTAATCATCGATCATTTGTACCAAATCATTATCTGCACGCGCTCCAAATGAACCGGTGCAAAAGGTGACTCCGTTATATTTGCTGTCATTATCTTTTAGTAAACGCGCAATATCTGAAGCTTTACTCATTATTCTAGGCAAGCCAAAAAACGGATGCGGCGGATCATCAGGGTGAATCGCCATAGCCACTCCTGCGGCTTCAGCAACTGGTAAAATCTCATCTAAAAAAAGCTTTAAATGCTCCTGTGCTTTTACCTCGTCAATTGAAGCGTATTTATCAATAGCTTCCTGTAATCCCTCGAGACTATATCCTTCTTCAGCGCCCGGGAGACCAGCAATGATTGCATCCTCCAACTTCTGCTTTTCTTCGGTTGAAGCCTTATCAAAAAAGTGTTTCGCTTCGGTTAATATCTTTTCATCATAATCTTTCTCTGCGTTTTTTCGTCTCAGCATAAAACAATCAAAAGCCGCAAGATGCGCCCAATCAAAGCGTAATGCGGTCGCGCCATTTTTTAAAGGATAAGCCAATTGAGTGCGCGTCCAGTCTAAGACCGGCATAAAGTTATAACACACCACCTCAACCCCTATTTCACTAAGGTTAATGAGCGACTGTTTATAGTTATCTATATGTTCTTGAAAAGCTCCGCTTCGGGTTTTTATAGGCTCAGTTACTGGGAGGCTTTCTACGACTTTCCACGTAAGTCCTGCGGCTTCTATTTCAGCTTTGCGTTGTTTTAAAACCTCAACAGACCAAAGCGCACCATTTTCAATTTCGTGCATCGCGTGAACCACACCAGTTGCTCCTACCTGCCTAATATCTTGTAGGGTAACGGGATCTTTATGCCCGTACCATCTCATCGTTTGTATCATTTCTACTTGCTAAAATTAAACTCCGGCAAAAGCCTTAAAACCACCATCTACAGTCACTACGGTTCCGGTTACAAAATTGGCCGCATCGCTGCACAACCAGTGGATAGCTCCATTAAGTTCTTGCGGATCGCCAAATTTACCCAAAGGCGTATGTGCTATGATTTTTTCACCGCGATCGGTAAGGCTTCCATCGCTGTTGGTGAGCAATTCGCGGTTTTGTTCCGTTAGGAAAAACCCCGGAGCCAAAGCGTTTACCCGAATGGGGTTCTCCTGTTTTTGTGCAAACTCGATGGCTAAGAACTGGGTTAGATTTTCGATTCCTGCCTTTGCCGAAGCATAGCCCATCACACGTGTTAACGGTAAATGCGCTGCTACCGAAGAAATGTTCAACACACTACCTTTTTTTGACTTTTCTAATAACGGAAGAAATACCTGCGTAGGTAAAAAGCTGCCTATATAATTTAAATCTATCACCTTGCGCATTTCTTCTACATCAGCATCAGCAAGGCTTTGCTCAGGAAGAATCAACGCGCCTTTCATATTTCCGCCGGCAGCGTTGATCAATACATCTATGTAGCCCAAATGATTCTCGATCGTGTCCTTAGCTGCTTCTAAAGCCTCTTTATTGGTTACATCTGCAACAACGCCCGAAGCTTGGTCTCCCTCTTGTTTGATGCTATCAACCAGTGCGTCTACCTTGCTCTGATTGCGTCCCAATACGACTACGTGAGCACCGGCTGCGGCTAATGAACGCGTCATAGATTCACCCAAAACGCCCGTAGCGCCGCTGATGACAATTATTTTGTTTTCTACTGAAATCAAAGATTTCATATTATTTATTTTTGGTTAGTAATTAGTCTTTCAAGGTAACAATTTCTGCCTCCAAAACTTGAGGTTTAATGTAGTTTTCTAAAGCCAAACCCTGTCTGGCAATTTCTTGCAAAGCCAGTGACGCAATCATCTTCGCGCCGGTGTAGGACAAGTGCGTATCATCGTGTTTTCCATTTTGATAATAAGGATTTTCGCCAGGCTCAAAATGCAAGTGAATGGATTCAGACTTTTCAGGACCCAACTTTCGCTCTAATCGTTCGGTCAGGAATTGCATGTCTATAAACGGAACGTCTAAATCATTGGCCACCATACGCACGACCAGGGGATAATTTCCGTGCGTATCCTCGAGTGTGCCGTGCTCATTGAATTTTCGTCTTACGATTGAAGACATAAGAATTGGTGTTGCTCCGGCTTCTCGGGTTTCCTTTACATAACGCTCTAGATTGTATCTGTACTGTGTAAACGGATTGGTATAGCGCGTACTGTCTTTAAACTTCTGGTCATTATGCCCAAACTGAATGAACACATAATCGCCTTTTTTCAACGTTTCTAGTACGGTTTCCCAGCGCCCTTCCGTAATAAAACTTTTACTGCTGCGCCCATTAACGGCGTGGTTACTGACTTCTATAGCGTCGGTGAGCAATTCCGGAAGCACTTGCCCCCAGCCGTGTTCAGGATTTTCCTCCGGGTTTTTCTTATCGGCCATTGTAGAATCGCCAATAAGATAAAGCGTAGGTTTGTCTTGCGCACTTACCACCGAAAATGTGGCTAAGGTTAAACAAAGTGCTAGTGTTTTTAAATGCTTCATCAAGTCTATTTTAAAATTGAAATTTGTTTATCTGGGTCCCAATGGTCTTTACCGCCGAGAACTTTTTCTTTTGTGTATTGCAGTGCTTCCTCTTCGTAAAGCTGATGTGACCACCACACCCGTTCATCAGGGTTCGCACCGGCTCCTGTAGACTGAAATTCAGCATAAAAAACTGTGCGCTCTTTATGCGGAAACATAGCATCACAGTCCCATACATTCCATCCTTCAGGCATTATGTGATCGCCCAGTTTACTTTCTATAAAAACCGTTTTAGCATACGGGCGCCACGGCCTTCCTAAATATACCTGATCTACGCCTTGAGCTGCGGTAAGGGTGCACTGATTTAAAACATACCCGTATTCTTGAAACTTAGGCGTTGACGCAGCGGTGACATACGAATTTGACAGACTATGAATCTCACAAGCGTCAAAAAATGCTGTGGCCTGCCCAAAAATAAAATCGGTTGTACCTTCAATATAACACGAATCAAACAGTATACGATTCCCTTCTCCCGCGGTGTAGACCGTATCTTGACAACCCAAAATCTTGCAATTTTTGAAAACGGCTCTATCTGCTGCAACGTGTAAGGCTACAGCCTGCCCCTTCTCACACCAAGTATTCTGAATGGTTAGATTTTCAGCATAAAAATCTTGACCTTCCACTTTCAACGTGTATGTGGTAAAGGTGTTGTGTTCCTTATTAGATAAAGAATCTAGTTTACCCGAGTAATCGGAATTCACAAGAACTACTTCGTCTCCAGACATTCCTATAAGAGCAATTTTACGTTTCCAAGCCGGGATCACTATCTTTTCATTATAAACGCCCTCTTTGATCAGAATTTTGACAAATCCGGGACCTAAATCTCGCGTATTACTAATCGCTTCCTGAATGCTTTTATGATCTCCACTACCGTCCTGAGCCACGATGAGAGTTTTATAGACTTCTGAACTTTCTTTATTGAAAACCCGATCTAAAAAAGATAAACTATACTGAAGCGTTTTATCGAACCAAGGTTGAACCAGCCAAAACGAATGTGGTGTACCCGGTAACGTATGTACCTCATTGTATATATCGTGCTGATTTAAAATCTGAAGCATATCATCACGACCTGCGTGAAAACGTGGCTGTGTACTGTTGATAAAAAGGGTGGGTGGCGTTTTTGCATTTACATAAGTTAAAGGCGAAGCTTCCTCCCAATGTTTTAAATTTTCAGAACGCGAACCGTTGAGCCATTGCGCTGCAACTTCCCCTTCTTCTGATTCCGGATGTGTAAAAGATACAATTCCGTCAACATTTATAATCGCCTGTACCGCATCTGAGGTCGTATCCTGCAGGTCTTTATACAGTTCAGAGTTTCCGGTAACACCTACCACAGTAGCCAGTTGTGCTCCTGCCGAATTGCCTAAAATGGCTATCCTGTTTTTATCAATCTTAAACGCTTCAGCTTGATCTCGCATCCAACGAATTGCCGCTTTGAGATCTTTAACCGCTGCGGGATACACTGCTTCTGTACTCAATCTGTATTCTGCGGTGACAGCAACATAGCCGTGGTTTGCTAATTGTAACGCTAAAGGCCTGACATTAGCCTTGCTCCCGCTGATCCAACCCCCGCCGTGAACCAATATGACGGCCGGATACTTTTCCGCCTTAGCGGTAGGGATATAAACGTCTGCCTTTAGTTCTCGACCATTGACACGCTCATACGCCAGATCTTCTAGAACTTTGAAATCACCTGTTTTTAGAGCTTCTATTGGTTTTATAAAAGGATATTCCTTTTTGAGTTTTTCATAAGTCGTCTCTAAGGTATAAGGTTTGACTTCGATGGGCTTTTCCTGTGCAGAAAGTTTCAATGCAGTGCAAACCATCAAAATGAAAAATATCAGACCGTAACGTGTTCTCATCATAAAACCATTTAAAAAGCAGAAAAAAGCTTAACCCAAAATGGGTAAGCTTTTTTCACGCTCAATTAAAATTCAAAAATTACTGGTATGCAGGATTCTGTTCAAAGTCATTATTTTGATTCAAGTCTAAAGCACTTTGCGGAATAGGTCTCAAGATCTTGAGTTCGCCGTTAGCACCATTAAAATTACCTTCTTCAACAAGATAGTGGTATGCCGAAGCTCGCTCGATCAATGTACCAGTACGCTTCAAGTCAAACCAGCGGTGATATTCACCCATTAGTTCGCGCCCACGCTCATCTAAAATATAATCGATATCAAATTCTGCAAGAGTAGCATCAACTACGCCTGCACGCTCACGCACATCATTAAGAAAAGTAAGACCGGTTCCTGGTTGACCAGCTTGTAAATAAGCTTCTGCAGCGATCAAATACGTTTCTCCCAAACGAGATAATACGATATCTCTTCTACTTGTATTTTGCCCAAACGGAGCCTCAGGATCATCAAATTTCTTAAGCGGAATAGTTTGATAATCATTAGTAGGATTTGCCGAAGGCACATAACTTCCGTAAGGGTGATACGTTGCGTCAGGGTGTTCTGCCAGGTATGCATCTTGATCTGCCTGAGTGGCTTCCCAAGCCGGAGCATAGTAATGCGCTACCGGAAGCGTGCTGGTATCATCAACATCATAAAAGTCAAAATAACGACTATACACTTCAGTCATAAAAGTGGCAGCATACCGCTCGTCATCTTCGGTAAAAAGATCTATCGCAAATTGTGTTGGACACAAGGTATAGGTACGGTAAGGTGCGTCACCGGCAACCTCACTTCCACCTTGATACGGACCAAAATAAGCCGTTTGCTGATGTCCTAGATCAAATGGCGCTGTACTCACTGAAGCAGGATCATATTGTACCGAAAATAGAGTTTCTTCCTTTATAGGATAGGTAGGATTTCCCGGTGCCCATAATTCGGCAAAAGATAGATTTAAGCCTTGCCCTGCAATCGCAGCTTCCGCATAAGAAGCAGCTGTAGTGAAATCTGCAGTAGAACCGAAACTTTCATAACCTCTAGTCAAATACACTTTAGCTAACAGATGATTCACTGCACGCTGATTTACTTTTCCCTGATATGCTCCTGAACCTACTTGGTTTAACGCAGCTTCTAGTTCGCTAATGATAAAACCATAGATATTCTCAGCACTTTCTCTAGAAAATTCTAATACCGGTTCTCTAAAATATTCTGTTATTAATGGAACACCTCCATAGGTTTGCACTAATAAAAAGTAGGCATTTGCGCGTAGGTATCGTACTTCACCTAACTGCTGATCAAGTACATCTGTAGATTCGGTTAAATCTGCGTAATACACTGCAGTATTTGCTAACTGAATAGCTCTGTATGCATTGTCATACAATTCTGCCACACCTGAAGAAGACGGGTTAAGGTCAGAATATCTGCTCAATCCTGTGGGTTCTGCGTCACGCCCTTCGGCAAAAAGATCTGTTCCACAAACGTAGATCCAAGGTGCGTTACCATATAATTCACGCAATTGTGAATAATTAGCATTGATAAGCGATTGATAGCCTTCACCGGTAAGATAAAATTCTTCGGCAACGGCAAAAGATTCATTTTCTTCTTCTAAAAAATCTTGGCAGCTGATCACCGTAAACAAAACAGTGAGGCAGCTTATTATATAGGTTATCTTTTTCATCTTCTTAAAATTTTAAATTAAAGCCTAACTGATACGTCACAGAAGCCGGTCTACCTGTATTTAAACTCGCTCCTGCCCATTCTGGGTCATAGCCTTCATAATCTGTAAACACAAATGGGTTAAGCACGTTAGCATAAACTCGCAATGATGTAAAGCCTAATTTCTCTAAGGCGCCATCACCCAGGTTATATCCAAGCGCGATGTTTTTCACTTTTACAAACGATGCATCCTTGTAATAGCCTACGCCATTGTTTCTCCAAAATGAACCTTCATTACGTGGCTGCGGATAGGTATTAGATGCTCTTGCCGGTAAGCCCGCATCGTTGGCAGGAACATACCAGTCTATATCTAATTTTTGACGTCCACGATCACGCGTATTTGCGAAATTAGAGTGGAAGTTACTGTACACTAAAACTCCTTGCGTTACAATTACAGAAGTAGAAAGATCAAAGTTTTTTACACGTAGCGAACTGAAGAAACTTCCGGTCCAATCAGGGTTAGAAGAACCTAAAATGATACGGTCACCATCTGGTGTATATTGACCGTCATTGTTAACATCAAGCAATTTCTCCTGACCTTCTTCCATCCCGTAGCCTGCCGCTTCATCGGCCTCATCTGCCTGCCAGATTCCGGTGAATTTATAATTGTAGATCGCATCTAGAGATTCTCCAATAAATAAGTTGTTCCCTATATCATCTACTTCGCTCTGCCCGTATATAGTACGCAGCTCGTTAGTATTTTTAGTGAACGTAAATTGGGTCGTCCAGGTTACATCTTCGGTCTGAATATTTCGAGTAGTTAAAGCAAGTTCGACACCGCTGTTGTTTACAGAAGCTACGTTTGCATTAATATTAGAAAACCCGGTTTCGCTAGGAAGATCTTGTGTAAATAATAGATCGTCAGAAAGTCTGTCGTAAACATCAACACTACCGGTGATACGATCATTTAAGAATCCAAAATCAACCCCCACGTTAAATTCACGAGTACGCTCCCAACGTAATGCCGCGTTAGCGATTTGCGTTGAGATAAATCCATTAGAAACGGTACCTGCATAATCGTAGTAGGTTTGTGAATTCAGTGTATTTAATGACGAATAAGGATCAATGATATTGTTTCCGGTATAACCAAAACTAGCACGTAATTTTAAGTTGCTTACCGTTGTTGATTCTGCTAAGAAATCCTCGTTAGAGATATTCCAACCCACCGCTGCTGACGGAAATGAATCCCAGCGATTGTCTTCCGGAAATACTGAAGAACCATCCCATCTATTAGATAGGGTTAGTAAATATTTATCATCAAATGAATAATTTAAACGCAATGCATAAGAGCGTAGCGTATTCTTATTGAATCCAGAACCAATATCATACGTACTTTGCTCTCCACTGCCAATGTTATAAAAACTGGTATCAAAAGGCATATTACGTGAAGCCGAATACGAATTTTCGTTACGATTAGAGAAAATACTGTAAAGCCCCAGTAAACTTACATTGTGCTTTTCATCAAAAGTTTTATTGATGTTGAACTGATTATCCCAGGTGTAATTAAAATTCTGGCTTTGATCTAAGCGCGCAGAAGGCAAGTTGTTATTACTGGCACCTGTATTGGTCAATGCTCCCCAAGATCTTCCGCGTCGCGTGTCTGTATAACCCGCAGCGAAAGAAGTTTTGAACGATAGCCAATCTGTTGCTTGATATTGAAAATAACTGTTTCCAATCACGTTCCAACGGCGTACGTTATCGATTGAGTTGTTAATTTCTAAAAGCGGATTGTAGGTACTGGTTTTATTGATTATAAAATCTCCATTTTCATCTACTAATTTTCCAGGTTGTGGAAAAAGCGTAACCCCATCTAAATCATAAGGATCTAAAAATGGATTTAATCGAAATGCTTCACGCATAGCGACATCAGAACCTTGATCCTGATCGATTAATGTAACCGTAACATTAGTACCTAAAGTAAACTTATCATTGATGTTGTGATCAACCCCAAGCTTCAAGGTATATTTATTCAATTCTTCATTATCGATGTTTCCGGTCTCGTTTTGATAGCCAATTCCTAAGTTATATCCCAAACCATTTTCTGCCCTTCCGGAAGCATTTACGTAGGTATTTTGCTGAACACCTGTTTTTAAAACCGCATCATACCAGTCAAAAGATTGATTAGCAGCTACCCGTCTTAAAAGCTCCTCGTTAGAACCATTACCACCCACGGCATTCGCTAATGTTTCGGCAGAAACAGCGCCTGTGTTAGGATCCGTTCCGGCGGTAGCTAAATAAGCAGATTGGTGATAATCCCACCAGGTTTGCGGGTCCATTAATTTTGGTAAACGTGCTACATCTTTAACACCTACAAAAGACTCCACACTAACGGTTAGTCCGCCTTTTGCACCTGCACCACTGCGTGTGGTTACGATCACAACCCCGTTAGATCCACGAGAACCATAGATCGCAGTAGATGAAGCATCTTTTAAGATATCCATTCGCTCTATATCCTGTGGATTTAAGAAATCGATGTTATCAGTAGGAACGCCGTCAACTACAAAAAGAGGGTCACCGCCACCGCCAATTGAATTCTGACCACGAATGGTGATATTAAAACCATCACCAATACGACCGGTAGAGTTACTTACCTGCACCCCGGGCACTAAACCTTGTAAAGATTCAACGGGATTGGTTATGTTTCTTTCGGTTAGACTTTCAGAACCTATAGTACCAACGGCACCTGTTAGATCTGATTTTTTTACGGTTCCATAACCTACTACGACCACTTCATTTAAAGACTGAACATCTGTCTCCAACGATATCGTAAAGGTACTTTGAGAACCCACTGCTACATTTTTAGTAAGAAATCCCACATAGCTCACCACTAAAGTGGCATCATCTCCGGGTACTTCTAGCTGAAAATTACCGTCAAAATCAGTTACCGTAGCATAATTGGTTCCTTCAACTACGATATTTACACCGGGCAACGGCATACTGTCATCTGCAGAAGTAACCGTACCGGTAATCGTGCGTGTGTCCTGAGCAAATCCAGGTACCGAAAAAAGGCAGCTTGCCAGCACTAAAAGCAAGCCAATCTTTTTTCGAATAAGAAAATTTGTGTGTGTATTTCTCATCATGTTAAATTTGATTGTTTCTGTTTGTAATTGTTTCTGTTTACTTTTCTCCGTATTTCTCGTTATTAATAGTTGTATTTACATAGTTTATAGGTTCGCAATTTTCAATCTTCAATGGAGTCGCCGCATTTTTGATGCTTACATTTTTTAAGCTGATTCCCGTCACCGGCTTTTCTTCTCTACCTTGAATCAACAGCCCATATTTCCCTCCATTTTCTACCGTAACATTTTCTAAGTTGATGTTTTTTATAGTTGGAATAAAGTCCCCTTCTTGAGTTCCGTAGATGCCATAATACGTATTGATCTTAAGCACCGCTTCTTTTACCTGACCGACTTCAACATCCTTCACATAGACGTTTTCAACAAAACCACCTCTCAACGTGTTGGTCTTAATTCTTATAGCACGATCCAGATTTGGACTGTTCATCGTACACTCGCGTACAAATACGTTACGTACCCCAGCGGAGATCTCACTGCCCATAACCACACCACCGTGACCATCTTTCATATCACAGTTTTCAACCACAATGTTCTCACTAGGAATATTTACACGACGACCATCACCGTTCCGTCCAGACTTTATTGCGATACAGTCATCACCAGTATTAAAGTTGCAATTGGTGATGTGCACATATTTTGAATATTCAGGATCGCAGCCATCATTATTAGGACCGTGGCTGTTCACAGTAACCCCGTCTACGGTTATATATTTTGATTTTAGCGGATGAATGACCCAGAACGGCGCATTGGTAAAAGTCACTCCTTGAATCAAAACATTTTCACATTCCAGCGTTTGTAAAAACAAGGGGCGTAGTTGATGGCCTTCTCCAAAAATGCGCTCTTCAACCGGAGTACCATCTTCGATCATTGTAAAAAGCGTGGGCAAATTATGTTCATCTTTTTGCTGTGGCTCTCCCTCTTTGTGCCCATAACGCTCTGCACCACACCACGGCCACCAATTCTCTGAATTCGCCTGACCATTAAAAGTTCCGTTGCCTGTTACTGCAATGTTTTTCTGCCCTTTAGCATAGATGAGCGGAGAATAATTCATGATTTCCATCCCCTCATACGATGTATGCACTGCTGGTAAATAAGCGCTCTTATCTGTGGTAAATAAGACTTCAGCATCAGCATCTAGGTGTAAATTCACATTTGATTTTAAGTGAATTGGGCCTGTTAAATACGTTCCTTTTGGTACTAAAACTTTACCACCACCCGCCTGATTGCAAGCGTCAATAGCAGCTTTAAAAGCTTCCGTATTTAAAGTTGTTCCATCTGCTACAGCTCCGTATTCATTAATATTGAATACCGAATCCTGAAAAGTCACTGTTCCGATCTCTTCGATGATGGCATCAGCCTGTGCCCAAACATTTTCAGTTTGTGCTAAATCTGCTTTAGATTGCTCATCTTTCTTCTTACAGGAAACTGAAACTAAACCAACCGCAATTGCGGTTAGAAGAAGGTAGCGAAATCGATTTCTTAAAATGGGTAGCATAGATTAATAAACTGGTTATCTAAATGGGTTTGATCAAATTACTCGTTCTGCAACAATTAATGTAATCGATTGCACGAAAATAAATATTAATTATCATTATGCAAATAAAAAAGACTAATTTTCATTAAAAAATCAGTTTTTAACAGTTAAATATGCCTGATTGATAAATTAAAGTGCCATTTTATGGCTTTTCTTCTTGTATATTCTGCTGAAAAAGTGAGAAATATTAAAAATTATTCTAAATTGAAAACGATTACAACACCCTAATTGAAGATGCGCCAGAAAGAAAAGGTTACGATTTACGATATCTCAAAAAAACTAAATATTAGTGCTGCTACGGTATCGAGAGCTTTAAATGACAGCGATCGTGTGAGCTTAAAAACCAAGGAACTTGTTTTAAAAACCGCCAAGGAACTCAATTATCAACAAAACGCACTTGCCCTCGCTTTAAAAAGTGGTCGCACTTTTAACGTGGGAGTGGTTGTGCCGTATATCAATCACACGTTTTTTGCTTCGGTGATTCGCGGTATTGAGGAGGAGCTGGAACCAAAAGGATATCACGTGATTATCTGTCAAACGCACGAGAATGTAGAGAGCGAAGCCAAACAGATTAAAACCCTTCTAAATACGCATATAGATGGCATATTTATTTCGGTTTCTAAAACCACAGAGAGCGTAAAACACATAGAGGAAGTTAGGGATGAAGGCGTACCACTGATCTTCTTTGACCGTAAAAAAGATATTTCAGGAGTGAGTTCGGTTACGATCAACGACTTTGAAGGGGCTTATGAAGCCACTACACACCTGATTCAACAAGGCTATACCAATATTGCGCACATAGGAGGTGATCATAAACTTGAGATTTACAAACACCGTTATGACGGTTATATCGCTGCGCTTAAAGCACACAACCTACCCGTAAATGATGATCTTTTACTGCAAGTAAACAGCACTGTTGAAGCCGGTATCGAGGCAGTAAAATTCCTTTTAAAAAACAATATTAGCTTTGATGCAATCTTCTCTGCCAGTGACTATGTTGCTTTAGGTGGTATGCGCGAGCTGCGTGCTAACGGCTTTAAAATCCCAGAAGATGTAGGCGTTGTGGGCTTTAGTAACGAGCCGTTTACCAAATATTTAGAACGCCCGCTAACGACTGTGGGACAAACACCCGTTCTGATGGGGCAGATAGCCGCTCAGGTTTTTCTGGAACAAATTACAGACGTAAAAAAGAATTTTAGGGTTGAGAAAAAAGTGGTGTTGAGTCCGGAGCTTTATACCCGAGATACTTCAATAAAAAAAGGAAGCTAAAAGTAGCTTCCTTTTTATTTTTTTTCTATACTGTGATTTAAAGTGACACCCCTCTTTTCCACGGAATAAAATCATCCTGACCTAAAGCATCTGCCTTAGACTGGATCTCGCCACTCGCCACTTGAATTACGTGCTCTAAGATTTCTTCTCCCATCTCTTCAATGGTCTTTTCACCTCGAATAACACCACCACTATCAATATCTATAATATCGGGCATTCTGCGTGCCAAAGTGCTGTTTGAAGCCACTTTAAGCACAGGTGCGATAGGGTTTCCGGTAGGTGTGCCCAAACCAGTAGTAAATACAACAACAATAGCCCCAGAACCTACCATTGCCGTGGTACTTTCTACATCATTACCCGGCGTACATAAGAGGTTTAACCCGGGCTTAGTGACATATTCTCCGTAATCTAAAATCGCTTGAATAGGCGATGTCCCACCTTTTTTAGCAGCTCCGGCAGATTTCATAGCGTCGGTAATCAAGCCGTCTTTAATATTCCCCGGAGACGGATTCATATCAAATCCTGATCCTGCATCCACAGCAGATTTCTCGTAAGCCTTCATCAAGTGCATAAAACGCTCTGCATCCTCATCAGAAACACAACGATTCACCAACTCCTGCTCTACTCCGCATAATTCAGGAAATTCAGAAAGTATGGGAGAGCCGCCTACTGCCGCCAGAATATCTGAAGCATAACCCAAAGCCGGATTTGCAGAAATCCCTGAAAATCCGTCTGATCCACCGCATTCTAAGCCCATCTTCAGTTTTGAGATTGAGGCTGGTTTACGCTGAATTTGATTCGCTTTTTTGATGCCCTCAAAAGAGTCTTTAATGATTTTAGAAAGCATCTCATCAACTGTACCCTCCTGTTGCTGCTCATAGATCAGCACAGGTTTTTTAATAGCAGCGCTCTTTTCGGCCAAAGCTTGTTTGAAAATGTCAATTTGTAAATTTTGGCAGCCTAAGCTCAATACTGTAGCCCCGGCCACATTGGGATTATTAACATAGCCCGCAAGGAGTTTAGATAAAGAAACCGAATCTTGACGAATACCGCCACAGCCGCCTTGGTGTGTGATAAACTTCACTTGAATATTGTCAAAAATAGCCTGCTCTTCCTCTATTTCTGCAACCGCTGTATCTTCTGGTGCACCGCTGATCAAATTGCGCAACAATTGTCGCTGTTTACTGGCTTTGTGAAAAGAAAGCTCTTTTTCAAATACATCTTTCAGCAATTCTATATTTCGGTTTTCACAAAATACTAAAGGAAAAAACAACCAGATATTCTGCGTTCCCACTTGACCATCCTCGCGGTGATAGCCCATAAAGGTTCGGTCTTTCCATTTTGAAATATCAGGTGCTGTCCACGAAGTTGTTTCTGTTTTTTGAGAAACTGAGTTCGCCTCGTGTTTTACATTCTCTGTAGTAAGCAAGCCTCCAAAATTGATCGCACTTAAAGCTTTCCCCACTAAAACCCCATACATATAAATGGGATCATTCACCTTAAAATCGGTCAATGCGATCTTATGCTTCGCTTTAGAATCGGTTAAAATTGCTATTGATTTTCCTTCAAAATCAACAGTATCTCCAGCATATAAATCTACCAAAGCTACTGCCACATTATCTTCAGGATGTACTTTTATCAACTTGCTTTTCATAGGTGCTTTACTTAAAAACAGTCTTTTAGACCGCATATTTTTTATAGGCTTCTTCTACGCCGTACTCCTCAATTAACGCCAGAGCAATAGCAACTTTTTGTTCTAATCCTGAAATTGCAGTCAAATCCTGATCCCAGAACCCAACATTGCTCAATACCTTTTGAGCCACTTTTGCATAGTCTTCGGTTTGCCAAACTTCTTTGAAGAATGCCACAACCGCCGCATCATCTTTTATAGGTAATGCTTTACCCTTATAAGTGCCTTTATAAAAACGGATTAAACACGCCAATGCAAAGGTAAGATTTTCAGGCAATCGATTGTATTCTTTTTCAAAAGCTAAAAGACTAGGCAATACGCGAACTTTAAATTTAGACACCGTATTGAGTGCAATACTAGACAATAAGTGTTTGATGAACGGATTTCTAAATCGGTCAAAAACAGCATCTGCAAACTCTTGCAACTCTTCTTCGGAAAGATCTAAAGTTGGATTAATCTCTTTAAATACAGCATCTCGCACAAACTTTCCGGTAAATGCATCATCTACAGTTTCCTTTACCGTTTCATTTCCGTAGAGCAATGAAAAAGGAACCATCGTAGTGTGTGCTCCGTTAAGAATACGCACTTTACGTGTACGATAAGGCTGCATATCTTCAACGACCAAAATATTCTCATCAATTTTATCAAACGGTATTTTTAGCTTTAATCGCGCGTCGCCTTCAATCACCCAAAGTAAAAATGTTTCGGCCGAAACAATAAGATTATCTTTATACGCTAACTGACTTTGATACGCATCAATATCATCTTTAGGATACCCCGGAACAATGCGATCTACCAATGTATTATGAAAGCTATTGTGCTCTTCTACCCAGCTTTTAAATGCAGGCTCTAAGTCCCATAAATCTGCGTATTGCAAAATGATTTTCTTAAGCATATCTGCATTATGATTAATCAATTCGCAAGGAATGATCGTCAATCCCATATCTGAAGCTCCTTCAAAATGAGTATAGCGCTTGTATAATAAAGCGGTTACTTTAGCAGGAAAACTTGTGTGTGGTGTGCCTGCAAGCGTATCATTCTCGTCAAAACTAATTCCTGCTTCGGTGGTGTTTGAGATTAAAAATTCTAGCTCTTCGCCAGTGGCTAATGCAAGATATTTATCGTAATCTGTATACGGATTCAGCCCTTCCTGTACACAGGAAATGGTGTGTATTTCTTCGGTTTCCTCGCCGTTTTTAATTCCTCTTAAAAATAAATTATAGAGTCCGTCTTGATCGTTAAGCATACTTACCATCCCACCTGGCAGCGGCTGGATCACCGCAACACCGGCATTAAAGTCTGCTTCTTTATTTAGTTTATCAATGATGTAATCTACAAAGGCTCTAAGAAAATTTCCTTCACCATACTGAACGACTTTTATAGGAAGTTTTTCGGTTAAACCTGTGTTTGCTCGAGTGAGATTTTTCATAGGGTTTATCTGGTTGATGCGTTAATTAATTATTCAAATAATGAAGGTAACCACAGGCTTATCGCCGGAATAAAGGTTACCATCAATAAAACGATGGCCATTACTGCATAAAGGGGCAACAGGGGTTTCATTATCTTCTGAATTGAAGTTTTTGCCACTCCTACTCCGATAAATAATACTGCGCCCACCGGCGGGGTACATAGTCCCACACAAAGGTTCATTACCATCATGATTCCAAATTGAACCGGCTCAACTCCCATACTGGTAACCACCGGAAGGAATATAGGCGTAAATATCAAAACTGCCGGAGTCATATCCATAAAAGTTCCTACAAAGAGTAAAAGAACATTGATGATGATCAGGATAACCAGTTTATTGTCGCTAAGCGAAAGCAATGCTGAACTCACATTTTGAGGAATGTTCTCAAAAGACATTACCCACGACATACTCATTGATGTAGCAATCAAGAGCATTACAATCGCCGTGGTACCCACAGAGCTTAAGAAAATGCTCTTAAGGCTCGAAACTTTTAGTTCCCGGTACACAAACGAAAGTACTAAGCAATACAGTACTGCAATTCCTGAGGCCTCGGTAGCTGTAAAAACACCTGTGACAATTCCGCCAATTACAACGACTAGCAGCAACAAACTAGGCAAAGCATCTAAAAAGGTTTTGAGTATCGTTCCCAAACTACTGCGTTCACCTGCAGGGTATTTTTTCTTTTTGATCCAGAAGGTAGCCACTAACATTAGTGCAAGTCCCATTAAAATTCCGGGGATATATCCTGCAAGGAATAATGAAGCGATAGATACACCGCCGCTCGCAAGCGAATATACGATCAACACATTAGAAGGTGGAATAATCAATCCTGTGGTCGAAGCCGTAATATTGATCGCCGCTCCAAATTCTTTAGAGTAATTTTCTTTTTCCATAAAGGGTCCTAAAATCCCTCCAATCGCTGAAGTTGCTGCTACCGCAGAACCTGAAATTGCACCAAAAAGCATCGCTGCAATAACATTAACATAGATCAGTCCTCCGGGTAGCGCGCCCATGAGCGCTTTAGCAAAATTAATAAGTCGAAGTGCTATTCCGCCTTGATTCATAATTTGACCGGCAAGTACAAATAAAGGGATTGCCAACAGCGAAAAACTATCTAAACCGGTAGCCATACGCTGCGCAATTGTGGTGACACTGGCTAGCGAATCAATAGAGACCATAATGGTCAATAAACACGAAATCCCAATAGACCAAGCCACAGGGACCCCAATACCCAGAAGCACAAAGAAAACCAGTACCAGAATTAATACTTCAATCATGATGCTAAATATTTTTGAGGGTTCGCTAATTCGATGATCTTATACCAAATGATCAATGCGCCACTTATGGGTAACACGGCATAAACAAAACCAAGCGGCAAGCCTAAGGCTGCAGAATATTGCCCGAGTTCGAAATTCACGTAAACCAAATTGATGCCGCCAACGATCAAAGCAAAAAGCGCGAATAAAATGATCAAAATATTGATCCCCATACGCAGTTTAATCCGGTTTTTGATGTTGAGTTTAGGTGGAAGTATGTTAATCGCTAAGTGATCTTGTTGCCCGGCAGCATAAGCCGCTCCCAAAATACCGATCCAGATGAGCAAGAAGCGCGCAATCTCTTCTGTAAACGAACTGGCAGCTTGTAACACATATCTAGAAAAGACCTGCCACAGCACAGCGATAACGATTGAAGCCATCAGAAAAACCAAGATGCCTCCTAAAATTTTGTCTAATCTTTTTTTCATACTCTAATTGGTTTTAACGGCTTGAATTTGTTCTATAAGCATTTTCATCTCAGGATTCTGAGAAAACTCCTCATACATTGATTTCACACGATTGCGAAACGGTTCTTTATCTGGTGTAATTACCTCTACTCCGGCTTTCTTGATTTCGGCAAGCGCTTCCATTTCGGCTTCGTGCCAAATTTCCTTTTCAAAAGCCAGCGATTCATCAGCAGCCTCTTTAACCCAGCGCTGTTCTTCTTTAGAAAGATCATCCCAGATGAGCGTGCTTATCAACAATTCATCAGGTAGCGCGGTGTGCTCATCCACTACAAAGTATTTACACACCTCATAATGATGCGACAGGTAAAAACTAGGCAGGTTATTTTCTGCACCATCTACAACCCCTTGTTGCAAAGCTGTGTAGAGTTCGCCCCAGGCAATTGGCGTAGGAGAACCTCCAAGGTTTTTAACCATATTCATCGCCGTCTGACTTTCCATCACACGTAGTTTTAAGCCTTTTAGATCTTCTGGAGTTTCTACCGGTTTTTTAGTATAAAAACTGCGGCTACCGGCATCGTAAAACGTCAAGCCTTTTAAGCGCTGCGGAATACTCGAGCTCAGCAATTGCTCTCCGATCTCACCTTCTAAAACCGCAAACCGATGCTCTGCATCTCTAAACAAAAAAGGAAGACCAAATACTTTAAGTTGCGGTGCAAAATTCTCGAGTACACCGGTGGATACTTTAGTCATCCCCAAACTTCCTATTTGCAATAGCTCTAGACATTCTCGCTCAGAACCCAATTGCTGGCTGGGGTAAATATCTAAACTGAGCTTTCCGGCCGATTTTTCTTTGAGACGCTCGCCCATAAAAACCATCGCCTTATGCACCGGGTGTGACACATCAAGACCATGCGCCAGTTTGATCACGCGAGAATCTGAAGCTTCTTTACAAGCAGTCTGGCATACAAGGCCTACTACGGCAAGAACTATTAAAATAAAATTCTTCAGCCTACTCATGAGCGTAATTTTTTAACAAGATCAAGCGCCGAGCTGATGGTCTCAGTGATCGCAGTATAATCGTAAGCTCCTTCTGTATTTTTTGCAAAAAGTTTAGACCCAATCCCCACGCAGTGTACTCCGGCTGCAATCCACTCTTTTAAGTTTTCTTCGGTGGGGCTCACACCACCTGTAGGCATTATACTAGCCCAAGGTAAAGGTCCTTTTACTCCTTTTACAAAAGCAGGACCACCTACCTGCGCTCCCGGAAAGATCTTAACGACCTCAGCACCCAACTCTTCAGCATAAGAAATTTCAGTAACCGAACCGCAACCCGGCATCCAGGCCACTTTTCTACGGTTACACGCTTTTGCCATTTCAGCATTGACAATTGGAGAAATAATAAAGTCAGCTCCCAATTGAAGATATAAAGATGTGGTTCCTGCATCTAGCACAGAGCCTACTCCCATCATCATCCCTTGCAGTTCTGCCTTAGCATATTTATTTAAATCAGCAAAAACTTCGTGAGCAAAGTCTCCGCGATTGGTAAACTCAAAAGTGCGTAAGCCTGCATCATAACAAGCTTTTAAAACCTGCTTACAAACCGCTATGTCAGCATTATAAAAAACCGGAACAATTCCGTTTTCTTTCATCTGAAGCACCACTTCTATACGTGAATATTTAGCCATTAATTATTGTTTTATCTTTTAATTCTTCCACCGGTATTTCCTTGCATCACCTCGTTGATCTCAGCAACAGAAACCAGATTCACATCTCCTAAAATGGTGTGCTTTAATGCACACGCCGCGTTGGCAAAATTCAGTGCTTTTTCGGCATCAAAATGCAGCAAACCGTATATGAGTCCGGCTGCGTAAGCATCTCCAGTTCCAATTCGATCCACCACCTGTGTAATCTCTAATTCTGATGTTTCAAAATAGGTATTATCTACCCAAGCTCTTCCGTAGATCTTTTGCCACGAAGCGCTCATACCAGTTCTGATCTTATCAAAAATCTGTGTAATGCTTGGGCATTCTTCTATCAACTTTTTACTGGCTGCGATAAATCCGTCTTTATCTAGCCCGTAAGAAGTTCCAAGAATTTCATTGATCTCATTTACACCACCAATAAAAATGGTAGATAGACTTACTAATTCTTTTAGGACCTCTTGCCCTTTTCGCCCATACTGCCATAAATTACTGCGGTATGCGGGATCTGCAGTAATCTGCAAACCTCTTTCTTTCGCAGATACAAGTCCTGCTTTTAAAGCTTGATATGCCGCTTCTGAAATCGCAGGGGTAATTCCTGTCCAATGAAAAAATTGAGCATTCTCAAAAATGGTATCCCAAGCTATGTTTTCAGGCTGAATGTTTGCAAAAGATCCGTTTAAACGGTTGTATGCAATCTGACTGCTACGCATTCCCGAACCAACTTCAAGTATGTATTGGCCCATAGGATGTGCGACTTTCTGAACATCAGCAACATCAAGACCATAGTGTCGCATACTTGCAAGGGCCGCTTCGCCCACCAAGTCGTCAGAAACAGCGGTTATATGTTTTACCGACTCTCCTAAAACTGCTAGAGAAGCCCCAACATTCATTTCGGTGCCGCCAAAGAAAAAATCTAACGACTTGGCCTGCGTCAATTTTCGGTTTTCTGCAGGTGACAATCGTAGCAGCACTTCGCCAAAGGTGATTATGTCTGGAGTGTTACGCATTAGATTCTAGAAGTTGAAATATTCTTTAGCATTGTGATAACTGATATTGGCAATTGTCTGCCCTACCAAATCCATATCATTTGGGATTTCGCCCGAAGCGATCTCTTTACCAAACAGATTACAAAGCACACGTCTAAAATATTCGTGTCTCGGAAACGACAAAAAGCTTCGGCTGTCTGTTAGCATCCCAACAAAACAACCAATCAAGCCCATATTAGAAAGCGCGTTCATTTGCTTTTCCATTCCGTCTTTCTGATCTAAAAACCACCATCCGGAACCTAATTGAACTTTCCCTTTAACGCTTCCGTCATTAAAATTACCAATCATCGTAGCCATCACTTCATTGTCTGAAGGATTGAGGTTGTAGATAATGGTTTTGGTCAATTTATCATTGCTGTCAAGGGCATTTAAAAATCCTGATAAGGCTTCTGCTTGAGAATAATCCCCAATAGAATCCCAACCGGTATCTGGTCCCAATTGCGCCAGCATACGCTTATTATTGTTGCGCAAAGCGCCTAAGTGAAATTGCTGCACCCATCCCAACTCGTGATAGGTTTCTCCTAAAAAGAGTAAAATGGCTGTCTTAAATTTTTCAATTTCTACGGAAGACAAACTGGCACCGCCACGGCGTTTCTTAAAAATTTCTTGAATTTCGGAAGCTGTAAATGCTGTCCACGAAATTTGATTCAAGCCGTGGTCGCAAAGTCGGCATCCATTTTTATGAAAAAAGTCGATACGCTGACGTAAAGCTTCCTGTAAATCTGCGTACAATACAATTGAAACTCCGGAAACTTCAGCCAACTTATCAAGGTACGAATTGAAATCTTCGGCTTCTATTAAAATCGCTTTATCCGGTCTAAAAGCGGTGCTCATCTTGAGTCCGTCATTAGCGCCATCATAAGCCTGATGATGTTTTAAGGTATCTAAAGGATCTTCGGTAGTACAAACAGTTTCTACATTCATTTGGGTCAATAACCCGCGACAGCTGTTTTCTTTAAGCTGCAATTGGCGATTCACTTCTTTATAAATTTCCGGACCGCTGTGTTCATTAAGCAGCTCATCAATATCAAAATAACGCTTCAATTCTAAATGCGTCCAGTGATACAATGGATTACGCAACGTGTGCGGAACAGTTTTGGCCCAAGCCATAAACTTCTCTTCATCTGAAGCATCACCCGTAATAAAACGCTCATTTACACCCAAGGTGCGCATCGCACGCCACTTATAGTGATCCCCGTTAAGCCACACCCTTGAGATGTTCTCAAATTGTCTATCAGCCACGATCTCTGCTGGCGGCAAATGATTGTGGTAATCAATAATAGGCTGCGGAGCAGCGTATGTATGATAAAGTTCTTCAGCATATTTATTTTCTAGAAGAAAACTGTCTTTTATAAATGTGTTTTTAACCTGTGCTGCTGTACCTGTACTCATGATCTTGAATTTTTATGATGAGATTTATCTTCCCATCCAACCGCCATCTACGGTCATTACGGTTCCGCTCATATAATCGCTGGCTTGAGAAGCCAAGAATATGATCGGTCCTTTAAAGTCTTCGGGTTTCCCCCATCTTCCTGCCGGAATTCGCGCCAAAATAGAACTGCTACGATCAGGATCGTCGCGTAATGCTTCGGTATTATCTGTTGCGATATATCCCGGAGCAATCGCATTAACCTGAACGCCCTTACCGGCCCATTCATTAGATAAAGCCATAGTAAGTTGACCGATCGCTCCTTTTGAAGCCGCATAACCAGGGACGGTAATACCGCCTTGAAAGGTTAACAAAGACGCGGTAAAAATGATCTTTCCGCTGCCGCGTTTTACCATTTCTTTACCCAATTCACGACTTAAAATAAACTGCGCATTCTGGTTTACTTCAATTACCTTATCCCAGTATTCGTCGCTATGTTCTGCTGCCGGAGCACGTAAAATCGTACCGGCGTTATTGACTAAAATATCTATAGAATCATTTTCTGATTTTACCTTTTCTACAAAGGCATAGAGCGATTTACGATCTGAAAAATCACACTGATATCCTTTAAAACTGCTTCCAGCGGCTTCTACCGCCTTTTCAATCGCTGAGCCTGAAGTTTCTAAAGAAGCTGAAACTCCAAGAATATCAGCTCCGGCTTCGGCTAAAGCTTCAGCCATTGCGAAGCCTATTCCTCGTTTGCATCCGGTGACTAGTGCAGTCTTTCCTTTTAAACTGAATAAACTCATCTTACTTTAAATCTTCTGGTGAAACGCCATCCATATCGCCGTAATCCATATTCTCACCGGCCATCCCCCAAATAAACGTATAGTTTGAGGTACCTGCGCCAGAATGAATGGACCACTCTGGTGAAATGATCGCCTGGTGATTTTTCATAAATACGTGACGGGTCTCGTCTGGCTGTCCCATAAAGTGACTTATAGTTTGCCCTTCTTCAAGATCAAAATAGAAGTATACTTCCATTCTTCGGGTGTGTGTATGCGCCGGCATTGTGTTCCAAACATTACCTTCTTGCAGCTCTGTCATTCCCATTTGAAGTTGACACGTATCAACCACACTGTTAACCAATAATTTATTGATCACACGTTTGTTAGAATATTTTGTATCACCCAGTTCTACAATTTCGGCTTCTTTTTTAGTTACCTTTTTTGTTGGATACGCGTGATGTGCAGGTGCCGAATTGATATAAAAATACGGCTGCTCTTCAGTAGCTTCAAATACAACCTCTTTCACACCTTTACCTACGTAAAGCGCTTCTTTATTACCCAATTCATAAACCTCACCATCAACAGTAATTTTACCTTTTCCACCTACATTGATAACTCCTAATTCGCGACGATCAAGAAAATGCTCAGCTTTTAGATCATCTATAGGCTCAAGTTTTACCGCTTGATCAACAGGAAATGCACCTCCGGCGATATACCTGTCATACATTGTATAGGTAAGGTTGATCTCATTTTTTACGAACAACTCCGGAATTAAAAAATGCTCTCTAAGTTCTTTAGTAGTATATCTTTTTACATCCTCAGGATGATGTGCGTATCTAAATTCTGATTTTGTCATGGAATTATTTTTTCTGTTTACACTTTAAGTTATCTCTCAAAGCTACAATTCTATTTTTTAAATGTAAAATTTACATTTTATTTAAATGAAACATTAAATTTCTCTAAACCCAAATTTAAAAAGACTGTGTACTTTCTTTATCCTGTACTGTATGGTATGGCTATTCTAAAACACCATGGTTATCAAGTTTGGCCAGTTTTTCCGCTAAACCTTTTTCAAAAGCTTCCTTCGATTTAATACCGTTATGCTCTTGATCCCAGGCACTTAGAATGTAATAGGTTTGCGTTTCAGTTGAAGGTTTAAATACTACCAAATGATCGTGCGGACCGTCAATAACTTCTGCATCTTCGGTTTTGTAAAAAATTGCCATACCCAGCTGGTCCTGCTCTCCTGCTAATGTTTGCACGCCATAAGTTGAGATGTAGGCCCAAGACCCATCTTCACTTGTTCCTTGCATTAAAGGAATCTCCTCAAACTTCACAATACCGGTAGCTAAGCCATCAAAAGAAATACTGGGTGTGAGTTCGGCTTTCAAAAAGCGATCTTCAGGAAAAATACTGATAACCGACTTCAGATCTGTTGTAACGTCACCGGTTTTCCAACCTTCATAATTAATTGCAACACTTGATTGAGAAGCTTCATTATTCACTTTTACGCTGGTTTTCTGAACTTCATCAAAGTGTGCTATGGTATCACCGGTAAATCTTCCGTAGCCGCCAATCCCCATAGATTTCCCGGCTTTTAAAATATCTTGTCCCCAAGGTGCATTATTATGATAGGAGTCAAAACCATCTGTACCCACATAAGGAAGCACAAGTGTATCAACTTTTTTACCAAAAATATCTATTGCATTTCTCCAGTCTAAATACAGACGGTATGCGGTTTGCTTATTTTCCCATCCCGGACCTTCATAGCGTATATACCAAGAATGATCTGTATGCTCCTCAGGAACTATAAGTTCGTCTACATTCTCAAAAGATCCGTCAATGTATTCTCGTGTATCTTCTTTCCAGCTACCGCCTTTTTTTACCGATATTTCAGCATAGGTTTCCGGAGCTACTTCTTCTATCTCAATGATTTCCTCAACAGTGTTTTTTTCTTCCTTTTCTTTACAAGCTACAAGCGCTGCTAAGGCAAAAGCTCCTGATAAAATTCTAGTTTTCATTTTTTTTGATTCTTGTTTGATTAGCGATCTAGTTGAAGTGCAGCCATAATAAACGGACCTGTTCCTTTTGGGTCGTTATCTTTTTGACGCTCATTTACATAATACTCAAACGAACCATCGCGATATGGATCTCCTCCTAAACCGGCTACAGCACACACCTGAGTCAGGGTAATCGTTCCATCATCATTGCGTACAATGAGTTCTTGCGTTAAGCCGTCAAAAGCTTTATTGGCTACAGCTTTATAACGCTGATCAAGATAGCCTTTATTCACTCCTTTTGCAATTGCATAAGCAAACATAGAAGATCCGGATGCCTCTAAATAGTTCCCTTCTTTGTCTCCCATAGTAGGCACTTGATACCATAAACCACTTTCATGTTGATAAGGAATTAAAGCTTCGGTGAGCTGTTGTAAATAAGAAATCAGCTCCTTTCGTTTAGGATGTTCTTCCGGGAAATAATCTAACACATCAACTAAAGCCATCATGTACCAACCTAATGATCTGGACCAAAAGTTAGGCGACACGCCGGTTTCTTGATCAGCCCACTGCTGCTCTTTGCTTTCATCCCAACCGTGATAGAGTAATTGAGTTTCAGGATCGATCGCGTGCTCTTGAATCAATTCAAACTGTCTAGCGACGTCGTTTAAATTTTCAGGATCACCGAAAGTGACTGCGTACTGGGCGTAAAAAGGCGCTCCCATATACAAACCATCTAACCACATCTGACTTGGGTACCGTTTTTTATGCCAAAAACCGCCTTGGGATGTTCTGGGGTGTTCTGCCAATTGCTTTCTCAATAATTGCATCGCCTTCAGGTATTTTTCGTTCCCCGAGCGCTCGTAAACCTCAAAGAGCAATTTACCGGCATTGATCATATCTATATTGTAATCGTCCAGCGTATAGGTTTCAATACTTCCGTCCTCGTTGACCAACTGATCAGCATAATCAGCCACATAATCGTAATACGCAACAGAATCTGTCACTATCTCCAGATCAAGAAAAGCTTTTAAAACCAGTCCGTGTACATAATCCCATTTTGCCGTGGTTCGGTCATCAATTTGATAGCCTTCCGGGAATCTATGCCTGATAGACTCAGCCATTTGAACAGACCATTTTTTACCTTCCAGAGACATATTTTCGGTGACTGCTTTATCTTCTTGCGATTCTTGTTTGGCAGATTGTTTACAAGAACTGCTGAGCCCTATAAAAAGGATGAGCACAGCATAAAAGACACTTGATTTCTTCATAAGATTAGTAATAACGGATTACGAAAACGATTTCAATTTAAGTAAATAAAAATACAATCGATTGCACAAACATAATATACTATTTGTTGTTATCCAAAGAATTTTGCTTACAAACTGAAATTTCGTGGATATTTAACTAAATAAATGCTTGCTCAACATAAATGTGACGAATTTACCTAGAATTGACAATTCAAATCTTTAAGCGAATACTGTTTTGATCCTCTCCAAAACCAACAAACAATTAAAAATGATCAGTTTTTGCAAAGTTTTGCCTCACAACTTCTAAAAGTTATCATAAAAAATAAAATAAATGTAAATCATACACTATCCTGCATATTCTCTGACTTCAACGCGCATCAACCCACCTCCAACCCCCACAACTAAATGCATTTAGCAGATTTTAAGCAGGTTAGAGCAGGATAGTCAAAATTAGATTTCCTAATACATTTGGGTTGTTAATAAATTTAACAAGTCACACAGATGGAGCTCCCCCTAATCCATCTAACAATTCATCAGCTATAAATCAATTAAATGAATAGACCATTACTCACGCACATCTTATTTCTCTGTTGCGCAATCGTTATCGCTAGTTGCAGCTCTAAAGAATTTGATGAATATTATGCTAGACCCGATGACCTTGAGGAGCCTATTTATCAACAATTAGAAGCTCGAGGAAATTTTACTGTGCTTACACAACTTATTGAAAAAGCCAATTACAAAGACATCTTAGGAAAAGCTGGTTACTGGACCATGATCGCCCCAAACGATGAGGCTTTTGAGCGTTTCTTTCAAGAACAAGGTATCGCCAACGTTAGTGCAATCGATTCCGTCTTGGCAAACAAGATCGTTAGATACGCGCTTATCTATAATGCCTTCAGAACAGAGCGTCTTTCAGACTATCAATCTAATACAGGCTGGGAAGAAGACAACGCATTTAGAAGAAGAACCGCCTATTATGATGGTTTTGAAGTCAAAACAGTAGATGGAAACGAAATCGTTGTCGCCGGTTCAAACCGGAATAACGCTCCTGACGGCGACCCTTACATTCCCGGGGATAACAACAATAAGTACCTCACCTATTTTGTAGATGAATACATGACCGCCAATGGCTTAGGAGCCTTTGATTACAATTATTTCTTCCCAGGGCAATCGTATACAGGCTTTAATGTACTGGGTTCTTCGATGGTCAATGCTGATATTGTTGCAGAAAACGGGATCATTCACGAAGTTGATGAAGTCTCGCTTCCATTAATCAATCTCGATCAAAAGCTTGAAACCAGCAGCGAATACAGCCTTTTTAGAAGTATCCTTGAGGACAATCTTGTAAACTATGTGTTTGATCAGGATGCGACCACTACCTATCAGAATTTTACTAGAAATACAGATCAGGTTTACATAAAAGTATATGATCCTGCGCTATCTTTTTCACCAAATAATGAAAACTACCTTAAAGAAGCAGACAATGATGGGCAGAGCGATGCTTATACCATGTTTGTTCCTGAGAATAGCGTTTTACAGAGTTTTATTGATGAAGTCTTGCTCAAGAATTATGCATCGCTAGACCTTCTCCCAAAATATGTTTTTGAGGATTTTGTGAATGCGCATATGGTACAAAATGCAGTCTGGCCTTCGCTGGTGGAAGCCTATAGTAATGCACTAGAAGAAGATATACGCATTGATTTAAGCACTGAAGTAAATGAAGCTCAAGTTTTGAGCAATGGCTTCTTCTATGGCACCAATAAGGTACAAGAGTCTAACTTATTTTTTAGTGTATATACTTCGGCGTATTTAGATCCTGAATTTACTTTAGCGACACGCTTGTATAATGATGGTTCAGGCTATCGCGAAATCATAAGCAATATCAATAGCAGATACACGCTGTTCCTGCCGTCTGATGATGTTCTTAGAGATTTAGGTTACGATTACAACATTAACCGTGAAGAATGGGTCTATACAAATCCTGCTACCGGAAACACCGTTGCAGGTACCATTGCCAGGTCTCGTTTGTTGCGCGTGCTTTATAACGGAATTATCCCTACGCCTAATGACGAACTTAATGACCTTTCCGGTTCTGGAATCATTCGTTCCGGTGATTTTGACCTTCCGGGAGAATACATTAAATGGGAAAACAATACGGTCTTTGCTGCCGGAAATGAGGTCTTAGGCAACCGAGTAAACATTATAGGATTTGAAGATCAGCGCAACGGCCGCACCTATTATATTGACAATTTACTGGAATTTAGTGAAGAAGCGCCCGGTTTAGATATTATGCGCCTGGCGGAAGAACCTGATTCAGAATACAGCAATTTTTATAATTATCTGGAGAATTCTTTACTATATGATCCCGCTGCCGGAAGCATTACCGGTGTTGAGCTGGGTACATCTTACACCTTTGTGGTACCCAATAATGCAGCTATTGAACAAGCAGTACGAGATGGTGTCCTACCGGGTGATTCCACCACGGGAATCCCTGACTTTAACCCTTCAAATGGAGGACAACAGGATCAGGTAGCAGACTTTATACGTTACCACATTCTTGCTACCCGAACTGCTTCAGACGATGGTTTGATCAGCGGCCAAATAGAAACTTTACGTAGAGACGGCATTGGAGAAAAAACCTATATCGGTTTAATAACCGGCCCTGGCGAATTGAGCTTCGTAGATTCCGCAGGACGCATCGCCGATTATATTCCCAGCGCCAGCAACAACCTTGCAGATCGCAGTTTAATACACCTAGTAGATAACTACCTTTTATATACAGAATAAGATGAGACAACTTTACACAACTATACATTATTGTTTCACCATAATCCTTTTTATTCTAGTAAGTAATCAAACGCTTGCTCAAGATGCCAATATGGTAGTTAGAGGTACTATTTTAGATAGCTCTAATAATCAACCCATACCCGGGGCAACGATTGCTGAACAAGATGCCGAAAACAGAACGGTAACCGGAGTCATTGCAGATTTTGACGGAAATTTTGCCATACGTGTAAAAAGCCGAAGCAATAAACTGGTTATTTCAACTTTAGGATACACTTCGCAAACGATACCGCTTTCAGGACAATCCAGCTACACTATTAATCTTACGCCATCAGTAGATGAACTTGATGAAGTAATGATTAGTGTTGAAAAACCTACAGAAAGTGGACTCCTCGATATTTCAGAACGAAATATGACCACCAGTACTGTTACGGTAAAGGCGGCAGATGTAGAAAATACTCAGGCTGCTTCTATAGACGAAGCCTTGCAAGGGCGCGTTCCTGGTGTGGATATCACGGCAAACTCGGGGGATCCCGGAGCAGGAATGCAAATACGCATCCGTGGAACTTCATCTATCACCGGTTCGTCTGATCCACTCGTGGTTGTTGACGGAATGCCTTATGAGACTTCAATCCCTGAGGATTTTAACTTTGGCTCTGCTGACGAACAAGGCTATGCGGCATTATTAAATATCGCACCCTCAGATATTGAAAGTATTACCATACTTAAAGATGCGGCAGCTACAGCAATGTGGGGAGCACGTGCAGCAAGTGGGGTGCTTGTCATCAATACCAAACGGGGTTCTGTAGGTGCACCAAAAATCGGATACACTTTTACGGGTACTTTTATGAAGTTACCGCGTACCATACCTATGTTAAGCGGAGATCAATATTCTCAATTGATTCCTGAGGAATTTATGAATCGCAATGGTACGCCACTAAATACCCTTACTGTAAAAGAATTTCAATACGATCCTCAAGAGGTATATTTCTATAAAAACTACGGTAATAATACAGATTGGGTTGATGCCATTTCGCAGACCGGTTTAACGGGAGAACACAATCTTTCTCTACAAGGTGGTGGTGAGAAAGCGCGCTACTACACTTCAGTAGGTTATTACGATTCTAAAGGTGTAACTAAAGGAACCGCTTTTCAGCGTATTAATGGGCGTCTGAATTTAGATTATGTTGTTTCAGACAGAATAAGATTCAAGGCTGATATCGCTTACACACATACGGTTACAGACCGAAACTACGTTAACGGAACCAGCAGCGGAGACCGACTCAGAAGCGTCGCTTATACTAAAATGCCTAATATGAGCATCTATGAGTATGACGATGTAGGAGATCTTACTCCTAATTATTTCTCTCCTGCCCAAAATATTCAAGGCGCCTATAGCCGAACCTACAATCCTGTAGCAATGGCAGAATATGCGACCAACGAACAGACAGGAGAACGTATCGTACCGCATTTCAATCTAAAAGTAGATTTAATCCCACGCCGATTGATCTCGACTTTTGATCTGCAATTTGACTTCAACAGTACCAAGGCCAAAGCATTTTTACCACAAAATGCAACCGGAAGACCGTTTACAGAAACTGTGGTCAACCAAGCTTCTGATGCGGATGTAGATATTGCTAGTGTAACCTCAAAGACTAATCTTATTTACACACCGGAGATTGGCAAAGATCACTCGTTGCAAACGCTTTTATCTATTCAAACCAATGATTTTAGATACGAGTCTCACCAGGCACTGACTTCAAACACAGCGTCTTCATTGCTTACAGACCCGTCTGTTCCTTCCAGAACACAAAATGCGGAATTGCAACTTTATAATAACAATAGTCAGTCTCGCAACGTCGCTGCATTAGTAAATGCTCAATACAGTTTACTGGATCGTTATATTCTGAATGTAGGTGTACGTGGCGACGGAAATTCAAAATTTGGTCCGGGTAATCGCTATGCACTTTTCCCTTCTGTTTCTACGCGATGGAGAGTTTCGGGAGAGCCTTTTATGGATAACTATGATTTTATTGATGACTTGAGTTTTAGAGCCAGTTATGGTCAATCAGGTCGCGCACCGCGTTACGATTACCGCTATTTTAATGTCTACGGAAACTTTAATTCTTCTTATTTAGGAATGAACGGGGTTTACCCACAAAACATTGAACTCGACAATCTACGTTGGGAAACCCTCACCGGGCAGAACATTGGTTTAAACCTACAAATGTTTAACCGAAGAATTATGCTTGATGTTGATGTCTATAAAAACCGAACAAAAGATCTGTTGTTCCAGAATGTAGATTTAACCACCGTATCGGGTTACAGCAGCCTTTCTGATCAAAACGTAGGTACTTTAGATAACCAAGGTTGGGAAGTAGGACTTTACACCACTCCTATTAAAACAGATAAATGGAAGGTGGACTTCAACTTCAACATTGCGAGCAACCAGAATATCATTAGAGAAATTTCAGAATTCTACCCAAGCGAAAGCGGTAATGTAGATCGTAATGGAGAGTTCAAGCGCTTTTTACAAACTGACAATCCTTTTGGTTCGTTTTACGGCTATCGCTTTAAAGGTGTGTATCCTGACTTAGAATCCACGCAAGCGCGGGATGCTAATGGCAATGTGATCACCGGGCCTAATGGTGAAACGGTTTACATGCGCTTCAACTACCCTAATACAGATTATATTTTTCAACCGGGAGACGCTATCTATGAAGACATCAATAAAGATGGAAACATAGACAGTAGAGATGTGGTTTATCTGGGCAATAGTAACCCAAAATTCACCGGCGGTTTTGGACCTTCTGTAACCTTTAATGATCAGTTTAAGCTGTTGTTGTTTTTCACCTATCGTCTGGATTATGACATCGTGAATGGTACTGATATGTTGACAACCAATATGTACACGTATGACAATCAGAGTACTGCAGTACTGTCTAGATGGAGAAATCCGGGAGACCAGACCAATATGCCTCGCGCGGTGTACGGTGCCGGTTACAACTGGTTAGGTTCAGATCGTTATGTAGAAGATGCTTCTTTTGTGCGTTTCCGCTCTGCGACCTTCAGCTACAACTTTACAAAACCTTTTCTCAAAAAATGGAAACTTGATGACCTGCGCGTATATGTAACAGCAGACAACCTGCTCACATTTACTAATTATCGCGGTCAGGACCCTGAAGTGAATATGCGTGGTGGCGATCCTTTTGGAATTGCAATTGACTACTCAAGAACGCCTCCTACGCGCCGATTTACCTTAGGAATACAAACTCGATTTTAATTAGAACAATCATATCTATGCAAACAAGAATTACACATATACTCGCTATCCTTCTTGCAGCATTAAGTCTGTCTTGTGATAGTTATTTAGACCTCAGACCTGAGAATGGTACTGTACGCCAAGAATTCTGGCAAACTAAAGAAGATGTTCAGGCAGCAGTGATAGGCATTTATTCTGCAATGCTGAACACACCGCCATCAGAAAGCGATCTAACGCTCGCTGAATATTTATTTATGTACGGCGAATTACGCGGAGGAATGGTGAGTCCGGCTGCTTTTACTTCAAACGATCAAAGCGATATCATAACCACAAATATTTTACCGTCAAACAGTATTACGACCTGGTCTCAATTTTATCGCATTATCAACTATTGTAATACGGTGATCGATCTTGCACCAGACGTGCTTGAGGAAGACCCAACACTCACACAAGAGCAACTCAACAATTATTTATCTGAAGCTTTGGCGATACGTGCTTACTTATATTTCACGCTAGCGAAATCGTTTAAAGATGTACCGCTTAAACTTGACGCCACCTTGTCTGATGGAGATAATTTCCAACTTGAAACCACTCCACAAGATCAAATTTTTGCGCAAGTGCTTGTTGATCTTAACGATGCAGAGCGCCTAAGTGTTGAAGATTATGGCAACACGCCTGAAAACAAAGGCCGCATTACAAAATTTGCCATCAATGCGATGCAGGCAGATCTACACCTGTGGTTAGAAAATTATGATGAGGCTTTAGTCGCTGCTGATAAGATCATCAACTCAGGACAATTTGAATTGATAGATGCGAGTCCGCAATGGTTTACCACGGTTTTTGCCTTAGGCAATTCTACCGAGAGCATTTTTGAACTTCAATACACACCAGAAAATCGCGGTCCGTTTTACGGAATCTTTTTACAACAGCCTCAATATCTGGCCGCTCCTGCGGTGCTGGAAGAAGTATTTGGGGTAGACTTCGATGAGCCTGAAAACAAAGACGTGCGCGGCGAACGTGCATCACTGGTTCCGGGAACCAATGAAATTTACAAATTCACCGGTCTTAACGAAGACCAGCGCAAAGCTTTACAAGAATCAGACACGCACTGGTTTGTTTACAGATATTCTGATGCTCTATTGATGAAAGCTGAAGCCCTCAACGAATTAGGAAGAGGCGCCGAAGCGATCAGTATTATTGAAGATCTCAGAGAAAAAAGAGCTGCCATAGCGCAAACGCAAGAACAGGTTTCGCCTCAGGATCAAGATGGGATAAGGCGTTATATTCTGGCAGAACGTGCGCGCGAATTTGCCTTTGAAGGAAAACGCTGGTTTGATGTATTGCGTAACGCGCGTAAGAACAACTACGCCTATTTAGACATCTTACTTGGTGTGGCGCTGCGCAGCGCTCCTGCCAACCAACAGCAAAGTATTCTTGCAAAACTTCAGGATCCTAACAGCCACTATTTACCTATAAATACGTTTGAGCTGTACACTAATAAAGCACTCACACAGAATCCATTCTACAAATAATATCAAGCTATGAAAACACATTTAAAAGGGTTCAAACTTACATCAGTCTTCATACTTATAGCTTTAGCTAGTATGGTTTTTGGGTGTACTCAAGAAAAATATAAGGAGTCTACAGATGAGACTCTAAATATCACAGAATTTCTAAGAGCCAACGAAGAGGAGTATTCACTATTCCTTGAGATTTTAGAAGTGACAGACTACGCTTCTTTTATGAATACCTATGGGACCTATACCCTATTTCTTCCTACCAATGCTGCCATTGAAGGCTTTTTAGGAGATGTAGGCGCAGGAAGTATATCAGATGTTCCGCTTGAAGATTTACAAGAGCTTGCTAAGCTGCACATACTTTCTGATGTTGTGACCACTGTTGAATTTAATGATGGAAAAATCGCAACGCCAAGCCTGCAAGGTCAATTTTTGATCACCGGTGCTTCTAATATTAATGGCGAATCAAGTATAACCATAAACAAAGATTCGCGCATTATCACGTCAAATCTTGAAGTAGGTAATGGGGTGATTCACGTGATTGACAAGGCGCTTCGTGTTGCTGATAAAACACTGGCTGAAACCATTGATGCAGACCCGGAATTATCATTATTTGCTGAAGCGGTACGCGAAACAGGGTGGTATGATGTTTTAGATCAGCCGGTCACTTATGACCAAGACAGTATTTCAAGCCACGTTAGCGTTTTGGCACAAACCAATGCGATTTTTCAAGAGGCCGGCTTAAATTCTATCGAAGATTTAAAAGCACGTTACAGCCACCTTGACGATCCTACTAATCCAGAAGATAGTTTAAACCTATTTGTGGCCTACCGCATAATTCCTGAGTTAGATTACTTGGCAGATCTTGCGGTAAAGTCAGTGGTTCTCACTAAAGCTCCTTTAGAAGTAATCAGTGTAAAACTCGCTAGTGATTCTTTATTACTCAATGAGGAAACCTTCAACGGTATTTTTGAACCGGGCGTTCAGATTAATAGAGCGCAAAGTGATATCACGGCGTCTAACGGTGTGTTGCACTATGTAAATGATAATTTCTTTATTAAAAAACGTTTTCCGGCCCCTGTATATTTTGATGTTGCAGATCAACCGGAATACAGACAACTAAGTGCCGTTTTTAGAAAACCGGGTAACTATGCCGAGTTGGCAAGATCAGAATTATCTGAAGTAACCTGGGAAGGTAATGAAGCCTTTAAAATGGGGTATCTGGCCGCTGCCACTGGTGATGGAGCGCAGCTTTCTCAGGCTTGGCACGGTGATGTTGTAGAGCTTTTAAGACACAGAACCGGAGTGATCAACAATCTGGCTTTTACCACACCTGTGATCATAAAAGGACGCTACAAAATTTGGGTTTCCTATCGTCAAAATGCTCGTGCATCAAGTTCTGTAAGAGTATTGTTTAACGGCGAAGCATTACCACGCCTGATCAATTTTACCGAATATGGTAATACCGAGCTTCCTGAGCGTGTCCTGGAATCTCAGGGATATAAGCGTCACTTGAGTGTTACCACCAGCAGATTTAATTCGCGATTAGCTGGTATTGTTGAAGTGCCTACCACAGGAAGACACACCATTACTTTGGAGTCGCTTGCTTATGCCGGGGGACAATCTTGGATTGATGTTATCGAATTCAGGCCTGTAGATATGGATCAGCTGTATCCAAAATTTGAAGCAGGAGGCGACGGACTCATTTATGAATAAAATCAAACACACTAAACAATTCCATAAAAGGATGATCTATCTAAATAAACATACACGCATTTTTACTGCCGGCATCGCCCTTCTGGCAATGCTGTCGTGCTCTGATCCGTGGGAAGAACATAGCGCTACAACTGATGTAAATCTAAATTCTACTTTAAATCAACGTATTACTGCTACCGCAGAAACTTCAGAATTTGGTGCGCTTTTAGAAGAAACCGGTTATGATAAAGTTCTGGCAGGTTCTAAAACCTACACGGTTTGGGCGCCTACTAATGAAGCGATGGCAACTATTGAAGCAGATGCATTGGCTGACGCTTCGGCTAAAAAGCTTTTTATTGAAAATCATATTGCGCTTACTGCCTTCTCATCGGTTACTGAAGTAGACACCTTAACGGTGCAAATGCTTTCGCACAAGTATTTAGAATTTAAAAATGGATCTGTAATGGCTGATGCCGATGTCGTTACCGCAGATCAATATGCTTCAAATGGCTTATTTCACATAATTGATAAAGCTTTAGTGCCTAAACAAAATATTTGGGAATATTTAAACACTGATGCTTCGGCATATGCTATGAGCTCCTTTTTGATTGACCTTAATGAATTTAACCTATATCAAAGCGATAGCACTGCAAAAGCAACCGCAGCACTTATGCCTGAACTCTTTTCAGATTCTTTGACCAATTCGTTTTTCACCAATGTTTACAACCTCAACAATGAGCAGAATAAGTATACCTTTTTCTTGATGGAAGATGAAGCCTATCAAAGCGAAGTTCAAAAGCTCGAACCTTATTTGATAAAAAGCAACGAAGATTCTACCACTACCTATGCCAGCTATTTCACTGTACGGGACTTGGCATTTCACAAAGCAATTGCTCGTCAAAATTTGCCAGATACACTCACTTCAAAGTTTGGTGTTAAAGTCCCTATAGATACAAATGCTATAGTTGAAGAAGTGCAGTTGAGTAATGGAATTGTATATGTTATGCGCAGTTTAGATGTGCCTTTAGAGACCCGTTTGCTGACTACGCTAATTGAAGGTGAAGAACCATCAGGTTTTAGTCAAGGTGATAAACGTGGAAACACCTATTATCGCGAAAAAGAGGATCCTGACGGAGAACTGTTTTATGACATCATGGTGCAAAACCACGAAGTGCCGCTGTTCTCAATCTACTATAATGCTAACAATCTTTATAGCACGACTTACGAGGTTTACTGGCGTGCGATCAATGATATACAATCTAACACGTTTCAACAACGCTTAAGGTTTGGCGGCACTATTCAAGAAGATGGTACGGTGACAGATCCTATTGCTACCCTTGATTATACTGATGTTCCTCCTAATACCTATGAGGAGATTTATATTGGCGAATTCACTCTAGACCAGGCCGGAATGCTTGACCTGATCTCACTGATTGCTACCAACACAAGCTCTACAGGTGCTAATACCCTGACTTTAGATTATTTAAAACTAGTGCCCGTAATTAAGTAATGTCTTTTAAACCAATAGTTATGCTCAAAATATTACAACTAACCTGTATTTTATGCTTGTTTCTCTATGGGGGAGTTACTCAAGGGCTCTATGCTCAAACTTCTGCTGACACTACTGATGTAGCTTCTGAGTCTTCAAAAGGAATGGCAGTAACAGGAATCATTAAGAATGCTGCGAACGGTAAAGGCATTTCTGGAATAAACATCGCCGTGCCTAATTTTTCTGCTGCCATCAGTAATGAAGATGGAAGTTTTTCTATAAATGTGCCGCACCTAAATGCGCTGCTTAGCGTTAGCGGTCAAGAGTTTCAAAGTAAAGTATACCCGCTCAACAACAGATCTAGCGGAATTGAAATTTTGCTTTATGAAGCCAACTATTCTCAGTTTTATCAAAATTCAGAATTACCCGGAGGGCAAGCTTTACAATATACTAATCCAAAGGCTGCCACTACGGTAAACTTTTCTGAAGGACAATGGGGCAACCCGGTTAATGAGTCGGTTGCAGATTTTTTACAAGGGCGTGTAGCCGGCCTCAACAGTGTACGTAAATCTGGCGTGCCAGGTGCGGGCGCAAACCTTACACTACGAGGTTTTAATTCGCTTTATGCTACAAATAAACCTTTACTTATTGTAGACGGTATGATATACGATGATGAAGATTATGGATCCGGAATCATTCAGTATACCGGTTCTTCTCCACTTTCTATGCTAGAGGTAAAAGACATTGAGGATATAACTGTTTTGAAAGATGGCTCTTCAATTTACGGAACCAAAGGATCTAACGGGGTGATCATCATAACCACCACCCGACCGGTTGATCTAAGTACAAAAATAGATTTTACGATGTACGGTGGAATCAATCAAGAACCTAATGAACTGCCGGTATTGCGGTCAGGAGACTACAGAACTTATTTATCTCAGCTTGTTGCCACACGCGGTGATACTCAGCAACAAATAGCCAATTACCCTTGGATGAATGATGATAGACAAAGTGAGAATTACTATGCCTATCATAATCAGACCAACTGGCAAGATCAGGTTTTTAAAAGCAGTGCAAACCAAAACTATTTTTTAAAAATTAGAGGTGGTGATGATATTGCAAAATATGGCCTTTCGGTAGGATATCTCAACAGTGAAGGTGTAATTAGAAATACAGGCCTTGAGCGGTATAACACCCGCTTGAATGCCGCACTTAGATTAACCGAAAAACTGACCGTAAACGCAAATCTTTCCTTTATTCATAATACAGAGCATTTACAAGATCAAGGTTTAGCGTATAAAACCAGCCCAATGTATCTGGCACTTACTAAAGCTCCATTTACAGCAATAAATGTGATCAATGCAGCCGGAGAAGTTTCTCCTAATTTATCTGATGTTGATCTATTTAATGTGGGGAATCCGCTTGCAATTATTGAGAACGGAATTGGCATTAATAAAAATTATCGCTTTTACGGGAATCTGGACTTCAATTATAGCATCGCCGAAAATCTACAGGCTAATATGCTGGTTGGGCTTACGTATAACAAAGAACGAGAGTCTTTCTTTATACCTGATTTTGGTGTGGCAGATGTTATTTTACCTACGGCGATAGGTAACAACCGCAGCGGTAGTGAAGTACAACGTTTATACTCTCTGTATACTGACACCTATTTGAATTATGGAAAACGCTTCAATAATACGCACGGTTTAGATCTCAGATTAGGCTTTAGAACACAAAGCAACGAATCTGAAAGCGATCTAGGTCTTGGATTCAATTCGGCTACAGATGATTTTACAACAGTGGGTGCCGGGAGCAATTTACTTCGTGTTGTAGGAGGTTCTTTAGGCGAATGGAAGTGGATCAACGGCTATCTCAGCGCAGAATATGATTACCTCAACAAATATTATTTAACGCTTAATGGAGCAATTGACAGTTCTAGTCGCTTTGGAGATGATATTCAAAATGGAGGCTTCAACATTGGAGATTCACAATTTGCAGCCTTAGGGTCTGTATCAGGAGCGTGGCTGCTTTCTTCAGAGGATCTTTTTAAAAATGCTTCGGCTTTAGACCTTTTAAAATTGAGAGCAAGCTACGGAGTAAGCGGTAACGATGATATTGGCAATTTTACTTCACAGCAGCTTTATGTATCCCAGAATCTTTTAGGGATTCAGGGCCTCGTTCGCGGAAATATTGGGAATCCCGAACTCAAATGGGAAACGGTTTCTAAACTGAACTTAGGTCTTGACTTGAGCTTGTTCAACGAGCGCTTTAATGCTTCAGTTGATGTGTATCAAAATAAAACTTCTGATATGATTACTTACGAGCCGGTTAATACCACAAGCGGTTTTAACTATGTAGTTTCTAACAGTGGCGATATGCAAACACAAGGTATTGACTTAAGCCTGAATACCCGACTGGTAAATACTTCTGATGTTAAGTTTGACTTAGGACTCAACCTTTCGCGCTACGTCAATGAGGTGACCGGTTTACCTTCGGGACCTATTATTTCTGAATTTGGTGGCGCAACCTATATCACGCACGAAGGTCAGGATGCTAATTTATTTTTTGGATATGAGACTAATGGCGTTTATGCAAATACCGCCGACGCTCAAGCCGCAGGGTTAAGTAGAAGAATGGAAAATGGTGCGCTACGTGCTTTTAGTGGCGGTGATGTCATTTTTACAGATTTAAACAATGACGGCATTATTGACGATGATGATCGGGTCGTAATAGGAAATCCTAATCCGGATCTCTTTGGAAGTTTCAGCGCTAACTTTAAATGGAAACGCTTAAGTATTTCGAGCTTATTCAATTTTTCGCTAGGCAATGATCTTTACAATGGTGTACGCTATAATCTGGAGAAAATGAGTGGTTATGAGAACCAGACTATTGCTGTAAACAATCGCTGGGTTGCAGAAGGTCAGCAGACTACAATACCTAGAGCAGTTTGGGGCGATCCATTAGGCAACGCTTCATTTTCTGATCGCTGGATTGAGGATGGCTCTTATTTACGACTTAAAACCCTCGTGGTGGCCTATGATGTTTCAATAGATCTAGAACATATAAAATCATTTAAAGTATATGCTTCGGCAAATAACCTGTTTACGCTGACTGATTATTTAGGCTACGACCCAGAGTTCAGTGCGACTTCTTCCATTTTTGGTCAAGGAGCAGATCTGGGGTTAATGCCACAGTTTACTACAATACAAATGGGTTTAAGACTAGGACTATAATTTAAGAAAGAGATGATGACACTATTTACAAATACAAAATATACGCTAAAGCTTGGGGCTCTTGCATTGTTCTTAGGATTAGGTTCTTGTCAAGAATATCTAAATGTGGAACCTCAGGACCAACTGAATAAAGATCAGGTTTATCGCGATGTTTTTGACGCAGATGCCGCTGTGGTGGGTATCTATGGAAAGTTTATGGGACTTGCAGAAAAATACGTTGTTCTTAACGAATTGCGTGCAGACTTAGTAAGCCCTACCTATAATGCTGGTCCATTTTACACACAACTCAGCGAACATAGCGTAACCGCTGAAAACCCATACGCAAGCCCGAAAGATTTCTATGAGGTAATCAACAATTGTAACGATGCGCTGAAGAATTTTGATCTTATGCGCGCTGATAACAGATTAGACAGTAATGAATACAATGAGCGCTACTCAGATATAGGAACTTTAAGAAGTTGGTTATACTTACAATTAGGAATTCACTACGGTCAGGTGCCTTACATCACGGAGCCGGTCGAGAACCTAAATGATATTCGCAACCTCAATCAATATCCACGCATTCAATTTGAGGAATTATTAAATGAGCTCATCACATTCACCGAAGGCTTGCCTTATACAGATACTTACAGTGCCAATAGTACCTTACTCATAGATGTTGATGGGTATAACACCGGGAAATTTTTCATCAATAAAGAATGTTTGCTGGGTGATTTACATCTATGGCGAGGTAATTATGTGCAGGCAGCATCGCACTACAAAGTGGTTTTAGAAACCGCCTCAGACAGTGGTAGCGACTCTGAACGCTATGATGTATACCGCGTAAAATATGCTGAGATCGCAAGCAATAATGACTTAGCTGTAGGTTATATACGTTACCGCGAGCAAGATGCTCAGGCGCTGATCAATAATAATACGCAAGGTTGGCGTTCTATGTTTTCTAGAGAGCCAGATGCCTTATGGAACACCGAGTGGATCTGGTCACTACCCTTTGACTCCAGCTTTGCGCCTGAAAATCCGTTCATCAATTTATTTTCTAATCAGAATGGGAACTACCTACTCAAGCCGTCTCAAGAAGCGATGAATTTATGGGAAGATCAAACGCAGCTTAACGGGTTTCCTTATGATGCCCGCGGTTCTAAGTTCTCTTATTCCATGATTAACGGCGATCCGGTTATCATGAAGTATTTATATAACTACTTAGACCCCGTAAGTCAATTACCGGTAGATGTATTTCAACGCGATGGCAGATGGTTTCTGTATCGTGCAGCAAAATTGCATTTACGTTATGCTGAAGCGGCAAACCGCGATGGGCAACACCGTCTCGCTGATGCTTTACTCAACTATGGTTTACAAAATGAATATACCGTTGAAGGCGTTGAAGATGTGACAGATATAGAACAGACGAATCTTCCGTTTCCATATGATTTTGATGCGAGACAAGGTGATTTCCCTTTCTATAGAGGAAATTGGTATCGCAACGGTGGTCTGCGAGGTAGAGCCTATCTCGAGCGTGCGCCGGTTTATGGGGACAGCTTGATTTCCATAGAAAATAATTTAATTGAAGAAGCTGCGCTCGAACTTGCTTTTGAAGGCAATCGCTGGGGAGACTTAGTGCGCGTAGCAATACATCGTAACGATCCTGCATTTTTAGCTGATAAGATCTATGCTAAACTGAATGCGCAAGGCAATGCAGAAGCTTCTGCCGTACGTACCAAATTAATGTCTCAAGAAAACTGGTACCTCCCTTTTGTATGGAACGATGAAGAGTAACTAACGATTTTGTTTGTGTTTAGATTTAATTCTAATTTTGAGACGATAATGCTGCGGGTAACACCGCGGCATTGTTGTTTTAAAGCAGTTTGTGTATTTCTACAAACACACAGGAGAGAACAGGATAGAATACCTTAGCTTGATCGCTAACTTTGAATAGCTTCCTTTAATTAAACACTATTCATTACAGCATATGCCAAGATTCTCATCAATTTTCTGTTTATTCTTTTCTTGCATAGTGTCAATTTTAGTAAGTGTTTCTTGCAAGGAAAATCACAGTACTAAATCTGAAGTTTCCAATGATAAACCGAACTTTTTAGTCATTATTGCTGATGACGCGGGCTGGAATGATTTAGGGATTCACGGTTCAGAAATCAAAACGCCTACTTTAGACAGTCTGGCCGCGCAAGGACTTCTTTTAGAACGTTACTACACCTACCCCACCTGTTCCCCTGCTCGCGCAAGTTTCTTAACCGGGCGTCCGGCAAGCAGAATGGGCATCGTAGCTCCTATAAGTGGTCGCAGTGAACTCAATCTACCGGATAGCATTACAACCTTACCTCAGGCGCTTGGTGCGCTTAACTACAACACAGCATTAATGGGTAAATGGCATTTAGGCCTAAAACCCGAAAGTGGTCCCGAAGCCTATGGATTTGATTTTTCCTACGGATTTTTACACGGTCAACTAGATCAGTATGCGCATACGTATAAAAATGGCGACAGCACCTGGTATAAAAATGGAAAATTCATCACCGAAGAAGGGCACGTAACAGATTTACTTACAGCTGGCGCGATACATTATTTAGACACTCTAAATCCGGAAAAACCCTTTTACCTGCAGTTGGCATACAGCGCACCACATATTCCGTTGCAGGAGCCTCAAGAATGGTTAGAACAGTACAGTTCAATTGCAGACAGTTCACGACGCGCTTATGCCGCTGCGATGAGTCATATGGATCACGGCATTGGCAAAGTGCTGCAGAAATTAAAGCAAACTCAAAGAGCTGAAAATACCATCATTCTTTTTATAAGCGATAACGGAGCTCAAGAACAATGGATTCCTACCACACAATATGAAGGTAAATATGGTCCTAATTATACTCTGGGCAGTAATCTACCGTTGAGGGATTTTAAAACCTCTAATTATGAAGGAGCCCTTCGTGTTCCTGCAATTTTTTCTTGGCCGAAACTCAATGCCAAAGGTTCGTCTTCAAATTATATTAATGTTTCAGACTGGATGCCTACCTTTTTACAATGGGCGCAGGCCACAGCAATACCGCCTTCGGTGGATGGGGAATCGATCGAAAAATTACTAACTTCATCAACAAGTGCACGCAAAAAGCCTATTTACACTCGAGGTCATTTGCAAGAATCTTTAATTGTTCCGCCGTTTAAACTGATTAGAACGCGCCACCTAGAGGGTCAAGCCGATTTTGAATTGTATGATATTGAAAGTGACCCTTCAGAAACCCAAAATATAGTTTTAGAACACCCTAAGAAAGTTGATGAATTAAAAGTAATTTTAAAGGAAGAGTTTTCTAAAGATACTCCGCAAGTCAATGTTGAGCTTAAACATTAAAGCATTCCTGCTAAAATTCAGCCTAAAATAAAAAAAGTATGAGCATTTCTAAAACAACCAATCAAGAGGCAAAACCAAGAGGTATTCAAAAAAAACACATTTTTAATTTCAATGTAGACATAGAAGCCGTAAGCTGGCTACCAATGCCATTAAAATGCCTGAGCACCGCCTTTCTTATTTTAGCACTGGCCGGCTGTTCACAGCATAAGGAGAAAGCACTGACACAAATTAGCCTTACCAATCCTGAGGACATTTCGCTTACTGATAAAGCTGTTGCTATTCCGCTAGAAAAATTAGAGTATACCGCTTCAAAAAACTATCCGCTACTTACACTTGATCAAGATACCATAGCCTCGCAATTGAGTGATATGGATGCAGATGGCACAGCCGATCATCTATTTTTTGTTATGGATTTTGAACCAAAGGAAGCTAAAAAAATTCAACTTGAGTGGGTTGCAGAGGCTCCTCAATATGACCTAAAAACAAGTATACGTTTTGGTAAACGTGAGGCGAAAGACCAACCGGTACAACCTGCTTTAGAAGAGACGCTCTCTGCTCAAGATATGCCGAAAGCTTTAGGTTTTCAAAAGTATCAAACCGATGGCCCAACTTGGGAAAACGACAAAGTTGCCTTTAGACATTATCTTGACGGAAGAAACGCAAAAGACGTTTACGGGAAGAAAACGGCAGCTATTTCCCCGGAAAATGTTGGTCTAGATTCGGCCGGCGCAGTTGTTGACAATTACCATACGATGGAAGCTTGGGGCCGCGATGTTTTCCCGGTAGGTAATTCAGCCGGACTGGGTGGCTTTGGAGTTATCGCGAAGGACAGCATCAGACGTTTAGGAATTCTGGTTACAGACACGCTTAGTAATGTAGAACAAACCCATTTTAAAATTATTGAAGAAGGTGCGGTTAAATCAACCATGCATATTGACTATACTAACTGGAACACCGCAGGAAATACGTATCAAGCAGAAGAGACTACGAGTATATGGCCGGGGATGTATGCCTACCAAAATACGGTTTCGGTTGCCGGATTACAGCAAGGCGATACGCTCGCCATCGGGCTTTCAAACATTAACAATAAAAATGGTGTAGAAGAATTAAAATCCGAAAAATGGGTTGCGCTTATTCAACATGACAGCTTGACCTACGATCGTAAATGGGTTATGGGAAGTGCATTGATTCTGCCTGCTACTGCCTATCAAAATTATACTGAAGCACCAAGCACCGGAAATTTCACACAATCCTATTTGGCTAAACTCAATGTAGGCAACGATACGCCGGTGACCTATTATGGAGTTTCTGGTTGGGAGTTGAGCCAAGAGCCAAAATTTAAAGATGCTGCTTATTTTAAATCTTATGTAGAGCAATTGGCTAACCAATTATATACTGAGATCGATATTCAAATAGAAAACTAGCCCTATGCCTGTTCACGCTTTTACCATGCAACTCAAACCCGGTTTTGAGAAAGAATATAAACGCCGTCACGATTTGATCTGGCCGGAACTGCAAAAACTGCTAAACGATTCCGGGATCGAAACCTATCATATTTTTCTGGATGAATCTAACCTGAAGCTTTTTGCATTTCAACAACTCAAAGAAGGGCATACCACTGCGGCACTTCCGCAGGATCCCATTGTAAAGAAATGGTGGGCCTATATGGCTGACATTATGGAAACCAACGCAGACCATTCTCCTGTAGAAATTCCATTAAATGAAGTTTTTGAGCTACAAAAGGAGTAAGACCAAGTTTCACAAATAGAAACTAAAAATATAAACCCTGAATGTAAATATTCAGGGTTTTGTTTTGATAAGCTGCTTTTAATGTTACTAGCCTTATTTACTAGAGCCTTTAAAGTTTTGCGAACTGTTTTTAAACAGTACATTAAAGGTTGTCAAACTAACGTAAATACGGGTTATATATTGCTGAAGATCTATTTTCTCTTGATCGTCAAGATTTTTACTGCTGTTGATCTTCTGTTCCATCACTCGAATACGATCTCGCACCATTACGATCTTGTGAAAGAAGGTTTCAATAGGAATATCTTTACTTGCCAGACCTGCATCTGCCGGACTTAACGTGAGGGTGCCGCCTTTGTATTTATCAGCTATAGGTACAATCTCAGAAATATCTGAATACTGCTTCAGTAAGTTGCGCAACGTCTTTTCGACCTCATAAAAACTTACTGTATCTACCTCATCATCAACTGCCTCAATGATTTCCATTTCGCTATCAATAGTGACCGTTTCAAGACCGTTGTCAATAAAAGTGATCCAATATAGTTCTGAAGTAACATTGGTCACAACGCCCACACCATATTCAGCGTGTTTAACGCGTGATCCAATCCCTAAAATTTTAGCCATAAAAACGAATTAAATTAAACTACCTTTGGTGGCGCTAAGAAATGTTTTAGTATTAAAGATTCTTATCGATCATCTCATACTGATAGAATTCTTCTTTTACACTCTCATAATTGAGGCCGTACTGCACCAACATAGCCATCGCTCCTAAAAAGAAAAATCGATCAAAGAAATAGAAAATCTCAAATTCAAAATAATATGCAAATAAAGCGGCTATGTCTGAGAATATAAAGCCAAAAGCAAAAAAGATATACAACAACGACCGGTTGCTGTTGTACTTGTTATTGTAAGCAATCGCCTGAACACCTAAAACCATCATAGCTGCCCCGTAAACATAGAGAAGTATGGGTTCTACACCATCGTGAAAGGTATAGGTTACCATACTCATATTCATAATCACATAAAGCGTATAGGTATTTGCAGCAACTAAGATAAGCGTAATGAGTACTACGCCGGGTTTAAAATTTATCTCTGAAATTTTAGGAAGCCGTTCAAAAACTATGGTCAGATAACACAATGTACCGAGAATCAGGTAGGATTTGTACCCCCAAGGTTCTTCATAAAATTGAAAAAATATATCTCTTCCTATAAAAAATAAGAACGCAATAACCGTCCAAAGATTTAGGAGTTCTTTCTTGATCAGATAATACGCAAAAAAAATACCGATACTTATAAGGCGTGTCAACCTGCTTGTTTCGAGATCGGTCAAGGCAATAACGGTGAGGTTAATGACAATAAGCAAACCTATAAAAGATAAGTACTTGCCTTTATCATTCAATAAATACTTTGGGGTCATAGTTTTATACCATTAAACACTATTAGGGGTTGTCTAATAATTACGTAAAAGTTAACCAATTGGTTTTAGAAATGCCATAAGGATTAAAAATCTACCACTACGCCAATGCCCAATTGTTGTTTCCACTGAGTTCTGGCTCCCATTACCACTTCTTCACCATCAACGTTTGTTTCGGTAATTTTTACGTCATTATCGTATTTTAAATGTGATCCCACTTTAGCCAGCACAAAACTATTCACTTTAAAATTCAAGTTGAGTTCCCAATCTATATCAACATTCCCGAAGCTTTTTAGATAATCAGTATAAAGATTGACCAGATTGGTCAGGTTTATATTCTCCATAACCTGAGCATTTAAAGAACTCTGTATCAAAATTCCCAATTCGCTATTGACGTTGGAGCCTTCCCTAATAATATTACCATCTGCATCGCGCACCGCGGGTTCAACACCAAAAGCACCATTGTTAGCCAGGTCCTGATCAAGCACAAAAGTTGATTTATAGGTTAATGGAGAAGCGTATATAGATAAATTATCCAACCGCTGCCCATACTCACCGCCTACACCTAAAAAGATGTAACCTGGTGCCATGAACTGAGAAATTGGCGTGCTGGTATCAGGATATTTATATCCATTTGTAAATTGAGAAGCAAATCTAAATTTAGCTGAATAGTACCAGTTAGATAAGGTATCGCGGCGGTATCCAAAATCTGAGGTAAGCTCTAGATTATCATCTGTTTTGCGTAACTCTTGCCCCTCTTGACTATTTACTCCGTAGCGCGTAATAAGTTTATTACGCCACTTGCGCTTTTTATCAGAATAATTACGTTCTAGAACTACTTCGGCAAGACCGGAAATGGAATTACTACCACCGGCATTCCAATTCACAAAAGCAACTTCACTTAAATCAATTCCCACACGATTCAATTCTTGCCAATTGGTCTCCGGTTTTGGAGCTAATTGTTCAGTTAATCGTTTTACTAAATTCTTTTTAATAGGAAGCGGAAAAGCGACGTGCTGCGCATGCACAGCTTTACCTGTCAAAAGAATGACGCAGCATAAAGTGAAGTATACAAGTCTTTTCAAATCATTTGATTTTACAGATTACTTATTAATATTCAAACGTACCAAAGGGCGATTTAATTGTTAGTGACTTCTCATTTGAAGCCTCAACGCGTCCAACGATCTGAGCATCTATATTGAAGGATTTAGAGATCTCAATAATATCCTGAGCCAGACTTGGATCTACATACAATTCCATTCTATGTCCCATATTGAAAACCTGATACATCTCTTTCCAATCAGTACCGCTTTCTTCTTGAATAAGTTTGAATAGTGGCGGAACATCAAATAGATTGTCTTTAATGATGTGCAGATTTTCAACAAAATGTAAAATTTTAGTCTGCGCTCCACCACTGCAATGCACCATCCCGTGTAGTAAACTTTTATCTACGGAAGCTAAAATCTTTTTGATCACAGGCGCATAAGTTCGTGTTGGAGATAACACTAATTTTCCGGCGTCTAACGGACTCGCTTCAACGGAATCTGTAAGCTTTTTAGAGCCACTGTACACCAAATCTTCCGGTACAGCTTTATCAAAACTCTCAGGGAATTTTTCGGCTAAATAGTTGTCAAAAACATCGTGACGTGCAGAAGTAAGACCGTTACTTCCCATACCGCCATTGTACTCAGTTTCATAAGTAGACTGACCAAAACTAGCCAGACCTACGATAACGTCACCCGGCTTAATATTTGCATTATCAATAACATCTTCTTTCTTCATTCTCGCCGTCACCGTAGAGTCTACGATTATAGTGCGCACGAGATCTCCAACATCTGCGGTTTCCCCACCGGTACTTTTAATAGAAACACCGTGCTTTTCAAGGTCAGCTATCAATTCTTCGGTACCATTTATAATTGCAGAAATGACTTCGCCGGTGATCAGGTTTTTGTTTCGACCAATCGTTGACGAAAGCAAAATATTATCGGTAGCGCCCACGCACAGAAGATCGTCGATATTCATAATTAACGCATCTTGAGCAATTCCTTTCCAAACGGAAATATCGCCGGTTTCCTTCCAATACATATAAGCGAGCGAAGATTTGGTCCCGGCACCATCAGCATGCATGATTAAACAATGGTCTTCACTACCGGTCAGATAATCAGGGACTATTTTACAAAATGCTTTAGGAAATAACCCTTTATCAACATTTTTAATGGCTTTATGCACTTCTTCCTTTCCGGCAGAAACACCACGCTGAGCGTAGCGTTTAGAAATCTCTTGACTCATGATTGTTAATTATTTGGCAAAAGTAAGAAATAAAAACGTCCTGATATTTCAGGACGTTTTTAAAAAAAGCTTTTTACTACTATTCCCAATCTGGCATTGAAGCGTTAGTGAAGAGTAGGTCGTCATCACTAGAGCTATTATTCGAATTTAAATCTACAGTGTAAATTGATGGTATTGCAGTCAAATTATTGGCTTGTCTTGTTAGAATTATTTGTCCTTCAGAGGGAGACCATCTTGGATCTAAGTCATTTTCTCCTTGATCAACATCAGTCTCCAATGCTAGACTAATTCCTGTACTGAAATCATAAATAAATACGCGGCTCTCAAAAATTCTATATTGATTATTTTGTGATCCCGATAAATCTCTGGTGTATAAAAGACGGTTGCCGTTAGCATCTAGGTCTAGTCCTCCTGCAGCACCATTATAGTTTACTAATACTTGATTGACTATCATCTGAGTAGCAGTATTGAATGTGAAAATATTCGTCTGATACCCATTGATGTTATTCGTTTTGAGGGCTATTATATTCTGATTGAAATCTGAAACCGCTATTTCAGTTATTAAACTGCCATCAGGTGTTTGATAAATCAAATTGGCGCCAGTTCCATTTAAGCTAATACTATATAACTTATCGTAGTTGGGATAATAAACAGCACTACCATTTTGAGCCCAAGCAAAGTCTACCTCACTAATCTTAAAACCATTTACCGGTATTGAACCTGTGAGTTTTTTAACATCGCTGCCATCAGCATTCATGGAATACAAGTGAACAGTGCTTCCTTCTGTTCTAAGAAACGCTATTTTACCTGTTTCCTTATTAGCCCGCGGTCTAAAACTATTGGTATTTGATGAAGTTAGCTGGTATTCTGCATAAACGCCATCATCACTCTCGGCTCCTGCATAAATCACACTATTCCCATTCTCGATTCGTGTAAATAAGAATGGTGTATCATCTAAAGTTCTTGTCGTAAATTGTTTAACTGAGCTTAAAATCTGCTCATTTTCGCCATCACTTGCTGAAACTTGCCAGAAATACGTTGTACCTAAAGTCAATTCATTTATGCTAAATATGGTATCGTTTTCAATCGTAAATACTTCTTTGGTATTTGCATCTGCATTTCGTAACTCTAACTCATAGGTAATATCATCAGAATCATTTTTAGATGAAGACCACACAAAAGTTGTGTTTAAATCAACGTTTAATGTATTGTCTGCTGGCTGGATCAATTCTGGTGCTTTAGGTGGTATATTATCGGTTTTGGATATCACAAGTTCAAAAGCAACTGTACTGGTTTGATTTGCACTAACGACTACAGCTTCAAAAGCGGTCACATAACCATCCAACTCAGCCTGTACCGAATAATCGTCTTCATCTATTGGCTCAATAGTAAATCTGCCTTCTTCATCCGTAAATACAGTTGATGACGCAGGGTTTGTAGATATACGAACATTAGAGATCGCTGTTTTACTTTCATCACTTACAACTCTTCCTGATAAAGTACCTTGCCCTACAAAATCTATAGTATCCTCACTACAAGAAATTAGACCAATAGCTAGGATTAATAATAAATATATATGTTTTCTAATTTTCATTTGTAACACTATTTAAGTTATCACTTTTCTTAAACCCAAATCGATATTGTATACCAAACCCTATATTGTAATAAAAATCATCTCGTTTGCCATTTTCAACCCCATCTAATAAATCACTTAAAACCAAATTCTGTTCAGCAATTAATTTAAAATCTAATGACTCATTCAAAGTATAAATTAAACCTAAGCCGTATTGCATTTTAAAGAAACTTCTAGTCAGATCATCTTGGTCTGTTTCTTCAGACCTGTGATCAAAAATAAATCCTGGACCTGCGTAAATAAATGGTCCAAAATTGTCATTGGGTAGAATATTAAATCGTGCATTAAGATCTACACTCAGATACTCATTTTTATATTGATAATCATTATTGGCTTGAAACAAGCTCGCAGCAAGCTCAACATCAAAACTATTTGTAAGGCTATGTCCATAATCCGCTCTAAAGTAAAAGCCCGGTTTCTGCTGAGAATAATCCCCATCAATTAAACTCACACCAGACATTACTGAGAAGTAATTAGGTTTTTGTTTCTCTTGAAAAATTCGATCGTAAAGTTTGATGGATTGCTCTTCTTTTTTTTCTTGAATGTAAGATTCAACAAGTTCTTGATTAACTTGGTTACCTCCTTTTGCAGACCAATACCCATCCTGTACTCCCTCAATGATCAAAGCTTTTACGGCTTTCTCTACTGCATCTTTTACAGCGAGTTGTACAGGTTCATTCTGTGTGATACCTGTTTCTGCCTCAAGCAATCTTTGGAATTTTACAAATCTAAAAAAGCTTGCATCCAGAGCTTGAGACAGGATGGTTTTAGAAATATATACTGTTTTAAGAATTTCTCCATTGCTTGTAGAAACCATTCTTAAATACACTGTAATTCTATCTTGACGATATTTGGTAGATCCTCCAATACCGAAATAACGAGCACCTAAACCACCAGTAACAATATTGGTGTCATACGAAACTATACCTCCTTCTAAAATAATACCCGCATACTTAAGAGGTGGCAAGGGAGGTTCATTCGGATTTAAGTTCTTAATATATTCCTGCTTTGTATTTCGAATAATATTCCTTTCAGTGGTGAGATTACTTAAGTTCTCTCGTTCAATAGGTATAAACCAATTTGAATCCTCTAATGCTTTCAGAAGAATTGCTGTGGCTCCTTGAGTAACGGCTGTACTAAAGGTACTACCATTTTCAACTGATTTATACTGTCCTGTTTGATCCCTAAAATTGTAAACTGCAACTTCTACTGGTGTTTGCGCATCGGGTAGATCAAGTAAATTTTGTGTGCTTCCAGAAAATTCTCCTTGCCGTGCTTCTTGCTGAATTATAGGTTGGTTGAAATAAGCTCCACAAGAATTAAGTAATAATCCGCCTACAAAAAGCAGGAATAACTTATATATTTTCATAATGTGTAATTAATTGGGTACTATGACTTGGGTAGTCTCTCCTGTCGAGGTATCTAAAATATTAATAACTAATCCCTCTGTTGATTCAAAAACTTCAACATTTAAGGATCCAAACGTAAATGTGCCTTCTTCCGTAAAATCTCCTATACTCTCAACCTGAGCATTTAATAGTGTTCGAGATAATTGACTTAATATTTGTCTATTCAAATTATCCCCAAAACTTTCTAATTCTGTTTGTTCATCTCTAGAATCTGAACTTGCACTGTGACCATTTTGTGCAGATGCCGAACTCAATAGCCACTGATAATTAAACGTATCCCCCCCAAATGCTGGGTTAATAGGTTTGTAGGTAAGTTGCTGGGCTTGCATTGTCCCTCCAACTATAAAAAGAAATGAAAAAAAATAGAAGTACTTCATAATTAATATCTAGTAATTTGATCTTTGGTATTTTGTATTTGCTGAAGTTGCGCAACTACTCGATTAAATGCCATATCTGATTGTCGCTTTAAAAATTCTTGTGAAGGATTGGAAAAAAACTGCCAGACAAGCTGATTATCTACCTTAACTGAAATTCGAGTTGTTCTAGCCCGAAAAGGTAATTCGTCAATCACAATGTCTTTTTCTGATTTCAAACCTGATAAATAATATTTTGAATAAAACAGCCTATAAAAATCCTGTCCCATTTTAGTAATAGAATTTTCAACTACAAGACCTTGAACAAAAAAACCATCTTGAGATGGTGCCATATCATTGTTAGCTGGGTGCTTTGGCTTATCTAAAACAATCGATTCACTAACATTATTATCATTAAGTACAACTCGGTCTTGCCCTAATGGTTTACCCTCCAAACTGTAGACAACCAACATTACTATTACACGTCGTTCTTCTGCCCTACTAATTGTAATTTTATTCAAACGCTCCCTTGACTGACTAGCCAAACCAAATCTTCCTACTAAAGAATCTTTTTTTACCCTATTGTCCTTATCTCTTATAAACGTTGCAAACTCATATTTAAAGCTTTGATCCGCCAATGACTTGTTTTCAGCAATAGCCAGAAACTCATAAAATTCACCACTATCCTCCACTAGTATTTTTGCTTCAATTTCTTGATTGATGAATTGAGCGTTTACAGTTGAATACATAAACACAAAAATGAATATAGATAGTGCAGAGTATCTCACTTATTTAAAGCTTCTTACTATAAGAGTTTTTGAAAAACCCGTTTGTTTAAATTGGAGCGATTCTGATAATGTGCTTGAGCCATATTTATCAAAGGTTAAATTTGAACCATCTTGAGTAAGGTTCAGATTAATAGTTTCTCCCGGAAGATTGACGTAATCGACAACTTTATTGTTAGAACCATTTTGAATAACGTTTGCTACCGCGTGATCTGCAATGTATTCAAAGCTCAAATCATTATTACTCCCATTCTGTCTAACATTAATATCTGAACTATTAGTTTGAGTATTGATGTTAATAGTGTTAAACTCTCCCACCTGAGTTAAATACACTTGATTATTTTTAGGAAGGGAATTATTCACTCTTGGTATTTCATAAACTCCAGAATTAAAAAGAGACAGCTTATCTCTATCTACATCAGGCTTACTATCTGTTGCAAAAGTTTGCGCAGATATGTTTGTAACTATTCCTAAGAAGAAAAGCACTATTAGTGTTTTTAAATAAGTCATTTTTAAGAGAATTAAGTATGATGTTCAATTCTATATAGAAGCAAGAGGGTGTGTTACTCACACCCCCTCGATTCTTACAATTCATTAAAATGAATTATTAATTTCTAGTAACCTGAAGGAGTTGTACGTACTTCAGGAGTTAAGTCAAGAGTTCCTTGCCCTGGAAAATCTTCTTGCAAAGCAGTGAAACTATTTGAACCACCTCCGCCTTGAGTATGCGTAGCAGTATGACCTGTACCAAATTGAGAAATAATCGCAGAACCTTGTGACCATCCTTGAGTAAGATCAATCTTATGGTCAGAACCATTTTGGTATAAATCTGCGTACTGGCTGTAACCGGATTGACTTACATCAACTGTATTATCAGTCCCCATTTGATGTACAAAAGCTTCTTGACCTCTAGTAGTCTGATTTACTCGAGCTAAGTTATCTGCACCATCTTGTAAAACTCTTGCGTAGCTACCCGGATCTCCGTAAGGATCTATACTTTCTTGGTTAATAATAGCATTGTTTCCAGTGGAACCCATTTGGTGTACATAAGCTTTATCACCAGCTCCAGCAACTAGGTCAACGTCATCACCTGTTTGAGTGATTGTAGCTTTGTTATCGTCAGAATCTTGATCAACATAAGCTTCAGCGTAATTATTTTCTTGAGTAATAGTTGCACGGTTACCTTGAGTTTCAATTTGCTCCACTACAGCTAAGTTATCTATACCGTCTGTATATACTGTAGCCATATTCTTAGCACCTGACACAGCATAAGATTCTTGATTCACTCTGGCTTTATTACCAGTACCCATTTGATCTACATCCGCTTCATTACGAGGAAAACGCGCATTCGGAGCTCCTGGTTGGTTAGGTTTACCTACTTGGGTAACTTTAGCCATATTACTATCTCCAGATTGATTAACGTCTGCCTTACTTTGATCATACGTTTGTTTAACTTTAGCATAGTTTCCTGTTAAGACATCAGTAGACCCAGACTGAGTTACTTTTGCCCAATTGCCTACAGCTGCCATACCAGTTCCTTGAATAATAGTAGACATGTTTCCTAAATCATCTTGATCCACATAAGCTTTATTGTCTGAACCTCCTTCTTGAATAGCAGAAGATGTGTTTGATGTTCCGACTTGATCAACCTTAACGAGGTTATCAGCTCCAAACTGAGATGTTTCAGAAGCGTTTGTTGTTCCGTTTTGAACCAAGTTTGCCTTGTTCATAGTTCCTGCTTGATAAACATCTCCAGTATTTGAAGTTCCGCTTTGACTCCCCGTTGAAGTGTTCTGTTGAGCAAAAGCAACTGCCCCAAACATTAGCGCACCAGCGCATAGAATTACTTTTTTCATGATAGAAAAGTTTTTAATTAATAATATATAGAATGGTTAATAAAATACTATTTCAATCTTTTGACATCTATGAGAGGGGAACTCAGGTCAAAAGTAACTTTGAGGGGAGGTTGAGACATTATACATTGCGTCTCAATGCGATGCTAATTTATAAAAATCTAAAGCTCAGATTTTAAGAAGATTGTAACTTTTCGATGAAATCCACAAATCAATATAACGTTGTAAATAATAAACCTAGAGTTTAATTGACCTCAACACCAAGAAGGGAAAAATCCCCTTTATAATCACGAAAATAAATTTGTAAGATTTCACTTACTTAATTGGTAGGAATTTCACAATTAATTCATACATTATTAATATTACTATCCAGAGAGAAGCAAGAAACATTTAGTAAAGTTTAATTTAAATTAAGCAGTTCACGATTTTTAGCCAACGGCCATAACTTGTCTTCAACCATAAGTTCGAGTTTATCTGAAGCATACCGTATAGAATCAAAAAATGGTAATACTTTAGTCTGGTACACCTCTGCTCTTTCTTTAGTATCTAGTGCATTAGCCTCTTTTCTTGCTTCGATCATAAAACTTATTTCTTTATTGATCGTACTAATATATTTCGATATTTTCTGAATAAGCTCTAGCTGTTCTTGAGCCAACTCTTGATAGTCGGCTTCGTAGATATTCTTTAGGCCATTTACATTTTTAATCAATAGATTTTGATAGCGTATCGCTGTAGGAATTATATGATTTCCGGCAATGGCACCCAGAACTCTACTTTCAATCTGAATTCTTTTAATGTATTCTTCTAATTCAATATCATAACGCGCTTTAAGCTCAACGGTATTCATCACTTCCATTTCTTCAAATAGGCTTGAAACTTGCTTTCCTATTTGAACTTTTAAAGCTTCGGGAGTAGTTCTATTATTACTCAGTTTTCGCTTCTTGGCCTCCTTTTCCCATTCTGCACTATAGCCATCACCTTCAAACCTTATTTTTTTAGAAGACTTTATATACTCGCGCAGTACATTAAAGATCGCATCATCTTTTTTCATGCTCTCCTTATCTATTAGCTTATCTACTTCTGCTTTAAAATCTTTAAGCTGTTTGGCTACGATCGTATTTAAAACAACCATGGGTCTTGCGCAGTTTGTAGTGGAACCTACGGCTCTAAACTCAAATTTGTTTCCGGTGAACGCAAAAGGTGATGTCCTGTTTCTATCAGTATTATCTAACAGGATTTCAGGAATTTTACCTACCACATTGAGTTTTAAATCTGTTTTTTCCTGTGGAGAAAGTTTTCCATCTGTTACTTTTTCTAATTCGTCAAGAACAGCGGTTAATTGTTTTCCTATGAATACCGACATAATTGCGGGCGGTGCCTCATTAGCACCCAATCTGTGATCGTTAGAAGCCGAGGCCACAGACGCTCTAAGCAATGCTTCGTTTTCTTGAACTGCTTTAATAGTATTTATAAAGAAGGTAAGAAACTGTAAATTTTTCATCGGAGTCGTACCCGGACTTAACAAGTTGACTCCGGTATCTGTTGCCAGGGACCAGTTATTATGTTTTCCGCTCCCGTTTATTCCGGCGAACGGTTTTTCGTGAAAGAGCACTTTTAAATTATGGCGGCTAGCAACACGATCCATCAAATCCATTATAAGCGAATTATGATCTACCGCAAGGTTGGCTTCCTCAAAAATTGGAGCCAACTCAAATTGGTTTGGTGCGACCTCATTATGCCGTGTTTTAACAGGGATTCCTAAAAGCATACATTGCTGCTCGAGTTCTTTCATAAAATTAAGTGCACGTACCGGAATAGACCCAAAATAGTGGTCATCTAATTGTTGCCCTTTAGCCGGAGCGTGACCAAGCAAGGCTCTCCCGGTTTGCATGATGTCAGGGCGAGAAGCTGCCAATGCTGAATCTATCAAAAAATATTCCTGTTCCCATCCCAAAGTAGCCGTGACTTTAGTAACACTTTTATTAAAATATTTAGCAACCTCTGTGGCGTGATGATCAATGGAGTTGAGCGCTCTTAACAAAGGGGTTTTGTTATCTAAAGCCTCTCCTGTATACGATACAAAAACAGTAGGAATACAAAGGGTGGTATCTAAAATAAATGCCGGCGATGTAGGATCCCAAGCGGTGTACCCACGCGCTTCAAAGGTATTTCTAATTCCACCGTGAGGAAACGATGACGCATCTGGTTCTTGTTGAACTAATTTTGCTCCCTCAAATTTCTCGATAGCCCTTCCTTCTGAAGTTTGTTCAAAAAACGCATCATGCTTTTCTGCCGTAGCTCCGGTTAAAGGCTGAAACCAGTGCGTATAATGGGTTGCACCCAATTCTAACGCCCACTGCTTCATTCCGGCAGCAATACTATCTGCCATTACACGATCTATTTTTGCTCCTGTGTTTATTGCGTCTTCCACTGCTTCAAAAGCATCCTGAGATAAAACTTGACGCATCGCATCTTTTCCAAAAACGTGTTTACCAAACAACTCAGAGCGCTTTTGTGTTTCTAGGATCGTTACCGGCTTTCTGTTTAGGCTTTCTTTTAGGGCAAAAAATCGCAATGTCTCCATTTTAAGGCTAATTTTTATGAAATTCAGAATTCAAACGTACAAAAATATATGATTTCATAATACACCCCTATTTTTTGGGGGGCTTATTAAATTTATTCCGTTAATAAGAAGCATCACCCCCTATTTTTTAAAGATGCAGATATTAAAGAAATGTTATATTTGTTTCTAGTTTAATTCAAAAAAAATTTAAAATCAATTTATTATGGGCAAATCAAAATTAGAGTATCTCTGGTTGGACGGTTATACACCTACTGCCAATCTTAGAAGTAAAACCAAAGTAGAAGAAGATTTTAGCGGGAAGTTAGAGGACTGTCCTGTTTGGTCTTTTGATGGTTCTTCAACAAAACAAGCCGAAGGAGGCTCTTCTGATTGCTTATTGAAGCCCGTTGCAATATATCCAGATCCTGCTCGTAGAGATGGATACTTAGTAATGACTGAGGTTCTTAATGCAGATGGTACTCCACACGAGTCTAATGCAAGAGCAACAATCGATGATGAAGATGATGATTTCTGGTTCGGTTTTGAACAAGAATATTTCATTATGGATAAAAACACACAACTACCTTTAGGTTTCCCTGTTGGTGGTTATCCTGGTCCTCAAGGTATGTACTATTGCTCTGTAGGTGGTAAAAACACACACGGTAGAGCATTTGTTGAGGAGCACGCAGATCTTTGTATCGACGCTGGTCTTAACTTTGAAGGTATCAACCAAGAGGTTGCTAGCGGTCAGTGGGAATTCCAACTGTTTGCAAAAGGAGCTAAAAAAGCAGGTGATGAAATCTGGGTAGCTCGTTATTTACTACAAAGACTTACTGAAGAGTATGGTTACTATATTGAGTACCACCCAAAACCAATTAAAGGTGACTGGAACGGTTCTGGTATGCACGCTAACTTCTCAAATACAACTTTAAGAACTGCTGGCTCTAAAGAAGTATACGACACTATCTGTGAAGCTTTCCGTCCTGTAACTTCTGAACATATTGCAGTATACGGTGAGTTTAACGATCAGCGTTTAACTGGTCAGCATGAGACTGCTTCTATTCACGATTTCTCTTACGGAATTTCAGACCGTGGAGCTTCAATCCGTATCCCAATTATTACTGTAGAGAAAGGATACAAAGGATGGTTAGAAGATCGTCGTCCTGCATCTAACGCAGACCCATACAAAGTAGCGGGTCGTATCGTTAAGACTGTAAAAACAGCTGAGAAAAAAATCTAATCTTTTTTTTCAATAGAAAGGAAAGCCCGCAACTTGCGGGCTTTTTTTATGTTTAAAAAGGAAACTATTTTGAGAAGTGGATGCCGTCTTTTTTAGTCACTAGATATTAACTAAATGCCAGCCCAATAAAAACACAATACGCTGCAAATAGAATGAAGCCTTTCCAACGGTTTAATTCTAATTTTAAGGGAAGATAGCCTAGCGGAAGTAACACCACGGCAAATCCTAATAACCAAAACATATTATTTAAAATACTGTCGTCGAGCACGCGTATGGGAGTGATCATAGAAGTCAATCCTAAAACCGAAGCAATATTGAAAATATTAGAACCTATAAGGTTTCCTAAAGAGATCGCTTTTTCCTTTTTCATCGCAGCTATAATCGAAGCTGCAAGCTCAGGAACACTTGTACCTATAGCAATTACCGTTACCGAAATCGCATAATCACTCACACCAACTGATTTTGCAAGATCCTTAGCGCCCATTACCAGCCATTCTGAACCAAAATATAATGCCGATCCTCCTATGAGGAGCCATACCACAATTTTAAAGTAAGACGTTTTAGAGAGTCCGGCGTCGATCTCATCATTCTGTCCTTCTTCTGTTGGTCGGGCATTTTTCGCTCTGCGAATTAGCAAAACAAGGTATGCGATCAATGCAAAGAACAAAACAAACCCTTCTAGCGCAGAAATCATAGCATCGTTTACCAGAGCCAAATAAAGACCTAGTGAAAACAACACCATCACCGGCCAGTTAAATTTGAAAAAATCACTGTCTATACCTAAAGTCGAAATGATTGCGGTGAGGCCTAAAACAAGGGCTATATTGGCAATATTGCTGCCAATTACATTGCCTAAGGCGATATCAGGCGAACCGTCTAGTGCGGCTTGAAGACTTACTAAAAGTTCAGGTGCAGAGGTTGCAAAAGAAACCACCGTTAAACCGATAACCATTTTAGAAAGATTCAGCTTAAAGGATAGCCCCACGGAAGCCCTAACGAGAAACTCCCCTCCCACTACTAGCAGCATCAAGCCTATTAAAACATATACAATACTCATCAAACTTTATTTTGTGGCTGCGAATATAAACAACCCATTAGTAATAGAGTTGCCAACTTAATTTGAGCCCTTGAGTGCTTGATGTAAGCGTACCGTTTGTACCGCTTCCTTAACATCGTGCACACGTAAAATTGACGCTCCTTTTTTTAGCGCAATCATATTTAAGGCAGTCGTACCATTTAAGGCTGAGTTTGAATCCACACCTAATGTTTTTGTAATCATAGATTTGCGCGATAGGCCTATTAAAATTGGTAGCTCAAGAACTTGCAGTTTTTCGGTAGCATTTAGTAATTCAAAATTCTGCGCTACGGTTTTTGCAAAGCCTAAGCCGGGATCTACAATAAGATCATTGACTCCAAGCGCTCTTGCTGCTGCAACCCTTTCGCTCAAATAAAAAACCACATCGTGAACAACATCTTCATATTCCGTAAGATCTTTCATCGTCTGTGGCGTACCACGCATATGCATCATAATATAAGGCACTTGTAGTTTGGCAATAGTGGTAAGCATTGCCTCATCAAGAAAACCAGCACCAATATCATTGATTAAGGCAGCTCCAGAGTTTACTGCTTCTTGAGCGACTTTAGATCTGAAGGTATCAATAGACAATAAAACATCTGGAAAATTTTTCAGTATTAAGTTTACGACAGGAATTAGACGTGCACACTCCTCGTCTACGCTAATATCCTGAGCTCCGGGCCGCGAACTGTAAGCACCAACATCTATAAATGTAGCGCCATCGTTGAGCATTTTTTCTGCCTGTGCTAAAATATCTTTCTCATTTTTATAACTTCCACCATCGTAAAATGAATCTGGCGTTACGTTTAAAATCCCCATCACTTTCGGAATTTCAAAATCTATAAGTTTTCCTTTACAGTTAATGCTAGTCATGAATTGAGGGATGTTTTTCTAGATTGCTTATTTTAGGCGAAATTTACAGAAATTAGATGACCTCGATGCGCGAATGCACAGGTTTGAGCGTACATCTTTTATTCCTCTCAATACTATTTAGAATAATTTACAAGTTAATGGAGCAAACTTCAGCACAATACGACGCAGTCATAAAAACGTGTCGGGATTTATTTTCTAAAAAAATGAGCGATTACGGAAGCGCTTGGCGTATACTAAGACTTCCTTCGCTTACTGATCAAATTTTCATAAAAGCGCAGCGCATACGCGGTTTACAAGAAAATGCGGTTCATAAGGTTGATGAAGATGAATCTTCTGAATTTATAGGTATCATTAATTATTCAATTATGGCTTTGGTTCAGTTAGAGAAAGGTGTTGTTGACCAGCCAGATCTTAATCTGGAAGAATCGCTTGAAGCCTATGACAAGCAGATCAAGATCACTAAAGATTTGATGATGAATAAAAATCACGATTATGGTGAAGCCTGGCGGGATATGCGCATCAGTTCGTTTACAGATCTCATCTTACAAAAACTCTTGCGCGTTAAGCAAATTGAAGACAATAAAGGCAAAACGCTCGTTTCTGAAGGCATAGACGCAAATTATCAAGATATGATCAATTATGCGGTTTTTGCACTTATTTTAATTGAAGAATCTCATTCAAATAACTGATCATTTTGAAAAAACTCATTGGCTTTATACGCGTTTTTGTTGGCGTATTGTTTATCATCTCAGGCTTTGTTAAACTCAATGACCCTGTTGGTTTTTCATTTAAACTTCAAGAGTATTTTGCTCCAGATGTCTTGAATATGGAGTTTATGAGTCCGTTTGCATTAGGACTCGCCATCATTCTTGTTATCGTAGAACTCGTTCTAGGTGTTGCGCTCATCATTGGCTACTACAAGCGCCTAACGATGTGGCTACTTTTATTAATGATCATATTCTTTACGTTCCTCACCTTTTATTCGGCCTATTTTAATAAAGTGACAGATTGTGGTTGCTTTGGTGATGCATTGCCGCTCACACCCTGGCAATCTTTCACTAAAGATGTGATTTTGCTGATAATGATTGTTTTCCTGTTTATCCACATCAAACACATCAAGCCGTTTTTCTCAAACTTTAGTAGATCGATCATCATATTTGCCACATTTATCGCTTGTTTGAGTTTTGGATATTATGTTTTAATGCATTTACCGGCAATCGATTTTAGAGCGTATAAGGAAGGTGTAAATATTAGCGAAGGGATGACCATCCCTGAAGGTGCGCCGGAAGCCGTATTTGATTATCACTGGAAATTCAACATCAACGGAGAGGAAAAAATTATTACAACGCAAGGGGAATATCCTAGCAGTGACGGAGAGTTTGTAGCAGTAGAGACCGAAGTTGTTGAGAAAGGCTACGTGCCTCCGATTCACGATTTTACCATTGAGAAAGACGGTGATAATTTCACTGAAAAATTCTTAAACACTCCAAATCTTATTGTGATCATCGCTTACGACCTCAGCAAAACAGAATGGAATGGCTGGCCGGTGATTAAAGAGCTTACCAACCAAGCGCTCAAAAAAGGATATTCGGTTATTGGGCTTACAGCTTCGGGAGATGCTTCGGTTAATGATTTAAAAGAAAAACAAAACATCAATTTTGATTTTTACTTTACCGATGCTACTACCTTAAAAACTATTGTGCGCAGTAATCCGGGTATTGTAAAATTGCACAACGGAACCATTATTCAGAAAAGACACTGGAACGATGCTGATGAAATTGAGCTTGAAACACTTCCTTCAGCAAAAACCTCACTTGATCTGAAGTTAAAACATCGTCTGGATAGTATCGCGCGTTATGATCAATTATACCGACCAATTCTACAGGAAACCGATGAGCAAAAACGCAAAGCATTAGCTGAAAAATCTGGTCTAAACCTTGAAGATTATTCCGGTGACCTTTGGAAAAAACAGCGTATGATTGACACCAGTAACCTTAAAATCGTAAAACACATTCTTGATACACAAGGTTACCCCGGCAAATCTGTGGTGGGCGAACCTACAAATCTCATTGCGCTCGATGTAATTGAACACAATCCTATTCAGATTGAACAATATCTTGAGTTGTTTAAAATAGCTGCCGAAGCCGGTGAAATTCCTAAATCTAGAGTTGCTGTTCTTGAAGACAAGTATTTAATGCAGAATAACAAAGAACAACTTTACGGAAGCCAGGCGCAAATAACTGCAGCCAACGGATTTTTCATTTGGCCGATCAAAGATGTTGCGATGGTTAATGAGCGTAGAAAAGCCGCCGGATTTGAGCGTAGCATTGAAGAATATGTAGCCGATTTAATGGGTGAAGACGCTAAGTTTAGAGCCCTCAAACTTTCTGAAATCAAAAGACTCTGATTTTTTATATTTTAAATAAATTAGGATATGCACTACTCACACTCTTTGGGGTGATTACCGTAGTGTTTTTGTTATTCACCGTTTTACCCGGTGATCCCGCAAGAATGATGCTTGATCAAAATGAAGATCCTGAGCAACTTGCGATCATCAAACACAAATACGGTTTTGATCAGCCGGTGCTGACGCAATACGGCTATTATTTGAATGATCTTTCGCCGATTTCTATTCATCAAAATACCGGAAACGGCTATACCAGCCTTGCATCAGAAAAATACGCGTACACTAAGCTTGTAGATTTTGGTGCGCGTTCTTTGGTTTTAAAAAAGCCCTACTTAAGAGAGTCCTTTCAGAAAACCGGAAAAACCGTTGTTGAGGTTATTTCAGAAACCTTACCCAATACGATCGTTCTTGCGGTAAGCGCTATTTTTATCGCGATCAGTTTAGGTATCCTGTTGGGCATTGTTTCCGCAAATATGCGTGATACGTGGCTCGATAAAACCATTCAGGTGATCAGCACTTTTGGGATGAGCGTTCCTAGTTTTTTTAGTGCGATCCTCTTTGCGTGGTTATTCGGTTTTGTGCTGAATAAGTATACTAACTTGAATATGACCGGAAGCCTATATGAGATGGATGATTTTGGCGAGGGCATTCACATTCAGCTTAAAAACATCATTTTACCGGCGATCGTTTTGGGAATACGACCGCTTGCCGTTGTGATTCAATTGATGCGAAATTCTTTACTCGAAGTTTATAATCAAGAATACATACGCACAGCGAAAGCTAAAGGGCTTAATCAGCGTCAGATCGTTTGGCGTCACGCACTTAAAAATGCTTTGAATCCCGTCGTTACCGCTGTTTCTGGTTGGTTTGCTTCGATGCTTGCCGGTGCCGTCTTTGTAGAATATATTTTTGGGTGGAATGGACTTGGTAAAGAAGTAGTAGACGCGCTGAATACTTTAGACCTTCCTATAATTATGGGGGCTGTTTTAGTAATAGCTACAACTTTTATTCTCATCAACATTCTCGTAGACATTATTTATGGAATTCTAGACCCTAAAGTGCGTATTAGATAGGTCAAATGTTGTAGAATACGCCGACTAATCCTAATTTTATAATTTATTTCATTTTATGAAAAATACACTTACAATTTTAGCAATCTTGCTTATTTCATTTGCCTTTTCACAAAAAAAGTCATTTTCTGAGGAAGCCATACAAGATAAATTACTGGATTTAGACGGTTCTGAAATTGCATTTAAAGATATTATTGAGCAGCATAAAGGCCAAAGTGTCTTGATAGACATCTGGGCATCTTGGTGTAAAGACTGCATTGCAGGATTTCCCGATCTCAAAAAACTACAACAGGATAATCCTGACTTGGATTACATCTTCCTTTCGTTAGACAAAGAGATTGACAGATGGAAGGCTGGGATCAAAAAATACGATCTCAAAGGTGATCATTATTATATAAAATCAGGCTGGAAAGGTCCACTATGCAGCAGTATAGATCTAGACTGGATTCCGCGTTACATTTTGCTCGACGCTTCCGGAACCATTAAAGTTTATAGAGCAATAACTACTAAAGACAATCAACTACTAAATCAAATACAATGAGAAAAAATATCGTAGCCGGTAACTGGAAAATGAATACCGATCTTGCAGACACGCAAGAATTAATCGCCGGACTCAAAAAAATCTCTAAAACTTCAGATGCTGAAGTAATCATCGCACCTCCTTTTACCAATCTTTATTCTGCTTTTGAAACGCTTAAGGACTCTGATATTGAGGTAGCGGCGCAAAATATGCATCAATCCTCTTCTGGTGCTTTTACCGGTGAGATCAGTGCAGCTATGCTTAAGGGTGTTGGTGTAAAAACGGTTATTCTTGGTCATAGTGAGCGTCGTGCTTATTTTGGCGAAAAAGAAGATCTGCTTGCTGAAAAAGTAAACGCAGCGCTAGAAAATGAAATGAAAGTGATCTACTGTTTTGGTGAAGAACTAAAAGATCGAAACTTTGGAGAGCATTTTGAGGTTGTAAATAAGCAAATCAGTCAGGCGCTTTTTCACCTAGACGCAGACGCTTGGAAACATATTGTATTAGCGTATGAGCCGGTTTGGGCAATTGGTACAGGTGAAACTGCCAGTCCGGAGCAAGCACAAGAAATGCACGCTTTTATCAGAAAAACTATTGCAGACGAATATTCTAAAGAAATCGCTGATAATGTTACCATCCTTTACGGAGGAAGTGTAAAACCAGCTAATGCTAAAGAAATCTTTTCTAAACCAGATGTTGACGGTGGTCTTATAGGTGGTGCTTCTTTAAAAGCAGAAGACTTTATGACCATTGTAAATGCATTTTAAATCTATTTATGGCAGAGGTATATGCTGAATATGAGTTTAAGGTCAATCCGGTAAATCCCGGTGCCGAAATACTCATTGCAGAGTTGAGCCAACTTGACTTTGAAAGTTTTGATGAGACAGACGAGGGTGTAAAAGCATACATCCTCGCTTCTTTAGATAAAGAAAATTTACTCGACGAAGTCTTTATTCTTAACAATCCTGAATTTGAAATCACTTATTCCATTAACACCATTGAACCGGTGAATTGGAATGAAGAATGGGAGAAGAACTTTGAACCCATTGAAGTAGATGGTATTTGCTCTGTGCGGGCTCCTTTTCACCCTAAACCTGATATGGAATATGATATCGTGATCGAGCCTAAAATGTCTTTTGGCACCGGGCATCACGAGACCACCCATTTGATGATCAAGCATCTTATTAAAATAGATGTCAAAGGAAAAAGCACACTCGATATGGGTTGCGGCACTGGTATTCTGGCAATTTTTGCTGCCCTTAAGGGTGCAAAACCAGTTGATGCTATTGATATTGATCCTTGGTGTTTTGAAAACACAGTTGAAAATAAGTCCCGAAATGATGTAGATTTCATTAAGGCTTACGAAGGTGATGCGACGATGCTAGGCGATACGCATTATGATTTGATAATCGCTAACATCAATCGCAACATTCTTTTACAGGATATTCCTACGTATGCTAAATGTCTGAATCACGAAGGAATTCTTCTTTTAAGTGGATTTTATACGCAAGACATTCCTGCGATTACTAATGTGTGTAATCAGCACGGTTTAAATTTTATCATGAATTTTGAAAAAAATAACTGGGTAGCGTGTAAATTTGTAAAAAATTAATTCCCTGAACCTAAGTTTTTTACACCATGAGCACAAGAGAGAAGGTACAAGAAGAAGTTGATATCCTCGAGGCAGTAGATAGAAATAATGAGATCGTAGTATATAACGACGATGTAAATACTTTTGATCACGTAATAGACACCTTAATACAGGTTTGTGATCACACACCTATTCAGGCAGAGCAATGTTCCTTAATAGTTCATTACAAGGGTAAATGCACCGTAAAAACCGGCAGCTATGATGATCTTGAGCCCAGATGTTCTGCATTATTAGATGCAGGTTTAAGCGCTGAAATTATTTAAATACTTCGCACATAAAACAGTTTCAAAGCCTCTATTTTAGAGGCTTTTTTCTTACATAACATTTTATCCTAAATGATTTAAAATCGTTAAAAGTTTTATTTTTAACGTTTAAGTGTTTGCTATTCTGAATAATTATAATAATTTACAAGTATTATTAACACTAACTATTATTATATGTTATCAGAAACATTTAAAAAAGTAGGCTTGTTAAGCCTAGGAATTTCTCTGGCACTTACATCTTGTTCTGAAGATGTTGAAGAAACCTCGACAGCAACTGCTGAACCAACAGCAAATCTCGAGGTTTCTCAAGCCATCATCCAGCAAGTTGAAGACTTGGGGATGAACACCAATTATGTACGTTGGGATGACTTTTATTTTCCTGACGGCTCTTCTGAACCTCGCCTTTTTTTAGAGGAAGATGTCATCATTACTCCTGAAGAACTTTCTGCAATGGCCGCTAACGTTGAAGAATCAAAATCAGGAAAAGGCGACTCTAAACAGTATCGTACTTCATCTTTAGTAAGTCAAGGTAGAACGATCTCTATCATTGGTTATACCGGCGGAAGTCAGGCGTTAAGTCAAAAAGAACGTACGGCTTTGCAATGGGCGGTAGACAACTACAATCGCCTAAGTGGCGTAAGTATCAGTTTTAATTTGACTTTTGGCACTAACTATCAGGATAAAGATATGGTCGTTTACAACAACACGGTCAACAATCCTAATGGTGCCGGCGGTAGCGCAGGATTCCCAAGTAATGGTTTGCCTTACAAATTTGTTCAGATTTATGGTCTTACCAATTATGACACCAATGTGGTAGAGCACGTTATTACCCACGAGATTGGTCACTCGGTTGGATTTAGACATACAGACTGGTTTAGCAGACAAAGTTGTGGACAAAACGTAAATGAAGGTGGTGACACCAACCACGTGGCAGGAACTCCTACAGGTTACGATCCTACCTCTGTAATGCTCGCTTGTTTTAGCGCTAGTGAAGATGGGGAATTTAATGCCAATGACATCACTGCATTAAACAATATGTACTAGAGATTAATTAGCCAATTTTAAAGCCGTTTCTCACCAAAACGGCTTTTTTTATTTTAATGTTTGCAGAACTCCAAAAAAGGTTTATATTTGCACCCGCAAAATGAGATAACCAATGGTTATTATTTTGCAGATAAAAAGGCCTCGTGGCGCAACTGAATAGCGCATCTGATTACGGCTCAGAAGGTTGCAGGTTTGAATCCTGCCGAGGTCACAAAAGGAAAGCCACTCAATAATTGAGTGGCTTTTTTATTTAACCGAAGATGGTGTTCCCGCCGCTTCCCCGATCTGAATATTTTTAAACTGAACTCCTTCAGTATCTCTTATAGTAAGTGCATTTTTAGCCTTAGTAATTTGAATATTTTCTAACCGAATATCTGAAATAGGTTGCTTAGGATAGCCTTCTAACACAATACCAAAATTTTCTGCCTGATCAAAATATAGATTTTTTAAAAGGATCTTAGATATTTTAGAGATATGCTTTCCGCTGCCTTCACCGTGATAGTTGGCCGTCATAAAAATGGCATCCTCTACCCTTTTAAACGTATTGTTACTAATATTTATATTTCTGATATACCCACCACGATCTGAATTGGTTTTAAAATAAACTCCTCGTTTGAGATAGCCCCAAGCTTCGTTATTATATACATAAACATCACGAACCCCGGCAGACATCTCACTTCCTATCACAATCGCGTGCAGTCCTTTAAATTTACAATCGCGTACAACAATACGTTCAGAAGGTGTTGCGGCATTTGCGCGACCTTCGGTATCTCGCCCGGCTTTTATAGCAACATTATCATCACTATTATTAAAAACTACATTCTTTATCACCACATTACTGGCGTACTCTAAGTCAATACCGTCGTTATTTTTATTTTGAGAATCATAAGAGATTCCGTCAATAGTTATGTTATTAGAACGCAAAAGATGTACGCACCAAAAAGGCGAATTTTCAAACCGGACACCTTCAATTAGAATGCGTTTTGAATCAAAAAACTGCACCAATTGCGGCCGTAAGAAATGTCCGTTTCCAAATCTTCGTGATGTTACCGCCGTTTGCTGTTGATTCATTTTTCGGGAGGCTAGCTTATCTGCTTCTTCTCGAATTTTATAAGTAGCCCAAATTCCGTCACCATTGCCATTAATCTTGCCGCTACCGGTGATCGCTAGATCCTCTGCCTGGTACGCATAAATTAACGGACTGTAGTTATAAATAAACGTGCCTTCCCAACTGGTTGCGACTAAAGGATAGTCACTAGGAGTATCACTAAAATTAAGAACTGCCCCAGCCTCAAGGTGTAGATTGATTTTGCTTTTTAAATGAATAGGTCCTTTCAGCAAATAGCTTCCTTTAGGAACTTTTAAAATACCGCCTCCTGCTTTAACCAAAGCAGCAATAGCCTTATCAAATCCCGGCTTATCATTTTTAGCATCATCTGCCTTAACGCCATAGTCTAACACATTAATCGTCCTTTCTGGAATATTAGGCGTTTCTATAGATTCTTCTATCTGCTGTATCTGGGTAAAATGACTATCCTGAGCAAAACAGCACGCATTAAAACTTAAAAAGAGGACAAATAGGAAATAGTAAATACGCATTGGAAAAAAGATTACTTTAAACTGAATTGACTAAAAATACCCAAAATAAACAAGGCTGCGAAATCGATTGCATCAATTACTTAAGGTTTTGCTTTTTCTTTCGACTAAAAGCCTAGAACAAATCATTATGCTAGAGCTTCAAATCACAAATACCACAGACTACAAATTGTTGATTGATCGAATAGAGCAAATACTCATTCCTTCTAAAATCACAATAACTGCAGAGGCAACGACGCCTATTCTTCTAGACAGCGACAAATCGGTTGAAGGTACAAGCGCCATTCACAAATACCTTGATGAGTTGGAAAGTTTTTCGAAACAATGGTACGCATGCCGTTGTGATATGTTTCCATAAGAATTCAAATAAAACGTATTTATTACATTTAATTATTTCTATTTTTAGAGCCTAGTTTTTCAAACACCAGATTATGCTCAAAAATACCTTAGTTCACGTAGTACTTCTTTTCACTTTCACGCTTTCAGCTCAACAAACACGGCGCGTGGTGACCTTAGAGGAAGATTGGAAATTTCATAAGGGAGAAGCCACTAATGCAGAAACTAGCGATTTTGATGATGCACAGTGGCAAACAGTTTCAGTACCTCACGACTGGGCGATTTATGGCCCTTTTGACAAAGAGATTGACAAGCAAACCGTTGCCATTACTCAAAACGGAGAGACCATACCCACCGAAAAAACCGGGCGCACCGGAGCCTTACCTTTTACCGGTACAGGTTGGTACAGAAAGAATTTTAATATTGATGCAGCAGATCTTAACAAAAAGGTTCTTCTCCTTTTTGAAGGGGCTATGAGCGAACCTGAGGTGTATCTCAATGGTAAAAAAATTGGCGAATGGGCTTACGGCTATGCCTACTTTTACTTTAATATCAGCGACGCACTTCTAGAAGGTCAAAATACGCTCGCTGTAAAACTTTCTAACGCCGAATTTTCATCGCGTTGGTATCCCGGTGCGGGCTTGTACAGACCTGTGAGCTTAATCATCAAAGACCCTGCAAGTATAGACCAATGGGGAACTACCATAACGACTCCGGTTGTTACTCAGGAAGTGGCTAAAGTCAATATAAAAACGAATTTTAGCAGTAAAAATCTTAGTCTAAAAACGACCATCTATGACGCTCAAAATCTAGTTGTAGCTCAGCAGCAAACACCGGTATCTTATGATCAGCAATTTGACCAGAATTTAAAAGTTGTGAAGCCCAGTTTATGGAGTCCTGAAAATCCATACCTCTATAAAGTCGTAACGCAGCTGTATTCTGGTGACGATCTTAAGGATGAAGTTGCTACAAAATTTGGTATTCGATCTATCAATTATTCCGCAGAAAACGGTTTTCAGCTCAATGGAGAAACCCGCAAATTTAAAGGCGTTTGCTTGCATCACGATTTAGGACCTTTAGGCACTGCCGTCAACAAAGCGGCGCTGCGCAGGCAAATGCAAATTTTAAAAGATTTGGGATGTAGCGCCATTCGCAGTGCGCATAATATGCCTTCATTTGAGCAACTGGAATTAGCAGATGAAATGGGTTTTTTATTTCTGGCGGAAAGCTTTGACGAATGGAAAAAACCTAAAGTAAAAAATGGCTACAATCGGTTTTTTGATGACTACGCCGAAAAAGATGTGGTAAATCTGGTGCGCGCTACGCGTAACCATCCTTCTATCGTTATGTGGAGTACCGGTAACGAGGTGCCCGATCAATATGGAAGCGCCGGAGTAAAGCGTGCCTTATGGTTGCAAAATATTTTTCACCGTGAAGATCCTACACGCCCCGTTACTGTGGGTATGGATCAGGTAAAAGCTACAATGGAATCTGGTTTTGGCGCAATCCTGGATATTCCCGGCTTAAACTACCGCGTTCATCTGTATGAAGAAGCTTATGAAAAGTTTCCGCAGGGTTTTATTTTGGGTTCAGAAACTGCTTCAACGGTGAGTTCGCGAGGCATTTACAAATTCCCTGTTGAAAAAGCGAGTATGAAAGAATATCCTGATTTTCAGAGTTCGTCGTACGATCTTGAATATTGCAGCTGGTCAAATCTTCCGGAGACCGATTTTATGATGCAAGATGACAAACCTTGGGTGATTGGGGAGTTTGTATGGACCGGTTTTGACTATCTTGGTGAACCCACGCCTTATGACACCAGCTGGCCTTCTCGAAGTTCGTATTTTGGGATGATCGACCTTGCAGGAATCCCAAAAGACAGGTATTATCTCTACCGCAGCCGTTGGAATACAGAAGATGAAACGCTTCATATGTTACCTCATTGGAATTGGGAAGGTCGCGAGGGCAAAAAAACTCCGGTTTTTGTGTACACCAGTTATGACCGCGCCGAGCTTTTTGTAAACGGAAAAAGCCAAGGAATTCGTATCAAAAATGATTCTACACCGCAAACACGGTATCGACTGATGTGGAATGATGTTATCTATGAACCCGGTACACTAAAAGTGGTCGCGCTTGATAAAAATGGCAAGCAAGCTGCTGAAAAAACGATCACAACTGCAGGAAAACCTCATCAAATTATTTTGGAAGCGGACCGAAAAACCATCACTGCAAACGGAAAAGACCTTAGCTTTGTTACGGTTTCTGTGGTTGACAAAAACGGCAACCCCTGCCCCACTGCAACAAACGCATTGAAGTTTAAAGTTACCGGTAAAGGTAATTTTAAAGCGGTTTGTAACGGTGATCCTACTTCTTTAGCATCGTTTTATGAGCCTCAGATGAAACTTTTTAGCGGCAAACTCGTGGTTCTTGTAGAAAGCACTAAAAACCCCGGAAACCTTAATCTTGAAGTGTCAGGCAAACAGCTTAAAAAGGCAACTATCTCGATAACCACGCTTTGATGATTTTGCATAGTAAAGCTTCGTTTTGAATTTCGTAACTTTATAAAAAAGAAAAAGATGATGCACGCTACCGCTCGATTTGACCTCGCTATTCAAAAATTATACAAAGCATTTCATAACAACACCCTCAATCCTGAATGTTGTAAAAGTTGTGCTGTAGGAAATATTCTGGATAATACAGACAGCTGGAAACACCTTACGGAAGGCCACGGAAGCAATAAACTTACCTATGTGGGTAAAGTGCATCAATCTTTAGGTAGAAGATTTGCGGGCTACTCCCCTCTTGAATTACTTCAGATCGAAGCAGCATTTTTAGAAGGTTGCGGGTATTCGCTTCCGCTTTCTAGACGTTCAGAAATTACTGTTGATCGCACTTCAAAAGAAGTGATGTTCAACGGAATGTGCCAAGCGGTAGCATTGCTCTGCAAACTGGACCAGATTCAAAATGTTATGGATTATTCTAAACTCTTTGAGTTTGAAAACAACCAACCGGTAAATGAGTTTTTGGCTTTGCCATAACTTAATTATCCACGCTTATTTTACTGCATTCCGTGCAGAACATTTATCTTTGATTTGGCTTTAGGGGTATTCTAGCAACTAGAATTGAGACAGTCCCTTTGAACCTGTTTGGTTGAGACCAGCGTAGGGAAAAGTATCTACATTGCACTTCTACTCTAGAAGTAACTCTATAGCCATTGAACTTTTTAAAATCAATCTATGAAAGAGTTACTTTTTAAGAATATTACCAGTGTTCGCGAGCAAGCTCCGTTGGTACAAAATATCACCAATTATGTTGTGATGAATAACACCGCAAACGCCTTACTTGCGGTAGGCGCTTCCCCTATAATGGCCCACGCACACCCAGAAATGCAAAGCATGCAAGCCATCTGCCAGGCTTTGGTGATTAATATTGGCACGCTTGATGAATACTGGGTAGAATCTATGATATTGGCGGTTGCAGCCGCAAATCAAAATAACAAACCGTGGATTTTAGATCCGGTGGGTGCCGGCGCTACTGCGTATCGTGATGAAGTACTTAGCGAATTACTGGCGTTAAAACCTACAGCGATTAGAGGCAATGCTTCAGAAATTTTGGCTTTAGCAAAACATAATACCACAGCCACAAAAGGAGTTGATAGTACTTCTTCTAGCCTGGAAGCCATTGAAGCTGCGCAATTTTTAAATAAAGAATACGGCGCTTTAGTCGTGATATCAGGTGCTGTTGATATTGTAGTTTCTGAAGAAAGTGTTGATCAACTTAAAAACGGAGATGCGCTTATGACTAAAATCACCGGAATGGGGTGTTCTGCGACGGCAATCCTTGCAGCGTTCATTGCTGTAATCCCTAATAAAAAAGAAGCCGCTCTTGCTGCTACTTCTTTAATGGCAGTCGCCGGGGAACTTGCCGCCAAGTCTTCACAAGGCCCGGGAAGTTTACAAATGCATCTTCTTGATAAATTGCATTCGATCACCAAAGAGGAGTATATAAACACCGTCAAAATTCTAGATTAAGTATGGCAAGTGCATTTCCATACCGTCTTTATTTAGTGATTTCTGAAGAAGCGTGCCAGGGCAGAAATTTTCTCGAAGTTGCAGAAGCCGCAGTTCAAGGTGGTGTTGATCTTATTCAGCTGCGCGAAAAAAACGATACTACCGAAGCCTTCTTAAAAAAAGCGCTGCAGTTGAAAGAAGTGTTGCAGCCGTATAACGTGCCGCTGATTATCAACGATAATCTTGAGGTGGCTCAAAAAAGCGCTGCAGCAGGTATTCACGTGGGGAATTCAGATATTGCTCCAACTAAAATAAGAACAGCTTGGGAATCTTGCAGGATTCTAGGCTATTCTATTGAATATCTAGAGCAGCTTTATAACGAGCAAACCTATACATCAGATTATTTAGGAATAAGTCCCGTTTTTGACACTGCAACCAAAACAGACACCATTACAACCTGGGGATTAGATGGCATTGAAAAAATCAGAGCGAGCACTCAAAAATCGCTTGTAGCCATTGGTCATATGAAAGCTTCCAACGTCAAAAAAGTTATTGAAGCCGGAGCGGACTGTATTGCGGTAGTTTCAGCGATTTGCGCTGCCAAAAATCCAAAAAGCGCTGCAAAAGAATTACGCTTAGAGATTGAAAAAGGACTGAAATCACGCACAGTAAAACCAAATTAATTATGAAGTACTATAAATATCCTACGGTTTTAAGCATTGCCGGATTTGACGGAAGCGGAGGTGCCGGCATTCAGGCTGATCTTAAAAGTATTTCGGCATTAGGTTGCTACGCTACCACAGTACTTACCGCGCTTCCGGTACAGAATACTACGGGAGTTCAGTCTATTTTTAGTATTCCTACTTCGGTTGTAAAAGAGCAACTGGATTCTATTTTTGAAGATATTCCGCCTTGCGCTGTAAAGATAGGAATGGTTCACACGCCAGAATTGGTTGAAGTTATTGCTGCTAAACTCAATGAATATCCGGATATTCCAGTTGTTTTTGATCCGGTGATGGTCGCGACCAGCGGTCACAAACTTATTGAAGATGCGACCATAAAAAGTATTGTAACATCACTTTTCCCTCGTGCCGATGTGATCACGCCCAATATGGACGAAGCTGCTATTCTTGCTGATATGCCTGTTGAAAGCCTTGATGATATGCGGCTCGCCGGAACTAAAATCCTTAAACTGGGTTGCAAATCAGTGCTTCTAAAAGGTGGACATTTAAAGACTGATCTGCTGACCTCATTCTTTTTTGATCAGGATCAAAGCGTTCACGAATTTGAATTTGAAAAATTTGAAACGCAAAATATGCACGGCTCGGGATGTACACTTTCTTCGGCGATTGCTTCATATTTAGCTCAAAAACACAGCCTTTCACAAGCCGTGACCAAAGGTCAGGACTATGTGCATCAAGCTATTCATCACGCTAAAGACGTCAAAATAGGTCAAGGTAACGGGCCTCTCAATCATTTTTTCAATCCTCAAAAATTAATCAAATATGAGCTGGAGTAAAGCGAGCTGGCAACGCATAGAAGGCATATATTCTGAAATTTTAAAGATGCCATTTATCACCCAATTAACTGATGGCACACTACCTTTAGAGCAGTTTCAATTTTACGTTTTACAAGATTCTAGTTATTTGGAAAACTTTGGCCGGGCGCTTGCTTTAATCGCTGCCCGAGCACACGACGTAGAAGACATCCTCACTTTTACGCGTTTTGCCGAAGGTGCTATTGTGGTAGAAAATGCACTACACGAATCGTTTTTTAAGGAGTTCCATATTGATAAGTCAGGGCCTGTAGGGCCTACCTCGCATCATTATGCACACTTTTTAAAAAGTACCGCGGCCTTAGAGCAAGTAGAAGTTGCGATGGCAGCCGTGTTGCCTTGCTTTTGGATCTACAAAAAAGTAGGTGACGAGATCTACGAAAAACAAAAAGAGCACAATAATCCCTATCAAAAATGGATTGACACCTATGCCGGGGAAGAATTTAGTGTTCTTGTTGAGCAAGCTATTGCAGCTTGCGACCGTGTTGCAGCTTCCTGCACAGCACAACAACAAGAGCGTATGCACCACGCGTTTTATACTGCCAGTCAGTTAGAATTTATGTTTTGGGATAGTGCTTCGGCTTTGCACAGCTGGCCGTTCTAGACCGCTGATGTTAAATAAATATTAATTCAAATAAATTGTGTCACGTACGCTTAAAAGCATCGTCTTTTAGGTAGTGTTACAATTAACAGAATGATTTTCATTTATTTATTTGGATTAGCCGCCATCAGATTTGAAAATTAGATTTAGCGTTAATTATATATTTTGAAGCCCTGAGCCATACGTGCTCAGGGCTTTTCTTCTTAAACACTCTTAGTGTTCTGATAATTAGTAAATTAGATGCAAATCTATTTACTATGCCCAACATATCAGATACACCGCCCGAAGCTATTCAGCAAAACATCAATGCGCTAACCACAGATTTAGCAGCTAAGATTCCTTCAAAAAAGCTTGATCAGAATTTACTCATCGCCACGTGGAATATTAGGCACTTTGGCAATTTAACACGTGAATGGTATAGCGGGGATGGCGACAGCCCTAAACGTGATTTACATAGTCTATTATGTATTGCAGAAATTCTTAAGCGTTTTGACATCATCGCTATTCAAGAAGTGAAGTCCAACTTACGTGCGTTGCGCGATACCTTAAAATATTTAGGCAATCACTGGTCTCTCATACTTACAGATGTGACTGCCGGTGCACCCGGAAATGGAGAGCGTATTGCATATATTTTTGACACCCGCAGGGTACAATTATCAGGCTTGGCGTGCGAACTTGTTGTTCCTGAAGAGCAGTTAAATGCCATTGACGGTGATGCATTGCGCAAGCAGTTTGCACGTACTCCGTATGCGGTGAGTTTTAAAAGTAATCAGCATACCTTTATTCTCGTTACAGCGCATATCTTATACGGAAAGAACACTGCTGCGCGTATTCCTGAGCTCAAAGCGATTGCCGGATGGCTTGCAGATTGGACCTCAAATCTCAATGCCTATCACCAGGATATGATTGTTTTAGGTGACTTCAATATCAATGTTCGCGGTGATTTATTAGACCAATCCTTTTTGTCAGAAGGGCTTTACGTACCACCCCAACTTCAAGATCCATCAGTGACCCGCTCCATATTTAATGAAACAAAATATTATGATCAGCTGGCGTGGTTTCGTGATGTCTCCACTAAAAAAGAATTGACGATGCAATTTATAAATGGGGGTAATTATGATTTTCTTCCCTTTGCACTCAGCAATAGAAACCTCAGCAAGCGTTCGCTTTCCTATATGATTTCTGATCATTATCCTTTATGGGCTGAATTCAAAATTTGAAACCGTTACTTGTCTAGAGAATTACCAAGCCTGCACACAACCACTTTATTAACAGTCATTTAACTAAATTTTGTGAGTTTTCAGAAAACCTAAAGCGCTGATACATCCGTAAATATTGATGAATTACACTAATAATTTTTCAATTTTTCTAATCAAATTAAGCTATTTATGAAAACAATTTTTACAAAATTTAGCATTATTGCAATAGCCGTGAGCACGCTCATAGCCTGTAATAATGATGATGACGCGACCCCTGTTGTGGTTGAAGAACCCACTTGTAGTGACGGAATTATGAATGGTGACGAGACCGGCATTGACTGTGGCGGTTCTTGTATGCCTTGTGAAATGGCATCTAACCCGGGAAGACGCGCAGACCTTTACGTAACCAACAACACTGACGGAAATATCACAAAATACAGTGTTTCTGGCGACTCAATTGTGACCTACACCACTACTTCAACAGCTGCAGAAGGAATTTACTACGATGCAGAATCTGACCTATTAGTACAAGCCTCACGCTCCGGATTGATGCTTGATGCGTATGCCGGTACAAGTACCTTAGGAACTGCAAGTATCAACGCTTCGTTCAGCACATTCACAGATTTAAATAGTCCACGGGAGTTGGCCGTTAGTGGTGACTATTATGTAGTTGCAGATAATGGTGAAAATAAATTCTTTGTGTATTACAAAGTAGGAAACAGTTTTGCGCTGTATTATACTGTAGAAGTACCGTTCCCGGTTTGGGGAATTGCCTTTAAAGGAAACGACCTTTATGCTGTGGTAGATACTACGAGCGATCTTGCTGTTTATTCAGACTTTATCGTCAATGCGATGGATGGTATGATGTACCCTTCAAAACGTGTAACTATTGAAGGTATCGTGCGTACACACGGGCTAACCTATGATGGTACTAACGATGTGATGATTATGACTGATATTGGTGCTGCCTCAAATGCTACAGATGATGGTGGTTTTCACGTAATCAGTGAGTTTTCGACCAAATTTGATGCACTTTCAGATGGTGAAGTTTTACCGGTAGGAATGCAAACACGCATTGCCGGATCTTCAACAATGATGGGGAATCCTATTGATGTAGCTTATGATTCTGAAACCGGAGCGATTTATATTGCAGAAGTTGGTAATGGTAAAATACTAGGATTTACAGATTGGGGCGATGGTGGTGATATTAGTCCGAGTTTAGAAATTGATCTTGCTACCGCATCTTCTATTTATTTCTCAAGTGATGAAACCGATGGAAATGTTGGGATGAGCTCAATGAATCAAACTACACGTTTATATACTACTTCTACTGCTGACGGAACCATTACCGTTTATGATGGATCAGGAGCAATGGTTAGTATGATCAGCAGTGCTTCTGCTAGCTCTGAAGGTATTTATTATAATGCATTTGATGATGCGCTTTTATTAGGATCACGCTCGGAAGGCGAACTACAATACTACAGTGATTTTTCAACCTTAATGAGTGGTGGTAGCGCAACGGCAGCATTTGCTGCAGATTTACCAACATCTAGTTCCCGAGAGATCGCCGTGTATGGTAACAAGGTCGTAGTAGCAGATAATCCTGCAAATATGTTCTATGTGTATTCGTATAACGGAAGCTCTTTCACTCTTGAGAATACCTTTGATCCAGGTTTCCCGGTTTGGGGAATCACATTTAAAGGCGGCGATTTACTTGCAGTGGTAGATACTACAAGCGACTTGGCAATTTTTGAAGATTTCTTCAGCAATACAATGGATGGGGCACTAACGCCTACCAAGCGCGTAAGTATAGGCGGAATCGTGAGAACCCACGGAATTACCTACAGCGCCGCAGATGACGTACTGGTAATGACTGATATTGGTCTTGCTGCCGGTGGTGCTCTTGATGGCGGTATAAATGTGATTCAAGACTTTAGCGCTGTAATTGAAGCTACTGCAGACGGCGGAAGCATCAGCATTGCAGATCAGAATATTATTGAAGGATTAAGCACTCTTATGAATAATCCTATTGATGTAGCATACGATCACAAGACCAAAACTGTTTTCGTATCTGACATTGCTACCGGAGCCGTTCTTGGGTTTAGCAATGCGCTTAGCGCAAGCGGGAATATTGCTCCCTCAGTAAATAATACCCTTACCTCAGCGTCTTCGCTGTATCTATATAACAATTAATAGATAAACCTACTTAATACCCTGCCTCAGGATAAACTTCTGAGGCAGTTATTTTAAATACAAGTAATATTCATCTCGATATTCGAGTGAAAAGGCCTCTTGAGAGGCTTTTTTTTTATAGGAAATTTTCAATAAAATGATACAGAAGTAACAGCCATCCCACTGCTAACAACAACCCTCCTAAAGGAGTTATCGGACCTAAAAATCGCCATTTCTTTCCTGAAGCACCGGTAATGCATAGACCATAAATAGAAAATGAAAACAACAAAGTACCAAATACAAAACAATTGATGATCAATTCTTCATGAAGTGTATTGAAGCCCAAATTAAAGCTTAAAACAAGCAATACGATCGCGTGATACATTTGATACTTCACACCGGTCTCAAAGCTTGCCATTTGATCTGAGGTGAATTTTTTCTTCAATGCGTGAGCACCAAAAGCCCCTAATACGATAGCCAAAAATCCATAAAAGGCAGCAAAAAACTGTGCCACTAAAATTGTTTCCATAGGTTCCTTAGAATATTTCTGTAAAGGTACGTGCTCTAATTCTAATAACTCTCCTCCCACAAACTTTACTAGGTCACCCGCCCTATTCTTCTATACAAGCCACAGCGCATTTAATCTCGCTAGTCACGTCTAGCAGCCGTATAAGAATGCTTATCTTTAAACTCCTAATATGTAATACTAGTTCGCTAAAAAATGAATTTAAAAAAATACATCAACGACATTCCTGATTTTCCAAAAGAAGGAGTCGTATTTAAAGATATTTGTCCGCTACTGGCTTCTCCCAAAGCCACCGACTATGCTGTAGATTTATTAGCAAAAGGCTTGCACGATATCAATGTTACAAAGATTGTGGGTATAGAAAGTAGAGGATTTTTATTTGGCTTGGCTTTAGCGCAAAAAATGGGAGTAAGCTTTGTGCCTATTAGAAAGCCGGGAAAGCTGCCAGGAGCTATTCTTCAGCAAAAATATGCCTTAGAATATGGTGAAGATTGTATAGAAATTCAGGAGGAAGCCATACAACCAGGAGATTATGTAGTGGTTCACGACGATGTGCTGGCTACCGGCGGAACTGCTGCCGCTGCTTGTAAACTTGTAGAACAGTGTGGTGCAACTGTAGTGCAGTGTAATTTTTTAATGGAATTAGGTTTTCTTGACGGAAGGTCAAAATTAAAGCAATATCACTTGCATAGCCTGATGCACTATTAATCTAATGCATTTTTAGTTACCCAAAGTTTGTAACCAAAAAGCGCCAATTGCAATTTGCTTGCTTTGGCAAGATCTACTTCTTTCTTAGTTAAACTGGGTAGCACTTTCTTATTGATTTTAGCCAATGTTTTAAAAAATCGTTTTTTCATAATGCTGTTTTAATGCTAACAAATTAAAGAATCAGTATACTCAAATTTAGGCTTTTAACAGTATTCTGTGCGCGCTTACAGAATATGTTAAGACGAATTTGTGATTATCCAAAAACTGTCTCAATGATTGTTAAAATTAAAGTGACCATAATGTTGATTTTTTGATTGTTAAACATTTATCTGACCACAAATACGGAAGTAAAACGCACATCTACAAGGTTTTCGCGAAGTATTAATGCAATTGAATACAGAATTGTAAGTAAAAAGATTAGTTCTATTTTCAATTAAAATAAAAACACCTTCAATTAAGTTGATATTACTAACTAAAATTCACGAAGTACAATTCACTTGTAACTTTTATAGGCTGTTTTTTAAGGGTTTTGAAATACCGAAGGGTTAAAAAGTTCATTTTTCACTAAAAAAATTGCATTTCATCTTTTTCAATCACCTTACCCGAGTAAAATTTCTTGGTCGCACGCATAAAAAAATCCGGTGCAACTGCTAGTCACACCGGATTCTAAAATGCATTGAAAATTGTTTAGGCTATCATTTTTCTTTCTGCTTTGTGAAAATTTCGATTACTCCTTCAGTTTCTTCATTAACATAGTTTTTATATTTTTTAAAAGGTGCCTCTCCTTTAAGGATATTTATGGAATCTATAATCTTAACATCTATTGATTTAAAGTCAAAATCTTCTCCATCCATGACTTTCCCATCAATAACATAAATTACATTTGAAACGTTCTGTGGTTGACGAACCCTGTAATATATGATTTGCGACTTTCTATTAGTCGCATTTTTAAACTCCGAAGCATTGATCACACGCTCTTTATCCATAAAAACGCTGTCCTCTTTAAAGTTCATACGCGCTCTCATTTTACTGCGCATAGCTTCTTCACGTTCTTTCATTTCAGCTTTTCGAGCTTCCATTCGCTCTTGCATCGCTACGCGGCGTTCTTCCATTCTGGCTTTCATTTCTGTTCTTCTTTCGGTAGAATCACTAAATCGTGCCTGCATCTCTTCTCTGCGCGCTTCCATTTCCTCGATACGTGCTTGCATTTCTTCCTTTCGCTCAGCTAATGCTTCGGCGGTCATCGCACTGCGCTGCACAATTGAATTTTGTCCTGAGACCACTCCAAAAGTACGTTCAGCACTTCGATAGACCGCAATTGGTTCGATTGCATTTCCATCTCTATTATAACTTGCGGAAGCTTTATTACCGGTTTCCCGATCTTGAATTTCAATTTTTATTCTAGAAATTTCTCCTGCATCGTTATACTTCAGTCTAGAGAACTGCATAGCAACATTATACTCAGCGTCCAATGCCTTCGCAATGGCTTCAATCTCACGTTCTGTCGTTGTTGGGGTGATGATCTTTTTAAAAGGCTTACCACTCGCTTTTTGTGTTTTCTGCGGTGCTGGTTGAGGAGCATCTTCAATGATCTCTGGCAAATTCATTGTATTCTGTTTCCCCGTAGTCGTTAAGCTATTTTTTACTTGCGGACTCAAAGTATATCCCTTAACTCCATCTTTAGCGATCACGGTTTTGTGCTGCCCGTCATTAACATCAACAATGATAATTTCCTGCTTATCATAACTTATAGCGTACTTAAATATATTGTTCAGATCATCCTGTTTGGTTAGCTCAAGCGTTCTTTTAAAATCAGCTTGCCCTTTGAATCGGGTTGCGATCGCAAAACCTGTAAGTTGCGCTTGAGTATTGCGCTTTACATTAGTGATCTGTAGATCCACATCGTCAATTTCGGTATTAAAATAGCTTTCGATTGCGGCGAGATCTGCATCATTGCTTGAAGGCGAAATATACATCACCGGTGTTGACGAAGCACTTATCGCAGTTTCTTCAGTCAGATATTTCACTTCTTCTTTCACATTAAAACTCCACATAAACGCGCCAAGTACTGGTACAATCAGGAGTATTTTCCACTTTTTAAATTCGCTTGATGATTGCTTGTTTAACATAACTATTCGTTTTTTGATGAATGATTGATAAAAAGAATTGGTCAAAGCCGGCGCCCATTTTGGTGCAGCTACTTTAACCAATGCGAGTTGGTACTGTTTATGATTGGTAACCTGACTGGCAGTAGCAGCATCGGCCAAATATTCAAGATTTTCTACAATTGCGCTTTTATAGAGCCAAGCAAGCGGATTAAACCACTGAAGAATCAACGTTAACTGTATTAGTAAAACATCTAAGCTATGGTACTGCTTAGCGTGTGCTTGCTCGTGCAGTAAGATCATCTCTAACTCTTCTTGCTCGTGCGTACGTGCATCGATCACTATAGTATTAAAGAATGAAAACGGCGCATCTAAACCATCTATTTGAATAAATTGATGGCCCGCGGCACTGGTTTTTTTAGCATTACGCAAAAAGAAGACAACTTTGCTAAGTTTTAGAATAAAAGAGCCTAACATTATCAAGACACCTAAGAGGTAAATCGCAAAGGCCACTTCCCAAAAAGTAAATGCCGGGGCCACTTCTTCTCCAACTGTCGTGGTATAGTTGGCGTTGGCTAACAGATCAAAATCCATTGCCGGCATTGGCTTATAGATTGTGCGTTTTAAGATTAAAAGCGGGGTAATAAATGATGCCAAAATACCTAAAACCAGATAATGCCTATTGGTTTTAAAAAAAGTTTCGTGCTTCAACAGCAGCGTGTAAAGCAGATAGAATAGACTCAATATGGCTGTTGCTTTAAATAAGTAAAAAAGTGGTTCCATATTATTGTTTGTTTTCGATAATTTCTAAGATCTCACGCAATTCTTCAGCTGTGATTTTCTCCTCTTTGGCAAAGAAGGAAACCATATTCTTATAAGAGCTGTCAAAGAAACGTCGCGTAGCTTCATTCCAAAAGCGCTTGCCGTACGCCTCTCTACTTATTATGGGAAAATATTGATGCGTTTTACCAAAGGCCTTATGATCAACATAGCCTTTCTCTTCCAGATTACGCACGATAGTTGAAACGGTATTGTAATGGAGATTTTCATCTTCTAAACCGGCTTGCACTTCTTTTACAAAAGCTTTTTCCAGCTTCCATAGAACGTGCATAATCTCTTCTTCTTTATTGGTCAATTTTTCCATAAGGCTATAATTTTTGGTTTAATCAAGTCAGCTTTAGATAACCTACTGATTAAAAGCACCTAAAATTTAATTAAAATCTTAAAACAAACATATAACGAAAAAACTAGTTAACCAACTATTTTTCTAGTTATTTGAATTTTACTTGATCAATTTATGTTGGAGTACCTCTAGAATCTCCATAGGTTTAACTAAAAAAAACGCAGATTTTGCCCTATTTTTACAAAAAACAGCGCACATTTGGACATTCTCGAAAATTTTAGAATACTCGATCTCGTCGATATTTTATTGGTAGCCACCCTGCTCTATTACTTGTATAAATTAGTCAAGGGGACCGTCGCCATCAATATATTTTTAGGAATTTGTATCATCTGGGTAATGTGGAAAATCACACAATTGCTTCAGATGGAAATGTTGAGTACCATTCTTGGGCAGTTTATTGGTGCCGGAATGTTTGCCCTCATTGTTGTTTTTCAACAAGAAATACGCAAGTTTCTCCTGATGATAGGCTCTACTAATATTGGTAGAAAAACCGGAATCCTCAAACACTTTAAATTTCTTCATGACGAAGCCCAGGATTCTTCTAAAACTAAAGTAGAAGAGATCATAGATGCCTGCGATAAAATGGGTAAAGTTCGCACCGGCGCTCTCATTGTCATTCAGCGCACCACGCATTTAGACTTTGTGAAGCAAACAGGCGACCAAATGAATATTGAAGTTAACAGACCTATTTTAGAAAGTATTTTCTTTAAAAATTCAACTTTACACGACGGCGCTGTGATCATCGAAGACAATACTATTGTGGCCACCCGGGCTATTTTGCCTGTATCCAATGAAAGAAACATCCCGTTGCGTTTTGGTTTACGCCACCGGGCTGCAGTAGGAATTACTGAAAAAACAGATGCAGTTGCGCTTGTGGTCAGTGAAGAAACCGGCAACATCAGTTATTTAAAGGATGGCGAATTTGTTTTGTTTAAGAACTTGACCGAACTTATTGAGATTTTGAGAAAGGATCTTAGTTAAATTCTTATGGAAACCAAACCCTCTGACGGTAAGCTCGTCGTCGTTAGCTATTGCCGTAATTGCTTTAAAAACTTAGCCCCTAACGCCGCTTTTTGCGAGAGTTGCGGAGCAAAAATCATTAAAAATCGAATCACAACAAAAAATCTTCTTGAAGATTTTAATGATCGATTTCTTAGTATTGACGGGGCTTTACCTAAAACGTTTATAGCACTTTTCACAAAACCGGAAGATGTCATAGGCGGTTATATTGATGGGGTGCGTAAAAGATACATTTCTGCCTTTGGCTATTTTGCATTATCGCTTACCATTGCCGGTATCTATGTCTTTGTCATCAAAGAATATTTTCTAGATACGCTTTTTGATCAGTTGGCGTTGTCGTCAGGTTCAGATCAGGCTCAGGTAGATCTTACTAAAAAAATTACTGTAGGAATGAATGAGTATCAAGGCTTATTGAGCATCATCAGCATTCCACTACTAGCTTTGATCTCCCGGATAGTATTTTGGAATTACAAACAGTTTAATTACTTAGAGCACGTAGTCATTTACCTGTATGCATTTAGTCATATCAATATTATTTTCTATGCCTTAATCATACTCAACATCTGGTCAGCTCCACTATATTCCTTTTTTAGTTTAGTGGGTATGTTCGGCTATATTATCTATACGGGATATGTATTGAAAAGACTATATAACCTAAACGCTGCAAGCCTGATTTTAAAAACTTCCTTATTTCTACTTATAGGAAGCGTTCTACTGCTCATACTAGGAATAGTAATCGGCATTGTAATGGTAAAACTAGGTATGATTGATGAAATGTTAGAAAACATGCAAAACGCCCAGTCTGCTAAAATTTAAGCCGGTTCTTGATTTGCTGCAAACTGTACTTCGTGAAGTTTGCGATAATGACCGTTCTCTACTTGTAAAAGCTCTTTGTGACTTCCCATTTCAACGATCTGGCCTTTTTCCATCACGATGATCTTGTCAGCTTTTTTAATGGTTGCAAGGCGGTGCGCAATCACTATAGAAGTACGCCCTTTAGTGATCTTATTGATCGCTTTCTGAATCAAATATTCACTATTTGAATCAACTGAAGATGTCGCCTCATCCAGAACAAGAATACTCGGGTTACTTACATACGCTCTTAAAAAGGCGATTAATTGGCGTTGCCCACTTGATAACATCGCACCGCGCTCTTTCACATTATAATGATAGCCGTTAGGCAAACTGCTTATAAATTGGTCTACGCCAATGGCCTTAGCCGCAGTGATTACATCTTCTTCTGTGATATCAGGATTATTAAGCGTGATGTTGTTTAAAATAGAATCTGCAAATAAGAATACATCTTGTAAGACCACCGCAATTTCTGAACGTAGCGATGCCACTTGTACATCACTAATATCAACACCATCGATTTTAATTGTTCCACTGTCAATCTCGTAAAACCTACCTAAGAGATTGATGATTGTAGATTTTCCGGCACCTGTAGAGCCCACGATAGCTACGGTTTCCCCTGCCTTTACTTCAAGATTAATTCCGCGTAAAACCTCTTCACCGTCAATATAACTGAATCGCACATTTTCAAAACTCAGATCTCCTTTAATACCACACAACAAGTGTGTTCCATTATCTTCTATTCGGGCATCAGTATCTAAAATACCAAAAACTCTATTCGCAGCGACCATTCCCATTTGCAGCGTATTGAACTTATCTGCGATTTGGCGTAAAGGAGTAAACAGCATTTGCGAAAACTGAATGAATGCCGTTACCAGACCAATGGTGATGACATCACTCTGAGCTGCACGCAATCCGCCATACCATACCAGTAAACCAATGGTTATTGAAGTGACCATTTCAGCAATTGGAAAAAAGATGGAATTGTACCAAACGGTTTTATTCCACGCGGTCATATGCTTTTTATTGATCTCGTCAAACTTCTTACGCTCAACTGCTTCGCGTGAAAAAATCTGCACGATTTTCATTCCGGTTACGCGCTCTTGCACAAACGAATTGAGGTTTGCTACCTGAGTACGCACTTCTTCAAAAGCTACTTTCATTTTCTGCTGAAAGACCCGTGTAGCATATAGAATAAAAGGAAGTATCGCAAAAACAATTAGCGATAATTGCCAGCTTTTATAGAGCATCACACCGGCTATTACCAGCATTTTCAGCAAATCACTAATGATCATAAATAGCCCTTGGCTAAAAATACTTGCAATGGTTTCTATATCATTTACGGCGCGGGTCACCAGTCTACCTACTGCAGATTTATCATAATACTGCATTTTGAAGTAAATCATATGCTTGAACAGCTTGGTACGAATATCAAGCACCACTTGTTGCCCCAGCCAGTTTGCAAAGTAAATAAACAGCAATTGAAAAATAGATTCTCCAAAAAGAACTAACAAGCTCAGCCCGATGTAGTACATCAGACTGTCCATATCTTTAGGCTGCATCCCCTCATCCATCGCATACTCGATGTAAATGGGTCTGAGCACGGCAAAAATCGAGATCAAAATCGCTGAAATCGCGACAAAATACATGCGTGCCTGATAGGGCTTCGTATAGCTTAACAGCTTTTTAAACAAGCCAAAATCAAATGCATTTCCTTTACTACTCGCCATATATTTTAAAAATTTCTTTTGGGTAGGCTACTTCAGTCAAATATAATCCGTGTGCCGGTGCCGAGGCTCCGGCTTGTGCACGGGACCTGCTGGCAATAATAATCTTTAAAGCTTCCGGCTTTATTTTGCCCTGCCCTATTTCAAGCAAGGTTCCCACAATCGCTCTGACCATATTGCGCAGAAAACGGTCTGCCGAAATGGTAAACTTAAGGTTTGTGTTATCTTGCGTCCAACCTGCTTCGGTAATCTCGCAAATGTACGTTTTAACGTCTGTTTTTGAACGGCTGAAGCATTTAAAATCTTGTTTCCCTAAAAGCAGTTGGGTCGCAGCATTCATCGCATCAACATCTAACGACTTCTCAAAGAAATACGATTGATTGACCAAAAACGGATTCTTAGTCGTATGGATTTTATACTCATAACTTCGGCGAACAGCATCAAATCGTGCATGTGCTACGGGCTGAACGGGAATCACAGCATTAATCGCGAGAGCTTCGGGTAAATAACGATTTAAACGAAATTGCAAATGCTGAAGCGCTTCAGTAGAAATTTTTTCTTCCCAATCAAAATGAGCAAATAACTGTGTGGCGTGCACTCCGGCGTCTGTGCGTCCTGCACCCACCACCGCAACTTCACTGCGTAGCAAGGTGGTCAACGCTTCTTCTAGAACCTCCTGCACGGTGATGCTTTGAGGCTGCCGTTGCCAGCCATGATAAGAAGTACCGTCGTATGCTATATCAATAAAATACCGCAAGCCTATTGTTTGTGATTGAATTGGCAAAGATACATCTTTGTAATTGCTCTCTGAGCAGCACCAGCAGGATAGTTTTTATGAAAAAAATACTTTTACTTAGCGATACCCATAGCTATATAGACAATCAAATTTTAAAGCACGCTAAAGCAGCAGACGAGGTCTGGCATGCTGGAGACATTGGTGATCTCGCAGTTACCGATGCTCTAAAAAAAGTGGCTCCTTTGCGCGCTGTTTTTGGCAATATTGATGATCACGAAATCCGCAAAGAGTTCCCGTTAAATAACCGTTTTATATGCGAAGGCGTTGATGTCCTCATCACGCATATAGGCGGCTATCCGGGGAGGTATTCGCCGGCCATTAGAGAGGAGCTACGCGCTAATCCTCCAAAATTATTTATATGCGGGCATTCACACATTTTAAAAGTTATGCCTGATAAAAAACTTAAGTTACTGCATATGAATCCTGGAGCCATAGGTAAACACGGATTTCACAAGGCACGTACGATGTTGCGCTTTACCGTAGATCAAGGAAAAATTGATAACCTGGAGGTTATCGAGATGAAACGTTAGTTTAAAACCTGATTTTAAACGCTTTACTTACATGTATAAAAAAACCTGCTAGTTGGCATACTAGCAGGTTCTTCGCACTAATTAACTAAGATATTAGGTCTATCGTAACCGATCTACAGATTTTACAAGATCCTCATCCCGCTTAATTGCTTTGTTTGCCAAAGCGATAAAAACGATAGAAATGATGGGAATAAGCATCCCAATACCCTTCTCTGGGGCCGCCGCCCCTCCAGATAAGATTTGCGATTGGTAAACCAACACACCTAGTAAAATAAAGTTCAATATTATATTGAGTCGCCCCAGCACAAACTGAAGCTTTCTATTTTTAAACAAAAACAGCGCAATTAAAGACAAAAGCGCACTACCAAAAAACAGCGCTACTAATTCTAAATGATCAACTGCATAAACCGGCGCTCCTTCTGCAGTACTGTAAACGGGGATTGCAAAGTGCAAACCTGCAGCTACAAGTGCTGCTAAAAATAAATAAATGCTCTGTATGCGTTGAATCATTGCTTAATTGTGCATTGCGGGTGACAAAAATAAAAACTTCTTTTAGACTACAGCCGATTAATTAAAAAATATTGTTGTATAATTGTAGCCATAAATGTAACCGCTTCTATGTAGGTTACTTACTTGCCAAAAAATTTATTAGATCTTCTCTCAAAATTTTTTGATTGCATTCAAATCAATTCAATTACAGAAATTCATACTTATAGTTAATGTTTACTATTTCAGAATTAAAAGCTAAAAAGCTGCCTGAATTACAAGAAATTGCAAAAGGACTAGACATCCCTAAGTACCGGTCTCTCAAAAAGTTAGATCTGGTTTACAAAGTTCTTGATCATCAAGCCGCAGACCCTAAAGCGGTTGCAGAAGTTATAGAAGAAACTTCTTCTGAAACCCCTACAAAAGCAAAAGCGCCACAAAAGAAAACTCAAAAAAGCGCTCCTAAAAAAAATACACGCTCAGCAGACGATAGCAAGAAAGAAACTACAAAAGATTCTTCTCAAAACGATGCTAAAGCCAGCGGTAAAACTGATGATAAATCAGAAAAACCACAGCGCAAGCCTAGACAAGCTAAAGCGACTTCCGACAACGATAACTCAAAACAATCTGACAATAACAGATCTAAAAATAATCGTTCTCGCAAAGACAATAATTCGAATGCTAACAACAACTCGAATAACAACCGAAGCGCTAAAGACAACAACAATAGCAGCTCGAATAACAACAACAATTCGAACAGCAACAGCAATAACAATCGCAATAACAACAATAACCGTAACAACAATAACTCCAGCAATAGCAACAACGGTAATAAAGATACCCGCAACCGCTACAGAGAGCCAGATTACGAGTTTGACGGTTTAATTGAAAGCGAGGGTGTTCTTGACATTATGCAAGACGGTTATGGTTTTTTACGTTCTAGTGACTACAACTACCTCTCTTCTCCCGATGATATTTATGTTTCTCAATCTCAAATTAGATTGTTTGGCCTAAAAACCGGAGATACCGTACTTGGTGTTATCAGACCTCCAAAAGAAGGCGAGAAGTATTTTCCGTTAATCAAGGTTTCAAAAATTAACGGTTTAGACCCTAGTGTTGTTCGCGACCGCGTTTCATTTGAACATTTGACGCCTTTATTTCCGAAGGAAAAATTTAATATTGCTGAACGTCAGAGCACGATCTCTACACGTATAATGGATTTATTTGCTCCTATCGGTAAAGGGCAACGTGGTATGATCGTATCGCAACCTAAGACAGGGAAAACAATGCTTTTAAAGGATGTTGCGAACGCTATTGCAGCGAATCATCCTGAAGTTTATCAAATGATCTTACTCATTGATGAGCGCCCTGAAGAGGTTACAGATATGCAGCGCAATGTAAAAGGTGAAGTAGTCGCTTCAACTTTTGATAAAGAAGCACACGAACACGTACGCGTTGCTAATATTGTTCTTGAAAAAGCAAAACGTCTTGTAGAATGTGGCCATGATGTGGTTATTCTTTTAGATTCTATCACCCGTTTGGCTCGCGCATATAACACCGTTCAGCCGGCATCTGGTAAGATCCTGAGTGGTGGTGTTGACGCTAACGCTTTGCATAAACCAAAACGTTTCTTTGGTGCTGCGCGTAATATTGAAAACGGAGGCTCTTTATCAATCATTGCAACTGCATTGACCGAAACCGGTTCAAAAATGGATGAGGTGATTTTTGAAGAATTTAAAGGAACCGGTAATATGGAACTTCAGTTAGATCGTAAGATCGCTAACCGAAGAATCTTCCCAGCTATTGACCTGACTTCGTCAAGCACACGTCGTGATGATCTTCTGCTTAACGAAAACGCAATACAGCGTATGTGGGTGATGCGCAAGTATCTTGCAGATATGAATCCTATTGAAGCCATGGAATTCATTAGCGATCGCATCAAACAAACTAAAAACAACGAGGAGTTTCTAATCTCAATGAACGGCTAGAAACCAATCTCCATCTTAAATATCAAAAGCGGCATCGAGTAGATGCCGCTTTTTTTGTTTTGATTTTTCGCTTATATTTAAAACTAAATATTTAGTCGATGAAAATATTAGCTTGTTTAATCCTCTGCGTTTTAACCATCTTTACTTCATGCAAAAGGACTAACAATACAGAACCGAGCAATGAACCAATCGTTACTAAGGATTCAACTTCAAACTCCGGAATAGTTATAGTTGGAATTTCAGACGATTCGCTAGCGTTTAAGAATATTCACATCGCTGATTATTCCCAATTTAGCGGAAGCTATTATGAATTAATTCAAGATAGATCAACTAGTAAAGACACTACCTTACTCAAGCTAAAACCACTAGACACAACTCAAATTTTGGAATTTTGGTCCTTTGGAGCTAAAACTAATTACAATACACGTTTCATTGCATCGCCTGGAGACAGCATTATAATTAAAATCAAAGATGAAGCCATTAAGTTTTTAGGCGACAATAGCCCCGAAAACAACTTTTTCATAGAATTAGATCCAGACAATAATGACTACGCAAATACGACTTACACTAACGATCTAGACCTATACAAGACCCAAGTTAAATCGATGTATCTGAAACGAAAAGCTTTTTTTGACCAATATGTCGAGGAACATAATGTTTCAGAGGGTTTTAAAAATTTAGTGTCTGCAGAATTAAAACAAGAATACCTATATAATCTGATAGCTCCGCGATCAAAAAACATTGATGGAATCAACGGCAACGCAAATACAAATCTCATTTTAGCAGATTTGATAGCCCAGGATTATGACATAGAAAAAAACGGCATCTTTGATATGGCAAGCTATCTAGATAATATTAAAATTGAAGAATTCCAAAACACCAATCTCACGGCAAATGATTATTTCAAAAGAAATCTTACACAATTCATTAGACAGTATTTTGTAAAATCTGATTATTTAGATTACACAAAAGAGAAATATATTGCTGAAAAAGAATTTATTCAATCCAACCTACCTAAAGAAATTCAAAATATCGCCTTAACACAGATTCTTTCAGATTATCACCAAAAGGGGTTCGGCAACGGGAGAATTGACAAAGATTTTTTAAAAGCGGAAATAACAAGTTTAAAAACAAAAGAACTCAAAAAATCATATCGCACAGCTCTGGAGGAGATTGAAAGTGATCTTAAACAGATAAATAGCCAAATCCCGACATATATTCTAGAACAAAAATTATTAAATACTGCAGGAGACACGATCTCCTTAGGCGAACTAGTGCAATCTAAGCAGCATTTGAAAATAATTGATTTTTGGGCGAGTTGGTGCACGCCTTGCATCAAAGAAATTAAGGAAACGAAATCCTTTAAAACACGATTAAAAGAAAACGCTGAACTAGAATGGATCTACCTTTCAATAGATGAAAGTAAAAACAATTGGCTTGACCAAGTTAACCGAATTAAGGAATACACAAGCCTTGGAAATCATTTTATGATGACTCCCAAAAGTAACACTGCGTTAAGTTCGTTTTTCAAAATCAATTATATTCCTAGATATACATTAGTAGGAACATCAACTAATATACTATTGAGTAACACACCGCGACCCTCAGACGAATTTGTGTTTGAACAAATTATCACCTCAAACGAGGCCAACTAATAAATTCAAAAAAAGCACAACAAAAAAACTCCCACGCAGATTGCGTAGGAGTTTTCTTAATTCTTAAACAGGACTTATTAAAGCGCGTTTACGTGCTTTGCAAGTTGAGACTTTAAGTTAGAAGCTTTGTTATCGTGAATGATATTCTTCTTAGCTAACTTATCAATCATAGAAACTACTGAAGGAAACAAAGTCTCAGCTTCTTTCTTATCAGCTTCACGCAATTTTTTCATTGCATTACGTGTAGTTCTACTCTGGTAGCGGTTTCTTAAACGCTTAGTCTCGCTGTTTCTAATTCTTTTTAAAGATGACTTGTGATTTGCCATTATCTCGTTCTGTTTTAAATTGTAGCCCGTAGGGGAATCGAACCCCTCTTACCAGGATGAAAACCTGGCGTCCTAGCCGATAGACGAACGGGCCATTATGTAAATAACTTTTGCACTTCTAAGTACAATTCTCTTTGTAGTCCGTAGGGGAATCGAACCCCTGTTACCAGGATGAAAACCTGGCGTCCTAACCCCTAGACGAACGGACCATTATTTTGCTTAATTGCGGATGCAAAAATACACATATTTTATTATCACACAATAGCAAAACAAACTTTTTTTAAATTAATATGCTTTAGCAAATAAAACACGCATTTGCGCAGGTTTACCACTATATACACAAACCCCTTCTTCCTCTTTGGCATTCAATGGAATACAACGTATTGTAGCTTTAGTTTCAGTCTTGATTCGTTCTTCGGTTTCTTTGGTTCCGTCCCAAAAAGCGCTTACAAAACCAGTCTTATTTTCAAGAATATCTTTAAACTCGTCGTAAGTATCTACTTCAGTAATATGCGTATCTCTAAAATTCTTTGCTTTATCAAACAACGCGCGCTGCATTTCAACCAATAAATCCTGCACTCTACTCACAATATCATCTTTAGATACTGTTTCTTTAGTCAAAGTATCTCTTCGAGCTAATTCAACAGTACGCTTCTCTAAATCACGTGGCCCTATAGCAATTCTTAAAGGCACCCCTTTTTGCTCGTATTCATTGAATTTCCAACCTGGTTTGTGCGTATCTCTATCATCAAATTTCACGCTGATGCCTAGTAGTTGTAATTCACGCTTAAGCTCCTTAGCCACTTGAGAAATAGAATCTAACTGCTCCTCCCCTTTGTAAATAGGCACAATCACCACTTGTATTGGCGCTAATTTAGGTGGAAGCACTAACCCGTGATCATCGCTATGCGTCATCACCAAAGCTCCCATTAAACGTGTAGAAACTCCCCAACTTGTGGCCCACACATGTTCTTGGCCACCTTCTTTTGTTGCAAATTTAACATCAAATGCTTTGGCAAAATTCTGCCCTAAAAAGTGCGAAGTACCCGCTTGTAAAGCTTTCCCGTCTTGCATAAGCGCTTCAATACAATAGGTTTCTAATGCTCCTGCAAAACGCTCACTTTCGGTTTTTGTTCCGCGCACTACCGGCATTGCCATAAAGTGTTCCGCAAAATCTGCATATACGCGCATCATTTGTTTAGCTTCGGCGATAGCCTCATCTTGTGTAGCGTGAGCCGTATGCCCCTCTTGCCATAAAAATTCAGCAGTACGTAAAAACAAACGCGTGCGCATTTCCCAACGTACTACATTTGCCCACTGGTTCACTTTAATAGGCAAGTCTCTATAGGATTGAATCCATTTTCGATAAGTATCCCAAATAATAGTTTCTGAAGTTGGGCGCACAATTAACTCTTCTTCCAACTTAGCCTCAGGATCCACAATAATGCTTCCATCTTCATCATTTTTGAGACGATAATGGGTTACCACGGCACATTCTTTAGCAAAACCATCCACATGACTCGCTTCTTTACTGAAGTAAGATTTGGGTATAAAAAGTGGGAAATAGGCGTTTTCGTGACCGGTTTCTTTAAACATTCTATCCAGTTCAGCCTGCATTTTTTCCCAGATAGCGTAACCGTAAGGCTTTATAACCATACAACCTCTAACTCCTGAATTCTCAGCAAGATCAGCCTTTACAACCAGTTCGTTATACCATTTAGAGTAATCTTCTGCCCTTGTGGTCAAATTCTTTCCCATAACTTCTTATTTGGCACAAATATTGTGTCTTTATAAATGAATTTTAAAGTTTTGCAACATCTTTGTTAAATGCACAAAATTGACGGCAAAACTAGTTAAATTTACAATGTTCAACAATAAAATAACTGATGATATGCGCGGCTTGATAAATACTCCAAATACATTTCTAAAACCTTTTTTAGGTTTATTGGCGCTAGCAGGATTAGTATCTTGCGGCCCCTCTCAATATACAATGAATGACAGCATTTACGGTGGAAGATCTACCGTATATGAAGAACCCACCCAAGAAGTGGCCAGTACCACTGTTAATGGTGGTGTTTATGCCAACTACTTTTCTCAAGGTGCAGCTGATTTAGATGCGGCTCAACAATCTGGCGATATATTTACCGATATTGATTCCTACAGTTCTAATGCTGAATATACTACAGAACAAGCTATCCTAGATGAAGATTTAGCTTACCAAGCTCAACCGGGTTGGGGTGATGTTGTTGACGATATCACTGTTAATATTTATCCTGATTTCTATAATCGTATTGGTTTCGGCGGGTATTACAGACCTTTCTGGAACTATGGTTGGGGTAATTTTGGTTTCGGCTTTGGACCAGGCTGGGCTACACCATATGGCGGCTGGGGAGGCTGGGGCAACCCATACTTTGGCTACGCCTACAACGGCTGGGGCTATGGTGCTTGGGGATATCCTTATAACGGATGGGGGTTTGGATATGGCTACCCATATTATGGATACTACGGTTACAACACTTACTATGGAAATGTATTCTACAGAAACAATTACTACTCCAGATATAATAACAACAGATTAGCGTATTCAAACTCTAGAAGATCTAGCAATGTGTACGGAACGAACAGATCAGCTAATTCAAGAATCTCTTCTGCGCGCTCTGCATCTCGACGTTCTTCAGAAGTAAATTATGCTCGTACCAGTAGAACATACAGCAGAAATAATGTAGGTGTGAATACCGATCGCATCAGCAGAAGTAGCTCAAATAATTCAGCTAGAGTTTCTAGTAGAAATCGAAGCGCTTCAAGCAATAGCATTTATAGAAGCAACTCTAGAAGAAGCTCTAGTAATACGATTACCAGAAGTAATTCTAGCAGTCCTGTAAGAGCAACACGCTCTAGTACATACTCACGTAATTCTGTAAGTACACCTACGCGCTCAACTTCGCGTACGATGACAAGATCTTCAGTTCCTACGCGTAGTGCTTCACCTGCTCGTTCAAGTGGCGGAAGCCGTAGTAGCGGTGGAAGTTCATCTCGTGGCGGAGGCCGTGGTGGTCGCGGATAATATTCAGTTTCATTTTAAATTCTTATGATGAAAAAAATTCTAACACTCCTATTCTTGGCAATAGGTGCACAATATTCTTTTGCTCAAAATGTAGCAGACGCAATACGTTATAGCACGCAAAACATCACCGGAACTGCCCGATACATCGGCGTTGGTGGCGCGTTTGGCGCATTAGGGGGTGATCTTTCTGCTATAAATGTGAACCCGGCGGGTTCTGCTATCTTTGATCGCAGCTTTGTTTCCCTCAGTTTATCTTCGGGGAATTATGACAACCAGACCTATTATAATGATGGAATCACTGTAAACGATGAATCTGATTTAGATTTGAATCAATTTGGTGGCGTTTTTGTCTCTCAGGGTGCTGCAGGTCTTCGCAAACTAACTTTCGGATTCAATTACGATCGCACCAATGATTTTGACAATGGATATGTTGCTTCGGGAATCTCCTCGAACTCAATAAGTGATTACTTTTTAGGATATGCACAAGGAACACCACTTGATCTCTTAGAATTTCAAGAAGGTGAAACCACAGATGACTTGTATCAGTATTTAGGCGAAAGTGAAAATTTTGGTACTCAGCAAGCCTTCCTAGGATATCAAGGATATCTTATTGACCCTGTTTCCTCTGAATTGGATAACACCGAATACACCAATGCACAGAATGGAAATTCTTTTGATCAAGAATATCAATATACCAGCTTCGGGAACAGCAGCAAATTCACCTTTAATGCGGCCGCTCAAGTTAGTGAAGCGCTTTTTTTAGGGATAAACCTTAACGCGCACACCTTTAATTTCACAAGGCAAACCACTTTATTTGAGGATAATAATAGTGCAAATAACGCCGTAAACAGCCTGAGGTTTGATAATGAATATAGAGCTTATGGTTCTGGAATTTCGGCACAGATAGGTGGAATTTACCATCTCTCTCCCAGCCTGCGTGTTGGCGCCACATACGACACCCCTACGCTCTATACTATTTCTGAAGAAACTGAGCAGTTTTTATCTACTTCAGGAACTAATGGAGAGATTGTTATCGCGCCTAATGTGATTAATATTTACGAAGATTACGATTTAGTCACTCCCGGAAAAGCCACAGGAAGTATCGCTTACATTTTTGGAAAGCGCGGATTTTTAAGTTTTGATTATTCGTATCAAGATTATAGCTCAATTAAATTTAAGCCGGATAACGATGCCTTTTTTCAGCAATTGAACACTCAAATAGATAATCAACTAAAAGGCGTTTTTTCTTATAAATTAGGAGGAGAGTTTTTAGTAAACAGCTGGAGTTTCAGAGGCGGTTATCGTTTTATTGAAAGTCCGTATGAAAATGAAACAACCCTTGGTGACACTACCGGTTATTCTGTAGGTTTAGGATATTCTTTCGGTAACACGCGTATTGACCTTGCTTACGATTGGATGAAACAAGATCAAAATCCTAGATTGTACGACGGCGCGTTTACCAATACCGCATTTATTGACACTATCAATACCAACATCGTAGCAACCTTGTCGTTTCAGCTTTAAGTAATCTAGCCGAGAAATACACTTTTTGGCTGCGATAGATGATCAACATACTTTATAAATGCCTCTTGCAAAAATTCAAGAGGCATTTTTTTATTGACTGACCCTATAAACTCATTATTAAATCAGATAGCAACAGAAGTTTTTCAAGTTGTTAAATTAACTATCTTTGCAAGCCTTTAGCCCAAGTGGCGACTAATAGCTCTATGAAAATGAATTTTGAGAACGAAGAATTGAAAGAAATAGATGAATTAGGTGATAATCACCACAGTACATCTGCAATTACTCCTTTAAGAGATGATGCTTTTGAGTTAAGTGATTTAGAAAAAATCGAACTCATCAAAGAAGATGTAACCCGTATCATGCAAACTTTAGGTTTAGACCTTAAAGATGATAGCCTTAAAGGCACTCCTAATCGAGTGGCTAAAATGTTTGTAAACGAAATTTTTGGCGGACTTAACCCGCAGCGCAAACCTAAAGCCTCTACCTTTCAGAATAATTATAAATACGGCGAGATGTTGGTCGAAAAGAACATCACCGTGTATTCTACTTGCGAACATCACCTGCTTCCTATTGTAGGTAGAGCGCACGTTGCTTATATTTCAAACGGTACGGTTGTAGGCCTTTCTAAAATGAATCGTGTGGTAGATTACTACGCAAAAAGACCTCAGGTTCAAGAGCGCCTTACTATGCAAGTCGTTCAAGAATTACAAAAAGTTTTAGGCACAGAAGATGTTGCCTGCGTTATAGATGCAAAACACCTTTGCGTTAACAGCCGCGGAATACGTGATATTGAAAGCAGCACAGTTACCAGTGAATTTGGCGGAAAGTTTAAGGAAGAAGCCGTTAAGCGCGAATTCTTAGACTATATCAAACTAGAAACTCCATTTTAAGAAGTACTTTAATTTAACAACAACCGAAGCACTATACTAAAATAAGCGATAACGCATTTTCAACCCAGAATTTATGGCGCCCTTATACCAGAAGCAAGAAATTAAAGTTTACAATTCGATAAACGGAAGTAAAGAAACGTTTACACCTATTCTGGAGGGTAATGTAGGGATGTATGTGTGCGGCCCCACCGTTTACAGCAATGTGCACTTGGGTAATGTACGCACCTTTATGTCTTTTGATATGATTTTTAGATATCTCAAGCATTTAGGCTATAAAGTGCGCTACGTACGCAATATTACCGATGCAGGTCACTTGACCGATGACGCTGATGAAGGCGAAGATAAAATCGCAAAAAAAGCTCGCCTAGAGCAAATAGAACCTATGGAAGTCGTGCAGCAATACACCATAGACTTTCATAATATTTTACAGAAATTTAATTGTTTACCCCCAAGTATTGAACCCACCGCTACGGGACACATTATTGAGCAAATAGAGATCATTAAAGAGATCATTGAAAACGGATTTGCTTACGAGAAAAATGGTTCGGTGTATTTTGATGTTCTAAAGTTTAATGAAAGTCATCACTACGGAAAGTTGAGCGGTCGCAACCTTGAAGATATGATCGCTAACACGCGTGAATTAACTGCGCAAAGCGAAAAGAAAAATGCTCAGGATTTTGCCTTGTGGAAAAAGGCAGAGCCACAACACATTATGCGCTGGCCTTCCCCTTGGGGTGACGGTTTTCCCGGATGGCACCTGGAGTGTACTGCAATGAGTACAAAATACCTTGGAAAACAATTTGACATTCACGGTGGCGGAATGGATTTAAAATTCCCGCATCACGAGTGTGAAATTGCGCAATCTGAAGCTTCTCATGGCCACAACCCTGTGAATTACTGGTTGCACGCCAATATGCTTACACTTAACGGCAAAAAAATGTCTAAAAGCGATGGCAATAACATATTCCCTGCGCAGATTTTTACCGGAGATAGCCCGTTCCTGACTAAAGGCTTTTCTCCAAGTGTGGCACGTTTCTTTGTGATGCAAGCACATTATCGCAGCGTTCTAGATTTTAGCAACGACGCATTACTTGCCAGTGAGAAAGGATTTAACCGCCTTATGGAAGCTGTAAATCTCCTTGACTCGCTACCTACTTCAGCAAAGAGCAGTATTGATATCGCAGCTTGGAAACAGTCGTGCTACGATGCGATGAATGATGATTTTAATTCGCCAATTCTTATTGCGCAGCTTTTTGAAGCAGCCAAGTACATCCACCAACTTAAGGATGGTAAGGCCACCATTTCTTCAAGCGATCTAGATGCGTTTAAAACATCTGTTCATGCGTTTGTTTTTGATGTTTTAGGACTTGAAGACATCAACGCCGCAGCCGAAGCCAATACAGACAAACTGAATGGCGCCATTGAGTTGCTTATTCAACTTAGAAAAGAAGCACGCGCAAATAAGGATTTTGCTACAAGCGACCAGATCAGAGACCAACTTGCAGAATTAGGCATACAGCTTAAAGATGGTCGCGAAGGAACCACGTATACATTTGCTTAAAAGCCCACCTGATGAAAGATTTTGCTAAAAAAGCCCTCATCTTTCCTATCAGACTGTATCAGCGTTTTTTATCACCTCTTTTGCCACCCTCATGCAGATACGAGCCTACGTGCTCCCACTACAGTGTTGAAGCCATTCAACGTCACGGTATTTTTAAGGGAAGCTGGCTTGCTATAAAACGTATCGCCAGTTGCAATCCTTGGGGCGGTTCGGGCTATGACCCTGTACCTCCCGCTAAAAAGCAATCGGCATATAAAAAATCCAAAAACAGTTAAGAAGCCTCTGGGCTTTGCTATATTTACAACACAAAATTTTCAAAGCTTATGCTCCCTTTAAAAATGACCTGGAATCCTTCAACCGGATTAGATTTAGGATTTTTCACCATACACTACTACAGTTTAATGTTTGTGATCGCTTTTTCATTAGGATGGTATCTGATGAAAAAAGTGTACAAAAATGAAGGTGTTGAAGAAGAAAAATTAGACCCATTATTTATCTATTCGGTTTTAGCCATTTTAATTGGCGCGCGATTGGGGCACGTTTTCTTTTATCAAACCGAATTGCTTTGGGAAGATCCACTTTCAGTAATTCTACCTTTTAGATTTGTTCCGGAAATTGAATACACCGGTTTTCAAGGTTTAGCGAGTCACGGTGCAGCAATAGGAATGATTTTCGCAATGTACCTGTATAACAAAAAAATCCTTAAAAAAAGCGTGCTTTGGCTGTTGGATCGGGTAATTCTTCCTGTGGCCCTGGGTGCCATATTTGTGCGTATTGGTAACTTTTTTAATTCTGAAATGGTTGGGAAAATTACCGATTCAAACCTCGGAATTAAGTTCGTTCAAGATCAATACAACAAATACGAAGTACAGCGCTTAACCGGCATTCCTAATGAGTATAAAGCTTACCAAGCCTTAACAGATGATCCTCAATTTGCAAATTATATCGCAGAGATCCCTTATCGTTTTCCTGGACAGCTAATGGAGTCTTTTGGTTATGTATTTGTCTTTCTAATTTTAATGTTCGTGTATTGGAAAACCAATTTGCGCAAAAAAGAAGGTTTTCTATTTGGGCTCTTCTTAGTGCTTTTATGGACGGTACGTTTTATTGTAGAATACTTTAAACGCGCACAAGTAGAAGGCCGTGAAGACTGGATCTTTGGTTTCAATACCGGGCAGATTTTAAGCATTCCTTTTATTCTTATCGGAATCTTTTTAATTCTTAGAGCGCTTCAGCAAAAACAAACTCCGCAATATCATTAATTATGTATCAGAAGTTTTTATTCATCGGGATTTTAGGCTTTACGCTTCTAGCGTGTAAAAACAAAGAAGCCGAAGAAACACAGATCACTCAGGAGCAGATTACTTTTCAGCAAGAAGGAAAACTTCAGATACAAACAGAAGACGGCAGCAAAGCGTATTTTAATATTGAGATCGCCGAAACCAACTATGAAACCGAGACCGGACTGATGTACCGGGAATCGATGGAGCAAAATCAGGCAATGCTTTTTGTATTTGAGGATGTAAGACCACACAGTTTTTACATGAAAAATACCTATATTCCTCTAGACTTGTTTTTCATCAAAGAGGACAAAACCATTGCAACGATTATAGAAAATGCAAAACCCATGGATGAAACCAGCCTCCCCTCTGAAGTTCCCGTGCAATACGTTTTAGAAACTAATGCAGGCATCGCCAAACTCTGGAATATAAAAGTGGGAGACACCGTAGACTGGAAACGTTTAAAATAATAAATATGCCTTCTAGAATTCTCTTTTTATTTTTTGTTTTGTTCAGCATTACCTCCAATGCCCAGCGGGTAAAATATCATTTTGACATAGAGGGAAAAGAAATAAAAAGGAAAGAATTTGACAAGCTCTGGCGCAATCGCGATTCTGCATATTCTAGGTGGGATTATGAAACAAAAGATAGCAGCCGTGTTGCTCGACTAATACCTCAATATCAACAAGGTGTTGTAAACCGCAATGACCTCAAGGAGTATTTAGAAAAGGTGACTAACAAAAAATTTGCTGATAGCACGATTTTTTTCATTTCCTACACATATGTTAATGACCTATGCAGCCGATATTCAACAAACAACTACACTAAAGAGGTTATAGACCAATGGAAAAATCTTACTGACGCTCGCAAAGCAAGTATTGAAGAAAACTACCCAGACATAGTTAGATTAGATTTTTTTGAGCCAGGCATAAAGCTCCAAAACACCCCTAGCGATGGTACAGAGTACTACTATTCTGATAAAGAGAATCTTTTAAGAGAAATTATTTTTAGAAACCCGGCATTTTGCGGCTCTCGCGCTTTGATTAAGCCGAATGGGCAAACTGTCGTGTACAATGGCGAATCTATCTCTACCCAAGTAGTTCAGCTTATAGAAAATAAAAACTGGAATTTATTTTTCCCCGAAGAATGAATTATCAAGCGATTCTCGAAAGCATTCAATCTGATCTAAAGGATTACAAAAACACCGGTAAAGTAGCGACATACATCCCGGAGTTAGGAAAGGTGGACTCTTCAAAATTCGGACTTCATTTAAACTGCATAAATGGCAATCACTATCATTTAGGAGCTTCACAAGAACGTTTCTCGATTCAAAGTATATCTAAAGTGTTGAGCTTGGCTTTTGCGCTTAAACTTGAAAGAAACAAACTATGGAATCGAGTTGACGTAGAACCATCGGGAGATCCATTCAATTCGCTGGTTCAGTTGGAATATGAAAAAGGTATTCCCCGCAATCCATTTATTAATGCGGGAGCCCTTGTGGTCTCTGATATGTTAATGAGCCATCTCAAAAATCCAAAAGAAGATTTTCTACAATACGTGCGCGATATTGCCGGGGATCAGTCTATCGATTACGACACGAGTGTGGCAGCTTCAGAAATGCAACATAAATATCGTAATGCCGCTCTCGCTCATTTGATGAAAGACTTTAAAAATATCAATAACGATGTCGATGCGTTATTAGACTTTTACTTTCATCAATGCGCAATAGCAATGAGTTGCCAGCAGCTCGCGCAAGCCTTCAGTATATTTTTGAACTACAGCAAACAAGATCAAAGTCAGCAAGCCCTTGCGGTGCCACCTATGATCGCCAAACGCATCAATGCTTTAATGCTTACGTGCGGTTTTTATGACGAATCAGGCGAGTTTGCATTCAGAGTAGGGCTACCTGGAAAAAGCGGCGTAGGCGGCGGTATTGTAGCGCTACACCCTAAACATTACAGCATCGCGGTATGGAGCCCACCTCTGAACGAAAAAGGCAATTCAGAATTAGGTATGAAAGTTCTAGAGCTGTTTACCTCAAAAACTGAAATCTCTGTTTTTTAAGCAATCTATTTCGGGGGAGTTATTTCCTTTATGGTGACCCATAAAAACTTCAAATTGTCACTAAACAAAAAGCTCGATTTACTTTCGTAAACCGAGCTTTTTGCGTCTTGTGCTTTAATTGAATTAAGCTACAGGCTCCTCTTCTTCTTTTTGTTTTTCCGGCTTTAAAGCTTTCTTCTGAATGGTATCAAACATTACAGGAGTAGCGATAAAGATCGAAGAATACGTACCCACAAGCACACCTACAATCAAGGCAAACATGAAGCCCATTATACTCGCACCACCAAAGATAAATATAGCCAATAATACGATTAAGGTGGTCATAGACGTATTTAACGTACGACTTATGGTGCTATTGATAGCTTGATTGATAATAATCCCCATTTTACGGCTAGTACCGTATTCTTTCATATACTCTCTAATACGGTCAAAAACAACCACCGTATCGTTAAGCGAGTAACCAATTACTGTTAAGATCGCAGCAATGAAAGACTGATCGATCTCCATATTGAATGGCATGAATTGATAGGTTAAAGAGAAAATTCCCAATACGATCAACACATCATGGAATACAGCAGCAACTGCACCCAAAGAGAATTGCCATCTTCTAAAACGTAACAAGATGTATAAGAAGACTACAACCAGCGAACCTAACACTGCCCAGAATGAATCTTTTTTGATATCATCAGCAATAGTTGGCCCTACTTTGTTATACTCTAAAATACCTACTTTATCATCAGAAGAACCTCCTTTTACAAATTGCGCTAACGTCAAATCAGCAGGAAGATACTCCTCTAAAGCAGTATATAAACGCTGTTGAATATCTTCATCTACTTCAGAAGCTTCTTCTTCTATACGATACTTCGTAGTAACTTTTAATTGGTTTGCTTCACCATAAGTTTTTGCTTGAGCACTTTCTAATTCAGCGATCAATTTCTGTTCTACTTCAGTAGCGTTTACCGGATTTTCAAAACGAATGGTATAATTACGCCCTCCAACAAAGTCAACACCTTGGTCTAGACCGTTAGTAAATAAAGAGACTAAACTTACTATGATTAGTACACCACTAATGATATAAGCAACCTTACGCTTAGCAAGGAAATCCTTATTGAAATTAATAAACAGGTTACGCGTAGCACCGGTACAAAAATCTAAAGATTTACCATTTTTACCGTATCCATCAATAAACAGACGGGTTACAAATATTGCAGTAAATAACGAAGTACCAATACCTATCATTAATGTAGTAGCAAAACCTTGAATTGGTCCTGTACCGAATAAGAATAAGATTAACGCGGTTAAGAAGGTAGTAATGTTCGCATCAAGAATTGAAGATAGAGCATTGCTGAAACCATCTTTTATAGCATCTTTTTGTGATTTACCTCTTGCGATCTCTTCTTTGATTCGCTCAAAGATCAGAACGTTTGCATCAACAGACATACCTATCGTCAATACAATACCGGCAATACCAGGTAAAGTAAGAACAGCTCCAAGACCTGCAAGTATTCCAAAAATGAATAAAATGTTTACTGCTAGAGCAACGTCTGCAAAAAGACCCGCTTTACCGTAATAGAATACCATCCACACCAATACAAGCACTAATGCGATCACAAACGACATTAAACCACTATTGATCGCTTCTTGACCAAGTGATGGTCCAACAACATCATAAGAAATAATCTTAGCCGAAGCAGGCAGCTTACCCGCTTTAAGTACGTTAGCTAAATCTTGTGCTTCTGTTACTGTAAAACTTCCCGAGATTTCAGTAGCACCACCAGAAATTTCTGCTTTAGCGGTCGCTGCAGAATATACAGTACCGTCAAGAACAATTGCAATTGCATTACCTTCTGTTGCAACTTCTCCTGTTAATTTTGCCCATTGTCCAGGACCTTGACCTTCAAAATCAATACCTACAGAAGGTTGACCTGCTTGAGTATATTGTTGACGTGAATCTTGAACCACATCACCATCCATTGCCGGAGCGCCGCTTCGGTCTGACTGCAATGCATAAAGTGGAACTACATCAGTTTCTGCTTCAGTAATTCCCCATCTGAATTTTGCAAAACGCAATTCTTGTGGACGTAAACGCACGATTTCAGGCATTGAGAAATAGCGATTAATCGTTGCGGTATCTTTTACCTGAGCATAACCTATGATCGGCGCTTGAGCATATTGCTGAATAGCCGGGTTAAAACTGAACACTTCAAAAAGTGGATTGTTAGCTTGTGCAGGACTAATAGAGTCTTCTTCACTTGCTAAAAGATCTTCGATAGAATCGTCTGTACTTTCGGTAGAATCTACTTCCGCAACAGCCTCTTCCTCCTCTGCAGGAGCAACAAGCTCTTTTAATTCTGCATTTACTTGCAATAAGTAAGGAGCAACATTAGAGGCATAGTGTGTTTTGTAAAACTCTAATTGCGCTGTACTTTCTAATTGAAACTTAACACGCTCGATATCGGTGGCTCCGGGAAGTTCAATCAATATGCGTGATTGATTGTCTAAACGCTGAATGTTAGGCTGAGTAACACCAAATTTATCGATGCGATTACGCAATACTTCAAACGCAGAATTGATAGACTCTTCTACTTCTTGAGCAAGAATAGGTTCTACCTCGTCATTACTCATATTGAAGTTTACCTTCTCTCCTAAGGTAGTGTTTGCAAAAATATCTGGAGAAGCTAATTTATTATCTCCCGGAATTGCTTCAAAAGCATCAAAGAAATCTTCTAAGAAGCTATTCTGGCTATTTTTTTGAGTTTCTGCAGCTTGATCTAAGGCTTGATTAAAAGCAGGATCTGTACTGTTATTGCTTAATCCTCTTAAAATATCTGCAACAGAAATTTCAAGGATCGCATTCATACCTCCTTTAAGATCCAGACCTTTATTAAGTTCTTTTTCTTTAGCGTCATTATAGGTGATTCCTAAAGCGATAGGATCATTCCCTATAGAATCTAAATAGCGACGCTCAACTTCGCCTCTTTTATCTACATAATCTTCAACGGTAGTATCAACTTGTTCTGCCGCATAGGCCGAAGCTTTTTCTTCTGTCTGATTAGTGAAATACGTAAACGAAAGCTGGTATAAACACACCAACCCAAATAAAATCGCAAATACTCTAATGAGTCCTTTATTTTGCATTACTCTTTAATATTTATTTAATTCTTCCCAAACCTTTTTCAGGCGATTTTGTAAAACGTGCAAATATAGGGTTTCAACATAGAAATGCCAATAAATATCTTTTTGATTTCTTTAACCTTTTAAAGTACTGCTTTTTAGCGCATTAAGCGTAAAATTCATCCTAAACAATGCAGCTTTAACAAACTGAAATTAAACAGAATAACCGTTATAACAGATTAGCTCTACCAACGCACCAAAGCCTTTTTTAAAGCTTTCTTCGGAGTGATAAAATGCTACTACTTAAACTCTATTAATCTAATACAGAATATCGTAGGAATTTACAGGGTCAATCTTTAGAAAGTAAACCATCCCACAGAAAGACTCAGAGATTAAAACTTTCGGTGGTGTCAATAAAAAAGCGCCATCCTAGTGAATGGCGCTTTTTAAATTATAAAACAGCTATAAAAATTATAGCTCTAACAATCCGTTTGTCTTCTTAACTGCAGCTGCACTTTCTTGAAGTTTCGCTTTTTCAGCATCAGAAAGATCTACAGGAACAATTTTCTCGATTCCGTCTTTACCAAGAATTACCGGTACTCCGATGCAGATATCGTCAAGATCATATTCACCTTCTAATAAAGCCGAACATGGAAACATCTTTTTCTGATCGCAAGCAATAGCTTGAACAAGTCCAGAAACCGCAGCACCCGGCGCATACCAAGCAGAAGTACCTAATAATTTAGTGAGCGTCGCACCACCTACTTTAGTATCTTCCATTACTTGATTAAGACGATCTTCTGCTAAAAATTCAGAAGCTAAAACGCTATTACGTGTAGCCAAACGCGTTAATGGAATCATTCCGGTATCACTATGACCGCCAATTACCATTCCATCAACATCAGAGATAGGACACTCTAAAGCTTCAGCTAAACGATACTTAAAACGTGCACTATCAAGCGCTCCACCCATTCCTATAATTTTATTTTTAGGAAGTCCGGTAGTTTTATGCACCAAATACGTCATCGTATCCATTGGGTTACTCACTACGATAATGGTCACATCTGGAGAATGTTTGATCAAGTTTGAAGAAACATCTTTTACGATCCCGGCGTTTATACCTATCAACTCCTCACGTGTCATACCCGGTTTACGCGGAATACCACTAGTGATTACAGCAATATCACTTCCTGCTGTTTTAGAATAATCGCCGGTAGTACCGGTTATACGTGTATCAAAAGCGTTTAAAGAAGCAGTCTGCATCAAATCCATCGCTTTTCCTTCAGCAAAACCTTCTTTAATATCTAGAAGTATTACATCAGACGCAAAATTTTTCATCGCAATATACTCGGCACAACTTGCACCAACAGCTCCTGCTCCTACTACGGTAACTTTCATGGGTATGTATTTAAAAATGTTATTAATTAAGTTTAAAAAAATAGCGATAACCTGCGTTATCGATTGCGGCTTTAAAATTACGACTTCATTTAGTCTTTTAAGACTCTTAAAGCTTAAAATTAGGTTATGATTTTTATATACGACGCCTTCCTCATGTTTTTAAGACTTTAGACCACAAAAAAGCCACTTTTAAGCAAAAAGCATTAAAAGTGGCTTAGGCAACATTTGAAAAAGCGGTAAACTATCTTATCTAAAACTAAATGCGATCCCCGCACTTAGATTACTATATTCTTGAACCGTATAATCTGCATAAATTTTAAAGAACGCCAGATTTAATCGAGCACCCAAAGAAGCTCGTACACTTGACGGACTGTAAGATAGTGCTATAGGATCAACCAAAGTAGTCGTTTCGGTACCTGCATTGTATTCTACAGTATACGTACCCAACACGTTTAATTCAGATTTTCCGCCGGTATATCCTAAACCTCCATAGATTGAAATAAACGGAAAATCTAACGAGGCTATTCCCTGTACTGTATATGAGTTAAGTTTAAATTCTGCTGCTTGTCCGGTACCGTCTATAGAAGAACCGTCCTCAATGTCATAATCCACATTCATTGTGGTGAAAGCACCTAGTAGAGAAACATTTAATGGCAGCTTATCTAAAGGCCCAAGATACTGCATCAAATTATGCTTAAGTCCAACCCCAAACAAACTTCCTTTTACATCGTCACTACCAACTTTGGGAGTCGCCCTGATCATTAAATCAGTATCATAAACTAATCCTACACTAGCCTGAAGCGTTGGCGCAGGCATTGCATTTAAAGGCAAATCGTCTTTTACACCTTCGGGCATGGTAAAAGTCCCGGTGTCACCATCCTGAGCAACTACTGTAACTTCAGCAGGTGTCCCATTGCCGGCAACAGTAGGAGTAACACCCGGCGAGGCTGTAATCGTATTTTCAAAATTCAAATCAGCAAAAGCAAACATTTCTTTTTCTGATGGAACCATTGCTGCATTCACACCTATTGTAATGTCAAAACCTAGTTTTTTATGCGTTTTTGCGGTATGATACCACCCGCCAGACATACTGTAAACAAGACCTTCCATTGCAGGCGCGATATAGGCTCCCATTAATGTATTGGCATCTGCTGCTCCAGCAGTGATTACAGCTTCAAAGCCGTCATCATCTTGCGCAAACAGATTTATTGATGCTAAAATGGAAAAACAAATGAGTATTCTTTTCTTCATAATTGAATTGATTTGGTTTACTCAAAAATAACAAAACCCTGATAACCAATAGCCTTATGCATTAAAAAGGCCATAAAAAAAGCCTACTCCAAAAGAAGCAGGCTTTATAAACAAGTAATTAACCGATTACTTTTTATACATCTATGTTAGCGTATACCGCGTTTTTCTCGATAAACTCTCTACGTGGTGGCACCTCATCCCCCATCAACATAGAGAAAATTCGATCTGCCTCTGTACCGTTATCAATGGTTACCTGACGCAAAGTTCTAAACTCAGGATTCATAGTAGTATCCCACAATTGTTCTGCATTCATCTCCCCAAGACCCTTATAACGCTGCACCGAAGCGCTTCCGCCCATCTGTGCATTGTATTCATCACGCTCTTTCTCACTCCACGCATAACGCATTTTCTTACCTTTTTTAAGTAAATATAGCGGTGGCGTTGCGATATAAACATGACCACCTTCTACTAATTCACGCATATAGCGGAAAAAGAATGTTAAGATCAATGTTGCAATGTGACTACCATCAACGTCGGCATCACACATAATCACAATCTTTTTATATCTTAATTTAGAAAGGTTAAGCGCTTTACTATCTTCTTCGGTACCTATAGTTACCCCAAGAGCCGTAAAGATATTTTTGATCTCTTCGTTTTCAAAGACTTTATGCTGCATCGCTTTTTCTACATTCAAAATTTTTCCGCGAAGCGGAAGAATCGCTTGAAAGTTACGATCGCGTCCCATTTTTGCAGTTCCACCTGCAGAGTCACCCTCTACAAGGAATACCTCACAAGCTTCAGGATCAGTTTCAGAACAGTCTGCTAATTTACCGGGCAGGCCACCTATGCTCATTACTGTCTTACGCTGCACCATCTCACGGGCCTTTTTAGCCGCGTGACGTGCCTGAGCTGCAAGAATTACCTTCTGAACAATAGTTTTAGCATCATCAGGATGTTCTTCAAGGTAGATCTCTACCATTTCAGAAACCGCCTGAGAAACCGCCGAAGTAACCTCACGGTTACCTAATTTAGTTTTGGTTTGCCCTTCAAATTGAGGCTCTGCAACTTTTACCGAAATAATTGCCGTAAGACCTTCTCTAAAGTCATCACCTGCAATCTCAAATTTCAGCTTATCTAACATCCCGGAAGCGTCGGCGTATTTTTTCAGCGAACTCGTAAGTCCTCTTCTAAATCCCGCCAAATGCGTACCTCCTTCGTGGGTATTAATGTTATTAACGTATGAGTGTAAGTTTTCGGCATAACTATCATTGTAAATCATAGCCACCTCAACCGGAATATCATTCTTCTCACCTTCCATAGAGATCACTTCTCCAATGATCGGCTGGCGGTTTCCGTCAAGAAAACGTACAAATTCTTTTAATCCTTCTTCAGAATGAAAGGTTTCAGAAACAAATTCGCCCTTATCATCCTTCTGACGTTTATCGGTCAGTGTGATCGTAATACCTTTATTCAAATACGCCAGTTCGCGCATACGACTGGCAAGCGTATCGTAGTTGTATTCTGTAGTGGTTTGAAAGATAGAAGGATCAGGAAGAAAAGTAACAGCTGTACCGCGATCATCAGTATCGCCAATTCCTTTTACAGGATACATCGCTTTACCTTTCTCGTACTCTTGCTCCCAAATTTTACCCTCACGATAAACAGTAGCTTTTAAATGGGTTGAAAGTGCGTTAACACAACTCACCCCTACCCCGTGAAGTCCACCGGAAACCTTATAGGAATCTTTATCAAATTTACCTCCAGCACCTATCTTGGTCATTACAACCTCAAGTGCAGAGACGCCTTCTTTTTTATGTAAATCAACCGGAATCCCCCGACCGTTATCTTTTACCGATATCGAGTTATTCTCATTAATGATCACTTTTATGCTGTCGCAATGCCCCGCCATAGCTTCATCTATGGAGTTATCTACAACTTCATAAACTAAATGATGCAAACCACGCACTCCCACATCTCCAATATACATCGAAGGTCTCATACGCACGTGCTCCATACCTTCTAGGGCCTGAATACTGTCTGCCGAATATTGCTTCTTATTGGCTTCTTCGCTCATAAATCTTTATTAAGTTAATCTCAAATCTAAAAAAGCAGCAACTTTTTAGCCGCTTTAAGAACACTTTTAAGCAGTGTTTATAGATAGCTAACAAATATAAAAAAAGGCGCTGCAATACGCTTGTAAATGACCAACCAAAGATTTGAAGTTATCAACAAATTGTGAAAAAATCACAGCTAAAATCAAGGATTCTAAATGAAGTAGAATTTAAACTAGATAAACCATAAAAAAAGCGCTTTCTTCAATAAAGAAAGCGCTCTAAACTTACGTGGTATGTGGCTAGTTAAGCAAGTTCAGTCTTTTTGTAAGCATCACTGTGTACGTTTGCCACCGCTCTTCCTGATGGATCATTCATATTTTTGAATGCTTCATCCCATTCTAAAGCGATTTTTGTACTACACGCTACAGAAGCTTCTTGAGGTACACTCAATGCCGCAGCATCACTTGGGAAGTGCTCTGCAAAAATGCTTCTATAGTAATACTCTTCTTTATTTGTTGGAGTCTGAATTGGAAATTTAAACTTCGCGTTAGCCAATTGCTCATCGCTAATTTTTTCGTTCACCAATTCTTTTAAGGTATCAATCCAGCTGTATCCTACACCGTCTGAAAATTGCTCTTTTTGTCTCCAAGCAACACTCTCTGGCAAGTATGATTCAAAGGCTTTACGAAGTACCCATTTTTCCATGCGCTCACCGTTGATCATTTTATCTTGCGGGTTGATGCTCATCGCAACATCCATAAACTCTTTATCTAAGAATGGCACACGACCTTCGATTCCCCAAGCAGCTAAAGATTTGTTTGCACGTAAACAATCGTACATATGCAGCTTGCTTAATTTACGCACGGTTTCTTCGTGAAATTCCTGAGCATTTGGTGCTTTGTGGAAGTATAGATACCCTCCAAAAACCTCATCTGCTCCTTCTCCTGAAAGCACCATTTTTACACCCATAGATTTGATGACACGCGCCATTAAATACATTGGAGTCGAAGCTCTAATCGTAGTGATATCATAGGTTTCTAGGTTGTAAATCACATCTTTTATAGCATCAAGCCCTTCTTGAATGGTAAACTTGATCTCGTGGTGAACCGTACCAATATGATCTGCAACTTTCTGTGCTGCCGCTAAATCTGGTGAGCCTTCAAGACCTACAGAAAACGAGTGTAATCGTGGCCACCAAGCACCGTCTGTATCTCCGGACTCAATGCGCTTTTCAGCATATTTTTTTGCAACCGCTGAAGTAATTGAAGAATCTAAACCTCCTGAAAGCAATACTCCGTAAGGAACATCAGACATCAGTTGGCGATGAACTGCCGCTTCTAAAGCTTCTCTTAACTTTTCGATACTGGTCTCGTTTTCTTTTACTGCATCATACTCCATCCACTCTCGAGAATACCATCTTTTTAATTCTCCATCTGAACTGTGTAAATAATGTCCCGGAGGGAATAATTCAATTTTTGTACAGGTTCCTTCTAACGCTTTTAATTCTGAAGCTACGTAGAAGGTTCCGTGCTGATCCCATCCCATATACAGTGGAATAACCCCCATATGATCACGGGCTACGAAATACTCATCTTTTTCAGCATCATAAAGTGAAAAGGCAAAAATTCCGTTTAGCTTATCTACAAAGCCTGGTCCTTCTTCTTGGTAAAGCGCTAAAATAACCTCACAATCAGACTGTGTTTTAAAATCATACTGACCTTTAAGTTGTTTGCGCAACTCTTGATGGTTATAGATCTCACCATTAGCGGCTAGAATTAATTTTCCATCAGGGCTCAATAAAGGTTGTTTTCCTGATGCAGGGTCAACTATAGATAAACGCTCGTGTGCTAGAATAGCTTTTTCATCACTATACACTCCATTCCAATCCGGTCCACGATGACGTATTTTTTTAGACATTTCTAAAAGCTGTGGTCTTAAAACCTCAGCCGGTTGTTTCAATTCATAGGCACATACTATCCCACACATAATCGTATTGTTTTAATTTGATGGTTCAAAGATGTGATTTACATTTTGATTCGCAAACAAAAAACAATCATATGCTTACATATGTAAACTTTAAAAATGCTATTTATTACAAAAAAAAACTTTCAGCATAAAATATGCAGTCAAATTTTATAAAGTGATAAGAACAGGAAATTATACCCGCTAATCGTAGTTGATTTGAGTAATTACTGGGGTTTGAAGATTTGGAATACTTCTTGAATGCTATTAAATACAAAATTACTTGTGGTACATTCTTTTAAGATTCGCTTAACATTTACAGGTTTTACCGCATTGTACATTTGTATAAAATTTTGACTTTCAACATTAAAAACAACATTTATGAAATCCCTAATAATAGGTAGTTTTCTACTTAGCTTCTTAATTTTTGGCAATGACGTAAACGCACAAAAATTTAGCGAACTCGACAAAAGTCCGCTTGATATTGCAATGTTTCGCGCCCAAGACAAAACTCCTCGTGTACGCGTGATCTACAGCCGTCCTCAGAAAAAAGGACGTGACGTTTTTGCTACTAAAGACGGGCTAGAAAAATATGGTGAGGTATGGAGAACCGGCGCCAATGAATCTACCGAAATTAAATTCTACAAGGAAATGATGGTTGGTGATACTAAAGTTCCTGCAGGAACCTACACATTGTTTACGATCCCAACTGAAGATGAGTGGACGGTGATTTTAAACAAAGACTTGGACACTTGGGGCGCTTATGGATATAAAGAAGAACGCGACCTAGTGCGCTTTACGACTCCGGCTCATAAAACTGCTGCCCCTATTGAATCTTTCTCAATCTCTTTTCAACCTACTGAAAATGGATCAGATATGTTTTTAGGTTGGGATGATATGTATATCCAGGTACCTATTGAAGAAGTAGAAATGTAATTTTCAAATTATAGTATTAAAAAAGGCTTCCAAATCGGAAGCCTTTTTTATGTGTTCTACCTAAAGTTTATAAGGTCTCGAAGCAAGTAGTGAAGTCAAAAACCTCTATCTACCGATGCTTAAAAAATCTACTAAGGTATATTAAGATATTTATGTGTTTGTAGACTCACTCTCCATTTAGGATTAGCCATTACATAATCTACAATTAAGGGTGTCATTTTCTCGCGCACGCTCCATTCTGGTTGTAAAAAAAGTTTGCAATTACCATTTACCTTGGCGGCATGTTCTTCCGCGAATGCGAAATCGCTTTTATTGTAAATGATCACTTTTAATTCGTGAGCTTCCTCATAAATACGAGGTTTAGGCAACATACGCTTCTTAGGAGAAAGGCAAATCCAATCCCAATGTCCTGTAAGTTCGTACGCTCCTGAGGTTTCTATATGCACCTGCAAACCTTCATCTTTCAACATGCCGGTAAGGTGATTCATATCCCACATTAGAGGTTCACCGCCTGTGATCACAATTGTCTTGCTGTATTTTTTGGCATTTGCTACGATCGCGGCAGCTTCAGTAGGCGGGTGTATAGCCGCATCCCAACTTTCTTTCACATCACACCAATGGCAACCTACATCACAACCACCAACACGTATAAAATATGCAGGAGTACCGGTATGGTAACCCTCACCTTGAATGGTATAAAACTCTTCCATCAACGGAAGTAACTCTCCCAGCTCTACCCGGGTTGCTGTCGCCTCTTTTGTCATAGGGCGCAAAGATACGCCGCATTAAAATCGTTACCAAAGCCTAACAACCTTATTTTAAAGGGGACCGAAACGCGCTACAAACTGTTAAAAATTAACTATTGCAAGTCGGTTTGATTTTGGCATTAATCCTTATTTTTAGTCCAAATTTTTAGCGATGAGCCAGACCGAAGCCTTTAAAGAACACATTATACAAGGAAACCTTTGCAAGGGAGCATATATCACCGTGGGTGCTGCGATGCTTGACGGGCAGACGATAACCGGAGCTCACGTAAACCTTCCTTTAAAGACCCTAAACAGACACGGTTTAATTGCTGGCGCCACCGGAACCGGAAAGACCAAGACACTTCAGGTTTTAGCCGAAAATCTTTCAGAAAAAGGTGTTCCCGTGTTATTGATGGATATGAAAGGTGACCTTAGTGGTATCGCAAAAGCAAGTGAAGGTCATCCTAAAATTGATGAGCGCCACGCAAAAATTGGCCTACCCTTTGAACCAAAAGATTTTCCGGTAGAGCTACTCACCTTGTCTGAACAAAATGGAGTACGACTGCGCGCCACGGTGAGTGAATTTGGCCCGGTTCTATTCTCTAGAATTATCGATGCAACAGATGCTCAAGCCGGCATCATCGCCATCTTATTTAAATATTGTGACGACAAGAGCCTGCCTTTATTAGACTTGAAAGACTTTAAAAAAGTATTACAGTACGCGACAGATGAAGGCAAAGAAGAAATTCAAGATCTATACGGCAGAATTTCTACTGCCTCTGCAGGCGCTATCTTAAGAAAAGTTGTTCAACTGGAGCAGCAAGGTGCAGATATCTTTTTTGGTGAAAAATCTTTTGATGTTGATGATTTGCTTCGACTGGATGACAATGGGCGAGGTAAAATAAATATCATTCGGCTTACTGATATTCAAGACAGGCCTCAACTTTTCTCAACGTTTATGCTCAGTTTGCTCGCGGAAATTTACAGCACTTTTCCAGAGCAGGGCGACAGCGATCAACCGGAATTGGTCATCTTTATTGATGAAGCGCATCTTATTTTTAAAGAAGCTTCAAAAGCACTGCACAGCCAGATCGAAAGCATTGTGAAACTCATACGATCTAAAGGTGTTGGCTTATACTTTGTTACGCAAAACCCAACCGATGTTCCCGATGGTGTATTGAGTCAGCTAGGCTTAAAAATTCAGCATGCACTTAGGGCTTTCACCGCAAAGGACCGCAAGGCCATTAAGCTCACTGCCGAAAACTACCCCGATTCTGAATATTATGATACCAAAGAAGTGCTCACCACTTTAGGTACTGGTGAAGCGCTGGTTTCGGCTCTTGATGAAAAAGGAAGACCCACACCGCTTGCAGCCACAATGATGCGTGCGCCAATGTCTCGAATGGATATTCTTACCGATGCTGAAATTGAAGAAATAAATCGTAAATCTGCACTCGCTCCTAAGTACAATGATACTGTAGATCGAGAAAGCGCGTATGAATTGCTAAATGCTAAAATCAAAAAGGCAGAAAGCGAAGAAGCCAAGGAAAAAGCTAAAGAAGAACGTGCAACGGTGTCTAAAAGCAGTCGTACTTCTTCCCGAAGTAACACTACTGAAAAAGCGATAATTAAAGTGCTTACCAGCGCCACAGTAATACGCGGTGTTCTGGGCATTTTAGGAAAACTTATAAAATAAACCCTAACAGAAACAAACCCTTATAATGAAAAGAATATTTTTTGCAGCCATAATTACCAATTTACTATTCACCTCTTGTGACTCAGACAGCTCTTTTAAAGTTACTGCTGATCGTGTAGGCGAACTCACTAAAGAAACGCAAGTAAACGAACTAAAAACCATTTTTAGCAATGATAGTGTTGTGGATCAAAATTCTGGTCTAAGTGAAGAGCTAAATGTGAACGCTATTGAAATTTATGAAAAAGGTGGAAAGCAATTGCTAAGCTTGATGCCCACTAAAGATGGTAATCCAAAAACAATTAAAACTGTTCAGGTTTTTGATGAACGCTACACCACCGAAGAAGGCATCAACCTCAACAGTACCTATAAAGACATCACCGAAGCTTATGAGATTTCAAGAATTGAAACACTAATAAGTAGTATCGTAATTTTTGTTGATGACATCAATGCGTATTTTACTATTGATCGTGATGAGCTTCCGGGAGAGTTGCGTTTTAATATGGATGCTAAAGTTACCGGTGCTGAAATTCCAAATGACGCCAAGATCAAATACTTTATGATCGGCTGGTAAATTAAAAATAATGTCTGACGCTAAATACTATATTCAGAAAACTCCTTTTGTCGTCCCTACTGATGACGGTAAATACATCGGGGAACATTTTGGCAAAGCCAGTGACGGAAACACTGCCATAAGTATCGCCCATATGATAGCACCGCCCCGTTGGAGCGAACCGTTTCAAACCCCTGAATTTGATGAGTACACCTTCATCATTGAAGGAAAAAAGCAATTTTTAATTGATGATGAACCCATCATTTTAGAAGCCGGACAATCTATAAAAATTAAAGCCGGTACGCGGGTGCAGTACAGTAACCCTTTTAACCAAAAATGTGTTTACCTATCGGTTTGTCAACCGGCATTTGATTTTAATAAGGTACATCGAGAAGAAGAATAACACTCTTCAACCTTTTGAAAATCAGATTAAAAATTCCAAAAATTATAAATAAGTATTAATTCTTACCTAAAGCCACGTTAATCTCAAAGCTGCTAAACGGCATTTCTACTACTTTTAAAATCTAACCTAATAAGTACAAATATTATGATTAAGATTTTAGCACTAGTAATGGTAATTGGCGGCGCCATAGCATTGGTATTAGGTATTATGGGAATTTTTGGAAGTATGAGTACCGGTGTTAGTCCGTGGGCATTAGCAATTTTAGGCGGTATATTTTTCCTTTCAGGAATTTCGCTCTTAAAGTACAGAAAAGACACTGATGTTATAGATGCCGAAAACAGACATTAAATTTTACATAACCCGTATATTTGAACCCTCTTTTAAAAGAGGGTTTTTTTATGAATAAACTGGTCAAAAAAATACTACCTAAAGCAATAGGGTTTTATATAAATGCCTTATCATTGGTAAACCCAAAAGCTTCAGCAAGAAAAGCCTTCAAGGTTTTTAGTAAACCGCGCCGGGGACGCATTGGGGCGCATCACGAAGAATTTTTAAACCCTAATCTAGAACCTGTAGTTGCAGTTGAAGATTTAAAAATTCAACCTTATAAATGGTCCGGCAGTGGCAAAACCGTTCTATTAGTACACGGCTGGGAAAGTCACAGTCACCGCTGGAAAGAAATGATTTTTAGGCTGCAAAAAGAAGACTACACCATCATTGCTTTTGACGCGCCTGCTCACGGTTACAGTAGCGGAAAATACTTTTATGTTCCGCTATATCACCAAACCCTAGACAAAATGCTTGAGATCTATCGTCCTGATTATCTCATTGGACACTCGATGGGCGGTATGACCGTGTTGTATAATCAATCGCAAGAATCCAGCATAAAAACAGAAAAGCTGGTGATTCTGGGGGCTCCTGATAAACTTGAAAGCATATTGAAAGACTATCAGAAAATTTTAGGACTCAACGCCAGAGCGCTAGAAGCCTTAGACAGGTTTTTTCAAAACACCTTTGATTTTAAAACGCGGGACTTTTCATCTTCGGTTTTTGCGACAAAAATAAAAGTACCTACATTGGTAATCCACGACAAAGAAGATCCTATTACTCCTTTTTCTGGTTCTCAAGCCATTCACAAAGCACTACAAAAATCTCAATTTATAGAAACCGAAGGACTCAACCACTCGCTCTACGATACTGATGTCAATGAGAAAATCATAACCTTCTTGAAGGATTAATTCGGTTTTAATTTTACCTTAAACACTATGTCAGACGCTAATGTTACTCGTATAAATAAATTCCTCAGCGAAGTAGGTTTTTGTTCGCGCCGCGAGGCAGACAAACTTATTGATGCCGGTCGCGTTACCGTAAATGGAAGCGTTCCTGAAATGGGAACTAAAGTAAGCAGCAATGATGAGATCAGGGTTGATGGCAAAGTCGTAGGTGAGAAAAAAGATGCCCCGGTGTATCTTATCTTCCACAAACCTGTAGGTATTGTTTGCACTACAGATACGCGTGTGGAAAAGGACAACATCATTGATTATATCAATTACCCCACCCGAATATTTCCGATAGGGAGATTAGATAAAGCCAGTGAAGGTCTCATATTTTTAACAAATGACGGGGATATCGTTAATAAAATTCTTCGTGCCCGTAACAACCACGACAAAGAATATATCGTGGATGTTGATAAGCCCTTAGACGCTTCTTTTGTAAAACGAATGTCTGACGGCATCCCAATTTTAGACACGATCACCCGTAAATGTGAGGTAGAACAACTGGGGAAAAAGCGTTTTAAAATTATACTGACACAAGGCCTTAACAGACAAATACGCCGCATGTGCGAATATCTGGGGTATAATGTTACGCGTTTAAAACGGGTGCGCATTATGAATATTAGTTTAGATATTCCGGTAGGAAAATACAGAGCTTTTAAACCTTCGGAATTGAGCGAGCTCAACAATCTTTTAGCAGACAGCAGTAAAGTCTTTGAGCCGGAACAAGAGACCGGTAAAAAACCGATAATCAAACCTACTGGACCTCGACGCAGACGCCGTAATTAAGCCTCAACGGCTCCCCTTAATTTCAGCACAATTCCTATAAACATTTAAACCTGTGTTAATGACACGGGCTAAGTGTATTAATCGCCTTACTTTTAGGTTACAACCAAAAAAGATAGTATGGCAGCTCAAATTCCTTCAGTAAAAAACGAAGAACAATATGAAGCCTTGCGCGACAAAGGCTATAGCAAAGAAAAATCTGCACGTATTGCTAATACTCCAGACTCCGGTAAAAAAGGTGGAAAAGCTGAAAAGTATGAAGACCGCACCAAGCAAGACCTGTATAAGCAAGCGCAAAAAATAGGTATTGAAGGTAGGTCTAAAATGACTAAACAAGAATTGATCAACGCTTTACGTAATAATTAAAACAAACCTTATGCCTGCTCCTTTTCATCTGGCCATTCCTGTAGACGATGTCGAAAAAGCCCGAATATTTTATCGTGATGTACTCGAACTTGAAGAAGGTAGAAGCGACACCCATTGGGTCGACTTTGACTTCTTTGGGCATCAATTGGTGATTCACTATAAACCGAAAGAAGAAAAAGCTTCTGCACATCATAATGCCGTTGATGGTAAGGCGGTTCCTGTACCGCACTTTGGAGTAGTTCTAGACTGGGATGCTTTTGAACAGTTCGCCGATACCCTAAGAGCTAAAAAGGTTGAATTTGTAATTGAGCCTTACATCAGGTTTGAAGGACTACCCGGTGAACAAGCTACTATGTTTTTTTACGATCCTTGCGGCAATGCGCTTGAATTTAAAAGCTTTAAAGACCTCTCACAGTTATTTGCTAAATAATGAATAAACTTAAACCAGAACTCGTACGCCAACTTTTTTTAATTGTTCTCATTCTCTTTTTATTCATATTGATCGTAGAAGAGATGACTCCGTATTTATCCGGAGTTTTAGGCGCCATCACACTTTATGTATTGCTGCGTAAGTTCTACAACTTTTTAGTCGTAAAACGCAAATGGAAAGAAGGCCTTGCGGCTGCTGTTGCGATGCTGGCTTCGTTTGTGGTGATACTGGTCCCCATTGGATTGACTGTGATGATGCTTACCAATAAAATTGGGAAAGCCGTGCGCAATTCTGAACGTGTGGTTGAAGTTGTAAAGCAACAAGTAGGCGTTTGGGAGGCAGACCTTGGCTTTAAAGTAAGCGAGTCTATAGATACCAACTCCATTACAAGTTGGGTTTCTACTAACCTTCAAAACCTTGCCGGCGGCACCTTTAATGTATTTATCGCCATTGGTATTATGTATTTTATCTTGTATTACATGCTTATCAATAACGATAAAATGCACCAGTCGCTTTATGCATTTATTCCGCTGAATAAAGAAAACATAGCCCGTATAGGTCACGAAAGTGTTGCCATGGTAAAAAGCAACGCATTAGGAATTCCGTTAGTCGCTTTGGCACAAGGTATTGTTGCGCTCATAGGATTTTTCATTTTCGGGGTTCCCGATCCCTTTTTCTGGTTTGTTATTACCGCTATTGGAAGTATGATTCCTTTTGTAGGTACTTTATTAGGTATCGTACCTGTTACCATTTTACTCATAGCCAGTGGCAACAACCTCCAAGCCGTGGGGATTGCAATATATGGTCTTGTCGTTGTGGGCTCTACAGACAATTTGATTCGGCTTTATGTGCTAGAACGCTTAGCCAATGTACATCCGCTAGTAACGCTGATTGGTGTTATTGTCGGGGTACCTTTATTTGGTTTTATAGGATTGATCTTTGGCCCCTTGCTAATAAGTTTATTCCTTTTAGTAGTAAAAATCTACAAACACGAATACGGCGATCCTGAACCTGAAATCATCAATCAAATCATTCCGGATGTTTCAGAAAATCAAGAAGACTAATTTTCCACCACAAGGAAAGCCCGTCCTGATCTGGGACGGCACGTGTGGTTTTTGCAAATATTGGGTCACCCGATGGAAAATGAAAACCAAAGACGCCATCGTCTATAAAACCTACCAAGACGCGCACAAAGACTTTCCTGATATTCCGTTGAAAGAATTTAAAAAAGCGAGTAGATTAATCGAGCTTGACGGAAGCATTTACAGCGGTCCAGATTCTGCTTATCGATGTTATACCTACAGTGATTCCATAAAATGGAATGCGCACCGCTGGTATGTCAACAACCGAAGCTTTCAACGATTAAGTGATCACGGGTATAACTTTATCGCCAAGCATCGCCCAGAGATGTTTAAACTCACCAAACTCCTTTTTGGACCCAACCCCACAGACTTCAAACCTTATTGGGTATTTTATATTCTTGCAATTATTTTGCTGGTTTTTGCCGTTTTTCAATAAATTGCCACTCAAGATTATAAGCTGCTTAAAATTTACGATTGAATTTTAAGTACTTTTTATTGAAGACCAAAAAACTATTTATGCAAATACTGGGAGTAGATGTAGGAGGAACTGGAATAAAAGGCGTTCCTGTAAATCTCGAAAAAGAAGAATATTTAGGTGAACGTTTTAGATTAGACACTCCCGTTCCTCGTGAACCCAAAGCCATGGTTAACACTATTGCCGAAGTTGTTAAACATTGGGACTGGAAAGGTCCGGTAGGTGTAGGTTTTCCAACGGTAATACATAAGGGTAAAGCGCTTGAACATGGTAATCTTGATAAATCTTGGTTAGGTGTTCAGGTAGATGAAATGATTTCGCAGAAAATAGGCCTACCTGTAAATGTAATGAATGATGCTGATGCTGCCGGCCTTGCAGAAATGGAATTTGGTGTAGGCAAAGGCGTTGAAGGTCTCGTTATCGTAGTGACGGTGGGCACAGGTATAGGCAGTGGCGTTTTTTATAACGGCGAACTTATACCAAATTTTGAATTGGGCCAGATGCGCTACAAAAAGAAAAAAATTATTGAAAAATACGCATCGCGTCGTGTGCGTCTTGATAATAATATGAGTTTTAAAAAGTGGGGAAAACGCTTTAATAAATTCATACAACTCACCATGCAAGTTTCTCAACCAGAAATGATCATCATAGGTGGTGGTGCCAGTAAAAACCTGGACGAATACATCAAATATTTAAAAACTGACGTGCCTATTGTAGCGGCTCATACGCGTAATCATGCGGGTATTATCGGAGCAGCATTAGGTGCAAGACATTTGCTTTAATTCAAATTTCTCTGAATAAATTACCTTAGGACAAGCGTTTAGGCATTGGTTGAAAGTCGAATTTTCAATTTTGAGCCAAGCTCTAAAATACTTAATCCTTTGGCACGCCAATAAAAAAAGAGGTCTAATAGACCTCTTTTTTTATTTTAGTATACTTTCCAATCTTAAGATTGAAGATCGTTATGTCTTGCTCTGGCAAGCAATGTATTCTTTAATAACATCGCGATCGTCATAGGTCCTACTCCACCGGGAACTGGCGTAATGAAATCTGCCTTTTTGCTTACTTCTGCAAAATCTACATCACCTGCGATTCGGTAACCGCGCTCTTTAGTTTCGTCTGGTACACGAGTAATTCCCACGTCGATAACCGTTACATTTTCCTTAACCATATCAGCCTTTAAAAACTCAGGTACTCCTAAAGCCGTAATAATAATATCGGCTTGCTTGGTAAGCTCTTCAAGATTTTTGGTACGACTGTGCGTTAAGGTTACAGTGCTATCTCCAGGTGTTCCTTTCTGAGACATCAAAATACTCATAGGGCGACCTACAATGTGACTACGACCAATGACAACAGTATGCTTTCCTGAAGTTTCTACGTTATAGCGCTTGAGTAATTCCATAATTCCAAACGGAGTTGCAGGAATAAAAACCGGCATATCTTGCGCCATTTTACCAAAGTTCGTTGGGTGAAACCCATCTACGTCTTTGTCAGGATCTACAGCCAATAACACTTTTTGTTCGTCAATATGCTTCGGTAAAGGCAACTGAACAATATAACCATCAATCTCGGGATTATTATTCAGTTTATTGATGTGATCCAAAAGTTCTTCTTCTGTGGTTTCTTCCGGCAATTGAATTAAGGTAGACTCAAAACCAATACGCTCACAAGCACGCACTTTGCTCCCTACATAGGTCAAACTTGCGCCATCGTTACCTACCAAAACAGCAGCCAAATGAGGCACTTTCTCACCTCGTTCTTTCATCGCCTTTACTTCTTCGGCGATCTCGTTTTTTAAATCGTTACTGGTTTTCTTTCCGTCTAAGATTGTCATTATTGCGTTTTGGTTTTATGGTTAGAATCGAACAGCTTACTGCAACTGCACGCTGTAAACTGAATGCTGCTTAGCGCATTTGATTCATCATCTGCATCATTTTGGCTCCGCCGCCACCTTGCATCATCTTCATCATTTTACTCATTTGGTTGAATTGCTTCAACAACTGATTCACCTCTTGAACCGAAGTTCCAGAACCTTTACTAATGCGTTTTTTACGACTTGAATTTATAATCGATGGCTGGGTACGCTCAGCCGGAGTCATACTGTGAATGATCGCTTCGATTCCTTTAAAAGCGTCATCATCAATATCAAGACCTTTTAGTGCTTTACCGGCACCGGGAATCATCCCGATAAGGTCTTTCATATTACCCATTTTCTTGATCTGCTGAATCTGCTTCAGAAAGTCGTCAAAACCGAACTGGTTTTTGGCGATCTTCTTTTGCAGTTTGCGTGCTTCTTCTTCATCAAACTGTTCCTGCGCACGCTCCACAAGAGAAACCACGTCTCCCATACCAAGAATACGATCGGCCATACGTGAAGGATAGAACACATCAATTGCTTCCATCTTTTCACCGGTACCGATGAATTTGATGGGTTTATCTACAACCGTTTTGATAGAAAGCGCCGCACCACCACGAGTATCACCATCTAATTTGGTTAAGATCACCCCGTCAAAATTCAAAACATCGTTAAATGCCTTTGCAGTATTTACCGCATCCTGACCTGTCATTGAGTCAACAACAAATAAGGTTTCCTGTGGCTTGATCGCTTCGTGAATCGCAGCGATCTCATTCATCATCGCTTGATCAACTGCAAGTCGACCAGCGGTATCAATAATCACCGCGTTAAATCCGTTTGCTTTTGCGTGTGCAATTGCCGCTTGAGAGATCTTAACCGGATCTTTTTCTTCTTTGTTAGAATAGACCTCAACACCGATCTGCCCACCTACTACGTGCAACTGATCTATCGCCGCAGGACGGTAAACATCACAAGCAACCAGAAGTGGTTTTTTAGTCTTTTTATTTTTAAGGAAATTAGCCAGCTTACCAGAAAAAGTGGTTTTACCACTACCCTGCAAACCAGACATCAAAATAACCGAAGGATTCCCCGAAAGGTTGATGCCCTCAGCCTCACCGCCCATAAGTTCGGTAAGTTCATCTTTTACCAATTTGGTCATCAATTGACCTGGTTTTAAAGCGGTCAATACATCTTGACCCAGTGCTTTTTCTTTAACCGTATTGGTAAAGTCTTTAGCTATTTTATAATTAACATCAGCATCTACAAGGGCGCGACGAATTTCTTTAAGGGTTTCGGCTACATTTACTTCTGTAATCTGGCCGTGCCCCTTAAGCACGTGCATCGCCTTATCTAACTTATCACTTAAATTATCAAACATAGGTCATATACTAAAAAACACTCCTCAATATCAATTCAAGGAAATGTTTTGAATTGGTAAAATATTCTATAAGAACACAGCCCTCAAAGCAGGATCAAGTGTTTCAAATAATAAGGATGCAAAGCTAAGGATTTGAAGGCTATTTGTAAAGCCTTATTATAAGGTAAAAGGAATAAAAAAACGCTGTCCTTATCCATAAGAACAGCGTTTTATAAGAGGCGTTTATTCTTTACGCATTATAACTTAGAAAAAACCAATTTAAATGTCGTATCTGTGGTGCTCTGCAATTCGATGGTACTTGAAGATTGACTAACTACTTCAAAGGTTCCGTTAAGAACTGAAAATTCTGAGTCACTCGTAAAGTTTAGCTCAAGAAAAACTTCAGTTTCTGAGGTCGTGTTAAAAAATGCTTCCACATCAGTTACCAGATTGGTTAGGCTATTACGTACAACTACACGCTTATCATTTGTAAATTCAAAAGTATAATTAGCAAATTGCTGACTGAATTCTGCCCCTGCCTGAACACCAGACTCAAGCTCAAAACGTGCACCGGTTATCGCCTCTTCAAGATCTTCTCTTAGATCTTCGGCTTCATCACGCGCCTCTTCCTCAAGATCATCTTCTGACTCGCACGATTGTAATTCTGCAATCAATTCTGCATCAGAATTAATCGTTATACTTCCATCACTCGAACCAGATAAACTAATTGGATATTGAAGGCTGAAATATTGATCGTCACCCAAATCATTGATAAATGCGTAAGCTTCCTGATCACTAGTAAGCACTACGCTCCCTGTCTGTTGCGCATTGGCGTCAAAGGTAAATACGGTAATAGGGTAATCAAATTCTAGACAACTAATAGCGTCATCTCTACTCTCATCAGCCGCTTCACACGCTTCTTCTAACGCTTCTAACTCTTGCTCATTTTGAATAGTCACCACCGAATAATCACTTAAACGCATTTCAATAGGAAACTGAAAACGCACCTCATCTTCATCGTTAGTAAATTCGGCAAAAATCTCAGCGATTAACGTCAAGCTGGCTTCATTAACAATGGTAAGCTCTTGACCGTTCACTTCTGCAACTACCGGAAGAATCACAGACGCACAGCTTATATCATCTAGAATATCGTCTTCAGAGCCGTCATTTGCAGTGCTACGCTCTATATATTCTGCAGGTTCTGACTGTTTCGTATTGGTATTCTCATTACCTTCAATCAGCACGTCTTCTTCATTCTGACAAGAACCAAAAAGCAATGCTGCGAGAAAAGTTATACTTAAAAATGTTTTTAGATTTTTCATAATAGTAAAATTATACAAAGGTTATTTAAAGTTCGTATTCACCCTTAAGACAACCCAAAACCTCTTTACCCTACCCTCACTTGAAAAAAAATTAGAAAAATATTTTAGTAGCTTTGAAATATTAGATGCCCCTAACCCTATGAACGAGCAAGACAAGCATACCGATCTTTGCCACGAAGCTACCTTTAAACGTTTCTACCTAGAGTTTATTCAGGCTGCTAAAAACTTTGCTTTTTATAAATGCGGGGACGAACAGGAAGCTCTAGACTTGACTCAAGAGGCTTTTGTAAAAATCTGGAATCGTTGTAATAACATCGAGTTCAAAAAAGCTAAAACCTATTTATTTACAACCATCAACAATTCTTTTCTTAATGCAGTAAAGCATAAAAAAGTAGTATTGAACTATCAAAGAAATCAAGCTTCAGAAGAATCAGAATCTAACGAAGACCCCCAATTTATTTTACGCGAAAAAGAGTTTAAAAAAACGCTGAACAGCGCCATCGCCTCGTTAACAGAAGCCCAGCGCGAAGTGTTCTTATTAAATAGAATAGATGGAAAGAAATACGCAGAGATAGCCGAAATGCTTAACATTTCCGTAAAAGCGGTCGAAAAACGTATGAGCCAGGCTTTAAAAAACTTAAGGCAACAAATCCCAGAATTTTAACAACTTAAAGGGTAGGGTTTTCCGCTTTTAAGGTGTCTAACAAGTAACTAAGGAAATTATGCAGCATCAAGAAGAACTTTTAAAATGGCTAAACGGCGACATGAACGCCGAAGAATTGGCTGCATTTAAACAAACCCAAACGTATAAAGAATATCACAAAATAGCTACATACGCTTCCCGGTTGAAGCCTAATACGCTTGACAAAGAAGCGGCTTACAAGTCCTTTAAAACAAAAATTACACAAAAGCCGCAACCTAAAGTTATTAAGCTTCCCTATAAAACTTGGATCAGCACTGCAGCAGCCGTACTGGTCATTTTAATAACCTCTTATATCTTTTTAAAATCTGATCAAAAAATCATCAAAGCAACAGATGATTTTGTGCAAATCACCTTACCCGATGCTTCTGAAGCTACCCTAAACAATGCTTCACAGATCTCCTATAATCCTAAAGATTGGGAAGATGGCACGCGTAATTTAGAACTTGAAGGAGAAGCTTTTTTTAAAGTCAATAAAGGAAGTGTTTTTAAAGTTGCTACTGCGCAAGGCACAATACAAGTGCTGGGCACTCAATTTAATGTAAATCATAGAAAAGGTTATTTTGAAGTTTCCTGCTACGAAGGAAGTGTAGAAGTCGCGGTAACGCTTGACACCTTGATTCTCAAACCTGGTGACACCTATCGCTTGATATCTGGTAAATCTGAATTAAAAATCAACAATGATCAAAAGCAACCCTCTTGGCTAGACTACGAGCTTAGCTTTGACGAGGTTCCCTATCATATTGTGATCGCCGCGCTAGAACGTCAATTTAATATTCAGATTTCTTATCCGGCACAATTAAAAGACCAAGTATTCACCGGTAGCTTTAGTACCAAAAAATTAGAAAGTGCGCTTCAAGGAGTAACCCTCCCGTTTGGGATCACTTATAAATCAGACAAGGATCAAAGCTTTATATTTTATGCTGAATAAAGAAAAATATTGGCTGATCATGCTACTTTTCACTTCCATATTCGGCACAGCTCAAGACCGAAGCGAGGTTGATTTGGTTACTTATTTAGATACTGTAGAAACGTCATTCAACATTCGTTTCTCGTATCAAACTGAAGCGGTACAAGACCTAAAATTACAGAATTCAACGTTTGAGCAATTAGACCAAACCTTGCAGTATATCACAAAGCAAACCGGGTTGACCATCACTAAAATCGATGATCGGTATTATAGTATTCTACCTAGAACTTCGTCTATTTTTTGCGCTCAAATTCTTGATGCTGCAACGCTGAAACCACTGGAAGGAGCAACAATTCAAGCATTAAACAAAAACGCGAGTGCCGTGACAGACGCCAACGGTTATATTGAACTAGCACTTATAAAACCCGGAGATAGCATCAAGGTATCGTTTTTAGGTTATCAAACCGAGGTTCTTAAGGTAGAAAGGCTTACTTCTAATTGTCAGCAAATCAGTTTAGCTCCTAAAAGTTTTACGTTGGAAGAAGTGGTGATTAAACGCTTATTCAGTCGAGGTATTCGTAAATTTCCAGACGACCGTATTGAGATAAACACACGTGAATTTGACATTTTACCGGGATTGACAGATCCTGATATTCTACAAACGCTGCAAATTTTACCAGGAATAGAGAGTATAGACGAAAGCATCAATAATATAAATGTGCGCGGTGGAACCCAAGATGAAAACTTGATGCTTTGGGATGAAATCAAAATGTATCATACCGGTCATTTTTTTGGCTTAATTTCAGCATATAACCCTAATTTAACTGAGCGCGTTGAAGTCACTAAAAACGCCAACAGCTCAGAGTATTCAGGTGGAGTAAGCAGTACTATAAAAATGTACACACCTAATGCTATAACCGAAAAAATATCAGGTGGTGCCGGCTTTAATGGTCTCAGTGCAGACGCTTTTCTTCAAATACCTATAAGTACAAAGCTCGCTCTTCAAATAAGCGGAAGAAGGTCTTTTGCCGATTATTTTCAAACACCCACATATACTTCTTATTTCAATCGAAGTTTTCAAGATTCAGAGATCAAAAATGATGGTAGCTCTGCTGAAAATATCAAATCACTTTCTGATTTTAGATTTCACGATTATTCAGCAAAAATTCTTTACGATATCAGTCCAAAACATCAACTCAGAGCCAGTTTTATATCACTCAACAACACTCTAGAATACTCCGAGTCTGACGTTGATGAACAACTCATTAATGAAAGTTTGATAGATCAGGATAATATCGCCTTCGGAATCCATCTAAGCAGCGTCATTAACCCCGCTTATGACACGTTTCTTAATGCATATTATACGCAATACAACATTCGCTCAACAGATCAAGATTTCAGCAACAATCAGGTATTAGCCCAAACCAATCAAGTACTCGAAACCGCTTTTAAAGCAAAAGGAACCTGGCACCTGAATTCCCGCATGAACTTTGAACACGGTTATGAATTTACTGAAACTGGAATTCGCAATACAACAAGTGTCAATCAGCCGGTGTTTCAGCAACGCAAAAAGGATGTTGTTAGACAACATGCAATTTTTGGAGATTGGAGCCTTGCTACCAACAATTTCAGGCTGCGTACAGGATTACGTACAACCTATTTTGAAAAATTCAAAAAAGTTAGACTAGAGCCTCGCATAAATATTCGTCAAAAAATAGGGCATTTTGCTTTAAAAACAGAAGCCGCTTTAAAAAACCAAAGCACCACACAGATCATTGATTTTGAAGATAATTTTCTAGGGGTAGAAAAACGGCGGTGGGTTTTAGTCAATGACAATGACATTCCTTTAATCACTAGCAAACAAATAAGTCTAGGCGTTGATTACACTCAAAATAATTGGCTGATTGATCTTACTGGTTTTTACAAACAAGTCTCCGGAATAACTGCATCAAACCAAGGCTTTCAGAACCAATTTAAATTCATCAAAACCAATGGCAGCTATGAGACCAAAGGTTTAGAATTTCTAGTAAACAAAACCACTCCAAAATTAAGCACTTGGTTTACCTACACCTTGGCAACTAACGTGTATTCTTTTGAATCGCTGAATCCCGCGACCTTTCCCAACAACACAGATATCAGGCATTCTATAAATACGGGAGGTTCGTATGCGCTCTTTAATAATTTTAAAATTGCAGTGAGCTTGAATTATCACACGGGAAGACCTTATACCTTACCCATAGAAAATGCAGAAACGCTGCCCAGCAGTAGCAACACCTACGTCGTGAATTACGACACTCCAAATGCAGCCAATCTAGAAGACTTCATGCGTTTTGATGCCACCGCTAACTATTCGTTTAACTGGGATGCAGTCACAGCAAAATTTACGCTGGGTATTATTAATATTCTAAATCAAACCAATACCATTCAAAGGTATTATGAGGTTAACCCTGACGACAACACACAGGCTATTGCCATACAGAATAATTCACTAGGTTTTACTCCTAATGCATCCCTCCGCTTGACGTTTTAATTACATACGCTCAGGAACCTGAATCCCAAGTAATCCAAATGCCGCCTCGATCACCTCGCCTACTTTTTTAGAAAGCGCTACGCGGAAGCTTTTTTCTGCATCGGTATCTGCGCCTAAAATAGAGACTTGTTGATAGAAAGAATTAAACTCTTTTACTAAGTCATAGGTATAATTTGCGATCAATGCCGGACTGTGGTTTTCTGCGGCCAACTGTACCGTTTCAGGATATAAAGCAAGTTGTTTGATCAGCTCTTTTTCTTTAGGCTGAAGCGCTTCATACACATAATCTTGAGCAACTCCGGTATCTTGAGCCTTTCTCAAAATCGACTGAATACGCGCATAAGTATACTGAATAAACGGACCTGTATTTCCTTGAAAGTCTACAGATTCTTCCGGATTGAAAAGAATACGCTTTTTAGGATCTACTTTTAGAATATAGTACTTCAAAGCACCAAGACCAATAATTTTGTACAACTCTTGCTTTTCGACCTCGCTGTAACCGTCCAGTTTTCCTAATTCTTGGGCGATGTTTCCGGCAGTTGTCGCCATTTCTTCCACAAGATCATCCGCATCAACTACAGTACCTTCACGGCTTTTCATTTTTCCGCTAGGCAAATCAACCATTCCATAGCTCAAATGGAATAAATGCTCGGCCCAATCATAACCTAATTTTTTCAGAATTAAGAAAAGCACTTTAAAATGGTAATCTTGTTCATTACCTACGGTATAGATCATTCCGCCTACATCCGGATGATCTTTCACCCGCTGAATCGCGGTACCTATATCTTGCGTCATATAAACCGCAGTACCATCACTACGTAGAACGAGTTTCTCATCAAGACCGTCTTCGGTTAAATCACACCAAACCGAACCATCTTCTTTCTTATAAAAAACACCTTTTTTCAGGCCTTCTTCAATATTGTCTTTTCCTAATAAATAGGTATTGCTTTCGTAATAATAACTGTCAAAATCAACACCCAGATTTTTATAGGTTTCTTCAAAACCACTGTAAACCCAGCCGTTCATTTTTTTCCAAAGTGCAACCACTTCTTCATCACCGGCTTCCCATTTGCGCAACATATCTTGAGCTTCAAGAATAAGCGGCGCTTCCTTTTCGGCTTCTTCTTTCGTTTTTCCTTGCGCTACTAAATAGGATTGTTCTTCTTTGTAGGCTTTATCAAACTTCACGTAATAATTCCCTACCAACTTATCGCCTTTGAGTCCGGTTGATTCTGGAGTTTCACCTGCACCAAATTTCTGCCAAGCCAGCATACTCTTGCAAATATGGATTCCGCGGTCGTTGATGATCTGTGTTTTATACACTTTCTTTCCGCTAGCTTTTAAAATTTCGGCAACAGAATAACCTAATAAATTATTACGGATGTGCCCCAGATGCAACGGCTTGTTTGTGTTAGGAGAAGAATATTCAACCATCACTGCTTTACCGGCTTCAGGCTCGTGACCAAAGTTTTTTTGGTCTTTAATCACATCAAAGAAATTCAAATAAAAAGCATCTGAAATCACAAGATTTAAAAAGCCCTTCACGACATTAAAGTCTGCGATTTCGTCTAGATTCTCTTTCACATAAGTTCCTATCTGCTCGCCTATTACCGCCGGATTTCCTTTTGCAACGCGCAAAATAGGAAACACCACAACGGTTAGATCTCCTTCAAAATCCTTACGAGTAGGCTGAATTTCAACACTTTCTAGAGTTGCGCTAAAAAGTTCTTGAACCGCATCTTTAACGGCTTTTGTGAGTTTATCTGATAAATTCATGAGTGCTTTTTCTGAAGGCGCAAAGATACGTAAAACAAGCGGTTGACAAAGCAAAATAGCGCAACTCACGCTGATCAAAGTCCGCTTAGATAGCATTAGCCCGCAAAGTGGTATCTTTAAAAGAAAAAATGCTACTTAATGTCTCCTACAATAATCCTGAAGTTACCCGAAAGATCTACACCGAAGTTGGTAAACCTTTTACGCTGCGCGAGCGCATTAAAATGAAAGGGATTGGTTCGTCAAAACTCTTTATCACTGCTACGAGTATTGAAATTCACAACCTACTTATTCTGGACAGCTATGTCAACACCTGTAATATTGAAATGCGCCCTAACGGGATCATAGTGGGTTTCCGCTCGTTGCTAGAATCATACGCACTGATCATCCCGTACTACAAACTACGAATCTACAAAGGCCAAGCCGAAGAATACAGCATTTACAGAGATCAGTATTTTATAAAAATCAGAGCGAAAGCTAACGACAAAGCCACGCATAAATTCATTAAGAAAATAATGGATTTTAAAGCTGAGAATCTTCCGCTAGGTCCTGAGGATCTGTAGATGCCTCATTTCATATAAACTGGCAATAATTTCGAGGAAACACAAGGGCCATAATACGAGAGCCAAATATATTGATCTAACTTGATATAAAAAATGCAGTAGGACATTACACCCTACTGCATTGATAGTAATTCTTTTTTGACTTCTATTTAGTATTCAAAAAACCAGCCCGAGTTTTTTGCTTTGACAAAAAGCGTAAAGGACTTGATCTTCTTTTTATTTTCACTCATTAGAAAATACTGAAGGATTTCGGTTTCCTTGTCATTTGTTAGAACGTAAATTCTATCTTTAAACTCACCCGATGTATTGAACTGTAACTGGATTTCGCTTAATCCTTTCAGCTCTTCATAGGGGAAAACTTTAGGGTCATTAAGTTTTCGAATCTCTGGATTTGGAATTAACCATCCATTATTTTTTTTATTCTTACGGGTTTCCTTAATAATCTGGATTGCAAGTTTTTTCCTTTTGGTCACTGAAGCCTTAAGATTATCTTCTTTATCAGTCGAGATATACTCATCAAAAACAATTTCTGGATCAATAGATTTATCAAAAAGATCCAAAACAAAACGAGATATCATTTTTTCTTGTTCATTTTCTTGGGAATAAGCCACATTAAAAGCTAAAATAAGTACTATAAAGTATGCTTTTTTCATGAATGATTTTTTTATTAACATCTTCCTGATTCTTTAGAAGAATAGCTTTTATATTTTTTTACAGTAATGACATCATCAGAATTCATCTTCCTACTTGCCTAGACTTCTTCCTGAATAAGTAAGTTAAGAAACTGTACTTGAAGGAAGTGTGATCCCTCCTCTTTTTTGCAACTTCAATAGCAGAATCAGCATAAGCACAACTACTCACATTATTTTTATTAGGAGGATTTTTGATCTATGTAATTATGTCACTGAGTTGAGATGCTTTGATCACTTTAAAAATACTTCCGTGAAATAAATATTCATTATTATCTCTTAATTCAGAATCATACGTCACACTAACACCTACAAATGCATAAATTGAGCTACTCTTAGGAAACATTCATTAATTCAAATATAGATATTAGGGTCTAAAGATTGCTAATACAAATCTGTATCATTTAATAAATCCATTTCAAAAATCGTATCTTTAAAAGGCTATGAAAATATTACTTACAGGAGCTAATGGTTATATCGGGATGCGACTCATCCCCTTTCTTTTAGAGGCCGGGCACGAATTGGTTTGCGCCGTTCGGGACAAAAACAGACTAGCGGTAAACCTGCGTACGCGTTCTAAGATCAGTATTGTTGAAATTGATTTTCTCGAAGAACCCAATCCAGATTTACTGCCTCAAGACATTGATGCGGCCTATTACCTGATTCATTCTATGACCTCATCAACGGTAGATTTTGATGAAAAAGAAAAACGCGCTGCAGAAAACTTTAATATTTATCTCTCTAAAACACGATGTGAGCAGGTAATTTATTTGAGTGGTATCGTGAATGATGAAAAATTAAGCAAGCACCTCACCTCCCGAAAACAAGTAGAAGACACGCTATATCAAGGCAATTTTAATCTAACGGTTTTGCGCGCAGCCATCATTGTAGGTTCCGGGAGTTCTTCATTTGAGATCATTAGAGATCTCTGCGAAAAACTACCACTTATGATTACCCCAAAATGGGTAAAAACGCGCTGTCAGCCCATTGCCATTCGTAATGTGATTCAGTATCTAACCGGAGTTCTAGGCAACAAATCATGCTACAATAATTCGTTTGACATTGGCGGTCCTGATGTTTTGACCTATAAACAAATGATGCTGCTGTACTCTAAAATAAGAGGTCTTAGCCTTAGTATTTTAGACGTGCCGGTAATGAGTCCCAAGCTTTCGTCTTATTGGCTTTATTTTGTCACCTCAACCAGTTATAAACTTGCGCTCAATCTGGTTGACAGTATGCGTGTAGAAGTGATTACCTGCGATACACGTTTACAGGAAATGCTCCATATAAAACCTATAAGTTATACGGATGCTATCAAGCTCGCTTTTGAAAAAATTGAACAAAACCAAGTAGTCTCCAGCTGGAAAGATAGTTTAGTAAGTGGGCGGTTTAGAAAAGATCTTAATCATTATATCAAAGTTCCTGAATACGGTTGCCTCAAAGATCGCCAAAGTATAAAGCTGAAAAATCCGGAACAAGCGCTTGAGAACATTTGGTCAATTGGCGGTAAACGCGGCTGGTATTATGCTAACACCTTGTGGAAAATTCGCGGCTTTTTAGATAAGTTGTGGGGAGGTGTTGGTTTACGTAGAGGCCGCACACACAGCAATGAACTTTACGAAGGGGATTCTCTTGACTTTTGGCGCGTGCTTCTCGCGGATAAAGAGGAACGCCGTCTATTGCTTTTTGCCGAAATGCGCGTTCCTGGAGAGGCGTGGCTTGATTGGGAGATCGACGACGACAATATATTACATCAAACTGCTACCTTTAGACCTCGCGGACTCTGGGGCCGCCTTTATTGGTTCAGCATGCTGCCTTTTCACTATTTTATTTTCGGAGGAATGATTCGCAATATTGCGCGTTATGAACCTAAAACTACAGTAATATCAAATTCATAACTACGCTAAAAGCAAATCTTTTAATTCTGATTCCGGCTGTGATTTTACTTGGTCTTGCCGGTCTGATCATTTTATTTACTGAAGAAAGTTATGCATTGATCGAAACACTCTCAACCAGCATTCGCAGCTATTTTGGAAGGTTTTATCTTATTCTTGGTTTAGTATGTGTGCTTCTTCTTGTAGGACTTGCGGTGTCTCCCATAGGAAAATTTAAACTGGGAAGAACCAATGAAAAACCTGCATTTTCGCGATTGTCTTGGATCGCTATGCTTTACAGCGCCGGAATGGGTGCAGGCATTCTGCTCAGAGCTGTTCAAGAGCCCGTATTTATGCAGCAGAATCCGCCAATTGCTACAGAAACTTCTGCTGAAATTCAGGCTTTAGAATTTACATTTTACCAATGGGGCTTTACCGCCTGGGCTTTTTATGCTGTTTTTGCTTTAGCCATTGGCACTGCTGTATTTAAATACGGTCGCCCGGCCTATACCAGCAGTACAGTTTTTACCCATTCAAAAACACGTGCTTCTAAAATTGGCATCAAGAGTATAGATCTGCTGGTAATTTTGACCACCGTCTTCGGACTCATCGCTGCTGTAGCATTAGGCGCACGACAAATTAAAGGCGGACTTGATTATTTAAACGGCGCTCTTTTAAGTGAAAATGTTTCGCTTGTAATCATAAGCGCAATTGGAGTTTTTGCACTGATCTCCGCTTTAAGCGGATTACAAAAAGGAATTAAACTGATATCCCGTGCTAATATCTTTTTGTGTGTTACCCTTCTGTTTTTCGTTTTTCTACAAGGAAATATCTTATCGATACTAAATCAGTTTGTGATCGCTTTATACCATTATTGTATTGATTTCATTCCGCTGAGTTTAGCTTACGGAAATTTTGATCCGGGAGAGGCCTTTCTCACTGATTGGACGTATTATTATTGGGCGTTTTGGATCGCTTGGGCACCCTTTACGGGTATTTTTATCGCTAATATTTCCCGCGGAAGGACGCTTAGGGAAATTATAATCGGTGTGCTTTTGATCCCTTCGTTGGGAAGTTTTTTCTGGTTTACCGTTTTTGGCCAATCGGCTTTTGAGCTTATCGACGAATGGGGAAGCTATAACCGCGAGTTTGATAATGTATTCAGTTCTTTATTTATCTTCCTAAGTAATTATCCGCCGCAGTCAATCGTTAATGCATTAGTCATTCTTTTACTACTAAGTTTTCTGGTAACCTCATTAGATTCGGCCATACTTGTTCTTAGTCTGCACAACAGCCGGTCTGAAAACCCATCAAAACGCAGCCGAATTTTATGGGGACTACTTTTGACACTTACTACAATCGCTTTTACGATTCTGAGCTTCAATAAAGAAAACGTTGATGTTTTAAACACGATGCAAAAACTGCTCATCGTAACCTCTTTGCCGCTCAGCTTCTTTATGGTTTGGATGCTATTCCGCTGGATTAAAAGTCTGCTGACTAAAGCTTAGGCAAGAAAATTTCGGCTAACATACACCGTGCGCTTCCGCCACCACATGTCTCAATAGTGGTTAAATCACTGCTTAGAATCTCACAATACTTTGTGATACTTGCAATCTGCGTGGCATCAAGGGCTTGATGCGCACTCGCACTCATGACTAAAAAGCGTTTACCCGCTGCATTTTTTACTTGCAGCATATTGCCTGCAAATTCATGCATTTGCGCTTCAGTGATCGCAATAACCTCTTTACCCGATTCTTTAAGCTGATTGATCACTTGTTTGCGCTCCTTTTTATCATCTATAGATTGTAGGCAAACCACAGCAAATTCTTCGGCAATACACATCATCACATTTGTGTGATAAATAGGAAGACGTTCATTACCAACCGTTTGATTTGCCGTAAATAGCACCGGTAAATATTCAAAATCTTCACAAAATTCTATAAACAAATCTTCATCAGCGCGGGCCGAAAGCGCACAGTATGCCTTTTCATTTACCCGATCTAAAATAATGCTACCGGTTCCTTCAAGAAAAAGTTCCTCTTCTTCTGCTTCGGTATAATCGATAACATTTTTAATTGCAAAACCAGCATCTTCCAATAACGTAAAAAATTCTTCGCGTCGTTCTCTACGCCTGTTTTCGGCATACATAGGGTACAGCGCCACATCGCCATTTTTGTGAGTACTCACCCAGTTATTTGGAAAAATGGAGTCTGGCGTATTCAATTCCTTTTCATCCTGAAGTACCAGCACATGGATCCCGGCAGCTTTCAATTTTGTTACAAATGCATCAAATTCTTGTTGCGCCTGCGCATTGATCGCTTCGTTTTCCAACGCCAGATCTTCTTGAAAATAATTATTTACAGCAGTTTCTTCATTCTTTCTAAACGATGCAGGACGCACCATCAAAACGGTATCAGTAACTTGACTCATAGGGGTAATTTTTTTTGCGGCCAAATGTAATAAGCTTAACCTAAAATTCAATAGTTAAACTAATAAGAATTGCATTTGCGAAAGCTTACTCGCGCACAAGTGGTAAGGTGCTGCACCTTAACAGGCCTTCTTGTTTTGAAATTTCGGCATACGGCACTTCTTCAACCGTGATCCCTTTACTTCGTAGCCAGGTATTCAAACGGGTAAAATTCTTTTCAGAAACAACCACATCGGGAGCGATAGAAAAAATATTTGAATTCATATGAAACATTTCTTCTGAGGAAATTTCAAAGACATTTTCTGCACCAAAAAAGTCAACCAACCACTGGTATTCTTCTTCCTCCAAAAATCCGTTTTTGTGTAAAATAGCATACTTCTCTCCTACTGGCTGAAAACAGCAATCCAGGTGTAATGCGTTTTCATAAGGATTGGTATTGGATTTTCTTAGATTGAAAGAAACCACTTTTTTATCAGGAAACTGGTTCTGAAGCGCTTCTACAGCCAGCATGTTTGTGCGTGCAATAATGTAATCTGCATAATCAGGACCGCGATAGACTCCAACGAAAATATAATCTCCGTGCGGCATAACATCGCCACCTTCTATGTGCGCCTCTTCTGGAAAGCGTATGATCTTATCCTCATCTATCTGAGTAAGCACGTGTTCAATCGCCTCAATCTCCTGCTCACGATCTGGAAGAATATTTGCCTTGATAAACGTGTCCTCTATTACAAAACCAATATCTCTAGCAAAAATCTGGTTGTAATCATTTATGAGTTTCGGTCTAAAAACCTGTATTCCGTATTTATTAAAAACTTCCTCGACCGCATTCATTTCTTCTACCATATCCTCCTCTTTAGGATAGGTGTTTTCTTTGATATGAAGCAGTGACTTAGGATCGTAAGCATCCTCAAGCTTTGGCACTCCGCCGTTGCTTAACGCCGTACCCAAAATGACCGCCCTAAGGCGCGCAGTCTCATCTGTTACATTAAGTTTTATCATAGTCACAAATATAAAAACAAAAGCGGGTTTCTGATAGCTATCAAAAACCCGCTCTGAACTGATTTATTGTTTTCTAACGCTCGTTCATAGGTTTGAATGGACGAAGTTTTTCTCCTATATAAACCTGACGTGGTCTTCCAATAGGTTCTTTGCGTAAACGCATTTCTCTCCATTGCGCGATCCATCCCGGCACGCGGCCCATTGCAAACATTACGGTAAACATTTCAACAGGAATTCCTAAAGCACGGTAGATAATTCCTGAATAGAAATCTACGTTAGGATATAATTTTCTTTTTACAAAATAATCGTCTTCTAAAGCCTCTTTCTCTAAGCCTTTTGCGATAGCTAAAACTTCATCTTCAATACCCAATTGCTCAAGTACATCGTCTGCAGCTTTCTTAATGATTTTAGCTCTTGGATCAAAGTTTTTATAAACTCGGTGACCAAATCCCATTAAACGGAACGGATCTTCTTTATCCTTTGCCTTAGCCATATATTTCTTAGTATCACCACCATCTGCTTTGATGCCTTCTAACATCTCGATAACCGCTTGATTGGCTCCACCGTGAAGTGGTCCCCAAAGTGCAGAAATACCCGCAGAAATAGAAGCAAACAATCCTGCATGAGAAGATCCTACAACACGTACTGTTGAAGTTGAACAGTTTTGCTCGTGATCTGCGTGAAGGATTAAAAGTTTGTCTAATGCTTCAATTATTGTAGCATCTACCTTATACTCACTATTAGGTTTTGAGAACATCATTTTATGCAAGTTCTCAACATATGAAAGGCTGTCGTCTCCATAATCCAGCGGCTTGCTCATTTTGGTACGCATCGTCCACGCCACTAACACCGGAAACTTCCCTAAAAGTTTTACAATAGCGTTATACATATCTTCTTCAGAATCTACATTTACGGCATCTGGATTAAATGCTGTTAATGCTGAAGTAAGTGATGCTAAAACACCCATAGGATGAGCAGACTTTGGAAAACCATTTAAAATTTTCTTTACATCTTCATCAACGTGATTCTCTTCTTTGATATCATTATGAAATTTAGTCAGCTGCTCTTCAGTAGGCAACTCTCCAAAAATCAAAAGATATACTACTTCTAAAAATGATGCTTTCTCGGCTAAATCTTCAATGGCGTAACCTCGGTATCTTAAAATTCCTTCTTCACCGTTAAGAAAAGTAATCGCACTTTCACAACTTCCGGTGTTTTTAAACCCGGGATCAATAGTTGTATAACCACCTGTTACTGCGCGCAAGCTGGCGATATCGATTGCACTTTCATTTTCAGTACCAGTTACTATAGGAAACTCATAGGACTTATCACCTATCGTCAGTTTAGCATTATCTGCCATTTCTTTAATATGTTTTAGCTGATTATCAAAATTTTCAAGAGCTGCTAAATTACGAAATACAAAGGGATTTCTAAAGAATTTGGCACTTTTGGAAGGTTAAAAAAATGAAAATAAAAAAGGGGTAAATACTATAAAAGTATACTACCCCTCACCCAACTTCAAAACTTAGATATCTTTAGTTTGGTTAAAAAGAGCGAAACATACTTATTTCAGAATCGCTCTTTCACCCAACTTCAAATTTTCTGACCTAGTAAACTAGATAATGTTAGGTGACATTAGTCTAATTTTGAAGGCTGGTTGTTCAATTTATTTGCGAGGTTAAATTAATAGTTTTTTTCTTACTAACATTTCAAATCGAAAAAAAATTATACACTTAATCGTTAAAACCAATCACTTAAGTTATACTTTACAAGTAATAAACCACTACTTTAATTTTTCGCTTTTTGGAATTTATAAGTATAAAAAAAGGGCACTCAAACGAGTACCCTTTTCTAAAACTAAAAATGCTTATTTTACTTTAAAGGCTTTTTCCTGAGGAAAATAAGCTACAGTACCTAATTCTTCTTCGATACGTAAAAGTTGATTGTATTTTGCCATACGATCACTTCTTGAAGCAGAACCGGTTTTTATTTGGCCGGTGTTAAGTGCCACAGCAAGATCTGCAATCGTATTATCTTCTGTCTCTCCTGATCTGTGAGACATTACTGAAGTATAACCTGCATTATGCGCCATATTTACAGCGGCAATAGTTTCAGTAAGTGTTCCTATCTGATTAACCTTGATCAAGATTGAATTTGCAATTCCGTTTTCAATTCCACGAGAAAGACGCTCTACATTGGTAACGAATAAATCATCACCCACAAGTTGTACTTTATCTCCGATTTTTTCGGTTAATGACTTCCAACCTTCCCAATCGTTCTCATCCATACCATCTTCAATAGAGATAATAGGATACTTCGAAGCAAGTTCTGCAAGATATTGTGCTTGCTCTTCACTTGTTCTTACTACACCTTTATCACCTTCAAATTTGGTGTAATCATATTTTCCGTCTACATAAAATTCAGCAGAAGCACAATCTAAAGCGATCATTACTTCGTCTCCAAACTTATATCCTGCGTTTTCAACGGCTTTCTGAATACTTTCAATTGCATCTTCAGTACCATCAAGTGTAGGTGCAAAACCACCTTCATCTCCTACAGCAGTACTAAGACCACGGTCGTGAAGTACTTTCTTTAGATTATGGAATATTTCGGTACCCATTTTCATCGCGTGGGTGAAATCTTTCGCCTTTACAGGCATCACCATAAACTCTTGAAAAGCAATAGGTGCATCACTATGAGAACCTCCGTTAATGATATTCATCATAGGTACTGGTAACGTGTTAGCACTTACTCCTCCTACATAACGATAAAGCGGCATATTAAGCTCATTAGCTGCTGCTTTAGCTACAGCCAAAGAAACACCCAAAATTGCATTGGCACCAAGCTTTGATTTATTTGGAGTTCCATCTAAATCGATCATCGTTTGATCAATTAGATTTTGTTCAAAAACAGATACTCCTAAAAGTTCTTGAGCTATTACTGCATTAACATTCTCAACAGCCTTTAAAACACCTTTACCCATATAATCTGAACCCCCATCGCGTAGTTCAACTGCCTCGTGCTCACCTGTAGAAGCTCCAGAAGGAACGGCCGCTCTACCAAGAACACCGTTTTCAGTTAAAACATCTACTTCTACTGTGGGATTTCCACGAGAATCTAGAATTTGACGTGCGTGGATATTGATTATTATACTCATTGTTATCTAAATATTGATTAGTTAATATAGTTTGCGCAATATACGGAATACTGCCCTATTTAGCCGCTAGCTACGGCGGTTTTACACGATTTTAAAGATTATTTAAAACTTGAGACCATCTTAAGGATTTTGATAGAAAAACTGCAAGCCAAGTCATTTTACACCCTGCAAAACATAAAAAATCCCGGACTAGCCGGGATTGTATTTATACTGAAACTTGAGACATTCTATCTACAAACTCATCAAAGAGGTAGGTGGCGTCGTTAGGCCCCGGGCCAGCCTCTGGGTGATACTGCACTGAAAAACAGTTTTTATTTTTCATTTTAAGCCCCATAACAGTCTGATCGTTGAGGTGCTTATGCGTAACCTCAATCTCAGGATTATTAATGGCTTCATCATAATTCACGGCAAATCCGTGGTTTTGAGAAGTTATTTCTCCTTTACCGCTTCCGTGATTTAGAACCGGGTGATTGATGCCGCGATGCCCATGGTGCATTTTAAAAGTGCTGATTCCATTAGCCAAAGCAATTATTTGGTGCCCTAAACAAATACCAAATAGTGGCATATCATCATTAATGATCTTTTGAGCAGTTGCAATTACCTCTTTTAAAGGTTCTGGATCTCCAGGACCATTTGAAAGGAAAAACCCATCAGGATTCCAAGCTTTCATCTCTTCGTAAGAAGCATTATATGGGAAAACCTTGATATACATATCACGTTTAGCCATATTGCGCAAAATATTTTTCTTGATCCCTAAATCAATCGCCGCAACCTTGTATTTGGCATTTTCATCGCCAAAATAATAAGGCTCCTTAGTACTTACTTTAGAAGCTAGCTCTAGTCCGTGCATATTTGGCACTTCAGCAAGTTGCTTTTTGAGTTCGTCTACATTATCTACGTCTGTAGAAATGATCGCGTTCATTGCGCCATTATCTCTAATGTAAGAAACTAAAGCACGTGTGTCTACATCAGAAATCACAAACAAATTATTTCTATCAAGGAAAGATTGAAGTGATTCATCTACACGAATACGCGAGTAATTGTAACTAAAGTTTCGGCAAACGAGTCCTGAAATCTTTACGGTTTCAGATTCGGTTTCCTCGTTATTTCCTCCGTAATTACCAATGTGTGCATTGGTAGTAACCATAATCTGACCGAAATAAGACGGATCTGTAAAAATTTCTTGATAGCCGGTCATCCCGGTGTTGAAACAAACTTCTCCAAAAGCAGTCCCTTCTTTATTACCTACAGATTTTCCGTAGAAGATAGTACCATCTGCTAGTAATAAAAGTGCTTTTCTATTGGTTTGATATTTCATTGATAATTTTTTTTCAAAATTAATTTATAGGTTTAAAACGTAAAAGAAGTCTTGTATTTATTTACAGACTATTTGCATAGTCCATCATCTTTATAACATCTTTCTCATCTCCATAAGACAAGTCATTTCGCTTTACATATTCAACGAGTTCCTTTTCTTTAGCTTTTTCCAAATTAAAAGATTTTAAAACTTTTGATTTACGCAGTGGCATTAATGTTATTTTATCGTCACGCTCGTAGTAGAAATTCTCCCTTCTGATATATTTATCTGTAGGTCTGTTTTTCATAGGATCTGGCGAACTAGGCACTAGCTTTACCGAATATGCTTTAAGCAGTCTCTCACTACCATTGTCAGCAAGAATCTCGTAAATCTGTCTACCTGTTTTAGTAAACTTGCTCTCGTATTTTCTACCTAAAACTTCAAAATAATCAATTTGATTAAACTGAAAAGTAAAGAGTGAATCTTGACCTATTTTAGTAACAAAAGCTTGTGTATTCAAGTTTAGATTGATGTTGTCAAGCATATAGAGCTGTCCATTTGTAGCATAAACGCGAGCACTGTGAATCCAGTCATCAAATAAATAAGGTGAGCCCTCAACCCGAGCAACAGGAGGTATACTTTGTATAGAACCGTAAGAATTACGAACTCCGTTAGATACAGATAATAATTGGTCTGGATTATTCACTAAACGCTCTTGATCTTGAGCAAACGACATTACAGTGAATAAAAAAACGGTGAGATTGATGAACTGTCTAAACATGATAATAAAGTTTAAAGATTTATAAATACAAAAAAAGGATAAGCCATAAGGCTTATCCTTTTTTAAAAATTTAAAACATTAATATGTTTTTACTCTTCCTCGTCATTAGCTTTTGTTTCTTTAACAGGAGCTTCTGTCTTAGCTGGAGCAGCTGATTTCTTACCTGCTCTACGAGTAGATTTCTTCTTGGTTTTACCAAGATTATATAATTCGTTGTAATCAACTAATTCGATCATCGCCATATCAGCGTTATCACCTAGACGATTACCTAATTTAATGATTCGTGTATAACCACCTGGACGATCACCAACCTTTACAGCTACATCTCTAAAAAGTTCTGCAACTGCATCCTTTTGACGCAATTTACTCATAACAATACGACGATTGTGCGTAGTGTCTTCTTTAGATTTTGTCACTAAAGGCTCTACAAACTGCTTTAAAGCTTTTGCTTTAGCAACAGTAGTATTAATGCGTTTGTGCTCAATTAATGAACAAGCCATATTAGCTAACATAGATTTTCTATGCGCAGTCTGGCGTCCTAAATGATTATTCTTTTTTCCGTGTCTCATGACATTTAATTTAAGCTACCATCTTGCTCTACCCATTTTGAGGAGCAAAATATGGAGCGTTACTAATCTTTATCTAATTTGTATTTTGAAAGATCCATTCCAAAATTAAGGCCTTTTACATTTACCAGCTCTTCAAGCTCTGTAAGTGATTTTTTACCAAAATTACGGAATTTCATCAGATCATTCTTGTTATAAGAAACCAAGTCTCCTAATGTCTCAACTTCTGCAGCTTTAAGACAGTTTAAGGCACGTACAGAAAGATCCATATCTACCAATTTAGTCTTAAGTAACTGACGCATGTGAAGTGACTCTTCATCATAAGTTTCAGTCTGAGCAATTTCATCAGCCTCAAGGGTGATACGCTCATCAGAAAACAACATAAAGTGATGAATCAAAGTTTTTGCTGCTTCAGTTAAAGCATCTTTAGGATGAATTGAACCATCAGTGATGATCTCAAAAACTAACTTTTCATAGTCAGTTTTCTGCTCTACACGATAGTTCTCAATGCTATACTTCACATTTTTAATAGGAGTATAGATTGAATCTGTAAAAATAGTTCCTACAGGTGCATTTTGTTTCTTATTCTCTTCGGCAGGAACATAACCACGACCTTTTTCTACCGTGATTTCCATATTGATATTAACTTTCTTCTCCATATTGGCGATAACCAAATCTGGATTAAGAATTTGAAAACCAGAAATAAATTTCTGGAAATCACCAGCAGTTAACTGCTCTTTATCAGAAACCGAAATAGTTACAGTCTCATTATCAATCTCATCAATTTGTCTCTTAAATCGTACTTGTTTAAGATTAAGAATGATTTCTGTAAAGTCTTCTACAACTCCTGCTATAGTTGAAAACTCATGATCTACTCCTTCAACACGTACTGAAGTAATTGCAAAACCTTCTAAAGAAGAAAGCAATACTCTACGTAGCGCGTTACCCACAGTTAAACCGTAACCTGGCTCTAAAGGTCTGAATTCAAACTTACCTTCAAAGTCAGTAGAGTCAATCATTATGACCTTATCGGGCTTCTGGAAATTTAGTAATGCCATATTATGTTTTCTAAGAGTTGTTATTTATTATTTAGAGTACAATTCGACAATGAACTGTTCGTTGATATTTTCTGGGATCTGAATACGTTCAGGAACAGAAACGAAAGTACCTTGTTTAGAATCATTATTCCAAGAGATCCACTCATAAACGTGGCTAGCATTTGCTAAAGAATCTTGAATTGCACTTAATGATTTTGATTTTTCACGTACAGCAACAACATCTCCTGCTTTTAATTGATAAGAAGGAATGTTTACTAAATCACCGTTTACAGTGATATGTCTGTGTGAAACTAATTGACGAGCTGCTCTTCTTGAAGGAGCGATACCCATTCTAAAAACAACATTATCTAAACGAGACTCACAAAGTTGTAATAAAACAACCCCGGTAATACCCGTTGCACTTGTTGCCTTTTCAAACATATTACGGAATTGATTTTCTAAAATCCCATAAGTATATTTTGCTTTTTGCTTCTCTTGAAGCTGGATCGCATATTCAGACTTCTTACCACGACGTCTGTTGTTACCATGCTGACCTGGAGGATAGTTTCTTTTCTCAAAAGATTTGTCATCTCCAAAAATCGCTTCTCCAAACTTACGAGCGATTTTAGTCTTAGGACCGGTATATCTTGCCATTTTAAAAATAATTAGTGGGGTGATTAAGGAATTAAGGTCTAGTCCTTCGCAAAATCGTTACTCCCCGATTGATATAAAAAATTAATTAAACTCTTCTTCTTTTAGGAGGACGACATCCGTTGTGTGGTAGTGGAGTAACATCGATGATTTCAGTTACTTCGATACCACTGTTGTGGATAGATCTGATTGCAGATTCACGACCATTACCTGGTCCTTTCACATACACCTTTACTTTACGCAATCCTGCTTCGTGAGCAACTTTACTTGCATCCTCTGCAGCTAACTGAGCAGCGTAAGGAGTATTTTTCTTAGAACCTCTAAAGCCCATTTTACCGGCAGAAGACCAAGAAACAACATCACCTTTCTTATTAGTCAAAGAAATTAAGATATTGTTGAAAGACGCAGCGATATGCGCTTCTCCTACAGACTCAACAATTACTTTACGCTTTTTAGTGGTCTTTGCAGCCTTACCGCTTTTACCTCCACCTTTAGTGTTTTGCTTTGCCATTATTACTTATTATTTAGTTGCTTTTTTCTTGTTAGCAACCGTTTTACGCTTACCTTTTCTAGTTCTAGAGTTGTTCTTTGTACGCTGACCTCTAAGTGGTAAACCAGAACGGTGTCTGATACCTCTATAACAACCAATGTCCATAAGACGCTTAATACTCATAGAAACCTCACTTCTAAGTTCACCTTCTATCTTATAAGAACCTACAGCCTCACGAATACGACCAATTTGATCATCATCCCATTCGTTTACTTTTAAATTCTCATCAACATCTGCTTGAGCTAATATTTTCTGAGCTCTGCTTTTTCCGATTCCAAAGATGTAAGTCAAAGCGATTACACCTCTCTTTTGTTTTGGGATATCTACCCCTGCAATTCTAGCCATAATCCTTAACCTTGTCTTTGTTTGAACTTAGGGTTCTTTTTGTTAATTACGTATAATCTTCCTTTGCGACGTACAATCTTGCAGTCTGCACTTCTTTTCTTTACTGATGCTCTTACTTTCATCTTACTAGTATCTATAAGTTATACGAGCCTTTGTTAAATCGTAAGGGCTCATTTCAAGTTTTACTTTGTCCCCAGGTAGTAATTTTATGTAATGCATGCGCATCTTACCTGAGATATGCGCTGTTACGATGTGACCGTTTTCTAGCTCAACGCGAAACATTGCGTTAGACAATGCCTCAATAATTGAACCGTCTTGCTCTATTGCTTGCTGTTTTGCCATTATGCTACTGCTTTTCTATTCTTACCCGTTTTCATCAAGCCATCGTAATGTCTGTTTAACAAGTATGAATTTACCTGTTGCATCGTATCGATAGCTACACCCACTAGAATAAGCAATGATGTTCCTCCGTAGAACAAAGCCCATCCTTGTTGCATTCCAAGTACACTTACTGCGATAGCAGGAAATATTGCTATAAGCGCTAAAAATATAGAACCCGGAAGCGTAATCTGCGACATGATTCGATCTAAATACTCTGAAGTTTCTGTACCTGGACGAATACCTGCTATAAAACCACCGCTTCTCTTAAGATCATCAGCCATTTTATTGGTAGGTACTGTAATCGCAGTATAGAAATATGTAAAGATGATAATTAATAAACCGAATACAAGGTTGTACCAAAATCCAAATATATTGGTAAACTGAGAAGCAATAGACTGTGCTGTTGGCGACTCAGAAAGACCAATAACTGCACCAGGAATAAACATAATAGCCTGAGCGAATATGATAGGCATAACCCCTGAAGCATTAAGCTTTAAAGGTATATACTGTCTACTTCCGAATACATTACGCTCATAACTACCACTAGCAGTTCTTCTTGCATACTGCACTGGAATCTGACGTACAGCCATTACCAATAGTACAGATAGTAAAATGATAACAAACCAGATCACTAATTCAATAAGAATCATGATAAGCCCACCATTTGATTCAGAAACTCTAGAAACCCACTCCTGTAAAAATGATTGAGGTAGTCTAGCTATAATCCCAACCATAATTAAAAGCGAGATCCCATTACCAATACCTTTATCAGTAATTTTTTCTCCTAACCACATCGCAAAAATACAACCGGTAGTTAAAATGATTACTGAAGAAATGATAAACGTCACATTACTACCCATAACGAAGGCTTCCGGTGGAAGCAAGTTAAATAGATTAGTAATGTAACCAGGTCCCTGAATAAGTGTGATCGCAATAGTCAACCAACGTGTAATTTGATTGATTTTACGACGCCCACTCTCTCCTTCCTTTTGCAGTTTTTGTAAATAAGGCACCGCAATACCCATTAACTGCACCACAATAGATGCAGAGATGTAGGGCATGATACCAAGAGCAAATACAGAGGCATTCGAAAATGCCCCGCCAGTAAATGCGTTTAACAACCCAAGAAGCCCACCGTCTGTTTGAGCGGCAAGATTTGCTAATTGAGATGCGTCAATACCCGGAAGAACAATCTGAGCCCCAAAACGGTATACTAAAAGTAATCCTAGGGTTAAAAGAATGCGATTCTTTAACTCTTCAATCTTCCAGATATTTTTAATCGTTTCTATAGCCTTCATGCTGATTTATGTTATAAAGTTACTGCTTCTCCGCCTGCTGCTTCAATAGCTTTCTGTGCTGAGGCTGTAAATTTATGAACTGTAATCTTCAATTTAGCTTTTAACTCACCGCGTCCTAAAATCTTAACAAGATCATTTTTCCCAGCCAGTCTGTTTTCTACTAAAACATCAATGGTAACTTCATCCTTGATTCTTCCAGCATCAACATATTCTTGTAGCGTGTCAAGATTTACACCAGTAAATTCTTTACGGTTAATATTTGTAAATCCAAATTTAGGCACACGTCTTTGAAGTGGCATTTGCCCTCCTTCAAAACCTACTTTTTTAGAATATCCTGATCTTGACTTCGCACCTTTGTGCCCACGGCCTGCAGTTCCACCATTTCCTGTAGCTTCACCACGACCTCGCCTGCTGTCGTTCTTTTTTACCGAGCCAGCTGCCGGTTTTAGATTGTTTAAACCCATCTCAATTTATATTTAAGCTTCTTCTACAGAAACTAAATGACTTACTTTGTTAATCATCCCCAAGATGTTAGGAGTGTTCTCGTGCTCCACAACTTGGCCCATTTTCTTAAGACCTAACGCCTCTAATGTTCTCTTCTGGTTCTGAGTACGATTGATCGCGCTCTTTACCTTAGTTACTTTAATCTTTGCCATTGTCTTAAAAATTATCCTTTAAAAACTTTTTCAAGAGAAATTCCTCGCTGCTTTGCAACAGTCTCAGCACTTCTTAATTGTAAAAGTGCGTCAAAGGTAGCTTTTACTACGTTATGAGGGTTAGAAGATCCTTGATTTTTTGAAAGCACATCGTGAACCCCAACAGATTCTAGTACAGATCGAATTGCACCACCTGCAATTACCCCGGTACCAGGAGCAGCCGGCATAAGTAGAACGCGTGCTCCACCATATTTACCTTTTTGCTCGTGAGGAATAGTACTTTTATTTAATGGTATACGTACAAGGTTTTTCTTTGCGTCTTCTACTGCTTTTGCAATTGCACTAGCAACATCCTTAGACTTACCAAGACCTTGACCTACTACACCGTTCTCATCTCCAACAACCACAATAGCAGAAAAACCAAAAGCTCTACCACCCTTTGTTACCTTGGTAACACGTTGAACACCAACCAAACGATCTTTAAGATCTAAACCGCTTGGTTTTACTAACTCGACGTTTTTATAATTTTGATACATAACTTCTTAGAATTTTAATCCGCCTTCTCGGGCTCCTTCTGCTAATTGTTTTACTCTACCGTGGTATAAATAACCACCTCTATCAAAAGCTACCGCTTCGATTCCAGCTTCTTTAGCTTTCTCTGCGATTGCCATACCTACCTTCTTAGCAACTTCAGCCTTGCTTCCTTCTGCAGAGAAATCCTTATCTCTTGAAGAAGCTGCACTCAAGGTTTTACCGGTAGTATCATCTATTATCTGCGCGTAAATCTCTTTATTACTTCTATATACAGATAGTCTTGGACGCTCTGTAGTACCCACAAGTGCCTTACGAATTCTACGACGTATTTTATTTCTTCTAGTATACTTTGAAAATGCCATATCTCTATATATTATGCAGATTTACCTGCTTTTCTTCTAATTTGCTCTCCTACAAACTTGATACCTTTTCCTTTGTAAGGTTCAGGCTTACGGAAACTTCTAATTTTAGCAGCTACTTGACCTACTAATTGTTTATCGTGAGAAGTTAGTTTAACGATAGGGTTCTTACCTTTTTCAGTAATGGTCTCTACCTTAACTTCAGGAGCGATATCCATAACGATGTTATGTGAAAAACCAAGTGCCATATCTAATTTCTGACCTTGATTGGCTGCTCTGTAACCTACACCTACTAATTCTAATGATTTAGTATATCCTTCAGATACACCAGCAATCATATTAGCAATAAGCGCACGATATAGACCGTGTTTAGCTTTAAATTCAGCCTTTTCAGAAGAACGCTCTAAAACTACAACACCCTCTTCTACTTTAATATCTATGTTAGAATACTCTTGCTTTAGCTCTCCTAACTTTCCTTTTACCGTAATAACACCTTCTGCTACTTCAACAGTAACTCCAGAAGGTATTGTAACTGGACTTTTTCCTATTCTTGACATTGCTCTGTTTCTTTTAACTGATTAATATACGTAGCAAAGTACTTCACCTCCAACATTCTCACTCTGAGCCTGCTTTCCTGTCATTACTCCTTTTGAAGTAGAAACAATAGAGATACCTAAACCATTTAAAATACGTGGCACATCTTTAGAAGATGCGTATTTACGTAAACCTGGTTTACTGATTCTCTGGATATCTTTAATAACTGACTCTTTAGTCTCCTTGTCATATTTCAAGGCGATCTTGATAGATCCTTGAGCCGTTTTATCTTCAAATTTGTAACTTAAGATATAACCTTGATCAAACAAGATCTTGGTTATTTCTTTCTTTAAGTTTGAAGCAGGTATTTCCACAACTCTGTGGTTTGCTGCTGCTGCGTTTCTAATCCTTGTTAGAAAGTCTGCAATAGTATCTGTATACATTTATATTAAATTGCGGTCTTGGTTTTCATCAACAACCATTGTTAACGAACCTAAAACCAGTTTATTCTTAATTTACCAGCTTGCCTTTTTCACACCTGGTATAAGACCTTGATTAGCCATCTCACGGAATGTAACACGTGAAATACCAAAAGTTCTCATATATCCTTTAGGACGACCCGTTAATTTACAACGGTTATGTTGACGTACAGGAGATGCATTCTTTGGCAGCTTTTGTAATGCCTCATAATCACCAGCCTCTTTTAAGGCTTTTCTTTTTTCAGCATATTTGGCTGCAAGTTTCTCGCGTTTTCTCTCACGAGCTTTCATTGATTCTTTTGCCATAATTACTTCTTTTTAAAGGGTAGCCCCAATTGAGTTAATAATGATTTTGCTTCTTTATCTGTTTCCGCAGAAGTTTCAAAGGTAATATTCATTCCTTCAATTTTGCGTACTTTATCAATATCAATTTCAGGAAAAATAATTTGCTCCTCAATACCAAGGTTATAGTTCCCGCGACCGTCAAAACCAGTTGCGTTGATACCGTTAAAATCTCTAACTCGTGGTAATGCTGAAGTAATCAAACGATCTAAAAATTCATACATACGCTCTCCACGAAGGGTAACTTTAGCACCAATAGGCATACCCTTTCTAAGTTTAAAGGCTGCAACGTCTTTTTTAGACATTGTAGCTACAGCACGTTGACCAGAAATAGTAGATAATTCTTCTACAGAATAATCAATTAATTTCTTATCAGCTACAGCAGCACCAACCCCTCTAGAGATTACAATCTTTCTTAATTTAGGTACTTGCATAACATTTTGATACCCAAATTCTTCAGTAAGAGCAGCTATCACACGCTCTTTATATTCTGTCTTTAGTCTTGAAATGTAAGCCATAACTAAATTACTTCATTTGATTTTTTAGAAAAACGCACTTTCTTGTCACCTTCAATTCGGTATCCTACTTTAGTAGCATCACCATTACCATCAATTAATGATAAATTTGAGATGTGAATAGGCGCCTCTTTCTTAGCAATACCACCTTGAGGATTAGAAGCACTTGGCTTCTCGTGCTTAGACACTAGGTTAATTCCCTCAACGATTGCTTTATTCTTATCTTTAATAACACGTTGCACCTTACCTTCTTGACCTTTATGGTCTCCGGCAGTTACACGTACATTATCTCCAACTTTTATCTTAAGCTTTGTCATCTTAATACTGTATTAAAGCACCTCTGGCGCTAATGATACAATCTTCATGAATTGTTTCTCACGAAGCTCTCTCGCTACAGGTCCAAATACACGAGTACCGCGCATCTCTCCTTGAGCATTTAAAAGTACACAAGCATTATCATCAAAACGGATATAAGATCCATCTGGACGACGCACTTCTTTACGTGTACGCACTACTACTGCAGTAGAAACGGCTCCTTTTTTAACCTGACCGTTAGGTGTTGCATCTTTTACAGAAACAACAATCTTATCACCTACTGAAGCATATCTTCTTTTTGTACCTCCTAACACACGAATGGTCAAAACTTCTTTTGCACCAGTGTTGTCAGCAACTCTTAATCTTGATTCTTGTTGTAACATAATTACTTAGCTCTTTCAATGATTTCTACAAGTCTCCAACTTTTAGATTTACTTAAAGGTCGTGTTTCCATGATCTTTACAGTATCTCCAATATTGCAGTCATTTTGCTCGTCGTGCGCTACGTATTTTTTCGTTTTCAAAACGAATTTTCCATACATAGGGTGCTTTACTTTCTTAACCTCAGAAACCACAATAGATTTCTGCATTTTATTACTTGTAACGACACCTATACGTTCTTTTCTTAAATTTCTTTTTTCCATCTTAAGCAGCATTATTGTAATTCTCGTTTTGTAAGCTCAGTAGCAATACGCGCTACAGATCTTCTTAGACCTCTAAGCTGAATGGGATTTTCCAAAGGAGAAATAGCGTGAGCCATTTTTAAGTCAGAATAAGCTCTTTTAGCTTTTACTAACTCTTCCTGTAATTCTGCTACAGATAGTTCTTTTACTTCTGATTGTTTCATTTTTCTAGAATTTAGTCAGCTTGATAATCCCTAGCCACTACATATTTTGTTCTCACTGGAAGCTTTTGCGCTGCCAAACGTAACGCCTCACGCGCTACAGGCTCAGCAACTCCTCCGATTTCAAAAAGCATTCTGCCAGGTTTAACGACAGCTGCCCAGTACTCAACAGCACCTTTACCTTTACCCATACGTACTTCAAGAGGCTTTTTTGTGATAGGTTTATCTGGAAAAATTCTGATCCATAAAGAACCTTCACGCTTCATAAAACGTGTGGCAGCAATACGTGCAGCTTCAATTTGTCTAGACGTAAGAAAGTTTGAGTCTAATGATTTGATACCAAAAGTACCATTTGAAAGTTGATGCCCTCTTCCGGCATTACCCTTCATGCGACCCTTCTGTTGCTTACGGAATTTTGTCTTTTTAGGCTGTAACATCTTGTTTTACTTTAAAAAATTACTTTCTACGACGTGATTTTGGAGCACCAGATCCACGACCGCCCTTTCCTTGCTTCTTAGCAAGACCTACTAGAGGAGACAATTCTCTCTTCCCATAAACCTCACCTTTCATGATCCAAACTTTGATACCCAATCTACCGTAAGTAGTATGAGCTTCTACCAAAGCATAATCAATATCAGCTCTGAATGTTGATAAAGGAATACGACCTTCTTTGTAAGCTTCTGAACGTGCCATTTCAGCACCATTCAAACGACCTGAAATCTGTATCTTAATACCCTCTGCGTTCATACGCATTGCAGCCGCGATAGCCATTTTAGTAGCACGACGGTAAGAGATACGGTTTTCAATTTGACGGGCTACTGAGGAAGCAACCAAAAATGCGTCAAGCTCAGGACGTTTAATCTCAAAAATATTGATCTGAACTTCCTTGTTAGTAATTTGTTTAAGTTCTTCTTTCAACTTGTCTACCTCTTGACCACCTTTCCCGATAATGATACCAGGTCTAGCAGTAGTGATAGTAACGGTTACAAGCTTAAGCGTACGCTCAATAATTACTCTAGACACACTAGCTTTTGATAAACGAGCGTGAATATACTTTCTAATCTTATCGTCTTCGGCAAGTTTATCACCGTAGTCGTTACCACCATACCAGTTAGATTCCCATCCTCTGATAATACCTAGGCGATTCCCGATTGGATTTGTCTTCTGTCCCATTTATTACTTGCTTTGTGTGTTATCTTTAGCACCAAGCACAACTGTAACGTGATTGCTGCGTTTTCTTATTCTGTGTGCGCGACCTTGTGGTGCAGGACGAAGTCTTTTTAACATACTCCCTCCATCAACACGAATCTCTTTAATAAATAAGTCTGCATCTTCAATACTAGCATCTTCGTTTTTCTCTTGCCAGTTTGAAATGGCAGAAAGAACCAACTTTTCTACACGACGAGAAGCTTCTTTATTACTAAATTTTAATATTTGAAGCGCTTTCTCTACTTTCTGACCACGTACAAGATCTGCAACTAAGCGCATCTTACGAGGTGAAGTAGGGCAGTTGTTCAGTTTTGCAAAGGCTAAACTTTTTTTAGCCTCTTTTATCTGCTCTGCTCTTTCCTTTTTACGAACTCCCATAGCTTCAATTATTTTTTACCTTTATTTTTTGACCCAACGTGACCTCTAAAAGATCGTGTAGGTGAAAATTCTCCTAATTTATGACCCACCATGTTCTCAGTTACATAAACAGGAACAAACTGGCGACCGTTATGAACAGCTATTGTTTGACCAACAAAATCTGGAGTAATCATTGAGGCTCTAGACCAAGTTTTGATTACCGTCTTTTTGTTAGACTCCACATTAGCAGCAACTTTTTGCTCTAACTTATAGTGAACGTAAGGTCCTTTTTTTAATGAACGTGCCATATCTTATTATTTCTTTCTACGTTCTACAATATATTTATTACTCGCTTTCGTCTTAGTACGGGTTCTGTAACCTTTAGCAGGCACACCGTTTCTATTACGTGGGTGACCTCCAGAAGCACGACCTTCACCACCACCCATTGGGTGATCAACAGGGTTCATCACTACTGGTCTTGTACGTGGACGCCTACCTAACCAGCGCTTTCTACCAGCCTTACCAGAAACGATAAGCTGATGATCACTGTTAGAAACCGCACCTATTGTAGCCATACAATTCACTAGAATCAATCTAGTTTCACCTGATGGTAATTTTACAGTTGCAAATTTACCATCACGAGCCATAAGCTGCGCAAAAGCACCAGCACTACGAGCCATAATAGCTCCTTGCCCTGGACGTAACTCAATACAAGAAATAATAGTACCTAATGGGATATCAGACAAAGGCATCGCGTTTCCTATTTCAGGAGCAACACCAGAACCAGAAACTACATTCTGATCTACCTGTAAACCATTTGGCGCAATAATGTAACGCTTCTCTCCGTCTTGATAATTTAAAAGCGCAATAAAAGCAGTACGATTAGGATCATACTCGATGCTCGCTACTGTAGCAGGAACACCCTCTTTATTTCTTTTAAAATCAATAACGCGATAACGCTTTTTATGACCACCACCCTTGTAGCGCATGGTCATTTTACCTTGACTGTTTCTCCCTCCAGACTTTTTAATCGGAGCCAAAAGGCTTTTTTCCGGCTTATCAGTAGTAATGGCGTCAAACCCATTTACTACTCTAAATCGCTGTCCTGGAGTGATCGGTTTTAATTTTCTTACTGACATTTTTTAGTCTTAAATGTTACTATAAAAATCAATCACATCACCTTCCGCCACCTGTACAATTGCTTTTTTAAAGCCTTTTGTTTTACCAGTGATCATACCAGATTTTGTAAACTTGGTATTACGATCTGGGCGAACGTTCATTGTTCTAACTTTAATTACCGAAACACCATAAGTTGCCTCTACAGCATTTTTAATTTCGATCTTATTCGAACCGGGATTTACTTCAAATGTATAACGGCTATTTAGCTCACTATCCATTGTAGCTTTTTCGGTAATCACGGGTTTTATTAAAATACTCATGTTGTTACTTACTTAAAGTTTGCTCAATTTCTTCTAGAGATCCTTCTAAAAACACTACATTATTTGCATTCATAATTTTGTAAGTGCTTAATTCTGAACTCGTTATAACCTCAGAGGTCCTTAAATTGCGTGACGACAAATATACATTATTATTTGAAGCCCCCAACACAAACAAAGACTTTTTATTATCTAAGCCTAAAGCCTTTACAACGTCAACGAAATTTTTGGTTTTTGGAGTTTCAAAATTGAAATCCTCAATTACCATAATCGCCTTGTCATTTGCTTTAAGAGTTAGTGCAGAACGTCTTGCTAATCGCTTAAGACCTTTATTCAATTTAAATGAATAATTACGTGGTCTAGGACCAAACATTCTACCTCCACCTTTGAATACACCAGACTTGATACTACCAGCACGAGCGGTACCTGTACCTTTCTGTTTTTTAATCTTACGTGTACTACCTGCAATCTCAGCACGCTCTTTAGATTTATGCGTACCTTGTCTTTTATTAGCAAGGTGCTGCTTTACATCTAAATAGATAGCGTGATCGTTAGGCTCTATAGCAAAAACAGAATCAGAAAGGTTTGCCTCTCTACCTGTTTCTTTTCCTTTAATATCAACTACTGCTACTTTCATTATCTTTCAATAATTACATAAGAGTTTTTGTGACCAGGCACACAACCTTTAACCACAAGTAGATTCTTTTCAGCAACTACCTTTAATACTCTTAAATTTTGAACTTTTACTCGCTCATTCCCCATTTGACCAGCCATACGCATACCTTTAAATACACGAGCTGGATAAGACGCCGCACCAATAGAACCAGGAGCTCTTAATCGGTTATGTTGTCCGTGGGTAGACTGTCCTACACCACCAAATCCGTGACGCTTAACAACACCTTGAAAACCTTTACCTTTAGAAGTACCAGCTACATCAACGAACTGACCTTCTTTAAAGACTTCAACAGTTACTGCATCACCTAATTTGTACTCACCTTCAAAATCTTGGAACTCGACAACTTTACGCTTTGCAACTGTACCTGCTTTCTTGGCGTGGCCTTGAGCAGCTTTATTTGCAGTCTTTGCGTCATCGAAACCTAATTGAAGAGCACTATACCCGTCAACCTCTTCGGTTCTGACTTGGGTAACAACGCAGGGACCTGCTTCGATAACGGTACAAGGAATATTCTTCCCATTCTCATCAAAGATGCTGGTCATACCTACTTTTTTTCCAATTAACCCAGACATATTAATTATTATTGATTATTACTATTTTACTTATTTAAACTTCGATTTTCATCGAAATAAAACAGGGTCAAAATACCTTCGACCCTGAATGTATTTTTATCCGTTTTTCCCTCGCTCGCAGCTCAGGACATGTTATTCCGCTATACGGAATGAGAATTATACCTTGATCTCTACTTCAACCCCACTTGGCAATTCAAGCTTCATTAACGCATCGATGGTTTTTGAAGATGAACTGTAGATATCAAGTAAACGCTTGTAAGAGCTAAGCTCAAACTGCTCACGAGATTTCTTGTTTACGTGTGGAGAACGTAATACAGTAAAGATTTTTTTGTGAGTAGGAAGTGGGATTGGCCCAGTTACTACAGCACCGGTACTTTTTACCGTTTTTACGATTTTCTCAGCAGACTTATCTACTAAGTTATGATCGTAAGATTTAAGTTTTATTCTGATTTTCTGACTCATGTCTTAGTAAATTAAGCGTTAGCAGTTCCTTTAGCTGCAGCGATTACTTCTTCAGATACATTAGAAGGAGTTTCTGCATAGTGTGAAAATTCCATTGTAGAAGTTGCACGACCAGAAGAAAGCGTACGTAAAGTAGTCACATAACCAAACATCTCAGAAAGCGGTACGATTGCTTTCACAACTTTCGCTCCAGCACGGTCACCCATACTACTCATTTGTCCTCGACGACGGTTAAGGTCACCTACAATATCACCCATATTTTCTTCAGGAGTGATAACCTCTACTTTCATCATTGGCTCAAGAACTACAGCTCCAGCGGCTTTAGCAGCTGCTTTAAATCCTAGTTTTGCAGCAAGTTCAAAAGATAATGCATCAGAATCCACAGGGTGGAAAGAACCATCCTTAAGTGTAACTTTCATAGCATCAACTTCAAACCCAGCTAATGGACCATTGATCATTGCAGTCTTAAATCCTTTTTCAACAGCAGGAATATATTCTTTAGGAACGTTACCACCTTTTACTTCGTTAACGAACTCCAAACCAACTTTACCTTCTTCAGCAGGCTCTAAAGTAAATACGATATCTGCGAATTTACCACGACCACCCGACTGCTTCTTGTAAACCTCTCTGTGATCTGCAACACGAGTGATAGCCTCTTTATACTCAACCTGTGGTTGACCTTGGCTAACCTCTACCTTAAACTCACGCTTAAGACGATCTACAATAATATCTAAGTGAAGCTCACCCATACCAGAAATAATAGTCTGACCTGAAGCCTCATCTGTACGCACTTGGAATGTTGGATCTTCTTCTGCCAACTTAGCCAAAGCCATACCTAATTTATCAACATCAGCCTTAGTTTTAGGCTCAACAGCGATACCAATTACCGGATCAGGAAACTCCATACTCTCAAGTACGATTGGGTGTTTCTCATCTGATAATGTATCACCAGTCTTAATATCTTTAAATCCTACAGCCGCACCAATATCACCAGCCTCGATAAAATCAATAGCGTTTTGCTTATTAGAGTGCATTTGATAGATACGAGAAATACGCTCTTTGTTACCTGAACGGTTGTTCAATACATAAGAACCTGCATCTAGACGACCTGAATAGGTGCGGAAGAATGCTAAACGACCAACAAATGGGTCTGTAGCAATTTTAAACGCTAATGCTGCGAAAGGTGCAGTTACATCAGGCTTACGCAATTCTTCTTTCTCAGTATCTGGATTAATACCTTTAATACCTTCCTTATCTACAGGAGAAGGCAAGTAACGACACACAGCATCTAATAAGAACTGAACACCTTTATTTTTAAAAGCAGAACCACAGATCATAGGAATGATAGACATATCCATTACAGCTGCACGAAGCGCAGCGTGCACCTCATCTTCAGTAATAGAATCTTCATCTTCCATAAATTTCTCAAGCAAGTTCTCATCGTAAGCAGCAACCTCTTCGATCAACATACCACGATACATTTTTGCTTCTTCTTTCAACTCCTCAGGAATCTCAACAACATCGAAAGTTGAACCTTGAGTTTCATCGTGCCATACAACCGCACGGTTTTTCACAAGATCGATAATCCCTCTAAAGTCTGCTTCTTCCCCAATAGGAAGAACGATAGGCACTGCATTAGAACCTAGCATCTCCTTAACCTGCTTACAAACCTCCAAGAAGTTTGAACCTTGACGGTCCATTTTGTTTACAAAGCCCATACGTGGCACTTTGTAGTTATCAGCAAGTCTCCAGTTAGTTTCAGACTGAGGCTCAACGCCATCAACCGCACTAAACAAGAACACAAGACCATCAAGAACACGTAATGAACGGTTTACCTCTACAGTAAAATCAACGTGTCCCGGAGTATCAATTATATTGAAGTTATAATCCTTTGTATCAGGAAGTGGCTGAGCATTTTCCATAGGGAACTTCCAAGTACAAGTAGTAGCAGCAGAAGTTATAGTAATACCACGCTCTTGCTCTTGCTCCATCCAGTCCATAGTAGCCGCACCATCGTGCACCTCACCTATTTTATGGCTCACACCAGTATAATAAAGTATACGCTCAGTAGTTGTAGTTTTACCCGCATCAATGTGAGCCGCAATACCTATATTTCTTGTAAATTTTAAATCTCTTTGTGCCATTTTTATTAGAATCTAAAGTGAGAGAATGCTTTATTTGCTTCTGCCATCTTATGAGTATCTGTACGTTTTTTAACAGCAGCACCTTCTTCTTTAGCAGCAGCTAAAATTTCCGCAGCTAACTTAGAAGCCATTGATTTTTCATTACGCTTTCTAGCGAAACTAATCAACCATTTCATCGCAGTAGAAATCTTGCGATCTGGTCTGATCTGCATAGGGATCTGAAAGGTTGCACCACCTACTCTACGGCTACGCACTTCAACGTGAGGCATAACATTAGACAATGCATCTTTCCAAACTTCTAAAGCAGTTTTTTCTTCGTTGTTTTTCTTCTCTTCTACGATATCCATTGCATCGTAAAAGATTTTAAAGGCTACCGACTTCTTACCGTCCCACATCATCATGTTAACGAAACGCGTAACCAGCTGATCGTTAAAACGAGGATCTGGTAAAAGTGGTCTTTTTTTGGCCTGTCTTTTTCTCATTTCTTCTCTTTAAAAGTTTTTAATTACTTCTTAGGGCGTTTTGCTCCATACTTAGAACGACGCTGTAGTCTTCCCTGAACACCTGCTGTATCCAAAGCTCCACGTACAATGTGATATCTAACACCTGGCAAATCTTTTACCCTTCCACCTCTAACCAATACTATCGAGTGCTCTTGTAAATTGTGTCCTTCACCACCAATGTATGCATTCACCTCTTTACCGTTAGTTAATCTAACACGCGCTACTTTACGCATCGCTGAGTTAGGTTTCTTAGGCGTAGTGGTGTACACACGGGTACAAACCCCGCGGCGTTGTGGGCACGAATCCAAAGCAGCCGATTTACTCTTCTTGGTTATTTTGGCTCTTCCTTTTCGTACTAATTGTGAAATTGTTGGCATAATTTCCTTTTACCTAAATTATAGTTATTATAATAGCCCTTTTCTAAGGGTGTGCAAAGCTACAAAATAATTTAAGTATTTCAACACTTAAATCATTAATTTTCAAAGGTATTTTTCAGATATTGAAAAACCGCACACCAAACCCTACTAATAAATCGCAATCTTGAAGCTGAATCTCATTATCTTTTACGCCACCCTATTGATAGGAAGCTCTTTATTCGGCCAAAAAATACACCTACAAATTGTTGATTCAGAAAAAACAGAAAAAGATTTACTGAAGACATTTGGCTTGAAAGCAGAATTTGACTCCTTCTCAGAAGCACAAGAGTCACTCAACAGACTAAAAGACTCTCTCTACAAAGAAGGCTACTTTCAACACATAGTTTCATTAACAAAAAACAACCAACTCATTAAAGTAACGCCCGGAAACAGATCAGATTCGATCACATTATATATAAAAGACAAAAACCTTCAACTAGACTTCACTAAAAAAAAATCACTTGTCACAACTAAACTCCCCGCATTCCTTCAAAACATTACCAAAAAGGAAACCGACGCAGGACATCCACTATCCACCACCAGCTTAAAAAATATACGCTTAGACAACAATAAACTCACAGCAGAACTACATCTTGAAAGAAAACAACAACGTAAAGTTTCTAACTTCTTAATAAAAGGATACCCCAAGTTTCCAAAGTCATTTCTAAAACACTACGCCAGATTAGACACCACAAAAACATTCAACAGATCTGAAATTCAAAAAAAAACAGACAATCTTAACAACCTCCTTTTTACCACCCAAACAAAACCTCCCGAAATCCTTTTCACTAAAGATAGCACCAACCTATATCTATATATAGAGAAGAATAACATCAATCAATTTGAAGGTTTTATAGGCTTTGCCTCAGATGAAGAAACTAATAAATTGAGAATAGACGGAGTCATAGATCTTCAATTAACAAACAACTTCAATTACGGAGAATCCCTTGGCTTCTATTACAAGAGCAACGGTGACAACCAACAAATCCTAGAGCTTTCCGCCAGACTCCCCTACCTTTTTAAATCCCCAATTAGCCTAAGCGCCAACTTTAATCTTTTTAGACAAGACAGCTTATTCTCTAACACCTCACAATCCCTTTCAGCCGAATTTCAAGCCGCACAAAACCTTAGCATCAACACCACATACAATCACACCAGCTCCAATGTCACCACTTCGACACCAGACAGCAATCCGTTTACCAAAAACAGCCTAAGCCTAGGGTTGACTTATACAAACAGAAAGAACTATATACTTCTCCCTCAAATCACTCAGTTCAAAATTGACATAGGAGGCGCACGAAGAATAGACCAAAATACTAATAGTCAATTTTTCACAACAATTGAAGCATTAAAAACCTTTACAATCTCCTCTAAACAGCAACTCTACTTAGAAAGCAATACCAGTATTCTCAACTCTGAAGATTATTATGAAAACGAGCTGTTTCGGTTTGGCGGCATAAAAACACTCCGCGGCTTTAAAGAAAACAGCATTTTCTCTAGCACCTACTCCACCCTACTAACAGAGTTTAGACAAGTCCTCACAAATGGATTAACCATTAATAGCATTTTTGATCTAGCCTATAGCAAGAATCATATCAACAATTCAGAAAACCACCTCTACTCTATCGGTCTTGGCGCCTCAATAGTCACACAAAGCGGCACTTTGAAACTGAACTTCGCTAACGGAACCACCCTAGGCAACACGCCAAAATTCAGCAACACAATCCTACATTTAACCCTGTTAACACAATTCTAAAACAACCACAATTACATTTTTCGTAAGATATAGTCTTTCTGACGATTTAACCTATTTAACAGTTTTAATTAGTTAAAAATACTCAATAATGAAGTATTCTTATTTAATAATCCAAATTTTATAGAATTATCATAATTAACATATAATGCTATTTAATTTAACAAAAAATTAAATTTTATGATTTAAAATGTTGTGTTGATGCTTTTTTTTAATCATTTTTAACATCGGCTAATTCAAATAAATATTAAACATGAAAAAACGATTACAAGGATTTCTAATGTTATTCCTAGCATTAGTTGTGCAAGTTTCTTTTGCGCAAACCAGAACAATTTCTGGAACGGTAACCGATGATAGCGGAGTTCCGCTGCCAGGAGTTAACGTCCTCATCTCTGGAACGACAACCGGAACACAAACAGATTTTGATGGATTGTATTCTATTGAAGCATCTACGGGAGATGTGCTTACATTTAGCTATGTTGGCTTTTCTCCTCAAGACGTAACCGTAGGAACTTCATCTACAATTGATGTTCAGCTTGCCGCTGGAGAAGCTTTAGAAGAAGTAGTAGTAACCGCCCAAGGAATTAAAAGGGAGAAAAAAGCACTCGGTTATGCTGTAAGCGAAGTATCTTCTGAAGCTCTTGAACAGCGTCCCGAATCTGATGTTGCTCGTGTACTCTCAGGTAAAGCATCTGGTGTTGAGATCACCGCACAAAATGGTACATCAGGATCTGCAACAAACGTAGTTATTAGAGGATACACCTCTATTAACGGAAGCAACCAAGCGCTTTTTGTGGTTGACGGTGTTCCCTTTGCCAGTGACACTAATTCTTCAGGGAGTTTTGTGAATGGTAATACTGGTTCGAGCCGTTTCTTAGATATTGATCCCAACAACATCGCAAGCGTTACTGTTCTTAAAGGTCTTGCTGCCGCAACACTTTATGGAACTGACGGGCGTAACGGTGTTATCTTAATTACAACGAAAGCAAACAGCGGGCAGTCTTCAAAAAAGAAAACAGAAATCACTTTAAATCAGTCTTTCTTTTTCAACGAGATCGCATCCCTTCCTGATTACCAACAGAATTATGGTGGTGGTTTTAACCAGTCTTTTGGTTGGTTTTTCAGTAACTACGGACCAAACTTCAATGCAACAGGAGTTGACGGATATTTAAATGATCCCGCTGGAATTATCGATGCTAACGGAAATGTTCCGCATCCATATGCCACAAACGCCTTCTTAAGTAACTTTTTAGGCGGAGAGAACGAATTGTATCAATCCTTCCAAGGGGTTGACTATGCTTACAGACCCTACGCTAGTGTAGAGAACTTTTTTAGAACTGGTAGTGTAAGCAATACCTCCTTGAACATCAGAGGCGCTTCAAATGATGGTAACATGTCTTTCAACGTAAACTTCGGGCATACAGATGATCAAGGTTTCACCCCTGGCAACAGCCTTACCAGAAACACACTTTCTGTTGGTGGACTCGCTAAATTGAGCAACAAATTTACAGTAACCGGTATTTTAAACTATTCACGCACTGATTTTAAAACACCTCCGGTTGCAGCTAGTGATGGTAACGCAAATTATGGTTTATCTGTATTTGGTCAGGTATTCTTCACCCCCATAAGTGTTGACTTAATGGGCTTACCTTTTGAAATCCCCGAAACAGGTGGTAGTATCTATTACCGTAATGGAAACGACATTGTAAACCCACGATGGACTGTTAAAAATGCACAGAATGGTCAGCTTACCAATCGTGTTTTTGGTAATGCACAACTTTCTTACGAGTTCAACGATAATGTAAGTGTACTCTATAGAGGTGGTATTGATATCTATAACGAACGTAACCACTCTTACGCAAATAAAGGAGGAGTTAACAGTGATGCTGACCGTTTTGGTTACTATGACACTTGGGATAACAACAGCACTACTTTTAATCACTATGCTGCGGTATCTGGTAATTACGACTTAACAGCTGATCAAAAATTAAATGTTAGCTTTCTTTTAGGAGGAAGTACATTAGGAGAATACTACGACAGACAAGGGGTTTCGAGCTCTGCTCAAATCGTTTATGACGTTCAGAGACACTTCAACTTTGAAAACCAGCTACCTATTCAGTTTTCTCAAAAGAGAAACACAATTGGTTTATTTGGTGATCTTTCATTTGAGTATGATAACTTCTTATACTTATCGCTATCCGGAAGAAATGACTGGATCTCAAACTTGATCGCAGAAAACAACAGTCAGTTTTACCCTAGTGTTAGCGCCTCTTTCATTCCAACTTCTGCATTTGAAGGTTTTGGCGGAGGGAACAGCCTAGGACTAAATTACCTTAAATTAAGAGCCGGTCTTGGTTCTTCTGCAGGGTTCCCTACAGGATACCCAACCGTAAATACTATCAATCAATCAACTCAAGTTTCTGGTGGAGCTGTTGGTGGAGCTTCAGGAATTGTTACCAATGGTGTTAGCGACGCTCTTGCTAATCCAAATCTAAGACCTGAGTTGATCAGCGAATGGGAAGTAGGTTTTGATGCAAGATTGCTAAAAAACCGTTTAGATGTTAGCTTATCATATTACGATCGTACAACTAAAGACCAGATTGTAGGAATCCCATTATCAACATCTTCAGGTTATACCGGCACAACGGGTAACATCGGAAAGGTTGAAGGAACCGGATGGGAAGTTGACCTAGGGGTTGACATATTTAAAAGTGCAGAGCCTAGTGGATTCAGCTGGAACTCCAGAGTGAACTTCACTACCAATAAGCAAATAGTTACCGAACTTGGTAGTGACCAGATAGTTTATGCAGGATTCTCTAATTTAGGTAATGCTGCAATTCAAGGTGAACAACTAGGGGTTATCGTAGGAAGCAGAATTCTTAGAGATGATAATGGTTCATTTGTAGTAGGTAATGATGGTTTTTACGTATCAGAGACTGAGGTTTATATTGATGATGCAGGAAATGAGGTAAATGCCGATACTCCAGGAGCTCGTTCTATAGCACCTATCATCGGTAATCCTAACCCTGATTATGTAATGAACTTTATCAACACTATTTCTTATAAGAATCTTACGCTAGGTTTTCAAGTAAGCCACGTAAGCGGTGGAGACATTTACTCTCAGACAATAGGTACGTTGCTAGGTCGTGGTTTAATAAACCCGGATCGTAGAGAGCCTTTTATTCTTCCTGGTGTTTTAGCTGACGGATCTCCTAACAGACAGCAGCTAGACAACTCTTCATTCTATTTTGATAATGTTCTTTTTGGTCCTAGCGAGTTGAGAATCTATGATGCTTCTGTAATTCGTCTTAAGGAGCTATCCCTAGGTTATACAATGCCTAAAAAGTGGTTGGAAAAAACTCCTTTTGGCACTTTATCGATTACTGCTGCCGGATATAACTTATGGTATGACGCATACAACACTCCAGATCGCGCTAATTTTGATCCTAACGTAGCTGGTATTGGTGTAGGTAACGGGCGTGGATTTGACTATCTAAATGGACCTAGTTCTAGAAGATATGGTTTGAGCGTAAAAGCTACATTCTAAGCTAATCGTAGAAGCACTTAACTTAAAAAGCATCTACTAAAAATTTTTAATATGAAAAAAATATATAATGTTTTATTTATAGCGTTTCTTTCAGCCCTTACAGTCTTTCAGAGTTGCGAGACGGTAGAGCTCGAAATGCTAGAAAACCCTAACTCTCTGAGCCCTGATCAGGCCAACCCATCACTTCTGTTTAACAGTGTGCAATTGAGTTACCGTAATGGCGTGTCGTCATTTAATAATATTGGCGCGCAGCTTGGTAGAATTGACTATATGAGTGGTCGTATCTATTTTAATAACTACGGAAGCGGAACCCTTAATGGACCTTGGGGAAATTTATTCAGTTCGATGAACCCGGATATTGCAGTAATTGAAGAATCAAACACTGATGGTTCTTATGATTATATTCTTGGTGCATCAAAAGCAATGCAAGCACACCTTATGATGCTACTTGTAGATTATGTTGGTGACATTGTTTGGAGTGAAGCAAATATGCCTCTAGATTTTCCCAACCCTAATCTAGACGATGATGCAGCTGTTTATGACGCTGCACTAAGCTTACTAAACGAAGCTTCTTCTCTGTTACAAGGAGCTAGCGTTGGGACATCTACAGACCTTTTTTACGAAGGCGATGGAGGTAAATGGATCAAGTTTATCAATACACTTAAAATGAGAGCCGCGTTAACTACCGGTGACTACAATGGTGTAATCAACGCTACCAACGTAATCGAAAGCGCTGAAGATAATTTCACCTTCGCTTATGGCACTAATTTACAGCAACCAGATACACGTCATCCTGATTACGCAAGTGATTACACTGATAGTGGAGCAGGTCTTTATAGATCTAACTGGTTAATGAATCTTATGGCAGGTACCTACGGGGACTTCTCAGGTAATGATGACCCACGAAGAAGATATTACTTCTACCGTCAAAATGCGGTTACTCCAGGTAGCTTCACCCTATTATTCTGGGAAGCTGATGAAAATTACTATTTGTATGACGGCGCAGTAGACGCAGCATCGTTAGCTTGCTCTGCACAAGACGTACCATCGCACTTAGAATTTACAGAGCAAGAAGATTATTGGTGTTCTATGCGCTTAGGATATTGGGGAAGAATACACGGTAACAATGAAGGTATTCCGCCAGATTCATTTACAAGAACAGCAACAGGAGTTTATCCAGCTGGAGGTCGATTTGATGACAATTTAGATTGGGTAATTTTAAATCCAGATCAAAGCAACATCACGTTTTATGATGCAGCTGTAGGTCTTGGTCGCGGTGCCGGAGGTGCAGGTATAGAGCCTATTATTCTTTCGTCATATGTAGAATTCTGGAGAGCTGAAGCATATCTAATGCTTGGGCAGGATGATCCAGCAGAAGATGCTTTTGAAGCTGGTGTAACAGAATCTGTGAACTATGTTACCACGTTTACAGATCCTACAGCAGACACAAGTCTGGCTCCTACTGCAGAAGATATTTCAGAATTTATAGCTGATATTACTGACGAGTTCTCTGATGCCGATGAGAACACTGCATTAGATGCATTTGACTGGCCTGTAGAAAAATCTAAACTAGACATCCTAGGTGAACAATTTTTCATCGCTATGTATGGCGGTGGTGCAGATGCATTTAATTTTATAAGAAGAACTGGGTATCCAAGAACTTTGGCAAGAAACATTGATCCAAATCCAGGACCATTCCCTAGAACACTTCTTTACCCATCAAGTGAGGTTAATGCTAACCCAAATGTTAGTCAGCGACAAGACAATTTAACGCAGGTATTCTGGGATGCCGGAGTTACTAACCCTGCAAACTAAAATTATATGAAGATGAAAAATATTTTAAAATACATACTTATTCTAGGGCTCGTCTTCAACACAGTTTCTTGTGATGATGACCCAGATAATGCAATCTATACTGTTTTAGATTACGAAAAAGGCGCTGTATTAAGAACTATTGAAGTTATTAATGCATCTCTAAACTCTAGTGACCCTACATCAACTTTCGCAGTGACCGTAGAAGAGCAAGATGAATTAGACGGTGGACTTATGGAGAGTGTTGACATCTACGTTTCACTTAGAGACCTTACAAGCGATAATGGAACTTCAGATCCAAACAGAAGCCTAGTAAAAACGGTTCCTGCATCTGACTTCACTGAAGGGCCTGTAGGTTTACCAAGAGCTACATTGACCGCTACTTTCGGAGAAGCTATTAGCGCAATGGGAATTACTGACAGTGAATACACCGCTGGTGATGTGTTCATTTTTGAACTTGTATTAAACCTTACAGATGGTAGATCTTTAGGGCCAGAAAGTAGTTCAGGTGTATTGACAGGTGTATTCTTTAAGGCGCCATTTCAATACAATGCATTATTAACCTGCTCTCCAGAACCTGGTGACTATACCGTTAGAATGTTTGATTCTTATGGAGATGGATGGCAAACTGATTGTGGTAATGGTGGCTCAGGAATCACTATTGTTTTAGATAGCACAACTTTAGAAGTTGGTTTATGCTCCCCTTATGGAGGGTGTAACTCCGGAGCATTCCTAGATGAAAGTCAAGGAGGTTGTACACCAAATGATGGTTACGAGGGCGTGGCAACTGTTACTATACCAGAAGGCACAGTAAGTGCAGAATGGAACTTCCCAGGTGATAACTATGGTGAGATTCGCTTCGAGGTATATGCACCTAACGGAGATTTAGTGTACGATTCTGGTGATTTTGGTGAGCAAGCATCTGGCTTATTACCTATCACAGTGTGTGCACAATAATTATAAGAAACCACGTAGAGATTATTAGCCAATAATCGAAAAGGAAGCCTGCAAGTAAAATTGCAGGCTTTTTTATTTTTATAGATTGAAAATAAAAATCAAATTACTATTAAGATCTAATTCAAACAGTTATCAAATTTCATCACTATAACGATTTAATAAATTTTAAATTAACATAATGTAAACACTCTTAAATAAAACAACCACAACACCTTATACTTTTAATTAACACAACTTTTGCATTTTTTGTAATTAACACAAATAAACCATCCTTGATGATAAATATTTCTCATTAAAACACCTTTTTTAATGAATATACAACAACCATCTATTAAAATTTTATGACAAATAAATTGTTTATTGAATATTATTTCTACAAATTCGCCCTCGGCTAATTCAAATAAACAATAACATGAAAATTAAATTTACTGGATTGCTAACGCTATTCTTAGCGTTAGTGGTGCAATTCTCGTTTGCACAAACCAAAGAAGTAACCGGTACGGTTACTGATGGAAGTGGAGTGCCACTTCCCGGTGTTAACATCGTAATTCAAGGCACTACTACAGGTACACAAACTGATTTTGATGGTAATTATGCAATCTCTGCATCTCAGGGTCAGACCTTAGTCTTTTCATACGTAGGTTTTGGAGATTCTGAACAAGTAGTAGGAGCCTCAAGCACAATTAATGTGAGTCTAACTGCAGGTGAAGCTCTTGATGAAGTAGTTGTAACTGCTTTAGGTATTTCTAGAGAAAAGAAATCTTTAGGATACGCAACTCAGGAGGTAAGCAGTGAAGAACTTACACAAACAAGAAATAGTAATGCACTTAATGCGCTTTCTGGTAAAGTTGCAGGTGTTCAAATTTCTAATGCAAGTGGTAACTTAGGAGGTTCTTCAAGAATTTTAATCCGCGGTATTGGTTCTATCACACAAGAAAACAGACCTTTAATTGTAGTTGACGGTATCCCATTAGACAACAGTAACTACAACAGTACATCTACCCAAAATGGTGGAGGTGGTCGTGATTTTGGTGATACTGGTTTTGACATCAACCCTGATGATATTGCTAGTATGAACGTTCTTAAAGGTGGTGCAGCAGCAGCACTTTACGGATCACGTGCATCTAACGGGGTTATTCAAATCACTACCAAATCAGGTAAAAAAGGCAAAGGTGAAGTAACTGTAAACACAGGTATCACTTTTGAAGAAGTAAACATTCTACCACAAACTCAAAAACTCTACGGCGGTGGAGGTGGTAACTACACTATTGGTGACCAAGGCGGCTTTAACCAAGCTACTATTAATGGTACTACATACAATTTAGTTGATTATGCAACTGATGAATCTTGGGGACCAAGATATGAAGGACAACCAGTTTTACATTGGGATGCTTTTGAACCAGGAACTCCTGGCTATTTACAAACTAGACCTTGGGTAGCTCCTGCTAATGACGGTAGCACTTTATTCAAAACGGGGTATTCTTATAATAATGGTGTAGCATTCTCTCAAGCGGGAGAAGATTCTAACATGCGTATGTCTATCAACAATACGCAGACTGAAGGTATTTTACCAAATACTAAACTGAATAAAACCAGTATTAACTTTAATGGTTCAACTAAAATTGGTGATAAATTAAAAGTAGATGCTTCGGTAAACTTTACAGTAACTGATGGTTTTAACAGACCAGCTTCAGGTTATACAGGAGAAAGTGTAATTCTTCAGTTGTATCAATTTGGTCAAACTTCATTAGACTATGATCGTCTTAAGGCATATAAAACTGCAGATGGTCGCCAGAGAACTTGGAACAGAAGAGCTTACAATGATCCTCTTCCACAGTATACAGATAACCCATACTGGGTACTTAATGAAAATACAGCAGAGGATAAAAGAACACGTTGGTATGGTACTGTAGGTGCTACTTATAACTTTACTGATGATTTCTATGCGGTAGCTAAAGTATATGGTGATACTTATGACTTTAGAATTAATCAAAGAACAGCTGTTGGTTCTCAAGCACAAGCTTCTTACTCAGAAAGTGATCGCGATTTTCAAGAGATCAACTATGAGGGAAGATTACACTTTGACAAATCTGTTTTTGAAGACAAATTAAGCATCAACGCCTTTGTAGGTGGTAATAGAAGGGTTAACGAATATCACTTCTTAGGTGCTAATACTAATGGAGGTCTTGTAGTTCCAGGATTCTACAACTTAAGTAACTCTGTAGATAACCCAACTGTTAGTGAAAGTGATTCTCAGCGTCAGATAAACAGTTTATTTGGTTCTGTTTCTTTAGGTTATGACAATTTTGCTTACTTAACAGTAACTGGTCGTAATGACTGGTCTTCTACTCTACCTGCAGAGAATAACTCATACTTCTACCCATCTGTAAGTGGTAGTTTTATTGCATCTCAATTTATTAATGCAGACTGGCTTTCTTTCTTAAAAGTAAGAGCTGGTTATGCTGAAGTTGGTAGTGATACAAGCCCTTATCAATTAAGCAATGTATTTACAGGAAGTAATCCTTTCTTAGGTTCAGTACCATTTACTCTTGTTAGCAGTAATAAAAACCCTAACCTTTTACCAGAAGAGAAGCGCACCTATGAATTTGGTGTTGAAGCATCTTTCTTCAATAGACGTTTAGGTTTTGATGTAACGTATTACAATGAGCTAACTAAAGATTTGATTACTCCAGTACAAGTTGATCCTTCAACAGGATTTACTTCTACAGTTCTTAATGCTGGTGAATTGGAAAATAAAGGTATCGAGATTCTTGTAAATGCTACCCCGATAATGACTGAGGATTTTTCTTGGGATGTTACTTGGAACTTTGCTAAGAACGAAAACACGCTACTTAGCTTAGCTCAAGGTCTTGAAACACTTCAGCTAGCAAGTTTCCCTTTTAACGGTGTTTCTTTAAATGCAGTTGTAGGTGAGCGTTACGGTCAAATTCGTGGTACTAACTACGTTTATGATGATGCTGGTAATCGCGTTGTAAACTCAAATGGTAGCTATGCTGAAACTCAAAACGTAGAAAACCTTGGTTCTATCTTACCTGATTACAATATGGGTATTCGCAACACTTTTACCTATAAAGGTATCAGCTTAGGCGTATTAATTGACAGACAAAAAGGTGGTGTATACCGCTCATTGACCAACATTTGGGGTAACTACTCTGGTATCTTAGAGCAAACTGCCGCTAATAACATTCGTGAAGAAGGTTTAATTCTTCCTGGTGTAACTGGTGATGTAACTTATAATGATGACGGTTCTTACACAGTATCAAATACTGCTGAAAATACGCAAGTAATTTCTGCACAGCAATATGGTACTGATTTCTATTTTGGTAATGATGCACAAAACGTATTTGATGCTTCTTACTGGAAATTACGTGAAGTAACTCTTGGTTACAACCTACCTAAAAACTGGATTGGTAATGCATTTAGTGAAGTAAGACTTACTGCATTTGGTAGAAACCTACTTGTATGGGGTCTAGACAATGACAACTTTGATCCAGAAATCGCAACTACAGGTAGTGGTAACATTCAAGGTTCTGAAGGTGGTTCTTTACCATCAACACGTTCTTACGGACTTAACGTTCAATTAAAATTTTAAGAAAAAGATGAAAAATAAATTTATAATCTTATTAATGCTCGTCATCTCGGCGGGATTTAGTTCTTGTGATGATGGCTTAGAAGAAGTTAACCTAAACCCTAACGACCCTGAGCTCGTACCTACTGCAAATATTTTTGCATCTGCAACTAAAAGCTATATCGACTTTAGCCGAAACGCTTTTAACTCAGGACGTTTAACTCAGAACTGGGTAGAATATTGGGGACAAACAGCCTATGCTGATGAAGATCGTTATTTATATCGTGAGTCTTCAGCAGAAAGTATTTACCAAAATACTTACCTAGTTGCAACAGACTTTAAATCAATCATTGACCTTAACACTGATGAAGCAACAATGGCAGACGCCGCTGCTTCAGGGGATAATGACAACCAGATTGCAGCTTCTCGTATTATGTTATCCTATATGTTTTACGAGTTGACTAATTTCTTTGGTGATGTACCTTACTATTCTTATGGTTCGGATAATGAGAATTTTCAAGCACTTGCTGTAGACGACGATTTAAATCCTGTATTTGCTCCTCAAGAAGAGATCTATGCAGATATTTTAAATGAATTAAGAGAATCTGCAGATATGATCAATGTTAATGCTGCTGTGTTTACATCTGGTGATAACATTTTTGGTGGTGATGCTGCAAAATGGAAAAAATTTGCAAACTCTTTAATTCTAAGAGTTGCAAACAATCTTCGTGATGTAGACCCTACAACTGCTACTAGCGCTATTAATGCCGCTATTCAGTCTGGTGTAATGACTTCTAATGCTGATAACGCTGTTCAGAGCTACGAAACAGTAGATCTAAACGCTTCACCTTGGTGGAGAGCCTTCATTGGTAGAACTGACTTTGCAGTAACTGCTCCATTTATCAACCTATTAAAAGGTGAGACTGGTAACTTTGGTCTTGACCCAAGATTATTTGAGATGGCAGCACCTATTTCAGTAGGTATTGAAGATGTAAAAGATGACAACTATACTACAAGTGATGACCCTGCTGACTATGTAGGAGCTCCATACGCTTTTAGAAATATGAATGCACTTCCTTCTACTTCTTACTCGTTTATGAGTAGTAAAGTTCTAAGACCAGATTACGGTGAGGTACTTATGGAATATTCTGAAGTTGCTTTTATCCTTTCTGAAGAGAATGGATTTGATCAAGCGAACTACGAAGAAGGTGTACGTGCTTCTATGGAAAAATGGGGTGTTGCTGATGCAGACATCACTGCTTTTGTAAGCACTTTGCCTGCCGCTTCTGAAGAAAACGTACTTAACCAAAAGTATGTAGCTTTATATATGCAACCTAATACTGCTTACGCAATGTATAGAAGAACTGGTTATCCTAATGTACTTTTAGTACCTGGAGATACAGTTGACTTACCACAAAATCAAGTGGACGCTCAAGCAGAAGGAAACAGAATTGAGTCTTACACCTTTGAATCTGGTGTAAATGGCGTAACGGATTTACCTTTCCGTTTAAGATACCCGCAAATCCTGCAAACGCTTAACGGTGAAAACCGCGCAGCAGCTGCAGCTGATTTAGGTAACGGGGATACGATCTTGAGTAAATTATTCTGGGACGTAAACTAATTTTTAAGTTATTATTTGATTTTGAAAAGCCACCTTTTAGGTGGCTTTTTTATTTCTGCATCTTAAATAACCAACTTATCTTTGCCCTATGTCAAAAAGCACAAACATCTACGGAACCCGCGCAATCATCGAAGCGATTCAAGCAGGTAAAGAAATTGGTAAGATTTATCTTCAAAAAGGATTAAGCAATCCGCTTTCTAAGGAATTAGAAAAGTTGATTCGTGAGCATGGTATTTCTGTTTCATATGTTCCGCAGGAAAAGCTCTACAAACTTTCAGACCAAAATCATCAAGGTGCAATTGCGACCATCTCCCCTATTCAATTTGCTGAATTTGAAGCTACTGCTGAAGCGGTTCTCGCCGGTGATAAGCCAGCCCTATTTTTACTTCTAGATCAGCTCACTGACGTTAGAAATTTTGGCGCAATTATCAGAACTGCAGTATGCACGGGAGTTGATGCGATTATCATTCCTAAATCAGGAGGAGCACCGGTAACTGACGATACGGTAAAAACATCAGCAGGAGCGATCTTCAACATACCCATTTGTAAAGTTGACCATATCAAGGATGCATTATTCTACTTGCAAGGTTCTGGAGTACAGATTGTGGCAGCAACCGAAAAGACTGACGATTCTATTTACGATTTAGATTATTCTTCACCAACTGCGCTTGTTATGGGAAGTGAAGGAAAAGGAGTTACTCCCGGTGTATTAAAATTGGTAGATCACAAAGCAAAACTACCTATGGCAGGTACTATTAGTTCGCTAAATGTTTCGGTAGCATGTGGTGCATTTCTCTATGAAGTTGTGAGACAACGCCTTAAGTAAGTCGATCTTCGTCATCATCCTCTTCCAGAGGCGGATCAATAAAGTTTCCATCTTTATCAAATTGCTGTAAAAAAGGATCGTCCTCCGGATTATAAGCTTCGGTTTCCCAAACATACTTTACGGGCTTTGCTATTTTCGATTTAATCACAAAAGCTAAAACCAGTCCGGTTACAAATCCTGAAAGATGCCCCTCCCAACTCATTCCGTCTCTTATGGGCATAGTTCCCCAGATCAGACTTCCATAGAGGAAAACCACTATGAGGGAAAAGGCAGTCAGCCTATAATGTTTAGACCAAATTCCTTTAAAGAATAAAAAAGAAGCCAGACCATAAACTACGCCACTGGCTCCAATATGGTACGCCTCGCGACCAATAAGCCAGGTTCCCAGCCCTGAACCTATTGCTACCCAAAAAAGCACACGCCCTGCCACCGGTTTATAGAAATAGATTAACCCTGCCATCAAAACCAAAACAGGAACGCTATTATGCCACAAATGGCTCAAATTAGAATGTATAAAGGGTGAAAAAATGATACCCAACAATCCTTTCAGATCACGTGGCAAAACGCCATAAGGGGTGAAATTAAAACCAAATTTCAACTCAAACCAAAAAACCAGCCAAAGCGTGAGCACTCCTATTAAAGGATACAACACCACTCCTGTGGTGAATTGAAAAGCCGACGTTTGTTTTTTAGCGCTCATAGTATTCGGTAATCTAGCAATACTTTAGCCAAAATCATAAAGTAAGAAATACTGGCAGTTTATCTGCTACAATTAAATATTTTTGAAGCTATGAATACACCATTAGCCGAACGTTTACGTCCTAAAACGTTAGCCGATTATTTGAGCCAAGAACATCTGGTTGGTGACAAGGGTTCGCTAACCTCATCAATAAAATCTGGGGTAATCCCATCATTGATTTTATGGGGTCCGCCTGGCGTGGGTAAAACGACTTTAGCTTCTATCATTGCAGAAGAATCTAAGCGGCCGTTTTATGTTTTAAGCGCGATCAACAGCGGTGTAAAAGATGTACGCGAAGTCATTGATAAAGCTAAGAATGCCGGCGGATTGTTTACACAAAAAAATCCGTTATTGTTTATTGATGAGATTCATCGGTTTAGCAAATCGCAACAAGACTCCTTACTGGCTGCGGTTGAAAAAGGCTGGGTAACATTAATAGGCGCGACCACCGAAAACCCAAGTTTTGAGGTGATTCCCGCACTATTGTCCCGTTGTCAAGTATATGTTTTGAATCCGTTTTCTGCAGACGACCTCAGAGCGCTTTTAAAGCGGGCTATGCAGCAAGATACTATATTATCCAAAAAAGATATCGAACTGCAAGAGACCGAAGCGCTATTGCGTATAAGTGGTGGTGACGCCCGCAAACTCTTGAATATTTTTGAACTTTTAGTGACCACCGAAACTTCAGAAAAAGTCGTGATCACTAATGCAATGGTGCAGCAAAAAGTACAGCAAAATACGGTGATGTATGACAAAACCGGTGAGCAGCACTACGATATCATTTCAGCTTTTATAAAGTCTATAAGAGGTAGCGATCCCAACGCAGCAGTTTATTATCTCGCTCGTATGTTAGAAGGTGGCGAAGATCTCAAGTTTATTGCAAGACGCTTGATCATTTTAGCCTCAGAAGATATTGGCAATGCCAACCCAACTGCCTTGATAATGGCGACGAATGCGTTTACTGCTGTAACCACAATAGGCTATCCTGAATCTCGTATTATTCTGAGTCAATGCGTAACCTATCTCGCTACTTCGCCTAAAAGTAATGCGTCGTATATGGCGATCAATAAAGCGCAGCAGCTCGTTAAACAAACAGGCGATCTACCTATACCCCTTGCCTTGCGCAATGCGCCTACTAAGCTTATGAAGGAATTGGGTTATGGTGATGAATATAAATACTCTCACGACGGCGCGGGCAACTTTATTGCACAAGAATTTCTTCCGGAGGAGATCGCGAATCAAAAGCTATATGATCCCGGTGCTAACGCACGTGAAGATGGCATTAGAAAATTTCTTAAAAACCGCTGGGGAGACAAGTACAATTATTAAGACTACTTCGAGATCTTATTTCTTTTATCGCGCGGCCATAAAAAAACCTCGTTTCAAAGGTTATTTCTCTCAGCGAAAAACAACATTTAAAACGAGGCTCTCTGTAATTCTATGTATTTACTCCTGTGTAAAAATCATTTTTACCAGTCCGCTTACACCCTTTATTTCGCGTTCTACGGTGAATTCTGTGCCATTGTAGTATCCTACTCCAGTGAATTGTGAGGTATTCACTAAATAAGACCCCGCAGAAGTTTTGGTAGCAGTTCCTATTTTGCTACTTCCTTCATAAACATCAAATCCATTTGCAGTCGCTCGCATACTAAAAGCTCCATCTGCACTAGTCAACACCGTTTTAATATCTTGTTCAATTTCTGCTTCATTAGTAGCCGCGTTATTTGTTTCTGCATCAATTGCGGTGCTTACTTCTTCCTTGATAACCACATCGCTATTTTTTGGTATTGCTATAACCACAACCTCCTTTTTTGGCGGTTTATTGTTTGCTACTGCATCAACCAGAGTTTGCGGCGCTTCCTCTTCTTCTTCTACCTCTTCTATCAGCTCTGCTCGCTCTACGATGGCATCAGAATACGTATACCCGTATTCTTCTTCAAGTTCTTCAAATGCATCCCTAAAAGCATCCTGATGTCCTCCTTTAAAATCCTTGATCTTACTTTTCCCTTCTGGAAGTACAAAAACTTCTTTCCCTCTACAATTCACTAAAGTGATCAAAGCTTTCGTACTCAAAAAACCACTAATATCTGCACGTGCATACAGAGTATTGCATCCTGAAGCATTAAGATCATCCGGAAGCTGCTCATTTTCTAAATAAGCATCAAAGCCGTATTTAATGAATAAAAAACGAGTCAACGCATTTAGTTCATATTGTCCGGCCTCATCCTGAAATTCAAATTTCTGCGGTATAACGATGTATTTATAATCTTTTAGTTCTTGCGCGGAAACCGATGTTAACGAAATGAAAGCGATAAACGCAAGTAAAATATAGTGTCTTGTATTCATTAGTTTTTATTTGAAATTAATTGTAAACCAATTTGAAAACTGGCTGTATTTGAGTCGGCAATATTTGAATATGAAAGTAAGTTATCTGCCGCTAAATACACATTAAAACTACGGATTTTAGCAGAAATTAGAAAGCCCACATTTGTGTAGGTAAAAGCATCAATTCCGTATGTAAGTTTTGTATTTAAGAACGAAGTAAGTGGTGCATCCAAAAATGCCGTCAACCCTGCTTGCACTCCGCGAGGTCGTTTGATCGCCATAGCCTGCAAACCTGTTTTAAACCGAAAACGATCTTCTTCAGGCTTTAAACAATTACAATCTAAACGCTCACCAAAAGCATAGCTTAGTCCTCCCAGCAAAGTTACTGGGCGCAATACGGTATATTGAATATCGGCGCGCTCGTCAAAAGTCATATTTTCCCTGAATTCATCCTCGAGATCGGTCCAGTAGGGTCGTATCACCATATTATTATCAACCACAGAAGGGAAAATAAATTCAATACCATCAAACGTAAAATCGCCTTCACCATAATACTCATACGTATTGCTGCTATAATGAATAAAACCCAGATCTAGCAGACTTCCGCTCACACCCCAGCGTTCATTCAATTTATAAGAAAAACCTAGATCTATACCCGCTCCATAATTTCCGCTGAAGACCGAATTTTGCAGAATTTGCGACTGCGAAAATTCTTCAAAGCTTCCGGTTCCTGCAATTTTTAGTCCACCGTCAATATTCGCCAGCCGATGCTCGTAAAAGTTATTTCCGTCTGGCGTAAGATAGGTCGTAAAAGTCCCCGTGTTGGTTGTGCTTTCAGCGCTGAGCATTCCGCTGTAAATCTTAAATCGGCCGCCTAGCGTAAGACGCTCATTGATCTTTTTATTCATCCCAATATGAAAAACAGAAACCATTTCGGCTCTGGCTTTAATATCTGAAGCTTTAAAAGAATAGCCCAAATTTTGTTGATTCCCTTCATAGGCTAGGGTAGCCATATCCTTAGGAAAATAAGCAACTGCGTCTAGCGCTTCGTACCAACCAAAAGAGATGTAATTCCCTTTTTTATTCCGAAAGCCGGCACTTAAAATTTCGAGATTCTGATGAAGCACTCCATAATCTTTATTGGTCAGTTGGTCTGCCTTTGCACGAATACGGGTATTAATTTCAGTATTCTCATTCACTTGAAAGATATCGTAAACCGAAACATTTCTCAGGCCTACACCTACTCCAATTCCGCTCAATAACGGTATCCCTAAATGCTTATCAAAGTCAACTTCATTACCGGGATTTAGCATTAAACTCTGCGGAAGATAGTCTGCATCATACAACTGCGGAATTTGCGCAACGGTTTTAAAAGCGCTGATCAGCATTAAAAAAAGTAGTCCAACTTTACAATTCAACGGTATATGCTGCTTTTGATTCAAAGGTTAAACTACCTACAATCGGGGAGCCTTCGGTATTTAAATAATATTCAACCAGCACATTATCTGCATTGGTAATATTATCAATCGCAGCCCCTTCTTTGACTACTTCATATTCAGAAATAACTTCAGTCCCGTCCGGGCTTCCGGCCGCTTCAAGAGCAATAGATTCTCGGGTTACACCGGCGCTGTCGTTAAACTTAATCACCGCAGTAAGATCTTGCGGAAATGTGTTGGTCATTTTAAAAGCAAAAACAATCTTTATCAAATGATTCTGAAAAAACGGATCGTCTAAAAAATCTAGTTTTACCGCTTCAACAACGCCGGTTTGTTGCAATTGCCCGGTACCGTCTACAAAAGTATCTTGATTGAGCGTAAAATAAACCAGATCTATATCTTGAGTACTGGTTAAAGAAACTTCGTTGGCCTGATCAAAGTCAACTTGCTCTGAACAACCTAAAAACAAGCCGGTAAGTAAGAATAGAAAATGAGTAAAGCGTAGTTTCATTAGAAGGGGTATAAAGCAAAATAACGCTCTTTTTCTTCAAATAGTTTATAAATAACGACTTATATCGCTTAAAAAATCAATTTTATGAATGTGCGGTGGTAGTACGGTTTTATGATAGTTAAAACAGATGCTACGCATACCTACATTAAGCGCACCTTCTATATCTGCTTCATAATTATCACCAATCATCAAACTGTTTCCTGGCACCGCAGCAGCTTGATCCATCGCGTGAAGAAAAATCTTCGAGTCTGGCTTTTTGACACCTACAGACTCGCTACTGGTCACCGTTTTAAAATAGTGATCAATCTTCGAGTTTTGTAATTTAAGCTGTTGCACTTCTTGAAATCCGTTTGTGATAATATGGAGTTTAAAGCGCTTATGCAAATCTTCTAACTGCTCTACAGCATCATCAAATAAATAGTTATGCTTTGGCAAATAATCAATATAATCCACCGAAAGCCTATCGATCAAATGATCGTCAATGGAAACCCCAATTGCTTTGAAGCTATTTTTTAGTCTTCCGTAGCGCAACTGCTCTTTGGTAATTCGAGATTCGCGATAATATTTCCAATATTGAAAATTTATAGGCTCATAAGCTTCCAGAAAGTCATCAATCGCAACATCAATTTTATTCTTTTGAAAAATATCTGCAAAAGCTAATCTGGAATTTCGGTCAAAATCCCAAAGGGTGTGATCCAGATCAAAAAAAATGTGCTCTATGTCTTTGATTTTAGTCATTTACTAATTCTCTAAAAAATTGTTTCCACTGGCCTTGATCCTGACCTTTACCTGTGACTGATTTATTTCTGAAACTAAACACAAAACTTCCCTTTACCTGTTCTACCTGTTTTTTCATTTCAAAAAAAGTATCAAGCTCCTGATTAAGTTCTTTTTCATCAGAAGCACTGCTTTCAAATGCCGAAGCTTGCGCACAAATAGGATGAATGAGCAACGGAGTTATCGTCTCATAATCGAGATCATAAAAATTAAACGGAGTGCAGGTTCCTGCTCTGAAACCCAAATATTCAGGATACCCCATAGAATAATCGTTTTTCATCTCTAACTGAATCATTTCGCGGTAATGTTCAGGAAGACTCTGCATATACTTGCTACAACGTACAGCACTTAATTGTTTATTGGTAATCCCCTCAATTCTTTTCTTTTCTAACTTCATTTGGCGTTTTACTGATAACGCCTCTTTAGATAACAACAAACCTACTTCGCTGTAATCGCCCACCATTTTAATAAGCTCTCTAAAGGTTTTCTTATTGTATCTGATGTTCCGTGTGTAGGTCGAATAATTACCTACCATAAAGAAGAAAACAAACTTAAACTTGGCGTTCTTTTGCACGTTGATCAACCAACTGAAGGTATCATAAGGATCTTTACGCAAGCCAAGGTTCACCCGTAAGCGCAGCCAGATTCTGCTGAACTGCAAATGCACCAGATCAATTAAAAAACTGGTCACCCACCGCATAATGCCAATGCCGTACATCTCATAAGCCTGCTCAACATCTACCAATGCCTGAAAACTGAATTTACGCTGCTCAAAAGGATAATCAGGATATTTCTCTAAAAGTACTTCTTTAAAATATCCTGCCCAGATATCAATAACCGGTTGGGTTAAAATCTCCTCTTGATAAGCAAGACTTTCGGTAGCCGGAAACCGGCCTTGTTCATCCTTTACGTGAGGTAAAAACTCTTCATATCGACTAAGAAGCACAAAGGCCGCAGCAAATATATCAAAGGGTAGCGCGCTTTTAGTTCCGGTCACAAAAAAACACTTTGTTTCTCGCCAAGGCTGCATATTGATCTCAATATCTGTGATGCCTTGTTCAAATAAAACCTCCTGACTTTTTATATGCAACTCTTTCCCTAGCGGTTTACTGGTGTACGAAAGCTTCAAACTATCGTGCACGATAAACTCGTCTACCGCGGTGGTGAATTTTACAGGAATCCCAAGAATATTGGTGCAGATATGCTTAAAGGTATATCGCAATCTTGGGGTGATTTTATGCGTGTAAATAAGAAGCATAAGTAGTTTTATAGCGGCAATTTCCGCAATTTTTAATTAAAGCGGAAGGAATTACAGCAAACCTTCGTCAGCAAAGCTAAAATAGGAATTTTCAGTAATGATAAGATGGTCTAGCACTTTAATATCGAGGCTGGCCGCCGCTGTTTTTAATTTTGAAGTAATCGCCTTATCGGCCTCACTAGGACGCAAACCGCCTGATGGGTGATTGTGTGCGAGAATCAAAGATACTGCTCCGCGTTCTAAAGCCAGTTTTAACACCAATCTGACATCGACCAATGTGCCTGTCATTCCGCCTTTGCTTAATTGATGTTTGTGTAAAACCTTATTAGAGTTATTAAGGTATAGAATCCAGAATTCTTCGTGCGGCAGTTCACCTAAAATAGGTTGCAGCAATCTAAAAACCGCGTGACTGCCCGTGATCTTAGTAGGCTCTTCGGCTTTATCGGTTTGCCTCCTGCGACCCAATTCGGTGGCGGCGGCAATACTCACCGCCTTAGCCTCGCCAATACCTTTAAATTTCATAAGCTGTGAAAGGCTCAGTTTGCCTAAAGCATTCAAGTTATGATCTACCGAAGCAAGAATACGCTTGCTCAATGCTACTGCGCTTTCATTTCGACTTCCGGAACCGATTAATATTGCCACAAGCTCTGCGTCGCTGAGTGCATCTTTTCCTTTTTGTAATAATTTTTCCCGAGGACGATCATCTAAAGACCACTGTTTGATAGAAAAACTTTCTGAATTCTGCTGCATAATAATTCGTCTAAATTCTACGGAACTCGTGGGGCAGCGATCCTTGTCTAAAATTAAAAAATGTATTTTTAGATTTCAGTTATTAATCGAAAAATAAAATGGAAAGTCTCTTTACAACAGAAAGTTACGCTAAAACCCTTGATCGAATAGATGCCTTAACGCCTAGTCAAAAGCCACAGTGGGGAAAGATGACTGTAAGACAGATGCTGGCGCATTGTCAAAAACCTTTAGAGATTGCACTTTACAATAAAGATTTTGGGCTGAAATCTAATTTTTTGATTAGAACATTTTTTAAAAAGGCGATGTATGACGACAGTTCCTTCAGAAAAAATATGCCTACTCCCAAGCGTTTTAAAGTTAGTGAGCCTAAAGATTTTACTACTGAAAAAGCCGCACTTAAAGAATTGATTGAAGCATTTTATCAACTAACTCCAAATGCTCACTTAGAGCCGCATCCGGTTTTTGGCAAACTCACTACTGACCAATGGGGAAAATTGCAGTATAAACATCTGGATCATCATCTTAACCAATTTGGCGTATGAGCACATATCCTCCGGCACATCATCAGGAAGCCTACTTTAAGAATATTATACAAACGCTTAAAACCTTTCCGTTAGCTACGTTGATCACGGTAGAAAACGAGCGTCCTGTGATCACTCATTTACCATTGAGATATGTTGCCGATAAGGGCTACGGAAAACTTATAGGTCATATAGATAACAACAATCCGCAAGTTCCACATTTGGCTGAAGGTTCACAGGTAACTGTACTTTTTAACGGCCCGGACACCTATATTTCACCAAGTATTTATACCACTTCACAATTGCCCACGTGGAATTACATTAAAATACATTTAGAGACAAAAGTTGTAAAAACACTCACTAATGAAGGGTTGAAAAGTGAGATGGTCGCGCTTACCTCTTTTTTAGAAGGTAAAGAACAGCGCTACAGGCTTGAACAAACAGACCCAAGAGTTGAAACCTTCGTAAACTATGTTACCGGATTTGAATTGCAAATAACCGCCTGGGAAGGAAAATTTAAACTCTCTCAAGATAAAAACAGTATAGATCAAGAAAAAGCAAAACAAGCGCTAACCAACAACTACGCAGATCTGATGGAAGACTATTTGACAGCAATCTATAGCCGGCACATCACCAAGGGCTAATTTACTTTGCCAGCAGATCTTGAACACTGTCAAAATCCAACCCTCCGTAATTGCCACTACTCATAAGTAACAACACCGCATTGTCAAAAGATTTAGTATCTAAGTAGGTTTTAAAATCTTCAGCGTCTGTAAAAATGCTTAGGTCATCACGATCAAATGCAGTTGCAATTTGATTCTCGCTAATCGCCTCTAACTTTTTGAGCGCTACTGCTTCGGGCGTGTAAAAGACTACTGCTTCTTCAGCTGCATCTAAAGCGCCTTTATAGCCTTTGATAAACTCGGCATTTAGACTGCTGTAGGTATGCAATTCTAGACAGGCGATCAGCTTTTTATCAGGATATTGATTTTTTACAGCTTTAGTAGTTGCTGCAACTTTACTGGGCGAATGAGCAAAATCTTTATAGGCGATCGCATCAGCAGTCTCACCGATCTTTTCCAAGCGTTTGGCTGCACCTTCAAAACTGGCAATGGCTTCATAAAAATCATCTTCATCAACACCCATATGCTGGCAAATCCATTTTGCTCCTGCAAGATTGCTCAGGTTATGTTTCCCGAAAACGGAAATAGGCATTGGTCCTTCTGGAGTTTCTAACAGGGTTTCCCCTGATTCGATTGTGTACTCCGGTGTTGCGTAAGCGTGCTTTCTGGTGGGTGCTGTTGCTGCCTCGGCAATGCGTTTTACCTCAGCATCTTCTTCATTATAAACTAATATTCCGCCTCGCGAAATAGAATCAGCAAAGATTTCAAATTGCTCAACATAATTCTCGTACGTAGGAAAAACGTTTACGTGATCCCAAGCAATACCGCTAATCAAGGCAATGTTTGGCTTATATAAATGAAATTTCGGACGGCGATCAATAGGTGAGGATAAGTACTCATCCCCTTCCAACAGAATAAAATCATTTTCTTCGGTTAGATGCACCATAGTTTCAAAACCCGGCAACTGCGCGCCCACCATAAAATCTACCTCACGATCGTGGTAATGCAACACATGCAAGATCATTGAAGTAATGGTTGTTTTTCCATGAGAACCGCCGATAACCACTCGGGTTTTTTCTTTAGACTGCTCGTAAAGAAACTCAGGATAACTGTAGATCTTTATGCCCAACTCCTGCGCTTTAAGCAATTCAGGATTGTCTGGTTTTGCGTGCATTCCCAGGATTACAGCATCAAGTTGATCATCAATTTTTTCTGGAAACCATCCCATCTCTACAGGAAGCAGGTCATATTTAGCCAATCGGGATTTTGAGGGTTCAAAAATAGCATCATCACTTCCGCTTACTTCATATCCTTTATGATGTAGGGCTAAAGCCAAATTGTGCATTGCACTTCCTCCAATCGCTATAAAATGTACTCGCATAATCCTGTATAGACTCTTTAAAATAGAATCTGCAAGTTAAGAAATCGCAGTTTTAGAAAAGGAATTAAAACAGGTTTCTACCCTATAATTCTTCAATACGTCGTTTCTCTTCTAAAGCCTGCTCAAAATCAGGTTTATCAGCCAAGGCAAGGTTAATGTAATGCGTCGCACGCGTTTTATCTCCCAGGTTTTTGTAGATCTGAGCCATCCTAAAATGCGCCCAACTTACCGGAACCCCATCTTTAACCGAATGGTTTTTTATGTATTGTTTTAAGCTTGCTAATCCCAGTTCGGGTTCCATATCGAACTCAGCTGCAATCTTACCTATTTGATAATTGATCTGGTTACGCTTATGTAATTTTAAGCTTGAAGCTGCATTATCAATCGCCTTCTGAGGTTGATTTTTTTTCTCGTATAAATTGGTTAGTTTCTCATAGGTGGTAGGTGAACCGCCTACTTCAATTGCCTTTTTATATAAAGCTTCGGCTTCCTGCATCTCATCCTGATATTCGGCCACATACCCTCTTGCCAAATACCCATCAACCGGAGAAATAGTTTGAAGTTCCATCGCATAGGCTTCGGCTTTTTTGGTGCTTCCGCCCACGATGCCGGGCAACTGCAAATACAGTTCTACCAGTGCCCACCTAGTTTCTATATGTTTTGGGTCTAATTCTGCAGCTTTTGTAAAATGTTCTTTGATATCATCAATGTACGTCAGTGCACGAAGTTTACTAATGTTTAGCGCTTTCATCCCTAAAGCACCACCAAATTTAAAGTGGTAATTAGCACTTGATGGTTGCTCTTCTACTAAAGGCTCGTAATAAGCAATGGCTGTATCCCAATCTTCTGCATAAGCCGCTATATCGCCTAAATATTCCCGGGTTTTAGCGTGTTTAGGATGCGCCTTTAAGTAGGCTGAAAAGAGTGGCTTGGCGTGCTCAAACTTTTCTGCCTTGAAATACGCTTCTGCCTTTTCATAATCAGCCTGCTGACCAAAAACCGAAGCAGTAAACAAGAGTGCAATTAAAAACTTCAAATGCATAAATGGTTGTTTTTGCCAAATCTAAACAAAAAGCACGCCACTATTAAAATGATTTTTAATGATGTCTATAATGAATTTAAAACGTAACAGCTTGACAAAAGGTAGTTTATTCCTCCGGAGGGAATTTTTCAAAAATCTTTTGAGCAATTTTTGTGTAATGGGTCACGCGCTCTTGCGGATTGGTACCCACTTTAATATTGCTATCACTTACCGCTTGCCACACCAAAATATCTTTTTGCGCATCAACAAGATCCAAGGTTATGGTTTGATGATTTTTATTACCGCCTAGCGGAATACCGGCTCCAACGCTTACCCCACCGCCATAGCTTCCGCCGCCAATACCAACTCCAACCGAGTTACGCTGAACGTCTTCATACTCTTCTGCAATAATATTGATCAACACATCCGGAGTTTGAGATTTTGTAAATCCTTTGGCCTGCATTACTGCATCGGTAGCATCCATAAGTCGTTTTAAATCAAGCTGACTCAGGCCGCTATCCATTTCCGGCATAAAATTATAGGTTTGATATTGAGAAAAATCTATTTGCTCGTCATAGTCATAATCTACACGGGTGCTTCCGCAGGAAATTGCTACCACCGCAAGTACGAAAATAAAAAAATGCTTCATCTTGTCTTTTCTTTTAAAAATAGACAATACAAAGCATCTTCTTAGTCAATAAAATCCTAAAACCTAAACTACTCTTCTACCGCAGGACGGTTGAGCATAGCCCACAAGCGATCTTTAAGTTGTGTAAGACCTTGCTGCGCTACTGACGATATAAACATATATTCAATAGGCAGATTTTTATCTAGTTCTTCTTTGAGTTCAGCTTTGAGTTCAGCATCAAGCATATCGCTCTTTGTGATGGCAATTAGCCGATCTTTATCTAAAAGCTGCGGATTGTATTTCTCTAATTCGTGTAATAAGATCTGATACTGTTCTGTAATATCCGGAGCATCTGCCGGAATCATAAACAATAAAGTCGAATTGCGCTCGATGTGTCTAAGAAAGCGATACCCTAACCCTTTTCCTTCTGCCGCCCCTTCAATAATCCCCGGAATATCAGCGATCACAAAAGTTTGAAAATCCCGATACTGAACGATTCCTAAATTGGGTTTTAAAGTCGTAAACTCGTAATTGGCAATTTTAGGCTTTGCCGCAGTGATTACTGAAAGTAGAGTTGATTTTCCTGCATTAGGAAAGCCTACCAATCCCACATCTGCAAGCACCTTTAACTCCAAAGTCACATCAACTTCCTGCCCGTCAATTCCGGGTTGTGCATAGCGCGGAGTTTGATTGGTTGATGTTTTAAAATGTGAGTTTCCCAGACCGCCCATTCCGCCTTCGGCGATGATGAACTCCTGATCTTCTTCTGTGATCTCTTTTAAAATCTCTTGCGTTTCGGTGTCACGTATGACTGTCCCTAGTGGCACTTCAATATAAACATCTTCACCATCAGCTCCCGTACTGGTTTGCTTACCGCCATTTTCGCCGTGACCGGCCTTAATATGACGCTTGAATTTTAGGTGCAGTAGCGTCCATAGATTAGGGTTAGCGCGTGCGATAATATGACCTCCACGACCACCATCACCTCCATCAGGTCCACCTTTGGCAACAAACTTTTCGCGTCGCAAATGCGCCGACCCCGCACCGCCCTTCCCAGAGCTCACGTGCATTTTTACATAATCAACAAAATTCCCTTCGGTCATCTTCTATTCTGTTTCTTTTAAAATACAAAAATAAACCGCTCTTGACAAAAGCGGTTTACTCTCAACACATTGGTTTATACAGCTTACAACGCATCAATAACGCTGCTTAGGCGTGTGGTGATTTCTTTGATCTCACCCACTCCATCAACGCCAAAATACTTATCCTGTTTTTGATAATAGCCTTTTAAAATTGCCGTCTCATCATAATATACTTTGATACGGTTGCGAATTACAGCCTCATCTGCATCGTCCTTTCTGCCGGAAGTTTTCCCACGTTCTAAAAGACGTTTTACCAAGATCTCATCATCGACTTCAAGAGCGATCATCGCAGCAACCTCAGTACCTTTTTCAGCAAGAAGTTTATCTAATGCTTCAGCTTGTGCTGTAGTACGAGGAAAACCATCAAAAATAAATCCGTTTGCATCTGGAGTTTTATCTACTGTAGCGCTCAACATATCAATTGTAACAGAATCTGGTACTAACTGACCTTTGTCTATATACGACTTTGCCAAAGTACCCAATTCGGTTGCGTTTTTAATATTATATCTAAACACATCTCCCGTTGAAATATGAACCAGATTGTATTTTTCTTTTAAAAAAGAGGCTTGTGTACCCTTACCAGCTCCCGGAGGGCCAAACAATACCAGATTTGTCATTTTTGTGGTTTTTAGTTTATATATAGCATTGAGGTTACGCCCCAATCCGTTGTAGTCCAGACCGTATCCCACGATAAAATCATTAGGGATTTCCAGACCTACATAATGTATTTTATATTCTTTAGTATATGCCGCTGGTTTATAAAATAAGCTGGCGATGCGATATTTATTCACACCCGCGTTTACCATCATTTGGGTGATTTTTTCGATCGTGTTCCCACTGTCTACAATATCTTCAATGATCACCACCTCTCGTTCTTCAAGATCAGCCTCTAGCGGAATATGCGTCTGCACCTGACCGGTACTTGAGGTACCATCATACGAACTCATCTTAATAAATTCGATCTCACAATCACCATCAAATCTGCTCAACAATTCGGTTGCAAACTTATAAGCGCCGTTGAGCACCACAAGAAAAACCGGCTCTTTGCCTTTAAAATCAAGATTAATTTGCTCCGCTACCCTATCTATCGCCTGAAGTAATTTTTCCTCAGAAATATATTCCTCAAATTGAAGTCCGTTTAATGTAATCATGATTCGCTTGATGGTCGTTAGTGTCAGGCGGCAAAGATACATATTGTTCACGAATATCGCTTTGAGCCTTATTCAATTAGAATAGCTCGTGTAATCAAATTTTTAGCCTGAAGTATTTCGGGCGTTGCTTCGGCTTTCTCTGTGTAAAAAGTTACTTTTGTATGACTAATTTTTTGTAGTAAAAAAGACCTAGAATTAATGACCTCATATTTTTCTTCAGATTTTAAACTCGCCATTTTAGGTGGCGGTCAATTGGGCAAAATGTTGCTTTATGAAACCCGCAAATTTGATATTCAAACCTTGGTTTTAGACCCTAATCCTGAAGCGCCTTCGCGGTTAGCCGCTAATTTTTTTCAGCAAGGTAATCTGATGGATTATGATACGGTGTATCACTTTGGAAAAAGAGCTGACATCGTAACTTTTGAGATCGAAGCAGTAAATGTAGATGCTCTTGAACAACTAGAAGCTGAAGGAATTACTGTGTATCCCAGCCCTAAAACACTGAGAAAAATTCAGGATAAAGGGGTGCAAAAAGATTTTTACACTGAAAAAAACATCCCAACTGCACCGTATAAGAAATACCCTACTCTTGCAGATCTCAAGCTTGCGCTGACGGCCAATCAAAGTAGTTTTCCTTTTGTTTGGAAAAGCACCCAGGGCGGTTATGACGGTAAAGGGGTGCAGGTCGTTCGCTCACAAGAAGATCTTGAAAAGCTGGTAGACACGCCGTGCATCGCTGAAAGAATGATTCCTTTTAAGAACGAATTGGCAGTGATTGTTGTGCGCTCTCCCAAAGGCGAAGTAAAAACCTATCCTGTCGTAGAAATGGAATTTCATCCGGAGGCCAATCAAGTTGAATACGTGATCTGCCCGGGGCGCATAGATGATAAAGTCGCGACTAAAGCCCGCGAAGTTGCTACCCAAGTTTCAGAAGCCTTTGAGCACGTAGGACTTTTAGCAGTTGAAATGTTTCAAACCGAAGATGATGAAATCCTGGTTAACGAAGTAGCACCGCGCCCGCATAACAGCGGTCATTACAGTATTGAAGGCAGTTATACCAACCAGTTTGAGCAACACCTGCGTGCAATTTTAAACCTTCCGTTAGGTGAAACCGAAAGTAAAATTGGAGCAGTAATGGTCAATCTTGTAGGTGCTGAAGGTCATACCGGAGATGTATATTATGAGAAAATCGAAGATATTATGGCGCTCAAAGGCGTAACACCTCACATTTACGGAAAACGGGAGACCAGACCCTTTAGAAAAATGGGGCACGTAACCATTGTTAATAGTGACCTGAGCGAAGCGCGTAACATCGCCGAACAAGTGAAAAATGCCATTCGCGTAATCACCAAATAAATTCTGAACTTCAACAAAACAAATTCAATTAAAAGCGCCTAGGCGTAATAAAAAAACAAGTATGGTAGGAATAATCATGGGAAGTACCAGCGATATGCCGGTGATGCAAGCAGCGATAGATGTTCTTGAACAACTAGGAATAAAAACTGAAGTTGATATCGTTTCAGCACACCGCACTCCAGACAAATTGTTTGATTACGGAAAGAATGCTCACGAGCGTGGAATTCAGGTAATCATTGCCGGTGCCGGTGGTGCTGCACATTTACCGGGAATGATCGCATCCTTATCTCCGCTTCCGGTGATTGGCGTACCCGTAAAATCACGCAACTCTATTGACGGTTGGGATTCTGTGCTCTCTATTTTACAGATGCCGGGAGGTGTTCCTGTAGCAACTGTAGCCCTTGACGGTGCGCAAAATGCAGGCATTCTAGCCGCTCAAATTCTTGGCGCTTCAGATGAAGCTGTTCGCAATCGCATTGTTGACTTTAAGGCTGGATTAAAAGAGAAGGTAATAAAAGGCGCTGCCTCGATCAAAAAGTAAACTTTTTTACTGCAAACCAACAGGAAGTATATGCCACTAAAAAGAGCCGTTAAAAACGGCTCTCAAGAAATGTATCAGGTAAATTAAAGTATTTATTAACCATTCTAAATATTATTAATCAAACCTTTCCTACATATCTAAATCAATATTTTATGGCTTAGCAAATTTACCTTAAAGTAACTATAATTTTCGCTAAAGGTATCATAATACTAGCTAAAATACATATAACCTAAAAAAGACTATAGAAAATTGAAAAATTCTGAAAATATACTACTTCAAAGTTTTGATATCGCACCTTTTGACGCGATACAAAATGCAGATTACAAACCTGCTATTGAGGCCGCTATCGCTCAAGCCCGACAAGAAATTGACTTCATCACAAACAATCCAGAGCCGGCAACTTTTGAAAATACGATTGCCGCATTAGACTATGCCGGATATCAATTAGACCGAGTTACGAGCATTTTTTTTAACCTCAACAGCGCCGAAACTAACGAGACGATTCAAAAAACAGCACAAGAGGTTTCTCCGCTACTATCAGAATTTTCTAATGATATCACCCTTAACAAAGCCTTGTTTAAACGTGTAAAAAATGTTTACGATTCCCGAGAGTCTCTTGAGCTTACAAGAGAAGAGGAAGTTTTATTAGACAAACGCTATAAAGGCTTTTCTCGTAACGGTGCTAATTTAGCTGAAGATAAAAAAGCGCGCTTACGTGAGATTGATACCGAATTGTCTAAGCTTTCGCTGACGTTTGGTGAAAATGTTTTAGCGGAAACAAACAAGTTTGAGCTGCATCTTACTGATGAAGCAGATCTTGCCGGATTACCGGAAAGTACCAAAGAAGCAGCCGCACAAACCGCTGAAGAAAAAGGTAAAAAAGGCTGGGTATTTACGCTTGAATACCCAAGCTATATTCCGTTTATGAAATACGCCGAAAATCGTGAATTGCGGAAAAAGATGGCGATAGCTTTCGGTGCAAAAGGTTTTCATAATGACGAACTCGACAATCAGGAGAACGTGCTTGAAATTGTTAAGCTACGTCAGGAGCGTGCTAATCTTTTAGGCTATAAAACGCACGCGCACTTTGTTCTTGAACAACGCATGGCCAAAAGTCCTGAGAATGTAGAGCGTTTTCTACAAGATCTATTGGAGAAAGCAAAACCTGCAGCAGAACGCGAGTTTGCGCAGCTTGCCAACTTCGCTAAGAAACGCGATGGCATTGAAGAATTGCAAAAATGGGACAGCGCTTTTTATTCTGAAAAACTAAAGCAAGAACTTTTTGAATTGGATGATGAGCAACTGAAGCCGTATTTCAAGTTAGAGAATGTTATTGACGGTGTTTTCACTATTGCTCAGAAATTATACAAGCTTCGTTTTGTTGAAGTACAAGACATTCCAAAGTATCACAAAGATGTAAAAACATATCAGGTTTTTGATGACCAGGATAATTTCATCGCCATATTCTACGCTGATTTTCATCCACGTGCCGGTAAACGCGCAGGAGCTTGGATGACGCAATACAAAGGTCAGTTTAAAAAAGACGGAGTGAATGAACGACCACACGTTTCTAATGTGTGCAACTTTACAAAACCTACCGCTTCAAAACCGTCTTTGTTAACTTTTAATGAGGTGACAACGTTATTCCACGAGTTTGGTCACGGACTCCACGGAATGCTGGCGAACACCACCTACCCTAGCCTGTCTGGACCATCTGTATATTGGGATTTCGTTGAATTACCCAGTCAGGTTTTAGAGAACTGGTGTTACGAGCCTGAGGCTTTAGAACTATTCGCCAAACATTACGAGACCGGAGAAACCATCCCGATGGTTTTGATCGATAAGATCAAAAAAGCAGCCAACTTTCAAGAAGGGATGCAAACGCTTCGCCAGTTGAGTTTTGGCATTTTAGATATGTCTTGGCACGGTGCAGACCCTAGCGGAATAACCGATGTAAAAGCGCACGAAAAAGCGGCTTTTGAAAACACTAAACTCTACCCAGATGTTGCTGAAAATTGTATGAGTGTTTCATTCTCTCACATCTTTCAAGGTGGATATTCTAGCGGATACTACTCCTATAAATGGGCAGAGGTCTTGGATGCAGACGCTTTTGCTTACTTTAAAGAAAACGGTATTTTTAATGCTGAAGTCGCACAAAAATTTAAAGATCACGTACTCTCTCAAGGAGGCACCGAAGATCCTATGGTTTTATACAAGCGCTTCCGCGGAAAAGAACCTAATCCTGAAGCACTTTTAAAAAGAGCCGGATTGATACAATAGAAAAGCCAAAGCCTCATCACTTGATGAGGCTTTTTTATTTATTCTTCTCCTCTATCCATTTACTCATAAACCTAGAAGCCTGTAGCGATTGATGCCAAAGCATCGCACCTGTAAAATTGGAAAGGCGATGTTTTTCCAGATTGGCTTGTATATCGCTTAAGCGCTTTTGAAAAACGGAATTCCACGCTTCTTTAGAAAAGCGCTCATTCACAATATTTACCCCATTAGTTTGCGCTTCGGTAAATTTATTCTTGTTCTTGTAAAGTGTGATCGCAGCTTCTGCAAAGGCTTTAGGATCATCGACGACGCTTCCGTTAAAGTCCAGTTCGCCGTGCATTCCTTCGGCACCTACGCTTGTGGTTACTGCAGGTGTTCCGCATTGCATTGCGTCTAGTAATTTTCCTTTTAAACCTGCTCCTGTAAGCAAAGGTGCGAGTAACACCCGAGCTTCTTCAATAACTTCGTGTGCGCTTTCGGCTCTGCCTAGCACATAAAAATGCTCTTTAGGATTGTGCAACTGCGTATGCTTTTCTGCGGGATACGAACCGTAAACACGCATTTCGGCATCCGGCAACTGCTTACGAATGAGCGGCCAGATTTCCGTTTTTAAATACCGCACCGAAAGCCAATTGGGTTCGTGTCTGAAATTACCGATCGTCACAAAATGCTTCCGTGTCTCAAAAGGTTTCCAAGCCTGTTGCTCTTCCAAAGTAATTGGCGCAACCATAAACGGCAAGTACAACAATTGCGCATCAGGCACTTTAAAAATCTCTTGCAATAATTGCATTTCAGCTTCCGAAATAATTAGCGAGAGATCACACCGATAGATACTGGCAAGCTCGCGTTTTGCGTAATCGGTATGCAAATACTTTTCAGAGAAGGCTTCATTCGCTTTTAGAGCGGCCTCTCTCCCCTTTCTCAAGCCGTGCAGATCAATCGTTTCTAAAACACGTAGCGCACCCGGACATTGCTCTTTTACGCGCCAACCGAATTGTTCCTCGATCACGAACTTGTCAAACAACACCAGATCGGGATTGAGTTTTTTGATAAAGACATCAAACGATGCGTTGTTCAATTGAATATTGTGCGTTTGCACACCAAGTGCATCCAGGTCTTCAGCGTAGGGCGTTCTACCGGCCGCGCAAGCAAAACTCACCGTATATCCTTGCGCTTGCAAGCTTTCTAGCAACTGCATAATGCGCGTTCCCGCCGCTGACGAAACCGGCTCCGGCCAGACATTACCTATAATTAATGCATTCATAGCACAAAGATAGTTTTACTACAGCAGTAAACAACCTCACTGCAAGCCCTTGAGGCGTGAGTTGGAAACTGGCTACCAATTTCGAATCACGCCTTTAGATATTATACCTATTAACGGCGTTATTAAAATAAGTTTCAATAATTACTGAAACTTTAAAATATTTAAGTATCTTTGAGTATGGAATTCAATGAAGCAAAAGCACAATTTTTACAAACCTGGGGCGCATTAGGCTCGCAATGGGGCATTAATAAAACGATGGCGCAAATTCACGCGTTATTAATGATCTCGCCAGATTCACTATCGATGGAAGATGTGATGGAAGAATTGCAGATCTCTCGCGGTAATGCCAGTATGAACCTGCGCGGACTTATAGATTGGGGAATTGTATATAAAGAGTACAAACCCGGCGAGCGTCGCGAGTATTTTAAAGCGGATCAAGACGTAGATTCGCTGGCGCGCAAGATTGCCGTGGAACGCAGCAAGCGGGAAATCAAACCGGCAATTAGGGTTTTAGAAGGCGTAAAAAACTTTGACGAAACCGACAAAAGTCCGGAAGCTTTAAAGTTTAAAATGAAAACCCAAGAGCTTCATGATTTTGTAAACAAAGCAGATACAATGCTTGAAAAAATCGTCAACCAAAAAGAAAACTGGATCACCAAGACCATCATGAAACTGATGACCTAGCTTCAGCTTAGGTTTCTAAGGGATAAATTCAGGCTAAGAAGAATTTTTCAAAAACATATACAATTACACATTTCAATATTTTCTGAAAGTTTAAAAATAATGATATGAATACACTCAATTATTTTATTATCGCGGGAGGGTTTGGTCAGATTTTTACCGCTATGATCTATCCATTTATCCGGCATCGCGTTTTTGATTGGTACAATGATGTGAAACAACTCAAACCATTGAACCAAGAGATCGCTAAAACATATGGACATTATATTCAAGGGCTGAATTTTTCTTTTGGTTTGATCGCAATTGTTATTCCAAAACATTTAGCTAATGGAAGCGCCTTAGCGCTGGCACTTACTTCTCTTATTGCTGCTTACTGGGTAGGTAAGGTTGCCACTCAAATCGCATACTACCCAATGTATGACATTCCCAAAAATCCAATCTTTAAAATAGGAAGTTACGGTATGAATACACTTTTTGTATTCTTTGCGACACTTTACACTGCTCTTTGCGCTTTCAATCTTTATCAATTGCTCTAAACTAAAAAAGCGCCACTCGTTATGAATGGCGCTTTTTAATTTATGTTTTAGAAGACTACGCTTCTTCCATATACTCTTCAATTGGAGCACAAGTACAGATTAAGTTTCGGTCCCCATAAGCATCATCTACTCGACGTACAGAAGGCCAGAACTTGTTATCTGCAACATACTCTAGTGGATAAGCCGCTTGTTGACGCGTATACGGCAAATCCCACGTTTCAGCAGTCAACATATGCATCGTGTGCGGTGCATTTTTAAGCACGTTATTATCATTATCTGCAGTTGCCTGATCGATCTCTTTTCTGATACTGATCATCGCATCACAAAAACGATCTAACTCCTGTTTGCTTTCACTCTCTGTAGGCTCGATCATCATTGTTCCTGCAACCGGGAACGATACCGTAGGCGAATGAAAACCGTAATCAATTAAACGCTTAGCGATATCAACCACTTCGATCCCGTTATCTTTAAATGGACGACAATCGATGATCATCTCGTGAGCCGCACGTCCTTTTTCTCCAGAATACAATACTTCAAAAGCTCCTTTTAAACGCTCTTTAATATAGTTTGCGTTTAGAATGGCAGCTTCCGTAGATTGTTTTAATCCTTCTGCGCCTAACATTTTGATGTAGGCATAACTGATCAAGCACACTAAGGAAGATCCCCAAGGCGCTGCAGAAATTGCAGAAATCGCTTGTTCACCTCCGGTTTTGATCACAGGGTTCGTTGGTAAAAACGGAACCAGCTGCTCTGCCACACAAATAGGTCCAACGCCTGGTCCTCCACCACCGTGAGGAATTGCAAAAGTTTTATGCAAATTAAGGTGACAAACATCGGCACCAATTTTCCCTGGGTTGGTCAAACCAACCTGCGCATTCATATTTGCACCATCCATATATACCTGACCACCATTCTCGTGAATGATCGAAGTTATTTCTTGAATCGCGCTTTCATAAACCCCGTGCGTTGATGGATAAGTCACCATCAAGGCAGCAAGGTTATCTTTATATTTTTCTGCTTTTTCACGAAGATCGTCAACGTCAATGTTTCCTGCATCAGTAGCTTTAGTTACTACCACTTGCATTCCTGCCATTACAGCACTTGCAGGGTTCGTTCCGTGGGCAGAAGATGGAATCAAGCAAATATTTCGGTGATGATCATTTCTACTTTCATGGTAGGCTTTGATCACCATCAATCCTGCATATTCTCCTTGCGCTCCTGAATTAGGCTGAAGACTCGTTCCCGCAAAACCGGTAATTTCGGTTAATTGATCTTCTAATTTCTTAAGAACCGTTTGATATCCTTCGGCTTGTTCTACCGGCACAAACGGATGAATTCCGCCCCAGCGTGCATCACTTAGCGGAAGCATTTCGGCAGCAGCATTCAGCTTCATCGTACACGATCCTAAGGAGATCATACTGTGATTCAACGAAAGATCTTTACGCTCTAAACGCTTGATATAACGCATCAATTCCGTTTCAGAATGATAGCTGTTAAACACCTCGTTGGTCATAAATTCTGTTTTACGACCTAAGGCTTCAGGAATTGTGATCTCATCAACTAAAGCTTCTAAATGGGTGAATTCTTTGCCTAATGCTTCAGCAAAAACGGAAATGACCTTATTAAGATCAGAAAGGCTTGTCGCTTCGTTTACTGCAATGGAAACCGTTTCAGCATCCGGATAGTAGAAGTTGATTTCGTTTGCTTCTGCATATTTACGTACCGTTGCTGCATCTGTTTTTACACGAATGGTGTCAAAATACGCAGAGTTCAACTGATACAATCCTAAACTTTCTAAAGCATCAGCAAGGGTTGCTGCGGTACGCTGAATTTTGGTCGCGATATATTCAAGACCTTTTGGCCCGTGATACACCCCATACATCCCTGCCATCACCGCAAGAAGTACTTGCGCGGTACAAATGTTTGAAGTCGCTTTATCGCGCTTGATATGTTGCTCTCGGGTTTGAAGCGCCATACGTAACGCACGGTCTCCATTGCGATCTTTGGTCACCCCAATGATACGCCCCGGAATATTTCTTTTATATTCTTCACGTGTCGCAAAATAAGCAGCGTGCGGCCCACCATATCCTAACGGAATTCCAAAACGCTGGGTAGTTCCCACTACAACATCTGCTCCTAAATGTCCCGGTGATTCTAAAAGCACCAAGCTCATAATATCTGCCGCAACAGCAACTTTAATGTCTGCTTCTTTCGCTTTAGCAATAAATCCGGCATAATCGTGAACTTCGCCTGATGCAGATGGATATTGTAATAGCGCCCCAAAGAATTCTGAACTAAAATCAAACTCTTGTGGATTTCCTACAACCAACTCTACTCCTACCGGAAGGGCTCGTGTTTCTAAAACTGATAAAGTTTGTGGTAACACTTCTTTATCAACAAAGAATCTAACCACATCGTTTTTCTTTTGATCACGACTACGCACTGCTGCAAGAAGCGTCATCGCCTCTGCTGCTGCTGTAGATTCATCGAGCAAAGAAGCGTTGGCAAGTTCCATCCCGGTCAGATCGCTAATCATCGTCTGGAAGTTTAATAAAGCTTCTAGACGACCTTGCGCGATCTCTGCTTGGTACGGCGTGTAAGCCGTGTACCAACCGGGATTTTCTAAAATATTACGCTGAATAACCGCAGGAATTTTAGACTCGTGATACCCTAAACCTATGTATGTTTTAAACAGTTTGTTTTTATTGGCCAAAGCATTGATGTGCGTGGCATACTCATATTCACTAAGCGCCGGCTCCAGATCAAGGGCTTTTTTCAATTTAATTCCGTCAGGCAGGGTTTCGTAGATCAATTGATCTATATTTTCTGCCCCGATCGCTTTCAACATCTCCTCCTTCTCCTCAGGTCTTGGACCAATGTGTCTTAGTGAAAAAACATCTGTTCTCATATGCAATTTATGTGTGTTTAGAATGGCGCAAAAGTACAATTTCAGATATATATTCTGAGCGATATACCTCCTACTTTTTTAACCACTTAAAGCACTTATTAACAGTTGCTGTATCTTTACCTGATGAAATCTCTCAAAGGCCTTTTTGATTTTTATATCAACAGCAGTATACACGTGGCCTTTGCTGTGCTCGCGCTTGCATTGATTACCGAAAAACAATTGGATCTTGAACTAGATCTCTACTTCAATCTCTTTATTTTTTTAGGAACCATTACCGGCTATAATTTTGTGAAATACGCTGCTCTCGCCGGTCTGCATCACAGAAACCTCACCGATAGGCTTAAAATGATACAGACATTTTCTTTTATTTGCTTTATAGGCTTAGTGTATGTGGCTTATCAATTTACGGTAAGCTTTTGGATTTCCTGTATTCCTTTGGCTTTGCTCACTGTTCTTTATGCAATCCCTTTTTTACCGCATAAAACCAACTTAAGAAAAGTACCATCAATTAAAATATTTATCATCGCCGCAGTCTGGGCCGGGGTAACGGTATATTTACCGGTCGCTTATAGTGTTACTAATTTTTCTACCGAATTTTATCTCGAAATCGCACAACGTTTTATGCTAGTCCTCGCGTTAATTATTCCATTTGAAATACGCGATTTAACCTACGACTCTAACGCGTTGGGGACACTTCCGCAGGTATTAGGCATAAAAAAAACCAAGCTTGTTGGTTTATCAATGGTTTTGGGATGTATGGTTCTTGAGGCATTTAAAGCCAATGCATTCAGCACTTATGCTATTCTACTTCTTACAGCTTTAGCGATCATTAGATCCAACAGTAAGCAGCCTCATTATTATGCATCTTTTGTAGTGGAAGGAATCCCTATTCTTTGGGGAATTTTTATTCTGGCGTTTTAGCTAGTTCACGCTCTAGTTCTTCTCGAATGCGTTTCTTACACTCAGGAGTCATATGCTTGCACTTAGAGTCTTTTAGCAGATGGGTAAGCTTGGCGTTACGCTCAGAATACTTAACGCATCTTGAACATATAGATCGGTGCAATTTTACGCTTAGCTTTTCCATAAAAGAGATCTCTTCATATTGACCTCTATCACAAATTTGTCTAGCCTCCTTACAATTAATAAATAGTTTCATGCTTTATAACCAGTTTTCTTCTAAGCAACTCGCCAGTGCTGTACGGGCTCTGTGAATGATCACCCACAAGTTAGACGGCGTAATATCAAATTCTTTACAAATAGTTTCAGTATCCTGCCCTTCGATAGTTTTTTTTCTAAAAATAGCCGCCTGTTTTTCAGGCAACTTCCCTAAGCAGGCATAGATCGCCACGCCCAGCTCAGTATTTTCTAGTTCGTCTTCAGCAGTACGATCAAAAGGATCAGCAACACGCTCTTCAAGCCAGTCACCGCCTTCCTCATCATCGGCGTAGTTCATACGCACTTCGGCTTTTCCTTTTTTTGAATTTATCTTGCGATAATAGTCAATTATTTTTCGTTTTAAAATAGAAATCAGCCACGTACGCTCGCTAGCTTCTCCTTTAAAATTTTTCATTGACTTCAATCCCGCCAAAAAGGTTTCAGAAATTATATCTTCGGCCACCTCCTTATCGTTCACCTTTACAATCGTGTAATTGTAGAGGTAATCAGAGTATTTATCCACCCATTTTTGGGGATCGAGTTGGTGGTCTGCCATAATTGGTAAGTCAGTTATAGAACAAGCCGCAAATTTACGTAATTCTCAACAGTAGGCTAAAAGTAAAATTATTTTCGTCAATAGTAACATAAGAAAGCCTTATATCCATCTAAGTAAACTACCTCAGGGCAAGCCTAAGAGTATTACACCCTTTGGCGGCCCCAATAAATCAACCTAATCTGTTACATTTGCTGCTTTAGCAATTCAATTTAGTTACGGTGTACGAAAAAACTTTTCCCAATAAACGCTATGCGATCACAGCGCGCTTCTTAAAAAATACAGTGCCAACAGGGGCTGAAATATTAGATTTGGGAGTTAGTAATCCTTTTTCTGAAATTATGAAAGCTGAAGGATATTCGGTTACAAACACGGGCGGAGAAGATCTCGATCTTGATACGTCTGCCGTTAAAAACACCAACGCTGAGGTGGTGACTGCTTTTGAGATCTTTGAGCATTTACTAGCACCATATCAGGTTTTAAAAGACATTAAGGCTACTAAGCTTGTGGCAAGTATACCACTCAGGCTCTGGTTTGCTCCCGCATATCGTAGTAAAACCGATATGTGGGATAGGCATTATCACGAGTTTGAAGATTGGCAGTTTGACTGGCTTTTAGAGAAGTCTGGTTGGGAAATCAAAAAGCGGGAAAAATTCACGCATCCGGTAAAAAAAATAGGGTTTAGACCTCTTCTTCGACTTTTTACTCCTCGGTATTATATTGTTTACGCAGAGCGAAAATGAAACTAGTAATCATCATACCGGCATATAATGAGGCTGCACTAATAGGCAAAACCTTAGACTCGCTTCTGGCGCAACGTTTTTCAGCAGAAAAAATAGTTATTGTTGATGATGGAAGCACCGATGAAACTCCCAACGTCGTTCTTGAGTATGCCGAAAAGAATCCTTCCATTCAACTGATACAGAAATCTTCTGAAGCTGCACATTTACCCGGAAGCAAAGTCGTGCAGGCATTTAATTACGGTTTGGAGCGTTTAGATACTGATTATGACATACTGTGCAAGTTTGATGCAGATTTGATTTTTCCTGAAAACTATTTAGAAACCGTCGTAAAGGCTTTCGAACAAAATCAAAATCTGGGGATGTACGGTGGTTTTTGCTATGTGGAGCGCAACGGCTCTTGGGAGCTCGAAAACCTTACTAATAAAGATCACATCCGCGGCGCGCTCAAAAGTTATCGAAAAGCTTGTTTTGAAGCCATTGGCGGACTCAAAACAGCGATGGGATGGGATACTTTAGACGAGTTGCTGGCGCAATATCACGTCTGGGAAGTTGCTACGAATGAAACGCTGCACGTAAAACATTTAAAACCTACCGGGCACACGTATTCAGCAAAAGCAAAATATAAGCAAGGCGAGGCCTTCTACGGAATGCGTTACGGACTCGCGCTTACTGCAATCGCTTCAGGAAAGTTGGCGTTTAGAAAGAAAAGCTTCAAGCTCTTTAAAGACTACCTGAACGGCTATTTTAAGGCACAAAAAAAACACCTTCCGTTTTTGGTTACCCAAGAAGAAGGTGCTTTTATAAGAAAGCTCCGCTGGAGTAAAATCAAGCAGAAATTATTCTAAAACCTCGCTGATCACCGTTCCGGTGGTGCCATTAGGATCTTGAATTCCTAAAAGTGCAGCAACCGTAGGAGCGATGTCGGTAATTACCGTTTGCTCAAATGTATGACCGTTTTTAATTCCGTTTCCGTAGAATAACAGAGGCACGTGGGTGTCATAACTGTACGGTGTTCCGTGAGAAGAACCTGTAGGACCACCCGTTAAATAGCCCGGATCTAGAATAAAGAACACATCACCACTACGCTCTTGATCAAAACCTTTTTGAACCAACGCAGCCACGCCGCTATCGTAAGAACCTTGCTCCATTTGTGCGCGCGTAAACACCTTGCTGATGTTTTTATGCTGAAGCGCAAAATGCTTTATGTCTTTCTGCAAAGCTTCGGCGTCGATGCTTTCATCAGCCAGCACGGTATATCTAAAGAACACCTGATCGTTAGAAATATCTTCGATTAAATCATCTCTCCCATATTTCTGTTGAATGAACGTCTCCAGTTCATTTCTAAAACTGCGCATATCAAAATAACCTGAAGGAATTTTATTATCGCTTAAAAAAGAAGGAACGTGAACCGCCGCGTGATCTGCAGTTAAAAACACGGAGTAATTTCCTTTACCTACTTTTTTATCTAGTTCGCTAAGAAGTTTTGCGATCTCAAGATCCAGACGTACATAGGTATCTTCAACCTCTTTTGAATTCACTCCAAAATTGTGTCCTACATAATCAGTACAGCTATAGCTTACCGCAAGAAAATCTGTATCTGCATCCTGACCAAGATCTTCGCCCTCTAAAGCAGCAAGAGCAAAATCAGTGGTGATCGAGTTTCCGTAAGGGGTTGTTTTTAAAATACTATAACCCCCATTCTCTTTTCCTAATTTCTTTAGATCGTATGGAAATGTCGCTGTTTCCTTTCCTCTAAAACCGCCTTCATAAGCATTGAGATCTTCACCACTTTCTATATAAGTTTTGATTGGTTTATAGGTATCCCAATCCTTCATATAGGCTTTAGCCGGCTTTTTCTTATTAAAGTCTTTCACCCATTTTGGCAATTCATCCATATAATAGGTGCTGGTGATAAACACGCCTTCGTCACCACCCTGAAACCAATAGGCTCCATTTGCGGTATGCCCTGCAGGAAGGATTGCCCCACGATCTTTAATTGAGATACCGATGGTTTTTCCGCGCATTTGCGTGTGCAATCTGTTCTGATCTGTAATGGTTGAGGTACGCATACGTCGAGGTGACATTTGACCCGGTCCTACAGCATCTGTGCCTACAGAAGCCACCGTAGTATCTTCGGCGCAGTACACATGTTTTTTCTCAAATTTATTATACCAATCGTTAGAAATTATCCCGTGATTTTGCGGTGTAGTACCGGTATAAACTGAAGTATGCCCCGGCGCCGTTTTAGTAGGCATATAATTGTAATGATTGTTTCGGCAATCAAAACCTTCATTCTGAAGCCGCTTGAAACCGTCTTCTCCGTATTGATTTTCAAATCGTGTTAGATAGTCGTAACGCATTTGATCAACAACGATCCCAACAACAAGTTTAGGTTTTTGTGAAGTTTTCTGACCAAAGGATACCGTACCAGTCAAGGCTATTAAACCAAACGCCAGTGACTTTAAGGGTGATAAATTCATTCTATATTTTTTTAGACACACAAAGCTAAAGCATAAGAGTCAAGATGTAAGTTTAAGTTAATCTTAAATATGCATCCCGCCTATTTTTGCTATTTTTAGACCTGAAAAAATAACTATGGGATACCTTAAAGAGATAGGTCTTTATTTTATGATGCTTAAGGGTGTTTTTATCAAACCCACTAAAACATCAGTACTACGCAATTTAGTTCTTAAAGAAATTGATGACCTTATCATTGGCTCTTTAGGTATTGTCTGTTTCATCTCCTTTTTTGTGGGCGGTGTGGTTGCGATTCAAACCGCATTGAATATGGACAATCCTATTCTTCCTAAGTCGCTCATTGGTTTTGCCTCGCGACAGTCAATAATCTTAGAATTTGCTCCTACATTTATCTCCATCATTATGGCAGGTAAAGTAGGCTCTTTCATCACTTCGAGTATTGGTACCATGCGCGTTACTGAGCAAATTGATGCTTTAGAAGTTATGGGGATCAACTCTTTAAATTATCTGGTGTTCCCTAAAATAATCGCGATGTTGTTCTACCCATTTGTGATTGCAATCGCCATGTTTTTAGGAATTTTAGGCGGATACGCCGCGGCGGTTTTCGGTGGCTTTGCAACCGGGGATCAGTTCATACAAGGGCTTCAGGAAGAATTCGTTCCGTTTCAACTGGTTTATGCGTTTATAAAAACCTTTGTTTTCGCGCTTTTGCTGGCGACCATCCCATCCTATTTTGGATATTATATGAAAGGTGGCGCGCTTGAAGTAGGTAAAGCAAGTACCACATCTTTTGTATGGACTAGTGTTTTTATCATTTTAACCAATTATATCATCACTCAATTACTTTTAAGCTAATGATCGAAGTACAAAATTTAAAGAAAGGATTTGGCGGAGATGAATTGGTTTTAAAAGGAATCTCTACAACATTTGATAAAGGAAAAACCAATTTAATTATTGGTCAGAGTGGTTCGGGTAAAACGGTATTTTTAAAATGTCTTCTCGGACTTTTTAGACCCACGGAAGGTAAAATTCTTTATGACGGCGAAGCTTATTCTGAACTTTCGTCAGAAAAACAACGCACGCTGCGTGAGCAAATGGGAATGGTTTTTCAAGGAAGTGCTTTGTTTGACTCCATGACGGTTGAAGAAAATATTATGTTTCCGCTAAAAATGTTCACAAAACAGCGCAAGGCAGAACGCCGGGAACGTGCCAATGAAGTGATCAAACGGGTAAACTTGATCAATGCAAATAACAAACTTCCGTCAGAAATTTCAGGAGGAATGCAAAAGCGTGTTGCAATTGCCCGCGCCATTGTAAACAACCCGAAATATTTATTTTGCGACGAACCCAATTCTGGTTTAGATCCGCGTACAGCGACGCTTATTGATAACCTTATTCAAGAGATCACACACGAGTATGAGATCACGACGATCATCAATACACACGATATGAACTCTGTTATGGAAATTGGTGAAAAGATCGTGTTCCTTCAAAAAGGTCATCTCGCTTGGGAAGGCTCTAAAGAAACCATCTTTAAAGCCGACAATGATGACGTGACCAATTTTGTATATTCTTCAGATCTGTTTAAAAAAGTGCGCGAAGCGGTTCTTAAAGAGAATCAATAACGCGCTACCGAAAGGGTATCTAGATTATATTTCACTTTTAACCAAGCTTTCAATTTCGCCTCCTCATTACGTTTTGTGCGCTCTGAAAGTGAAGGTTTCCATTCGATCAAAAATGTAGGTATCGTATCTGCTTTTTCAAAATTGGTATTGATCGTATTTGAAAAACCAAAGCGTGCGATATTCTCATAATTTATATGCACCTCTTCACTCAAACTTTGAAAAGGCAAAGCCGAAGCTTTAAGTCGATTGATCTCATCTTCCAGCAACTGTATTTGCGAATTCTTATCTGCCAATGCCTGCTGGTTGTTTACATATAAATCTTCAAGAATACCAGATTTTACGGCACTAGAAAGTTGCTCTGCCATTTGCGACGACTGATCTGATCCTTGATGAATTTTCAAACTTACATCAGCAAGAGAAGCATCTTCGGTCAATTGCGTGTACCATTCTTCGATCTTCGCTTTCGGAACCAAAGCACCGATCAAGTACACATCTATTCGTTTTGATTTATAGTCCTGCGAAAACTTAACCACCTCAGCACCTTCATAACGTATTACGCGGGTGACATAATCTTTAGTCGCTGAAGTAAACACCTGCTCTTTATACAGAATATAAAATAGATATAAACTTGGGATCATCACCACCAAAGCGATTAAGGATGCCATTTGAGTCACAAAGCGTCTGCGTTTAGAATTGGCATACTTCACCATCGGGAAGCGTAAAAATTTAGCTACCAAAAACGTAGAAAGCGCTATAAAAACAGCATTGATCGAGAAGAGGTAAAACGCTCCCGCATAATAATGCCATTCTCCCATAGCAAGACCATAACCCACTGTACAAAGCGGTGGCATTAAAGCCGTCGCGATCGCTACACCAAAAATCACACTGGCGATAGTCCCTTTTTTAGTTTTAGCAACGATTAGGGCAAGTCCACCAAAGATAGCAACCAATACATCTAAAATAGTTGGGTAGGTTCGCGCTTCAAGTTCAGGAGTGAGCTCAGAGATAGGAGAAACTGCAAAGTAAAGCGTAGCGGTAAGCACACTTAGAATGATCATAACCGCAAGGTTGATGAGTGATCGCTTTAGCGTTTCTATATCGTTAATAGCAAGAGAAAGTCCGATACCTACAATAGGTCCCATAAGTGGAGAAATAAGCATCGCTCCTATCACCACCGCGGTACTGCTCACATTTAAACCAATGGAAGCAACAAAAATGGAAAAGATCAAAATCCAAGCGTTGTGTCCTTTGAACGATATATCTTTTTTTACCGCCTCAATGGTTGAATCCCGATCGGTATCACTTCGAATGTCTAATAATTCTGATAAAAATACGCGTACGCTGCGCCATAGGCTCTTGGCATCACGCTTCACCGCCTCATTAGAAACATTATCCCCTACTTTCTTTTGTTCTTCCATGGAATATTAAACCAAGTCTGACCCAAATTGTTTTTCAACTTCAGCACGTATAATTTTTACGTCTTGCTCTTTGGCTTTGGGCATAATTACCAAAACGTCATCGCTATCTACCACGATATAATCGTTGAGCCCTTCTACGACAACTACTTTCCCTTTTTCAGAACGAATAAGATTGCCTTGCGCTTCACGCAGCACCGTTTTAGCATTTACAATGACATTTTTATCCTGATCTTTTCCTAAGTTATCGTAAAGTGCACCCCAAGCTCCTAGATCGCTCCAATCAAAAGTTGCCGGGATCACCCCAACGTGACCACTTTTTTCAAGAATACCGTAATCGATACTGATGTTCTCTGCTTTGGCATAGTTATCCAAAATAAATTGCTGCTCTGCTTCGGTATTTAAAGCCTCAAAACCTGAATTAAACAACGCATACATTTCCGGAAGGTATTTCTCAAAAGCTTCGATAATGGCCCTGGCGCTCCAGATAAAGATTCCGGCATTCCAGGAATAATTTCCTTCCGCTAAAAACTGTTTAGCCGTTTCATAATCAGGTTTTTCCTTAAAAGCTTCCACCCCTTTCACAGCAGCAGTTGAAGCATTATACTGAATGTAACCGTAGCCGGTATGCGGAAATGTAGGTTCGATACCCAAGGTAACCAGCAGTTTTTCTTCCGAAGTATCTTCAGCACACGCTTCAAAAGCTGTATTTAAGTCCGTTAAAAAGGCTTTCTCATTTTCGATCCAGTGATCGCTAGGTGCCACGATCATTACTCCGTCAGGATTGGCTTTATAAATCTTTAACGCAGCTAGCAAAATACAAGGTGCAGTATTGCGCATCGCAGGTTCTAGAACAATATTCTCATCTTTAACTTCAGGCAGTTGCTCGTTTACCAGGCCTTTGTACTTTTCGTTAGTTAAAACCAGTACGTTTTCTGAAGGTACGGTTTGAGACAAGCGTCCAAAAGTGCGCTGGATCAAGGTTTCTCCGGCACCTAAAATATCATGAAATTGCTTAGGATAACTTGCTTTGCTCAACGGCCAAAAACGGGAACCTACGCCCCCGGCCATTATAATTGCATAGTAGTTGTGGTTTGTCATCTGGTGTTATTAAGTTAAAAGTTCAACCTCGGCGTTAGGTTGAAACAAGTATACTTTTCCTGTAGCGGTCTCTACACACTCATACCGTTTTACGCGACGTTCTCCTTTTTGAAAAACTTTGCCGTTGTAGAGTTTAAAGAGACTACCTCTCGGAATTTCAAATATATAGTTTTTATCGTTGGGTGGGTCAAATTGCTTGAGCGCCAAAGATAATTTAGCATCAGTATCGCTACTCGCTTTGGGATTTTTAAAGTGATTGGCGATAACCGGTAAGAGTTGCTTCGGAAAGATCTCAGGTCGTATAAACGGCAGCATTAAATTCTGAAACGTGTACTTCCACTCTTTCCCGTGAGGCTTAATTCGGTTACCAAATTTCACAAAAGCCACTAAGTGGGCGATCTCATGAATTAAGGTTATCAAAAAACGATACGAATTTAAATTGGTATTCACGGTAATTTGATGTCCGCCGTTCGGCAAACGTCTATAATCTCCGTGACGGGTAACACGCTCATCAACAATCTTAAGATGAACACCAAAGTTCTTGATCAACTCAAAAACCGGATCCACCGCTTGTTCTGGTATGTATTTCCCTAAAATCTGCTTCATAGTCTATGGCGTAGAAGCCGAAACCTGCAAAACTTTCCCGTTGTAAAATGCGTTTCCGGTAAGCGCAAAGTTTTTAATATACGCTGCCATCTCCTGAGCAGAAAGTGGCGCTTGATACCCCGGAAAGGCTTCTTCTAGCATTTCGGTTTGTACAGCACCTAAAGCCAATACGTTAAATGCGATTCCTTGTTCTTTATACTCTTCAGCAAGCAACTCGCTTAAAGTGATCACCGCACCTTTACTCGAACTGTAAGCCGCAAGACCGGCAAATTTCACACTGCCTTGTATGCCACCCATACTGCTCACTGTTACCACGTGACTTCCTGACTTCATAAAAGGTAATACGGCCTGCGTCAAAGCCGCAACTCCAAAAACATTGACCTCATAAACTTTCTGAAAGTCTAATTGTGTAAGACTTTCAAAGGGTTTATTGATCAATGCTCCTGCATTATGAATCAAAACATCGGCACTACCTCCCCATTCAGTCTTTACATAAGATGCTACTTTATGTAGATCTTCAGTCTTAGATATATCAAAGGGAAAAGCCTCAATGCGTTCTAAAGCTTGCTCTTTTAAAGGTTTCTCGTTTCGGGACAAGGCCAATACTTGATGCCCTTCCGAAGCAAACAGTTTAGTCATCTCAAAACCAATTCCACGGCTCGTTCCGGTAATTATTATCTTCTTACTCATTCCAAATAATTTCTTGAGTCGCGCTGTTTGCCATACCTTCAACTCCCGGAATCAACTGATTCACAATATTCGCTACGTGTTCAAAATTCATAGCAGCTGCCTCATCTCCAACATTATGATAATGATCAAAGTTGGTAAAATCAAAGGTTGAAACCGTCTGCGCCGGAATTTTAAACTGCTCATAAAACGCATAATTATCGCTGCGCTTAAACAAATTGTACTGCTTTGCCTGTGGTAAAAAACCCATCACTTTAGCTCCTGCATACGCATTGAATTTTTGCGCCATATTACTCTGCTCATAACCGGTGAGGTAAAGCGAATAATCTTTGTCAGTCATTGGCACACCAATCATCTCTATGTTGAACATCACATACGGATTGATATTCGTTGTTTTTAGGCGCTCCGCCAAATGCGCTGATCCCAGCAAGCCCATTTCTTCAGCAGAAAAGAGCGCAAAAATAATACTGCGCTTGTTGGTTTTTGATTTTGCAAAATACTTCGCCAACTCAATAACTGCAGAAGTTCCTGATGCATTATCGTTAGCACCATTTGCAATGGTATCACCTCCAACAGCATCAGCAGTGCCAATATGATCGTAATGCGCTCCGATGACAATAAATTCGTTTTTCAACTCAGCATCGGTTCCTTCAAGCATACCGACTACATTATATCCATCTAAACCTTTAGCATCAAACTTGTCCCGATACGAAGTGAAATACGGTTTTACTCCTGCTTGTTGAAATTCTTTAATGATATAATTAGCTGCCTCATCGATTCCTTCTGTTCCTGTTTTTCTTCCGGCAAGAGCATCTGAAGCTAAAAATTCAATATGTTTCTGAATTGCTGAAGCGCTAACGTTCTTTTTAAAAGTAACAGCATTAGGATTGGGCGCCGCCGATGTTGTTATGCTTTCTGCCGGCTCATTTGAAACGGCATATTCTTTTGAAGCATTTGCTGCTGCCGCTGCATCTACCTGACGCACTTCTGGAGTGCTTCCGCAACTTAAAATGGTTAAACTAAGTAGACCTAAAATAATCTTATTCATACGTTCAATATAAAAAAACCCATCAAATACTGATGGGTTTTAAAGTTATCTATTTTTAAAATGCTTGCTTAATTAAGCCAACATCAATACCGGATTCTCGATATAGGTTTTCAATGTTTGTAAAAACTGAGCACCTGTAGCACCATCAATAGTACGGTGATCACAAGCCATAGATAAAGTCATCGTGTTACCCACTACAATTTTACCATCTTTCACAACCGGCTTCTCAATGATGGACCCTACTGATAAGATCGCAGAGTTAGGCTGATTAATGATCGAAGTAAAGTTTGTGATACCAAACATTCCCAGGTTAGAAATGGTAAAGGTACTTCCTTGCATTTCTTCTGGCTTCAGTTTTTTGTTACGTGCTTTACCTGCAAGCTCTTTAACCTCTGCATTGATTTGCTGTAAAGACTTCTCATTTGCAAATTCAACAACAGGTACTACAAGTCCGTCTGGTACTGCAACTGCAACACCAATGTGCACGTGTTTGTTTAAACGCATCTTATCGTCAAACCATTGAGAGTTCACTTGAGGATGCTGTTTTAAAGCGATAGCAACCGCTTTAATAATCATATCATTATACGACACTTTTGTATCCGGAAGCTGGTTAAACTGACTGCGGAAAGCAATCATATTTTCCATATCAAACTCTACATTCAAGTAGTAATGCGGTGCTGTGAATTTTGATTTACCAAGAGACTTGGCAATCGCTTTACGCATTTGAGAATTGTTTACATCCTCATAGCTTTCTTCTCCTGTAGCAACAAATTGTTGCACACCTGCTCCTGAAGCTGCCGGAGTATAGTTCTCAATATCTTTGCGCACTACACGACCGTTTTCTCCACTTCCCGGAACTTTAGCAAGATCAATACCTTTTTCTTCAGCTAGTTTCTTAGCTAATGGTGAAGCAAAAATACGGCCATCGCTAGATGAAGTATTTTTTGCAGGTTTTGATTCTTCTTTTTTAGGAGCCTCCTTTTTAGGAGCTTCTTTCTTAGCTTCCTCTTTCTTCGGAGCCTCCTTTTTAGGCTTTTCTTCTTTCTTAGGCGCTTCTTTTTTAGCACCTCCAGATTTGAAATTACTGATCACTCCAGAAACATCAGTTCCTTCTTCACCAATGATCGCAAGAAGTGCGTCAACTTTTGCAGTTTCACCTTCTTGAATCCCGATATGAAGTAAAGTTCCTTTATAAAACGACTCAAATTCCATTGTCGCTTTATCTGTTTCTATTTCTGCGAGAATATCACCTTCGTCAACGCTGTCTCCTTCTTTTTTCAACCAAGAAGCAACAGTACCTTCTTCCATCGTGTCGCTAAGACGTGGCATAGTTACCACCTCAACACCTTCAGGAATTTCTGAACCGGCGTCATCAGAAGTTTCTTCTTCTGATGTATCATCGCTCTCTTCTTCACTTGAGGCTTCAGCATCATCTGCACTATCATTTTCTGAAGTTTCTTCTTCATCTTCAGATTCTGAATCTGCATCAGCGCTTCCGTCGATCAAACCAGAAATATCTTCTCCTTCTTCACCAATGATCGCAAGAAGTGCATCGACATTTGCAGTTTCGCCTTCTTCAATACCAATATGCAACAGCGTTCCTTCATAAAATGATTCGAACTCCATCGTTGCTTTATCTGTTTCGATCTCAGCAAGGATATCACCTTCTTCTACTTTATCACCTTTTTTCTTTAGCCAAGATGCAACGGTTCCTTCTTCCATTGTATCACTAAGGCGGGGCATCTTAATTACTTCTGCCATAATATTATTCTGGTTTATGTGCTAAAAATGGATAATCTTCCTGCTCGTAAACGACATCATACATAACTTCTTTTTCAGGGAAGTCACTTTCTTCAGCAAATTTCTCACACTCGGCAACACGCTTTTTAACGCGCTTGTCAATTGCCTTTAATTCTTCTTCTGTAGCGAATTCTTTCTCCAATAAGATATCTTTCACCTGAGTGATCGGATCGATCTTCTGGTATTCTGCTACCTCGTCTTTTGTTCTATATTTTTGAGCATCACTCATAGAGTGTCCTCTGTAACGATAGGTTTTCAATTCTAAGAACGTAGGTCCATCTCCACGACGTGCTCTAGCAATTGCTTCATCAAAAGCTTCTGCCACAGCCACCGGATTCATCGCATCTACCGGTCCGCAAGGCATTTCATACCCAAGACCTAACTTCCAGATATCTTCGTGGTTTGCCGTACGCTTCACTGAAGTTCCCATGGCATACCCATTATTTTCAACACAAAATACCACCGGAAGTTTCCAGTTCATCGCCATGTTAAACGTCTCGTGTAGCGAACCTTGACGTGCAGCACCGTCTCCAAAAAAGGTTAAGGTTACTGCATCACGCTTAAAATATTTATCACCAAAGGCAAGACCGGCACCTAGAGGAATCTGCCCTCCTACAATACCGTGACCTCCGTAAAAACGATGCTCTTTAGAAAAGATGTGCATAGAACCACCTAATCCCATAGAAGTACCTGTCTTCTTTCCGTAGAGTTCAGCCATTACGCGTTTAGGATCTTCTCCCATACCTATTGGCTGCACGTGGTTACGGTAAGCCGTAATCATCTTATCTTTTGTAAGATCCATTGCGTGAAGGGCTCCTGCAAGAATAGCCTCTTGACCATTATACAAATGCAAAAATCCTCTAACCTTTTGCTGAATATAAACTTGAGCCAGTTTATCTTCAAACTTGCGCCAGAAGGACATCTCTTCATACCAATTCAGGTATACCTCTTTTGTGATTTCTTTCATTAAATTATAGATTTATCTATACACTTTACTCACAGTGTGAGTTTTAAAACGAATTGAAAGCTTTGTTCAAATCGTTATTTTATTAAACATACCGAGATTTTTACCGGCATAATTTTACCGCCCAAAAAGACGGAGAACAAAAATAGTATATTCGGAACGAAGCGTGAAAATCTTTGTAGAAAAAATTGAATCGATTACACGTAGGTTTTGTGCAACTATCAAAGCCAGGACTTACAGGTATTCTTGGGTAAAAAGAAAGGGTAATAAATTGCTCAAAGAATCACTTTTAAAAATCTTACCGCTAGCTCCCATAAAATAGATCACCACAGGTTGCTTCTGCTTGACTTCGTATTCTGCAATAGCTTGACGGCACGCACCGCAAGGTGGTATAGGCGTAGTTGTAGGCTTATGTTTTGCGGTAGCTGAAATTGCCATCACCTCTAGTGTTTCATCAGGGAAGTTAGCTCCTGCATAATAGATCGCTGTTCGCTCTGCACAAAGACCTGAAGGATAAGCTGCATTTTCTTGATTACTCCCTTTGATCACCTTCCCGTTTGAGAGTAATAAAGCTGTTCCTACATGAAATTCTGAATATGGTGCGTAGGCCGAATCGCGTGCTTCAAAAGCCGCTTCCATCAATCGCTGAATCTCCTGAGGCAATTCTGAAAAATCTTCAAAAACCTCGAGTTCAGATTCGATTTTTATTTTTTTCATACTGAAATTTAGTATTCTATGTATTCATTACCAAAATTAAAGGTAATGCCAAAACGCAGTGTGTTTTCTAAAGGATTCCGTACTTGAGTGGTAGAGAATAAATAAGAAACATCGATGTCTATCGCCGAATATCTAAAGCCAAGTCCAAGCGTGGCAAACTTACGCGCTCCTTTTAAATCGCTTTCATTAAAATAACCTGCACGCAAAGCGAACGCATTATCGTATTTATATTCTGCACCCAAAGACCAGGTAACCTCTTTTATTTCTTCACTTATTCCATTAGGTGCATCGCCAAAAGACTGAAACATTCCTTCAAAAAAGCCTATAGCTTGATATTCTTCGGTGTCAGAACCATCAATCACGCCGTCCCCGTTAAAATCCTGCGGAGAAGGCACCAGTAGCTTATTAAATTCAAGTCCAACACCAATTACATTGTATGCATCAAGAATAAAGTCAAAACCTCCACCCAATCTCATATTGGCGGGAATAAAGTTTTCTTGACCGGCTTCGTCATATTTGATCTTAGGTCCAATATTTGAAATATTGAATCCCGCACGCCAGCGCCCGTTAAAGTCGTCGTAACTTATTTCTTCAGATTGATAAAATCCCGCAATATCAACACCAATAGAACTCGCCGCACTGGCATCTTCATCGTTGATCTGTAGTTTTAAATTACTGCGCAAATAACGCCCTGCAACTGCCATTGAAAAACGATCTCCCAAACGCAATGCATAAGACACATCAAGCGTAAATTCGTTCGGACTAAGAATAAGCGGATTTTCTAATTCGGCTTGAGAAGGATTGCTGCTTTGAATAGACTCAATATCCCCGAGGCTAAAATAGCGCAAGCTACCTGCAAAAGCGCTTCGGTCGTTAATACGATTAAAATAAGTGATCTGACCCAGAAAGATATCATCAACAATCTGACTCAAATATGGCGTGTAATTAAACCCAACACCTTGCTGTTTTTCAATAAAAGCATACTTGGCAGGATTCCATTGTTGGGCATACGCATCAGGGCGTGTTGCCACCCCTTGATCTCCCATTCCTGCGGCGCGCGCGTCTGCGGCTATCGCCAGAAAAGGAACTCCGGTAGTGATGGGGCGCCCTTCAACCTCTTGTGCATTTAAATTTTGAAGAACGGTAAAACAAAAGCCTAAAACAAGTAATGATCTATTCATTAAAAAAAGGGTCTTTTGACAAATATATAGATAAACCTTAGAGGATGACTAATTTCTCAAACTTTTCAACCTTCTTGTTCGTTAACGTAGATTTCACCGTAATCTTATATACATAAACGCCTTTCCCTATTTTTTGACCAAAATCATCCAGTCCGTCCCAAGTGATCTCTCTTGATAAAAAGCCTGTTGTGGTCACCACCTGATTGATCGTTTTAACCACTTTCCCTGAAACAGTAAAGATCTGCACCTGCACTTCTAGCGGCTCGTAAGGTCTGTTATGATTAAACCAAAACTCAGTATAATTCACAAACGGATTAGGATAATTAAGCACACGCTCCAGCTTAAGCTCTTCATCTCCGGCGACCACAAATTGCAGATCAGCCGTAGATGAATTATTATACGTATCCCAAGCAATGACCGTAACTGTATGTAATCCCGGCTCAAGATCGCGCAGAGTACGCAGTGCTTGCCCGATATTAAAATTATCTACATCGCTCTCATAAAAATCATTGAGAATTATAGGGTTCTCTTCATCGCCGTCAAGAATCGCGATCAGATCGTGACCAATTCCACCAGCGGTATTGATTCCGCTTAGATCCTCTACTTTCACCAGCAATGTAGGCGAAGTGTTTGTTATTCCACCGCTCACAAAATTCTCATCATTCATATAAAGATTGATGATTGGCCCTTCGTTATCCTCTGCGGCATTCTCGTTTAAACCGCCCACTAAAATCTGCTCATTAGCTCCCGCTTGATCTTCTAAAACTCCGTCTCTTACACTGTAAAAATTCACACGCCCATTACCCAAAGGAATCGCTGCATCTCTAGGAACCACAAACTCAAAATCAAACAAACCATCATTAACACTCGCCTGACCGCGATATAAAATAGCACCCAAAGTTTTAAAATCAAGAATCAACAAGTTACCATTAGCATCGGTGACACCATCATTACCTAGCGTCTGCTGATTGATATATTTATCATAAACGGTTGCCGAAAGTTTCCCGTTATAATCAGTGAGTAATTGCCCATTTTCGTCAACGACCTCTCCACTCATTTTCATTCGGCTTAAAGCCTTGAGCGTATCTACTTGCTGCGTAATGGGCGTGTCATTGATCGCCGTCAGGCGAATATCCGGTTTAGCAAACGCCAGTTTCATCGCGGGATCACCAATAAAGAAAATAACGCGGCGGTTGTCATCATTGATTTGATTTTTAGTTTCCCGAAGATTTTCAGCAACACTTTTGATAGTATTGGTTCCGAAGGAAAAAAGATTAGACGCTAGGGCTTCATTAAACAAAACTCCCAAGCGCACCGAAATCTCCCGCGTGGTCGCCACCAGACCGACCGCCCCGCCTTGATCATTCCAGAACAGTTCTTCTCCTGCAGCCACCCGATTAGGATTATCAAAACGAGTAAACTCACAAGTCACCGTCACAATCAACGGAAGCCGTTCACCGTTAGCCAGATTTTGCGCATTTTCACGCGTAAATATAAATTCTGAAGCCAGTGTGTTTTCACCCCCGTGTCCCAAATAGGTCATCACCAAAGCACCTGATTCTAAAGCATCAATAATAGCTTCATTGACTTCAGGATAGCGATCTCCGCCTGCAGAGGATTGCTGCTGGTAACTATCTGCGTGAATCTTCTTGACATTAATAAATGGCTTTTCTTGTTGAATCTGATCACCCAGAGCATCAATAGTAGATTCTAATTCTTCAAACTCCCAAGGCTGATCTACATCATCAGAAACCAGCACAAAATTGTTTCGCCAGCGACCAAAAGAGGCCCTTTCGTCATAGCTTATAATTTTATCAACCGCTGTCTTAGCGAGCATCGGTGTATCGGCAAGAATTCGCCCAACTGCTATATCCAGACGATCTGAACCACCACTCCCGGCCGGACTGTTGTTTTCGATCACACCTTCTGTTGCATCCATCGCCCCGAAATAATCATCACTCATATAGGATTGCGATTGCGAAAAACTATAATAGGTGTTAAAAGTAGGCACCATATTATTATTGCGATCTACCCGATCTTTGTAGTCAAAAGAAGTATCCCCAAACAAACAGAGGTACTTCAACCTGTTTTCAGCCGATGACGCATTGGCATAAACATAACGCACCAAATTGCGAATCGCACCAATATCTTGCTTCCCGGAGCTGAACTCGTTGTAAATTTCATCTAACGCGACAACTTTTACACGCAAGCCGCGGTACAGCCTGTTGTGATTTGCCAGTCGTTCGGCCTGAGAACGCAGCAGATCATTAGTAATTATCAGGTAATCAACATCCTCAAAACTCCCCGAAGATTGAAAAATAGTTCCTTTTAAATCTTGATTGGCTACGGAAGTATTCTCGGGGTCAATTAGCGGTTCAAAATAATCATCAGGATGAATGGCTACATATTTTTTAGCAGCATTCAAATACGTCTGAAACGTCAAAGTCGCCAAAGCTTCACTATTATCCACTACGCGCACTGTGGATTGATCGGTAATTTCCCAAACTTCAGCAAACCCTGAAGCATTTTGCAATTGATATCGCCCTATTTCATTTGAAACTTCAGGAGCAATCCCATTAAATTTTAGTTGACCTCCGGTTCCTGATAAATTACGCGTAGCTCCAACTCCTATAAAATCCAGATAACCTTCGCTTGAAGGGTTTCCGCTATTGTTATATTCTAACTGAACACTAATATTATCTCCCGCAGTAGTAACCGTAGGGTTCGCAGCCGGATAGGCATAACTATCATAAAAAGCCTCCCGAGCTAGAACAGATTCGTTGATTGGCAAAATATTCAAGCTCGCCACAGGCTGATTGTTTACACGCACCGCAAAATAGGTTGACGATTCTGAAATTGCGGCTGTGTACACCCGTAAATCCACAGCCGCATCGGCCACCCGATTAGGAAAATTAAATTCGAAACCCTGCAAGTTTTCGACATCAAACCGCGTTGCAAACCATCGCCTGCCCAGATTTAAAAGATTATACTCATCGCGCTCGTAAAATTGGTAATCCCTAAATGTGGTGATGGTTCTCGTTGCTGTGGTTGTCGGCTCTACTAAGGACTGTACGCGGAGTCCGGAAGTTCCATCGGCAGTAATAAAATAATAAGAGCGATCATCGTATGCATTGACATGAGTTAAACTTTCTGCATTAAACTGCCGCGTCCCTTCCCCATAAAATAATATATAATCTTCCCGATCAAAGCTTCCATCCTCACCACCCACTACTTTAATCGCAAGTTCTTGCGGATCAAAAACTGTATTGTCTTCATTTTTCAGCGGAAGCATAGCACCACCATCCCCATAAATTTTTAAAGTCTGCGGATTGATCGTACGAGGGTTGAACCCCAAACGCTGTAAAAAATCATAATCCAACTTAAAAACTCCGGTAGTATCTACATAAAACTTATAAAAAGTCCCCGATCGTAAAATAGAGTTACTGCGTTGCGGATTTTTATGCTGTGTTGAAATAGTACTGCGGATGCGATCATAAGCGATAGTGAACCGCTTCACCCGTTTTACGACTCCATTTTGCTGAATGATGGGCGCAAAACTATACTCAAAGTATCGGGTTCCACGAGCTCCCGAGAACTCAACTTGTAAGTTGTGCGATTCTGGTACTTGCTCTAAACGCAGCTGCTTTAGTGCTGACGGAGAAAGTGTCTCATAAACAACACGCTCTAACCTCACCGATTTTAGATCAAAAGTTTCATTGGTTTTCCATTTGTCTGCATAACGCACACCAGACCGTACAGCATACACAAAATGTTCTGGCGCAAAACCGGGTACTTGATGCGGTTTTGCACTAAAAGAAACATTCACTGCATCTTGCCAAGAAATCTCATGAGTTTTTTCTTGCCCAAAAAACACCTCAGTATTCAGCACACTTAAAAGGACAAAAAACAGGAAAAATTTTAAGTAGTTATTCTGCATGCAATCGCGTTCTTAAAACTAACATAAACCTTTTAAATCAGACTACTATACTAAACGCTTGTGATTTTCGTTAATAGCCTTGTAAACCCCAATGAATCATAAAGATTAAGCATTTGCAAAAATGAATTATTTATTGCAATTTGGGCACTTTATAGTATATTGCAGTCCCAAATCTTCTTAAGAATTTACACATATGAATAGGAATCTTGTGTTTAGAACGCTTGTTTTTGGCCTTTCGACGATACTTTTCGTTAGCTGCGGCCGCAACGGCAAAGACTACAAAAACAGTTCCCGTGCCACCGGTTGGAGTATCAATGACCGCGATGGAGGCTTTCAGGCCAATACAGATTACAAAGAGCAAGAGGCTGCACCAGGTCTTATTTTTATTGAAGGTGGAACATTTACCATGGGTCGTGTTCAAGACGACGTAATGCACGACTGGAACAACACCCCTACACAACAGCACGTACAATCTTTTTATATGGATGAAACTGAGGTTACTAACCTTATGTATCTTGAATATCTAGATTATCTTAAACGTGTTTTCCCACCCGAAGAAGCAAACTACAGAAACATCTATTACGGTGCATTGCCAGATACTTTAGTATGGCGTAACCGATTAGGCTTTAACGAAACTATGACTGAGAACTACCTAAGACATCCTGCTTACGCACGATATCCGGTAGTAGGTGTGAGTTGGATTCAAGCTGTTGAGTTCAGTACTTGGAGAACCAACCGCTACAACGAGTATGTTTTAGAACAAGAAGGTTTTACGCAAAAAGGAGCAAAATATAATGTAGATGCACAATCTACTTTTGACACAGACACCTACTTACAGGCACCTAGCTTAACTTATGGCGGTCAAGATGACGTGATCAGAGGTGGAAAAGCTTCAGCGCAGCGCGAAAAGAACAATACTCCTCGTGCTAACCCCAACAATCCGGGCGCAGGAACAGAGGCGAAAGATATTTACGTTCAAATGAAAGATGGTATTATTTCAACCACAAAATACCGTCTTCCAACCGAAGCTGAATGGGAATATGCCGCATTAGGCCTTGTAGGTTTAAGAGAATACAATGTGTACCGCGGTAGAAAAAAATACCCTTGGGATGGTGCTTACACACGCTCTGGAAACCGCAAAACACGTGGTGACCAATTAGCCAACTTTAAACAAGGTGATGGTGACTACGGCGGGATTGCAGGATGGTCTGACGATAATGCTGATATTACTGCTGAAATTAAGTCATACGAACCTAACGATTTTGGACTTTATGATATGGCCGGAAACGTTTCAGAATGGGTTGCAGATGTGTACAGACCTATTGTTGACGATGAGTATAACGACTTTAACTACTATCGTGGTAACGTGTATACTAAAAACGCAATCAACGAAGATGGCACTGTAAAGATCCTTACTACAGAAGATATCGTTTATGACACTTTAGAAAATGGAAAAATCGTAGCTCGCAATCTCCCGGGAGAAATTTTGCAAGTTCCTGTTGATGATGAAGAAACGTATTTAAGAACCCAGTTTTCTGAAAGCGACAACCGAAACTTTAGAGATGGTGACAAACAATCATCTAGATATTACCAGAGTTTCTCAGACACAGAGTCTGACAATGACCGTATGTATGACTCTCCGGTAAACCGTATTTCTGCTGGAGAAGAAGGGATGGTTAAAGAATATGACAAACAAAACGATCGTACTACTCTTGTAGATGACGAAGTTCGAGTTTATAAAGGAGGCTCTTGGAGAGACCGAGAATATTGGTTAGACCCGGCACAGCGTAGATATTTACCACAAACGATGGCTACAGACGATATTGGATTTAGAAACGCAATGTCTCGCGTAGGCTCAAAATCTACAAAGAATAAAAGTCCGCGTAACTAAATAAAGTACTAATCTTATTTAAACGCCCTAAGTTCACTAGCTTTGGGCGTTTTTTTATTCCTGCATATGACTATTCAAGAGATTCATCACTTATTCCTGGAAAGCGACGGAATAAGCACCGATACCAGAGCGATTCGTAAGAACACGCTTTTTTTCGCCCTCAAAGGCGCCAATTTTAATGGAAACACCTTTGCTTATCAAGCTTTAGCCTCCGGCGCATCTTATGCAATTGTTGATGAAGAAGCATTCGACACCGGTGATAAGACCATTTTAGTAACCGATGTTTTAAAAACGCTTCAGGAACTGGCTTACACCCATAGAAAATATTTAGACATTCCCATTCTGGCACTTACCGGAAGTAACGGAAAAACCACCACCAAGGAACTTATTAATAAAGTCCTTTCTAAAAAATTTAATACGACAGCCACGCAGGGCAACCTCAACAACCATATAGGCGTACCGCTCACGCTCCTATCTATGACTAAAAACACCGAAATAGGTATTGTAGAAATGGGCGCTAATCACATTGGCGAAATTGCAGAACTCGCAGCAATTGCAGCGCCCGATTTTGGGTACATCACTAACTTTGGAAAGGCGCACTTAGAAGGTTTTGGTAGTGTTGAAGGTGTAATTCAGGGAAAGAGCGAACTCTATGAATATCTCATAGCACATAAAGGCACGTTGTTTTTAAATCTGGATGACCCTATTCAGACAAAAAAAGTAAAAAGCACGCACAGTTTTTGCTTCAGCGCACTGGAAGACGCCGACACAAAAATCGTTTATCAAGAAGCGCAGCCCTTTGCCAATTTTGAATTTGATGATTTACACGTGCAAAGCAATCTGATGGGCCAATACAACACCATCAACTTGGCCGCAGCTGCAACTATTGGGATGTTCTTCAAAATTGATAAAACAGCCATTAAAGAAGCTCTGGAGTCATATATACCCACAAATAACAGATCGCAGATCATCAATAAAGGAAAGCAAACCATCATACTTGATGCCTATAATGCCAACCCCACCAGTATGGCTGCGGCGCTTCAGAATTTCTCAGACTTAAAGGGAGCGAATAAAATCGCATTTCTTGGTGATATGTTTGAATTGGGAGATACCGCGCACGAAGAGCATCAGATCGTAGCAGATACCTGCGCAAACCTAAACATTGATTACACGGTATTTTTAGGAAAGAATTTTGGCAAAGTAAAAACATCGGGATATAAATACGAAAATCTTGAAGCCCTTGAAAATTCGGGATTTCCAGAGGTTTTGCAGGATAAATTAAAAGAAGCAACAATCCTCATTAAAGGTTCCCGCGGAATGAAGCTAGAAGGTTTATTAGATCTATTAGACAGCAACAATTAGTAATTTTAAAGTAATCAGAATTTACTCCACAATTTTCTCAATAAGCAGAACATCTCTGAGGGAAGTTTATAAGGTATTGACGGGATATACTTTAATTTAGATACAATGTTTTTACCAGATACCCTTTGGCACCAATAAAAATGAGCCTATAAAGTCCCCTATTCTTTATAAGCCCATTTTAAATCTAAATCCAACAAGATTTTTTTGTAATTATAAAAGCATCAATTTAAAATGACCTGTAATTACAAATGCAATATACTTGTGATATCTTATATTGAAAATACCCGATAGCGGGTATTTTTGGCGATTACAATGCATAAAAAAAGCTTAAGTCTTTGAACTTAAGCTTTCAAGTGGGACATATTGGATTCGAACCAATGACTTCCACGTTGTCGACGTGACACTCTAAACCAACTGAGTTAATGTCCCGGAAAATGCCGCAAATCTAATGTAGTTTTGACAAATATCAAATAAAATAAGACAAGCTTATAAAAATAAAAAATTGTCATATTTTAACGCTTAAATTCGTTTTTTGATAATTTCCAGTAACGCTTTTATTACAATAATCAATACTTCACACAAACCATACACTATGTCACTTATTAAGAGAACAACTTTTTACAACAGATTTTTTCTGTTACTAGTACTGACCACTTTTGCCATCTCATGTGGTGAAAAGAAAAAATCTGATTCAGAGACCACTCAAATCACAACCGAAACTGAGGAAGCATCTAATTTTGGCGGACTCGCTTTATACACGCTGAGAGATGCGATGGCCCAAGACCCAAAAGGCACTTTACAAACCGTTGCTGAAGATGGCTATGCCTATGTTGAAGCTGCAGGATACGAAGATGGAATGTTCTACGGAATGACACCAGAGGCTTTTAAAAGCTTTTTAGATAGCATCAACATCACTCCTATGAGCACCCATCAAGGATCTGTTAGTTTAGAGAATGCTAATCAAATGATCGCTGATGTTAAAGCAGCCGGGTTCAAGTATTTTGTAGTACCGGTTCCGCCAATGGGAATGTTCACTTTTGATGCCGAGTCTCAAACTTTAGGAATGGAAGGTACTCCTAAAGAACTTGCAGATATTTTAACCACGTTAGGTAAAAAATGCAAAGAGCAAGGTCTTACACTACTGTACCACAATCACGATTTTGAATATAAAGAAAATGCTGAAGGTATTATCCCTATTGATTATTTGCTTGAAAACACTGACCCTGAATTTGTGAATTTTCAGATGGATCTTTATTGGGTAACCAAGGCCGGTGCAGATCCTGTAGCATATTTTGAGAAGTATCCGGGTCGTTTTAAACTATGGCACGTTAAGGATATGGATGATCAAGGGCGCTTTGCTCCGGTAGGAGAAGGCAGCATAGACTTAGCTAGAATTTTAGCCAATAAGGAAAAATCAGGGATGGAATACTATTTTGTAGAACAAGATCAAACCTTCAATCACGAGCCGCTAGAAGCGATCAAAATCAGCCATAAGGCTTTAGGAGAACTTGGTTTCGAATAGGTTTTAAGAACAAAACAACACAAAAACCTGCTTTTACGAGCAGGTTTTTTTATTTTAATTCCGCCAGAATCCCAATAACAAGTTCTCAAAGCAAATCTCAACGTTGTTATAATTTACAACGCAACCAAAAACAAAAAGGCTTCACATTTCTGTGAAGCCTTGTCTTTGCTAGTAGCGGGAACTGGACTCGAACCAGTGACCTTCGGGTTATGAGTTTTTGATACTACCATATCAATTTAACCTAAAAATACTATAAATCAATGTTTTATATATGATTTAATATATTTTAACAGCAAATAATATCAAATAAAACTAACAAATGTTGTACCTATGTTGTACCTAAAATAATTATCTTTATAATCCAAAAGTAATTATTATGGCAACAGTAAGAGTGGTTTTAAGAAAAAAGAAAAATAAAGCCGGAAGGTTTCCTATTGCTATTCGCATAACTAAAGACCGTAAAAGTTCTTACCTAAATACAGGTCAATATATAGATGTAAAATTTTGGGACGAGAAAAACCGCAATGTTAGGAAGTCGCACCCTAATTCAAAGATGCTGAATAATTTTATTTCAACCAAGGTTGCAGAAGCTAACGATAAGGTTTTGAAATCTGAAATGAATCCTGAGTATCAAACCGTATCGGATATTAAAACGAAAATTATTGCTACAAAGGGACTTGATTTTTTTGCCGTAGCTGAAATGCACCTTCAAAACTTAAAAAACAGAAATAAACATCATCAGTATGACACTGAACTTGGGCGAATAAAAAAGTTCAAGGAATTTCTTGATAAAGATATTCTTCCGTTCAACAAGCTGAATTCAACAGTTCTTAAAAAGTTTGAAACTTTCCTGCTTCACAAGAAAAAACTTGCGCCCAGAACAGTCGTGAATTATTTAATCCTTATTAGAACGATATTCAATCTTGCAATTTCTGAATCAATTGCAGATAGAGGATTATATCCATTTGGAAAAGGTAAAATGACAATCAAAATCCCAGAGGCTCAAAAAATAGGATTTAGTGCTGATGAAATACAAAAGCTAGAAAATGCAAACGGTATTACCGAAGCACAACAAAAGGCAATCCATATTTGGCTTATCAGTTTTTACTTTGCTGGAATACGCGTTGGCGATGTTTTAAAATTAAAGTGGTCAGATTTTAATGATGGGCGCCTACTCTACCGAATGAACAAAAACAGTAAACTGGTTTCACTCAAAATTCCTGATAAAGCCATCGAAATTTTCAATCATTACAAGGAAAACTCAAATTATAATGGCCTCGTGTTTCCTCAACTGAAAGGTGTAAATCTAAATAACACCGAGGAAGTATCAAAAAGAACCCAATCCATTACCCGCAATTTGAACAGACGATTAAAAATTGCAGCAAAAAGCCTCGGAATACAGAAAAATATAAGTATGCATATTGCTCGGCATAGCTTTGGAAATATTTCTGGTGATAAAATCTCAATCCAGATGTTGCAAAAATTATATCGCCACTCTTCTGTAACTACAACGATAAGATATCAAGCAAATTTCATCCACAAAGATGCCGATGATGCTTTGGACAGTGTAGTAAATTTTTAAGCAAAATGTTTGCCAGCTGTGAACATCTTCCATAATAATTCTAACATTTTAGAATTTCATTCTTCTACCTTTATAAGCTAAAATTTTTGCTTATGGTTTTAAAGGTCAAATGGATAGATTTCAAAAGTCAAATCGATAAATATATAATTGAGGGCGAAGCTCTGGTTGAAAAATATAAATCTTCAAGAACTGAAGAAGAATTTGCCGAGTTAAAAGCTTCAAAGCAGTCTTGGGAAAATAATGTGATAGAATTTGTTAAAAAATCCTTTGAACCAGAACACATTAATTTCGCTTATGAATTCAAAGCCCAGAGAGGCTATAATCTGGGAATGAAGTTAGGCATTGACCAAAAAATTAAAAATGTCATCCAAGCTCTAAAAGATGAAATCAATGGCCTCGAATATTACCTAAAAATACTCTTCATTTCTGATGCTATAATTCGTGCCGATGAAATTGATTTAGAAGAGCGAAAAACCCTTGATACGGAAGGCAAGCTCGACTTTATTCTTTCCAAACTTTACGACCTGTATGACGATAGAAAGTACCATTCCATTAAATGGATTCTTGAAGGCAATGGTATTGAACTGTGCGGCCATAGTGAAGATTGGGACTTTGGAAGAATGCTTGAAAATCGAAATCTAATAGAATGTCTTAATGGTAAGGACGTCAATGCAAAACTCACATTGGAAGGAAAATATGCCATAGAGCAGGCAAGAAAAGCCCAAGTAACAGACTACTCAAAAATTAGTAGTTCTGAAGAAGAGCTAAAAGCACTTATAGAAAGTGTTTTAAAAGAAGTCAAGAAGTTGGGAATGGGCCAACAAATCATATTTGATGAATTTGATGAGCTGAGGGATGATATTCCGAAGCTGAGTAAAAAATCTTTCGGTCAACTATTAAAATCTAAGTTGTATGATTTGGTAACTGCCAAAGCCTTAGATAAAGCATTAGCCAGCGAAATATTCAAAGAATTTACAAATCAGGTATTGCCATTTTAATCTATGAAGTTATTTGCAAGATTCAGGAACAAACTCAAAAAACTATTTCAGAAAAATAAACAACCTGAATATGAGGTAACGCAATTTGTGTTTTCGGACAGACAGCGTATTGATGGTAAATCGACTATTTCCTTTTTCGTAAACAATCCCAAGCCAGATGTTAGCGTAACACGAACTTTTGAGAGCGAAGATGAGACCGTTAATTCTCTTATGGACAATAACGATTTTCGAAGAATGCTATTTGAAAACTTATTTCCCGCATCCAATTCTGTAAAATACCATTGCGGTATTAAAGAGCCCATCACAGTACCTAATAAAATGCCCGGCGATATTGATATTCTTCTTTTTGAAGATGGGCAACCAGAAAATACCATTGGTATAGAATGTAAAATTGTAAAGTCAAAATCTTCAGAGAATAAACCACCAAAAATAAATAAGGTAAACAGCGTACAGAAAAAAGGGACTCAACAAGCTAATGGATATGCTGAAATTGGTTTTAGTAGGGTCTATCTTATGGTTATACTATTGGACGATGGCCGCCATTATAAAAACCCGAATGTAATGTTTAGAAGTACACCGACTGAATGGTTGGATGAACTTTATGGATTTGATTGGGACAGCCGGTTAGATAGTGATATAGGTATCATCTATACACACGTAAATCAATTTACTTCAAATCATATCAATCAGACCAAGGGCTTAGGACTGCGTGTTGAACGTGAAGCTGTAACTAAAGAACAAGATGAAGGTCTAACCGAAAAAATACAAAGCCTTATTCGACACGCGAAGGTACTTGCAGAATATGCGGCAAATTTGGCAAACTAACGTTCGAGCACGTTCCGCCTCAGAGTGCGTTCAACACTAACCCCGTATTTTTTCAGAAATCAGTACATCTTCACGATAAGAAAAGTCCCTTGTATGGAAAGCGCATTCGCAGTAATCAAGGTGCTGGCGGCTATTATCTTTGCAAATCCTGCAACAACTTAACGGGCAGTTACTACGGCGAAAGCTATAAGAAGTTTGCATATATGGGAATGATGGCCGTGACAAATCGAATTTGGGCATCAAAGGTTATAGCTTTTGAATACGCCATTCAACCTCTCAACATACTAAAGCAAGTCTTGTCTATGTTTATGTCGATTGATACAAGTGACCAACTTCTAAATTTAGAAAGGCTATCAAAATTTCTATTGGATAAAGATTCCCAGGCACTTCCAGAAAATATAAGGGTTTTTGTATATCATACTGCTACAAAGCAAGTCAGAAATGGTTGGGGAATGGCAAGAACGGAAAAAGGGTTTCACACTCTTGGTGAGATTACCTATCCACCATTTGGTTTGGTTTATGCTTTAGATTCTGAACCTACACGTAATGATTTTTTTGAAATTTCCGGTTTCAAGAATTATGTTTTCAATCAAACTGTTCAGGCGAGATTGACCATACCTTTTTTGACACCTAAAACATATATTCCTGGCCTTTACACATAACCTAAAATTCTTTGCAACACAGTTGCAGCAAAATTCTGTTATCTTTACATTTCAAAATGAAACTCATAACATCCATATCATTATCAATGCTATTCCTGTTTCAGGGAATGGGCACAGATATGGATATGTGCGAGCAACTGGAAAAAATATCCAATTTCATCACGCACTACCAAGAACACAAGGTCTATGACGGCGATTCCTTCTTTGAATTTATAGTAGAGGATTATTTTAACGATGATGGCGATAAGGAAGGGCATCACGATGGTTCTGAAAAAGACAAAGTTCCAAATCACACCCACCACCAATGTTGTCATCCTGTAGTGTTCATTGCCAACTCAAATAGTATTGAAATAAAAGCGCACTGGCCAGAGAGCAAAAGCCAGTTCGACCATTACACTTCTCAGTTCAATTCCAGATTTTTGGAATCCCTTTTCCAGCCCCCTCGGGTTTAATTCAGTTCTCTTAAGATAGTTACATCCTGTTTTGAAATTTCTTCAAGGAAGTTTCAAGGCCGTTTTCGTATTTGCGAAAACATCATTTCATTTTTTACTGAATTAATACCCTGTCTATGATCAACAGAATCATTGATTTCTCAATCACTAATAAACTTATTATTGGGCTGTTTACCCTGCTCATTGCAGGCTGGGGAATCTACTCGCTCAATCAAATACCCATTGATGCCGTACCCGATATAACGAACAATCAGGTGCAGGTCATCACAACTTCACAGAACCTCGCCGCACAGGAGGTGGAACAATTCATTACCTATCCCGTGGAATTGGCGATGGCCAATATTCCCGGGGTAGTGGAAATCCGTTCCATATCCCGCTTTGGACTTTCCGTGGTGACCGTGGTCTTTGAAGAAAATATGGGTACTTATTTACCCCGCCAGCTTGTAAACGAAAAACTGAAGGAAGCCGAAGAAAATATCGGTGCCGATTTGGGAACACCCTCTATCGGGCCAATTTCAACCGGACTTGGCGAAATCTATCAATACACGCTGGAAGTAGAACCTGGCTATGAATCCCAATACGATGCCGTAAAGTTGCGAAGTATCCAGGACTGGATTGTAAAACGCCAGTTGAGTATGACCCCTGGTGTAGTGGAAATCAGTAGCTGGGGCGGGTACATCAAGCAGTACGAAGTGGCGATTGACCCTTCCGTATTGAATTCCTATGACCTGACCTTGCCCGAAGTCTTCAATGCATTGCAACAGAACAATGCCAATACGGGGGGCAGCTACATCGAAAAAGGTCCCGAACTTTTTTATATACGCAGCAAGGGATTGGCCAAGGATTTTGAGGATATACGCCAGACCGTAATCACGAACAGGAACGATGTGCCGCTTACCGTTGGCCAGATCGGCGAGGTGGGTGTTGGGAAGGCACCACGCTATGGGGCCGCTACCAAGGACGGAAAGGGCGAAACCGTCGTAGGAATCGTAATGATGCTAAAAGATGCCAATTCTGCCGATGTCATTGCCCGCGTCAAGGACAATGTTGCCAGAATACAGCAAACACTTCCGGAAGGAATTACCATCAAACCTTTCCTTGACCGTACCCGACTGGTAGAAAAGACGACATCCACTATTTCTGAAAACCTCATTATCGGTGGGCTTATCGTGATATTCTTTTTGGTATTCCTGTTGGGAACTTGGCGTTCCGGACTTATCGTAGCCTCCGTGATTCCGCTTTCGATGCTTTTTGCATTGGGAATGATGAACACTTTTGGCGTCTCGGCCAACCTGATGAGCCTTGGAGCCATAGATTTCGGAATCATTGTCGATGGGGCGGTCATCATCATAGAGGCAATGGTCGTCCTTTTGGTAGCGAGACTGGCAAAGCTCAAAAAACTATCGAAGGAAGAGCGGAAATCCGAGGTGAACAAATTGGCGTTCAAATCCTCGTCCCAGATGATGAACGCGGCGATTTTCGGCCAGATTATCATTCTGATCGTATTCATTCCAATCCTGACCCTTAGCGGAATTGAAGGCAAGATGTTCCGACCGATGGCACTCGTTTTCGGATTCGCCATCATAGGCGCAATGATTCTATGCTTAACCTATGTACCGATGATAGCATCCAGCCTACTGTATTCCAAAAAACTGGATAAAGAAACCTGGGGCGACAAATTTATGGGCTGGCTGGAACGCAGGTACCGTCCTGTTCTGGATTGGGCACTATCAGCAAAAAATCTTGTGGTCATTGGTGCTGTAGTCCTTTTGGGGATTTCCATTTTCATATTCTCGACATTGGGTGGGGAATTTATCCCAAAACTGGATGAAGGCGATTTTGCATTGGAAACACGTATGGCGCCCGGAACTTCCCTTGAAGAAATGACCAAGAATATGGGCAAACTGGAAGCCATACTATTGGACAAATTTCCTGAGGTCAAGACTGTGGTAACCAAAATCGGGGCGGGCGAAATTCCTACCGACCCGATGCCCATTGAAGGTGCGGACATAATGGTCAGCCTAAAAAATAAGGATGAATGGACTTCCACGGATAGCAAAGAGGAACTTGCCGAGCAAATGGAAGAAGCCCTATCGGTTCTACCGGGGGTGGATGTTGAATTTTCCCAACCAATCGAAATGCGTTTCAACGAACTGATGACGGGGGTAAAACAGGATATCGCCGTGAAAATTTATGGTGAGGACTTGGAACTGTTACAGGAAAAAGGAAACCAGGCCGGGGAAATTATAAGGGGTATTTCCGGTGCGGCGGATGTCCGTGTGGAACAGGTGGTAGGACTGCCCCAAATCGTTATCGATTTCAAAAGGAATCGAATGGCGGAATACGGACTTACCATTTCTGAGCTTAACCAGATCGTTAGTACCGCCTTTGCAGGGGCGACCACAGGAAAGGTTTTTGAGGGGGAACGAAGGTTCGACCTTACCGTCAGGCTACAGGAAAAATCACGTGAGGGCATCGCATCCATTCAAAATCTATATGTCCCGCTTGCCAACGGCCAGAAAATCCCGCTGCGAGAGGTGGCGGACATCACTTTTGAGGATGCGCCCGCCCAGATTTCACGTGATGATACAAGCCGCCGTATCGTCATCGGGGTCAACGTACGCAATAGGGATACCCAATCCTTGGTGGAAGAAATGCAGAATACCCTGCAACAGCGGCTCGACCTTCCGCCCGGCTATTCGGTTACCTATGGTGGCGAATTCGAAAACCTGCAAAGAGCACAAAAAAGACTCTCGTTGGTAGTTCCTTTGGCCTTGGTGCTCATTTTTGTCATCCTGTTCATCAGCCTTCGCTCGTTGAAGCAATCCCTTTTGATCTATACTGCCATTCCGTTTGCCGCGGTAGGTGGCGTGTTTGCGCTTTGGTTGCGCGGTATGCCGTTCAGTATTTCCGCAGGGGTAGGTTTTATAGCCCTGTTCGGGGTTGCCGTTCTCAACGGTCTGGTCTTGATAAGCAGTTTGAACGAGCTGAAGGCCGATGGTGTGACAGATTTGAAGACCCGGATACGTAAAGCGGCCAAATCCCGCCTCCGCCCCATCTTCCTGACAGCTGTAACCGACATCGTAGGCTTTCTGCCTATGGCCCTTTCCGGCTCATCAGGTGCGGAAGTTCAAAGGCCCCTGGCGACCGTCGTCATTGGCGGATTGTTCACGGCAACCTTACTTACGTTAATCGTTTTGCCAGTCTTGTACAGCTGGTTCGAAAAACCTAAAAAAATAGAACTGAACCCTTCGATTGCAACGGTGCTGATATTGCTACTCGTTTCTTTTTCAACCCACGCACAGACCGGGAAGGAAAGCAAGGGCGTATCCCTTGAGCAGCTAAAGCAAAGGGCTATTGCAAATAACCCTATGCTAAAAGCGGATAGTCTGAACATTTCAAAGAACAGAAAACTGCAGGCGACGGCATTCAATCCGTCGAATACGAGTTTTTTCTATTCAGAGGAGGAAGTACCCGGCAACGGTGTTAACCAGTCCAATCTAGGAAGCGGGATCAATAGCTATGGCATTAGCCAAAATTTCGATTTTCCGACCACCTATATCCAGCGCTCACAACTGTTGAAACAGCGAACGGTAGTTTCTGAAAAAAGCTATCAGCTACAGCGCAATGAACTTGAACGGCAAGTGGCAACGGCCTATTATAAATGGGTAAACGGATATCAGAAGGTCCAATTTTACAATCGTCTGGACAGTCTATACACCAATTTCGAGAAAGCGGCCAAACTTCGGTACGAGACCGGCGAAACGACCAAATTGGAACAACTAAATGCCAGTAGCAATCGAAAACAAATCGAACTGAGGCTAAAGGAATCAAAAGTACGCTACAATTCCGCGGTCTTGGAACTGGAACAGTTGACGGCCTCGAAAATTTCCGCGGAAGTGTACCCATCGGAAATAAAGCATACCCCTTTACTGATAGAGGACGGAAACGACCTCTTGACAGAAGGGAACGCTTTCCTTTCCTATCGAAACGAGTTGGTCAATTTGGCCGAGGAAGAAACCGATGTCCAGCAATCCCAATGGTTACCCGATATCAACTTGCAATATTCGTTACAGACGATTGATGGAACCAGCGGGTTTTATGGGTTTCAGGCCGGGATAAGCATCCCGCTCATTTTCAATTCCCAAAAAGGGAACGTACAGGCCCTGAAAATCGAAAGGATGCGCCAAGAGGAACTGTTTAAAAATGAAAAACTGACGTTATCGAAACGACTTGCAACGGCAACCGCCAATTACGAACAATGGTTGCAGCAGGTGGCCTATTATGAGGAAACCGGGCTGCCTATGAGCGAGGAACTTTTCGACGGGGCGTCCCTTTCTTTTCGTGTGGGCGGCATCGATTATATCGAATACATACAGAGCTTGTCCGAAGCGACCAACATAAAGATCAATTGGTTCGACGCCCTGCTCAATTACAATTTATCGGTTGTGGAAGTCGAATACCTAACTACTAAAAAGTAAAAAAATGAATTATCTATCAAAAATAGCTGCCTTCGGTTTTACGGTTTTATCGTTGACCGCTTGTAAGGACAATCAAACCGATACCGCCGAAATAGAGACGGAAAATCCTGAAATGGGACATCACGAAGAAGGACATATCGCCTTAACGCAATCACAGGCTGAGGATGCGGGATTTACCTATGGTACCTTTGACCAGGAAGAAATCAAAACACCGATCGAGGCCAATGGTGCTATTGAACTACCGCCCAACAATATGGCATCCATATCTTCCCTTTTGGATGGATTCGTGGTCAAGATCAACTTTCTGGAAGGCGATGTGGTCAAAAAAGGTCAGATATTGGTAGAACTAAAAGACCCGGCCTATGTAAAACTGCAACAGGAATATCTAAGTGTGTACGGTCGCCTTAGCTATCTGAAACAGGAACTGGACAGACAGCAAGTCCTAAACGATGCCGATGTAGGCGCAAAGAAAAACCTACAACAGGCACAATCCGAATATTCGGCAAAAAAAGCCGAACTGGCTGCTTTGAAAGAGCAATTGGCCTATGTAGGGATTAGGGCAAGTGCTATAGAGAACGGTAAAATTCAGAATCGGGTCTATCTGCGCGCGCCCTTTGGCGGTACGGTTACGTCGGTATCTGCCCATAACGGCCAGAAAGTAGTGTCTGGCCAAGAGATTATGCAGGTCATCAATAGGGAGCATATGCATTTGGAACTTCAAGTGTTTCAAAAGGATATTCCCAAAGTAAGGAAAGGACAAAGGGTGCAGTTTACCGTTCCGGCCTTTGAGGGCAGTCCCGTTTTTGAAGCGGAAGTTTCCTTGGTGGGCAAGAACCTTGATATGGTTTCCAAAACCATAAGGGTACACGCCCATTTCAAGGAAAATGAGATGTTGATACCAGGGCTTTATACGGAAGCAAAAATTATGCAGGACAGCAAAAAAACAAGGGTGCTGCCGACTTCTGCCATAATCTCGGATAAGGGAACTTCCTATTTCTTTATCAAAACCGTGACCAACGGAAATGAAATCAACTTTGAAAAAGTGGCCTTTGAACCGGGAATCAAATCGGACCAATTTGTTCAAGTAAAGAGCTATGATGAAATACAGGATACCACGGCCATAGTATTAAAAGGCGCATACACCCTAAAAGCGGTAATGAACAAATCCGAAGGTGGGCATCAGGATTAGATGTAGAGCGAAATGGTCTCGGAATTATCCACATTCTAAATTATGACTATGAATACTAAAAGAAAACAAGACTTAAAGGAAGCCCGAACACTTCAAATCTGGAACGTCATCTATGATGTCATCGAAGTGGTCGTATCGCTTATCGCAGGCTTTACTGCCAACAGTTCTGCCTTGATAGGCTGGGGGCTTGACAGTACCATCGAGGTGATAAGTGCCGGAACATTGGGCTGGCGATTGCACGGCGAAATTAAGGGCATCGATGAAAGGCGTGTAGAGAAAAGAAAAATGATAACGCTTTACGTCATTGCGATATCCTTTGCGCTCATCTGTGCTTTTATATCCTATGATTCCATATCCAAACTGATTAGTCAAGAAACGGCTTTTTGGTCAACGATTGGCATTGTGATACTGATGGTATCATTGGTTGTAAATCCCATTTTGATTTATTACAAAAGAAAATATGGTAACAAATTGGACAGTCCAGCTCTAAAAGCTGATGCAAAGGATACATTTATTTGCCTTTATCAAACTGTAGTAGTTTTATTAGGATTACTACTTGTGAATTGGTTAGGCTGGTGGTGGGCCGATCCTATCGCGGCATTATTAATTGTCCCCTACGCGGCAAAAGAAGGGTGGGAAGCCTTTACCAAAGCAAAAAACATTAAAAAGAATCTTGATAAATAATGAAAGAAATAGAAAAAACATTGGAAAACAAAAGTGTTCGCCCTACAGCAATGCGAATACTCATTTACAAATATTTGGCAGAAAAGGAAGTGGCCATTTCGTTAACGGATATTGAGACCGCTTTCGCGAAAGCGGAAAGGACAACCCTATACCGCACCCTTAAAACCTTTGAGGATAAAGGTGTGGTACACCAAATAGACGATGGCACCGGAATACAGAAATACGCATTATGCGAACCAGGATGTAATTGCGACCTTGAACAGGACTTGCACCTGCATTTTCATTGCAACAACTGCGATGAAACCGTGTGTTTGACCGAACATAAGATTCCACACATCAATCTTCCCGAAGGATACATTGCTGAAGATGCAAACTTGGTTCTGAAAGGCATCTGTGAGAAATGTAGTGGGCAATAAATGCACTTCCGTTGCATAATTAGAACCCTTAAATTGTAAGTATATTATTGAAAAATTATGATACAGTTTATAGACACACAAAAAGAAAACCTTATTGCCGCGATGCTATCGGACAAATTGGACGAAGAAAATTTAAAGACCGTCCACGAACGCATACACCAAATTATCGATAAGGGTCATAAAGTGGACTTTTATTTTGAAATGGAAAATTTCGAAGGCTATACCCTTAAAGGATTTTGGGAAGACATAAAAACTGATGCCGCACATATTAACGACTATGGAAAAATGGCGTTTGTCGGCGAAAAGAAATGGCAAGAATGGGCTGCGAAAGCCACCGACTTCTTCACAAGCTCGGAAGTAAAATACTTCGATTTAAAAGATAAAGAACAAGCAAAAATTTGGATATCAAAATAGATGAAAAAGAAAAAAGTAAATTTACGCGACATAGACCCTAAAGAACATAAGGGCGAGCACAGCCACGATGACGGACACAATCATAGCAGTCAGGAAGAATTGTCAAACTTCAGAACTTATTTGCCCGCCATTTTCAGCTTTGTGTTGCTAATTGCTGGTATTGCTATTGATTATTTTGATGCCTTCCCCTTCTTTAAAGGTTGGATTCGAGTTGTCTGGTACACTGTGGCTTACATTCCTGTGGGATTTCCTGTTATACGGGAAGGTTGGAACAGCATCTTAAAAGGCGACTTCTTCACAGAGTTTTTCTTAATGTCCATTGCCACATTGGGGGCATTTGCCATAGGCGAATATCCCGAAGGTGTGGCGGTTATGCTTTTCTATGCTGTGGGTGAACTGTTCCAGAATGCAGCGGTCAACCGTGCCAAAAGAAATATTAAAGCACTACTCGATGTGCGCCCTAATGAAGCATTGGTCTATCGTGATGATGATTTTGTCTCTGTCAATCCTGAAACCGTCGAGATTGGCGAGAAAATTCAGGTTCGGGTGGGTGAAAAAGTACCACTTGATGGTATTTTACTTTCAGAGAAAGGGTCGTTTAATACCGCAGCGTTAACAGGCGAAAGCAAGCCCGATACCATTGCGAAAGGCGAAAAGGTTTTTGCGGGAAGTATCAATCTCGATGGTGTCATCGAAGTTGAAACCACCAAAGAATTTAAGGACAGTTCCATTGCCCGTATTCTTGATATGGTGCAAAATGCCACCGCACGTAAATCAAAGACTGAATTGTTCATCAGAAAGTTTGCACGGATTTACACACCTATCGTTGTATTTCTTGCTATCGGTTTAACGTTTTTACCTTACTTTTTTGTAGACGATTATGTATTTAGGGATTGGCTTTATCGTGCGCTGATTTTCTTGGTTATTTCCTGTCCCTGTGCGTTGGTCATTTCTATTCCCTTGGGTTATTTTGGCGGATTGGGTGCAGCATCGCGCAACGGTATTCTATTCAAAGGCGCATCCTTTTTGGACGCAATGACCAAAGTAAATACTGTGGTAATGGACAAAACAGGAACTGTTACAAAAGGGGTATTTAAGATTAAGGAAGTAGTCAATAAATCCGCTTTCGCGGAAGCGGAATTTATGCAATACTTGATGGCGATGGAAGAACAATCCACCCATCCCATTGCAAAAGCAATTTTGGAATATAAGGCAGATGGTGCAGATTTGGAAGCGACCGAAGTTTCTGAAGTCGCCGGAAAAGGATTAAAAGGAACGGTCAACGGAAAAACCGTTTTGGTCGGTAACAAAGCATTGATGACCTCGAACAGCATCGAAGTACCTTCTGAAACCGATAGCATTGTAGAATCCATAGTAATGGTTGCCATTGATGGAAAGTTTGCAGGTTATGTGACCATTGCAGATGAACTGAAGGAAGATGCCCACCAAGCCATTAAGCAAATACGTGAGGCGGGAATTTCAAAAATCATAATGCTTTCAGGCGATAAAGATTCCATTACACAACAGGTTTCCAAAGAATTAAATATTGATTGGGCAAAAGGTGGCCTACTACCGGAAGATAAGTTAAACGAGGTAGAAGAACTCAAAAAACAACCAGACATAAAAGTAGCCTTTATAGGCGATGGTATTAATGATGCGCCTGTATTGGCAGCAAGTGGTGTAGGTATCGCAATGGGTGGTTTGGGCAGCGATGTTGCCATTGAGACGGCAGATGTTATCATCCAAACCGACCAACCAAGCAAGATTGCAAGGGCAATTAAAATTGGACGTTCTACCCGAAGCATCGTTTGGCAAAATATTGGCTTGGCATTTGGGGTAAAAGTAATTGTGCTTATTCTCGGTGCAGGTGGTCTTGCCACAATGTGGGAAGCGGTATTTGCCGATGTGGGCGTGGCGCTGCTTGCTATATTAAATGCGGTTCGGTTGCAACGGATGAAATGGTAATCATAATGTTTCAAAGTTCTCATAATGTTGCTGCTAAAGATTTACCGATAAAAATCCGCTATCTTTATAGGTCACAACACGTCCTATTTTATGATACATATTCTTACAACAGGTGGCACCATTGAGGGACTGGATTATGTAGATGGTAAAGGTATTTCCCAATCAAATATCAGTATTCAAGGCTTTCTTGATAAAGCCAATATTGGTTTTGATTACACCATAGAAAGTGTATTCAAAAAAGATAGCAGAGCCATAACGAATAATGACAGAGCGCAGTTGGTTTGCAAGATTAAGGAATCTAATGCGACTAAGATTTTAATAACACACGGTACTTTCACGATGGAAGATACCGCAAAATATATAGGAAGACTCAATCTGAAAAAAACCATTGTTCTGGTTGGGTCTTTCATTTTAGGCTCATCTGAGAACACAGATGCACCATTTAATTTAGGATATGCAATCAGCTCGCTACAGCTTCTAAAACCGGATGTTTATATTGCTATGAACGGACAAATTTTTCTTTGGAACAATGTTTCAAAAAATTTAGAAACCAACAAATTTGAGCGCAATGAGTAGGAATATAAATGTTTGGGACTTCAATACATTGGACAACGTTCTTCTATCTTTTAATAGATACGTTCATTGTATTGCTTACCCTTTATTTTTCAAGAAAGAAAACGCGCAGTAGTCTGAGGCGATTTCTTTATCTCGGAATTTTATTCATAGCCTATAATGCCACCGGTGGATTTCTACCCGTAGAAAACTTTCCTGGACCTTTTATCCTTCAATATATAATCACATATGGTGTGGCCATTGCGCTTTGCGTTTACATTGTTTACTACCTTTATAAAGAGTATGACATTGTTGTATTGAAGTTCAACTCATCGATTAGAAATCTCGCTATACTGGCAAGCGTTAGTTTTGTAGTTTTATTTTTGATCCCCTATTTTCTGACAGAATCACTGAAATCGGCACGTTTCCTTTTTACTATTCCCATATCTATAATAGCCTTTATTTTTCTGTTCATTTTTTACCGTAGAATCGCAAATCCCAGCAACCCAAATACCTTTATTGTAAGGCGAAACAAGCTGTCGATGGTTAGTGTGGCAAGCATAGCCTTATTACCTATTTGTACGGTTATAGGCGACTACCAATGGATAACTTTTACCGTAATGAACTTGGCGTTTTTTGCGATAACTGCTATTGAAGCTGATAGGTATTTGTATTTTATAGAAAACAACAATCGAATGTATGAGGTATTTGCCCTAAAGAAAAAACAACGTGATGAATCTGTAGAACGCAAAATCATCTATGAGGATTTGACTCGAAGGGAAATCGAGGTAGCCTTGTCAATTCTGAGTAATTTGAGTTATAAAAATATAGCCAAAGATTTGTTCATCGCTGAAAGTACTGTATCGAAACACGCATCCAATATCTTCAAAAAGACAGGCGTAAAGAATAGGCGTGAATTTTTAAAGCGATTCAGGAAGAAAAAATAAGTAAATTCAATTCTTTACAGAACCCACTATTGGCTATGCCTCACAAGTTATCCGTAGAAAAATACGGACTATTCCGTAATTATATACGGTACGTTTTCCTTGTAAAATCACAAGGTAAAGTTACTTTAGATAGAGTTCCCTAAAATACATCAATGAACCACAAATTTTATAAAGCGTGACTTTCATTTATACCATTTTGCAGGACTATGACATCATCTAACCAACCTTATCAACTAAATCCCATTTCTATGGTTTACTATATTAAAGTTCCTGCTTATGAACTCACAATTGCTATCTCAAAAACTTTTAAAGGATCTGGATGAAATCAAAATTCAGAATGGAAACATTATAGAAAGTGCCTACCTTTCCATAAAGGCCTGTCGCAAACTACTGAGCGCCTATAAAAAAGAAATAATCAAAACGAAATTTAAGACAGTTCAAGATGAGATAAATTTCTTCAAGAACACAAAGCAGATTCCACTCATTAAACTCATCTACTTTTCTGAAATACATTCATTTGAGATTCAACTTCCCAAAGGCGATAAGGATGCTCAACTAAAATCGATAAAGAAAAAAATCAATAAAATAAATCGGTTTTTCCTTTACAATATTGATTTTGGTCGATACGTCAATTCTGGGGCTACCCATTTTGACAAGGAATATTACACACGAGATTATCTCGAAACCTTTCATATCACAACATCCAAATTCTACTTCCAAGACCCTGAATTTTGCACACCGAGAGATATGCTTTTGGGCAAATACAAGGCGTATGATTATTTAGTGACCTATTTTGATGAAAAGAAAGATAGGGTTCGTAACGGATTAAACGGAAAACACAAGAGCATCAAATCAATGGAAAAAATTGACTGGCCATTTTCAAATACAGATTACGTAGAATTGCTCTATGCATTGTGTTCAAAGGGATTGGGAAAACAAAATAATCAAGGGATTATGCAAGTTTCAAAAAAGTTGGAACAACTTTTTAACATTGAACCAAAGGACATCTACAAAACCTTTCAGGACATTAAAAACAGGAAAAACAGCAGAACACTTTTTCTCGACGAACTTTCTACATCACTACTCATTGAAATGGATAAAAGCGAGGAATAACAAGCAAATTTTTCTCTTAATAAAAGACCGTAGTACGGTTGACCTACGGTAATCGAGTTCCGCATCAATTTACCATAAATTTTAGAGTGATTTGATAGCATCATTTCATAAAAATTATCTCAAAACAGTATAAAACATAACAAATTTCAAGATGTTAAATTTTGACCGTAGTACGGTCGTACTGGGGAATAAAATCCAATAAACCTATTCAAATTTGTAGAACGAAAGTCAAATTAGGTCAGGGACTATCAATTAAAAGTATAAACCCAGATAGTCCCTTTCAATTAAAACCGTTCTATTATGCCGACAAGTATTATTACCACAGACGACCTTCGGGAATTCAAAATGGAATTGCTCGATGACATCAAAAAACTACTTACAAGACAAGCCAGTGGGAAACTAAAAAAATACCTCAAATCTTCTGAGGTGATGGACTTATTGCAAGTCAGTCCAGGCACTTTGCAAAATCTTCGTATTAATGGCACCTTGCCTTATACCAAAGTAGGTGGGATTATCTATTACGATTCAGAGGAAATACAAAAAGTGATGGATGCCAACCGTGTGCATCACGGTCTAAATTCTTAAGCGATGAACTATATAAAGCTACTTAATGCGGCTTTTGAAAAGTTCTATTTTGATGACCGCTTAAACCCTACCCATATCAGTTTGTATATGGCGCTGTTCCAGGAATGGAACAGCTCTCGGTTTATGGATGAATTCTATGTAAACCGACGGGAACTGATGGGCGTTGCCAAGATTGGTTCAAAATCAACATACCATAGATGTATTGTGGAATTAGATTCTTGGCAGTACCTATCCTACTTTCCTTCCAACAATCCCTACAAGGGCAGCAAAATCAAGATGGCCATTATTGGGACAAGTGATGAACCAGTTGTGGGACAGTACAATCCCATTTTAGAACAGCTTGCGGAACAGTACCATCCCAGAGGTGTACCACTTGAAGGACACCACCATCCCAAAAATGGACAGGTTGTGTACCAACACCGTCCCACAGATGGACAAGCATTGGTATCTAATACAAACAATATCAAACAAGAAAACAATATAAAACAGCCAAAGGGCTGGCAGGCTGTTGTTTTATTTTTTGAAGAAAAAGGTTTTGATGCTGATGAAGGAAAAAAATTCTACGAGCATTATGCAGACCGAGAATGGAAAACAAGCGACGGAAAACCGATACGTGATTGGCGCTCATTGGCCACAAACTGGATGGATAGAACTGAGCTTTTCGAAGAAGAAAACAAACCAAACAAAAAAGAAGTGTCCCAAATCAAGGACAACTTGCGAACCACTAAAAACAAGGACTATGGACAACCCCTCTAAAATTATCGAAGGTGGCGTGGAATATTCGCTGGGAAAATTTGATGGTAAAAGTGTGCTCTACGACTTTCCTAAAATTCTGATTTACTTGAATGCCAAAGGCAAACTATTGTTCGGAAAAAAATTTAGGATTTACGATGAGGACAAGGATATTCTACTGAAGCTCTGTTCTTACTTCATCAAGGACAAGGAAAATTGTAATACCTACGGAATTGATATTGAAAAAGGGATTCTGCTTTCCGGACCCGTAGGTTGTGGAAAGACCAGCTTGATGAAGCTATTACGCCACTTGGTTCCCTTGCAACGCCCTTATGAAATGATTCCGTGCCGTAACGTAACATTCAGCTTTAACCATCTTGGTTTTAAAACGGTTGAAGAATATGGCAACACCAAATTCTATTGTTTTGATGATTTGGGTGTTGAACCGTCCGGAAGGTTCTACGGAAAGGATCTTAATGTGATGGGCGAAGTGCTCTTATCCCGATATGAACTCTATCTTGATACTAAACGGAAAATCAAGACCCACGCCACTACCAATCTTAACGCCGAGGAATTGGAAGAACGCTATGGCAACCGTGTTAGAAGCAGAATGCGAGAGCTCTTTAACCTGATTGCATTTGATAAGGCGGCTGGGGATAAGCGAAAATAAATAATACAAGAAAGATTTAACTGCACTATTCTATAAGCCTTTATGTTAATAAATTAATATATTTATAAGCGAAAAAGGCACATATAGATTTTTTAAAAAGCTAATGTTCAGTCATTGGCTTTTTTTATTTTAAAATTCAAAAAGCCATTTCCTATGAACCTTTGATTATGGATAGTTTCAACCTTTACAGAGAGGCAAAAGACCAATATGAAAAGCTCATTCCAGAACGGAATGACGGATTGATTCTTTTATCTCTCTATGGAAAATTTAAAGATAAAGATTTTACAGAAGAGAATATAATTGCAGCTATTACTAAGGTTTTTAAAGATCAAGGAAACGAAAGTTCGCGAACAGAATACAATCGCAATAATGCCATAATCTTGAGATTTCAAGAATCTTTTCTATGGCGCAATACTTCAAAAAGAACCTATCAATTCAAGAAGTATGGACTAGAGCTCTGCCAAAACATCGAGAAGCGGTTGATTGAAAAATATAATCCAGCAAAGATTAAAAGGTTCTTTGCTGAACTATATAAAAGTCTAAGCGAAAACATAGAGGAAGGCAGGGATTTCGGCGAATGGATTGAAGACCATTTTGAATTAAGACTTCCTGAGTTAACAACTCAAATTGAGATTTTAGACCAACAAGTTAACGACTCTGTAAAGGATTTCAAAGCAGGTATAAAATCTGAAGACCAAAATATACTTTCTTCTTTAAGAGAAATTGAAATTAGACTAGAGATAATAAAAGAACAAGCTACAGAACTTAGAAATGCGTTCCAGATATCCTACGATATCGATGACCTGCTAATTGGACTTTTAGAAGGCAACAACGGGAATATTAATTCTCTAGACATACAAAGAGTTCAGAATTTTCACAATGAATCTAGAAGCCAGTTAGAGCAGGTTAGTAAAAGAATTGAAAAGATAAAGCCAAGAATCCGAGAGTTTATCTACGACTTCAACCAAAAGAATTTTGACAGAAAAACCAAAAGATTTATCGACCACCTATTAGAAAAATCCACTGTAGTCAGAGAAGGAAGTTCTAAAAGAATAATTCTTCCTGATGGTTTAAAGGGTTTAGCTATAAAATTCTCTGATCACAACCCTAAGCTTAATATAATACCTAATAGAAATATAAGCCCAAAGCTACCCATTTCGGTAACTAAAAAGACGGTTGATACTATTAAAAGAAAGGAACTTTTAGAAAAGACATTGAAATGGAAACGAGATAAAGAAAAAATTAGTTATTGGACCAAACTAGCATTTAAAGAATTGGAAGAAAAAGGTAAGTTCGATTTTACCCCTTTATTTTTTAAAATCCTTAAGGAAGACAAGATTACCATCGCAGTAAAAACAGCTCATAGTATTATTAGAAAAAAAACAGCGTACCGAAATAAATATAAGATAGATATCAAAACAGAAGCACAATCCGACACCAATAAAAAAGGCATATCGATATGGCAAATGACATTACAGAAAAAATAGAACCATATGGCTTTCTATATAACAAAAGGGCAAAAAGCATTTTTGCTAAGTTAGATTATACTCTTAGAAATGGCATTCATATACAGAGAGAATACCCTAAAAATGTGAATCTGTACAGATTTTTAAGTGATGCTGATAATTTTGAATCATTAAAAAGCTACTATGAGGAATTTTACAATTTGGTTCTTGTCAAAGAGGGAAGTGATTTTAACAGTTATTATTATCTGAATTTAAATGATGATGGCACAAGTAACGTTCCCTCTGATAATAGAGAATACCTAAAAAGTGAATTTATCATAATAGGTATGCTTTTTTTAAAGATGTATAAGCTTGATGGGAATATTGAACTTGACAGTATTTCTGATTTCACTTCCTTACTTTACGAAGAATACGATGATCAAAAAAACGCATTACGAAAGTTAATCAACGATAATTCTTCTGATAAGAGTACAGATTTAGGTGACCAACGGTTTGAAAATGTAATCTCTAAATCTTTTGAGAAGTTTGGGGACTTGGGCTGGCTAGTGTGGGATAAGGATAGTGATAAAAATAAGTTTAAAGTAATGCCATCATTTGAGCGTTTGAGAATTATCTATCAGCCCCAAATTGAAACTATTGATGATTTAATTAATGAAGTAAAGGATGCAGAATAATTACCCTCGAATATACAGTTTATCTACTATAGGCATTAAACAGCACTTTAATGCTGATTATATTTTTCATCAATATAGAACGGATTTTAGTGGTGAGAGTGGAAGCGGGAAAAGTATGGTGGCCGATATGATTCAATTGATTTTAGTAGGCTCGGGTGAATTCAAATCAGCAACTCAAGGCAATAAGCATAGAGATGTTAAGGGTATGTTGATTTCTAGGAAGGGGAAAACATTGGCTAGAGGTTATGTTTTTCTAAATGTTGAAATTAAACCTAAAAAATACATTGTTATTGGCGCATATATTGAAGGCACAAGTAATGCGGCAGAAATGTTCATTATCCAAGATGGTTATGATTGGAATGAGCTCGCTCCATTACATAAACCCATCTTAAATAAGGATTTAATTGTTGATAATAAGGTAGATACGTTAAGTAATCTTTGTGACACTATTCAATTTGCCAGAATGAAATCGTTCAGGCGAAAAACCTATCACCAAATTTTATTTGATAATAATATTGTATCTCTAGACCTGACTAAGAGTGAGACACTAAAAACCTATGCAAATATTTTAAGGTCTTTTTCTAGAGGAAAAGGATTTAAAACAGAATCTGAGAATTTAAAAAAATTCTTATTTGGCGATGATGAGCAAAACGCCATACTGCAAAAATATAAAGAGGAAGTAAATAATATCAGTAATGATTTTCACGAGCATATCAGATATACTGATGAAATCAAGCTAATCAACGACAAACAGATTTTATTAAAAACCGCGCTAGAAAAGCAAAAGGAATATAAGGCTATATATGCAAATTACATTAGCAAAAAGTTCAATTACTGGAATTGTTTCCGGAACAAAACAATCAATCAAAAGGTTGAAATAAATGCTAAACTAGAAAAGAAAAAGACGGAACAGGATTTTGTCAAGAAAGAAATTCTAAGATTAGAAATAATTGAGTTGAAAGAGCTTGTTAGCACACAAGAAAAGGTTCGTAGTCTTACCGAAAAGCATAAAGACAGTAATAATATTGAAGCTGAATTTTTTGCAATCAGTCAGTCTAAATTACAGATCGAGGTGGCCGATAAATGGTTTATTTCCAACGATGGTCAAATAAAAAAAATAAAAGAATGGTTCGCTGCTGAAAGCTCTAAAAATGAGAATAAGTTAGCGTTATTAAACTTTAAGAAATACCTATCAGATAATAATATTCTAGATGCTTTCGAAAAGTCAAATTGGCTAAGCAATTACCAAAAAGAGAATGCGCTATACTCTGAAAAAATTGAAGGATTTGAAAGGCAAATTTCAGAACTTGAATCTCTATCCAAATTTTCAGATTCAAGTGATAGTGAGTCCTTGGTAAATTGGGCTTTAGATAACTTAACATTTCCACTTTCACGGATACAAGAAAGCACTTTGAAGTATTTTCAGAAATTTGGGAAGATCAAACCGTCGGAAACAAACTCTAGTCGATATGTTCCGTTTCCAGAATTACTGTTTCAAGATTTGAGTGTAAATATTAAGAAAAAGACTAAAGATGGATTTTGGCTAAATCTAGACGGTGTGTACGAGTTTATCACCTACTCGGAAGATCAAATTCTTAATGTCAAAAGTCCTGAATCCATAAAAGAATCTTTATCCAAGTACAAGGAAAATATTGAAGATAGATTGGCCAAGCTCAGAGTTGAAATTCGAAATGAAGAACATCTGAAGAAAACATTATTTAATTTCTCTAATCTTGAAAAGCACATTGAGCTCTTCAAAAGAAAAGATAAGTTATTGAACTATAAAATCGATGATAGCTTAGCTAATCTTACTCAAGATTCTTTTGACCTTATTTTGAAAACTTATGAGGACAAAGAAAATGTGCTAAAGCAATACAAATCTTTGCAAAAGGAATTTGAAGAATTTACTAGCTGGAAAAGTCTCTTAGAAGGTTATCGAAAATCAATTGAAAAATTAATGGCAATTCATTTTGAAAATGCCAATTCAGTAGACACTCAAGTAGTATCGAAAAAAATTGATTCCAATAGTCAAAAGCTACTCGAATTGGAAAAATACTTAAAAGAGAAGAAGTTTAATAAAAAGTTGTTCCTGGATTCCTATGCTAAGGAAATAAGTACCCAGCATAAACTTACTAAGTTGAAATATGAACTTTCAGCTAAAATAAAGGAGTTAGATATAAGAATTGAAGACAAGGATAAATTGATTTCTGTTGCGCAAGAAGAAATAGAGCAAACAGAGCTATTAAATGAACAACTTTTTAATAGCTCAATCGACTTAATAGGCAATAAAGAGGAATTGACGAATCCTGACGACGGTGGCTATCAATCTGTTCAAAGTAAGGCTAATAGGTCTCAGCAAGCGTATATTGAGTATCTGAAGTTGATAACTAAAGACCTTCCGTACGATGAGACAGCTACTATAGGTCAATTAGCCAATTACTTATTGCCAACGGTGTTTCCCTCTTCAAAAGTTGATGAAGATTTAATCTCAAACGACATTGTAGAACGACTTAGCAAGCTTACTCAAGACATACAGGAAATTGGCTCAAGAAAAGTTGACATCATAGGAAGCGTCTTTAACGATGTTTACAATGTTTATCGAAAATATCTAACAAAAATCAATGATATCAATGAGTATTTAAAGAAGGATAACAAAGAAATTACAGGTGGAAATAAAGCATCGCTTACATTTAAAAAATCAATTCATTATCCCGAAAATTGGCTGAGTACCTTTCGAAAACAACTACAAACTCAGATGAATTACACTGGCCTTTTTAGTGATCTTCGAGATGAGATAGACATAAATAAAATGATGATAAGGGCATTTCAAAAACTTGGTGGCGGTACTAAAGTTCTACCCGAAGATTTAATGAACCCTACCTCCTATTTTGATTTGGTTTTTGAACTGAAATTAGAAAATGAAGATATTAATTCTGGCAGCAACGGACAGACATACGCAGCAAATGCCTTATTATGTTTGGCTAGATTATCACTGATTGAGGAAAAGGGTAAAGACGGATTAAAGATTATGCCAATTGACGAGGCGGAAGGCTTGGGAAGCAACTATGATATGCTACACAAACTTGCGAAAAAAGAAGAGTACCAAATTATCACTATGGCTATTGAGACTGCTGGTGAAATAACAGATGATGGACAGTATATCTATATAATGAACGAAAATAATTTAGCCAATATCGACAGCTTTGTTCCGCCATTAGGTATATTTTCTGATAAAGTTACTGAGGATATAGAAGAATATATAAATACACTTTCTGACGATGAATAAAAACGTTACTTGGAAAGAATTAAAGGCTCTCGACGACATTTACCATTTAAAAAAATCAAGAGCAAGTATTCAAAATCATCCTTATATAAAATATCTTATTTACGATAAAGGGATTCTGGATTTAAAGCCGGATAATACTAAGGTTATCATAACAACGGATGAGTTTGAAATATTTTATGAAAAAGAATTCAAAATAGCCTTTAATGAGGCCAAAAGATTTCTAATTAAAAACGATATAGCACCGACTGCAAATAAGACCTTCACTATTGAAGAAATAAAGTCGTTAATGCTGATCGCTGAAAACAAGGAAGAATTAAAAAACAATCCCACAACCATAGAAGATTTTTCTAATGAATTTTTTGATATTTCGAAACACCTTAAAAATAGGAAAAGTGTCAAAGATGCGGTCTTTAAAATACTGGATATAGAAAGATTTTCATTGGACAAGAAAGAGAATCAATGGCGTCTGGTTATTGATAATAAAAATCCGTTAGCGGTAATAATGTGCGAGAATAAATCTTTTTTAAAACAACCCTGGATAGCTAAAGAAACACAAACTAAATTATGGTATGTAGGCGGCAATAATATATCTATTATTGATGATATAGATGAATCTGACCTCTCTAAACCTATATACTATTCCTGCGACTGGGATTTAGCCGGTTTACAAATCTTTTCGAGAATAAAGACTAAGTTGAAAGAACGCAATAGAACAATTTATTTATTATTTCCCAACGCGCCGCATAAAAGAGTGAGTACCTATATACCCTATCACAATAGTCATTGGGATTTGACAAAAGAATTATCGGGACTAAATCTAAATTTTTTTTCCAGAAATGAATTACTGCTTATACGATCACTCATTGACAAAGAAGAGTGGATCGAAGAAGAATCTTTTGATATAGTTAAAATGATCAAGGGCGTTCTATAGTTTCGGTTTAACGAAAAGATGTTTGTAAATCTCAATAAGAACTAACTTGATTGTCCTGACAATCTCAATCCCCAATTCTCTCATAACCATCCAATTTTTTGATTAAACATTCCCATATAACCGACGCTAATGAGTCCAGTGATTCGGGTTTCAATAAATAACTACCTTCATCTTCATTACTCAAAAACCCCAATTCCAAAAGTACCGAAGGCATAAAATCTGTGGTTTCCCGAAGCACCTGAAAATTGGCAAACTTCACACCTCTACTTTCTAAGCCCAGCTTTTCATTCAAGTCAACTTGTAATTGAAACGCCGTCCAAACAGATTCGCCGGAATATTTAGATTGTGTATTGGATAAATAGATTTCTACACCTCTTGCATTCGGATTATCCGAGTGATTGCAATGCAGGGAAAGGAACAAATCTGCGTTAAGAGCTTTAGCCAGTTTGGTCCTATCACTTAAAGAAATTAAGGTGTCGCTATAACGTGTTTGATAAATTTTCACAGTTTTATAGTGGTTTTTCACAGCCAATTCTGAAATCAACCTTGCTATTTCTAAGGTTATACTTTTTTCCTTTAAGTTATTTACCCCAATTGCACCAGAATCATTTCCGCCGTGGCCAGGGTCAATGACTATGATTTTTTTCTCATCCAAATCCTGACCCAAAAGCAAGCAACTTTTGATAAGCAAAATCACAAAACTGACGTTTTTGAGCCACTTTTTCATTTCAAGGTTTTGGGTTTTCAACAGTTTGGTTTCAAAATTTCATAGAATTTGATACCATTTAATGGCAACGAAAACCAAACACTATCAAATAATATTTTATTCACAAATATTTGATTTTCAGTTATTTATATTCAAATATATGTAAATTTCTCATAACAAAAATGAACCAAAAAATTAAACCCATTCGTTATGAAAAAAACATATTATTTGTCGGGCTTTCTTTCGCTCTTATCCACATCGCTTTTTGCACAAATTGGTGGTATTGAAGATTCGGTAAACGATGTTTCCGATACCATCCGAGCCATTTTCCCAATCATTTTAGGGGTCATATTCCTTATTGGCTTCCTGTTTAATGCAGGTCATTTCTTTGGTGAAAACGCAGATCTCAAGAAAGGGATTACCCGTGTCTTGGTCTTTGTACTCATTGCAGGTGCGGTAGTTGGAATCTTCACCTATTTAATAGGCATCGTAGTATAGTGAAGAAGTTTGAAGTCTATAGAAATATGCGGAAACGGGCGGTCATCTTTGGCCTGCCCATTTCGCTATTTGCTTTGATGATGGTATCTATTTTGGCATCACTGCTTATCATCATCTTTTCCTTCAGCTTTGGCATCATCATCGGGCTAATGGTCTTTAATGGCGGACTTTATGTTGCCCTAACCCGAATAGCCAACAATCCGCAGCTTTTCCAAATGGGCAATCCGTTTCCAAAAATCATCAGTAACAAGTGTAACTCAGGTTTTGAATATGAATAAGATGAACCTTTCGGCATATCAACCCATTACAGATATTCAGGATAATATCGTCTTTGCCAACAATGGCAATGTGGTATTGTGCTTCAAAGGGAACTTACCTGAAATCTATTCGCTTTCCGAAAAAGACTTCGAGGATATACACGGTGCGTGGTTTCAGGCTTTGAAGTCTTTACCTGTTGGAACGGTCGTTCACAAACAGGATATCTATTTGAAGAAGTCCTACTCTTCAGAACAGCTTCCCAATACATCCTTTCTCGAAAAAGCTACGCACAACCATTTTAATGGGCGTGGGTATATCGAGCACCAATGTTATCTGTTTTTTATCCTGACCAAAAACAAGGCGCTCAACAATCCAAAATATGTCAATCCGTTCCGTAAGGTTTCCAAAGGCATTGTTCAGCAGATGGATGACAATATAAAAGTCTTTGCAAATGCGGTAAGCGATTCAGTCTCATTCATCAATAATAGCCGAAAAATGCGTTTTCTTTCACTTGAAGCGAAAGAGATTGAAGACTTGACGAGATCATACTTCAATGGATTCAGTGAAGGTTTTGATACCGATATTCTTCTCGAAAAGAAAAAAGTCACAATCGGTGACAACCATTTTGATGCCCTGGCCGTCAACAGCGAACTGTGCTTTGGCGAAAGTGTACAGAGTAGCAAGACCAATGAGAAATTCACTTCGGACGATTTTGTGTTTCACCAGGGGTTTATTGATGGCTTAGGGCTTACATTAAATGAGAACCATATCGTCAACCAAATCCTCTATTTGGATGACAAACAGAAATGGCGAAAACTACTCAATAAGAAAATCGAAGAGCTAAACAAAAGTTCAAACTTCGGTTCACAGAATAAAGTGGTGCTTGGTAAAATCCAGTACATACTTGACCAAATCAATGCGGATGACAATGCTCGGATTATCCGTGGTCATCTCAACGTAGTGTATTGGGCTAAAGACAAAAAGAGCCTCGATTCCATCACTTCTAAAATTAAAACCGAGTTTAAAGAACTCGATATCATCCCTTACTATCCAAGAGGTGAAGAACGCAAGAATTACATCCTAAACAGTTATTGCTGTTTCTCTTCCAACTTCTCAAACAATGATTTGTACGTGACCGATTTAAAGCACGCGCTTTGCCTGTTCATCAATAATACCAACTACAAATCAGATGATACCGGAATTATCTTTAATGACAGGGAACATAACATTCCAGTTTTAAAGGATGTTTGGGATGAACAAAAGAAGCGTATCAAAGCACGAAACTTTGCCATTTTCGCCCCAACGGGCGAAGGTAAATCGTTCCTTGCCAATAACATACTGCGCCAATATTTTGAAAGTGGCGTTCGCCTGGTCGTCATAGACTTGGGTGGCTCGTACACCAAATTCGCCAAGCTATATCCTGAAAAGTACACAGTGCTTAGATATGAAAGCGGAAAGAATTTGGGTATCAACCCATTCTTCATCAGCGATAAAAATGACCTGACACCAGAACGCTTAGAGGATTTATCAATTTTCCTTTTTGAATTGTTTGCTTCAGATTTAAAAGTGACCAAAGCCCAATCGGTTTCGGTCAAAAAGATATTGCGCCATTATTACGATAGCACCTCTGAAAACCATTCTCTGGAAGGCTTCTACAATTTTATAGAAAGGCATCAGAAGGATATTCTGAACACCCTTAAAATCCATCCCGACTACTTTAATGTGACGAGCTTCTTGCACGTAATGTCCGAGTATGTCGGCGATGGTCTATATAGTTTTCTCTTTGAGGTTAGCGAAGACCAGACTTATAAAATAGAAGATAAGCGATTGATTGTTTTTGAGCTCGATGAAGTGAAGGACAATAAAGAAATCCTGTCCGTAATGCTCAAGTTGATTAAGTCGGCTATCCAGCGTACCATTTGGCGAAATCGTGCCGAAAAAGGCATCATCCTGTTTGATGAGTTTGCGAAGCAACTGAAGTTTGACAACGTACTGGAAAGTGTGGAATTTTACTATCAAGCTATCCGAAAACAAAACGGTGCCATCGGTATCATCCTGCAATCCATTAATCAATTACCCAACAATTCCACTTCGGCAAGTATTCTTGAAAACACCCAAATCATTTATAGTCTCAACAATGAAAAAGGATATGACGAACTGGTCAAACGGCTCAACCTTTCCAGCCACGACCTAAACCAGTTAAAATCCATCAAAAACAGTCTTTCCGGACCACGCAAATACACCGAAATGTTCATCAAAATCGGAAAGGAAAGCAACATCTTCAGGCTTGAAGTGCCGAAGGAAGTGTATGCAGCTTACCTCACGGATGGAAAGGAAAACGAGGAAATAATGAAGCTCTACAATGAGCATCACGATATGGAAAAAGCAATAATCCAATTCACATCTAAAACATAATGTTATGAAGACAAAAATTAAAACAATTCTATTTGGATTGGCTATGACAGCAGCCCTTTTAATACCAAGAGGTGCTACTGCCCAGGGAATGCCAGTTTATGACAATACCAACTTCATCAGTTTGGTTAAACAGCTCTTGGAATCGGGTAAACAGACGGCAGAAATGATTAAGTCCGTAAAGTTCTTGAAGGATGCCAAAGAGGCGATAGAGAAAGTATCAAGCGTTGTCCAACAGCTTAGGGCAGTTGAGGAAATCGCACAGAACAATCAGCGCCTTATTAATGTAATGCAGAATGACCTTCAGGATATTCTCAATTCCCCCTACATCAAACCCGAGGAAATTGACAAGGTTATGGGTTCTTTCGAAACCATTGTACAAAATTCCTTGGACACGGTGGATTTCATAGACGAAGTTCTCTCAAGTGATTATCTCAAAATGAGTGATGCCGAACGCGCCGAAATACTGAAAGCAAAAGAACTGGAATCTAAACAAATGGTTTCCAACATCACTACGAAAACGAAACGCTATCGTGACATTATTTCTTTCAGAAAAATGCAGGATAAAGTCAATAACCGCGAAACAGAATATTAAAAATGACAGCGACCATCATTTTAGGGATAGGGTTGGAATACATTGATACGGTGTTCCAGACCATACAGGCCAGCGACTTCTCGCAATATACCATTGCGGGAATGAAAACACTTGCTGTCCTATTTTTCTTGGTCAATATTCTTAAAAAATACAACGAAGGTATTGCAGACAAGGACGGCTACACTTGGGGATTGAGTCCAGGCGAACTGGCCAAGAATTTTGCCATTGTCCTATTGGTCATATTTTCAACGCAGGTGTTAGGATTCTTTGATGGGATATTGGTAGCCATCGAGGGACAATATAGGGGCACGGCACCTGCGTTACTTCCGTTGCAAATGCAGGATATTCCATTAGAGGAAGATGTAAGCCTATTTGATGCCGCAAGTTCGGCAATGACGCTTTTGTATGAGGCATTGGTAACACCATTATATGGGTTCAAGATATTGGCCTTTATCCTAAGTACCATACTCTGGATATTGGATTTGTTCATCTATCCGCTATTCTTGGCAGAGCGTTTTTTCCTTTTGGGGATAATGCAGGCATTCTTCCCGTTGGTCATTAGCCTTGCGGTTTTTGAAAAGTTTCGTTCGCTCGCCTATACCTTCTTTAAGTTGTACGCCGCCGTTTATATGCTTGTGCCAGCGTTCTTTCTGGTCAATGTATTTATCAATGCCATTTATACGGAAATCAACACCAATTTCTGGGTCAACCTATTCGGAACTGACACAGGTCAGGGCTTTTTTGCACCTGTCGTTCAATTGGGTTCTGTTGGCTTTATCGTCTTCCTGAAATTCAAATTGTACAGACGTGCCACATCCTTCACACTCAGACTCTTTACCAACTAATTCAATTCAAAATGAAAACACCTTACAAGAATATTTATAATGTCTTAAAATTAAATCGGTTTATCGTTTTGGCAGTCGTTGTCTGTTCGTTGCTGTCCAGCACCTTTTCGGTTTGGATGGTATTCAACACCAATCAAAAGGCACTCAATAGCGCTTTTGCCATCAATACTGATGGCAGTATTATTCCCTTAAAACTCGTTACACAAAAAGAGAATTTCAGGGTGGAAGCTTTGGCGCATCTGGAACTGTTTCACAACAACTTCTACAACATCGATGCGAGCAATTATGAACGGAACTTGGAAAAGGCGCTTTGGTTGGGCAATAGTTCCGTGGACAATCTGTACCGTCAGAAAAAAGCGGATGGTGTTTACAACCGATTGCTTCAGTATTCCTTGGTTCAAAAAGTATTGAGTATTGATTCAAAAATTTCAGAAAGCAACGGTACGTACAGTTTCACGACCACAACCATTTTTGAAATCAATAGAGGCTCTATCATCGATACCTACGAATTGGTTTCCACCGGAAACCTAATTATGGTGAACCGGAACTTTCCCAATAATCCGCACGGACTTTTGATTACGAATTACTTCGAAAACACCCTTAAAAAATTAAACAATGAAAGTTGAGCCGATAATCGGCATTTAATAAAACCACGATTATGAAAGTAGAGAAAAACAAAATAGTATTTGCAGCGGTATTGGCGGTGATTTTCATATTCCTCATTTCCTATTCGGTAATGGTTATGGGCGATGATGAAAGTGAGAACGAAAGCCTACAACAGACCTTAGTACCTGATTTGGAAGAAAACCAGAAGGAATACGAGTCCAAACTGGATGCCATCAACGACCTCAAGGAAGTGCGTGAAACCAACGCGCCCAGCATCTATGATGAAAAGCTGATTGATTCCCTGGGCTTTTACGACCCAGATTTACCGGAACGTGAAAAAGAACGCATTGTTGACAGTATCTATGATGCTGGCAAGATTAAGTATTCCGAAATACGGTATCAAAATTTGGGGCAAAGGCGAGCTGTTCAACAAACAGTACCAAATGTGGATTCAGCTGAAGCTAAAAGAGCTCAAAAAATTGAAGCTAAAGAACTGGGCTTGGAACATCAACTATTCTTTGCCGCTGCGCCCAAACCCAATGAAGTTTCAATTATCGGCAATACAGACGAAACGATTTATGTAGTCGTGGATGGCGACCAAGTTGTTCAAGCAAATACCCGATTACGGATGCGCCTAACGAAATCGGCTACTATCAATGGCAAACTGATGCCAAAGAACACACCGATTTATGGTTTTATCAGCTTTCAACCCAATCGTGCATTGATTGAGATTGAAAACATAAGGCATCATCCCACCAAACTCAAAGCATTCGATTTGCAAGACGGTAGCGAGGGCATCTATGTTGAGAACAACTTTAGGGAAGAAGCGACGAGAGAGGTGCTCGATGATGTTATTGGTGATATCAATATCCCGAGTGTCCCACAAGTTGGCGGACTTACACAAGTATTCAGGCGCTCTAACCGAAGGGTGAAAGTTACCGTATTGAATAATTACAGATTAATTCTAAAACCCAGACTATGAAAACAACCACTTTAGTATTCGCAATGATACTTTCCACTTTCGTACCTCGACCTTGCTCGGCACAGGATACAGCGAACGCACAAATGACGCACGTACTTGATACCATTTATGCCAACGACACCAAGAATGTTGCACTATTCTTCCCAGAACCTATTCGGCAAGGCATAACCGGTTCAGATAATTTTGTCTTTACCTATAACCGTGAGAAAGAACAGTATTTTGGCTTGCTACAAGCCAAGCCAGGGAAGGAAAGTAATTTACTGGTAGTCAACCGAAATGGCTCTATTTTTTCGTATATTGTAAGGTATAAAAAACAGCTTTCTAAGCTCAATTATTTTATTCCGATATCAAGTAGTATCGGGAATGAAAAACCGATTGTGACTGATTCAATTCTTGCTGAATCTTCTGAAGAGCGTGTAGATAACAGCACCTATTATTACCAAAAATTCTGTTCGTATCTTCTCAATAGAAAACAGCGCATTGGTCGAATTAAAAAGCGAAATGAAGGCATTGTATTAAGTATTGAGAATATCGTTTTTGATAAAGAAGAACTGTACTTCGTTATCCAGATTGAGAATAATTCTACTTTGGATTACGATTTGAATTTCTTGAACCTTTCGATTGAAACACGACAGAAAGGAAAAAGAAAATCGTTACAACGTTTGTATCAAGAGCCGATTTATAAACATAATCTGCCTTCAAAAATTGTAGAAGGTCAAACGATACGGTTCGTTTATGTGTTGCCCAAGTTCTCGTTATCCAATGACCGTAGGGCAATTTTAGAACTGAATGAAAAGGATGGCGAACGAAATATTGAGATGAAACTATCGCACAGATATATCAATAACCCAAATTAAAGTCATTATGAAAAATAGTATCGTTTTCACGCTCGTACTGCTGTTCCTTTCGTGTGCTGATTCCACAACTAAAATTTCAGGACCAAGTGCCACAGCCCAGGTTGTTATCGAAAGTTTTTATGAAAAGGATGAAGAAACCTTAAAAGCCAACTCGACATCACAGGCATATTCCAACTATATGAATACCATAAATATGTTTAATGCGGCGGTAAAAGATGATTCAAACTTTACTGTTTTGCAAGACACTATTATGGGCGACGTGGCTTGGGTAAAATATACCACAGCTTACGATAAGACGCCTGGTGTTTTTAAACTGGTTAAACAGGATGGCAAATGGTTGGCAGATGCGAGAGGTTCAAAGGATAAATCGCCTTTTTGATGAAAGTTGTTTTTTAGGTTTTCGGTAGCTTAATTTCCCAATAACCTTGTGTGCCACCTTGACGTACCAAAACACCTTTGTTCTTGATAGCTGTTATATGTTTTCCAACAGCAGATTCATTAATACCTAAAGCGTCTGCTATTTCATTGTAAGTTATAGATGGATTTGCAGCTATAAGCTTAACAACTTCTTTTTGTCTTTTAGTAAGTGTATCTATAGCATCTATTGCACCACCTGTTACACCACCTATTGCACCACCTTTTTGACCACCTTCTTCAACAGCAGTTTCTTTGGCCATAAATGTCATTCTAAGAAAGTTATCTGAAAAATTAAAGCTCTCTTTGCCATAGTGCTCCAAAATACGAGGGATGCCAGAACCTAATTGTTCCACCAGTTCCAAATCCTTAAAAATCCGCATCAGTTCTTTGTTCCGAGGGACTGAAAAGCCTTCGAAAAATTCCTGTTTGCTCAAACCTTCTGGCAGACCACCAGCTGATGTGATTTCAATTCTATCCGTAAAGATTTCAAACTTTGGGGTAATCTCATTGGTATAGTCATTATGCACAAAGGCATTAATGATTGCTTCACGCAAAGCGATGGGATGCCAAAGGTTGGCTTGTTGTCGTTCTTTGGCTGTGATTTTGGTAGCGGTTCTGTTCTCGACCGCAATTTTATCTATCACTTGTTTAGTGGCCTTGACTAAACATTCGTGACCATATTCATTGCTTTCTATTAAGTCAGTACGGGTCTTTCCTGAATATTTGGCAACTTTTATAGAGGTATTGTTTTTGTCGGCCAACAAATAGCCGGCGTAATTGAATGCACCATCCTCGGTAAGTAGTTCCAAGTTCTTTGCAAAAGCATTGCCGAGGGTGTAACCAGCTTCCTCATAGTAGATTTTCAACTGGCTAAAGCTTAAATCTTGTCGCCCTGCTTTAATCTTACTGATGGAATTTCGAGTACGTTTAGCAAACAGCTCGTCTATCATCTTTTGTGGCATCGGTTCAGCTGCTGAGCCTAAGCGTATAAAACAGCCCTTTTCGCTCATCCCATACTTTTTGAGATGATAGGGTTTCTCGGGACCGCTCGCCACGATGATTTTCAGGATATCATTGCCATCTCTTTCCTCGCTCACGATGTCAAATAAACCCAAAGCAGAAGGACGGATATTATTCTTCAGTCTATCTTTAATCTTCAACTGGTCGCTGTCTGCATCAGCCAAACCATAGGTGTTTCCGTCTTTATCGATACCAATATATAGAATGCCACCTTCACGGTAGTTCAGAAATGCAATGACTTCTTTTTCAAGCCCATCGGACAATTCTCGTTTGTATTCTATGCGGTTTGTTTCTGGCATTCATTAAAGTAAATTAGGGGATAAAGATAGTGATATTAATTTTTGAATGTTGACCTTATCTCACCATAAACCCGCTCAAAATTCTCAATTAGTAAAAGGCTAAATCGCTTTTCAATACAATACTTCGTATGATGATAAGCCAGGTGTTTTTAAGTTGGCAAAAGTGGATGGTCAATGGAAAGTTACGAGCAAACAACCAGGGGAAAGTTGGCCTTTTTAACTAGAACCACTATCGATAACTTATGTGGTAATAGAAGCAAATCAAAAAAGAGTTGTTTATTATCTCAATATCACTGACCAATTAATAAACCTCCACCAGAAAGCAAATTCTTCACATCAAACAGTTGATCAAAAGAACTAACTGCAAGTCCTCCTAAAGGGCAACTTTTCAAATTCAAATAATTTGCTACTAATTGTAAGCAGTAAAGCAAGGCTCCAGCATCTCTCCAATATAGACTTTCTGGATTAGTGTATTTTGTCTTCGTTTTATTAGTTTGGATTGCAAACCAAATTAAACATCCTTTATCAATTGGTAAATTCATATTTACATCTTCAAAAAAATGTTTAAGATTTTCTTGGGACAATGAAAGTTCACCAAGAGAATGCTCAATAGGATTGTAATAATGAAGTAATCTTTTATCTTCTGAAGGAAGTGATATTAATATGTCTACTGGATGCCTACCTCCAGCAGATGGTACCGTTCTCTTGGATATTAAATACCCCGATTCATCAATATCTATTTGTTGAATGTTATTGCTTAAAAATAGCAATTCACTTATTGTATCAAGCGATATACTTCCAAGTTCTGCAGAGGATCTTCGAGTTAATAATACATCTAAAAAATCTCTTTCCTTTTTATCGAAAGTACGTTTTAACCTTTTTTTTGAACTGATTGGATAATCAAAAGGGACAAACTCTTGAATTGTTTTTTTAGGTTTTGGATTTTCCATCAATCCAAGTTAAGCGATTGTAGAGTAAACAAGTACTTTTTACAGCCATTGCAATTCATACAGGGTTCGTTTGAGGTGTGACAAGAATGAGCCCATAGTAATAACGACTCAGGCAATTTAGATTTACGTATTAATTCTATCGTGGTTAAATCTATAGCAGGGCAACTAATTTTTATTGCTCCTTCTTGATACTGAACAAGAGTTGATAAGTAACTGTAAAACTCCATTGTTCCATCCTTATGAGCATCATCAGTCTTAACAGAACCTACAATTAATTCGTTAATTCCCAGAACAACGCCTTTCATACAGGCTAAGGTGACTAATAATTGATTCCTGTAGGGCCACCATTCGGAAACTGGGGACATCGATATTGAAGGTTTACTGCTCATATCTCCTGAACCTAAACTCCCGCAGTCTACCCTAATTATGTGATGGTCTATTGACAATTCTTTAGACACCTGTCTTGCTGCATTAATTTCTGCCAATGCAGCTTTTTGACCATAGTCTAATGTAAAGGCATATTTAGGTCTTTTTAAATAGGCGAGAGCAATTGAGTCCATTCCACCTGATAGTAATATTGCCGAGTTATTTTTTTGCAAGTTCCCAGTAAAGTTTATAAATAGCTGTTGTAAAATCTCTTTCTATTATGCAGTGAGTGCCTTCTAACATTTTTATAGATTCTTCACCCTCCTTTTGAACAAATGCGATCACCTTCTTTTTTTGGCAGATCGCGTAACCCACCTCAAATAGAGTTCCTGAATCCAGCCCATCTATTACTGCGAAAACAATCTCCGATTCATCCAAACCTTGTAAATCTTTATCGACGACATCTTTCGCTTTTCCGTGACCGACATCGTGAAAAGGTGAAAACACTTTTAAACCAATAGACTTGAAAGTATTCCATACCTCATTAATCAACCATCTTTCACTAAACGTGAAAAATGGACCTGCAAGGTAAATTTGTCCATTTGGCACTTTATCTATCACTAATTTTTCAAATGAAAAGTTTTTAAGTCTATCAACAATTGAAAGATCTTTAGAATCACAGTATAATGCTGTAGCCTTGCTCGCTAATATCGCACTCGATTCAATATCTCGACCTTTAAACCAATTCATAGCAAAAAAAGCGGAAAACACGTCTCCTGAACCAATCGTCCAAACGGAATTCGTTTTGAATACTGGTATTCTTACAGGCTCTTTTTTTGCTGGTTGAAATAAAAGGGCTCCTTTCGCGCCCATTTTTATTATAATTGCGGAACACTTTTCGGAATCAAAAAAGTAATCAACTATATCTCCTAAATCCAATAGACCAGTTAACTTTTTCGCTTCACCAATATTTATAATGGTAATGAGATCATCTGCAATAGAACCTGTATCTGAAAAAGAGATTGGATTTGCGGGTGATTGGGGATCATAAACAACCTTGCTACCTTTTACTGAAACTGAAGCTTCTAATAAGCCAAAAAAGAGGATGTTTTTTCCCTCAACATTTAATTCTGGTTTGTTTTCACTAAATAGATCAGACCTTGGAACTATCATAGGGGTTCGTAGTGGATAATCGTAATGAAACTCAGGACTTTTAGAAATGTCAGTGATATTGTTTCTTAGACTCGGATTTAGCCTTTGAAAATAGCCCAAATGCGCCTTTATTTCTTCATCACCACAAGTATGAAATTCAACAGATTCAAAATCACTATTTTGTAAAATTAAATCAACTGCACGAAAACCCGAACCGTAGATATTCTCCCATATGGGTTCAAAGCAAATCTCGGTATAAGTACCCCCAACTACAATCATATTGGTCGTATTTGAATCTTACATTGGCCTCCAGATATAGAAATTACTTCTGCCGTATATTCAGTACCAGAAATTATACAGTTAAGTAGCTTTACCTGTTCTCTTGAAATAATATTTCCAGCTAAATTGCCCTCAGCATCAAAAGCCTGTATAGGACCTTGATCTGAAGCTATAGTGATTTCAAGAAAATCCCCTTGATTCAAACTTGATACAACTTCGGGCTGTGGTGAAGCTAAATTGGTATTAATGATTAGGCCTTCACAATTTTCATTCTGATTGGGGCGATTAATAGATGGAATTCCTCCACCTCCTGAACTTCCTGACATATGATTACTGATTTATTAATTTTAAAACGTTTCGATTTGCTTGCTTCATCTGCAACCAGATTAAAGCATCCATTCTTGAAGGCAGAACATCTAATTCTCCACAAAATTTCAAGAAAATATGCTCTAATTTAACATAATCTTTTTGAACGGAATAAGATTGTTTATAGAGACCCATTATTAGCAAAGCTCGATAGATATGGATGTCTATTATAGCTACATTTTCACTATTAAGATAATTTCTCGTGACCCAAGCTGCGGTTTTAGGGCCAATACCGTTAATTGATAACAACCAATCCCGCAATTCAATGTCATCAAATAATGGAATATTATCTAAGTCATTTCTATTTAGAAATTGTGTGATATACTTAGATTTCTGGTTTGGAAAACGATATCGAATCTTCTTCCCATTTAATTCAAAGGGCTTTTCTAAGCAGGAAATAATGTCTTCATATTTAGTTCCACTTCTGATTAGATTTTTTCTCCTCAAACGGTCAAACGCTGCTAACCCTACTTCAGATTTCAGCCCGAATCCACCAAGCAAACAAGCCACTACTTCTTCGTAGATATTATCTCCAAATCGGTATTCAATATCGAATTTGTCATTTTCAGTATACATTAAATACTGAACCTTCCAGTATGCAGGTGTAAGAAAAAATATAGTAGCGGGAACTGGACTCGAACCAGTGACCTTCGGGTTATGAGCCCGACGAGCTACCTACTGCTCTATCCCGCGATATTGGACGGCAAATATACAACCCTTTTTCTGTTCTCACAAGGGGTTTTGAAAAGTTTTTTTTCACTCCTGTAATATTATCGTTTCAATAACATTTAGTAGGCTGACTATTAGATATCTTTATCAAGATGAAAAAATTTTTAATTGGCCTTTTAATTTTGATTGTACTGCTGGGAGCGGCTGCAATTTACCTCAACACGTATCTAGAAAATCAATTAAAAGGAATAATTGAAAACGAATTACCGCAATCCCTTTCCTTAGAATATAAAGATTTAGAAATAGACAGCTGGCAAGGAAATGCCAGTTTGACCAACGCCACGGTGCGCATAAATATTACGGATACTGTACCTAAAAGCGAAGTAAAAAATGCCACCGTAAAACTTACCGGTTTTAATCATTGGACTTACTTCAAAAGCAAAGACATTTACTTTAACGAGGTCAAGATTCACGCCGACACTCTTACGCACTACAGACAACCCAAAAATAAGGAACAAAAAAAATCTAAGGACAATGACAGCCTTAACAATCCTATTGCTGCTGAAAAATTAGACCGAAAATTTAAAATCAAAGATTTTCAGCTCACCGCAGATTATATACAGATCTTAAAACCTGAATCTGCCGAAGTAGCCTTGCGCACGGCACATTTTGATTTTAGTTTAAAGAATGTTACTCCGGCACAATCGCAGCGTATTCTTCGGCCATTTGAATATGAAGATGTCTTGATCAAGACCGATTCACTCTACTTTAAAATGAATGCCTTTGATGCATTAAAGATTGGTCATCTAGAATGGAATGGCACCGCGTTAGAATTATTAGAAACCCAATTACTCACAGAGGTCTCCCGCAGTAGGCTGAGCGAGCTCATAGATAAAGAAAGAGATCACGTCAATTTTCAAATAAAAAGGCTTCATTTTAAGGATTTAAAATACGGTCAGAGCGAGGGTAAATTCTTTTTTAACAGTCCGAAATTAACCCTTGGCACTCCGGCTTTAAATATTTACCGCGACAAACGTGTAGCTGATGATTACACCACCAAACCCTTGTATTCTAAAATGCTTCGGGAGTTGCAATTTGATTTGATGATTGACACGATTCAAATTCAAAACGGCGCGATCTTATATACTGAGCGTGTTAATAATGAAGCCGAAGCAGGCCAACTTCAGTTTGATCAACTTAATGCCACTTTGACCAATGTTGGCAACACGTACAATTCGGGCGAAAAAAAGACCGCTATCGCTATTGATGCGCGCTTTATGCAGCACGCTCCCATCACTATCGACTGGGATTTTGACATCAACGATCCTCAAGATAAATTTAAATTGATAGGCACCTTGTCTCATCTACCGGCAAACGAACTTGAAGCTTTTACCGGCCCTAATCTAGGCGTAGAAATGACAGGAAATGTTGCACGCACGTATTTTACGATTTATGGCACAGATTACAGCTCGCATATTGATATGCAAATGACCTACGATGATTTTAAAGTTAGCATCTTAAACAAGGAAAAGAAACGCAAGAAATGGCTGGTTTCAACACTTGCTAATATTTTTATTGCCAAGACCAGTAAAAATGAAGAAGGAGGCTTTAAAGAAGGTTCTGGCGACGTAAATAGAGATCAGAACAAATCATTCTTTAATTATTTGTGGCTCAATTTAAAGGAAGGGATGCTTAAAACCGTTACCGCGCTAGACTAATCCTGACTCGCTATCCAATTCATAGCTTCCATACGGCGATCGATAGTGAAGTTGCGCAGGTCTTTACCTATGACCGCTTTATTGAAATTCGCAATGGCGTGAATCCATTTTCGATTGGTTACCATGGCTACTTTATTCAATTGATTTTTGTGTTGCATCGGGAAAATTCCTGCAATAAAAACCGCGTCGAGACTGAAACGCTCAATATTGTTATCTTCTAAATACAGGTTGATGCTGTCGTGCTTTTTAAACTTATCAAGGATTGCTTCTTTAAGTTCTTGAACGGCTTTATAATCCATCGTACCTTCTACGATGTAACCAATAGAATTATCAGAAAGACTGAAATCAAATAACACAGAGAGGGGTTTTAACAAATATAGAAATTTATTGTTCAATGCTTGCTACCTCAAAAGTCATCAAGATGCCGTCGTCATAACCTACTGTAAGTTCGATGGGATTACAACACACTTCGCAATCCTCTACATACACTTGACGCCGTACCGAAGTATCTAATAACATCGATATTTCTTCCCAACAATACGGACACTGAAAAAAATGTTCTTCCATTTTAAAATTCAATATTGAGCAATTGCCCAATCTGTTGCAGTAGCTGAAGTTCGGCAAATTTAGCTTCATATTTAGCTAAATTTTTATTGGTTTGCGCGTTGATCAAATTAATCTGTGCCTGCCTAAATTCTATCGAAGTAATCTGACCAAGATTGAAACGCTCTCTAGACCGCTCAAAATTATTTTTATTGGTAATTACATTCTGTTCTTGAATCTCAAACACTTCCACCAGGTTTTCGTAATTCCCCAATGCATTAGCAACGTCACGCGCCACTTCTAGTTTGATTTGCTGCTTGAGTAATTCCTGATTGTTTTTAGCGATTTTAGCATTCTTAAACTGCGTGATACTTGTACCACCGTCAAAAAGATTCCATCGTAAGCTTAAGCCCCCTTGCCAGCCTGTATTTTGACGCGTACTTCCTCCAAAAAATGCCGAAGCAGGAGAGATAGATTGATTCCAGCCATAAGAACCGCTCAACCCTACCGTTGGTAAAAAGCGCGCTTTAGAAGATTGAATATCATATTCACTTAAGGTTATTGCAGATTCACTTTGAAGAACGCGCACATTGTTCTCTTCAGCCATATCGATATACGATTCTAACTGAATTTTAGGAATAAACACCACATTAGTATCTACCGCAAAACCTTCCTTAAGGTCCCGGGCAAGAACCACATTTAGATCTCGTTTAGTATTTTGTAAGAGCTGTCGTGTATTCATTAGGTTGATGCTATCATTAGTCACATCTACCTCAGCATTCAGCACCTCAAGCTTCGTGTTCTGTCCATAATCAAATTGATAACCCGCCCGCTTCACACGATTACGAGAGATCTCTAGAGTCTGCTCTAAAATCTCAACATTTTTAGTCAATCGGGCTACTTCATAGTACACAGAAAACAACTGCAACACCGTATTTTCAATGGTTTCTCTAGCCTCAAGCTTAGAGAGGTTATAAGTCTCCTTTAAACTTCTGTAATTATACAAACGCCCTAAACCGTCAAACAAGGTATACTCCAAATTCACCGAAGCATTATACGTTTCTGACTTTGCATTATTTAGGTCAAAAGAACCACCATCATCTCTATCTGTACTTTGATCCTGCACGCTGTAATTGGTCCCAGCCAGGCCAAAAACCGTAGGTAGATAATTTGAATTCAGAAGATCTGCATTATTCTCAGCGATCAAGACCGAGTTACCGGCAACCGCAATGTTATAGTTATTTTCTAAAGTCTGTGCTATTGCTTCTGCTTTAGACAATACTTGCTCTTGAGCTACTCCAACAACTCCTTGTAAAACGAATAACAAGGAAAGCAATGTAAATTGTAATCTAGTGCGCTTCATCTTGCTCTTTTAATTCTTTTATAGCTCGTTCTACTTCTTCTCTGCTTGGTTCTTTTCCGGTACGTACCCAAGCTGCTTTGGTTTTGATTGTATTTGAGATAGAAAGCAATAACGGCAGCATAAGTAATGTTAGAATTGTCGCTACTCCTATTCCGTAGGAAATGGAAATCGCCATAGGCTTTAAAAATTGAGCTTGCCTACTCTTTTCTAAAAGCAGCGGTGCCAAACCTGCAATAGTAGTAATACTCGTCAAGAAGATTGCTCTAAAACGTGATTTACCGGCATCTAGCAAGGCTTCTTCAAATTTAACGCCAGCTTTAAGCGAACCATTTAATTTACCTATGAGCACGAGACCATCGTTAACCATAATCCCGATCAAAGCGATAATCCCCAATGCTGAAAGCACATTGATAGGGAAATCGTGAAAATAATGCCCCCAAGCAACTCCTATGATACTGAACGGAATCATAAATAGCAATAAGAACGGCTGACTATAACTGCGGAAGGTAAACGCAATGGTCGCATAAATCAAGAACAGAATCACCCAAACTACTTTATTCGCCGAATTACTCAATTTTTCTGCTTCACGATTTTGACCTTCATAAGAAACCGAAATCGTAGGATATTTTGAGAGTATCTCAGGCATTACATTTTGCTGAATATCAGCCATAATATCTGTTACACTTCCGTTAGGATCAGCCATATCTGCATTGACTTGAATTTCACGCTGTCCTTCTAAATGGCTAATAGACTCATCGCCTCTTGATATGGTGTATGTCGCGATCTCCCGTAGTGGGATGCGATCTCCCGTTGGAGTCACAATACGCATATCATCTAGATCATTTAGGCTGCTACGATCACTGCGATCATAACGCACCCAAACCCGTATCTCATCTTGACCACGCTGAAAGCGCTGTGCTTGCGTTCCAAAAAATCCGCTACGCACCTGCCCCATCACACTGTTTAGATTAAGCCCAAGTGCGTAGGCAGTCTCTTTCAGTTGAATTTGGATTTCTTTGATTCCCTCAGGATCTGTATCTACTACGTCTCTAAGTAAAATGTTATCCTCTAACTGCGCTCGCAATTCTTCTTTTGCAGCCTCAAGTTCTTCCGTATTATTGCCTAACAAAGAAACCGAAATAGGACTTCCTCCAAAATTTCCACCAGAACCAAAGGTTAGCCGCTCTACACCAAAAACAGGCCCTACTTCATCCCGAATCGCATTGGTAATATCTGGTGATGCAAAATCTCTGTATTCACCGGGAAGCAAATTGATACGTAAAGAAGCTTTATTATTTCCGGGACCTACGCGCTTGATGATATTCTCTACCACTTGCATTTGATCTGTTTGTCTCGCGGTAAAATCTTCGTTTACCCTCCAGGCAGCGTCCTCAACCATCGTGATGATACTGTCTGTGCGCTCTGGATTGGTACCTTCGGGCATAAGTAATTCGATCCTAACCGTGTCACTCGCCACGCTAGGAAAAAGCGTCACACCTACCACGCTCCCCATAATCGAACTTATGGTTAGTACCAGCATTGCAAGAAGAATACAGAACGCCAGCAGTTGATTTTTCAGCACATACGTCAGTGTAGGCGCATAGAGCTTATCACGCATATAGCTCATAAACTGATCTCCTTTTTCATTGAAGAAACGCAGCTTATACAAAAACTTATCAATGCCTTTTTTTGATGCAATATCAATTTCAGACTCGTGAACTAAAGCTTTACTGTGCGCAATATGCGCCGGTAAAATGATCAAAGCCTCGACTAGCGAAACGACCAATGTAAGAATAACCACTGTGGAAACTTCGCCGAAAAATTCACCAATTCTACTATCTAAAAATAAAAAAGTTGAAAACGCCAATACCGTAGTAATGATCGCTGAAATAATTGGCGGAATCACTTCTAAAGTACCATCAATCGCAGCCCGAATAGGCGTTTTACCCATCTCGTAATGCTGGTAAATATTCTCGGAAATCACGATCCCATCATCTACTAATATCCCGATCACGATAATCATCCCAAACAAGGAAAGCACATTTATGGTAACTCCGAATCCTCCTGCAAAAATGAACATTCCTAAAAACGCTACCGGAATACCTGCAGCTACCCAAAATGCCAGACGCGTATTAAGGAAAAACGATAAAAACAGCAGTACCAGCAAAATTCCTTCGGCTCCATTAACCACCAATAATTTGGTTCGCTGTTCTAAACGCACCGAAGAATCTGAAGTAATATCAAGCTGTACCGCTTCATAACGCGCATTAAAATCTTCAATATATTCTTTGACTTTCGCAGCTGTGGGAAGTAAATCTTCATTATTCGTATTGCTGATCTCAACGTTTACTGCCAAATTTCCATTGAAATAAGAAGCATTAGGTGTTTCTGAAAAACGATCTCTAATAATAGCTACATCGCTTAGACGCACAAGAGAACCATCAGCATCGGCGCGAACGATAAGATTGGTAAGCTCTTTACCATAATACGCACGGTTATTTGCGCGAATAAGGTAATCTTCCGTTTCGGTTTTTATATTTCCTCCTGTGGTTAGAATGTTGGCTCTAGAAACCGCCTGAGCCACTTCTTGAAAAGTAAGACCGTAAGCTAATAAGTCATTCTCCCTAACGGCGATCTCAATTTCTTCTTCAGGAAAACCGGTGATCTCAATTTGAGAAATTCCATCCATCGCCCGTAAATCGTACTCAATAGATCGAGCAATTTGCTTCAGCGTAGCTAAATCTAGCGTAGCTCCACTTACCGCAAAACTAATGGTTTCCCGTATCGCTTCTTGTTTGGCGACTACTAAAGGCTCCATTCCTGTAGGGAAACTAGGAACACGATCTACGGCATTTTTCACTTCAGCAAGAATGACATTAATGTCCTCGCCCTGTTCAATTTCGATCGTTACGCTCCCTCCATTTTCACGAGAAGTAGAGGTTACACGATCTATCCCTACAAGCCCTTTAAGGTTATCTTCGATTTTCAGAATGACTCCTTCTTCAATTTCCTGAGGCGCTGCTCCCGGATACGCTACACTGATCGTAATGATCTGTGAATCTATAAGCGGAAAGAAAGAGGACCGCATACGTAGGATACCGATGATTCCAAAAATCACAAATGCGAGTATCACCACATTTACGGCAACACTGTATTTTATAAAATAGCTTATAATTTTTTTCATAAGCCTACTCTGATGGTGTTGCTTGATCTTCAAAAATCTTAACCCGCATTCCTGCATAAGCACCGGGAACCGATTTAGAAAGGTATTTTGTTCCGTCAGGAAGACCACTAATCACGGCTTCTTTATCTGAAAAATACACCGGATTTATCTCTACCAGATCCAGCACACTATCTTTCACTACATAGATCTGCGAGTTGTCTACCAGCAATTGACGCGGAATGCTTATCGCATCAGGTTCGTCTCTTGCTTCAAGATTAGCCTGAAGATACATACCTTCTTTAAGCTTTTCTGAACCTTTGACTTCGATGAAAACTCTTATAGTTTGTGTAGCCTGATCTACCCTACCATTGATGCGCACAACTTTACCCATAAAATTTTCGATCCCATTTCGGTCAGAAAGACGCACTTCTTCTCCTATTTCGAGTAAATCACTAAAGCGCTTACTTACAGCAACCTCAAGTTCATACACCGAAGTATCTATAAACTCTCCTAGCTTTTGACCTGAGCGCACTAAAGTTCCCTTATTGACCAAGGCCTCCGTTAAGATTCCCGAGAAGGGTGCTACGATGCGATATTTACCCAAGCGTTGCTCCAAGTTTTTCACATTATAGTATGAAGAAAAGATACCGCGGCCCGTTATGAAATAACGTTCTTTCTCAGAAGCGGTTTCCGGAAGTTCCGGCGTACTTGTGTTGATATCAAAACCATCAAGATAACGCTGCCACTTCTCGTAATAATCCGGATAATCTAATCGTAAATCCGGCATTATGGAAGTGATCAAATTGAATAATTCGCTTTTAGCTGCCTGCACAGAAGCGTAATATTCTGAAGCATCTAAGTTGAGTAAAGTTTGCCCTCTGCCATACTGCTGCCCGGGTTTAAAATCGTGAGCGCTAGATCTAAAAACACCTTGAACTTCTGCATAAAGCTCAAGTCTATTTTTTGCTGTGAGATTACCATTTGCCGGAATGACAATGGGTACCGTGCGGTTTTGAACTTCTTTTACAAAAACCGTTTTAACCTCTTTAACGATTTCGGTAGGCATTTCTTTATCGCGCGTTGCGATAAAATAACCTATGGTGACTGCTATGCCCAATATGAGAATAGCAACGATAGCGCGTACAGCTTGAAGCATTTATATCCTTTTATGAAAAAATTAACTATTCGCAAAAATACCCGACTAATCGAGCGGAATAGTTAAAAAAAGCATAAAAAGCAATTTTAGCTGTAGGATTCCAATTCTATTGATATGGTTTCCCACTTTTCCATAAGCTGCTCTACCTTTTTCTTTTTAGCTTGATATTTATCAAAAAAGTCAGGATTTGAACTCGTTTTCTCGTAATCTGCAGCAAGCTCTTCATCCATAGTTTTCATCTGGCGCTCCAGCTTATTCACTTCAGATTCTATATTGCTCAGTTGATTACTAAGCGACTTGATTTTCTTTTGATCTTTATAGGAATCTTTGGTAACGGTGGTTTCTGCCTTAACCTTTGCTTTCGGATCTTTTTTCTCTAAATCCCTAAGGTTTTCAACAGCTCTTTTTTCAAGATAATAATCAATATCTCCTAGGTATTCTTTGATTTTATGATTTCTGAATTCGTATACCGTATTTGTTAGACCTTGAAGAAAATCCCGGTCGTGCGATACAATTAGCAGGGTACCTTCAAAACGTTTTAAAGCCTCTTTAAGCACATTTTTTGATTTGATGTCAAGGTGGTTGGTGGGCTCATCCATTACCAACACGTTAAAAGGCTGAAGCATAAGTTTTGCTAGCGCTAATCTATTGCGCTCTCCCCCCGACAACACGCGTACATATTTTTCAACCTCGTCCCCTCTAAATAAGAACGAACCCAAAATATCGCGCACTTTACTTCGGTTTTTCTCATTAGCTGCGTCGATCATCGTATCGAGCACGGTTTTGCTTCCGTCAAGATGGTCTGCTTGATTCTGAGCAAAATATCCTATCTGCACATTATGACCCAGTTTTAGCGTCCCTTCGTGAGTGATTTCGTCAACAATAATTTTAGCTAGTGTAGATTTTCCTTGACCATTTTGACCTACAAAAGCGGTTTTACTGTCACGCTCTACAAGAAGATCTATGCCATCAAGTACTTTTTTCTCTCCGTAACTTTTCTTAACCCCATCTGCTTCGATCACAACTTTTCCGGGAACCACAGAAACCGGAAAATTGAGCGTCATCACACTGTTATCATCTTCATCAACCTCAATCACATCCATACGATTGAGCTTTTTGATCAGTGACTGTGCCATCGTCGCTTTTGAAGCCTTTGCTCTAAACTTCTCGATGAGTTTTTCGGTCTGCTCAATTTCTTTTTGCTGATTCTTCTGCGCTGCCATTTGCTGCTCGCGCATCTCTTTACGCAAAACCAAATATTCAGAATACGGTTTTGGGTAATCGTAAATTTTACCTAGCGAAATTTCTATCGTACGATTAGTGACATTATCTAAGAACATTCTATCGTGCGATACGATCACCACTGCACCGGCATAGTTTCTGAGAAAACCTTCAAGCCAAATTATAGACTCAATATCTAAGTGGTTAGTAGGCTCATCAAGGAGTAACACATCATTATTCTGAAGCAGCAACTTTGCGAGTTCAATACGCATACGCCATCCCCCGGAAAAGGTATCGGTAATTCGATTAAAATCTTCGCGATTAAAACCAAGCCCCATCAAAATACGCTCAGTCTCTCCCTGATAATTATACCCGCCGTGAATCTCGTATTGCTGCTGTACTTCATTAAGCTCAACCATCAGGTCGTGATAAAATTCACTTTCGTAATCGGTACGCTCTGCAAGCTGCGTGTTAATTTCTTCGAGTCGTTTTTCTAAAGTTTTGATCAGCTCAAATGCTTGATATGATTCTTCAAGCACCGTTCTACCTTCTACAAAATCTATATCCTGCTTTAAAAACCCGATCTGAATATCTTTATCTGTAGCGATCTGGCCCGTGTCATATTCTTGTTCTCTAGAAATAATGCGTAACATTGTTGACTTTCCTGCACCATTTTTACCCACGAGTCCCACGCGGTCTCCCTCTCCTAATCTAAAGGTTACTTCTTCAAATAAATATTCTCCCTGAAATGAAACAGAAAGGTTATGTATGTTAAGCATCTTGCATAATTTTAAGGCGCAAAGTTATCATTAAATAAGAGACTTTAAAGCATTAAATAAAATCGGTTTTGGTAACTCGTGTTACGTATAGAATCTTTGAAAGTGCGTATTTTTGCAGTATGAAAAATATCTTCAAAGGAAATCCGCTCTATAGCATTTTTACAGGCAGCTGCCCGGTTTGCCAACAGGAAAGTATGTATGTAAAAAGCAATCCGTATAAGTTATCTTCTACCTTAAAGATGCACGAGCGCTGCTCGCATTGTCACACAAAGTATAAAATTGAACCTTCATTTTTTTACGGCGCTATGTATGTGAGTTACGCTGTGGGTATTGCTTTTGCGGTGGCCGCATTTGTAATTTCTTATTTTTTTATAGGCACAAGCTTAGTAACCGCTTTTTTCGCTATCATTGGCACGCTATTTATTTTTGCACCAATAATAATGCGTCTAAGCCGAAATATCTGGATTAATTTTTTCTTTGATTACGATCCGAAAAAAACAAATAAAGCACCTAGAACTTCTTCGGAAAACGCATAATTGATAGTTCTTCATCTAGCGCCTCACCCAATTCAAGATGCGCATAAAGTTGCTGCGCAAGGTAAGGTGCCATCATTGTTCCGCGAGTTCCTAAACCATTAAGAAGCACGAGTTGTTTATACTGTGGATGAACGCCCAAAAGCGGCCTGCGATCACCGGTCGTTGGTCTCACAGCCGCATGTTGTGCTACGACCTCAAATTCACATTTGAGCACCTTTTTTAATTTCTCAATAAGTTCCTTTCGCGCCTCTTTTGTGGGTATCGAATCTTTATCCTTCCAGTTGAAAGTCGCGCCTACTTTATACAGATCAGCGCCTAATGGAATTATAAAAAATGAAGCTTTCACAGCTTGAGTGAGTTTTAAACCCGGCGCGTGAATATCTATATATTCTCCCTTATTCCCCACTAACGGAAGCTTGTTAAAAAAAGGATTTTTATGAATTCCGTAGCCTTCGGCGAAAATGACTTTCTTAGCCAAAATATCTTTATACTGCACTTGATGCTCACCTAACATTTGTAAAGCTTCATACTCAAAATTCTCTTGAGCATAGGCTCCTATGGTTTCCAAATATGCTCTATACGCATCTAATAACTTCGGAATATCAATCTTAAGGGTTTCACGTACTTCGCCGCAGTGTAACTTTGCCTCCACTTGAGGCGCAACATCACTTTTTAATTGTGAATTGAGAAATCGTGATAAAATAGGTTTGTCCGAAGCTTCAAACCAATTGTTCTGATCTTCAACCGAAGAAAACAATTTATACACCTGAAGTTGCTTTACTGCTTCAACCTGTAATCGCGAAGCTAAATCATTAAAGAAGGTATTCGCTAAATCAAATTGCATTTCGCCTTGCCACGGCATCGTATAGCGTTTTAGAATCACCGGATTGATTAAACCCGCAGCAACCCGGCTTGCGGCATCCGTTTGCTTATCTATAATAGTAAAAGTGTGCCCCTTGCGTTCTAAGATATCTGCGAAAGCCATCCCGGCGAGACCGCAACCTACAATGATGTAATCAACTTGCTTCATCTGGTAAAATAGGGTATAAAAAAACGCCTTAAAAAAGGCGTTTTTATTTTATCTCGAATGTGAAATTAATAATTCCACATATCGATTTCAAAGTTTCTTATTTGCTCTTTGATACGTTGCGATTCTAACAATTGCATCATCGCATTATCTGCAATATACTCTTTAACCTGTCGATCTCCTTGAATATTATCTACTTGATAGATAACCCCATTAAACCGTCGTGAGTTCAAGATGTGATCAAAAGAAATAGGCTGTGCAGAGTTTTGCGGATTAAACACCTTAGCTTCATGTAAAACTTCACGAGCAGTAGGATACCAAACCCAAAATAATGGTACCATTACAGGATCTTCATCATCAATAAAGTTTACATCAGGAGCCACAGGAGCCAACCCAATCAAACGATACTTTAACTCTCCTTGACGCTTATCAAAATACCAATACCCACGAATCCAGTACTGCTCAATATCAGCTGCTGAAATATCTCTGCGATCAATGTATTGCTCATCAACTTCATAACCGGCGTTGATTTGTTCGATCCCTAGATCTGTAGTATCTACACGAGACATTGCTGCTGCAATATCATTCAATTCAATTTTTTGATTAAAGTATGAATCTGCATAGATGTCAAGCTTTCCTTCCTTTACATTTTTTACAAGAACATCATATAATGATCTTCTATCAGAACCAATATTATTGGTATCTACCGGATAATATAACGGGAAGTTTACACGCTCATCAAGATCAACGATTTCCCAAGTATTCTTACCCCATAAAACATCACGGCTATCAACATAACCATAAGGCAAAGGTTTATCATTATCTAGCTGAATCTGGCTTTCTGTTTTCTCAAACATTTCACCAGGCATTTTAGCATTGAGAATATTAGTCTGTGCCGAAGCAGCACCTCCTAAAATCATTAAACATAATATGCTAAAAGCTTGCATCTGGCTTTTCATACAATCTCTTTTTTAATTAGTAAGCTCAATCAGTACAGGTGAAACTTTCTTAAGTCTGTAACTGCTGTTTCCTGCAATTTGAGCATCAATATCAAATATCTGAACGGTAGATCCTCGTTGCGCTCTACGTAAAACATCTTTTGCACGCGAATCTAGTTTGTTACCGCTCACTTGCACGGTAGGCTGTCCCGGAACGTTAAACTTGAAACCGGTTACTCTAAGATTCAATTCAAAATCAAAGTCAGGTAATTTTGCACTTACCTCAGATATCTCTAACGAATTACGTTGCATTTTTAGTATCCCATCTTCACCGCGCACGGCACCAATAGGACTTGGAATATCTTTAATACGGAATTGTTTGGAGTCACTTACTTTAGTCCCGTCAGCCAATGTCCCAGAAACGCTAATGGTTACTTCACGACCTTGTCCAGGATTCATCACATAGCTACTACCAGAACCTTTTGAAAGTCCGGGAGCGCTAGCACTAACATTATTATCTGCAACACCTGCAAAACTAATAGTCATTGGGTTTGCAACTCCGCGATATACTACATTCATTTTATCAGCAGAAATCGTAGCTGAATTAGGCTTGTTAATTACCGCATATTCACTGTTAATCGGAATTGATTTTGGCTCACCTTCTTCGGTGTAAACAAGCTCACCGGTAATTTTACGTGTTCCAACGTTTCCTGCAGGAAAATCTAAAACGACTTGACCTGCTTGTAAATTATCTACCTCATTGCCGTTAATAACCACTTTATCAAAATTTAAAGAGTTATCAAAACGTCCTAAAACAACTTTTCCTTTAAAATTCTCACCAGAGAAAAAAGCCGTTTTTTCTGGAATTACGATAGCCTGATAATTACTTAAAGAAACGTCTTTACTAAGCTGTCCTTGTAAAAGCGAAGAATATACTTCAGATTCCGCGGTACGTACATCATTTTGCATCTGAGTAAAACGCGTGATTGATGCCGCTAATGGATATCCCAGAAAGTTATAGCGCAACCAATCAATCTTTTTGCCGTCTTTGTTAATTTGCGGCTCCACTGCAAATGTGCGTTCGATAATAGCATTCACTTCGCTAAACTCCGGACCTAAAGCATTTTTCATTTCTGACTTATAGTTCTCGATTTTAGCTAAGAACGCATCACCTTGTTTAGTATAACGATCTCCGGTAAACCATAATTCATCAAGAACAGCGGTTTTATCTAAGTTCGCGTAACTACTGGTGTCGATACCGTCTGTAAGCGTGTCTTTTATGCTTCCTAAGTAGTTAAAGAATTCATCTGATATTTCTTTAACCTCTTTCGCTTTTCCTAGCAACGGCTGATACTTAGCCGGTTGCTCGGTAGCCTTTTCTTCTAAACCAGCCATTGCCAGCTGATTGTCTTGTTCTAAACGCGCGTTTGAACTAGTGAATTTCACGTCAAATATTTTAAACGCGTTTAAGATCTCTTTATCTACGTTCATCGCAATCATCGCGATAAAAACGAGATACATAAGATTGATCATTTTCTGTCTTGGCGACTGTCCTCCTCCTGCCATAGTGTGGTTTTTCTACTGAATTATTAAATTAGTATCAAGAATTCAGCTTAGCGCTTATTCATTGCAGAAAGCATTCCACCATAAACGCCATTAAGAGAAGAAAGGTTAGTCGCTAGACTTTCCATTTGTTCTTTAAGTCTTCCGGCGTTATTAGCAACCTCATTATTAATTTCAGCCTGACGACCTGCAGCTTCAACCTGTACTTTATACAAGCTGTTTAAAGATTCTAATTGTGCAGCAGCAAGTGACATTTCTTGGCTGTATTTTTTTGTAGAGTTCATCGCTTCAGCAGTAGGAGCCATTCCTTTGGCTGCTCCTTCAAAGCTTCTAATACTTGTGCTTAAGCTGGTCATCAATTCAGAATCAATGCGTGCATCTTTAAGCATCGCATCTAGTTTTTCTGAAAGTAAACCTTTAGCTTCTGTTGGCTCTTCAACAAGTTTAGCTTTTTTAACCGCTGGAGCGTCTCCGGCAAGTTCAGGGTAAACTAACGACCAGTCTAATTCTTGGGTTGGTCTTTCAAAAGCTGAATAGCCAAATACCAAAGCTTCAACAACCATCCCTAGTGTTAAGATCTCAGATCCTCCGGGCCAGTGCTGAATTTTAAAAAGTGCTCCTACAATTACTACTGCCGCTCCAAGACCGTAAATCATATTAGTCACTGAAAGTTTTCCTTTTTTTGCCATTTTAATAGATTTTTTGTTTTTGTGAAATTAGGTTAAGATATATTTTGGGGAAATATATTAGAGGTTAGCGTCGAGACGGGCCTTTTCTCATATTGACTTCTTGATCTACTCCAAGATAGTCTTGAACGGTTCTAAACCCGATGTAACTACGTGCAGAATCTGCATATTCATAGTCACGTGTGCTCACTTGAATTAAGTAAGCAACATCTTTCCAAGAGCCGCCGCGCACCACTTTGCGCTCATTTTTAGTATCGTTTACATTAGGGTTCATTGTAGAAATGTATTCGTATGCGTTAGGATCGTATGATGATCCTACCCACTCCGAAACATTTCCTGCCATATTATACAAATCGTAATCATTAGGCTCATAAGAATCTGCCTCTACCGTGTACAATGCTTGGTCAGCTGCATAATCACCACGCAAAGGCTTAAAGTTTGCCATAAAACAGCCACGATCGTTCTTAGTGTAAGGACCACCCCAAGGGTAAGTTGCTCCTTCTAAACCACCGCGCGCAGCATATTCCCATTCTGCTTCACTAGGAAGTCTAAAACGGTTTACAAGCTCTTGACCACGTTGTTTCTTATACGAATTCTTATTATCAGTACGCCATTGGCAGAATGCTTTTGCTTGCTGCCAGCTAACTCCAACTACAGGATAGTCATCATAAGCACTATGCCAGAAGTAATCATTATGCATAGGCTCATTATAAGAGTAAGCAAAATCCTTGATCCAAACTGTAGTATCAGGATAAATTTTGGTTTCTTCCGTAATGATAAAATCTTTTCGAGAACCTTTCTTTTGGCGGGCCGCAGCCTCCATATCTAGATACTTGTATTTAAAAACAAGCTTTTCTACGTCAACCGTACGCTGCCCGTTATATGCTTCTTCTAATGGAATATACATCGTGTCCATCACAGAAACGTAATACTCATCAGGATAATTCATAGGATCTTCGATTAGATCAATATCCCAGTTTAATTTACGATCACTATAGTCATCGCTTAAGCTATAGTAGTTATCATACATATATTGCTCGTAAGGCGTCATATTATTAGGATCATAGTCCTGAAACGCATACTCACCTATGCCACCAGTCCCAGGGGTTTCTCCCATAAGATCAGCTTCGATCGCTAAACGTGCACGAATAACAGAGTCTCGCACCCAGCTTACAAATTGACGGTATTCTGAATTGGTAATTTCGGTTTCGTCCATGTAGAATGAACGAACAGTAACAGTTTTAGTTGGGGCATTCTTGATGGCTGCGATATCATCATCACTTTTACCCATGATAAAAGCCCCACCAGAGACTAACGTCATTCCGTAGGGTTTTTCAGGATTCCATTTTTTGCCTTTTACTCCCACAAGTTCGCCACGGTCATTGCGACCACAACTCACTAATAAGCTTACCATCGCAATAAATGCAATAAACTTCTTCATAAGTAAATTAGGTTAAATCTAGATTTGAGACAGTAAACCTATCTATAAAAATGCTAAAAAGCAATTTTTTGATAAAAATAACATTCAAACCCAGAAATTTTTGTTAATTAAATTTCGTTCTTGCGTTTTGCCTTATACCATCGCTCGGGAATCTCCTGATTACAGGCGTTCTCATAATCTTCTTGCGTGCAAGGTAATAACGTATGTCGCTTTAATTTATTATTAACACCTTCTAAGAAAGGTATTTCTATCCACCATCGTTCTGACTTGGTACTTTTATAAAAGCTCAACAGCTCATCATCTACCGGAACATTGTAATGCAGAAAATCTGTATCCCTATCAGTTAGGGATTCAGTCATTCTGTAATTTACACCTTCAATAAAATACCAAATTAATTGTGCAACCAATGCCGAAGCGGTCTCTGTGTTTCCAGCTAACAGATATTCAAAAATCCCAAAAACACTTACACGATCGCTAAGCCCCGCATACCTAGTAATGGCACAAGCCTCTCTTCCGTTGAAACCATTAACTTTTTCAGGGTGCATCCCTCCTAAAACTTCTGATTGAACAGAAGAAAGATCAAAACTCACCACATCAGCATCTCGCATCACAGGCTCAACACTACTTAAATTAGACACCGTATTCCCCAGCCTAAACGAGTCAAAATACAGTTTTTCCATCAAGTCAATTTCCTCCTGACTATTATAGTAGGTTTGATACCCCAAGTTGGAATAATTGAACAAATTATAAGGCTGATCGATGATTATTTTACCCACAAAAGATTTGTGCGTCATAGGCAGACTGCTGTCACCCAGATCAAAACAACCGTCAACATTCACCAGGTTAACCATTTGATCCAGATTATCAAAAGCGCGATACAGCGCATACGTCAAATCCTGACTTCCTCCTATAACGACTGGAATCACGTTATTTTTTACCAGCTGCGCAACCATATCCTGAAGCGCATAAAATGTATCTGAAATTTGATCGCCAGCTTCTAAATCTCCCAGATCACCAATTACCGTATGCCAATTCCCCGGAAACAATCGATACAACGCTTTGCGTATAGGCGCAAAATCAATCAAGGTTTCCTGAGTGTCTGCTGCGCCCCGATTTTCACGAACGCCTATTATGGCGATCTGAAGTTCGCTAAGATTGGGCAACCCATCTTGGCGTGTATGCAGGCGAATCTGATTAAATAAACTTTGCTCATGTAATAATGCGGAATGCGCTATTACAGCATCTGAAATAGGCAGAAGGTTCTCAAAAGCCATGGACTACTTCTTTTTTGCAGTTGATTTCTTTCGGGTAGTTTTTTTCTTAGTCGCTTTTTTCTTTGGCTTAGGACCTTGCTTTTCTAGAATATCTTTCACCTCTTCAAGCGTCAGCTTTTGAGCATCTACCGTTTTTGGAAGCTCGATCTTCACCTTACCTTTAATGATATTCGATCGTCCCCATCTGGCTTTTTCAACGCGTATGCCTTCATCTTTGAAGTCGTGAATGATCTTATCTTTTTCCTTTTGCTTTTTATCTTCAATTAGCTGAACGATATCTTCATCAGATAGATTATCAAAGTCGTACTTCTTATTTACATTGATAAACATTCCATCCCATTTGATGTACGGACCAAAGCGTCCAACACCCTTTTGCACCGGCTTATCTTCATAATGATAAATAGGCGCATCAGCTTTTTGCTTCTCCTTAATATAAACAACAGCCTCATCGTACTCAACCTCTAAAGGATCTTTTCCTTTTGGAAGCGACACATAGGTTTTACCAAATTTCACATACGGACCAAAACGCCCGTTATTTACCTCAACCGTCTCTCCTTCAAACTCACCCAATTCACGTGGAAGCTTAAACAGATCCATAGCTTCTTCAAACGTGATGCTTTCTAATTGCTGATCAGGAAGGAGACCTGCAAACCTTGGCTTCTCTTCATCTTCTACCGAACCTATTTGCACCATCGCCCCGTACTTACCTAAACGTACACTTACCGGCTTTCCGGTTTTAGGATCTTCTCCTAAAACACGCTCACCAACTTCACGCTCTGCATTTTCGGCAACATTCATTACCTGCGGATGAAAATCTTTGTAGAAGTCTTTCATCATTTTAGTCCACTCCTCATTTCCTTCTGCGATCTCATCAAAGTTTTCTTCAACTTTTGCAGTAAAATTGTAGTCTAAAATATTCTCAAAGTGATTTACTAAAAAGTCGTTCACCACCATCCCAACATCTGTTGGCACCAGTTTTCCTTTATCAGAACCTACCTTTTCTGTAAGCTTCTTAGCGCTCACTTTCCCTTTCTTTAGCGTAAGTAGGTCGTATTCTCTTTCGGTACCGTCTACGTTACCTTTCTCGATATATTTTCTGTTCTGAATCGTAGTAATGGTAGGCGCATAAGTTGAAGGTCGCCCGATACCTAATTCTTCTAATTTTTTAACCAAAGATGCTTCGGTATAACGGTAAGGCGCTCGGGTAAAACGCTCTGTTGCCGTAATCCAAAGATTGTTTAGCGCTTCGCCTTCTGTCAACGGAGGCAGGATTCCGCTTTCTTCTTGATCTTCATCGTCGGTTCCTTCAAGGTACACTTTTAAGAATCCGTCAAATTTGATCACCTCACCATTTGCAGTAAAATTAAAAGGGTGATTAGACGATGCGATCTGAACATTAGTGCGCTCCAATTTAGCTTCACTCATTTGCGAAGCGATTGCACGTTTCCAGATCAACTCATATAAACGCGCTTGATCGCGCTCTAGATTTACAGTATGTCTGCTAAAATCTGTAGGTCGTATCGCTTCGTGAGCTTCTTGAGCCCCTTTACTCTTTCCTTTATAATTACGTTCTTTATGATACTTCTCGCCGTAAGCAGAAACGATCTCATTTGCTGCTCCTTGTTTTGCATCTTGAGAAAGATTCACACTATCAGTTCTCATATATGTAATAAGACCAGCCTCATAAAGACGCTGAGCCATATTCATTGTTTTACTCACCGAGAAGTAAAGCTTTCTTGATGCTTCCTGCTGAAGTGTTGACGTCGTGAATGGTGGCGCCGGATTCTTTTTAGCAGGCTTTGTGGTTAAAGCTTCAACCGTAAATGTGGCGTCAGCATTCGCTTTTAAGAATTCTTCAGCTTCCTTTTTAGTATCTAAATTCTTCGGAAGTTTTGCTTTTAAGGTTTTTCCATCTGCATTGGCAAATTCAGCGTCTACTCTAAAATAGTCTTCGGTATTAAAAGCTTGAATTTCGCGCTCCCGCTCTACGATAAGCCGCACAGAAACAGATTGCACCCTTCCGGCGCTGAGTCCGCCTTTTACTTTTCTCCACAAAACCGGAGAAATCTCATACCCCACAAAACGATCTAAAACACGTCTCGCTTGTTGTGCATTAACCAGATTATAATCTATATCCCGCGGATTCTCAATCGCTCGTAAAATAGCCTTCTTGGTAATTTCAGAAAAGACAATACGCTTGGTTTTATCTTTATCAAGTTTTAGCTCTTCGGCAAGATGCCAAGCGATCGCTTCTCCCTCCCGGTCCTCATCACTCGCTAGCCATACTGTCTCTGCCTTTTTCGCTAAATCTTTCAGCTTTTTAACAACCGCTTTTTTGTCTTTATTGACCGTATATTTTGGCGAAAAATCACCATCTACATCTACCCCAAGTTCTTTTGTTGGCAAGTCTGCAATATGCCCAAAACTACTTTCTACTTTGAAATCCTTACCTAAAAATTTCTCAATAGTTTTTGCCTTTGCAGGTGACTCAACAATTACCAGATTTTTTGCCATAATGCTCTTTTCAAAAATTTGTCATTTAAAATCCTAAAGACTGCACAAGTCTACATTTTTTCTGACTTTAGATTGGCAAAAGTAGTAGAAAATTTATTATTCGGTATCCTGTCGCTGTTTATAGCAACAAATAAAACCTACCAGAAGGCGTCCCAAAAATCCATTGCACCCCTTTAAAATTTCTTTTTCATTTTCGGCTTAATGACACTTTGTCACAACTTTTGTTAATCGTATCTTTGCCCACTATTTTTAGGTAGCAGTACGTATTATGGAGAAGATTATTAACGAAAGCAAACAAGGTGAAGCACTGGTTCTCGAGCCACAAACCACCAATGGTAAAAAGCTTTTTATAGAAAGTTATGGTTGCCAGATGAACTTTAGCGACAGCGAGATCGTGGCTTCTATATTAGCCAAAGAAGGCTACAATACCACCCAGCATTTAGAAGACGCCGATCTGGTTTTAGTAAACACCTGCTCTATTAGAGACAAGGCTGAACAAACGGTGCGTAAGCGTCTTGAGAAATACAACGCCGTTAAAAAAGGAAATCCAACGATGAAAGTTGGTGTTCTGGGCTGTATGGCAGAGCGCTTAAAAAGTAAATTTCTTGAGGAAGAGAAGATCGTTGACCTTGTAGTAGGCCCTGATGCATATAAAGATTTGCCTAATCTTTTAGGCGAAGTTGAAGAAGGTAGAGACGCTATCAACGTTATTCTCTCTAAAGAAGAAACCTATGGCGACATCGCACCGGTGCGGTTGCAAAGCAATGGCGTTACCGCTTTTGTGAGCATCACCCGAGGTTGTGATAATATGTGTACCTTTTGTGTGGTGCCGTTTACCCGTGGTCGCGAACGCAGTAGAGATCCTCAAAGTATCGTTGAAGAAGTAAATGATCTTGCGGCAAGAGGCTTTAAAGAAGTAACACTTCTTGGGCAAAACGTAGATAGTTATTTATGGTACGGTGGCGGTCTTAAAAAAGATTTTGAAAAAGCCAGCGATATGGCAAAAGCTACCGCTGTAAATTTTGCAGGCCTACTCAGCCTTGTTGCCGAAGCACAACCTAAAATGCGCATTCGCTTTTCCACTTCTAACCCACAGGATATGACGCTTGATGTGATAAGAACGATGGCAAAATATCCTAATATATGTAAATACATCCACTTACCTGTACAGAGTGGTAGTGATCGTATTTTAAAAGAAATGAATCGCCTGCATACCCGTCAGGAATATTTTGAGCTTATAGACAATATCAGAGAAATTATACCAGATTGCGCGATTTCTCAAGATATGATCACCGGTTTCCCTACCGAGACCGAAGAAGACCATCAAGACACCTTGAGTTTGATGGAATATGTAAAATATGATTTCGGGTTTATGTTTGCCTATAGCGAACGCCCGGGAACTTTAGCTGCACGTAAACTGGAAGACGACATACCATTAGATGTAAAAAAACGTCGCTTAGCCGAAGTGATCGCGCTTCAACAAGAGCACTCTTTATATAATACACAAAAGCAAGTAGGCAAAACGGTTGAAGTTCTTATTGAGAAGGCCTCAAAAAAGAGCGATGCAGAATGGGCAGGTCGCAATTCCCAAAATACCGTAGTTGTATTCCCTAAAGAGCACTACAACGTAGGTGATTTTGTAAATGTTGAAATACTAGATTGCACCAGCACTACGCTTTTGGGAAAAGCCGTTGGATATTCAGATAATAATTAATCGATTATAGATGGAATCAGTTCACGCAATAAAACAGCGTTTTGGGATCATTGGTGATGACCCTAAGCTCAACAGGTCGATTGAAAAAGCAATTCAAGTTGCTCCTACTGATATTTCGGTTTTAGTAACCGGTGAAAGTGGTGTGGGAAAAGAAAGCATTCCGCGCATCATTCACTCCCTTTCACACCGCAAACACAACAAGTATATCGCCGTAAACTGCGGTGCGATTCCTGAAGGAACCATAGACAGTGAACTTTTTGGTCACGAGAAAGGCGCTTTTACCGGCGCAACTTCAACCCGAAGCGGTTATTTTGAAGAAGCAGACGGTGGAACCATATTTTTAGACGAGGTAGGCGAATTGCCTTTACCTACGCAAGTACGCCTACTGCGTGTTTTAGAAAACGGCGAGTTTTTAAAAGTAGGTTCGTCTAAAACCCAAAAGACCGATGTACGCATTGTGGCAGCAACCAACGTCAAAATGTTTGACGCCATAAAAAATGAGCGTTTTAGAGAAGATCTTTATTATCGATTGAGCACGGTAGAAATTAACCTTCCGCCGTTGCGCGATCGCAAGAATGATATTCATCTTTTGTTTAGAAAGTTTGCTTCAGACTTTGCCACAAAATATAAGATGCCTACCATTAGACTAGAAGATGATGCCGTGCAAAATCTTTTAAAATATCGCTGGTCAGGAAACATCAGACAGTTGCGTAATGTGGCCGAGCAAATTTCGGTTTTAGAGCAAAACAGAAGTATTTCCGCAGAAAAATTGAGAGCGTATTTACCTGATACCGGTTCTAATTTGCCTGCAGTTATTGGCCAGAATAAAAAGAGTGAAAGCGATTTTAGCAGTGAGCGCGAGATTCTGTACAAAGTACTTTTTGATATGAAAAGTGACTTAAACGATCTTAAAAAACTCACGCTTGAATTGATGGAAAATGGTAACAACGCCACGGTTCAAGAAGAGAATAAATCGCTGATCAAAAAGATCTACAGCGAAGATGACAGCGACGCTTACGAAAGCGCAGAAGATATTACCGAAGTGCTTCAGCTTCCAGAAGAGTCTGTGGTGAGTTCGCCAATGAAAGACAAGTATCATTTTGCTGAAGATGTAGAGGAAGAAGAAACCCTTTCACTTCAAGAAAAAGAACTCGAACTGATTGAAAAATCTTTGGAACGCCATAACGGAAAACGTAAAGCTGCCGCCAAAGAATTAGGCATCAGCGAGCGCACACTGTACCGAAAAATAAAACAATACGATCTATAAAATCCATTAAGCCTAGCGCACGTTATAGCATAACAATAGAAGCTTCTCGTTTATGAAAAAACTACAAATTGCCTTTTTATTTTTAAGCCTGCTTTGCTATAACAGCTGCGGATTTTATTCGTTCACCGGAGTAGATATCGGTGCTGCCGAATCGTTTTATGTGCGTTATTTTCAAAACAATGCGCCCATTGTAGAACCTGGAATTGACAGAGACTTTACGTTTGCGCTTTCAGATCTTATTCAAAATCAAACCAGCTTGAATCTTTCGGCGAATGCAGAAAGTGCCGACTTGATCTATGAAGGTGAAATTGTAGATTACTATTTTGCTCCGCAAACGGCTACCTCAGACAATGTCGCGGCACAAACCCGACTGACGATCGTGATTCTTTGTAGATTCACCAATAAATCTATTGCAGATGGAAGCCAGGATTTTGAAAAACGCTTTTCCTTTTTCGTCGATCTGGCAGGTACGGCACAGCCGGTAGGTCCAGTTTTAGATGGCGCTATCGAAGAAATTTACGAACGTATCACCCAAGATATTTTTCAAGAATCGCTAGCCAATTGGTAAACTATTAAAGTAACCTGTTAAACATCTCGCCTATTGCGTATATGAATACAGAAACGTTTACATATCTTTTAGAACACCCTGACACGATCAATTCAGAGCAAACTTCGCAGCTAAAAACGGTACTTAACGAATTCCCGTTTTTTCAGGCGGCGCGTGCCTTGCATCTAAAAGGTCTAAAAAATGAAGACAGTTTCTTATACAACACGCAATTAAAAAAGACCGCTGCACATACCCAGGATCGCGCAGTGCTTTTTGATTTCATCACTTCAGATATTTTTAATCAGCAAGATATTAGCGCGCAAATAAAAGCTCAGGAAGCTCAGCTTTTAAATATGACCGTCACGGATGCAGTTGATGTTTCTGCTGAAATGGAAGCCGAAGAATTAGAGAAAGCCAACAAAGTTTTAGATCCTGAATTTTTTATTCCGAAGGAAGAACCAGAAGCAACCCAACCTGAAGAACAGCTTCAGTTAGGCAAGCCTCTTGATTTTAATAAAGCCGAAACGCACTCCTTTAGCGAGTGGTTAAAGCTCACATCATTCAATAAAATCAACCGTTCTGAAGAAGAACCACAGCAAAATACAACTGATCTAGACGCAGGAGAAAAAACCGCAACCCTTGATGAGTCAGTATTATCCTCAGTCACATCAAAAGAAGTTTCAGAACCAACCTCAGAAGAATCATCTACAGAGCCGGAACCAGACGCCGAGCGCGCCCGCAGATTAGAATTGATTGACAAATTTATTGAGAGCAACCCTAAGATCAAGGTAAGCGCTCCTGACAGCTCATTTAAAAAGCCCAATCTAGAAGACCGCTTTCAGCCCAATGACAGCTTGATGACCGAGACTTTGGCTCGCGTTTATGTGGAGCAAAAAAACTTTTCAAAAGCTAAACAAGCTTATAGAATTTTAAGTTTGAAATATCCGGAAAAAAGTGGTTTCTTTGCAGACCAAATTCGGGCAATAGAAAAATTGCAAGAAAATAAATAAACAACTTAGCGGAACAAGCCAGAACTTAAACCGCATTTTATAAAGTCAAAACTATGTTTTTTATATTTTTAGTTTTAATCGTAATTGTAGCCTTTTTACTTATTGTTGTAATTATGGTTCAAAACCCTAAAGGTGGCGGTTTATCTTCTTCTTTTGGTGGCGGTGGTTCTCAGCAAATAGGCGGTGTAAAAAAGACCGGCGATTTTCTTGACAAAAGTACCTGGGGACTTGCGACTGCGTTATTGATTCTAATTCTTATTTCTAACGTAACCATTTTTGGTGGTCGTTCAGCTAACGAATCTAAGGTTATTGAAGGTGAAGATGTAGAAAATATTATGCCGGTTCAGGACGTTCAGGCTCCTGCAAATGCAGCACCTGCTTCAGACAGCACATCAAACTAAATGACAGTTTAGACATATACAATTTAAGAAGACCGCAATATTGCGGTCTTTTTTTTGCCGTTTTGTCAGTGAAATTTTGATGGCATAATTTCTGACTATACAGCAGCACAACTAAGAAAATTGTTAACTAAAAATTTATATTAAAAATGGGAGTAAACATTAAACCTCTTTCAGATCGCGTTTTGGTAGAGCCAATGGCTGCCGAGACCAAAACAGCTTCAGGACTATATATTCCTGACACAGCAAAAGAAAAACCTCAGCAAGGTAAAGTTGTAGCTGTAGGAAGCGGTAAAAAAGACCACGACATGACCGTAAAGATAGGAGACACTGTTCTTTATGGTAAATATGCCGGGACCGAATTAAAACTAGAAGGCACTGATTATCTTATCATGCGTGAGGATGATATTCTTGCAATAATCTAAGCCTTAATTCTTCTATTTAACTTTAATAACAACACGCTATTTTTCGCAGCCGCGAAAAATTTAAATAACATTAAAAATGGCAAAAGATATAACCTTTGACATCTCTGCAAGAGATGGCATTAAGCGCGGTGTAGATGCACTCGCAAACGCAGTAAAAGTAACTTTAGGACCTAAAGGTCGTAACGTAATTATCAGTAAATCTTTTGGTGGACCACAAGTAACCAAAGATGGTGTTTCTGTAGCAAAAGAGATCGAATTGCAAGATGCTCTTGAAAATATGGGAGCGCAAATGGTAAAAGAAGTTGCTTCTAAAACTAACGATCTTGCCGGTGACGGTACTACCACCGCAACCGTACTTGCTCAGGCAATTGTACAAGAAGGTCTTAAAAACGTAGCTGCTGGCGCAAACCCAATGGACTTAAAACGTGGGATTGACAAAGCAGTAGAAGCGATCACTAAAGATCTTGAAAAACAGACTAAAGAAGTAGGAAGCTCTTCAGAAAAAATAAAGCAAGTTGCAGCGATCTCTGCTAACAATGACGATGTAATTGGTGAGCTTATCGCTGAAGCATTTGGTAAAGTTGGTAAAGAAGGTGTGATCACTGTTGAAGAAGCAAAAGGTACTGAAACTTACGTAGACGTAGTTGAAGGTATGCAGTTTGACCGTGGATATTTATCTCCGTATTTCGTTACTGACAGCGAAAAAATGCAAACTGAATTGGAGAACCCTTACATCTTGTTATTTGACAAGAAAATTTCTTCAATGAAAGATTTATTACCGGTTCTTGAGCCAGTCGCTCAGTCAGGTAAGCCTTTATTGATCATCGCTGAGGATGTAGACGGTGAGGCATTAGCTACTTTAGTAGTTAACAAATTGAGAGGTGCACTTAAGATCGCAGCAGTTAAAGCTCCTGGTTTTGGTGATCGCCGTAAAGCAATGTTAGAAGATATTGCAATCTTGACTGGTGGTACTGTAATCAGCGAAGAGCGCGGTTTCTCTCTAGACAACGCAACTATCGATATGTTAGGTACTGCTGAAAATGTAACTATCGATAAAGACAACACTACTATCGTAAATGGTTCTGGTAACAGTGACGATATCAAAGCGCGCGTGAATCAAATCAAAGCGCAAATTGAAACTACAACTAGCGATTATGATAAAGAAAAACTTCAAGAGCGTCTTGCTAAACTAGCAGGTGGTGTAGCTGTACTTTATGTAGGTGCTGCCTCTGAAGTTGAAATGAAAGAGAAAAAAGACCGTGTAGATGACGCACTTCACGCAACACGTGCTGCTGTTGAAGAAGGTATTGTAGCCGGTGGTGGTGTAGCTTTAGTACGCGCAAAACGTGTACTTGAATCACTTGAAGCTGCTAACGCAGATGAAGCTACAGGTATCAAAATTGTAAACCGTGCGATTGAATCTCCTTTACGCACTATTGTAGCTAACGCCGGCGGCGAAGGCTCTGTAGTTATCGCTAAAGTAATTGAAGGTGATGAAGACTACGGTTATGACGCTAAGACTGATCGCTACGTGAATATGCTAGCAGAAGGTATTATTGATCCTAAGAAAGTAACGCGTGTGGCATTAGAAAATGCAGCATCAGTTTCTGGAATGATTTTAACTACCGAATGTGCATTGACTGACATCCCTGAGGAAGCTCCTACAGGTGGCGGTGGAATGCCAGGCGGAATGGGTGGCGGAATGCCAGGTATGATGTAAGCGCGCGCCGCACAGTCAAACTTTTATAACAAAAATCCCTTCAGAATGTTCTGAAGGGATTTTCTTTTTTAAGCCTCTACTTTTTTCGCTTAGTTTATTTCAGCATCAACAGTACCGCAATTAAGCATAACATCTCCAAAATACGGATTGTAAATTTTCTCCTCATTTGAGATCCAATACGCACCTTTTCCATCAAAAGCCATCGGGCAATATTGATAATATAAGGTTCCTGAAACTATATTTTCTTCCACCAAGTCTTTAACTCCAACGGTTACTGCTTCAAAATGTTCCCGCTGAATATTCACATCATCTTCATCAACAATCCCCTGAATCGCCTTTACAAAACCCAACTCCAAAGTACTAGCTTCACTGTTTTTAAGCATTACTTGTGCTGCATTTTTTGCTGCTTCTGCATCTGTATTTACCAAGGCCGTTTTTAAAAGGTTATAATCATCATATACCTGAGCAACTTCGGGATTTTTAAATGCTGCGTTGCGCTCTTCTGAGGAATACGCTTCAGTTTTATGAGCGGTTTCTTGTTGAGAGACTTCGACTGTTTGCTGCTTCGATTTTGAATCTCCACAAGCCACTAGTGCAAGTAAGACAACACTTATATATATTCTTTTCATTCTATAAATTCTTTAAAAAATAATTGAGCAAATATACAAACTAGGTTTTGCTAAGTAGTTTTTGATAATAGAAAGCAGGCACTAAAACCAACAGTAAAATGGGCTGTATTAAAAAACGTCGCACATAAAATAAAAGCATACTCCACTGCGCGTCGTACATACCAATGATCGTCACAAAAGCTATTATCAACAATAAAAACAAACAACCGTACAACAGAAGTGTGATTCTAAAAATTTCTTTCTTCGGAAAAAGCACTACTAATATCAATATTGATAAAGCAGCGTTTAACCAAAACCGAAGTATAACGTGAATATGTAGTTTGAGAGCGTCTAACTCAGGAAGGCTTATCGCTTGCAGATATTCTCCTTCAAAAAAATGTAGAAGCGGGTCGTAAAAAAGCTGTTCTTGCCAATATCTAATAGCGATTAAACAGAAAATTGCAGCACTTACAATGCTTATTTTGAGAAGTAATTTCAACCTGCCTGCTTTTTAAAATTGCGTACCCAAAGCAGCCACAGTAGAACAACCTGACCGTAAATAATCGCCGGAAACACAATATCGTGTAACAAATTTTGAGCTTCAGGAAAGCGATACAAACCGATGCTCAGCAAAGCAATTCGCAAAACATTCACGACATAAATCAATATTACACCGCCTAAAGTAAAAAGAATGGTACGTTGCCAACCTTGAAAAAAAGCCATCACAAAAGCGACAAACAAAATAATGACGCTCATCGCATTACATCCCTCTACCACTCGAGCAACATAAACATTCTCAACGCCGAGCACCATGGAAGCTTCTTCAGGATGCGGCGCCAACTGCGTTGCATACCCCAATAAATCAACAAGCCACGCACTTTGCACGGCAACTTGATGAGTAATGTAATCAGGATAATAGCTACTTGACGCTGACCTACTCAGATAAAATCCATAAAGTAAACTCAGCACCACATACACTCCTAAAAATGTAAGGATAAATAAGATTACCGACTTATATTTGCCAACTATTTTAAACAATTTCAACACGGTTTAGACCGCCCTAAATTACAAGAAAAATGACGTTTGAAGCCCTAAAACCTGAAGTATCAAAAATTTTAGACAGCAGCAACCTATCTGTTGAGCATCGCTTAGAAGAAATATGCACGTTACTTAAAGATAATGTGACGTATTATGACTGGGTTGGCTTTTACTTTAAAAATGGGGATAAAAACGAACTGAAATTGAGTTCGTATGCTGGGGCTCCTACAGACCACACCATTATCCCTTTTGGGAAAGGAATTTGCGGCCAAGTCGCTGTCTCTAATCAAAACTTTGTTGTTCCTGACGTTGCCGCGCAGGACAATTACATTGCGTGCAGCATCACTGTAAAGGCTGAAATTGTTGTCCCGCTTTTTGTTAATGGTGAAAACATTGGGCAAATCGATATTGATTCAAACACTCCAGATCCCTTTACTGAAGCTGACGAGCGCTTTTTAGAATGGGTTAATGAGCAGGTTTCTTCGATCTTGGCATAGCAACTACCTCTAAGAAAATATTCATTAGGCAGTACCTGGAAACAGCGCTGCCTTTTTTAGGATTAAAGGATTACATTCCGGTTCTGATGGCTTCTACAGGATCAAGTCGCGAAGCCATAAATGCAGGCACAATTCCTGCGAAAAGCCCAATCACGATAGAACTTGACAATCCATAAAATATATTGGTTGCCGAAAGCACAAACTGAAAGTCTCCTGTAAATTGCGACATGACCTGCGCAATGATCCAAACGAGTCCCAGACCGATCAAACCTCCTATTGTGGCAAGAATCACCGATTCAAATAAAAACTGAAGTAAAATAAATCGGTTTTTGGCTCCTAGTGCTTTTTGAATTCCAATCAAATTGGTACGTTCTTTCACGCTCACAAACATAATATTTGCAATACCGAAGCCTCCTACGAGTAAAGAAAATAACCCAATAAAACCACCAATAGTAGACATGGTGCCGGTGATATTATCGATCAAGTCTGTAAAGCCCGAAAGCTGATTGATAAAAAAGTTGCTTACATCATTAGGCTTCAATCCTCTGAGTTGGCGTAGACGCTGCTCAAGAACCGCATTAAATTCAGGGATATCAACACCCTCAGCCGGCTTTACCACAATTTGAGGAAAAGCTGATTTATTATTGCTTCCATAAATACGGCGCACCACATTTACAGGCAAGATCACCATGCCATCTTTAGACGGACCAAACATACTGCTTCCCTCCTTCTCTAAAACTCCGATTACCGAAAAGCGCTGTCCATAAAGTCGCACTTGTTTACCAATAGGATCTAAACTTCCGAATAAACTTTCGGCGATTTCTTGACCCAAAACCAAAACATTTGAACCACTATTGGATTCTGACTCATTAAAAAATCTTCCGTCAGTAAGCTGCAAAGCTTCGATATTATAATACCCGTCAGTCACAGGAATAATGTTTACTCCCGTCACTAATTTATCTCCGTACTTTATAGATTCGGCGCCTACATTTAAGCTGAAAGATGCCGCCTCAACATCAGGAACATTTCGTTTAATATACTGGTATTCGTCATAACTCACATCTGGAAACTGCTCGCGTTTCCATTGTGGAATATCAGTGGGCGCAAACGAAAAACGCATGATGATAATCGTGTTATTATCTAACGAAGCAAGGCTACCTTTGATCTCCTGTTTGAGCGAGTCTACTGCAGCAAGAACCCCGATAATTGAAAAAATACCAATGGTCACCCCCAGTAAGGAAAGCAGGGTACGCAACTTATTATTGCGCAACGCATTGATAGCAAAAGCAAGACTTTCTTTTAATACCCTAAGATAGATGAGCATAAAGGCGTTTTAATTTGAACACAGGTATGACGCAAAAGCCCGCTGTGTGTTACAAATTTAAGCTAAGAAATTACGAAAATTAGCAAGCTATTTTAGTAGTTAAATTCATACTTTTGCACCCAAATTAAAAATTTCTTCATGAGCACTCCGATAAAGGCAAAAGCCGCGCTGATTTCCGTTTTTAGTAAAGAAGGCCTTGAGCCGTTGATTAAAAAGTTTGATGAATTAGGTATAACCCTTTATTCTACGGGGGGTACAGAGAAATTCATTAAAGATCTTGGCGTACCGGTTGTACCTGTTGAAGATGTGACTTCTTATCCTTCAATTTTAGGTGGAAGAGTAAAAACCCTTCACCCTAAAGTTTTTGGTGGAATTTTAAACCGTCAAGACAATGAGAGCGATGTTGCTGAAATGAAAGAATACGACATTCCGCAACTTGACATTGTGATCGTTGACTTGTATCCTTTTGAAAAAACGGTTGCCTCAGGAGCTTCAGAACAAGATATTGTTGAAAAAATTGATATTGGCGGTATTTCGTTGATTCGTGCCGCCGCAAAGAACTTTAAAGACACGCTGTGTGTTTCTTCGGTTGATGATTATGAAGAGGTTTTAGAGCTTATCAGCGCCAATGAAGGAACGACCACGCTAGCTGACCGTAAGCGTTTTGCCGCAAAAGCATTCAATGTTTCATCGCATTATGACACTGCTATTTTCAATTACTTTAATGAAGAAGAAGTAGTTTACAAGGCCAGCTACACACAAGGCAAGTCTTTACGCTACGGAGAAAACCCACATCAAAAAGGAACCTTCTTTGGTGATTTTGATGCGATGTTTGACCAACTTCACGGTAAAGAATTATCATACAACAACCTGCTTGACGTAGATGCTGCGGTTAATTTAATGGCAGAATTTCAAAATGAAGCGCCCACTTTTGCAATCTTAAAGCACAATAATGCCTGTGGCCTTGCCCAGCGCGACACATTACACCAAGCGTATGTAGACGCCCTAGCCGGAGATCCGGTTTCTGCTTTTGGTGGAATTTTAATCGCTAATAAAGAAATTGATAAAGCTACTGCTGAAGAAATTCACAAATTATTTTGTGAGGTAGTTATCGCTCCTAGCTATTCTGAAGAAGCACTTGAAATTTTGAAAGGAAAGAAAAATCGTGTTCTTTTAATTCAAAAACCTATCGCGCTTCCTAACGATCAAGTGCGCAGTTGTTTAAATGGTATTTTAGTTCAGGATAAAGATGCAAAAACAGATAGTCTTGAAGATCTTTCTACCGTCACAAACAATAAACCTACAGAACAAGAGTTAAGTGATTTAATCTTTGCTTCTAAGATCTGTAAGCATACCAAATCAAATACGATTGTGTTTGCAAAAGGTAAACAACTTTGCGCAAGCGGCACCGGTCAAACTTCACGTGTTGACGCGTTACGTCAAGCTGTGGATAAAGCGGTTTCTTTTGGTTTTGACCTTAAAGGCGCAGTGATGGCCAGTGATGCATTTTTCCCGTTTCCGGATTGTGTTGAACTCGCAGACAAAGCCGGAATCACAGCGGTAATTCAACCGGGTGGCTCTATAAAAGATCAGCTGAGCATTGATTATTGCAACGAAAATGAACTGGCCATGGTTATGACCGGAACCAGACATTTTAAACATTAAAAAATCATATTTTTTAACTACATTTAAGATTTAACCTTTAGCATACTCACCCTAATTTCCAACAGCGCATATGGGCTTTTTTGATTTTCTTACCGAAGAAATAGCGATAGATCTTGGTACCGCAAACACCCTTATTATTCACAATGACAAAGTTGTGGTTGACAGTCCGTCTATTGTAGCCCGTGACCGCATGAGCAATAAGATCATTGCTGCCGGTAAAGACGCTGCGATGATGCAAGGTAAAACGCACGAAAACATCAAAACCATTCGCCCGCTCAAAGACGGTGTAATTGCTGATTTTGATGCCAGTGAGCAAATGATGAGTATGTTCATCAAAGAGATTCCGGCGCTTAAGAAACGTATGTTTGCTCCTGCGCTTAGAATGGTGGTATGTATTCCGTCAGGAATCACAGAGGTTGAGATGCGTGCGGTAAAAGAAAGTGCTGAGCGTGTTAACGGCAAAGAGGTTTACCTGATTCACGAGCCTATGGCTGCGGCTATTGGTATTGGCGTTGACATTATGCAGCCTAAAGGAAATATGATTGTAGATATAGGTGGTGGAACGACTGAAATCGCGGTGATCGCTTTAGGTGGAATTGTTTGTGACAAATCGGTTAAAATTGCGGGTGATGTCTTCACCAATGATATCATTTATTATATGCGTACCCAACACAACTTGTATGTTGGAGAGCGCAGTGCGGAAAAAATAAAAATTCAAATAGGAGCAGCTACCGAAGATTTAGAGGTTCCGCCAGAAGATATGAGTGTTCAAGGACGCGATTTGCTTACAGGGAAACCAAAACAGGTTCAAATCTCATTTAGAGAGATCGCTAAAGCTTTAGATAAATCTATCTTACGTATTGAAGACGCCGTGATGGAAACGCTTTCTCAAACTCCTCCAGAACTTGCTGCAGATATTTACAACACCGGGATTTACCTTGCCGGTGGTGGTAGTATGCTGCGCGGACTAGATAAGCGTTTGTCTCAAAAAACCGACTTACCGGTGTACATTGCTGAAGATCCTTTGCGCGCTGTGGTGCGTGGTACCGGGATCACGCTTAAAAACCTAAACAAGTTTAAAAGCGTACTCATCAAATAATAGCATCGTGATTCATGCAGCAAATCGTCAATTTTTTCATAAAGTACAGAAACTTTCTGCTCTATGCCTTTTTGCTGTTTATTTCGCTGGTTTTTACGATTCAGTCGCACTCGTATCATCGTAGCAAGTTTGTAAATTCAGCTAACTTTTTAAGCGGTGGGATTTACAGCAGTCTTGATAACATTACAGAGTACTTCGATCTAAAAGTGCACAATGCGCAGCTTGTTGAAGAAAACAACAGGTTACGCACCCGATTGCTCAACACGCGAGACAGCATTTCGCAAAAAATAGACACGGCTACTTTTCATAAGCGCTTCCGGTTTACCACCGCTAAAACCATTAATAACAACTATACGTTTAAGGACAATTTTCTCACGCTACGTGCCGGGACTAAAGACGGCCTGAAGCAAGATTTAGGCGTGATCACCAGCAAAGGAATTGTAGGTATCGTAGATCGCGCTTCGGCCAATTATGCCACTGTGATAAGCATTCTTAATAGCAATTCTCAGATCAATGCCAAGCTGAAGAAAAGTAATCACTTTGGTATTTTAGTATGGCGCGGCGGGGATCCTAATATCGTAGATCTTATCGATGTACAGTCTAAAGCCCCGGTTCAAAAAGGCGACACCATTGTTACCGGCGGAAAGTCAACCATCTTTCCGGAAGGTATTGGCATAGGTACTATCAAGTCTTTTGAGCTTGATCCTAGCGAAAACTTTTACAGTATTAAAGTTGAACTTTTTAATGACATGACAAACATTGGTTATGTGTATGTCATTGAAAATCTTGACAGAACCGAAATACAAACTCTAGAACAACAAACAGCAGATGAACAATAGTGTCACGCAAAACATACTGCGGTTTGTATTTCTTGTTCTGGTTCAAATCGCAATTTTTAACAACATCAATTTTTTAGGGTATATCAATCCGTATCCCTACGTGTTGTTTATTATTTTATTCCCCATAGGAGATAACAAAGCCTTATTGTTGGCACTGAGCTTTTTATTAGGGATCAGCATTGATATGTTTTGCAACAGCGGCGGAATGCACGCTGCCAGTTGTGTGACCATAGCCTATTTAAGACCTTGGATCTTACAATCGATTTTTGGCCTTGCCTACGAATATAACGCAGTAAAAGTGGTTAAAGCGGCTTTTGGCCAACGCTTACTGTATACCACGATCTTAGTGTTCTCACATCATTTGCTATTATTTTTCCTCGAAAGTTTTAACTTTTCAGACATAATCTATATACTTAAAAAGACGTTGTTCAGTGGGGCCTTTACTGTGCTTCTTTGTATCATTCTAATAACCCTTTTTAGCGTTAAGCGTAGATGAGAAAAATTCTGCTTTTTTCTATTGTTTTAATTTCCGGAATCCTATTAACAGGAAGGCTCTTTTATCTTCAGATTTTAGATACTTCCTATGCCAGTTTATCGGTAAACAATGCGATCAAGCGAATTTATGATTACCCGCAACGCGGCCACATCTATGATCGCAACGGTTCGCTATTAGTCAGCAACCAACCTTCGTATGATGTTATGGTTATTCCTCGAGAAGTAAAACCCTTTGACACTACCGAGTTTTGTGGCTTATTAAAAATGACTAAAGAAGCATTGGTCAAGCGATTAGACAAAGCCCGTGTGTATTCTCCCAGACTTCCGTCTATTGTGATTCCGCAGCTTACAAAATCGGAGTACGCCTATTTGCAAGAAAAAATGCGTAAGTATGAAGGTTTTTACATTCAAAAACGCTCGTTGCGTGATTATCAGGTAGATTATGGTGCAAACTTTTTAGGCTATATCGCCGAAGTAAATCGTGCTGATATTGAAGATAACCCGTACTATCAATCAGGTGACTTAAAAGGGCGTACAGGTGTTGAACGCCAATACGAAGAAATTTTACGCGGAGTAAAAGGAGTTAAATACATTCAGAAAGATCGTTTTAATCGTGATATTGGCGCTTATAAAAACGGAAGCCTCGATACCATTCCCAAGCCCGGAAAAGACCTGACACTTACCATTGATGCTGAGCTGCAAAAGTATGGCGAAGAACTAATGGTAAATAAGCGCGGCGGAATTGTCGCCATTGAACCTTCAACAGGTGAAATTCTTGCCTTAGTAAGCGCACCTAATTTTGATCCTGCCCTGCTTGTGGGTAGAGAGCGTTCTCGCAACTTTACCAATTTGTATTACGATTCTATTGCAAAACCACTTTTCGACCGCGGTTTACAAGCACAATACCCTCCGGGATCTCCATTCAAAACCCTGAATGCACTTATTGCTTTACAGGAAGATGTGGTAGACCCTCAAGAAAGTTTTGCCTGCCATATGGGCTATTATTATGGCTCCAGAGGAAGAAAATTAGGCTGTCACAGCCACCCAAGTCCGTTGAGTATGGTGCCAGGAATCGCAAACTCGTGCAATGCCTATTTTGCCAATGTGTACCGCCGCGTGATCGAGAAGTATGACACTCCACAGGAAGGTATGGACGTTTGGCACAATCATCTGGCAAGTTTTGGCCTCGGGCAATATATGGGAACCGATTTACCTACGGGCCGTCCCGGTTATATTCCTGATAGCGATTACTACAACAGAGCCTATGAATATCCTAAATACAAATGGTTTAGTACTGCTACGATCTCAAATTCTATCGGGCAGGGTGAAGTGAGTCTCACGCCTATTCAACTTGCAAATGTGACCGCCACCATTGCAAATAGAGGTTGGTTTTATACGCCGCATATAGTAAAAGATATTGAAGGCGAACACGACGCTATTCCTGAAAAATACCGCACTAAGAATTATACGACCATCGATGCTAAAAACTACGAACCTGTGGTTGAAGGAATGTCTGGCGCATATAATTACGGTACAGCGGCTGGCGTACAGATCCCTGGAATTGAGATTTGTGGAAAAACAGGAACTGCTGAAAACTATACCAAAATAGACGGTAAACGTCAGCAGCTTACGGATCATTCGATTTTTGTAGCTTTTGCTCCTAAAGACAATCCTAAAATTGCTATTGCTGTTTTTGTTGAAAATGGGTATTGGGGTGGTCGCTACGGCGGAAAGATTGCCAGTCTAATGATCGAAAAGCATATAAAAGGTGAGATTACCCGTACCGATCTTGAAGACTGGATCTTAACGCACAGTCTCGAAGAAGAATACGCAAAACCCTTAAGCGGAAAGCCATTCCCAATTAATGATGGTAAAAAAATAAGTGGTAAAATCGAAGAAAAGCTCAAAAGTTAATGCGCAGTACAGCACGCAACGCACGCAATAATTTTGACTGGCTTCTTATAGTGATCTATCTAGCGCTGGTAGGTATTGGCTGGGTAAATATCTATTCTGCTTCTATTGATCCTTCAGGAGTTTCCAACTTTTTTGACCTCAGCAATCTGTATACAAAGCAGCTGCTCTTTATAGCTTTGAGTTTACTGCTAATTGTGTTCATACTCTCACTGGAAGCCAAATTCTTTGAGCGGTTTGCCAGTGTGATCTACGTCGTTTCGATCGCCTCCTTACTAGGCCTTTTTGTCTTCGGAAAAAATATAAGTGGTGCAACCAGTTGGTACGCCTTTGGAAGCTTCAGTTTACAACCTAGTGAATTTGCTAAAGCAGCTACTGCCCTAGCCTTGGCCAAATATCTTAGCGACATTCAGACTGATGTAAAGTCATTCACCCACCAGTTTAGAGCTTTTATCATCATCGCTTTGCCTGCGCTTTGTATTGTACCGCAGCCTGACCCCGGAAGCGCACTTGTTTACGCAGCCTTTTTCTTTCCGCTTTATCGCGAAGGACTTTCTGGAATTTATTTAATTACCGGCTCTATTACCATCGCGCTGTTTGTTTTAACGCTTGCTTTTGGCCCTGTGTATATCATTGCCGGCATTGTATTGATCGCTATTATTCTGCTCATCAAAAACCGAAAAAAGCGCTTTGGTAAACGGTATTTTTACATTCTGCCAATAGTATCTATTCTGTTTGTACTTTCGGTGAATTATATTTTTCAGAACGTTTTTGAACAGCGCCACAGAGACCGTTTTAATGTGGTCTTGGGCAAAGATGTAGATATGAAAAGTATAGGTTATAATACCTATCAATCTGAAATTGCCATCGGCAACGGCGGACTGACCGGCAAGGGTTTTTTAAAGGGAACTCAAACTAAAGGAAACTTTGTACCGGAGCAGCATACAGACTATATTTTTAGCACCGTAGGCGAAGAATGGGGGTTTTTAGGAAGCACGCTGGTAATCCTTCTTTTTGTAGGTTTAATGCTGCGGATCATCATTCTTTCAGAACGACAAAAGAGTCAGTTTAGTCGCATTTATGGTTACAGCATCGCCGGAATATTGTTTATACACTTCTTGGTGAACATCGGGATGGTTACCGGAGTTTTCCCTACTGTAGGTATCCCACTGCCGTTTTTTAGCTATGGTGGTTCGGGGCTTTGGGGCTTCACCATTTTGCTGTTTATTTTTATTAAACTCGACAGCAATCGGGTTAATGAATGGTAATTAAAACACCCAGCGATCCACGGGTTTTTCAGCTTCTATTTTGTGTTCTACGGAATCTTCCAACTGCGGAAAAAAGTCAATTCCGGTTGCATTTTCTACCTCATCTACAGAGACCACAAACTGCTGAAGCGGTGCGTCACTTTCGCGGTGCGGAATTAAAAAAGCCAAACAAGAGTAGCCTGAATCATTTTTCCGAAGGACGATCTTGTAAAAAGCACTAGGAACGACCACGTTCTCGGTTCCTATCGTACCCAAACCGTTAGTTGTTAATCCGCCAGTTATTACCGTTATCTTATTGTACCGCGAAGCCCAATCTCTAACTTGATTTTCAAGGCGATTCCAGATTCCCGCGTTGAACGCATTCAGTTGCGGACTAATATTACTGGTTAAAAAAGTTTCATTATACGCCTGCGTGCTAAAGCTTCGGTCACCAGCAGGACATAGATGTCCGCGGTCATAACCGCTGTTTTTATAATTACGCCAGTCCGCCGCTCCCGTTTCCACAGCATTATCTACCATAAAATACGGTCTACTCAAACTCTTGCTGTTCTGCAGTTGGGATTTTTCTAACGTGTAAGCCACCCAAGAGGCCTGCTCTGCCGCTTCGTTGTATGACAAGCTGTAGTACTGATGATGCACCAGCGTTTCTGGCGCAGCTTCCGGAAGTAAAAAGCTTAATGCCGTTGACTTGATTTCCGCACCGGTGTCTACATGTCGCTCTTTTTGCTTTTGATCTAAATGCTGATTTACAAGATAAATGATCGTAATAGCCACCATCATCAATAGCGGGTAAGTGTATTTTCTTCGCATAAATTATTTTACTCCTTTTACATCCAAAGCATCGCGTAAGGCATTACCCATAAGCATAAATGCCATCACTAAACTCATAATCGCCAGACCGGGAATAATTGCTAAGTAGGCTTTCCCTAAAATAATATAAGAATAGTGATCTTTGATCATCGCTCCCCAACTTGGAATGGGCGGTTGTGCACCAATCCCTAAAAAGCTGAGTCCGCTTTCTATAAGTATTGCGCTGGCAAAATTTGCGGCGCTGATCACGATTACCGGTGCCAAAATATTAGGGATAATATGTTTAAACAAAATGCGCATATTTCCATAACCAAGAGCTCGAGCGGCGGTGACATACTGTGCTTCCTTAACGCTCAGAACCTGCCCTCTGACTACACGCGCTACTTCTACCCACATCGTAAGCCCTACAGCTATAAAAACCTGCCAGAAACCCTTTCCTAAGGCTAAAGTAATGGCAATTACTAGCAGCAATGTAGGAATAGACCAAGTAACATTGATAATCCACATAATGAATGCGTCTATTTTGCCACCGTAATAACCAGCAATTGCTCCTAAGACCACACCGATCAACAGTGAGATCAAAACGGCAACAAAACCAATACTGAAAGAAATACGCGTACCTATGAGCATTCTACTCAGCAAATCACGACCGTATTTATCAGTACCCAGAAAAAAAACTTTTTCAGATATAAATTGTTCCTCGAAGTCTTTCTTAGCAACCTCTGTAATTCCAAAATCTTCTAAAGCAACTGCTTTGGTCAACTCGAGGTCTTCATCTTCAGAATATGGCTTATATTCTACCTCATCCTCGTGCAAGGTCCAACTCGAGATCGGGATTTCTGTATCGGTATTAACTTCCCCATTTAACAGCGCTCCTATCCAACTTTGCTTTTGATGTTCCGGCCCGGGAACATTCAGCATTTCAACACGAAATCCGGGCTTTTTAGAATGGATAGCCAAATGCATTTGATTGGCATTGCTCGAGTCGTCTGGTGCGATCAAATATGCAAATAAGGCGATCAAACCGCAGAGCACGATATATATAAAACTCAAAACGCCCCAGAAATTTCTTTTGAATTTCTGGAGCGCTAAATGAGTTAATGAACTTGAATGTTCTCCCATAGGTTAATCCCTAACGTCAGCCAATTTACCTCTTCTAATATTATTTACTTTAAGATCTTCTAACACGTTAATGGCTTCATCCATATACACATCTTTAGCAAGATCTTGATGCCAACGCTCACGCTTTTGTTTTAAAACCGTGTCGCTTTCAAATTTTTGAATTTCGTATGGAAGCGATTTAAACGTTAAGCCTGACTTATAATCGCGTAAGGAATCAAAGCGTTTAGCTTCCTCTTCGTTTTGTTCCATCTTAGCAGAATATGCATCAATATTTAAAGGCCAAACTGAATCATCTTGCTTGCTCTTGATCCATTTTGCATTTTCTTCAATCAATTGCAACTGCTTGTTTTTAGCCATACGTGCGTTACTGTTGCTGATGGTTTGATCATAATCTATATAACCATCCCAAACCTCATAATCTGCTGCAGCGATCTTATCCCAAGGTAGCGGGTTGTCTAGATCTTTTTCACCAATATCAATGTAACTGAATTGGTCTGGAACCACTACATCACTTTTCACACCTTCTAATTGAGTCGAACCACCATTGATTCGGTAGAACTTCTGTGTAGTGATTTTTAAAGCTCCCATATCGCCTAAATCATTTTGACGCAACCAGCGGTTTAGGTCATATACATTTTGAACTGTTCCCTTTCCATAGGTTTGCTTACTACCTATGATCACAGCTCTTTTGTAATCTTGCATAGCAGCTGCAAGAATTTCACTTGCAGAAGCGGAAATTTCATTAACCAATATCACAAGAGGCTTGTCCCATAAAATCTCAGGATCTTTATCCTTTAAAATTTCACTATCCGCTCCATTTGATTTTACCTGTACAATAGGTCCTTCTTTAATAAATAAACCTGCGATATCTACCACAGTAGAAAGTGATCCTCCACCGTTACTTCTTAAATCAATTACAAGACCATCTACATCCTGCTCTTTAAGACGAATAATCTCTTTCTTAACATCAGTAGCAGCATTGCGTTGCTCTGCATTCTGCATATCAAAATAGAACTTTGGTAAATTGATCACACCGTACGTTCTATCGTCTTTATCTACAGTCGTGGTTTTAGCATAGGTTTCTTCAATTTCCACAACATCACGTGTAATTGCAATATTCTTGATAGAGCCATCCTTTTTCTTCACATTAAGGGTTACAACGGTTCCTTTAGGGCCTTTAATTAGCTCTACCGCATCATCTAAACGCATACCAACAACGCTAGTTGCAACATCTTCATCTGCTTGTTTTACCTTTAGAATAATGTCTCCCTCCTTAAGCTCTTCACCTCTCCAAGCTGGTCCACCAGAAATAATTTCGGTGATACTGATCTCGTTACTTTTTTTCTGAAGACGGGCGCCAATTCCTTGAAACTGCCCACTCATTTGCATATCAAAACGATCTTTATCAACCGGTGCAAAATACGTGGTATGCGGGTCAAATTCTTCAACTATAGAATTGATGTAAATTGAAAAGTAATCTTCTCGATCTAATTCATCTGCAAACTCAAAATATTCAACTAAAGATTGCTTGGTAGTCTCTCTCGTTTCCTTTTCAATTTCTGAATTTGATAACGGTGTATATCCTGTTGAGTCTTTAGCCTTTTTAGCTTCTTCTTCAATACGGTCGTAATACGTGCCAATGGTGTTGAACTTCAGTTGATTTTCCCAACGTGCCTTAAGCTCTTTTTGATTTTTAGCATAGTCTAAATTCTCATACTCTGTATCAATAGTTTCATCTTTAGAGTAATCAAATGGCTGAGATAAAATATCATCGTAAATCGCCTTTGACTCTTCCATACGTTCTCTAAGTCGTGTGTATGCTAAATCAAAAAAGCTAATATCTTCCTTTCTAATTTGATCATCTATCTGATCTTTATAGGCTTCAAATTCTTTGATGTCACTTTTAAGGTAATAACGCTTTAGAGGATCTAAGGCAGTTACAAAATCATCAAAAACCTCCTCAGAGAATTCATCATTAAATTCTTTGGCATCATAGTGCCCTTTTTCGAGCACATAAGAAATTAAGCTAACGAGTACTTTATCTTTTCCGGGATCTTCATCACTTGTGGTAAAACTGCAAGAAGCTACAGCTAACAGTAAGGCCAAAACGAGCACCTTCACATTTTTTATCATAATACGTTGCATTTTCATCTTTTACTAGCAATCTACATTAAAAACCGTGCCAGCGCTTAATTTTTGAGCTAACAATTTGTTAAACGTTAAGCCGGGCTATGGCTTGGTAATTTAGTATTTTAGCGTCAGAAAGCAAAACCAAATGACCGATCAAAAACCTCTTATATTAGTCACTAACGACGATGGCATCACGGCTCCCGGAATACGCAAATTAATCAGCATCATGCAAGAGCTTGGAGATGTGGTCGTTGTAGCTCCTGACAGCCCGCAAAGCGGTATGGGCCATGCTATAACTGTCAACGACACTATTTATTGCGACCCGGTAAAAGAATTTCAGGATGACACGCACAAAGAGTACCGTTGCTCCGGCACACCGGCTGATTGTGTTAAGATCGCCGTACAAGAAATTATGCATCGCAAGCCTGACATTTGTGTCAGTGGTATAAATCACGGCTCTAATTCATCTATAAATGTTATTTATAGCGGTACTATGAGCGCGGCTGTAGAGGCAGGTGTAGAAGGAATTCCCGCAATTGGGTTTTCGCTACTCGATTACTCTATAGATGCTGATTTCTCGCATTGCGCGCCTTACGTTAAAAAGATCACGCAAGAAGTATTACAAAACGGATTGCCAAAAGGTGTTGTGCTTAACGTAAACATCCCAAAATTAAAAGCCAGCGAAATAAGCGGCATTAAAGTGGGGCGTCAAGCTAATGCGCAATGGGTTGAAGATTTTGACAAGCGCACCAACCCAATGGGACGAGATTACTATTGGTTGAGTGGCGAGTTTGTAAACGAAGATCAAGGCGAGGATACAGATGAGTGGGCTTTGGCTAACGGTTATGTTTCGGTGGTTCCTGTGCAATTTGATCTGACCGCACATCATTTTATAGAAAAACTGAATGACTGGAAATTTAATGATTAACTTTTCGTTCTACGGAAAACAATTACGCAAGTCGTGAAATACTATATCATAGCAGGAGAAGCCAGTGGCGATTTACACGCAGCTAATTTGATGAAGGCAATTTTAGCCGAAGATCCTAATGCTGATTTTAGGTTCTGGGGTGGCGATCTGATGCAAAAAGTGGGCGGTACGCTCGTTAAACACTATCGCGATCTGGCATTTATGGGTTTTCTCGAAGTGCTTATGAATCTGCGCACGATCACTAAGAATTTAGCATTTTGTAAAAAAGATATCGCTCAGTTTAACCCCGATGTGATCATCTATATTGATTACCCCGGTTTTAATATGCGTATTGCAAAATGGGCACGACAAGAAGGCTACAAAAACCATTACTACATCTCTCCACAAATCTGGGCTTGGAAGGAAGGCCGCATTAAAGCAATCAAACAAGATGTTGATGCGATGTATGTGATTCTTCCATTTGAGAAGCAATTTTATGAGGAGAAGCATAACTTCCCGGTGCACTTTGTGGGACATCCTTTAATTGATGAGATTAGTGCACGTACACCGGTGATTCCTGAAAATTTCAGAAAGGAACACCAATTAGATGAGCGACCTATTATCGCCCTATTGCCCGGAAGCCGTAAGCAGGAAATTCAAAAAATGCTTGAGATTATGTTGAGCGTTACTCCTGATTTTCCCAATTATCAGTTTGTGATCGCCGGAGCCCCAAGTCAAGACCTCGACTTTTACGAACCATTTTTAAAGAAGAATCGAGTTCATATCGTCATGAATCAAACCTACAATTTACTAGACGTTGCGCACGCTGCGCTGGTAACTTCTGGCACAGCGACTCTTGAAACCGCACTCTTTAAAGTTCCTGAAGTCGTTTGTTATAAAGGTGGAAGAATTTCTTATGAGATCGCAAAACGCGTTATTAATCTCGATTACATTTCGTTAGTAAATCTTATTATGGATCGCGAAGTAGTAAAAGAATTAATTCAAACCGAATTCAATACCAAAACGCTTAAAAAAGCGTTAGCAGAGATTTTAGAAGAAGAAAAAAGAAAAGCACTTTTTTCAGAATATTATAAATTAGAAAAAAAGTTAGGCGGCGTAGGTGCAAGTGCCACTACGGCTAAACTTATTGTAAATGCTATTCAGTCAAACTGACTCTAGATTGTATATGACCAGAACAAGCCTCTCTATAATTATAAGTATTGCTTTAGTAAGCTGCGGCGGAAGTAAAAAAGCGGTAAAATCTGCAACGACAATAGAAAACACGAGATATATTGCTCCAGAAAAAAGTTCGGTCCCTACCTCTGATCCTTCAACGCGTGAATTGATGTATTTATCAGAAATAAAACCGAGTGAAGAAAATCAGCTTCGATTCAATATCATCAAAAATGCACGCCAGTATGAAGGCACGCCCTATAAATACGGGGGCACAACCCCTAAAGGAATGGATTGCAGCGGACTCGTGTACACTGCATTTCTAGAGGAAGGAATAAGCATTCCGCGTGTGAGCAGACATATTGCAGAAGAAGGTGAACGCATTAAAACCGATGATGTAATTCCCGGTGATTTATTGTTCTTCATTACCGGCAGACGCAGCCGTCAAATCAATCACGTAGGTATTGTGGTTGATGTTTTACCGGGACAAATTCTTTTTATTCACTCTTCTACCTCTCAAGGCGTTATCGTGTCTTCACTTAATGAAGGCTACTGGAACAACGCCTTTAAAGAAGCCCGAAGAATTATGTAACTCATTGATTTTTTGATTAGTATTGCAAAGTACTAACCCACTTCTTGTTGCCATTTGTTATGAAAGGCATCAACATAACACTTTGCATTGCCCTACTGGGTTTGATCTCAGGTATCCTCTTATGCCCGTTTTTGAACTTCAGCTTACTCACACAATTCACTGTATTTTTAAGTTGCTTTTTCAACTTCCTTAGTCTTCATTATATTTTTAAACGGAAACACATCTACAGTGTTTTTACAGCATTCGCAGCATTTTTGCTTTTTGTTTCTATTGGTGTTTTACTAGTTACGCTTTCTGATCCTTTGCTCAAAAAATCGCATTACACCAAAACTTTAGCCTTTGAGCAACCTCAAACGATCTTGCTTGAAATTGACAAAAAACTAAAACCCGGTTTTTTCGACTCTAAATATGTAGCCCGCGTACTTCAAATTCAGAATAAACCCGCAAGCGGAAAACTGATTGTGAATATTGAAAAAGACAGTACCAAACCAGCGTCAGATCTCAGAGTAGGGCAATACATCCTAACAAAAACAGTTGCACAAACGATCGCACCACCTCGTAATCCTTTTCAATTTGATTACAAAGCCTATCTCGAACAACGAGGTATTTTTGCTGCAATAACAGTATCTAAGCAAGAGTTGCTACAACTTCCTTACTCTAAAAATTCGCCACAATCCTTTGCAGATCATCTACGCGCAAGCCTTAATGCTAAACTAGACCGTTTCACGATGCATCCGGATAACAGAGCGGTATTGAACGCACTTGTGTTAGGACAACGCCAAGACCTCTCTACCGACTTGCAGAATGATTACGCCAACGCCGGAGTCATTCACATACTAGCTGTGTCTGGCCTTCACGTGGGAATCCTTATGCTTATAGTACAATTTCTGCTCAAACCACTAGGCAACTATCGGCGCAGCCGCATTCTAAAAACACTTATCGTTTTATTAGTGATCTGGGGGTTTGCGTTAATCACCGGCTTCTCGCCATCCGTATTAAGAGCTGCAACTATGTTCACCTTCATTCAGGTTGGATTATTCTTTAATCAGCGAAAAGCAGGATTCAATGCGCTGATCGCTTCGGCATTTGTATTGCTGGCGATCAAACCAAGATTACTGTTTGAAGTAGGTTTTCAATTGAGTTATGCTGCGGTCTTTGCAATCCTGTGGCTCTATCCAAAATTTGAAAAATTAGGCCTCCCAAAGAACAAGCTACTACAGTATTACTGGAAAATCATTTTGGTCAGTCTTGCCGCACAAATAGGCGTACTGCCGCTAAGCCTGTTTTATTTTCACCAATTCCCGGGAGTATTTCTTATAGCTAATTGTGTCGTGTTGCCCTTTTTAGGATTCATCCTAATTTACGGCTTGGTCCTACTGACCGCAGCTGCGCTCAACCTTCTTCCTGAGGTTGCGGTTGAATGCTATGACCTGATCCTGACTTGGCTTAATACTTTTATAAAAGGATTGGCGAGTCTTGATATATTCCTGATCGAAAACATTTATTTCTCGTTTCCGCTCGTCATCCTATCGTATCTTTTAATTTTTTCCGCGGAAAACTTTAGCCGAAGGTTTAGTTTTAAAAACATAAGCCTGCTACTTCTAGTACTTATAGGCTTTCCTATCACGCTTCTTTTTTCTGAATTCACCCAAAGGCAACCTAAGTTTTACATTCTTCATCAATACCAAACCAGTCTGTTTTCTCATCAAAATGAGCAACTTGAATTCACTTATTACACCGAATCAGATCGCGAACCACCTCAACAACTTTTAAACCAGTTTAAAACGCATCAGCAGGTTACTGCAGTGCAAACAGCTGAGCTGAAACACTTCTACCAAATTAAAGAGCAGACTATTTTTCGAATAGATAGCAGTGCCGTTTTTGAGATCTCGAAGCTTGAACCCGATTTTATTGTTCTTACTCAGTCTCCAAAAGTGAATCTGGATCGGGTTACTGAACGTTATCCTAATACGGTTTACATTGCTGACGGAAGCAACTACAAAAGTTATGTAGCGCGCTGGGAAGCTACTTGCACAAAAAAGAAAATCCCTTTTCACAATACGTATGAAAAGGGATTTTATAAGATAGAGTAATTACGTTTTAACTCTTAAACGTACTTTCAAAATTAGATTGATATTCCTCCCAAGCTTCGGCAGTCGTGATTTCTAAATAATCATCAGATTCGATCATTTTCAGAAAAAGTTCTAACTGCTGTGGTGTTTTATAACCCGGCAACGGCTGAATCAAATTGCCTTTTTCGTCAAAAAATACAATGCTGGGGTACGCATTAATTTTCATCGCGTGCGCAAATAAATGCTGACTGTTGCGCCCTTTTCGTTTAGGATCATAATTAGGATTTGTGTACACAAAATCTTGATAATCTATAGACTCTGTTCCTTCTGCATTGAATTTTACCGCATAGTAATTTTGATTCACATATTTTGCGACATCAGGATTCTGAAAGGTGTTTTTATCTAATAACTTACACGGCCCGCACCAATCTGTATACACATCCATAAAGATCTTGCGAGGCTCTTTTTTCTGTGCGTTAAGCGCCTCTCCAAAACTCATCCATTTTATTTTTTCTTGTGCTGAAAGGCTTCCGGCACTACAAATGGCAATCATTAAAAAAACTATAACTCGTTGCATATATTATTTTTAGGGTGGTAATTCAAAAAACAGACCGTTTTAATGAATTCCGTGCATTAATTTCTTCAGTAAAGGGTGTAACAAAATTATTAAAACTCCTGCTCCTCCCGGAATTAAAAAGAATAATAAAAAGAAGGTTGACAAACTATATTCTTGGGTAACCTGATCGATCATTCCACCGGTGCTTCCGGCCAACTTGTTTCCGATAGCTATTGCCAGGTACCAAACTCCGTACATCATTGCGATCATTCTACCAGGCACCAGTTTACTAACATAAGAAAGCCCCACCGGAGACAGACAAAGCTCACCCATCGTATGAAAATAATAGGCAAGAATCAACCAAATGATACTTACAGCGGCGGTTTGCGCACCCTGCGGAATATCGCTAGCACCGTATGCCAAAGCTGCAAAACCAGTCCCAAGAAGTATGAGTCCGATTCCATATTTTACAGCCACACTGGGGTTATATTTTGATTCCCAAACTTTAGAAAAAAGTGGTGCAAAAATGATGATAAATAAAGAGTTTAATACGCTAAACCATGAAGCAGGAACTTCAGGAGATTCTGCAGTGTGCTGCTCGTAAAGCATCGTCAATACTAGTCCCCAGATTATTAAAAAGCTTGCTCCTAAAATGATATTTGCCCACTTATAATTCTTGAACGTTTGCTTAAACAACAAGCACAACACCCAAGTGATCACCCCTAACGGAATGATCGTGATCAACGTGTTTGCGATTCTAAAAATCGTTCCGGCGCTTCCTTTTAAAACGCGGTCTGTGTAATCATTTGCAAAAATGGTCATCGAGCCACCGGCTTGCTCAAAAGCCGCCCAGAAAAAGATGGTGAAGAAGGCAAAAATAGATACTGCGATCATTCGGTCGCGCACCACGGTCGTATAGCGAACAATTCTTGCTACAACCAAAATCAGAAATACTAAAAGCGCTAGAAGGATCATAAAGTTACTTCCAGAAAGACTAGCTACTTCAAACGCAAAAACATCAGTCCCGCCTATTTTCGACATGGGATCATTAATGATCCACACCAACCCGATAAGTGCACTTACAGCAATTAATAGTTTATCGATCGCCGTAAACGGATTTCTTTTAACCGAAGGATCTTCGGTGACTTCTTTACTTTCGGTTTTAACCGGCTTCTTCCCTACTTCGCCAAATATTCCTTGAGCAAAATAAAACTGAAGCATTCCTGCGAACATAAAAATTCCGGCCAGACCGAAGCCCCAATGCCAACCCCATTGCTCACCTAGGTATCCACACAGTAAAATCCCTAAAAAAGCTCCGGCATTAACACCCATATAGTAAATGGTGTATGCGCCGTCTTTTTTATGCTCGTGATTGGCATACATTTCTGAAATGATCGAGGTCATTGTAGGCTTAAAAAAGCCATTACCTGCACATAAGAAGAAGAGTCCAAGATATAACGCAAACTCGCTGTCAACCGCCATTGATGCGTGGCCTAAGGTCATCAATAAAGCCCCTACGACCACCGCCATCCGATACCCGATGATTCTGTCGGCAATATAACCGCCCAAAATTGGTGTTAGATATACCATAGAGGTGTAAGTTCCGTAGAGCGACAAGGCGTGCTCTCTTGGCCACGCCCAACCTTCTTCAAACAGCGAAGCCGTTAAAAATAAAACCAGCAGTGCGCGCATCCCGTAATACGAAAAGCGCTCCCACATTTCGGTAAAGAATAAAACAAATAATCCGGCGGGATGACCCAACACCGGATTTTTGAAAAATTGTTCTGTAGACGTAGTTGCCATTTGAACGTTTCTGTATTAGTTAATATCAGGATCTGCGAGTTCGTACTCCTCTTGCTCCAGCATCTCACGCTCATTATCTTCAGCGCCGTGGGTGAGCTTTTCTAATTTCTTTCTAAAAACCAAAACCAATAAAGCAAAAGCGATACAGAAAACTGCAATTCCGGTAAAAATGGTATACTCACCCAACTCAGAAGCAGACTCTCCTAAAAGTCCGGCTACTTTGTTACCAAAACCTGTCATTGCAAAATAAACGCCCATCATTATAGACGCATACTTTAAAGGCGCAAGTTTAGTAATGTATGAAAGCGCAACCGGCGAAAGACAAAGTTCTCCTACAGTATGGAATAAATAAGCCAATACCAACCAATACATTGCAGACGCTCCGTTCGCTTGAAATTGCGCAGAAGCAGCTGTCATAAAAAAGAATCCAGAACCCATAATTATAAGTCCCATTGTCATTTTAAATAGAGAGGTAGCAGTTTTTCCTTTGAGTTTACGCTTTGCCCAAAAACCAGCCACTGATGTTCCTAGCAAAATGATAAATAACGCATTTAAAGATTGGAACCAAGATGCAGGTACTTCATTACCGATAAATGGTAAAGCGAAAGAAAGCGTTCTATCAGTTTTTTCAGAAGCGTAAATATTCATCAAACCACCTGCTTGTTCAAAAGCTCCCCAAAAAACGATCACCATTAAGAAAGAAACTAATAAAACGATCACACGGTCTTTTTCAATTTTACTTAATGGTCGCTTACTCGCTGCAAGTTCTTCAGGATCTGTAGACGAACCTAAAAAGTTCCCTACGCGCTTAAGGTATTTCTGACCTAGCATATATTGCAAGAGCCCTAAAGCCATACCAATTCCTGCTAGACCAAAACCATAATGCCATCCGTAAACTTCACCTACCGTACCAACTACCAAACTTGAGATAAAAGCACCCAAGTTGATTCCGATGTAGAAAATAGTAAATCCTTTATCACGACGAATGTCTCCTTGCTTATACAGACCACCAACCATTGTAGAGATATTTGGCTTTAACATCCCAACTCCGGCGATAATCAAACCAAGCCCTGTGTAAAACGCCCACATTTGTTCAACCGCAAGAATACCGTGCCCGGCAACAAGAAGAATCCCCCCGTAAAGCACAGATTTTTTCTGACCCAAATATTTATCGGCGATCCAACCTCCCGGAATGGAAGAAACATAAACTAGCATTGTGTATGTACCGTAAAGCGAAAGCGCTTCGGCATTGGTCCATCCTAAACCTGGATTTCCAGATGCTGTTTCTGCAACTAAATACAATACTAAAATCGCCCGCATCCCATAATAGGAAAAGCGCTCCCACATTTCTGTGAAGAATAAAATATACAGTCCTACCGGATGCCCAAACAATTCTTTCTGTTTAGGAAGTTGTGCTGATTGTGCCATAAGTGCTTATAGATTTTCTTTAATGAAATTTGTCATTTTAGTATACAGATGCAAGCGCGTGTTGCCGCCATAAATCCCGTGATTTTTATCAGGATAGATCGCCCAGTCAAACTGCTTATTAGCTTGTACTAAAGCTTCGATCAAACGCATACTGTTTTGAACGTGCACGTTGTCATCTGCACTACCGTGTACCAATAAAAACTTACCTTCTAATTTATCTACGTGAGAAAGCGGAGAGTTATTATCATAGCCCGAAGCATTTTCCTGTGGTGTCGTCATATAACGCTCTGTATAAATCGAATCGTAAAATCTCCAGCTGGTTACCGGCGCAACAGCAATTGCCATTTTAAAGGTGTCTGCTCCTTGAAAAATACAGTTAGAAGCCATAAAACCACCGTAGCTCCATCCCCATATACCTATGCGTTCTGCATCTACATAATCACGCTCGCCTAATGCTTGCGCAGCAGCGATCTGATCTTCAACCTCATATTTACCCAATTCTTTTTGGGTCATTTTCTTAAAGTCACGCCCTTTTAATCCGGTTCCTCGAGGGTCTACACAAACAATGATATAGCCTTCCTGAGCGAGCATTTGAAACCAATATCCGTTTCCGGCGCTCCAGCTGTTTGCCACACTTTGCGATCCCGGCCCAGAATATTGGGTCATAAATACAGGATACTTTTTATTAGGATCAAAATCCTTCGGCTTGATCATATACGCATTAAGCTCTTCCCCATTTACAGGAAGCGTAAAAAACTCTTTTTCTGAAATTACATAGTCATCAAATTGATCTTTTAAGGCTTGATTGTCTTTGATCTTTCGAACTACATCTCCATCTTTAGCATCATTTAACGTAAATACATATGGTGTTTCGGCGTCAGAAAAGCTATTGATGAAATAGGTAAAATCTGTGCTGAAATTAGCCGAGTTGGTTCCCGCTTCTGCAGCAAGGGCTTCTTTGCCTTTTCCGTTTACTTTAATTGAATACACGCCGCGGTTAATTGAACCGTTTTCTGAACTCTGATAAAATACACGGTTGCTTTTAGGGTCATAGCCATAATAGCTAGTCACTTCCCAAGGACCTTGAGTCACTTGGTTTTTTAACTTTCCGTTTTTATCATAAAGATAAATATGATTCCAGCCGTCTTTTTCGCTGGTCCAAATGAAATCATTATCCTCTAAAAAAGTAAGATTATCAGTTACATCAACATAAGCATCGTCTTTGTCTGAAAGAATAAGTTTTGCTTCTGCCGAAGTCCCGTCAACAAAAAGAAGGTTGATATCGTTTTGTTTGCGGTTTGTGGTTTGTACTGCTAGTACGTTTGCTTCCGGCGTCCACTCTAAACGCGGAATATAATAGTTTTGGAATCCACTTAAATCTACCGCTTTTGTTTCGGTTGAAGCTACATCGTAAATATGCAAACTTACAGTGGCGTTGGTTTCCCCGGCTTTTGGATACTTGAACGTATCTTTAGAAGGGTATAATTCATTTCCGAAGACATCCATTGAAAATTCTGGAACTTCGCTTTCATCAAATCGAATGTACGCGATTTTATCTCCGTTTGCATTCCAATCAAAAGCTCTTACAAACGCAAATTCTTCTTCATAAACCCAATCGGTGATCCCGTTGATCACTTTATTTTTAGCTCCGTCTGTAGTTACTTGCGTGGTCGTTCCGCTAGACAGATCTTTAATATAAATATTGTTATCACGGCCATAAGCTACTTTTGAAGCATCTGGCGAGAAAGTAGGCTCCTGAATAGCTTCTTCAGCAACCTGAACCAATTCTTTGGTATCTAAATCATAAACGTAATAAACGCCTAACGATGAGCGACGGTAGATAGAGCGTAATTTTGTACTCAGTAAAGCTTTGCTCTCATCTGCACTCAGCGTGTAACCAATAAAGTAATCCAGCCCGTCGATCTCGCTTGAATTGATCAAGGTATTTACTTTTTCACCGGTTTTATAACTATAAACATCTAGTGTTTTTGTTCCCGTGTTGCGGTCGGTATTGAGAACGGCATATTCTTTCCCGTTATTCATAGAATGCAGTCGGTCAAGATATTGCATTCTAAAGGTGCCGTCGTAAATTTCTTCTAGGGTGATATTCTTTTGCTGTGCAGTGACCACTCCCGCTACCAGCAATAATAGCAAAAGGGTAGTTTTTCTAATATTCATAGTTATTATATCGTAAAAAATAGACCGCCAATTTTACTAAAAATTAACTAAAGAACCGTCAATTTCGTTGTTAAATACGCAGTGATTTGCGTAAAATACTGCGTTGCTTTATCATTTTTATTACGGAAGACAATTGTCGATTTATAAATGGGTTTCATCAATTGCCCTCTTTCTTAAGAATTTGGATTCTCTTTTGATTTTGAAAATGCATTTCTTCAGCACTAACCTATTCAAAATACTATCTTTACCCGGCAACCTGAATTTTAGAATTTCAATTAAATTGCCTGTTGGCGCGTCACTTTCTAAAAACAAAAGTACGCTGACTTTCAATACTATTTTTTGCTATGCCACACACCATTCAAGGTTTTTCCCGATTGACCAAAGATGAAAAAATAGCTTGGTTAACTTCAAACTTCTTGTCGTCTAACGCAAATGCTACCCAAATTTTAAAGCAATACTGGAATGATGATCAAAAACTGCAACAGCTGCACGATGAGTTTATAGAAAACACCATTTCTAACTATTATCTTCCGCTCGGCATTGCTCCTAATTTTATCATCAACAATAAGAGTTTTGCCATCCCCATGGCGATCGAAGAAAGTTCGGTGGTAGCAGCAGCGAGTAAAGCTGCAAAATTCTGGATGTCACGGGGCGGATTTAAAACTCAAATATTAGGTACCGAAAAAATAGGTCAGGTTCACTTTACTTTTTCCGGAGATTCTAAAAAGATCAGTGCTTTTTTTGAAGAACAAAAAGCGCAGATCATCGAAGATTTAAAACCGCATACGGAATCTATGGAGCGTCGCGGCGGAGGTCTAAAATCCCTTAAACTTGTCAACAAAACCAATGCGCTTGAACACTATTATCAACTGCACGCTACGTTTGAAACGCTTGATGCAATGGGCGCCAATTTTATCAATACGTGCCTAGAGCAGATCGCCGAGAGTTGGCAGCGTTTGTATAATGAAAAGGCTTCTTTTAAATCTGCTGATCAAGAGCTTGTGGTTATCATGAGCATTTTGAGTAATTATGTTCCCGGCTGTGTTGTACGCGCAGAAGTAAGCTGCCCGGTGTCTGAACTTTCAGAAGCAGATGGGATCGATCCACAGCTCTTTGCAAACAAATTTGTACAAGCTGTGCGCATTGCAGAAGTTGAGCCTTATCGCGCGGTCACACACAACAAAGGCATCATGAACGGTATTGATGCCGTAGTGCTCGCCACCGGCAATGATTTTAGAGCAATTGAGGCTGCTGCTCACGCCTACGCTGCCAAAGACGGAAGCTACTCCAGTTTAACCCACGCAACCATAGAAGACGGCATTTTTAAATTTTGGATTGAAATCCCATTGGCATTAGGTACTGTGGGCGGACTGACAAAATTACATCCTCTAGTGAAGTTGAATTTAGAAATGCTGGGCAACCCAAGTGCACCACAGCTTATGGAAATCATTGCAGTAGCCGGCCTTGCGCAGAACTTTGGCGCTGTAAAATCCTTGACCACTACCGGGATCCAAAAAGGGCATATGAAAATGCATCTGATGAATATGCTCAATCAATTTGAAGCATCTGAGGAAGAAAAGAATCAGGCAATTCAACATTTCAAGACCAACAAAGTCACCTACAGCGCCGTAGAGAATCTTATAACCAACCTTCGAAAATCGGCACAAAACGCTTAAATTAAAGGTGACAAAAAGCGCTTCAATCAGTAATTTGAATTTGCGTTAAACCAAAATTTATGAAAAAGTCTGTACTCTTACTTTTAATGCTAATCAGCAGTTTTGGGTTTGCTCAGCAATTCACTGAAGCTTTTCAGTCTCAGGTCAAGAAAGCACAGCAAGCACATCAGATTCCGGCGATATCTGTTAATTTGATCACTCCAGATAGTATATTTTCTTTTGTAAACGGCAAAGTTAGGACTGCTAAAAAAGCTCGAATACCCCAAGACGCTAAATTTCATTTAGGGAGTAACTCTAAAGCCATCACCGCGTTTATCGCCAAGCATTTGAGTGAACAAGGAATTATTAACTGGGACACACGATTTTTTCAGTTATTTCCTGAATTAGAAAACAGCAGTAATCCTGCTTACCTAGATATCACGCTGGGTCAATTGCTGTCGCATAACGCGGGGATCAACGCCTATACTAAAGGTGTAGATCTGGAAAAATTCAATACTCTAAAAGGTTCAACAAGCGAAAAACGCTATGCATTTACACAGGAAATTCTAAAAGAAAAACCTTCAGATCCTGGCACATATTCTAACGCCGGCTATGTAATTGCCGCACTTATGTTAGAGAAATCCACTGAAAAGCCGTTTAAAACTTTGCTTAATGAAACTATGAACGCTTTGGACTTAGATTATTTTGTAGGCTTCCCAAGCAAAGAAAATGATACCAATCCTTGGGGGCATATAAACTCAAAAGGCACGCTGACGGCATTAGGTCCTGATCACGAATATAAATTACCCGCGTATATGTCTAGCGCAGGAGATATTGCAATGAACAGTCAGGATTATGCTCGGTTTTTACAACTGCACCTTCAAGGACTTTTAGGAAAAGATAATTTTCTCGGAGCAGAGGCTTACCAAGAGTTGCATTTTGGACTTGACAATTATGCTTATGGCTGGGGAAACATTTCTAAAAACGGCCATCAGATAAGTTATCACGACGGAAGTTCAGGCACCTATTACTGCCACGTGGTGGTATTTCCTCATAAAGAGATTGCCGTAGCGATAATGGCCAATACAGCCACTAAAGATGCTGTAAATGCCATTTACACACTTCAAAAATCAATTTCTGATAATCCCGAAAATGTAACCGAATAATATGCCACAACACTTTTATGGCCACGGAAAACTATTGATCACCGGCGAATACCTTGTACTTGATGGAGCATTAGCTCTTGCCATTCCTACTAAAAAAGGTCAGAAGTTAACGGTAGCCGAAGCTGAACAACCCGGTATCACCTGGGAAGGACTGAAAGAATCTGGCGAGGTCTGGTTTACCTTTCATTTAGATTATGCATTATTTAAACAATCGCAACCAGCAGCGTCTGAAAATCCTGAAATTCGTTTACTGCAAATTCTACTTGCAGCTCAAAAATTGAATCCCGAATTTCTTAAAGAACAACCTTCTTTAAAAGTGACTACGCAATTGGAATTTCATCAAAAATGGGGATTAGGCAGTTCGTCGACTTTGATTTATATGCTTGCACAGTGGGCAGAAGTTGATGCTTATAAACTGCTCGAACTCACCTTTGGCGGAAGCGGTTATGATATTGCTTGCGCAGGAAACGACAGCCCGATTTTGTATCAAAGCTCTGAGGGCATTCCGCAGGTTTTTCAAACCAATTTTTATCCTGATTTTAGCGATCAGCTTTTCTTTGTTTATCTCAATAAAAAACAAAACAGTCGTGAAGCTATCGCCAATTACCGCAAGCAACCCGAAGCACGCAAAAAAGAGGCGATTCAGAAGGTTTCCGGTATTACCGAAACTTTATTGACCGTTGATAGTATTTTCAGCTTTAATGTGCTTATAGAAGCCCATGAACGCATCATTGCTTCTGTTTTGAACATCCCAACCGTAAAGCAAAACTTATTTCCTGATTTTAAAGGAAGCATTAAAAGTCTCGGTGCCTGGGGTGGTGATTTTATTTTAGCTACCGGTGGTCCTGAAGCGAAGAATTATTTTAGAGCCAAAGGCTATGAAACCATACTTAGCTTTGACGAAATGATATTCAGCTAAGGATGCCCATTCAGTCTAATTAATAGTCTGAAGACAAACTTTTGCAGCGCGATTGTTCCTTTTAGAACTACCCGTAAACCATCCCAGAGTAAGCCTGTAAGGCATTAGTTAGAAACAAATTTTCAATTTCACGGCAAGCCTCGGAATATTAATCCTTTGGCGGCGCCAATAAAAAAAGCGCCACACAATTGTGCGGCGCTTTTTTATTTTAAATAACGTTTCTACTAGTAAAAGTTAGAACGTTTATCTTCAATTTCTGAAGCATCTTTTAAAGCTTGTACTACGCGCATATTTACAGTAGCACGGTCAGCATTTTGCTTCTGAACCGCAAAACTTGCATAATTGTCTAGTTCACGCGCCGGAGTAATTTTAGTTACTTTAACCACATATACACCGCGGTTTCCTTCAATAGGAGCAGAAACATTTCCTTCTTCTAAACCAAATGCTTTACCCACAACTTTAGGTTCTGTACCAGAACCAGCCAAAGTAGGGTTCTTAAGGTTTACACCAGGAGAAGTTTGAACCGTCACATTATTCGCACTAGCGATAGCTGCTAAATCTGACCCTGAAATATTCTTCTTGATCTGCGCAGCTTTTTTCTGATTGCGTACGATAGGCGTCACACGTGGTGAAGCTTCATCCGCAGGCAAAAGACCTTTTTCTGTTTTCTTAGTAAGTTGCACCACAAGATAGCCACCATCAACATTAAAACGCTCAACATCTCCGGTTTTACGCTCTTCATCAAATGCCCATCTGATGATTTCACGCTGACTTCCTTGTCCCGGTAACGTCTCATCAAGAGCCTTGATACTGTTTACAGGACGTACATTATAACCTCCTTCTTTTGCCACATCTTCAAAACCATTTTTGTTTTCTGTGACTGCCATTTGAAATTTAGTAGTCTCGTTAAACACATTGTTAATGGTTTCTTGAGAAGGCTCAACAGCTTTAGTTACGGTCGCCAATTTAATTGCACGCTGAACATTTTTCTGATCAGTAATACGGATTACGTGATAGCCAAAACGTGATTCAACAACTCCAACATCTCCGGTTTTTCCGTCGAAGATAAAGTCGTTAAAAGGTTGTACAAAACGACCTTTGGTCGCGTAACCAAGATCTCCGCCTTTTTCTTTGCTTCCGTCTGCTGAATACTCAGGAGCTAATTCTGCAAGCTTTGAAGCATTTCCTTTTATTACCCCGGCAAGACTATCTGCAAGCGCTTTAGCTTCGGCTTTGGTGCGTGTTTGTGCACCCGCGTTTGCCAAACCTTGATAGGTAAGTAAAATATGTGAAGATTGTACCGAGTCAGGAATCTGAGACACTGCTACCACTTTTGAAATTTTAAAAGCAGCACCATCTTTATATGGCCCATATACATCACCTTCATTCAATGCCCAAAGTTCGTCAGAAGCATCTGCCGGTAATTCATTTTTAAAAATATACAGATCAGTATAGCGCTCGTCTGAATATTCGTTTACAAAATCTTCAGGATTTGTAGTATTTGCTAAACCTGCTACAGTATCGTTAGTTTTTGTAGCCGCTGTATACTCTACTCGGTTCTCAAGCAATTCAGATAAATTTGCTTTTACTGCTTCTTCATCACTTAAAGTTGGATCTTCACTAAACTTCACATAACGAATGTTACGCGCAGCTTCAGTTTGAAATTCGTTAGCGTGCTCCTTAATATACGCTGTAATCTCTTCTTTAGAAACTGTAACCTCTTCATCAGGAATTGAAGTGTAAGGCACTTGCACATATTCTAAATCGCGCAGGTTGTTTTCCATTTCAAAATCCATTTGACCTTCTTTAAAGCTTGTATTCAAACCAGCTTTGATCAAATCAAAATAAATTTGCTGCTGCTCATTCTTTGCAAGCTGCTGCTCGTAAGCCACCCACTGCTCATACATTTGCGGGTTAGTAGATTTTAACGTAGCGATATACTCTCTAAGTTTCTGCTCACTAAAAACACCATTCTCGTTTTGAAAATTAGGATCACTTTGCAAAGCTTCTTTAAGCAGATCATTTATACGATCACGCTCAATGCTTATACCTAACTCTTCGTATTGCTCATCAAGAATGATACGACGCACTTCTTGTTCCCAAGCTGCATTTACCGCCTGAGTATTGGTAATGTTGTTACCGTAACGCGCGGTCTGGTTATCTACTAATTGCGCAAATTCTTGCTGCTCGATATCTTCACCGTTCACAGAGCCTAAAATTCGCTGCGATTTATCTGTAGAAAAACCACCGTTTTTAAATACGTCTGCCAATACAAATGCAAATAATGCTAAGGCGATGATCGCAATTAAAAATACAGAGCGCTGTCTAATTTTGTTTAAAACTGCCATTTCTTAAGTGTTTGTCAAATAGTGGGCGAAAATACCATTTTATATGAAAAAATAAAATCTAAAATCGCCAAAATAAAAAGTATTGTTAATGGAATTGAGAAGACCTTAATCGCTTTCTATGACGCGTACTTGCACCAGCTCGATCTTAGTGTTTGAAGTTTGTATGATATGAAATTGGTAGCCTTCTATATCCACCACGTCATTCTCTTCTGGAATTCCTTCGGTATGGTTAACAATGAGTCCGCCCAAGGTCTCATAATTTTCATCTTCGGGTAGCTCTAACTTATAAGCCTCATTGATATAATCAACCTCTAATCGCGCCGAAAATTTATACACACCTTCTGCAACTTCTTCTTCAATAAGCACAACGCTATCGTGCTCATCTTCAATCTCTCCAAAAAGCTCTTCTACAATATCCTCAACCGTCATCATCCCACTGGTTCCACCATACTCGTCGATCACAACCGCGATACTTTTACGCTTCTTTATAAGAATATTCAGCACATCTTTAACCAGCATGGTTTCGGGCACAAAAATCACCGGACGCAAAATATCGGTTATGCTTTTTGGTTTTTTAAACAGCTCAAACGAATGCACGTACCCAACAATATCGTCGATAGACTCCTGATAGATCAATATTTTTGAAAGTCCGGTCTCTGTAAACATCGCGTTAAGCTCCGAAAGCGATTCTTCTTTTTCTACCGCTACAATTTCGGTACGTGGAATCATCACCTCTCGGGATTTTACTTCGGAAAACTCCAGCGCATTCTGAAAAATCTGAATTTCAGAATCGAGTTCTTCGTTAGTTTCTACCGACTCAATTTGCTCGGTGATATAATTCCCTAATTCTACTTTTGTAAACGCGAGTTGCACCTCATCTCCTTCCGTTTTAAAGAATTTTTTTAAAACCTTATCAGAAATCCAAATGATAAAGGAAGAGATAAAACTGAATGCGACATAAAAAAGGTACGCCGGTACAGCAAATATTTTCAGCAGGGAATTAGCATAAATCTGAAAGAATACTTTAGGAAGAAATTCGGCAGTAATAAGTACTAAGAGCGTTGAGATCAACGTTTGCGTCAACAAACTGAATTCTACAAAAAAATCAGTCAGCCACGGGTAACCAAAATTCGCGCCTTCAATCCAAGATTGAAGAATTCCTCCCATATAATAGGCATACACTACTAGTGCGAGATTATTACCCACCAGCATTGTCGCAATAAACTTTGACGGTTTCTGAGTAAGCTTAGTAAGTACTTTTGCTATGAGATCGTTTTGCTTTTTTTCAATCTCAATATGAATTTTATTTGAAGAAACATACGCAATCTCCATCCCGGAAAAGAATGCAGACAAAATCAAGGAAATAATAATTATGAGAATATCAGTCTCCATTGATTAATTCTGATTGCGTTGCTCGTACTTCTTTCTAAACCTACGCTTGAAGAAATACATCCCTATGGCTACTGCCACAAAAAATAAGAATACATATGCCTTATTAGGCTCTGTACTCCAAATTCTTACGGCTTCAAATAAAAAGAGCGCAGCAAAGAACAGGTAGGCGTATTCGAAGTATTTAAAGTATTTTGACATTATTGTATGCTGTCGTTAGGTGCCTCAGTTGCAGTTTCACTTACATACATTCGGCTTTGATTATCTAAAGATATAAAATTTTTAAAGTCTTCACTGCTGTCAAAAAGATCCCCGTTATTATAAGAATCATCAGGAAATTTAATGGTGTAAGGTTTATCTGTAAACACCCATTTATTCTTTTGATCCCAAAACAATTGCGAAGCATCAAGTCTGGTAGAATCGCTGGTAATCAACACCACATTTTTTCTAAGATCTATAAGATTGGTACGTTTATACCGAATCGCATAATCTGAAGTGATGTAGTTCTCCTTTTTATTATCATCTATAAAAGTCACCGCAACCCCTTCTGGGAATTCTTCATACGCTAAGTCGACCAACCCATACTCGATGATCAACGGAGTTTTTAGCGTAGCCACAACCTTACCAGAATCTGTGTATTTTAACAACACTCCCTCACCTTCTGCCGAAGGACCTTCTGAGCGCTGATTGAATTTCTGAATCGCTTCAGTGTTGTTTCCGCAGCTAAAAAACAAAGTCACAGCAAATGCTGTGACTAAGTTTAAGATTATATGTCTTGAGTTTTTACTCACTTATAGACTAGGTACGGTTACACTACCGCCTACCCAACAGCTGAATGAAATACGTTGTCCTGCATTTCCTTCACTAAAGATCATCTCTCTTGTAGGAGCAAGACCTCTGTAAGCAGCTGCAGTTTTATTAGCTGTATCTGCTAATGAAGGATCAATACGTCCTGCACGTGCAGCCATATCTGCAGCTAACCAATAGATCGCTAATTTCTCAAAACGTGTGTTACCACAGTTGTTGGCACTTTTAGCGTACATATCTGCAATTCTTAAGTACACAATACCCATAGAAGGCTGAGCCGCTACCGCTTTCTGGTAGTATCCGCGAGCTCTACTATAGCTTGCTTTACCTCTAAAGTTTTCTGCAAGTCTGTAATATACTTTAGCTTTTTCAGCAGGATCATCTTGACGCTCTGCAGACTCCTCGTAGTATTGAAGTGCTTTTGCATCTTCACCACGCTGCTCAGCAAGACGACCTAAGTAGTATGAAGTTTTAGCTGAAGGCTCTAAAGTGTTTAACTGCTCAACAAGAGTAACAAATAATTCACTATCTGTACATTCTTTTGAGATCAAACGACCTGCTGCACCTCTTACCCAAGCAACATCATTTTTCTTAGCTTCATAATCTGCTTCATAAAAAGGAATCAAACGATCACAGTCTGCAAGCACTCCTAATTTCTGGTTAATACCAGCAGCAATTTTAGAATAGTTTGAAAGGTTTACTTCTGCAATTTGCTCCACTCTTTTCTCTTGTGAAGTTAACGCAGTACCTGCTTCATTTTTCTCTAAAATCTTCTGAAGACGCTCTGCATAATCATTCTGAACATCTGTGATCTTAGTTTGTAATGCATCGTAAAGATCAAATACTTCTTGTAATTCAATTTTGCCTGCTTCTTGTAATTCAACAGCTAAGTTGAAATACACATAAAGTCCTTTAGCATTGTTGAAAGTCTCTTTATCAGTCTCCCAAGCCTCGTTAAACATTGCATATTGCTCTTCAGCAGTACCAATGTTATTCTCATTCATTACGAGTGCAACATCAGCAATATCATCACCTTCTTTTGCTTTGCTTGCAAAATGTGTTTTTTTCTCTTTATATAATTTCTTTAAATCAGCAAGAAATGCTTTCTGCTCTGCACCGGTAGAATTCTCGATTTTATGGTGAAGAATACGCTCTCCATATTGATAAAGTGCATAAGAAGTGGTTGGGCAATCTTTACGCAATTTCATGAAAGGCTCATAAGCCGCATCATAGTTTTTAACTTTTGCGTGTTCTGAAAAAATAGACATTGTGGTAATGCATTCTTCGGTTGCTTGAGCGCTCACGAAGTTTACAGCTCCCACAAGGGCTATAAAAAGTAATGTCAGTTTAGTTTTCATCATTGTAAGGTTTAAAAAAGCAATATTAAGAATTTTAGTTGTATTTGTTAGGAACAAACCACGGTCTAAGCGGGTTAAGCGATAAACTAAGACCAACTTTAAAAAAATCTTCTTTTACGAGACCGGCGGTTGTTGTTCCGCGTTGCCCATACTCAAAAGTGATGTTGGCATTACTGAATCCTCTTCCTAACGGTAACCCAAGTCCAAAAGATATGCCAAACTCATCAATAGACTGATTTTCTATTAATAATCCTGATTCTTCATAGCGCGCACCCACTCTATAGGTCACTCTATTCCAATAACTTGTAAGTGAATTATAATCAGGAACTAAATAACCTCCCAATCGATATTTAAATGAATCGTCATAAGAAGCATTTGCAATATTAAATGCTCTATTGGTCATTTTACTCGTTTCAGAAAACTCAATTTGACCACCGGCAAACCACTTATTTACTTGACCTGTACCTAAACCAAACGAGTATGTATTTGGATTAATAAACTCGGTATCTCCTACCGGGATATCCTGAGAATCCACCACGCCTATAACTGCATTATCTAAGCGCGAATAAATTACAGATTCTAAAGCACGCTCATTTTCCAGCGTAAGGGTGGTTTCCGGCTGAAAGCTCGCAGAAGTAAAAATTTTATAATCTCTGGTCAGTGTTGTTTCAAACTGAGCGCCTAGGTTATAGGTAAACCCGCTTACATCAGACTCATTGATTTCGCGCACGCTATATTGCTGATCAACGTTAGCTTGAATACTCTCGTTTTTAATGCTTCCAAAATTATAGCTTCCTTCTGCACCAATTCTAAAGCCTTTAAACAACTCAACACCCGCAGCTAAATAAGCGCGATTGACTCCGCCTCTCCCGGTATATTGTGAGAGCGCTTCATCATCACCTTCAAAAATTTCATAATCAACAGAAGTTTCAGGGATCAGACCGAAGCCAACACCCACTCTTTTTGACACAGGAAAAGCTAAAGATAAATAGTCTATGGTAGTAGAAGTGGTAGAACCTGTTTGATTATCAGATTCTAGATTTACTTCCCGATGACTTCCGGCAATGGTAAAGTTTGTGAGCTTAAGTGCGCCATATCCGGCAGGGTTTCTAAAGTTAGTATGTATACTATCTCCTAATATACTTAACCCTCCCATCGCTTGATTTTCTATTGACCCCTTAAAATTAGAGAGCCCCAAGCCATAAAATGAATACGGTGATGAATTTCCTTCCTGAGCAAATGCAGAAGTTGTGATGGTAATTAAAACAACTACTAATATTCTTTTTATCATTAATCTCTATTAAATTCTATTATATAATTCAGTCCTTCCAGGAGAAAATTAGAATGCGCAAAGATGCCATTTTTTAACCTACTAGACAAAAATAGCCCATCCCCTCCTGTTAAAATAATCGTTAATTGCTTATAATTTAATTGATACCAACGCATTACACCTTCTATTTCGGCAATCAATCCATTAATCACACCAGATTGCATGGCACTTTCTGTATTCTTGCCAATCACCGGAACCTCTGCCTCAGGATAAGCCACAAGCGGCAAACCTGCCGTAAACTCATGCATCGCTTTAAAACGCATGTGCAACCCCGGAGCGATTGCACCTCCCTGATAAACATCATAAGCATCTTTAAAATCGTACGTCACACACGTACCTGCATCAATAACCAAAACATGGTTTCCTGAATACAACTTTTGAGCAGCAGCCACCAGAGCGATACGATCAACACCTAGTGTTTGTGGTGTCTCATAATCGTTTGCAAACGGCAGCGGTGTCTGTGACGATAAAACCTCAATTGAAAGACCTGCTTTTTTTACAAACGTGACAAAATCTTTTGAATTGCCCGTAGCACAAAGCATTGCTTTATCAATGACATAGGTTTCTTGTAATTCAACCAGCTTTGTCTTAGCATCAGACACGCTTCCTGCCCAGGTTAGTTTTAACTCTGAATTTTGAAATACGCCATATTTTACGCGAGTATTTCCAAAATCTATAGCAAGATTGATCATAAGTCAATTTTTTTTGGTAAAAATACAAATACCTAATACCTCGCAATCATATAATTAGAAAAAGGAATAAAAATTATTAGCAGATTTTTTCATTTAACTGTTGTGCAATCTAAAAATTGATTTTATATTTGCAGCCGCTTTGGCGAGGTACCTTAGCTCAGTTGGTAGAGCAACGGACTGAAAATCCGTGTGTCCCTGGTTCGATTCCTGGAGGTACCACAAATTAAACCCTGAAACACTTGTTTCAGGGTTTTTTGTTTTAGATCAAAATGAAACACTATTTATACATCATTTATTCAAAGGATCTAGATAAGTTCTATACCGGTGAAACATCAAATATTCAAGAGCGCATAATTATACACAACAACCACGCAATTAAAACTGCTTATACAAAAGCTGCGAGTGACTGGAAACTAATGCTATCTTTTCCTTGTAAGGACAGAACCGAAGCTTTATTTCTTGAACGCTTTATAAAACGCATGAAGAGTAAGAAATTTATTCAGAAAATAATTGATGATCCCTATTTGCTGTTTAATATTTTAAATAAAAAGTAACCCTGGTTCCCCCGAAGCATCGGGGCTGGAGGTACCACAAATTAAACCCTGAAACAAATGTTTCAGGGTTTTTTGTTTTTATCCCATACCACTTGCTGCGCCAATAAAAATTCTAAAGTTTCGTTTTAACTACATATTATCATTTAGCTGTATTCGCGCTTAATTTGTAAAGTGTATCTTAGGCTTATAACTGTTGAATAACACTCATGACGCAACTCACTAAAACAGATAAAATTTCGCTAGAAGACCTAGCCCTCATCAAAAAATCCCGCAAAGACCTTGATGAGATTTCCTTTTTGATGCGCGCGCTCAATACCATTGGCACGCCCATAGATTCAGGATTAGAGCTTTTACCAAAAAATCTTCAGAATAAGGTTAGTGATACGATTCAAAAAGCATTACAGTTAGCTGTAAAAGCCAATTTAAAAACGCTAAAACCCGAAAAGCGCAGCCTGCCTTCTTCTAATTTAACCTATAAACTCGCCACCGGAATTTCCGGAGCTACAGGTGGATTTTTTGGTGTGGCGGGTTTTACAGCAGATTTATTATTCTCTACTAAGTTTATGATGCGCTCCATAATGGATATCGCCCGAAGTCAAGGTGAAGATATTCATAGTATCGATACCCAACTAGCCTGTTTACAAGTCTTCGCGCTAGGCGGAACTTCTGAACACGATGACGAACTCGACACCAGCTATTATGCGACTCGAGCCGCACTACACACCACGATGAATCAAGCCAGCGCTTATATTGCCGAAAATGGCACTAAAAAGATCATAGAAACGATCACTGCTCAAACTGCAGCTCCTATTGCAAAACTCATTAACCAGGTGGCGGCGCGTTTTAGTGTACAAGTAGGTGAAAAATTTGCCGCTCAGGCCATCCCTGTTATTGGGGCTGCCGCTGGCGCTTCAATCAATGTTTTATTCATCTCGCATTTTCAGAAAATGGCTACTGCACATTTTACGTTGAGACGCTTAGAACGTAAATACTCTAAAGCCCTCATTCAAGAAACCTATGAAAACCTGAATTTAAATCAAATAGCTTAGCACTAATTTTACAACCCAGGCATACTCTGTTTTTACATAATTCTTCAGTTAACTAAAAAATAACTTCTATAAAACAACGGGATTCGTCTAGAGAATCGCGCTCAACTTCTATTACGTAGTGTAAAACTGCTTTAAACTCAGGTATTTTGGACTATCATTTTTAATGAATAGCCAAATGAAAAAATACCTCATCATACTAATTGTATTGTTTCCGCTGCTATCAAGAGCTCAAGAAAAGCTTGAAGCAATTCAGCAGAAACTTACCGAAACAGATCCTGATCAAGTTACCTGGTCATTGCAAGACTGTATCGATTATGCTGCTCTGAACAACCTTACGGTTCTAGACGCCCAATTAGATGCAAGCAGTGCCGCGGTAAACTACAAGCAATCAAAACAACAACGATTACCCGATCTTACCGGTAGCGCATCTGAATCTTACAGTCGCGGTTACAGCATTGACCCCATTACCAGCAACTATGTAAATCAGGATATCTTTAGCACAAGCACCTCTTTAAATACTTCAATCACATTATTTCAAGGTTCACAACTGAATAATCAAATAGATCAAAACGCCCTGTTGCTTGATCAAAGTGCGCTCTTTATTGAGGAAGCTAAAAACAATATCACGTTAAGTCTTACCGAAGCCTATCTTCAAGCCTTATACTATAAAGAAGCAATTGCAGTTGCACAAAATACATTAACAGGTTCACAACAAGAATCAAAAATTGCTAAGTCACGTTATGATGCGGGAGCAATCGCTAAAAAAGATTATTCTGATGCTTTATCTCAGGAAGCATCTAATAATTACGAATTGATTCAAGCTCAAAACAGTTATGAAGCTCAATTGCTGCTGTTACGACAATTGCTAGAACTTGAGCCTGAGACCAACTTTGATATCGTTGATCCTGATATTGATTATAACGGCAGCACACTGCTGCTAAACAAAGTAGACGTCTATCACAATGCTTTGAATACCCTTCCGGAAATTGCCGCTAGCAAACTAGACATTGACATTTCAGAAAAAGATCTTGAGATCGCAAAAGGCGCCTATCTCCCAACACTATCCTTAACAGGTAGTTTAGGTAGTGGATATACCAGCATACAGGATATGAGTTTTACAGATCAGTTTGATATTAATTTCAACCAGCGTCTGGGACTTTCTTTAAGTGTGCCCATATTTAATAGAGGTCAGACTAAAGCCAACGTACAAAACGCCAAAATCAATATTGAAAAAGCAAACATCGCCCTGCGTACTCAAGAAAAAGAACTTTATAATAAAGTAGAGACCGCGTGGAGAAATGCCCGCTCTTCTCAAGAACAGTTAATCGCCGCTGAGGCTGCCCGAAATGCAGCAAAAGACTCTTACGAACTTGCTCAAAAACAATATGAAGTAGGCGCCATCAATACCACAGATTTGGTGCTTACCCAGAACACATACAGCAATGCTGAGCAAAATTACATTCAGGCAAAATACCTAGGAATCCTTTATGCGCAGCTGCTTCAATTTTATCAAGGAAACGAAATCAAACTTTAATTAGATGAAAACAACACAGTCAAAAATAATTCTTGCCGTTATACTGGTTTGCGTTATCGCAGGGGTAGGCTATGCCTTCTTCGGTGCAGATTCAGGCACAACCATTACCGCCGAAACCACAACGGTAACCAAAGGAAAAGTAACCACTATGGTTACCGCAACCGGCACCATAGAACCTCTTACTGAAGTTGAAGTAGGTACTCAAGTATCAGGCGAAGTAGAGAAGATCTATGTAGATTATAACAGTACAGTCACTAAAGGTCAACTCCTTGCCGAGTTAGACAAAACCAATTTAATAGCAGCCCTTCAGCAAGCAAATGCTTCTTATTCTAATGCGGTAACTCAGCGCGATTATTATAATAAAATCTACTCAAGACAGAAAAAACTCTACGAAGAAGAGGTCATCAGTCAGGCAGATTTTGATGATGCAGAATACAATTTCAACAACTCCAAAATTTCGGTCACTCAAGCACTTTCTGATTTGCAGGAAGCAAAAACCAACTTGAGTTATGCAGATATTTATTCGCCTATTGACGGCGTAGTACTTTCTAAAGAGGTTGACGAAGGACAAACGGTAGCAGCCAGCTTTGAAACTCCTACTTTGTTTACCATCGCAAAAGACCTTAAAGAAATGCAGGTTGAAGCAGATGTAGATGAAGCAGATATAGGCAATGTTGCCGAGGGACAGCGCGTAAGTTTTACAGTAGATGCTTATCAAGGCGAGACATTTACGGGTACAGTAACGCAGGTGCGTCTAGATCCTACCGAAGAAGAAAGCGTGATCACCTACACGGTAGTCATAAAAGCAGACAACCCAGACCTTAAACTTAAACCGGGACTTACCGCAACCGTTTCGATCTACACGCTAGAGCTTGATGATGTATTGACTACGGAAGCTAAAGCGGTAAACTTCAATCCAGCTTTAAATGAGATCAACACCTACTACAAACAACAGGGAATTGATAAAACCATGTCCGAAATCCCTAAAGTTTCCGAAGGAAAAAGTAGAGTTTGGCAATATGGCGCTGATGGTTCACTAAAACCGGTAGAAGTTACTTTAGGCGCAAGCGACGGAATCAATATCGAGGTTAAATCTGGTTTGCAAGCCGGCACTAAACTGGTGTATAATTTAAAAACAATTACCGCTTCAGAAAGCGGCGCAGAAGACAGTAGTAGCCCTTTTATGCCAAAACCTCCCGGAAAAAAGTAAAATCATGAGTAAAACGATCATAGACATAGATACACTGAAACGTGAATTTATTATGGGTACCGAAACCGTTCACGCCCTTAAAGGCATTTCGTATGCTATAAAAGAAGGTGAATTTGTAACCATAATGGGCTCAAGCGGTAGCGGCAAAAGTACAATGCTCAATATTCTAGGCTGTCTTGACCAGCCTACTTCTGGGAGTTATAAAATTGATCAAGTTGCCGTAAATGCATTAAGCCGAAACGAACTCGCGCAAATACGCAACGAGAAAATTGGCTTCATCTTTCAGTCGTATAATTTATTACCGCGAACTTCAGCTATTGAAAATGCAGAGCTTCCGCTTTTATACAACAGTAAGGTTTCTTCTGAAGAACGCAGAAAACGCGCAATTGACGCTTTAAATCTTGTGGGATTAGGCGAGCGTCTAGATCATACCCCGGCACAACTTTCTGGAGGGCAACAACAGCGTGTAGCGATTGCCAGATCACTGGTAAATGATCCCGTGGTGATTCTAGCAGATGAAGCCACCGGAAACTTAGACACCAGAACTTCTTACGAGATCATGGCGCTTTTTCAAGACTTAAACCGAAAAGGCAAAACCATTGTGTTTGTAACGCATGAAGATGATATAGCACGCTTCAGTAATCGCACCATTATTTTAAAAGACGGCACTATCATTTCAGATAAAATCAACGAAGACATTTTAGACGCTGCCCAAGAGCTTGCAGCGCTTCCTAAAGAAAATTAATATGAGAATTTTAAACTTATTAAAGATCGCTTGGCGCGCTATCAAACTGAACAAGATGCGCACTTTTTTGACGATGTTGGGGATTATAATTGGTGTTGCTTCAGTCATTGCGATGCTTGCTGTGGGAGAAGGTTCTACACAAAGTATAAAAACTCAAATATCAAGCATGGGGTCTAATATGATCACGATACGTCCCGGCGCAGGAATGCAGGGTGGTGTGCGTACTGATCCCGGCGAAATGCAAAGTCTTAAGCTCGAAGATTATGAGAGCCTTAGAGATCAAGCGACTTTACTCACCGCGATTTCGCCTCAAGTTTCCGGTAGTGGTCAAGTGATTAGCGGTGCTAATAACTGGCCGTCTTCTATTTATGGGGTGACTCCGGAGTATCTTGACATTCGCGTACTTGAGCTGGCAGAGGGCAGTATGTTTACTTCCGCTGAAGTTAAATCTGCCGCTAAAGTTGCCGTGATAGGCCAGACCATTGTTGAGAACATTTTTCCTGATGGAGAGAGCCCTATTGGTAAAATGATTCGGTTTAATAAAATCCCTTTTAAAGTCATTGGGGTTCTTGAGCCTAAAGGCGAGAATACCTTTGGGCAGGATCAAGACGATATTATTCTGGCGCCGTATACTGCTGTTCAAAAGCGTATTTTGGCCATAGATTATTTACAATCTATTGTTGCTTCGGCAGTAAATGAAGAGCAGGCGCCAGATGCCGTTGAAGAGGTTTCGGCTATTCTTAGAGAAAACCACCAGATCACCAATCCGCAAGAAGATGATTTCAATGTTTTTTCTATGGAAGAGTTGATCACCGCACTGAGTTCTACCAGCGAAATTCTCACCGTACTTTTGGTAGCCATCGCCGGTATCTCATTATTAATTGGCGGAATCGGGATTATGAATATTATGTATGTTTCGGTTAAAGAGCGTACACGCGAGATTGGACTAAGAATGGCGGTAGGCGGTAAAGGAGCTGATATTTTGATTCAATTTTTGATCGAAGCTATTCTTATAAGCATCACCGGCGGAATTTTAGGCGTGCTTCTAGGCATCAGCGCAACTTTGATCATTCAGAATGTGTTTAACTGGCCCACTATTGTAACTTTATATTCTGTGATCATCTCTTTTGCAGTATGTGCCATCACCGGAATATTCTTTGGTTGGTATCCTGCGCGCAAAGCAGCTGCTCTAGATCCTATTGTGGCCTTACGTTACGAGTAACTTTTAATTTCAAAACATCCCAATAGCTATCGGGACGGAATATTAAACTCTTTGGCGGAGCCAATAAAAAAACAAGTATGCATTTCACAAGAAACAAACGAATTCTAATCTTACTGCACCTTATGGTGTGGGCGGCTCTGTTTTTTACGCCCTATTTTTTAGCAGGTGGTCAGGTAGAGTTGTCGCCGGTAGCTATGAATACCTGGGTGCCTCTAGGTTTGTATGCAGTTATTTTTTATCTGAATTATTTATACCTGATCAATGCATTTCTGTTTAAGAAAAAGAACACTGTTTTTATCCTCATCAATCTGGTTCTCATTGGTCTTTTAGCGTTTTTAAATTATGAGCTTAAAGAAATGTATCTTGAGCATATTCTCGCCAAGAACAAGACTATAGAGCGCCCACCTCACGAGGGTTTATTCATTTATTTAAACAGTATCACTTTTGTGGTTCCGTTAGTTTTTGCACTGGCATTTAAAACCATCGAAAAGTGGAAAAAAGACGAGACCCGCACGCAAGAAGCTGAAAAGATCAAGCTTGAATCAGAACTGCAGTATTTACGTTACCAGCTTCAGCCGCATTTCTTTTTTAATTCGTTAAACAATATTTACTCGCTTGTAGATATTGCTCCAGACCAAGCTAAAGAAACCATTCACAGCTTGAGTAAATTAATGCGTTACCTGCTTTATGAGACCGCTACCGAGTATGTACCGCTTCAGAAAGAAATAGATTTTTTAAAAACCTATATCGAGTTGATGAAACTGCGGTTTTCTAGCAATGTCATCGTTAATTATAGTTTTCCTACAGTTTCCGGCGACGTAAGAATAGCGCCCCTTCTGATCATCACACTTATCGAGAACGCGTTTAAACACGGGATCTCATCAACTGAATTATCCCGCATTGATTTTAAAATCAGCGTAGAAGAAGAAACTATTAAATTTGTTTCGGTTAACAATTATTATCCTAAAGATGCCACAGATCAGAGTGGTTCTGGTATAGGATTGCTTAACTTAGATAAACGTTTACAATTGATTTACGGTAATGATCACAAGCTCAAAATAGATGTGCAAAATGATTTATTTATCTCTAAGCTCAATATTCCTGTTAGATGAGTATTTCTCAAGAACCTAAACTTTCCTGTATTGTTGTTGATGATGAGCCTATGGCGCTCAATCTTATAGAAAGTTATGTTCAAAAAACACCCTTTCTTGATCTAAAAGGAAAATGCAGTAGTGCCATTCAAGCGCTTAAAATTCTGAATACAGAACAAATAGATCTTATTTTTTTAGACATCCAGATGCCCGATCTAACAGGCATTGAACTATCTAAAACGCTTAGCAAAACCACGCGTGTTATTTTTACAACAGCTTTTGATAGTTATGCCTTGCAAGGCTATAAAGTTGATGCGCTAGACTATCTTTTAAAACCTTTTAATTACACCGAATTTCTACTAGCGGCAAACAAAGCGCTATCGTGGTTTAAGTTAGTTAGCACAGCTACTGACACTACCACCACACCGCCTAAAAAATACCTTTTTGTAAAATCTGAATATAAACAGGTAAAATTAGAACTCGACGACATCCTGTATTTTGAAGGTTTAAAAGACTACATAAAGATTTACCTCGCGAGTCAGTCAAAACCGGTGCTCACCCTAAAAAGTCTAAAAGCTTTAGAACAAGAGTTGCCGTCTGACTTTATGCGCATACATCGCTCATTTATTATTTCGTTAGATAAAATTGATGAAATAGAACGTAGTCAAGTTATCATTTCAGGAAAACGCATAACTGTTTCTGAAGGCTACAAAGAAGCCTTTCAAAATTATATTTCAGACAATTCTATACAATCCTAGACCAGACAAGGCCGCATAAGTTTTAACATCAAATAAAATTTGAGATTTTCACTTATTAGGAATATTTCCATAATTTTGTATTTATTCCTATTTATTATGAACCGAAATATTTTACATCTCGACCTTGATACTTTTTTCGTTTCATGCGAACGAAGATTAAACAGCAAACTCATAGGCAAACCAGTGATTGTAGGAGGTACCGGCGATCGTGGTGTGGTGAGCGCTGCCAGCTATGAGTGTCGTGCTTATGGCGTACACTCTGGTATGGCGATGCGTATGGCGCGACAGCTTTGTCCACACGCTACCTACATACGCGGTAACGCAAGTGTTTATACCAAATTCTCTAAAATGGTAACCGATATTTTACAGGAACAAGTGCCTGTTTTAGAGAAATCAAGTGTAGACGAGTTCTACGCAGACCTTACCGGGATGGATCGGTTTTTTGGTTGCTATAAATTTGCTAAAGAGCTTAGAACTAAAATTATTAGAGAAACAGGCTTGCCTATTTCTTTTGGCCTTTCAGTGAATAAAACCGTCTCAAAAGTCGCTACAAATGAGGCTAAGCCAGACAGCCAATTAAAGGTTGATGCTGGTTTTGAGAAAATCTTTCTCGAGCCACTTTCTATCAGAAAAATTCCTATGGTGGGCGAAAAAACTTTTAGAACGTTTTGTAATCTGGGCGTTAAAAAAGTGGGACTGGTACAGCAAATGCCGGTAGAAATGATGGTTTCTGTTTTTGGCAAAAACGGAAGAGTCATCTGGGAACGTGCAAATGGTATTGACCGCACACCTATTGTGCAATACCACGAGCGCAAATCGATCTCTAGTGAGCGTACGTATGGTAGAGACACCACAGATCTCATAAAACTCAAAACAACCATACGTGCAATGGCCGAAAATCTGGCCTTTCAATTACGTGCAGGCAATAAATTGACTTCCTGCATTACGGTAAAAGTGAGATATTCAGATTTTCAGACCTATTCAAAACAACTTAAGATTCCATATACCGCGGCAGATCACAACTTGATTCCGCAGGTCTTAGAGCTTTTTGAAAAACTTTATAACCGCAGACTGCTCATACGATTAGTAGGTGTGCGCTACAGCGGCTTGACCGAAGGACACTACCAGATAGATCTTTTTGAAAACACTAGCCGCACCGTCAATCTCTATAAAGCGATGGATGCGATACGCCTACGTTACGGCGACCGCAGTATTATGCGCGCTGCAACGCTGGGCGAAGGTTCGCGCACCATTGGTGGACAAGGCAATCCGTTTAATGGGCAACCGCCTATTATTTTAGCACACAGACATCAGTAGCATTTATAGCAACCTAAGCATTTTATGTATTTAAATTGTCACTCTTTTTTTAGTTTACGTTACGGCACTCTTTCTGAGGTGCAGTTACTTGATCTTGCGGTAGATCATAAACTGGACACTATTGCACTTACTGATATTAATAGTACTTCTGCCGGACTCAATTTTGTACGCAAAGCAAAAGAAAAAAAAGTCAAGCCTGTGCTAGGTGTAGATTTTAGAAACAGAATCGAACAGTGCTATGTATGCCTTGCTAAAAATAACGAAGGCTATCTTGAACTCAATAACTTTTTAGCTCAGCATCTTCATAACAAAACTAATTTCCCCGAAACAGCTCCATCTTTTAAAAATGCATTCACCATTTATGCTTTTGAACGCGCACTTGAATTAGACAAAACCCATTTCAGTGAAAATGAGTTTATAGGTATTGGTATTCACGATTTAAACAAGCTACGCTTTTCTCAATACAGCACCTATCACGACAAATTGGTCTTGTTGCTTCCGGTGAGTTTCAATTCTAAAAGAGATTTTAATGCGCACCGGTTACTGCGTGCCATAGATTTGAATTGTCTGCTGAGCAAACTCCCAAAAGAAGCACAGGCCTTGCCTGATGAGTTGATGTTTGATCCAAAAAAGATAGAAAATCTATTTGAAGAGTTTCCGCAGATTCTATTAAACACTCAAGCATTATTAAAGCAATGCAGCATCGATTTTAAATTTGCTAAAGAGCGTCAAAATCAAAATTTAAAAACTGTTTTTGGCAGCGAACAAAAAGACTACAAGCATCTTTTAGCACTTTGTGAAAAGGGTTTAAAAGAGCGTTACGATGAGATCACACCTAAAATTAGGGAGCGACTAGAACGTGAGCTTACACTGATCAAGAAGAAAGACTTTGTTTCTTTTTTCCTGATCAATTGGAAGATCATTGAATACGCCCGAAGTCAAGATTATTTTTATGTAGGTCGCGGTAGCGGTGCCAACAGTATTGTAGCTTACTTGTTACGCATAACCGATGTGGACCCTATAGAATTAGATCTTTATTTTGAACGCTTTTTAAATGAATATAGAAGCAGTCCGCCTGATTTTGACATCGACTTTTCTACTTGGGATCGTGAGGATGTAACGGCATATATTTTTAGAGAATTCGGAAAAAACAATCAAGTTGCTTTACTAGGCTCTTATGTCACTTTTAAACATAGCGGGGCCGTACGCGAACTGGGGAAAGTTTTTGGACTCCCTAAAACCGAAATAGACAAGTTGAGTAGCGGTCAGTTTAATGTTTCAGACTTAGATTCGATTGCGCAGCTCATTCTTAAGTATGCAGCTTATTTTCATAAAAAGCCTAATTATCTCAGCATTCACGCCGGCGGAATTTTAATTTCAGATAGACCTATTCATTACTTTTCTGCGACGCATTTACCACCTAAAGATTTTCCAACAGTACAATTTGATATGCATATTGCTGAAGATGTAGGTCTGTGCAAGTTTGATATTTTAGGGCAGCGCGGTTTAGGTAAGATCAAAGACGCCGTTAGCATCATCAAAAAAAATCAACCCGAAGCACAACTTTTAGATATACGTAACCCAAAACCTTTTTTTAAAGATCCAAAAATCAATGCGATGATCGCGCGTGCAGAATGCATAGGCTGTTTTTATGTAGAATCGCCTGCAATGCGTATGTTGCTTAAAAAGTTGGCCGTAAGTGATTATCAGACGCTCGTGGCCGCAAGTTCTATCATTAGACCCGGAGTCGCAAAAAGCGGAATGATGCGCGAATATATCTTACGACATAGAAATCCTGAACGACGTAAAGAAGCACATCCCGTACTCTGGAATATTATGACAGACACCTATGGAATTATGGTTTACCAAGAAGATGTGATTAAAGTAGCACACCATTATGCAAAACTTACTTTAGATGAAGCAGATGTTCTTAGGCGCGGAATGAGCGGTAAATTTAGATCCAGGGCAGAGTTTCAGTATGTGCAAGATAAGTTTAGAAGCAATTGTATAGCCAATGGTGAACCCGAAGAAGTAGTAAATGAAATATGGCGTCAGATAGAAAGTTTTGCCGGTTATGCCTTTGCCAAAGGACATTCGGCATCCTACGCTGTCGAAAGTTATCAAAGTCTTTATCTTAAATGTTATTTCCCTTTAGAGTATATGGTGGCTACGTTAAACAATGGCGGCGGCTTCTATAAAGCAGAATTTTATGTACACGAAGCAAAGATGCACGGCGCAACTATAGAACCGCCTTGTATTAATAAGAGTCAAATTGAAACAACGATTTATGATAAAACAATCTATTTAGGATTTCAGCACTTAGAAGGTCTTGAGAAAAAAACGATGCTAAATATTATCAATAATCGTGTGCACGCTAAATACACATCCTATGACGACTTTATTCAACGCGTTCCGGTAAGCTTAGAGCAACAAGAATTATTAATCAGGATAGGCGCGCTTAGAAGTTTAGGAAAAGATAAACGCAGCCTGCTTTGGGAAGCTCACTATAAAGAAAACACAATCCCGGAAAATGAGTTACAGCAGAGCTTTTTTAAAATATCCCTACACGATTTCACACTTCCTAAATTTCATATTTCACAATATGAAGATGCTTTTGACTATATGGAATTGTTAGGCTTCTCTTTGTTCAATCCATTTTTTTTGATGAAAGAGAGTCCGCATAAATACATTTTAGCAAGAGAACTTCCTGAGTATATCGATCAACAGGTAAAAGTTGCAGGATATTTAGTTACCTGCAAGAACACAAAAACAGCAAAAGGATTAAGAATGAATTTCGGCACTTTTCTAGACTTTGAAGGGGCTTGGCTTGACACGGTATTATTTCCTGAGGTAGCGCAACGCAGTGCTATTTACGCGCGGGGATTGTATCATATAGAAGCTAAAGTAACCACTGAGTTTGACTTTATCACCTTAGAGGTCTCTAAAATTAAACGACTGCCCTACATCACAGATCCAAGATTCGCCACCAGCCCTTCAGACACCAAAACACACTCTCTTAAAACCGGAAGCTAAAGATTCATTTAACTTTATTATAAAAAAAAGTCTGCATCAGATATTGATGCAGACTTTTAAAACAAGGCGGCGACCTACTCTCCCACGAGATGTAGTACCATCGGCGCTAACGGGCTTAACTACTCTGTTCGGAATGGTAAGAGGTGAGCCCCGTCGCTATAACCACCTTAAGCTGTCGTATGAATTAATCACATACTTTAATAAGTTAACATATTGGGTAATAATAAAAAGACTACAATCACAAATCTGATTTGATCATTATAAGTATAAGAGTGCTCCTCCCGCACTAAAAAGTGCGGGAAGACGTACATAAGCTTACGGGTTATTAGTACTACTCGGCTATGACATTACTGCCTTTACACCTATAGCC
>NZ_FQXT01000007.1 GCF_900130045.1 Leeuwenhoekiella palythoae
CCGAAAATCGGGAGGCAAAGATACCACCCTTTTCCTTTATAAAACAAGCTTTTTTTAAACTTTATTTCTTAGCGCCGCCAAAAGGTATCAATAACCTCTAAGCGAACATTTGTTTTCAACAAACAACCTATAAGCTTACCTTAAGATTGTTTACTTGATCTATATTTCTATGAACATAAAACCGTTTTTTATATCCGATTTTGGAGGCGCAAATATAGAACGATTATCTAACCCCACAAGCACTTTTTTTAAGTATTTTTAAAATAATTTTCTAACACCTTGTTTACAAGAAGTTACATTCTTAAAGTTTTTGAAAAAAGTTCTGCATATGCTGATGAAGCCAAAATAATGAAGGATTCAAAGAGCTTCCTAAAAAGCAAAATCCAGAATTTTACTGGATTTACTCGATGAACTACACAAAAAATTCTGATTCTTCTCCATTAAAAATATTCGGGTTAGGGATTGAGCGGCCTGTTTGAGCTCTTATTGCGCTGCCAAAAGCGCAATAAAGCGAGTAGCGAAAGCCAGGTTGATGTTAAAAACAGCAAAACCTACAAAAAGAAATTCCACACCAACCCAAAACGAAACGTGAAATCCCGGTACGGATAACCCGGAGCTGAATAATAATCCGAAGGACTCACCAAGGAATTGATGTGCTCGGCGATGAAAAAGATGCGCGTCTGGCGAACTTTCATATTGAAAAACAAATCTAACAACGGAAAGCCACCCAAAGCCTGATCGTTCTGAACGTAAAATTCGGCAAGTACAGGATCATACGCGTTCATATTATATTCAGTAAAGTAGTTGAATCTAAAACCTGTTTGAACGAAAAGCGCCTTTTGAAACCATTCATCTGTATAATACAAGGTGTTTCGCGTGATGATTTCAGGAACATTAAAATAACTCATCCCTGAACTTACATTTTGATAAGCCACCGTATTATCTAAACCAAATTTGCCCAATCTAAATTCCTTATTGAGCTTGAATTTTAAATAGGTGACATTAGCATCTGCCTGAAAAGATTGCACCAAGCCGGCATTATTTCTACCAAAATAAGCATAATCTGCAATACTCACTAAACTAGCAGAAGCATTGAACCATTTTTTTGATTCCATCTTAAAATCGAGAGAACTGGTCTTTACGTTCTCATAATTTTCAGCATTGTACCAGTTGTAATTCTGGTAACTGCTTTGATACAGCAAGTGATTATAATTTGCAGGAGAAGAATTGATGTGAATTCCGCCAGAAAATGCTGCTTTATCTTTTAGCTTAAAACTGGCCTCTGCATTAAAATCTAAGCCCGAAAAGTCACCTACCACATTGGTCTGTGCTTCGCCTTTTAATTGAAAGCCTTTGTACGCTTTTCTATAAGAAGCTCCGACTGCAACAATACCCCCCTGAAGTGCATTGGGAATCGTCTCATCTTCTCGAACGAGCACCGAGTTATAGCCATAATTGTAATAGGTATGATTAGCCTGAAAGTTTAGCGTTCCTAATATATTGTTTGAATACTCTACAAAGACTCTATTGTTCAATTCTTCATAATCTGTGCGATCTACCAAATTAGAAGTCACAAAAGATTCGCCGAATAGATCAGTAGCGGGAGTGGTTTGCCTATATTCAAAGAACTTGTCTTCGTAATTGAGGATATGCCCTATTTGAATTCTATTCTTATTGACGCTGTCATTCTGCTTAATTAAGTCGTAGCGCTGATTAATGTAAAATCGGGCTCCATCGAGAATACTTTCGGCATCTTCAAAGTTAACTGACAGCCTAGCGCGATCATTGAACTGAGAATCGCCTCCTCCGAAATTAACCAAGGCTTGATCTGTAAGGCCACCGTTTTCTTCGTTTAATAAATCCTGCGCCACATAATGCGCTTTAACGTTGTAACGGTTATTTTTTGATTGATAATTCGTCGTGAATCTGAAATTCCCTGTACTGGTAAGTGCGTTTTGATATTTACCCAAACTTCGCAACCCCTTATAAGCGATAGAAAAATTGAAGCGTTTAGATTTATTCATCGTAAAAAACGCATCAAGGTTTTGGCCTTGAGAGAATACACTTTTATAATATAGCTCGGTTAACGGCGTGGGAACTTGATAATAAAAAATATCATCAACCTCCATATAATTGAAATGCCGCGCGCGGGCTCCAAATTCAGGCATCACTTTTTCACTATCAAAAGTATAGGCCAGCGTATTATAGGTTTGCCCTTCATTAGCAAATGGCAACAACTCAAAATTGTCTTTCCTGAGGTAATTATACTTGTAGAGTTTTTCTACCGTAAGTGATGTATCTACAATAGTGGTGTCATTTTCAATTGAAATGATTTTGTATAAATCTAAGGGTGGGCGTTGGCGTGCTGCTCTATTTTTAAGACCTCTATTGGTTAAACTGTCTTCATAACTGTTTCTCCCTCCTCCTTCACGTCTAATTGTAGAATTATCTTGAGAAAACATCTTAAAACCAAACATTAATACAATGATGCAAGTAAGTTTAATCCTAAAACCCATACTTCTCTCTTATTTAAATATGCGAAACTAAATATATAACGAAGAATATCATCAAAAAATATTTAATACTTCTATCTCGCGCAATTATACATCAATTTATCTAGACCTAGATATCTTGCAAATAAAAACCGGATAGCAATTGAATTGCTATCCGGTTCTAAAATTCATCAATAATGATGATTAATTCTGATCCGTCAGATTTGTATTAAACAAAATTTCGTTTTGCGGAATTTCATAAGTTAATCTCTCATCATTATGGTTAAATGATTGCCCAGCAAAGTCTAACCAGTTAGACCCTCTAGTGCGCGTCTCACGTCTTCTTTTCATAATGAAATAAGATTGACCTTCTCCCCAAAGCTCAAGTCTCGCTTGCAAAGCAGCCTCGTCTGCCAACTGATTATTTGGCATAGCATCAATATAAGAAGTATCATCTAATCTTAAGTCTAAAACTGCTTTCAAGCTAGTTCTTGCAGCTGCAAAATCACCATTTTCAGCCGCAGCTTCTGCATGTAGTAGATACATTTCTGCGGAACGCATATAATGCGAATCTGAGTCAATGTTTGCCTGTGGTCCTGAGAACAATCCAAAACCATTCAATTCGGCGCCTTTATAATAAAATTTACCTAGAGGTCTTAAAGTTGAACTGAATTGATTCAATCGAATATCGTCTTCTCTAAAATTACTATACAATCCAGCATCCATACCTTTTGGATTACCTACTGCCGCGTAACTATAACTGTACGCGTCCATAAAGCCCCACCAAGAAAGTAAAGAAGCTAATCCTTGACCTTCTGGTGTAATATTAATACCCCAAATAACACCTGGAATTGTATTAATATCATTGAAACCACCAACACTACCATCTTCCCCTGGCAACAAAGCTACTTCATCTGCCGTCATAATAGGATAACCAGCATCAATTACCTTCTTAGCATATTCTTGCGCTGATGCCCAATTGTTCATAGCTCCGTAAGTCTTAGCTAATAAACCTCTTACAATATCCTGATTGATTTCAATTTTCTCTTCACGAACAAAACCATCAAGAAGGATTTCTGCGTCTAATAAGTCACTTAGCACAAAATTGAAAACGTCCTGCAAAGAACTTTTAGGTTGATCTAACACCTCTGCACTATTATAAAGCGGCAAAACAGGCTTGGTTAAATCTGAGATATCATTCACATAGGCGTGAATCAAAAAGAAGTATGCATAACCACGAAGTGCCTTAGCTTGACCAATCGTATATCTACCAGTTTCAGTTTCTGGCACCACATCATTACCACCGGAAGCGTCAATAACTAAATTTGAAAGATTAATAATTCTATACAAAAATCTCCAAGCTCTATAGTTAACATCATTATCAGGATCTAGGGTTGCCGTTAGCTCTGAAATATTTACTTGTCTATTATAACTTTTTCCTAAATGAGCAGCATCACCACTTAATATATCCATTTGCATATATTGTGCTGTAATCCCAAAATCTTCTTGCGCAGTCGTTCCTCCACTTCCATAGCGGTAAAGGTTTTCATAAATCCCAAGTAAAGTTCCTTTTGCTGCCTCCTCATTAACTTCAGTGGCCGCAGCTACCTGCGCATCAGTTAATACCTCTGTAGGCTGCACCTCTAAATAGTCTTCACTACAAGAAGTCAACGCAAACAGCGCCCCTACATATATAATTTTTCTCAAAGTTTTCATTTTATTTTTTTTATAATGTTAAATTAACCCCAAATACAATTGTTGACAAAGGATTGTATCGATAGATACTAGAATTACCAGTAACCGAAGTAGAAGGGTTAAAACCATTTCTCTTAGACCATAATGCTAAATTATCCCCAGAAAGAAACAAATCTAAATTAGCTAATCCCATTTTTTCAACAAATGATGTTGGCATCGTATAACCTAAACGGATATTATTCAATGCTAAGAAGTCTGATTTCGTAAGGAATCTAGTTGAAGTAGCACTTTGCTGAATTTGAAATCTAGCATCTTGACGCGGAATATCTGTAACATCTCCGGGCGACATCCAACGGTCTCTAATATCCACATGAAAATTGTTAGTTCCCGCATAATCGTTATCCATCAAGTTAGCATAAGCTCCATCGTAAGACCATCCTCCTAGAGAGTAAGCGAACAATGCACTTAGTGAGAAAGCTCCATACTCAGCATTTAAACGGAAAGAACCGGTAATATCAGGGATTGCTGTTTTATCAACAAATCTGTCTGCCGCTTCTGCATAAACTTCGGTAATGTCTTGAACAATGTTTGCATCTGGATTATCATTCATATACCCAGTTAAAGAAGTAATAACTACATCATCCGCTCCGAAAGTGCCATCATTATCTACATCATCAAAATAACGCTCCCATTGTGCGGCACCAGTTTCAATATTTACACCTGCATAAATAGGCATATACCAATCATATAATGATCTGCCTGCAGTACGACCATAGCTACCTTCTTGATCAAAACGCTGCTCTTCACCCGTAGTAGGATCGATAGGTAATGCGACTAGCTCATTATCAAGAAGCTGACCATTTATTCCTAAATTAAGTTTGAATTTAGGGCTCTTAACTAAACTGAAATCCAAGTCGAATTCAACACCTGAGTTTAACATTTCTCCATCATTAACTTGAATAACTGCAAAACCATTAGATGGCGCAACATTTCTGGAGAAGAACATATCCGTTGTTGATTTTCTATAATATTCTACAGACGCATCAACAAAATTAAATAGTTCGAATTCAGCCCCCACGTTAAATTGATTTGAGCTTTCCCAAGTAAGATCTGGATTACCTCTAGTAGTAAATGCTAATGAAATATTATTGTTTAGGTTATTGATAGAGTAAATATTATATCCTGGGTATAAACCTCCATAAGAACCATCTGTATCAGAGTTACCTATAACACCATAACTTGCTTTTAGTTTTAGAAAATCTATAGCACTAGAGTTTTGTAGAAAATCCTCTTGTGATAAAATCCAAGCTCCACCGATGGCATAAAAGTTCCCCCATTTTTCATTTACAAATCTAGAGGAAGCATCCCTGTTAAAAGTTCCGTTTAAGTAATATTTATTTGCAAAATCCAAAGTTACATTTGCAATATAGCTTTCAGTTTTTTCTTCACGAGTAAAACCATCACTTGGGTTATTGATAACACCATTTCTGATGTCTGTCCCAAAAGAAGTAACTAAGTTTGAACGACTAGCAAATAAATAATTAAATTCATAACCAGTTGCTACGTGAGAAAGAAATGCTGATAAATTAAAATCTCCAAATTGTTTAGCGTAGCGCAATCCTGTTCTTATAGTATAATTTTTAGTTTCAGAGCGCGCTCGTGAAACTCGTCCACCCTCTCCTTTAGCCGGGCTGTAAAAACGCTCGTTCAAATCAATATCTTCACTCATAAAGTATTGATAACCAAAATTGTTTTCAAAGGTTAACCCATCAACAATGTCAATTTTAAGGTCATTGTTGAAGTTAATAGAGTTTGCCTTTGATTTATTAATATTGATTTCTGAATCTGCCACACCATTAGTAGCAAAACCAAAACCACGACCATCTTCTAAACCATAATCAAAAAGAAATCCACCATAAATAGGATCTGGAATTCTATTACCAGCTGCATCTCTTTGATATAATGGGTATATAGTAGGTAAATTATCTATCCACCAAAACTGTGATCCAGAATCCTCACTTGTACCATTAACATTTTGCTCACTTTGAGCGTAATTAATAGTTGTAGTAGAGTTAATAATATCCAAAACATTATTAGTAGCTGTCACACGACCATTTAACCTCTTGTAATCGGTATTATTCGCGTACCCAACATCATCCACATATCCAAAAGATGCATATACAGAAGAGTTTTCTCCACTGTTAGAAAGAGAGACATTTGCTTCAGTTCTATTTGAACTTTGGAATGCAAAGTCTTCCCATCTTTCTGGACTGTATCTTCTAGTAACACCAGGACGAACTGTTGCAGTAGCAGGATCAATCAATTGCGCTACAGCTGCAGCATCACTACCGCCAATATTCCACATATTGTATACAGGCGAAATATCAGAAACATCTGCATTTGCCCCTTCGAATAAGTTAGCATTTGCATAATCGATTGCCGCTCCTTGATCACCGTCGTTCTCTAACAATCCTCTCTGATAGGTTCCTTCCCAGGCAATACCAATATATTCCTCAGGAGACTTAATTGTCTCATAACGCTTAATTCCCTGATAGTTTGTACCGGTTTTAATAGAAACGTTTAGGTTATTTCTACCCTTACCTTTTTTGGTTGTAATTACAATTACTCCGTTAGCACCACGAGCCCCATATAATGAAGTTGCTGAAGCGTCTTTAAGCACCGTAACAGATTTAATATCATTAGGATTGATATCATTTAAACTCCCTCCAAATGGAGCGTCATCAACCACATATAAAGGAGCTTGACTACCATTGATAGAACCAAAACCTCTAATTCTGATTGTAGATGTACTACCAGGCTGACCGGTAGTATTAAAAACTGAAACCCCTGCAGCCTCTCCAGCTAGTGCCTGAGAAACGTTTGTAAAAGACTTCTTAGAGATTTGTTCCCCTTCAACAACTTTTGCAGATCCTGTAAAAGAAGTTTTAGACACATTACCAAAACCAGTAACCACCACCTCATCTAACTCCTCACCTGCTTGCATGGAAACACTGATCGTTGAAGAAGCTCCTACGGCCACTACTTGGTCTTGAAAACCAATGTAAGAAAAAACAAGGTTCTGCCCTTGCTCTGCGCTGATAGAATAATTCCCATCAAAGTCGGTTTGAGTACCAACACTGGTTCCTTGAACCACAATGTTTACTCCTGGTAGCGGCATACTATTGCCGTCAGTTACTGTACCAGTAACAGTTTTTTGCTGAGCGAATGTCAACTGTGTTAAAAACAGTAAACCTAGCGCAAAGCACCACGTAATTTTTGATTTCATAAATTTATTTATTTGAATTAGCCATCGCAAACATCTTAAAAGTTTCTTAGAATTACAACGAATTTTTAGATACATTTAAGATTTAACATAGTAAATAATTAAAATAAACGCTTTAATTAGCTTTTATTTAACAGATACTCAGCTAATCAAAGTATTTTCAAAAAATATTTTAATAAGTACATAATTTTTTAAAATTCAACTCTTTAAGAGCATCTTCGCTTAGCAATTTTGAAAATTGTTCTATTTTGCACCTCTATGATTTTGAAATTACGTTCACAAAATAAATTAATAGAATGCGGTACCGATGAAGCTGGAAGAGGCTGTTTATCAGGCCCCGTTACTGCTGCGGCGGTTATTTTACCCGACTCGTTTGTTAATAAAACCTTAACAGATTCCAAATTACTTAATCATAAGTCTCGTGAATTATTGCGGCCTATAATTGAAAAAGAAGCTCTTGCTTATGGCATTGCTCAAGTTTTTCCTGATGAGATTGATGCTATTAATATTCTTAATGCGTCAATAAAAGCAATGCACTTGGCTATTGAACAACTTCAACAACAGCCCCAACACATTTTAGTTGATGGTAATCGCTTTAAGCCTTATAAAGATTGCTCACACGAATGCATCATAAAAGGCGACAGCAAATTTTTATCTATCGCTGCTGCATCAGTTTTAGCAAAAACGGAACGGGATCGATATATGACGGACTTGCATATGCAATTTCCGCAATATAACTGGAAGAAAAACAAGGGATACCCCACTAAGGAGCATCGAGAAGCTATCAAAGCATACGGACTTACCCCACATCATCGTAAAAGTTTCAAACAATTACCTGAGCAGCTTCGGCTTGACATTTAAGGTTGTGTAAACAGATATTCTGACTTAAGAGTACTTACCTTTGCTGTGTTTAAAATGTATTCTAATGAGGAGACTTGCTTTAGCGTTCGCACTTTTGTTCTTAATCACTAACTGCAAACAAACACCAACTACTAATACCAATTTACTGCATCTCATACCTCAAAAATCTGCAGCTATTCTTAGAATTCCTGATTGGGAGGTTTTCAATGAAACGCTTAAAATCAATGAACCTTCAGCTGTTTTAAATGAAACCGGTTTCTACAATACACTTCTAGAGTATGCAGACCTGCTCAAGAAATTCGCGCCAAAGGACGATGCATATCTTGCTTTTGTTGCTCTTGGAGATAATGATTTTGATCTAGCGCTCATCACTAAAAATCACCCGAAGCTCCTACAAACAGATTCTGTTTTCACCAAAAATATCACTTCGTATGAGTACGAGGAAACCACCGTAAATACCATCACTTCAACAAAATCTCCGCTTTACTTTTTGAACAATGAAGATGTTTTTATTGCAAGTACTTCAAAACTGATCCTCGAAAACACAATCCTTCAAAACAATACAGGACGGGATCCTATTGATCTCTCACTGGAACAGATGATCAAGACCAGTGATAATGGCAGTCCTAATATATATGTGCGTGGTTCTTATTTTAAAAGGTTATTCAAAACCATAATTCCTGATTTCAAATTTTTAGATTCGGAAATTCCTTTTCAATGGTTGGCGCTTGATATTGATCTGGACAACAAGACAGCTTTAAGCTTAAGTGGAGTCTTGACTTCTGAACAAAATGGCAAACAAACTTTTGACCTTTTACAAGACTTGAACCCGGCACCCTCTAAACTTATTCCTAATGCACCGGCGCAATGCCGAGGTGTAATTGGTTTTCAGTATGAGGAATGGGAATCCTACAAAAACAATCTTGCTAAAAAACGAAATGCTTCAGTCAAGGGTTTTTCTGTGCCTTTGGAAGACTACTTTGCTTCGATCAATGAGCTCGCAGTGGTCTACACTAATGAACAAAATCTACTACTCAATTACAGTAATGATATTACGATTTCCGAAAAGGCACTTGCGCCCATTTCGACCAAATCTGAAACATTTAGAGCATTAGATATTTATAAAATATCTGATTCTACTTTTATTAAAAGCACCTTTAAAGAGCTTTTGAACCCTCCCACCGTAAACTATTATTGTACGCTAGGTAATCTTATAGCTTTTGCTCAATCGCAAGACCTTATCAAAGATTATATCGCTAATTATCAAAACGAAGCACTTTTAAAGAAAACGCCAGCCTACAACACGCTTGCTAAAAAAATGAGTGATGCTTCAACTCTTACTTATTATGGCAACACCAATTTATTAGCTACTTACCTCTCTGGTAAAGTCTCAAAAACCGAAGCAAAAAAACTAAAGGCAATTGATTTTGAACAATTCCCGGCTGCAATGGTGCAATTGGTTCAAGCTGATGATTTTACTTATGTAAATGCGCGTGTAGATAAAATTTCAGCAGCTAATGCTGCAGCTCAAGTGGTTCAGACTGCGAGCGTTCAGCTTGATCAGGATCTTTTGAATGCTCCACAAATGCTTAGAAACTATCGTACTAAAGGTCAGAATATTCTTGTTCAAGATATTGGCAATACGCTTTATCATATAGATGCAAATGGTAAAATTGAATGGAAAAAGGAGTTAGACGGACCCATTTTAGGCAAAATTCAACAAGTGGATCTTTATAAAAATGGCAGGTTGCAATATGCCTTTACAACGCCGTCGCACTTCTACGTTATCGCCAGTGACGGTACTATTGTTAAACCTTTCGATCTCAACTACAGCAACATTAGTCAGCCTCTTGCCGTATTTGATTATAGTGGTAGTAGAGACTATCGTTTTGTGATCACACAAGGCAACACTTTAACGATGCTTGATCGGGAAGCCAATAAGGTCAAAGGTTTTGACTACACCGAAGCGCCCACCACCCTTTTCAAAGCGCCTCAACACATACGCTTAGGATCTAAAGACTATATTTTGGTCCAATTAACTTCCGGGAAACTGGAGATTTTAAACCGTCGCGGCGAGACGAGAATTCCACTTAAGGAAACATTTGACTTTGCTGAAAGTCCAATTTTTCAGAACGGCTCGGCATTTTTAGTCCGTGAGAAGAATGGCTCCTTAATAACTATTTCGCAAAGCGGAAAAACAAGCCGAAAAGCGCTAGGTAGCGGTTCTGAAATTCAGTACGATCGTCTTAACTCAACCGAAGCACTCCTGCTCCCCGAGCAACTTAGTATTAACCAAAAAGCAATTCCTATAGACTTAGGCCTTTACACCGGTCTTAAGGTTATTAAGGCTAAAAATTCTTACTACGTTGCTGTAACTGACTTACAGAATAACAAATCTTATCTCTATACCAGCAAAGGAACCTTGCTTTCCAATTTCCCTGTTTATGGAGCTTCGGAGTTAGATTTTGGCACCTTACACAATTCCAAAGACTTAGGTTTAACGGTTAAAGGAGAGTCAGACAGTGTGTTGATCTATCAGATCAACTAAACCTAAACAAACTGTTTTTCAAAGTGTTAAAAGGGTTTTTCACCCCTAAATCTGAGCTTTTATCTTATTACCTTTATAGCTAAATAGCTTCCCTGAATACAGAGCCGCCCCCTAGATGTTTCTGTAATGCTGTTTCCATTAAAAATTATGGACTTAAATAACAACAGCCTATGAAAACTTCAGCCCTTTTTATTGTTAGTTTGCTTTACAGCATTTTTGCTAGCGCTCAAAATCTATGCGCTGACAATCAAAAATTAACCGAAAAAACTTCTTTTGAAATCACCGCTTACGGAACTTCTAATACTTTAGTTGCGGTTACAAATTTTAATGTATCATCAACGTTCAATACGCTTTCAGGTCGAAAAGCGATCATTGCACAAATTGACAAAGATGCACCAACTCAAGAACCTCAAAATTATTATTCGTTAGAATGCGCTGATTCGACCTTATTGATCAACAACCGCAACATCATTCCTGCATATGTTTTTGAAGAATACAGCAATATGAATTTTGATGCTTCAGCAAGCAGCATAGCCATTCCTAAAAAACTTGATGTAGGTCAAAAATTGAGCAATGCGGCTTATGAAATTGAAGTCGAAGTAGCGCCCATCACCCATAGATTACATTATTTTTTAACCGATAGAATAGTGACTGCAAAAGAAACCATTAACACACCTGCAGGTACTTTTGAATGTTACTTGATCGAAGCTAAGACACATATGAAACCACGCAACAACAACACCGGAAGCGTCAAACAATGGTTTGCCGAAGATATTGGGCTTGTAAAGCAAGTAGATTATAATGTAGAGGGTGCGATAACCGGAATCAATCTCCTTACTGATCTAAAATTCTGATTACACAGAAGCCTTTTCCACCAACTCTGCTTCAAATAAATCGGCAAAATGTTTAAGTAATTTTGGCTTTACTTCTTCTAAAGGCACTTCACTACGCCCGAGTTCTACGTTAAGCGAGGTCACAGCTTTTTCTTTAATTCCGCAAGGGATTATATTATCAAAATAACCAAGATTAGCATTTACGTTGAATGCAAACCCATGCATAGTAACCCACCTACTGGCACGTACGCCCATAGCACAAATCTTTCTCGCAAACGGAGTCCCAACATCAAGCCACACACCGGTTTCTCCTTCAGAACGTTGGGCTTTCAAACCGTATTCTGCTAAAGTTAAGATGATGGTTTCCTCCAGAAGCCTTAAGTATTTATGAATATCAGTAAAGAAATTTTCAAGATCTAAAATGGGATATCCCACAATTTGACCAGGACCGTGATACGTAATATCTCCTCCTCTATTAATCTTATAAAAGGTAGCATTTTTGGCCTTGAGTTGCTCTTCAGAAACCAACAAGTTACTTATATCACCACTTTTCCCTAAGGTATACACGTGCGGATGTTCTACAAATAAAAAGTGATTAGGCGTAGCAAAATCAGTTTCTTCGCGCCTGTTCTTAATTTTTAGATCTAAAATATCTTTAAACAGCTGCTCTTGATAATCCCAGACTTCCTTGTAGTCGCGATTTCCTAAATCCTGTACTTCTACTTGCTTATTCATACTGCAAAGATACAATACATTTTAGCCTGCGCATAACCTCTAAGAAGATCAGTAACTAAGATGATTAGCGCCGGTTTACGATTATTAATGCTGCAATAACACCGGGAATCCAGCCACAAAACCATAGCAGGGTTACTAATAATACAGAGCCGCACCCTTTATCAAGAACCGATAAAGGCGGCAAAAAGATGGCGATTAACGCCCTAAAAAAACTCATTTTTGATTTGATTTATGATGATTGATGGTCTATAAGACACAATTACTAAGCTTTCGTTACAGTTATTGATTTCTCGGCTGCGAGTTGCTATATTTGCGGGCTTAAATACAGACAGCATTATGCAACTTTCAGAACAGGAAATTATCAGACGCGAGAAACTGGCAGGTTTACGCAAATTAAACATAAACCCATATCCGGCAGATTTGTATCCGGTAGATCATACTTCAGCGAAGATAAAACAGGATTTTGAAGACGGTAAGAAGGTGGTTATCGCCGGCAGATTGATGTCTCGTAGAATTCAAGGTAAAGCCTCTTTTGCCGAGTTGCAAGATTCAACCGGTCGTATTCAAGTGTATTTTAATCGTGATGAGATCTGCCCGGGAGAGGATAAAACCCAGTACAATGACGTCTACAAAAAATTACTCGATATTGGTGATTTTATAGGTATTGAAGGTGAACTTTTTACCACTCAAGTAGGTGAGAAAACTGTGATGGTTAAACAATTCACGCTGCTTAGTAAAGCGCTTAAACCGCTTCCCTTACCTAAAGTGGATAAAGATGGAAACGAATTTGACAAATTTAACGATCCTGAAATGCGCTATCGCCAGCGCTATGCAGATCTTGTAGTCAATCCAAAAGTTAAAGACGTATTTGTAAAACGCACTAAGCTTTTTGCTGCAATGCGTAATTTCTTCAACGACAAGGGATATTTTGAGGTAGAAACTCCTATCCTACAATCTATTCCGGGAGGTGCTGCAGCACGACCTTTTGTTACGCACCACAACGCATTAGACATTCCGTTGTATTTGAGAATTGCCAATGAATTGTATCTAAAAAGATTGATCGTGGGTGGTTTTGATGGAGTTTATGAGTTCTCTAAAAACTTCAGAAATGAAGGGATGGATCGTACGCACAACCCAGAATTTACGGCAATGGAAATTTATGTAGCCTATAAAGACTACAACTGGATGATGGCCTTTACTGAAAAACTACTTGAGCATTGCGCAACAGCGGTTAACGGTACTACTGAAGCTACTTTTGGTCAACATAAAGTAGACTTCAAAGCGCCCTACGCGCGTGTAACTATGACCGATGCGATCAAACAATTTACCGGTTATGATATCACTGATAAGTCTGAATCTGAACTTCGTGAGGCTGCTTTAGGAATGGGGCTTGAAGTTGATGAAACTATGGGTAAAGGGAAACTCATTGATGAGATCTTTGGTGAGAAATGCGAAGGCAACTTTATCCAGCCTACATTCATCACAGACTACCCTAAAGAAATGAGTCCGTTATGCAAAGAACATCGTGAAAATCCTGAGCTTACCGAGCGTTTTGAACTTATGGTTTGCGGTAAGGAAATTGCCAATGCGTATTCAGAATTGAACGATCCTATTGATCAACGCGAGCGTTTTGAAGAGCAACTTAAACTTGCTGAAAAAGGAGATGATGAAGCGACAGAGTTTATTGATCAGGATTTCTTAAGAGCTCTTGAATACGGAATGCCTCCAACATCTGGTTTAGGAATTGGGATGGATCGTTTAATTATGTTCTTGACCAATAATCAATCTATTCAAGAGGTATTATTCTTCCCGCAAATGAAGCCCGAACGTAAGAAGGTAGAATTGACTGAAGAAGAAAAAACCATTTTTAATATTCTCAAGAAGGAAAAAAATCTTTCACTAGACACTTTAAAAGAAGCTTCCGGGTTAAGCAATAAAAAATGGGATAAAGGCATTAAAGGCCTTACCAAACAAAAGCTAGCTAAAGTTGAGAAAGAAGGTGAAAACCTTACGGTTACTCTCATAGATTATTAATCGCAGACTTTTCAAAATACTTCGAAAGCCCGATTCAGTTTGAGTCGGGCTTTTAGTTTAAAGAATGTTAAAAATCCCCTAGGCAAATAAACCTTTTGAAATTATCAAAGTCATAGAGATATAACATAAAAATTAATGGATATGAAAAAATTGATCGCAATTGCCGCATTATTTGTTGCCACAACAACTTTTGCACAGGAACAGCCGCGTGGGGAGCGTTTCAAAAAAATGATGGAAGCTACACCTGAAGAAATGGCTGAATTACAAACTAAACGTTTGACTCTAGCGCTTGTACTTGATGATAAACAACAAAAGCAAGTTTATGATCTTCAGCTTGCAGAAGCTAAAGAGCGTAAAGCCCAGTGGGAAGAACGTGCCGCTAAGAAAAGTACTCGCGAAAAAGGTGTAAAACCTACAGAAGAAGAAATTGCAGCAATGCGTGAGTCTATCAAAGAAAGACATTCTGAAATGTTAGATAAGCAAATTGCACATCAAGAAAAAATGCAAAATATTTTAAATGAAGAGCAATTTGACGAATGGCGTAAACTTAAAATGAAGCGTCACGACCGTATGGCGATGCGTGATGGCAAACGTGGAGAACGTTCTCACGACCGCAATCAGAAAGCTAAGTGGCGTAGATAAGCCAATCTCAAAAACAGGTTTTCTATTTCAAGGTAAAGGCCAAAAGAGTTATAGCCTTTGGCAGTACCACCAAAAAATCCCCGCGAATTGCGGGGATTTTTATTTTATTTCATTTTCACTACTAAAGCGTCGGTGCAATTTTAGCTACCGCCGCAATAGTCGCATCAAGATCTTCATAAGTCAACGCGTCAGTTATAAACCACGTCTCATAAGCACTTGGAGCAATGTAAACCCCTTCTGCTAATAACCCGTGGAAAAATTTTTTAAACGTTTCGTTAGCACCTGCAGATGCCGAAGCAAAATCGGTTACTGCCTCCTCAGCAAAATGTACTGAAATCATCGAACCCACTCTATTAATCGTATGCGTGATTCTGTTTTCGGTTAATACTTGAGCAATTCCTTTATGTAGGTATTCGGTTTTTTGTTCAAGTCGTTTGAAGATTTCGCGATCCTGATCTAAAGCTTGAAGCATAGCTAAACCGGCAGCCATTGCCAAAGGGTTTCCGCTTAAAGTTCCTGCCTGATACACCGGACCTAATGGAGCCAAGTGATTCATAATTTCATTTCGTGCAGCAAAAGCTCCTACAGGCAAACCACCACCTATTACTTTTCCGAAGGTTACAATATCAGCCTGAACACCCGTTAATTCTTGTGCACCACCTGCAGCTAGCCTAAAACCAGTCATTACCTCATCAAAAATAAGTAGCGCTCCGTGAGCTTGACATAAATCCCTTAATCCTTCAAGAAAACCTTCTGCCGGAGGAATACATCCCATGTTTCCGGCAACCGGCTCTAAAATAACCGTAGCTATTTCCTCTTTATTGGCTTCAAAGATCTCTCGTACTTGATCTAGATTATTGTATTCTGCAAGTAAGGTATCTTTTGCCGTACCTTGAGTTACACCGGGGCTATTAGGCGAACCAAAAGTCACCGCACCACTCCCCGCTTGAATTAAAAACGAATCAGAATGCCCGTGGTAGCAACCGGCAAACTTTATAATTTTATCCCTGCCAGTGAAGCCACGTGCCAAACGCACCGCACTCATACAAGCTTCGGTACCGCTATTTACAAAGCGTATTTTATCAATACCGGGCACCATCTTGACCGCTAGCTTGGCAATCTCAGTTTCCAATTCTGTAGGGGTTCCAAAAGAGGTTCCTTTCTTAGTTCTTTCAATAACCGCATCAACCACTGGCTGGTAAGCGTGACCTAATATCATAGGTCCCCAAGAGTTGATGTAGTCAATTAATTTATTTCCGTCTTCATCAAATAGATATGCGCCCTTTGCTTCTTTCACAAAAATAGGATCCCCGCCAACAGCTTTAAAAGCTCTTACCGGTGAGTTTACTCCGCCGGGGATTACCTCTTGCGCTTCTGCAAATAATGCGCTACTTCTTTTATAAATCATCATTAAAATCCGTTATACTGTGGGGTCACATTTAACTGTTGCCCAATACTTATCGTGTTATTATTTAACCCGTTGTTCTTTTTTAGCTCATCTACCGTAAGGTTATACATACGTGAAATACTATAAAGTGTTTCTCCTTTTTTTACCGTATGAATACTCACGGCATTTGAAGGTTCGGGTTTATATTCTTTAATTTTTGTTCCTAAAACCTCAGCATCATAGTTGTACATCGCATATCGTTCAATGATCGCAATGAGTTTTTCAGGATATTTTCTATCTGTTGCATAACCTGCTTTGCGCAGACCGTGGGCCCAACCTTTATAGTCGTCAGGTTCCAGATCAAACAAATCTGCATACCTACTTCTACCTGTTAGAAATAAGGAATGATCTCTAAAAGAATATTTAGGATCTCTATATTTTCTGAAGCATTCGCCCTTCTCGTCATCATCGTGATATACCACATCGCCCGTCCAGTTATGACATTTTATTCCGAAGTGATTATTAGCTTTTTTAGTCAAATTGCCATTTCCGGCACCCGATTCTAATACAGCCTGAGCCATTGTGATGCTCGCCGGTATTTTATAAAGTCGCATTTCTTCCTTAGCAATAGGTGCAAAATGCTCAATATAATCTTCTACTTTGTCAAACGGAGCGTACACATAAGCTCTTTCGGTTTCCTTAGTAGTTTCAGCAGGTGGTGTATTATTACGCGCTGCGGTACGTGTCTCAGTAGTACGAGAGGGGCGAACACTTACTTTACGCTTAGCAGCACGCTTGCTTCCGCCACAACCTATCAGCAAAAGACTTAGAATAAAAAGAGTAAGAACTTTTTTAATCATATTACATTCTAATCAGTGGAAATCCTTTTTTCAAGAGTTTTTGGTTCATCCCGGCAATACCTTGCAGGCCTCCTGTATGAACGGCTAAAATACGGGTATTTTTAGAGAAAAACTCATTGCGAATAAGATCTCTGAGACCGAACATCATTTTACCCGTATAAACCGGATCTAGCAAGATATCGTGCTTCTTTTTAAAGTCATTGATAAAGGTTACAAGATCTTGATTTACTTTAGCATAACCGCCAAAATGATATGCGTTAACAAGTTCCCAATTGGTTTTATCAGTATATTTTTTAATTTCAGCATTTAGAAAATCACCTTTCAACGCCGGAAATCCTAAAATTTTTTGATGCGGAAAACTGCCATCTATAATTCCTCCAATGGTGCCTCCGGTTCCAACAGGACAAGCGATATAATCAAAGTCTTGAGTCGCTTCTGAAAGGATTTCAGTACAACCCTGTACGGCCAGAGTATTGGTTCCACCTTCCGGAATTAAATAGAAAGTGCCAAATTCATCTTTTAACTGCTGTAAAAATTTGGGTTGAAGCTTTTCTCGATACGTTTCGCGTGAAACAAACTTGAATTGCATTCCGTAATCTTTGGCAAATCTCAAGGTAGGATTATGCTGAAGCGTCTGCCGAAGATTTTGAGCAAGCTCCTCTCCACGAATCACTCCGATAGTTTTAAAACCTGAGCGCGATCCAGCTTTGGCTACTGCTGCGATATGATTAGAATACGCTCCTCCAAAAGTAAGCAAGGTATCGTGCTGTTGTTTTGCGGCTTCTAGCACATTGTATTTTAATTTCCTGAATTTATTACCGGAAACATAGGTATCGATCTGATCTTCCCTTTTAATAGCTACCTCGACTTGAAATTCTTCATACAAAGAATCCCTTAAATATTGAATCTGAGGTTCATCTTCTAAAGAAGTAAAAAAACCTAAATCGTTCATTTTTCGTATGTATTAAATAGCATACCGCAGTTTAAAAAGCAAATTTAAGAATAAAGGTTTTATACAAGTACACGAGTCAATTTTTGACTTTAATTACTGATATTCAACTATAAAATCGCTTATATAGAATGATTATACAGGTTAAAACTTGACTGTAATTCGATAAAATACTTAATTTTGCAGTCTAATGACTTGTTTATTGGTCATATAGCTTTTTAATACTGTGGTTACCCCCGAATCTTAAGATTGACCAAGTTATGAAAACAATTACCCCTATGCTCAAGCTCAGTTTCTTACTGAGTTTATTCTTACTTTCGTTTATATCCAATGCTCAAGTGGGGATTGGCACCACCAATCCTGCCGGAGGTTCTCTACTTGATATAGAGAGCGCAGAGAAAGGTATTTTAATTCCGCGAGTCGATATTGCAGACCTGAGCACTCAAGCTCCTGTGACCGGCGATCTTACAAGCAGCGAAAGTTTGCTGGTGTATAACACCAATACTTCGACCGGCAAAGGCTTCTATTACTGGGACGGCACGCAATGGGTTGCTGTAGGCGGCAACGGAGAAAATATTTATACCACAGATGGCACGCTAGAAGAAAATAGAATTGTTAGTCAAGAGGACAAAACGTTACAATTTGAAGGAAATATTGGTCGCAATGCCATCTCAATAAAACGTACCAATAATGTAACCGAAACCGGAGTTGGTTTTCAAAATAGTGGTGACTATTATGATGCTTCAATATTTATGGAAAGTGGCACCAATCAAGGTCTTGTCGTAGCCACTGGAGGAAACAATCCTGATGTAACTGCAGTAGGTACTACTGCAGTTTTCAACAACGACCAAACCACATCATTTAGCAATAGTATTTCTGTCTATCAAAATGATGCTAACGTTAATGATATAACCGGAAGACTTTATAGTACCGATGATGATGGTATATTAGATTTATATGAAAACAATAGTTACAACCACAGGATAGCCGCCAATTCCAGTACTATATTTAATGAGCAAGGACTAAATCTTGACTTTAGAGTTGAAACCGATAACAGCGCCAACACCCTATTTGTTGACGGTTCTTCAGATAATGTTGGTCTGTCGACTAATACACCTCAAGAAAAGTTACATATATCAGGAAATAACTCGACCATACGTGTAGACGGTTTATCAGACACTAATAATGCAGAGAATGTCACTGGTGATTTTATGCCTGTCTATGTTGATGATAACGGCACAATGGTCCTACAGCCTTCGTTAGTTCAGACTTATATGCCTGTGAATAGAGTTGATTTTTTAACTGGCAATAATAATACTGTCACTTCAGGTTTTAATACTGGTGCATCAGTTGATCGGTTATTACTTACAGAAACAATTACACTAACTCAAACATCACTTGTTCAAATAATTTATTTTTATAGCGTCTCTATAACAAGGCGCAATGGGGATGCTATTACAGATGGTGCCCCGAGACTTTTTAGAGGATGGGTTACCATCAACAATACTGCAGAACATTTAGCATATGACACAGGTACATATACCAATGGTCACGACCCTGATCCTAATAGTCAAAGTAATTATGCTGCAGGATATTATTATTTAAACGGAACATCTTATGTAGAATTACCTGCAGGTACTCATACTTTTAGACTTTACGGAAGAGGTTTTGGCTCTCAATTTGATTTTCAAATGATTTTTGGTGCTTCTAATTATGATAGATTTCAAATCATCGTTCATCGCTAACTCACAAATACCTTAAAAAACTCCAGAACGGCCTTTGCTTTAAATAGCTAAGGTCGTTTTCTTTTGCATAGGCCTCTTTCTCAAAACTTATCGCGCGATAAGCGGCGTATTGAGATTGTAGACGAATCAGGTGTATTACAAACTCAATGCTATACCAGATATAAAAGAAAACTATTAAAAGTTCTTGCTGTTGCCGTAAATGAATACGCTCGTGATTTATAAAAATTGGGTCTTGCTTTAATTTGGGATCTTTTAATAGCACAAAGGGCCAGAGTGCGCAGCCGGCAAAATGCTTAAAGATTTTAGGGAAAATAATATAAATTGGCATAGGTAACTTATAATTGCACTAACATACAATCTAGGGGTAGTTTTAAGCGTTTTTTCACGTAAGACTACTGTTTCTTTTCATAACTTTAATACCGTGAGTTCTTTTAAACAACGCATTCCTTTAGAAGAAGGAGATTATTATTTGACACCTGAAGGTTATAAGTGCTTTACCGAGCAATACCATTTAAAACGGGGCTACTGTTGTAAAAGCGGGTGCCGCCACTGTCCTTATGGTTTTGATAAAAATCGAGAGTGATCAGTGAACTCTTGGTATAATAGTTGATGCTAATAACTTAGAATAGAACTTATTCTATTTCGGCTGATTCAAACTTTAAATACGTCATTATGAAAAAATTAAAACCCTTTTTACTACTTGCTGTTGTCGCAGTACTATCGGCATGTAGTTCCGTTCGAGTGGCTTCTGATTATGATCAGAGTGCTGACTTTACAAATTACAAAACCTTTGCATTTTTTAAACCGGGTATTGATAAAGCCGAAATTTCTGATTTAGATAAAAAAAGAATTTTACGCGCGATCGAAACCGAAATGATGGCTAAAGGCTTCGTAAAATCTGACAATCCATCTATGTTAGTAAGTATTTTTACTACAGCAGAAGAACGCGTAGATGTATATAACAACTTCGGTTGGGGTTGGGGCGCCTGGGGTCCTTGGGGACCGTGGGGCGGCGGTTTTGGCAACACCGTTTCCAGAACTACTGAAGGCACACTATACATTGACCTGATCGATGCGACCAAAAAAGAACTGGTTTGGCAAGGTCAAGGTACCGGATATCTAGCGCGAAATGTAGAGCGCAAGCAAGAACGTATTAACGAAATTGTAGGTGAGATTATGCAAGAATATCCACCGAAACAAATGGCTTCTAATTAAGAAGAGCTAAAGCAATAAACGACCTCAGGGCAAGCCTTGAGGCATTGATTGAAAACAAATTTTAAATTTTAAGGCAAGACTCGGAGCATTAAACTCTTTGGCGCCGCCAATAAAAAAAGCCCTCTATTGAGGGCTTTTTTTATGCATACGATTGAAGTTTTTTGCGTGTAAAGTCTGATAAAACCAACTTACCACTTGTTGCTGCTCGCGTTTCTAAGAGGTTGTCCCAAGCTTCCGTATTGGACCAAAACATCTTTTTACTTTCGGCTAAAGCTTCAGGATTGTAGGTAGCTAAATCACCAGCTAATTTTTCAATAGCTTGATCTAATGCTTCGACAGTTTCAAAAACCGAAGCATACAGTCCGCGCTCTTGAGCCCATGCTGCGGAATAAAATTCTTGCGCATTGATGGTCACTTGGGAAAATGCAGAAACTCCAATTTTACGTTCCACAGCAGGTCCTATCACAAATGGACCAATTCCTATGCTGATCTCACTCAATTTTATCGAAGCATATTTGGTCGCCATGCAATAATCAGCAGCAGCAGCCAGACCAACTCCACCGCCTACCGCCTTGCCTTGCACCCGTACAATAGTAAGCAATGGGCATTTACGCATTGCTAAGATCACTCGTGCAAACCCCATAAAAAAGTCTTTACCCTGCTTTTCATCTTTAATTGCGATTAGTTCGTTAAAGCTTGCCCCCGCACAAAAGGTACGGTCTCCCCCACTTTGAATAACCAGTACACGCAAATCCCTACGAGATCCAGCTTCGATTATAGTACGTTCTAATTTCTTTAGAATTTCAGTCGGTAAAGCATTATGATTAGGCGTGTAGAATGTGATGGTTCCCACCGCATTTTTAACATCAAGCGTTACATAGGATTCTGACATAAATTTTCAGTAAAAAGTAGTTTCTATTAAATATTTATCAAATTTATAGATATAAGAACAATATTTATAAACATATTCTTATTTTTCATTAGTAAATTACGCTGAGGTAATCTTGTTCTATTTTGAAGATTTCAACGCAGAACCTAAATCGAAATTTACCGCATATAATCCCAATTTTCGGGTACAGAAGCATTTTAGTTATGAGTCAGGTTTTAGATAAAAATATAGAAACTAATCCACTTATTGAGCGTCTTCCTGCGCATTTAAAGCAATACATTAAACCGCAGAATTACGACAATTATACCGCGATCAATCAAGCAGTGTGGCGCTATGTGATGCGTAAAAACGTTGCATACCTCAGCACTGTTGCACATAAATCTTATTTAGACGGACTCAAACAAACCGGGATTTCTATCGATCATATTCCTAATATGTATGGAATGAATCGCATTCTCAAAGAAATTGGCTGGGCGGCAGTCGCTGTTGATGGGTTTATTCCACCGGCGGCATTTATGGAGTTTCAAGCATACAATGTTTTGGTCATAGCTTCAGACATCAGACAACTAGAGCATCTTGAGTATACGCCAGCGCCAGATATCATTCACGAGGGCGCCGGCCACGCGCCTATTATTGCCAATCCTGAGTATGCCGAATACCTAAGACGTTTTGGTGAGATTGGGTGCAAAGCGATTTCTTCGGCTAAAGATTATGAGTTGTATGAAGCGGTGCGCGAACTTTCCATCTTAAAAGAAGCGGAAGATACGCCGCAAAGCGAAATCGAAAAGGTAGAACAACGCGTAGATTTTCTGCAAAATAATATGGGAATGCCTAGTGAAATGGCGCTTATAAGAAACCTGCACTGGTGGACGGTAGAATACGGACTTATAGGAACTCCGCAAAAGCCTAAAATTTATGGAGCCGGTTTGCTTTCATCTATAGGTGAAAGCGCTTGGTGTATGACCGATAAAGTGAAAAAACTTCCGTATGCTATCAATGCCGCGCAACAGGAATTTGACATCACAAAACCGCAACCTCAACTTTATGTAACACCTAATTTTGCCTATTTAAGTGAAGTTCTTGAGGAATTTGCCAACTCCATGGCGTTGCGCACCGGCGGTCCTGAAGGTTTACAAAAACTGATTGACAGCAAAAATCTGGGAACGATTGAACTCAGTACCGGTTTACAAATTTCGGGAGTGTTTACTGAAATGATTCTTTATAAAGACAAGGTTGCTTACCTGCAAACCAAAGGAAAAAGCGCACTGAGTTACCACGAAAAAGAATTGGTAGGTCACAGCACAATTAACCATCCTGACGGCTACGGAAGTGCAATAGGCAAACTTAAAGGCATCAATCTCGCTATTGAAGATATGAGCCCTAAGGATTTAATCGCTTATAAAATTTCTGAGGGAAGCATTGTAACGCTTGAATTTGAAGGTGGTATCAAAGTAAGCGGCGAGATCATTACTGGAACGCGGAACCTTAAGGGAAAAATCATTCTTATCAGTTTTAAAGAGTGTACTGTGAGCTACGAAGAACGCATTTTATTCAAGCCAGAATGGGGAATTTATCATCTCGCGGTAGGTAAGAAAATCACTTCGGCTTTTGCTGGACCGGCAGATTTTAATTCGTTTGATTTAATTCAGCATAAAATTTCTTCTACTACTGCAAAACCAAAAATGAGCGCACAACGTCAAGAGTTAGAAGACCTCTATCTCGCCGTTCGCAATTATAGAGAAGGAAAAAACACCAAGTTTGCTCCTCTGGCCGTTTTTGATATTTTGAAAAAAAGCCATCAAAAAGACTGGCTGCTTTCAGTGGAATTGTATGAACTCGCTAAAGATGAAAACAACACAGCCTTCATGACTGAAATTCTTCAGCATTTAGAGCAAGTTAAAGCGCAGCATCCTAAAGTAAAACATCTTATTGAAGATGGTCTCGAACTAGTCTAAAAGCGTTTTTAATTCTTGCGACGAGTTTATGGGAGTAGTGTTATACTGCAAGGTCCAACCCAACGTATTGGTCACCACATAAATATTGGCAAGTTCTGCTAGAAGTCGGTTTTCAGCATTTTGAGGTAATTCTGAAGACTCAACCTTTTGTCTTATTGTAGTCATCACCCGTTGTTTGATTTTGTTATAATCTGATGCTTCAAACTGGTTTAAATAATCTTGCGATACATCGTAATATTCAATATCCGGATTGATATTAATCTCTGGAGCGGGGATCTTTTTAATTGTGATGGTTTTGTTCTCGGGATCGACTTCCGTTTCTAAAGCACGTAGATCATAAGCAATGGTCACTTTAGCATTAATCACCACCAAAGCTTTTTTATTCGCTTCCACCAAATTGAAAATCTGCTTAGAGTTTTTATAGGTAAAAACCTGTGCAAATGAGCCTTCGGTTACAGCCAACTTACCTACATTTTTAATTTCTTTTTCAATGAGATTTGTCGCTTCAATTAATTGTTCTCGCTTCTCCTGCTGAGCATTAAAATATTGATAGGTAAAGTACCCTAAAAGGAGTATAAGAATTACGATTAAGACTTTCCGCATAAGGCTTGATTATAGAATCAAGTCAATTTATCTATTAATTGCGGAAAGAAAAAAGGAAGCTGCTAATCTTAACAGCATATTATATAATATTGTTTTGCCTGGCTTTGGCAACCGCTTCGATCTTGCTATGCACCTGTAGCTTTTTGTAGATATTTTCTATGTGTTTGCGCACCGTACTGGGAGACAAGAATAGATTTTCTGCAATTTTAGTGTAGCTTAATCCTTTGCCCAACTGCTCTAGAACATCAATTTCCCGAGAAGATAACGAGATTTCTTCGCGCTCTTGCAAATTGCTTATAGCTTCTGGATTACGCAACAGTTTAAGGGTACGCATAGCAATAGACGCATTCATTGCGGCTCCGCCGGAAAGCGTTTCTGTTATTCCTTTTTGGAGTTCGTCAGGTGTGGTGTCTTTAAGTAAATACCCATCTGCCCCGGCTTTGATCGCATTAAAAATATGCTCGTCATTATCAAAAACCGTGAGCATAATTATTTTAATCTGCGGATATTTCTGTTTAACTAAGGCTGTGGCTTCAATCCCATTTAGAACCGGCATTTCAATATCCATTAGGATCAAATCAATATGCGGATTATCATCTAATTTGGTCAAAAGATCCGCACCGTGTTCCGCAGTAAATTTTAAATGGAATTCTTTAAAAAAGGAAAGCTTTTCTGCTATGGCTTTAGCGAGAAAAAATTTATCATCTACTATGGCTATTTTTACCGGCATTTGAAGTTGAGAGCTTTAAATTTTAATCGAATAACTGGTGTTTCGGATCAAAAAATATGAGTGCCAGTCATTTGGTAAAAAAATCCGGAAAAGTCCCCTAGCCCTTCTCCGGATCTAACATTCAATACAGTACTGAAATTGAGATCACTAAACTAAGAAGAAGACTATAGGGTCGCAATAGGGCATTTGCCCCATTTTTAAATTATTTTGTTTTAAATCTCAAAATTATAACCGCTTTCCAGAAGCTCTTCATATTTGTCGGCATCAAAACGATAGAGGAAGGCCCCGCGTTTAGAGCCACTTTTATCTTTCTCGTCAAGCTTTACCAGGACTTTAAGCGAAAGCACTTTTTTTCTAAAATTACGAGGATCCAGATCGCGTTGATAAATCGCTTCATAAAGTTTTTGCAACTGCGGAATGGTAAATTTTTCAGGCAAAAGCTCAAACCCAATGGGTTGCTGTCTCGCCTTTCTGCGCAGTTTATCAAGTGCATCTGCAACCATCTGATCGTGATCGAGTGCAAGCGTAGGCAATTCTTTTAAGGTGTACCAGAAAGCCCCGTGACTTTCTACAAGTTCGCGGTCATAATCTTCAAGACGTATCAGCGCATAATGCGCCACAGAAAGACAGCGGTATCCGGGATCTCGATCTGCTTTACCATAGGTTTTAGACTGCTCTAAGAATATTTGCTCAAGCCCCGTAATTTCTTTTAAAACGCGTCGTGCCGCATCATCTACATTTTCATCAAGCTGCACAAAACTTCCAATCAACGACCAGATCCCAGAGTCTGGTTCTACACGTCTTTTAAAAATAAGAAGTTTGAGATCTTCACCGTCAAAACCAAAGACAATACAGTCTGTCGCGACGTATAATTTTTCATTATCAGCGTAAAAATCATTATTTGAAGCATGCGCAATACTAGCTGAGCTTGGTGTCATAAAACGTGTTTTAAGCGTACAAAATACGTTTTTTTAACGAAAACTGGTATAACCTATAAAAACTAGGTCTTTGCTTATTTTGACTGAAGGATCACTCGAGTGCCTTGAGTAGGTTGCGTTTCAATTTGAAGTGTTGCGCCTATGTCTTGAACGCGCTTTTTCATATTACCTAAGCCATTACCCTGCTGATGATTTTTAAGATCAAAACCATTGCCATCGTCAACAACAGCGACTTTAAATTGATCAGCATCCCAGACCTGCATAGTAACCTGAATATTTTGAGCTTCAGCATATTTTAAAGCATTATTGACCGCTTCTTGTATCACGCGGTAAATATTGACTCCTTCAATTGAAGTAAATATAAAATCAGGAGCTTGTTTCGTATTAAAGTCAAAGCTAAACTGCACCGAATCTTTACTGCTTTGCGCACGCTCAATAAAATTTGAAATACGCGTTTGCAGATCTTCAACCGAAATTTTCTCCTTATTCATCGCCCATATCGTATCCCTCAACTCATTGATCGTTGTTGAGGTAAAAGCGCTTATCATACTCAGTTTCTCGAGAATACCGCTATCTGCATCTTTGAGTTGATATTTGAGATTATCAATACTCGAGATGATAAATGTAAGCTGCGACCCTATGTTATCGTGTAGATCTCTTGAGATGCGTAAACGTTGTTCTTGAAGCCGATTTTGGGTCTCAATCTTAGCCAGAGCAACCTGCAATTCGTGCTCTTTTTGCAACTGACTGTTTTTTAATTTCTGCCTGCTGTAGATCAGATACCCTAAAAGTCCCAGTATAAAGGCTAAAGCCAGACTTCCGTAAATAAATGCATTCTTGCGACGTACTTCGAGATCTTTTTCAGCAAGCTGGGCACGCTGCTCGAGAATTTGGTTCTCTTTTTTCTCGGTTTCATAATTGAGGTTGAGCTCTGCAATTTTCTTATTTACTTCAAGTCCATTGATACTATCTTTAAAAACCCCATAACGTTCCAAATAAAATAAAGCAGAATCTGTTTGCCTTAAATTTTTATAGGCCTGAGAAAGTTGTTGATACGTATACTGCTCTAAAAACCTATAATCCTGCGCGTGAGCCACGGGTACCGCTTTTTTAAAATATGATATGGCTTCTTGATTTTTTCCTTCGGCCAAATACACCTCACCAATTTGAGTGAAATTTTCAGCGATACCTTTCTGATCTCCTATTTCCTCTCTGATTTGTCTTGCCTTTTCAAAGTAATTTCTCGCCAAATCATACTTCCCCTGTTGACCATACACTCCTCCTAAATTACTGTAGCTGTAAGGGTAGCCTTCTGTGAAATCACGTTTTTTAACTAGTTCTAAACCCTTTTCATAAAAATAAAGGGCACTGTCTAACTGCCCTTGCATTTCTTTTAAAACCCCATAATTATTATAAATACGATCAAGAACATTCTCATAGACTTCTTGTTCGGCAAGCTTCATTCCTCGGTTCATGTAGGCTTCAGCTTTAGTCATATCATCACGCTTCATTTGGTAGCCTATTTCAGCATTTAAATAAGCTTCCTCCATTCTCAACTCATGTTGTTCAAAAATACGTAAGGCTTTAAAATTGTATTCTAATCGCGCATCAAGATCCCCCTCATAACCATAAAGCGTTGCAATTTTTTGAAACGCCTCACCAATTCCTTTAGGATAGTTAAGGGTTTGAGCGTTCTCTAAATTTTGCTGAAAGATGGTAAAAAGGCTATCGGTTTTTATAGCGCTGTTTTGAACTAGAATCGCATTTATGGAGTCTATTTTTGCTTTTGAAGTTTGAGCCGAAAGGTTAGCGAAAAGTAAAAAAACCAGTACAAGCAATCTGTAGTTTAAGCCCATAATAATCTGAATGTATGACAACTAAAATGTTAAATATAATTATTTTTTCATTTTAGAAAAGATCTATTTCAGATTGAATACAAAGTGAATCATTCAAATTATATCGAAGCAGATTATAACGATCTAAGCCCTTATGGCGATACTTTATTTGATACTGCGCTAGCGACAATTGCTCTCCTAGGCGTTTTATACGCTGCCTGCTTCGAATTTGATCTCTAGATTTTAATTTTAAAAAAATTAGAACCATAACAGCGGCTAAAAGTGAAACTGGTAATAAAAACCCCAACACGTATGTACTTTCTAAAGTCATAGGTTTAATGCATTACTTACTCTGTAAAAATTTTGAGTTGCTTTTTAACTTCCTCGGCGGAAACTTCAGCGTTTTTTGAAGCATACCAATCTGCCACTTTATCTATAGAAGCCGAATTATCCCGTAAACTCACCAGAAACATATCAATACCGAGTCTCAAAATAATAAGCAAAACCGCTGCAATAAAACCGGCATCGAGATACACCAAGAAAAACCCGGAAAGCACCACAACAAACTGCTGAATGAATATGCGCAAATAGGGTTTGATCATCAACTCACTTGCGGTAAATTTCAAATAGCGCTTTTCGCCAAGAAAATCAGTTGCAAAAGAAAAGCAGTTATTGAGAATTATGCTCAAGAGTAAAAGCCACATCCCATCTAACTGAAGCAATGTCCAGTAATTCTTTAAAACTGCGATTCCGTCTGTGAAAAAAGTGCTTCCACCTAATTCAAAAAAGGTAAAGGCAAAAATGCTCTGTATCGCTACAAAAAATCCGTAATGCACAAGAAAAAAGAGAATGATCCCAAACCCTTGTGTGCCTCCGTTGTGTCTTTTAAATCCAACACAAAATGCCATTTTTAGAGCATTTAATAACCCGATGACAATGGTCTCAAGAAAGTAAGCCATCACGATACTCCACGGTGTTACAAATCCTACCGCCAACAGCACCAATAAAAACAATGCGTTTGCATACAACGCAGCATTTGATTTGTCTGGAGTTGCGACTTTTAAAAAAACAGCTGAATTGAACTTTTCCATCTAAAATATAGTTATGAGTTGAATGCAACACCAAATTGTCACCAATGCCAGCAGGATTAAAACAAAGCGCTTGAAGTTTGATTTTAATCTTAATAGCTTCGCTCTATAAAAACACAAAAACCCCATAACCAAAGCAGGAATTGCGATATAAAACTGTAAAAAATAGAGGTGCAAAAAGCTTGCAAGCAGTGCAACGAGCGCATATACCATCGCAGCAAAGCTGTAAAAAAACGCAATTTTGATTTTAGAAAAACGATACCCAAACTGCCGTTCTACCACTCTAAAAATCAAATACCCTAACGGAATACTTAAACCGACTATGATAAATAGGAGATGCATCTTTTAGCAATTAAGAATCCCGAAGCACAAGAAGGATACTTCGGGAATTTCTTTTTAGTTTAAATTATATGCGTAAATGGTTTTATTGTCTGCTTTGTAATACAGCACCCCACCATAATCATCCACTTTATATTCCGGCTTTTTATCTTTTAAGACGATCTCTTTTTCAATCTCGCCGTTGGCTTTACTTACTCTTGCCAGACCGGTTCCATCATCAAGTTTAGTTAGGATAAATTGTGCATTTTCGGTCGCTGCTGTAGCTTTAAAACGCGTACTTAAATATTCAAAAGAAGCATCCGCCATCCCTGCGAACATATCTTGCGCGCGTTTGGCTTCTCTTCCGTATTCATTATAATTTCTGAGATTATTGGTATTTACCGCGTGGCTGCGCATATTAGCACCTGCTGTCATTGCTGAAGTCATTGTTAATGCTGTAGTTGCTACCGCGGTTACACCGCCAACGATTTTACCAAACGTGCTGCGACCCGGAGATTTCAGATAGGTATGGTATTGGGTGTCGCCTCCAAAATCAAGCAAAGCCATATTTTGATCGCTACCTAAGTAAATTCCATCTTCACGAACCGTAAGTGTATTCGGGTTTTCTTTCTCTTCGAACTTCACTTTTGCTAAGGTTGAAATCTCACTGCTTTCTGCATCTATCGCAAATAGCTCATCATCTGCATTGATCAAGTAACGGTTATTTTTAGCATCAAATGCTGAAGTTACACTATTTGCGCTCTTGTATTTCAATGGCTTTTTCCAAACCTGATCCCCCGTTTTTAGATCAACTATGTTGGCATCTTCAGAAGTGATATAGATGAGTCCGTTAGGTGTTTCTGCCATCAACTTGATATCTTCTCCTGTTTTCAGCGGTTTCTTAAATAACGGAGTACCATCAAAAGAAACTTTATTTATTCCACCTTCATGAATACCGAATAATACACCGTCATCCATCACATAAAAATGCTGTACAAAACCTTTTGTTTTTGGTGCTTTATCCCATAAGTCTTCACCGGTAGAAGCACTTAAAAAATTGATCTTAGATTCTGAACGACCTGCTAAAATACTTTTTCCTGAAGTGTCTTTATCACTCACCACAATGAGCCCCTGAGGTAAGATTTGAAAATTACTCACCACGCCTTGTACTTTGGGAGCGTCTTTCCAGATTTCCGCACCGTTCGTTCCTATTTTATATACTTGGGTATTGGTTTTAGCATCGTTCATTTCGATGGCATAGATGTCGCTTTCATCCTCGTTAGTAACCATCCAATCCACGCCTTTTACTTTATTCTCCCAAAGTGTTTCTCCGGTTTTGGTTTTGGCATAAATTCCTTGTGTGGTAGGCACAAGCAGCTTGTCTTTCAGCAATAGTGGAGTTCCGCTTACCGCAAAAAACTTCATTGTAGTTTTACCCGGTTTCACAAGAAAGAAAGAATAGTCGAGTTCGCCCGTAACTAAATCATAAACCGCGATTTTTGGTGTAACCGATTCAGCTTGTCCGCCGCCTTTTTGAAAACCGCTGATCACTAATTTACTTTCCGGCATAATCACATCTGCAGTTTGAATGGTTTTCCAATCATTCTTTTCGGTACTAAAGATCACTTCGCCAGAGATATAATCGATCACTGCTTTTTTACTTGAAAATCCAGATAAGGCTTTGATGCCGCCTACCCCATTCTGATCTACCATCAAGTAAGGCGAATTAGGAATGTAGTGCACCTCTTCAGGCTTAACGCTTCCGTAATCGGTAAAATTAAAAACGAGTTCGTTTGATCCCGGTTTGATCCCAACCAGACCGTCGTTAGTACAAACAACGAGTGTTCCGCCTAAAGTAAGCGTCATATCGTTGATGCCGGCACCCACATCGTAAGTATAATCAGGTGCTTCTGCTTTTTGAGCCCAAGTTACTGCTGTAACAAAAAACAACAGTAACGCATTTTTTAAATGGTGTAATTTAAGTTTCATAATTGTACAGGTTAAAAGTTTTTACAGTCTCAAAATTGCCTGATTATCAAGCGACAATCAATACGGCAATTGCCCTATTTATTCTAAAATCATCTGTGTATCAGGGTTAAAAAAGAAGCCAAAAGAAGGTTTGCACCAACTCTTGGCTTCACGTAAAAACCTCAACACTTGAGATTTTATATATTATTGAATCGACACATTAAATTGGCCATTGGTTACGGCAACGGTTTTGCTGGTATCGCTGGTTAGATACCCTGTAAAATTGAAGGTTCCTGTTACGGTGCCACCGGCGGTATATTCGGCGATTTTGATTTCGCCATTAGACGCCGCTCCTGTTGAAGTGGTAAACACCATCGCACTATTAAAGTTTGAAGTGTCTTCGAGATACGTGTAACTGCCCAGACTTACACTGTTAAGGTCATACGTGCCCACACCTTCAAAACCGATAATTGTGATCTGAATATTTTCAGAATCCATCGTTCCTCCGGAAATGGTAAGGATTTGTATTCCGCCTGAATTGCTTTCTACTGCGGTAGTCGCTTCGGGAAAGGATTCAAAAGAGTCGCCGTCAACGGTAGCGGTCAATTCGCCATCGCCGGCTGCGCTTGTGCCGCCATCATCGTCTTTTGAACACGCTGTTAAAACGAGTAGGCTAAAAAGTAATACTGAAGTAATTCTTGTAATTGTTTTCATGGTTTTAGGTTTAAAGTACAGAACAAAACTCCTGTAAATCAAAGCGCTAAACCATAAGGCATTTGCCGTATTTAAATCTGAATATGCGGAAAATCTGTTTGTAAGGCACACTTTTTAGCCTCTAAGTTGTTGAGGAATTTTTGATGCGCTTCAGAATCTGGATTGAAGGGTTTGTGCGCTAAACCCTGCTGAATTTCCTGAACTTTTTGCATTGTTTTTTGGGTTTCTTCGGAAAAGTAAACCGAAGAAAAACGCTCCCAGATATAATCTACCGCCAAAGCATTAGGATGGATCAAATCTCTGTCATAAAAACGGTAATCACGAAGCTCATCCATCATAAGTTCGTACGACGGAAAATACGCCGTATGCTGTGATTCGTCTAAAACCTGATGCATTCCCGCTAGCAAATGAGCTTTACTCCGCTGATTTTCTACAAAACCATCTTTAGTGTGTCGCACAGGCGAAACGGTAAAAATCACTTCCGTTTGCGAATTCACTTTAGCTATTGCCGAAAGCATACGTCTTGTAATTGCTGCAATCTCCTCAACAGAAGCTAATTCCTTCTGAAAGGCTTTTTGCGGAATCTTATGACAATTGGCTACAATTTTATCTTGTCCCAAATGCTGATACCCCCAAGCTGTACCCAAAGTGATCACAATATGCGATGCTTGCGCCAGCTGACGTTTGGTCTCAACAAGTGCCTCATTCAATAACTTGGTAGTTTCAGCAGCTGATGAAGTGCTCAATACAGAATGTGCGTCAAAGCTCACAAACCTGCCTTGTGTTTCTTCAAGATCAGCTTCAGAAAGCTGCTTACCAGAAACCGCATATTCTAAAAAACGCGCGATCGCCTCCGGGTGAAATAAGATCCCAAACGGATTTATAGTAGTTCTGAATTTATAGTACTCCAGCTTGGCTCCAATATTTTCTACAAAACAACTTCCTACCAAAAACAAACGCGAGTGATAATCTATAGGATTACCACTCGGTTTTAAAGGTATGGTTGTTTGTAATTTCAATTGCTACTAACCTAAATACGTTTTTACTTCGTTAAGCGCTTGAGCGATTCCGTCAGGATTTTTACCTCCTGCAGTTGCGAAAAACGGCTGACCACCACCGCCACCTTGGATGAATTTACCCAGCTCACGTACGATGGTTCCTGCATTTAAGTCTTTCGCTTTAGCTAATTCCTTATCAATATAACAGCTCAACAAAGCTTTTCCGCCTTGACGCGATGCCAAAAGAAGAAAGAGATTCTCTACCTCGCCACCCAACTGAAAGGCCAAATCTTTGATTCCGTTTGCGTCGAGATCGACTTCTTTAGCCAAAAACTGAATACCGTTAACTTCCTCAATTTCGTTCTTCAATTCGCCTTTTACATTCTTTGCTTTTTCGGCAAGAAGTACTTCTAATTGCTTTTTAAGCTCGTTATTTTCAGACTGAAGACTTTCAATAGATTTTGCAGGCTCTTTGGTGTTGTTTAATAAACTGCGCACCGCTTCTAACTGCTCATCCTGCTCTTCAAAATACTGCATCACCGCATCACCGGTAATCGCTTCAATACGACGAATTCCAGAAGCTACAGCACTCTCTGATTTGATCTTAAAACACCAAATATCGGCAGTATTTTCAGCGTGGGTTCCCCCGCACAATTCCATAGATTTTCCAAAACGAATGGTACGCACCGCATCTCCATATTTCTCTCCAAATAAGGCAATTGCACCTTCTGCGATCGCCTGATCGTAAGGAATTGCACGCTGCTCCTCAAGCGGTAATTGCTCTTGAATGCGTGCATTTACAAACTGCTCGATATCCTTAAGTTCTTCGGCTGTCACTTTTGAGAAGTGCGAGAAGTCAAAACGTAAGTAACCACTATGCACCATAGAACCTTTTTGCTCTACGTGTGTTCCCAGAACGGCACGTAATGCCTGATGCAGCAAGTGGGTCGCCGAGTGATTCGCCTGCGTTCTGTAACGCTGTTTTGCATCTACGACTGCAGTAAAGGTCTCATTTAAATTCTTAGGAAGGTTTTTAGAAAGGTGAATAATCAAATTGTTTTCTTTCTTAGTATCGGTGATATAGATCACATCGCCGTTGGCTGCCTCCAAATATCCTTTATCGCCAACCTGACCACCACCTTCAGCATAAAACGGAGTAAGATTAAAAACCAATTGATATTGGTCTCCTTCTTTCTTAGTGTTTATTTTTCGGTATCGGGTAATGCGCACCGGAGTTTGCAAGGTGTCATATCCTACAAATTCTTCCTCACTATCTTCTTCGACTACCGTCCAGTCTCCTGCTTCAATTTTTCCTGCAGCACGAGAACGGTCCTTTTGTTTTTGTAATTCGGTTTGAAATGCTTTCTCATCAAGCGTATATCCCTTTTCTGAAAGGATCAATGCGGTAAGATCTATCGGGAATCCATAAGTATCGTACAATTCAAAAGCCTTTGCCCCTGAAACTTCTTTTCCTTTAGTTTCTGCAATAATCGAATCAAGCAACACCAGACCTTGATCTAGCGTACGTAAAAAGCTTTGCTCTTCTTCTTTGATTACATTGAAAATAAGATTCTGTTGCTTTTTAAGTTCAGGGAAGGCTTTGCCCATCTCATCTACAAGAACGTTTACCAGTTTGTAAATAAACGGTTCTTTGGTATTTAAAAAGGTAAAACCATAACGTACTGCACGGCGTAAAATACGACGAATAACATAACCTGCTCCCGTGTTGCTCGGCAACTGGCCGTCTGCAATTGAGAATGCTACCGCACGCACGTGATCTGCGATCACGCGAATAGCGATATCAGTTTCCTCGCTCTGACCATATTTTGAATGTGTGATGGTTTCGATCTCACGAATGAGCGGTGTGAACACATCGGTATCGTAGTTTGATGTTTTATCCTGAAGCACCATACACAGACGCTCAAAGCCCATCCCCGTGTCAATATGTCGCGCCGGAAGATTTTCAAGTGAACCGTCTGCTTTTCTATTGAATTGTATAAAAACGAGGTTCCAGATCTCTACCACTTGCGGGTGATCTGCATTGACCAACTCTGCGCCGGGAATTTTTGCTTTTTCTTCTTCAGAACGTAGATCTACGTGAATTTCTGAGCAAGGACCACACGGACCCTGATCGCCCATTTCCCAGAAATTGTCCTTTTTATTTCCGTTTAAAATGCGGTCTTCAGCTACGTGCTTCTTCCACATATCATACGCCTCAGCATCACGCTCAAGCCCTTCAGCATCGTCGCCTTCAAAGATGGTCACATAGAGTTTACTCTTATCAATCTTATAAACTTCGGTAAGTAATTCCCAAGCCCAATCGATCGCGTCTTGTTTAAAATAATCTCCAAAACTCCAGTTCCCCAGCATCTCAAACATCGTGTGATGGTAGGTATCTTTACCCACTTCTTCCAGGTCATTATGCTTTCCGCTCACGCGTAAACATTTTTGAGTGTCAGTAACGCGCGTATCTTTTGGAGTTCCGTTACCCAGAAAAAATTCCTTAAATTGGTTCATTCCGGCATTGGTGAACATCAACGTAGGATCGTTTTTGATCACCATAGGCGCAGAGGCCACGATGGAATGGTTTTTGGACTTAAAAAAAGATAGAAATTGATCGCGTATTTCTTGGGATTTCATGAGTGAATTTTAGAGTAGATCTTGCCAAAATATGATTACCGGCAAACTATTTTTTATATTTGTTCGTTACCCCTTAATTAAATGCGGGATACAAGCATATATTTTAACGCAAAAATAGAATAAATTAACTAATGTCTAAGGTTAAATATTATTACGACAAAGAGACGCTTTCTTATAAAAAAATAGAAAAGCGCAAGGGTCGTAAATTAGGTTATGCCCTGTTATCTATAGGCGCTTCTTTTCTTGCGGGGTTTATTTTACTCGTTATTTATCTCAACATTCCAGACCTTGAAACGCCAAGAGAAAAAGCTTTGCAGCGTGAGTTGCAAAATATGAAAATGCAATACGGCGTACTCAATAAAAAACTAGATCAGGTTCAGACGGTTTTAAACGAAGTAGAAGAGCGCGACAACACCATTTACAGACTGTATTTTGAGGCAAACCCTATTCCTGATGAGCAGCGCAAAGCCGGTTTTGGTGGGGTTAACCGTTACAAAGATCTGGAGGGGTACGACAACTCAAAACTTATAATTGAATCAAACAAGCGCCTTGATGTGCTTACTAAACAATTGGTCGTACAAAGCAAATCGCTTGATGAGATCGCTGTTTTAGCTGAAGAAAAAGAAAAATTCTTAAATGCAATTCCTGCTATTCAGCCGGTGGCTAATAAAGATCTAACCCGTATTGCTTCGGGTTATGGGATGCGCTCAGACCCGTTTACTAAAGAGCGTAAAATGCACTGGGGGATGGACTTTACCTCTCCGCGAGGCACACCGGTTTATGCTACCGGAAACGGCACCGTAGAACGTGCAGACAATAATGCAACCGGTTACGGAAATCACATACGCATAGATCACGGTTACGGTTATGTAAGTCTCTATGCGCATTTATACAAATACAATGTGCGCCGCGGTCAAAAAGTACAGCGCGGGGATTTAATAGGTTTTGTGGGAAGTACCGGCCGTTCTGAAGCGCCGCATTTGCACTATGAGATTTTTAAAGACGGGCAACGCATTAACCCTATTAATTTTTACTACGGAAACCTTTCGCCTGAAGAGTTTGATGTAATTTTACAGAAAGCACAACTCGAAAACCAATCTCTGGATTAATGCACGTTGATTTACCCGAAAAATTATATTACAGCATTGGCGAAGTCGCCGATGCGTTTGGCGTAAACTCATCGCTCATCAGATTTTGGGAGAAAGAATTTGATGTGATTCAACCTAAAAAAAATGCTAAGGGTAATCGCAAATTCACTCCAGAAGACATCAAGAATCTTGAGCTTATTTATCACCTCGTTAAAGAGCGCGGTTTCACGCTAGAGGGTGCTAAAACGCATTTAAAAGAAAACAAACAAGAAACACTCAACAAATTTGATCTGATCAGAAAGCTGGAAAACATTAAAGCCCAGCTTCAGCAATTAAAAGATCAACTCTAACCTACAAACATCAATCATCATGAAAAAAGGAATTATCGCACTTATTGTAGTCGTAATACTTCTAATTATTGGCTATTCATTCTTTAAAGGGTTTTACAACACCGGGATAGAATTGCAAGAAGACGCTACCGCACAATGGGGTAATGTAGAAAGTGCTTACCAGCGCCGTTCAGACCTTATCCCTAACATTGTGAACACAGCTAAAGGCTACGCAGAATTTGAACAAAAAACCCTTACCGATGTAATCGAGGCGCGCTCCAAAGCAACTTCGGTAAATATAGATCCCACGAATATCACACCAGATCAGCTAGAGCAATTTCAGCAAGCACAAAGCGGTTTGAGTTCTGCCTTGAGCAGACTGCTTGTAACCGTAGAGCGTTATCCCGACCTTAAGGCTAATGAGAATTTTAAGGAATTGATTAACGAACTAGAGCGTACCGAAAATCGTATCAATGTAGAGCGTAACCGCTACAACGAGGCGATCAAACCATACAACAAGCACATTAAAACCTTTCCTAATAATATTGTAAATAACTTCATTGGCAACTTTGAAGAGATGGAATATTTTGAGGCGGAAGAAGGTGCAGAGACCGCTCCTGAAGTCAATTTTGATTTCAATAACGACGCAGCATAATGGCATCTGTAGTTGAAGATTTTTTAACCGCAGAAGAAGAACAAGAAGTTGTTGAAGCCATTCGCCAGGCCGAGCTCAAAACTTCTGGAGAGATCCGTGTGCACTTAGAACGCACTTGTGATGAACAAGCACTAGAGCGCGCAAAAGTGTTGTTTCATCAGCTTAAAATGGACAACACCAAAGAAGAAAACGGCGTCCTTATTTATGTGGCGGTTGATGCCAAAAAGTTTGCCATTTGTGGTGATCGCGGCATCAATAAAGTCGTTCCTGATGATTTCTGGCAAAGCACCAAAGATCTCATGCAAACCGAATTTAAAAACCGAAAGTTCAAAACCGGATTGGTTAAAGGCATTACTTCTGCCGGCGAGCAATTGGCGCACTTTTTCCCTTGGGACGATGATGACATCAATGAACTTTCAGACGAAATATCGACCTCTTGATCTATTTACCTCAAATACGTTCTATTAGAACGATGCTTTTGCTTGCTTTTCTTTTTTGCCTTTCGGCGAAAGGATTAGCTCAATTTGATATTCCTGAAGTACCAAGCAAACAAACCAGTGTTTATGATTATTCAAACCTTTTAAATTCCGGTCAAAAAGCAGCGCTTGAAAATAAACTTGTACGCTACAGTGATACTACCTCAACGCAAATTGTGGTGGTGATCATCCCGAGTACCAAAGGAGAAGACATCAGTTTTTTGGGAGCCAAATGGGGTCAAAAATGGGGCATTGGTCAAAAAGATAAAGACAACGGAATCCTGATCACGCTGGCCACCGAAGATCGTAAAGTGGACATCAACACCGGTTACGGGATCGAGACAATCATCACAGACCGTATGGCAGAACAAGTCATCAATCGGGTGATGATTCCGCAGTTTAAAAGAGGTGATTATTATGCAGGTCTTGATCAAGGTGCTGATGCACTTTTTCAAATGCTTCAGGGAGAATACCAAGGATCTAGACAGCGCAACGAGGGACCGGGAATTCGTAATTTCTTACCTATTATCATCATCTTTTTCGTCATTATTTTTATCCTAAGTCGTTCTCGCGGTGGTGGAAATGGCAGAAATGGCGGCAGACGCAGTGGAGCAGGAAGCTTACTCGATGTGATCATTCTAAGCAGTTTAGGTCGCGGCGGTATGGGCGGTGGCGGCTTTGGCGGAGGATCTTCAGGTGGTGGCTTTGGTGGCGGCGGTTTTGGAGGTGGCTTCGGAGGCGGCGGCTTTGGTGGCGGTGGTGCTTCGGGAGGCTGGTAAATACTACCTGCTATCCTTCTAAATTGCATCGGCCCAACCTGGTCTCCTTAATTCTAAAAAGAAATTTCAATTGGAATCTTTTCTTCAACTCATACATCAAATCACAAAATACGGAAGCGAACAAGTCGCCGACGCTAATAAATTAGTAAGTCTCAAAAAATCTCTGGGAGACCTGTATGCTTTGTATTTGAATTTAAACTCTAACTTTGACGAGCAACTTTATGAAGAAGTACAACGTCTAGACTATGCTGAAGTTTACGCGTATGTAAAAGTAAATTTCCCCGAGTTTGGTTGGTATCGCTCGAGTACTATTTCTTTTGAAATCGATCAAAATCCAGAACTATTGGTAGAAGATGCGATTGACGATCTTACAGATCTTATCATTGATCTAAGCGAAGTTGCCTGGCGTCTAAAAAACACAAGTCTAAATGACGGGTTATGGTATTTCAACACGCTTATGAAAATTCATTCTGAAGCACACTTGCTCAACATTTTAATTTATCTAAAAGCCTTAGAGGCCTAGTTTAAGATCTATATAACTATCCCAGCCCATTTGTTCTATTTCTTTAGTTCCGTGAGCAGTTTCTTCATCGTATCTGCGTTGCGCTTCATTATATTGCTTCTCAAATTCTGAAAATAGACTGTCGAGTTTATTCTGCGAATTTGCATAAAATTTATGTTTAGCAAATTCCGCCCTTAGGTTACGCGTATAAATTTCACATAAATCAAAATGGCGTTGCTCGTGATTTAGAATCGCATCAGTCTTTTTTTCTGCTCTCACCCAGCTTCTAGTACAGTCAAATGTATTTGTAACTATAATTTCAGCCTTGCTAAATAGAGTCACTAAACCGGTCTGATAATGTATTGAGCAATAACTCTCAGCATCATAGGGTGACTCCTTTCGAACCTTTCCCTTAAAATCCTCCCAACTTAATTTCCTGTTTGCTGACCAATTAATTTCTAATTGATACTTCTGCGGATTATTAACTCGGTATGCAACTGCACTAATTCTAGAACAGGTGCTCCACATATCAGGCTCCTTATTTTTAATTAATTTGATAAGATTAGCCCCATTATTTCGGGCAGTTTCTTGGAGTAAAGCTATCATTTCCGGATAAGTACAATCTTTAGAAAGTCCATTATCAGAAGCTCGCAACACACCTACTTCAATTCCGTTTAATTCCTGATTGTCGTCTAAAGGAAGTACAATAACTTCAGCCTCATCGCCCAATGAAGGTTGAGGATTTTGTATAGAGGAACGTAGTTTAGGACTGCATTGCACAAAGCAAAGCGCAATGATTAACAGACCACAAGCTTTTATAAAACTAATCCCACCATCCATTCTCTCTAACCTCACCCTTTTTACCCAGCGTATTGAATTTATAGCTGAAGCTCAACATAAAGTATTGTTGCAATACGGTACTCTGTACATCTTCAATATACGATTGTGTGGCTGTACGTCTTGAGTTGGTATTTTGATTAAGTAAATCGTAAACTTTAAAAGTTGCCAGAGCTTTGTCATTTAAGAATGAATACGCCAAAGAAGTATTCCAGAACACCGCATCCCGTTGAAAGCCTGTTCCCACGTTTGGATTGTAAGTATATCTTATATCATTTTCCCAGGTTAACCATTTTGGAAAATATGTTGTGGTACGCAGGCGGGCATTATGCTGAGTAAAATCTTGCCCGTCAAAGAAATCACGATTAAACGTGGTTTCATTAAAGCTTATTCTATATTCCGGGCGTATTTCGAACCAATCTGTCCAAGTGAAGCGTAAACCTAAACTAGGGCCAAGAGATTTGGTAATACTCGCATACTGATCTGCATTAAAGAAGTTTACAAAGCGGTTGATGCTACCACTCATACCTACTTCAACTTTTAGAGTTCTTAGACTATCTAGCTTAAAATCCTTGTTATAGCCCAGATTTCCGTAACCATTATACACGCCGTCAACATTTGTAAATGTTGTTGCTCTTACAAAGTTATCATCTACCGTAGTAAGGTTTACAACTTGATCATTAGTAAATGTAAAACCAAAATAAGAATACAATCCGCTTCTGGTTTCCCAATCATAATTATTAATCCCCATATTTAAACCATGGCTATTCGTCGGGCTTAAGTTAGGATTACCCTGAATGGTATTGATAGGGTCTGAAACATCTAAATACGGAGAAAGCTGCCTAATATCAGGTGCATTATTGCTTAATCTATAGGCAGACCATAAACTCAATTTTTGAGTAAAATTATAATTCAAACGTGCCATGGCTTCCAGCGCATCAAAATTATTCTCAAAATCAATATCGCGCACGCGGTTACCGGTTTCATCAGTCAGTAGATCCTCACCCGTTAATTTACGTGCAACGTAAGCGGCATTAACGCTTGCACGTAATTTTTTAGAGTTATAGGTCACTCCTAATTGCGGTTTATGGCTGCGGTTTGTACTTTCAAAATCTGTACTCTGTGGTGTGATAAGTTGATTGTAAGTCTGGGTAGTCGCGTCAAAATCATAAACGAGCTGGGTGTTCGTTCGGTTTTCATTCTTGAACTCATACTCAGTCTCTAAAAAGAGTTTTTTCGAAATAAGCGGAATACGCCACTTTACCTTTGTAGTGATTCCATCTGTATTATTATCCCCATTGGTGCGCTGATTGCGTAGAATCTGACTGGCGTCAGTACCGTAAACATTGGTTTCTGAATTGGTAAAATCAGTACTTTCTGTCTCGTCTAATTGTAGATCACCGTTGATTCTTATAAATCCTCCCTTGTCTCCATAACGTTTAGTAGCGGTAAGACTGTTAGAAAAATTACGCGTAGTACGGTCATTAAAGTTGTCGTAGTCGCTGTCGTTTACCAAGTCTCCGGCCTCATTTGTGGTTACTGAACTTCCCGAACTGCTATTGGTTCCTACGGTATAATTAAGTGAAGGCCGATATTCTACCATAAAGGTCGAATCAATTTCGGCTTGAAACCTGAGATTAGCAGTATGATTATCGGTATTTGAATCAGTACGCGAATTGCTTACTGAAGTAAAGCGGTTATCAGGCAAAATGTTTTCACGTACCCTGTCAGTCTCATTAAAGGTATTGGCTCCCGAGTAAAAGTAATCTGCAGAGGTTTCTACTGCTTCACCAAAATCATTTGCAAAATTCATCCCGGCATTACGCGAATTGACAATACCTTCTCCCATTCCGAAGCTTCTACCGCCTACGTTAAAACCGCCGTTACTACTCACAGAGATGTAGCTCGCATTACCAAACATTTTCTCGATCTCTCCAAAACTAAAGCCAGGCGAGTTGATGTTGTTACCACTTCCCAGCACACTTAAACGCAAATCATTATCAAAATAATTACCTATACCGGCAAACTCAAAACGATCATCAGTACCGCCACCTGCTGCTACACGACCAAAAAGACCTTTATTCTTATCTTCATCTATAGTGATATTTATGGTTTTATTTTCACTATCGCCTTCCTCTCCTGCAAATTCTTCAGACTCGGTCTTGGTGTCTACTACTTGAATTTTATTGATCAATTCTTTGGTAAGATTACGCGTTGCGATTGTAGGGTCATCGCTAAAAAATGGTTTTCCATTTACCAGAATATTACTTACCGGTTTTCCATTAATGCGTATTTGACCGTCTTCATCAACCTCTGCTCCGGGCAGTTCTTTTAATAGATCTTCAAGGGTGGCATCTGGTTTGGTTTTAAAGGACGCTGCATTAAATTCAAGTGTATCTTGCTTGATTACTACCGGTGCCGCTCTACCCTTAACCACAACATCCCCCAAAGATTCTACCTGAAACTCTAAAGGAATGTCTTCTAAATTTATTTCACGCGTTTTAGAAAAATCTATTTGTTGCTCATACGATTGATAGCCCACAAACGTCACAAATAAATTTGCCTTTTGCAGATTAGACTTTCCGCTAAGTTCAAATTCACCATTGCGATCTGAAATGGTATAACTGATGACAGTACTGTCTTGAAGCGTTTCTAAAACTACAGTCGCTGCCTCTAAAGGAACCTGTTGTTCCTTATCAACGAGCTTTCCGATTATTTTAAAATCCTGAGAGAATGTGCATAACGAAAACATACCCAGCACAAGGGCAACTAAATAGCGATTGATCATGATTGTTTTTTGATTGATACACGAATAAATAGAATTCTTAAATAACTAAAAAATTAGTTAGGTTGTTTAAGATAACTTTAACGTAAAACGTATTACTAACAATCATTTAAACCCGATTATCTTCTTCTCGGAGGCCCGCCCGGTCTTCCCGACTGTCCACCAAAATTGCTGAGTTTGTACGTGAAACTCAACATGGCGTATTGCGTAAGGATCAAACTATTAGTGTCTTGAATGTAATCATCACCAATGATCCTGCGCGTATCAACAACTTGATCTAACACATCATAAACTTTAACTTTCAAAGTGGCTTTCTCGTCTAAAAACTGATAGCCTAAACTCGTGTTCCATAAGATGGAAGAGTTCTGAAATCCCGGAGAGACATTCCCATTATAATTGTAGCTAATATCATTACCAAAAATGACATTTTTAGGCCAAAAGGTAGTCGCTTCAAAACCTACACGGTGATTGATAAAATCTTCGTTGCGGTCTTCGTTTATTGAATATTTCGTGTCATTGTAGGTAAGACTGTAACTAGGATTCACCTCAAAAACTTCTTGTATGGCATAGGTTAATCGAATCCCCGGAGACACGCTTATACGCTTTGAATTGAATAAGGTTCCGTTGGTAAATCCTACATTTTTATTGTAGTTCCCGGTTAGACTCATTCGGTATCTAAACTCGTGCTCTTCTTTTCTGGTACTTTTTGTATAAAAAACACGTGCTCCGGCAGACATTGCACCGTCAACATTCGCATAGGTAGTAGTCCGGCGTAAATCATCACCAATAGTACTTACAGCAACCACTTGGTTTTCGGTAAAACTTAGATCAAACGAACTAAAAATACCGCTTCCGCCACCGGCGCCAAAATTGAAACTTCTAAAACCACCTCCTATATTATGACTGTAAGCCGGGCGTAATGCCGGGTTACCCACAACAATATTCAACGGATTAGTCCTGTCTGCAACCGGCTGTAATTGTCGTATAGAAGGCGTGTTTGCATTGGTTCGGTAATCTATAGATATACTCTTACTGCGCTCTAACTCGTACCGCACGCGAGCGCTTAAATACAAATTGTTATAGGTATTATCAAAACTAGCAGGATTGAGTAGATTTTCATTTTGAAGTATGGTGTTTAATAGCCCTACATTGGTATTGATGCGCCAAGCTTCGTGATCATAATTAAACCCAATATTCGGAGTATGGCGGTACGTGTTTACCTCAAAATTACTACTCAAAGTATCATTTAAAGCGGTATAAGCGCCACCGGAATCAGCATCATATACATAGCGTGAATTGGTAGATTTTGAAGACGAAAAATCATAAGCCAAATCCATAAAAAAATCGGTTGCTAATACCAGGCGCTGCTCTACCTCAAGACCATATTGATATTCCCTTTCATCTTCATCTATAAACTGATCCTGAACCTCAGTGCGCGCATCATCACCAAAGAACTCACTTTCTGAAAAGTAAAAATTGTCGTTTTCTTGATTGTTATAGCTCTGCGAAACTTCCATTCTTAAAAAGGCTCCGCGACTTCCAAAACGTTTAATAAAGTCTACTTCGTTTCTAAAATCAACATTATATACATCATCTTGACTTGAAGTTTCTGTGTTATTCACCAAATCACGATTCCCGTCTGACGAACTCGCCATAGTGTTGCGCACAGATTTTGTTTTGCTGGTAGTAAAGCGTGGTGAGTATGACAAGCGTGTGAGCGTATCAAACTCGACCTCAAAACGCGCATTAGCACGATGTCTGTCATTTACGGCATTACTGGTATTTTCAGAGCTTGAATAATAAGTAGTATCTGGCAAAATATTCTCTCGCTCGGTTCTAGAGCGTGTGTCTGTATTTGATCGGTCAAAGAAATAATCCCCGTTCAATTCGTATTGATCAGACCATTCATTGCTGTAATTTGCGCCGGCAGTCTCAGATTTTGTGATGCCGTTACTGTTATTTCCGGCGGCAACGGCACGAGCCCCACTACGCCCCATCATCCCATAAACATCATCAAAATCAAATCCTGAACTGTTGATGTTATTAGATCCCGCCAGAACCGTCGTACGCATATTGTCTTTAAAAATGTTACCTATCGCACTCATTTCATAGCGTCCATCTGTTCCTCCGCCAATGGTTCCCCGAGCAAAATAACCTTTATTCTTATCCTTTTTTATCGTGATATTGATGGTTTTATTTTCAGAATCTCCTGCTTCTCCGGTAAACTCCTGGGCTTTGGTTTTGGTATCGACCACTTGAAGTTTTTCAATGATTTCTTTCGGAAGGTTTTTAGTCGCGATCTTAGGATCATCGCCAAAAAACTCTTTCCCATTGACCAAAATTCTAGACACCGGTTTTCCATTAATGGTTATTGCTCCGTCTGAATCTACCTCGGCTCCCGGAAGCTTTTTCAACAACTCTTCTAAGTTAGCATCAGGACGGGTTTCAAACGAATTCGCATTAAATTCTAGCGTATCTTTTTTTAACGTCACCGGTGCGCGATCTGCCACCACAATCACCTCGTCAAGTAGATTATCTTGAACTTCGAGTTTTAAATCTCCTAACTCGACAGTTGGAGTAATCGTGATCACTTTGCGTAGCGGTTTGAATCCTGCGTAAGAAACAAACAGATTTAGTTTTTCTTGGTCGGTTCTTCCTTCCATCTCAAAAAAGCCTTCCCGGTCAGAAATCCCATAAGTTACTAAAGTACTGTCGCTTATTTTTTCAACATAAACCGTAGCAGATTCCAGTGGCACACCGGTATTATCTTTAATGGTTCCATTAAGTTGAAAATCTTGTGCGTTACTTTGCTGAAGGGCGATCAGTGCAAGGACTACGAGTAAAATCTGCTTCATAAAATAAATATATGTACTTTGTACGTTTATTGTATGACTGCAGAAAATGCAAAAGGTTTAAAAGAAAAACCCACATTTTTTAAAAAATGTGGGTTTTTATAATCAATTCTGAAAAAACGTATTACTTCTTTCTGAAATAAACTGCAATCGGCACTCCTTCAAAATCAAAGGCCTCGCGCAATTTATTTTCTATAAAACGCTTATAAGGATCTTTCACATACTGCGGAAGATTACAGAAAAACGCAAACTGCGGGTGCGGCGTAGGCAACTGCATACAATATTTGATCTTGATGTATTTCCCTTTAGTCGCAGGTGGCGGAGTCGCTTCAATAAGCGGCAACATATAATCGTTAAGTTCGCTGGTTTTAATACGCTTGCTTCTGCTCTCATATACTTTTACAGCGGTCTCAATAGCCTTATAAACACGTTGTTTCGTAAGTGCCGAAATAAACACAATTGGCACATCTGTAAAAGGTTCTATCTGTGTGCGAATGTATTTCTCAAACTCTCGCATGGTTTTATTTTCCTTTTCAACCAAATCCCATTTGTTGATAAGAATCACAATCCCTTTTCTGTTGCGTTCTGCTAACCAAAAAATATTTTGAACCTGGCCGTCAAAACCACGTGTAGCATCTACCACAAGTAAGCACACATCGCAGTGCTCAATCGCTCGCACTGATCGCATTACAGAATAAAACTCAAGATCTTCTTTAACTTTAGATTTACGACGAATTCCTGCCGTATCTACAAGATTAAATTCAAACCCAAAACGGTTGTATTTGGTATCGATCGCATCACGCGTGGTTCCGGCAATGTCGGTCACGATATATCGGTCTTCACCTATCAAAGCATTAATGAATGAAGATTTCCCGGCATTAGGTCTTCCCACCACAGCAAATCGCGGTAATATAGATTCTTCTTCCTCTACTTTCTCCGAAAGTACTTCAACTAAAGCATCTAATAATTCTCCGGTACCACTACCACTTATACTCGCAATGGTATAATACTCACCAAGGCCTAAACTGTAAAACTCCACAGCATCGTCTGCACGCATCGCGTTGTCTACTTTATTCACAGCAAGAAATACCGGCTTAGATTGGCGACGTAACAAAGTGGCTACATCTTCATCCATCCCGGTAACACCCGCTTCTACATCAACCATAAAAATAATGGCGTCTGCCTCATCGATCGCAAGTTCTACTTGCCTATCTATTTGTTCTTCAAAAATGTCATCACTTCCGCGTACATAACCTCCGGTATCAATTACCGAAAATTCCTTCCCATTCCAGTCAGTCTTCCCATAGTGACGGTCACGAGTAACACCGCTCACAGAATCAACAATAGCTTCTCTACGTTGAATCAAACGGTTAAAAAAAGTGGATTTACCCACGTTAGGTCTCCCTACAATAGCTACAATACTCATAAAACTTACTTTATGCTTTTACTCGAACATCGAGATTTAGAAAACGCTAGGTTTTCTATTTAACCACCTGTGCGGCTTTTCCGTAAGGTAGTTTTTGCGGTGCAAAATTACGATAATAAACGGCACATATTTTAAATCACCGTATTTTAGGTAATTCGCAATAAATCAGACCAATACATCTACCTCAACACTTTAAAACCCAAATTCTACCCAAAATCTGTTAAGGTTCTTGTTAATATTAGGTTGCTCAAATCTACTTGCCGTTATCTTGCGTATGTATATCAAAACAACCCAGTTTATGTATTTACTTATGAAACGTATTTGCCTGCTTCTCATAATCGCACTTAGCCTTCACAGCTGCAACTTGCTTTCTGCTGCCGGAATCACTAGCGGCGGTCAGCCTACTAAAGAAACGCCGGACAAACTCACCTCGACCACCGCCAATTCAGCAGAAAATGTTGATCACAGTGCTTGGGATGCCTTGCTAAAAAAGCATGTGAATGCAGACGGTATGGTAGACTACAAAGGTTTTAATAAAGATCGTGGTGCGCTAAATAAGTATTTAACTCAACTTTCTTCATATACGCCAAATAGTGACTGGTCTGTGCAAGAATTGCTTGCATATTATATCAACCTTTACAACGCATATACGGTAGATTTAATCTTAAATAATTACCCGGTAGAGAGTATTAAAGATATTGACGGTGCCTGGACTAGAAGTATTGTTCCTGTAGGAAATAAAAAGCTTGCGCTTGGTGGGATCGAAAATGGGGTTCTGCGTAAAATGAACGAACCTCGTATTCATTTTGCGATCAATTGTGCGTCGATGTCATGCCCTAAATTACTGGATGAAGCCTATACCGCCGGTAAGATCAACGAGCAACTAGATCGTGCGACTAAAGAGTTTATCAATTCTGACAAAAATGAAATTGGAAAGAATAGCGTAAAGCTTTCCTCTATTTTTGATTGGTATAAAAAAGATTTTATCACTACTGAAACACCCACGATCATTGATTATGTGAATCAATTCAGCACTACCAAAATCAATGCAGGAGCAAGCGTTTCTTATAAAAATTACGATTGGAGTTTAAACGAACAATAATTTTAATTTTTACTGTAATTCGCTGAATTCCTTTAGATTTGAAAATCCCCTAGCATCTAAAGCGCACCAGAACACTTCTTAATGATAAGTATTGTTATCCCGGTTCTTAATGAATCTGAAAACTTACCCTGCCTCCTAGACCATCTTAAAGATCAGATTGGCCGCGTGCTCGCGGTTGAACTTATTATCGTAGATGGCGGAAGTAACGATGATACGCTCGCGCTGGCTCAACAGTTTAAAGACACAAACCGGTTAGCGGTTAGCCTTATAACTTCTCAGCGAGGTCGTGCAAAACAAATGAATGCCGGCGCCCAAGCTGCAAAAGGAGAGATCCTCTATTTCTTACATGCAGATTCATTTCCTCCAAAGCATTTTGATGTATTGATTGAGAAAGAAGTTGCAAAAGGTAATCCCGCAGGCTGCTTTAAAATGCGCTTTGACAGTAAACATTGGTGGTTGCGTTTGGCCAGCTGGTTAACTAAATTCAGTTGGAGAGCGTGCAGAGGTGGTGATCAAAGTCAGTTTATCACGCGTGAACTTTTTGATGAAATTGGCGGTTTTGATGAAAGCTATATCATTTACGAAGACAATATCCTGATCAACGAACTCTACGCCCGAAACAGTTTTGTCGTGATCCAGCAGCCAATACAATCTTCAGCACGTATGTATGAAAAGTATGGCGTATGGTATGTACAATACCATTTTTGGGCGATCTACGTGAAAAAGTGGTTTGGTGCTTCCGCCGAAGAATTACTCGCTTATTACTGTAAACACCTAAAAAAACCGGTGGCTTAGATCTTAGTTACCTAAGTAAAATTCTTTTCGATACAGCGTATAAATCCTTTAGCGGCGCCAATAAAAAAAGGGTTTTACACAACATTCGTAAAACCCTTTTTTTAGATTATTTCTCAGAAATTATCCTCTGCTATTCACATAGAATGCGTGGATCACACCGGGCAACCAGCCCAAAAGCGTTAAGATCACATTGATGATAAAATCTTTACCTAAACCTTTGCTTAGCGCAACTCCCAATGGTGGAAGTAGAATAGAAAGTATAATGGTTAAAATGGACATAATTGGTAATTTTTTAGTTAGTACCGCTAAGCTAAAAACAACCAAAAAGTTAACCTCTTAAACTCTTACCAATTAGCAAGAGTTTGACATATTTAAGGTATTAGTTAACAGAATTTAAATACCACTTTTTCAAAAGCATCTCGGCCTCCTTGCCTTGAGGCGTAAACCTATTATTTCCGGTAGCCGTCGCCCGCTCGTGATCGTGAAACCATTTCCACGCATAGCCACCGGCAAACCAAGGTTCGTCCCAAAACGTTTCAAATAAAGCCTGATACAAATTAACTTGCGCTTTAGTATTCATCGCGCCTTCGTGGCGATCGCTAGCCCACGGTTCTTTCCCGGCGTAGTCTGCGCTTCGGTAACCAAATTCAGTAAAAAGTACAGGGATGTTATTTTGTTTTGAAAGAGATGCTATTACTTTTTTATGTGGAATCCAGCCTGCAATGGCCTCTTTTACCGTTGGGGTTTGCGCTTCAGCCACTGGAAAATACGCATCAACACCTATAAAATCGAGATCTGACCAAAACGGCACGCGATCTACTTTATCCCAATTTTCGGCATACGTGATTTTACCGGAATAGATAGCTCTAACATTCTTGATCAGCTGCTGCCAAAACTCTGGTCGTTGGTCAACAAAGTTGAACAATTCGGTACCTATGCATAAAATCTCAGTTTGCGTTTCTTCGGCAAGTTGCGCGTACAATAAAATAAATTCTTCATAGCTGTTTTCAAAAAGCTTCCAATCGGCTTCAGAATTCATTTGCATATCTCCGGTAAATTCCCCGTGCCAGATCCAGATGTGCGGCTTCAGCATAACATCTATTGCATTTTGATGCAGTAATTCAATGTATTGTTTCACCCCTTCATAGCGCTCGCCATACCATTGCCGCTCTGAGTTGAACTGCAACTGCGGATGATTCTTATCCCGAATAAAACCAAAGGGCATAATTGCCGCAGCATTAGCTCCAATATTGAGAATGGGATCAATATTTTTTTGCTGAAGCGTGTCGCGCGAAGCCACAAAACTCACTCCGTTGATTTTATCTTTCACCACTGTTGTTGCCGAACAGCCTAACAGGCAGATTGCCAGAATACAGAAGGTGATGAAGAAGGTTAGTTTTTTCATTGCTCTAAAAATACTGGAAATTTAAGATAGCTTCCCGGTTTTCTTTCGTCTAAAATTGCCGTTAAAATGTATTTAAGAGGAAGCTAAGTTCTTATCTTGTAAAAACAACCTTGACATTTATGGAGCACGTGGTCATTGTGGGTAATGGGATCGCCGGGGTAACCGCGGCGCGACATATTCGCAAAAATTCTGATAAAAAAATCACTATTATTTCTGCGGAAAGTGAGCATTTTTTTTCGCGCACGGCCTTGATGTATGTCTATATGGGCCATATGCGCTTTAAAGATCTCAAACCTTATGAAGATCATTTTTGGTCTAAAAACCGAATCGACCTCAAACAAGCCTACGTCAAAAAAGTTGACACTGCAAACAAGACGCTCCTACTTGCAAAGGGCGATACAATCACTTATGACACCTTGATTCTCGCTACCGGATCTGTTCCTGCAACTTACGGCTGGAAGGGTCTTGAGCTGCATGGCGTTCAAGGTTTAGTCTCTAAACAAGATCTTGAATTACTCGAGAAAAATGCCCCTAACAACCAAGCTTGCCCAAAGGCGGTAATTGTAGGCGGCGGACTCATAGGCGTTGAACTCGCCGAAATGCTGCATACCCGTAAGATCGAAGTTACGATGCTGGTACGCGAAAAAGGATTTTGGTCTAGCGTCTTGCCTGAAGCTGATGCGCAAATGATTTCAGAGCACATAAAAAGTCATCACATTAATTTGCTTCACGAAGAAGAATTAGATGAAATTCTTGGCGATGCGCAGGGTAACGTACGAGCCATACGCACAAAGAGCGGCAAAGAAATCAGCTGCAATTTGGTAGGAATAACCACGGGTGTTAAACCTAAAATTGATTTTTTAGAAGGGAGTGGCATCGCCACAGACAAAGGCATTTTGGTAAATCGACTGCTTCAAACCAATCAAGCCCACGTTTATGCCATTGGCGATTGTGCTCAGCAGCACGAAGCCATAGGTTTACGCAAACCGGTTGAGGCGGTTTGGTACACCGGCAGAATGATGGGAGAAACGGTGGCGCAAACCATCTGCGGGACGCCTTTTGAATACAATCCCGGCAATTGGTTTAACAGCGCAAAATTCTTTGATATTGAATATCAAACCTATGGCTGGGTCTTTAGCAATAAAAACAAAAAACCTTACGAGGCGCATTTTCATTGGAAGCATCCTGACAATACCAAATGCATCACTATTGCCTATCACAAGGAAACTCGTGCCTTTTTGGGTATCAACACCTTTGGTATTAGAATGCGACACGACGTTTTAGACCACTGGCTCAATACCCGAAAATCTGTTGACGAAGTAGTTCACAACTTAGCGCAAGCCAATTTTGATCCTGAGTTTTTTAAATCTTATTATTCAAACATTAACGCTGCATTTAGCGGCGCAAATAGTAAAGCATGAGTTCTGTACAACGTGATATGTCGCTCACCGGGCAACCACCGGCTGCATTAAACACAATTCAAAAATTGGCAACGGCATTGGGCGTAGGCGGTTTGTTACTACTTGTACTCGCCATTTTTAATGTGCGGTTAATGAACCAAAGCCTATGGCTCACCACAGCGCTAACTTCGATTTTTGTTGGGATCGTTTTGTTTTCTTACGGAGCTTATGCAGATAAGCAAGCCGGAATTAAAAACGACGGCGTCTGGTTCAAATCAATTTCTAATCGCGGGTTTCTAGCTTGGGTTGCCGGGCTGGCATTGACCGGTTTTTACATTGTACTCTACTTTAAAGCAGAACTTTTAGGTCTCAATACCGAAGGAGAAAACAGCGGACTCATCGCTTTATTTGATCCGCTGAGTAAAATTTTGAGCGGAAATCCCGCCAGCCAGTGGTTTGTGTACGGCACACTTTATACCATCGCCATCCTTGGTTTTGGGATTAAGTTTTTATGGAAATACCGCCACAACCGCTATGAACGCCTACGTACACTAAGCGTGATGTTTTTTCAAACCGCTTTTGCTTTTCTGATTCCTGAGTTTATGGCGCGACTGAATAGTGATGATTTCAATCTGCCGTATTACGATCTAAAGAACATCTGGCCGCTCAATTACTACAATTTTGAGCAGTACCGCGTGGATGGCTTCATCTCCTCTGGAAGCATCGGTCTGGCGCTGTTGATTTTTGGGATCGCTTCGATCTTTGTGATCACTCCTATTTTGACGTATAAATATGGAAAACGCTGGTATTGCAGTTGGGTGTGTGGTTGCGGCGGACTCGCAGAAACTGCGGGTGATCCTTTTAGACATTTAAGTGATAAAAGCGAATTTGCCTGGAAGGTAGAACGCTGGGTGGTGCACAGTGTTTTGGTTTTTGTAGTGGTGATGACCACAGCCGTAGTCGCCACCTATCTGGGCTACGATTCTGAAAAATACTGGCTAACCAAAGATGTGTTTCTCATTGGAGTTGCTGTTTTTCTAACGGCGCTTTTCGGTTTGATCTGGCTTTTTAAAAAGGAAGAATTAAAGCAAGACGCACGTTACGGTGCCGTTGGTTATTTGGTTATCGTGCTCGCTTTAATAGGAATTCATTTTTCCAGCGGAAGCACACTTTTTTTAATTCCGGCAGAAACCCTGCGTACTACTTACGGATTTTTAATTGGTAGTATTTTTAGTGGAGTGATCGGTACCGGCTTCTACCCTATTTTCGGAAATCGGGTGTGGTGTCGTTTTGGTTGCCCAATGGCCGCGATCCTGGGGCTTCAGCAACGTTTATTTTCAAAATTCAGAATCACAACAAATGGTGGTCAATGCATTTCTTGCGGAAATTGCTCAAGCTATTGCGAAATGGGTATCGATGTACGCGCATACGCTCAGAAAGGTGAAAACATTGTTCGCGCCAGCTGTGTTGGTTGCGGTATCTGCTCTGCGGTTTGCCCGCGTGGGGTTTTAAAATTAGAAAATGCTTATACCGAAAAACGCATCAACAGCCGCGAAGTGCTTCTAGGAAACGATGTTGATTTAATGGATTATCTAAATCAAAATTAGATTTATTACTGTATATTAAACTCCTAAAATCTTTTACATTATGATTCTCGGAATGGTAGGACCCTGGCAAGTACTTTTGATTTTAATTTTTGGCGTATTCGGATTGATCTTGCCTATCATCGCGTTGGTTGATATTGTGCGCCACGAGTTTTCCGGGAGCAACAAAATCATCTGGGTGCTCATTGTATTATTCTTCAATTTTCTGGGATCGATACTTTACTTTTTAGTTGGGCGTAAACAACGCATAAATTAAAGCTCGACGCTAAGTTTTTCGATGTACTTCTGCTGAAAGGCTAAAAGTACCGTAGCAATCGCTTTCCATTTAAAACAAAAAAAAGGCGGAAGTCTCCACTTCCACCTTTAAACAAATCATATAACAAACAAACAATCTTCAGTTTTTGGTATTAAGGCTAATCAATACAACATGAGTTCTATTTAAAGATCAATACTGTCAGTATAGTTTTTAACATCAATCACTTACATATACGTTAGGTTTGTGCGTTCGGTTTTCAATATCAATGTTAAAATATTGAAGCTTACACAAATAACCTGTTTACAAAGAGCTGCTGCCGTAAGCTATTTTTGAAAAATCGACTATAGCCGTATACGATTTGTATTTTATAAAACCCCTGCATTCATGACCTTGATTAAGGTAATTATTCCTGCTTTTAACGAAGAAGATTCGATAGGTCTGGTGATCAAAGACATCCCGAATCATGTCGACGAGATCATTGTAGTGAATAATAATTCTAGCGATCAAACTGAAGCACGGGCGCAAGAAGCAGGAGCTGTTGTGCTCAGGGAAAACAGACCCGGCTATGGTTTGGCCTGCCTCAAAGGGATGCAATACATCGCTGCGCAGGAGCAAAATCCCGATATCGTAGTCTTTCTGGATGGCGATTATAGCGATTACCCGGAGCAATTAGACGAACTCGTAACTCCTATTATTCACGAAGGTATTGACTTTGTGATTGGCGCTCGTGTAAAACGCTTTCGCGAAAGCGGGAGTATGACGTTTCCGCAGCGTTTTGGCAATTGGCTCGCAACAACGTTAATGCGCTGGATCTTTGATTCGAGTTTTACAGATCTTGGTCCGTTTAGAGCGATCAAATACGATAAGTTGCTCGCTTTACATATGCAAGATCAAACCTACGGATGGACGGTAGAAATGCAGCTTAAGGCCTTAAAGCAAAAATTAAGCTATGTAGAAATACCCGTAAAATACCGAAACCGCATAGGAGTTTCTAAAGTTTCAGGAACCGTCAAAGGTGCTATATTTGCCGGTGTAAAAATTCTAGGCTGGATTTTTAAGTACAGTTTTAAGTAATGCAAACCGTGATTGTCATCATTTATACGTTGGCGCTAACAGTGATCTTTCTGTATAGCCTGGCACAACTGAATCTGCTTTTGAATTATTTAAAAGCGAAAAAAAAGAAAGATGACGCTCCGGTTTTTGACTTTTCTAAAGCTGAAGAAATTCCGTTTGTGACCATTCAATTGCCACTTTATAATGAATTGTATGTGGTAGAACGGCTGCTTGACAATATTGCACAAATAGATTACCCGCTAGACAAACTCGAGATTCAGGTTCTAGATGATTCTACCGATGAAAGTCTGCAAACCACGCAACGTAAAATTGAAACTTTACAGGCAGCGGGAATCCCAATAAAACACATCACCCGCACCAATCGCCAAGGTTTTAAAGCCGGAGCATTAAAAGAAGGACTTGCGATCGCAAAAGGCGAATTTATCGCCATTTTTGATTCAGACTTTGTGCCTAATCCTGATTGGTTGCAAAAGACTGTGCCTTACTTCAAAGATGAAAATATAGGAGTGGTACAAACGCGCTGGGCGCACCTCAACCGGGATTATTCGTTGCTTACCAAGATTCAGGCTTTTGCACTAGACTTTCACTTTGTGCTGGAACAAGTAGGTCGCAATTTTGGACATCATTTTATCAACTTTAATGGCACAGCGGGTATCTGGCGCAAGACGTGTATTCTAGATGCAGGTAACTGGCAGGGCGACACCCTAACCGAAGATCTTGATCTTAGCTATCGTGCACAGTTAAAAAAATGGGATTTTAAGTATCTGGAAGATGTTGAAACCCCGGCAGAATTACCGGTTGCCATTAGCGCAGCCCGCTCGCAACAATTTAGATGGAATAAAGGCGCAGCAGAGAATTTTCAGAAACTTTATGGGCGCTTGCTCAAAGATCCTTCGGTAAGTTTTAAGACTAAATTTCATAGTTTTTTTCATCTGCTTAACAGCAGTATGTTCCTTTTAGTACTACTGGTAGCCATTTTAAGCGTTCCTATTTTGTACATCAAAAACAACAATCCTGCCTACAGTTGGTATTTTAATGTGATCGCTGCTTTTGCAGTGAGCACGGTCATTTTCTTTGGCTGTTATTGGGTGACCTATAAGCGTATTCACGGCGGCGGAATCCAAAATTTCTTTAAGTATATCGGAATGTTTTTCACGTTCTTTTCGGTGGCGATGGGCTTTAGCGTGCACAACTCACTTGCTGTTTTAGAGGGACATTTTGGTAAAAAATCAGAATTTATACGCACGCCAAAATTTAATGTCAGCAAATTAGGCGAACAATGGAGCGGCAATATTTATCTCAAAAAGAATCTTTCTTCAGGTATGCTATTAGAAAGTATACTGTTTCTTTATTTTGGTTTTGCCATCTACAGCGCTTTTAAGGTGAATGACTTCGGGTTGATCCTTTTTCATCTGATGCTTTTTGCAGGATTCGGATTTGTCGCTTTCAAGTCCATCTTTAGCCGAATCTAATTTGGATTCAGAAGCAAAATAGATTCTGTATTTTTAGGCTCTCAACCACTTCTTAATGCTTGAAACCTTAAAAGTTTATAAAATTCAGATAGTAATGGCGGTAACGCTTTTAGGCTTCTATGCAGCCTTTGCTTACGACCTGGAGCGTTATGATTTTATACGGTTGATCAGTCTTTACGCCGGAGCATTCTTCCTAAGCTATAAGCTTATTCAGTCCTTTAAATTCAACGTTAAGATCTTGCTGATCCTTGGTATTGCTGCACGGCTGGTTTTTCTAATCGCACTGCCCAATCTTTCTCAAGATTATTTCAGGTTTTTATGGGATGGAAAGTTGCTTGCAGAAAGCCTCAATCCTTATTTAAACACACCTGATCAGTGGGTTGCTTTAGGTGAAATACCCATTGCACAAGCTCAGGATTTATTTAATGGAATGGGCGCTCTCAGCCGGCAACATTACTCAAATTATCCACCGGTAAATCAATTCTTCTTTTGGCTTTCGGGAATTTTAAGTGGAAACTCAATTTTAGGAGGTGTGATCGTTTTGCGTATCTGCTGTATTGCTGCAGACTTAGGAATCTTCTGGATAGGAAGAAAATTATTAAAAAAACTAAAACTGCCCGAGCATCAGATCTTCTGGTATTTTTTAAATCCGTTTATCATCATCGAGCTCACCGGGAATTTGCATTTTGAAGGGGTGATGTTATTTTTCTTGCTGGCTTCTCTCTATCTTTTATTCAGAGGAAACTGGTTCTGGTCTGCACTCTTGATGGGACTTTCCATTGCTATCAAATTACTACCCTTGCTGATGCTTCCGTTATTCTTTCAGTATTTGATCACGGCGCATTCAAAAACCGAAGAAAACTCAAAACCTTTTAAACTTTTAGCTGAAAAACCGCTGCAATCCCTATGGAAGTTACTTCGGTACTATTTTGTGGTAATTGGTGTTTTTATACTCAGCTTCACACCCTTTTTTACTGAAGAATTAGTAGCTCATTTTTCACAAACCATCGGACTTTGGTTTCAAAAATTTGAGTTTAATGCCAGTGTGTATTATATCATACGATGGATTGGTTTTCAAGTGAAAGGATACAACATTATCGCTACAGCAGGAAAAATGTTACCAATTGTAGTTATCGCAGGATTAATGCTTCTTGCTCTAATCAGGAAAAGTGATCGCAAGCAACATTTAATGAACACCCTACTTTTAGGTACTTCGCTTTATTTTCTATGCGCCACAACGGTTCATCCTTGGTATATCGCAACCCCTTTATTGCTTTCAGTCTTTACAAGATTTCGCTTTGCGATTGTATGGAGTTTAGTCGTTTTCCTCAGCTATTCTGCATATAAAATAGATCGCGTAGAAGAAAACTTTTGGTTGGTCGCAGTAGAATATTTGGTAGTACTAGGATTTTTTATCTGGGAGTTCTATAAAAATAATCTGTTGGAGAAAACACGCTAAAACAAGCTTCAATTTTTCAAGAATAAGATAACTTTACTAGTTCTAGTGCCCTCTAAACCAATTAAATGAAAACTCTTTTTGTAGGTTGCTTATTTGCTTTGTGTTTCTTTTGTGCAAATTCTCAAACCACTACAATACCTGATGCTAATTTTGAACAATTTCTTGTTGATCAAGGTATTGATTCTAACGGACTTAATGGCAACATCCTTAATGCAGATGCTCAAGCGGTAACAGCCCTCAACATTTCAATAAACACCATCACAGATTTTACCGGCCTTGAAGCTTTTGTAAATCTAGTTACTCTAGACGCCGGGACTAATCAGTTTGCTACGTTACCATTAACAACGCTCTCTTTATTAGAGGAACTCGTATTTAACCAAAATATGGTGTTGGCTAGTTTAGATCTAAGCGGCAATCCCAATCTTAAACGATTTCAAGCGAGAGCAAATGGAGGATCAAATTCTGGGCCTATTACCGTTATAGACCTCAGCAATAACCTGCAACTCGAAGATATCAATATCTATAATTTTAGAAATCTTCAAAATGTGATTTTCCCAGACACCAATACTGTGATTTCTATTTACTTGTTGATGCACAATGATATTACGGTTGATTTTTCGGGTTATAGCAGTCTGGAGTCTTTGTCGCTAAGCACAAATTTCAATAATAATTATCCCATCACCGCCACGCTTCCAAGTGAGCAAAACACACTCAAAACAGTTGCTATTCAAGGTGGGAATATTATAGATGTTGATTTGTCAAATTTTTTGGCACTTGAAGCTATCTCACTTCAAAGCACAAATACCGAAACTATTGATATACCCCAAACGTCAACCTTGACCGCCATAAGTATTAGCGACCACAATATTGCTTCTGCTTCCTTTGCTGATGCAAGTATGCTGCAAAACTTAACTATTACCAGAAAACAAGAAAGTCCCGGCTTACAACTTGACATAACGCAAAATGAGGCATTAACAACCCTAAACGCTAGTCATAACTATATGGATGCCCTTGATCTAAGTCAAAATACAAACTTAAGCGACCTACGACTAGCTCATAACTCATTTGCAACCTTAGAAACAAGCCAGAACCTTAACTTGGTTTATCTGGATGCCTCTTATAATTTAATCTCGAGTCTTGACCTTTCTACAAACACGATTCTTGAAAGACTTATCTTAAATAACAATGAACTGCCTGGTATAGATCTTCAGGCCAATATTCTTCTCGAAAATTTGAATTTGGGAACTAACAAAATCCCCACATTAGATGTATCATCTAATAACGAGTTAAGAATGTTATACATAGATGACAATCTGTTTGCTAATACAGGACTTGATCTTACTCAAAATCCTGAACTACACTATCTCGATGCATCAAACAATCAAATTGAATCCTTAGACATTACTCAAAATGGTAAATTGGGTTCTTTAATCTTGCATCATAATCTATTTTCGGGTACAGATATTATAGATCAATATTATGATATATGGAACGCAAATGGTGCTTTGGGAGCTTCTGATGAACTTGATGTAAGCTATAATCTATTATCTGGTAGAATTCCAGATTTTACAAATCTTGCTGTAGATAGACGAACTAATTACTTTGAATTAAGGTTTAACGACAACTATTTTCATTTTGGCGATTTTGAAGCCGAGCACCTCAGCTATGTTGATCTCTTGAACACCTATTGGTCTTCATCCCCTTCACTTGTTTTGTTTAGAGCATACACTTATGCTCCTCAGGCAAAAGTGAATGAGGTTGAAACTATTGCGCCCAATGCAGGTGAAAACATCACGCTTACTACTACGGTACGCGGTAATCAAAATCATTACAAATGGTTTAAGGATGGGATAGAACTAGCCGATGCTCCAGATGCTCCAGAACTTATTCTAACCGATGTGAATGATTGCGATAGCGGTATTTATCATAGTGAAATCACTAGTGATTTGGTTCCGTTTGAAAATTCAAACGCTCCGGGATCGGGTGGGAAAAATCTATTACTCCAGCGTAATGACATTACAGTTAATGTTACCGTAAATAAAACTTGCGTCAGCTTAACAAACCCAGTAAACACAGCAACTGATGTTGCAATAAATACCGGGATTGCTTGGGAAAATACTAATGGTGCCTGCGGATATATTTTAAGTGTAGGCACTAGTTCAGGAGGAGTAGATCTAGTGAACAACTTAGATGTTGGTGATCTTGAGCTCTACAATTTTGAAAATGACCTACCTGCTAACCAAGATATATATGTTACTATAATCCCTTATTTTTCTGATGGTGAGATTTCGGGCTGTACAGAAGAAATGTTTACTACAAGTACTCTAGCGATTCCGCCAGATTGCACACAATTGGGCCGACCTTTATATGGTGCTCAAGAGGTAGCTTTAACTTCTGACCTGTATTGGGAACCGGCAAATGCTGCAGATAATTATATTGTACAGGTAGGCACTTCATCAGGAACTGACAATGTTTTAAATCAAACTGTTGCTTCAACATATTATGAAGTTCCTGAAGGCACCTTTGAAGCAGGAACTGAATATTTTGTAACTATAATACCTACTAATACGTTTGGAAACGCTACCGGCTGTACGGAAACATCCTTCACAACCGAAACACTCATCACCCCACCAGCTTGTACAACTTTGATGAGTCCGGCAGATGGTGCGACTGATGTAGCTCTTGATGTTGAACTAAGTTGGAATGCTTCCGCTGAGGCAACAGGATATTTACTAAACGTTGGCACTTCAAGTGGTGGCACTCAAATAATAGATAATCTAGATGTAGGCAATCAGACGGTTTACAACCTCACCGAAAATTTACCTGAAAACACAGAAATTTTCGTAAGCATCATCCCGTACAATTCCACAGGAAACGCTACCGGCTGCACCGAAGCATCCTTCACAACCGAAACACTCATCACACCACCAGCTTGTACCACTTTAACGAGTCCGGTGGATGGTGCGATTGATGTGGCTCTTGATGTTGAACTAAGTTGGAATGCTTCCGCAGAGGCAACAGGATATTTGCTAAACGTTGGCACTTCAAGTGGTGGCACTCAAATAATAGATAATCTAGATGTAGGAAATCAGACGGTGTATAACCTCACTGAAAATTTACCCGAAAACACTGAAATTTTCGTAAGCATCATCCCGTACAATTCCGCAGGAAACGCTTCCGGCTGCACCGAAGCATCCTTCACAACCGAAACACTCATCACCCCACCAGCTTGTACGACATTAACGAGTCCGGTGAATGGTGCGACTGATGTAGCTCTTGATGTTGAACTAAGCTGGAATCCTTCGGCAGAGGCAACAGGATATTTACTGAACGTTGGCACTTCAAGTGGTGGCACCCAAATAATAGACAATCTAGACGTAGGCAATCAGACGGTTTACAACCACACCGATGATTTACCCGAAAACACAGAAATTTTCGTAAGCATCATCCCGTACAATTCCGCAGGAAACGCTACCGGCTGTACGGAAGCATCCTTCACAACCGATACACTCATCACCGCACCAGCTTGTACCACTTTAACGAGTCCGGTGGATGGTGCGATTGATGTAGCCCTTGATGCAACTATTTCTTGGGCTCCTGCTGATAGTGCAGCAGGCTACATTATTAATGCTGGGACATCCTCAGGCTTAAGCAATATTGCCAATCAGGTAGATGTGGGTAACACTTTAACCTTTGATTATGCTCTAGAATTCTTTAATGATCAAACAATTTATGTAACGATTACACCGTATAATGAAGCTGGAGAAACTTTAGGCTGTAGCGAGGAATCTTTTAGTACAGTTTCAGCCATAGATCCTCCGCCCTGCACAACGTTGAGCAACCCTTCCCCTAATGCTAATGGAGCATTTATAAACACTTCCTTTAGCTGGTTACCTGTTTCAGAAGCAAGTGGCTATTACCTTTCTATAGGTACTAATCCTGATGCCACATCCTATATTGATGCTTTTGATGTGGGCAACTCAACCACTTATTATCTGCAGGATAACCTGCCCTACGATACTAGGATCTATGTGAAGATCACACCATATAATAATGGAGGTAAGGCAACTTCTTGCGAAATTTTTAGTTTTATCACTCAGGCAGAACCACTACCTCCGTTATGCACAGAACTGTTAAACCCAGTGCCAGAAAGTGCTGATAACCCTACAGACCTTCGGTTTAATTGGGCTTCCGTAGAAAATGTCACTGGTTATATTTTGAATATCGGTTCAAATCCAAACACTCAAGATATTGTAAGTAATCTTGATGTAGGGAATATCACCTCCTATACCTTAAATGATCTTTTACCAGAGGAAACAGTTTTATACATTTCTATTACACCATACAATACTAATGGCACAGCTTCAAACTGTGAACAGTTTTATTTTACTACTGCAACCGCAGAAGAAACTGCGATTTTTGATAAAAAATATGGCTTCTCACCAGACGGAGACGGCATTAATGAATCGTGGTTTATTCCTAATATCACTGATCATCCAGATAATTTGGTTCAGATTTTTAACCGTTGGGGAGATCTTGTTTTTGAAATGGAAAATTATGACAACGCAACACATTCCTTTACCGGAATTGCAAATCGTAAAGTAAATTTTGGTGCCGGAAAATTGCCAGAAGGCACCTATTTCTTCAGAATTATTTTAACTGGAACCAACAATCAACCTCCTGCTGAAGGCTTCTTAGTTCTCAAGCGTTAATCAGTAAGCAATGCTAAAATATCTTTTTACCGTTTTACTAACCGGAAGCTATCTTATCGGCTTTGCCCAGCAACAGCCAGCCTTTGCAGAGTACAACTACAATACGATTTTAATAAATCCCGCACACGCCGGGTACTATGAGAATTCTGAAGTAACGATAGCCAACCTATCTTCATTCTCAGGTATCGAAGGTGCACCATCAACCTTAAACGCAACCTTGAACCTAACGCTGAATAACGACAATGTAGGTTTAGGAGGTGGTATAATGCGTGACGAAATTGGCGTCACTTCTACTAATAGTGCATTTATCGCTTATGCGTATAAATTGCATTTTGGCGTTCAAGCGCGTGCTCCACGATTTCATAATTTTAATCCAAATGTGTTGTCATTTGGCATTCAAGCTGGAGTTTACAACTACACTGAAAATTTACGTGAACTCGGCATAACAGATGATCCTAATTTTCAAAACAACATACAAGGAACTGTACCTACACTAGGTTTAGGGGTAATGTATAATCGCAATCAACTCTATGCAGGGCTTTCAGTACCCAACGTTTTAGGTAACAGCCTTGCCACAGACAAGTCGATTAAAATTAATACAATCGGTTATGCATACGCCGGCTATCGTTTGTATGCCGGAGTTTTTGACGAATTTGAAATAAAACCAAATCTATTATTGCGCTATACCGAAGGCGCACCGTTAAACCTTGATTTGAACACTATTGTAAATTACAAGAATAAAATTGAAGGAGGTCTTGGTTACCGAACATCATCTGCTGTGAATATCTTCGCCGGATTTTATTTCTTTAAGAGCTTTAGGTTTATTTACAATTACTCTATGCCACTTCAAGAATCACCTTTACCTGCAACACATGGATTGATTTTAAGCTACCGTTTTGGCAAAGGCTATAATTATTGATCAATCTTTTTCACCAGATACAAACACCCTATTCTTCTGCTTTTATAATTACGGTCTGCTTTGGTCGTGATATTACCATCGTAGCAGTGCACACGCTGCAGCGCATAGTCTGCGAGTAGCTCTTCTACCTCTTGGGTACGCTCTTCTTCTACAATTAAATAGAATGAAGCCTGCTCAGGAAGTTGCAATCCATCACGTGTTTTTAAAACCGGAACTCGCTGCCCTAGATCCCAGATAAGTTCTGGGGAAGAATTTTCAAATAAATATAGAGGTTTTTCCTCGTGCAATAGGTCTGCTACTTTAGGAGCGATCTGCTCGTAATCTTCGTTAGTATAACTCAATTCTACTAGCGGAAAGGCAAAACTCACGATCGCACAAGCAAAAATGACTACCGCAAAAAATGCACGCTCTATTCTTTTTTGCTGAAGACTTTTAACTATAATTATTGCAATAAACAGACTGCTTATCTGAAGCGACGCATACCAGAACCACAAGCTTCCTTCTAACTGATCTGCAAACAGAAAAAGCGCAGCAGGCGCGGCTAACACCGCAGCAATAGTGATTATACTAAAATAAAAATATACAGGGATCGTCTCGCGCTTGTCACTCAAGGCTGGGAATCTCCTTACTAAATATTCAATATAAAAGCTGATATTCAAAGCCAACGGAATAAGCACCGGCAGCAGATATCTTGATTTTTTTTCAGGAATACAGGACAAAAGTACCACCGCAGCAAGCGTCCAGATCAGACTGAAGCGATAGGCTTTGAGATTAGCAACTCGAGTTTTTAAATACGGATACAGCAAGCTCACAAATGCCGGAATGGTCCAAATTCCGCTTTGTGTAAAAAAGCTCCAATAGTAATAAAAAGGCCTGGTATTTCTATTCGCCCAAGCCGTAGCCTCTTTATCTGCAATCGCTGTCGCCGTATCACTATCCCCAAAGTAAATCGCAAGCGCCCACCATGAACTCAAGCCTAAAGCAGTCAAGATCATAAGAGTAAATGGCGCTATTCGGGTTTTGTAGGAGTGTAATTTAAATACCCAGATATAGGCGATCAAAAATGGGAGTAAAAGCGCAAAGTGACTTACCGGACCTTTGCTCATAAAGGAAAGCCCTATAAACAATCCGGCTAATGCGGCGTTGCGATATTTTTGATCAGTACTGCTAAAGAACTGAAAGAGATAGTAAATCCCGCCAAGCATAAATGCGTGTGCAAAAATATCCCAGGTACCATTTCTTCCGGAAAAGAGGATATAAAATGATGTGGCAAGAATCAAACTTGCATACAGACTTTGCTTTGCACTCAGCTGTAAACGCTTCCGCGAAAACGAAAAACTAAAAAGTACTAGAACCGTACTGATTATCGCCGAAGGCAAACGCAAGGCCCACAGCTTAGTAATTCCAAATAATGCTGCAGAAAGCGCGGCGAGCCACGTAGGCAACGGTGGTTTTTCATAACGCGCTTCACCATTCATCGTGGTCAGCACCCAATTGTTATGCTCCAGCATTTCACGCGCGGTATTAAAATTGCGCGCTTCCATAATATTTGCATACAGCACATCTAGATGCGGAAAAAACAACAGCAAACAAGCTGCTACTAAAATATAGGGATAATGTTTTTCTGAAATTTTCATTCTTTGTCAATACCTATTGAAAGTCGCATATTTCTAAAATATATGAAAACTCCCATAAGATGTCCTACGAATAAAACGGGATCTTTTCTGAGTATTGCATAAGTAAGAATGAGTAAACCGCCTATTAAACTCAGTAACCAAAATCCTAAAGGTAAACTTGATTTTTTCTTTCGCTCAGAATAAATCCATTGATAGATAAAACGCAGTGTAAAAATCACTTGCGCGATACTACCTAAAATTAAAAGCCAAAGCGGAATATCCTCATTTTTAAAAAGTTTATCTACATCGTAATCCCCGTTATTATACCCGTAGATTACCAGTAAAACCGGAAAAATAAGCAAGAACCAACGTAGTATTTTTGGAGTTTTTACCCATTGCCCCTGTAATTGCAAATTGCGTATATACAAGAAATACGTGAGAGATTGCCCTAACATGATGGCAAAATCTTCTCTTAAATATCCATAAACAAAAAGTAAAAAAGATGCGCCTAAACTCAACCACCAGAAGGTTGAAGGCGTTAATACGCGTTTCTGCTTTTCACTTAAAAACCACTGGATAACCAAGCGACCAGAGAACATCAATTGGGCTAAAAATCCAACGCTATATATCCAAAACGGACTATCCATTAGATTTCTTTGCTACATCATAATTGATATATTTTTTCTTCATCCATAGGTAGGCAAAGCAATCCATTAACGGACCTAAAAGACGGTTCCAAAGACCGAATTTTGCCGTACCCGCGATACGAGGAAAATGACGTATAGGAACTTGAATAGTTTTACCGTTTTGCAACATGATCATCGCCGGCAAAAAGCGGTGCAACCCTCTAAACATAGGAATACGCTTCGCATAGTCGGTCTTGATAATTTTCAGCGGGCAACCCGTGTCATCCATTCCATCGTGCGTAAAAGCACGACGGATGTTGTTAGCAATAGCGCTCGACATATTCTTAACGAAAGAGTCTTTACGATCTGCACGATGACCGGTCACCAGATCATACTCGCCGATGTATTTTATCAAGATATTGAAATCTTCAGGAGTCGTTTGTAAATCACTATCAATATAGCCCACAAGCGGTGTGATTGTATAATCAAAGCCGGCTTTAATCGCAGCGCTCAACCCGCAATTTTGTGCAAAGGATATATACTGAAACCCTTCACTACGGGCACAGATCTCTTCAATGAGTTCTTGACTGCGGTCTTTAGAACCATCGTTTACAAACAGCACCTGAGTAGGTACGGCGGCAATTTCAAAATAATCTTGGAAAACTTTTTCGACGCGAAGCAAGTTATCTTGCTCATTGTAAACAGGAACGACTACTGTAAGACGGTATGACATACTAACAAATAAGGCTGCGAAAATAAGCATTTGTTCTAAAGGAAATTTGCAGAAGTCCCATTTTGTTGCTGCGAACTCCTGTTAATTGCGCTGAAATTGATTGAGATTAGTAATTAAATTCATTACAATACCTTAATTTGCATAGTGTAGCATTGATTGCTTTTTTGCATCAAACTACTCAACTAAAACCTTTTACCAACCAAACAATCTCTGTCGTTTTCAGAGTTCTATTTACCTAATTCTCATGCATAAAATATGCCCTTCCGTATTTGCGTTCAGTCTTATGCTTTTTGTGTTCTTTTCGTGTAAACCTGAAAAAGAGCCCCGCGTTTTAAACCTTCCAAAAACCGATTTATCTCAGGCGGATTTAATCCCTAAACCGGCTTTGCTTAATGCCAGTTATAGCGCGTTTCCGCTAGATCAATTTACTGCTATTCAGACAGCGCCAGACTCTTTGGGTTTTGAGGAAGTTGGGATTTTTCTTTCAGAAAAAATAAAAGATCGTACCCAATTGCAAATTTCAGTTAATACCGAATTTCCCGAGCAGGAAAGCGTGATCTACATTCAGCAATCAGACAGTTTATCAAAAATTAATAATGAGAGTTACGCGCTCAAGATCAACAAAGATTCTATTATTCTCAGTGCTGCGAGTGCTTCGGCTGCGTTTAGAGGAGTGCAAACCTTGAGACAGTTAATGCCTATGAAGGCCAGTGATTCTATCATTAATTATCCGGTGTGGCCCATCGCTTCCGGAACTATTAATGACACCCCGTTTTTTGAATATCGCGGTGCTATGCTTGACGTTGCCAGACACTTTTTTACAGTAGAAGATGTGAAAAAATACATCGACCTTCTCGCTTATTACAAATACAATGTGTTGCATTTGCATTTAACCGATGATCAAGGCTGGCGTATAGAAATTAAATCTTGGCCAAAACTTACAGAAATTGGCGGTGCAACCGAAGTTGGCACAGAACCCGGCGGATTTTACACCCAAGATGATTACAAAGCTATTGTGGCTTACGCTGCTAAAAATCATATGACCATCGTGCCTGAGGTAGATATGCCGGGCCATACCAACGCCGCTTCTGTAGCTTATCCTATTTTAAATGGAAATGGTAAAACCCCTGAAATCTACCGCGGAACTCACGTAGGTTTCAGCACCTTTGACACGCGAAAAGACACCGTTTATCAATTTATAGATGATGTTGTGCGAGAAATTTCAGCGATCACTCCCGGGCCTTATTTTCACATTGGTGGTGATGAAAGTCACGTGACTCAAAAGGATGATTACATCTATTTTGTAAATAAGGTGGAGCAAATCGTTCAGAAATATGATAAGAAAATGATTGGCTGGGACGAAGTTGCTACTGCTGATATTGATACTTCTTCTGTGGTGCAATTCTGGCAAAGCAAAGAAAACGCAGAACTGGCTGTCACCAAGAATTTAAAGGTGATTATGTCTCCTGCCAAAAAAGCCTATTTAGATATGAAATACGATTTAAAATCTGAATATGGACTGAATTGGGCCGGTTATGTTCCCGTAGATACGGCGTATGTATGGAAACCGGAAGCCTACGAAAATATTCCTCGAGAAAATATTTTAGGTATCGAAGCGCCGCTTTGGTCTGAAACCATAAGTACAATTAGCGAACTTGAATACCTAGCGTTCCCCAGAGCCATTGGCTATGCTGAATTAAATTGGTCACTACCCGAACAAAGGGATTGGGAAAACTACAAAGTGCGCTTAGGCAATCAGGCTCCATTTTTAGAGTCTATGGACGTCAATTACTACCCTTCTCCTTTAATAGATTGGAAAACGCAAAACAAAGCGATCAAAGAGTAAGACTTATAATAAAAAAGCCTCCTAAACTGAATTAGGAGGCTTTTTTATTTTAATTAAGTCTCAAAGATTACATATCCAATAGATAGGCAAAAACAAGCGGCGCAACAATGGTTGCATCACTCTCAATGATAAACTTAGGGGTATTGATATCCAGTTTACCCCAAGTAATTTTCTCGTTAGGTACCGCTCCTGAATACGAACCATAACTGGTTGTAGAATCAGAGATCTGGCAGAAATAGCTCCAGAATGGTGTGTCTTCACGTTCCATATCTTGGTAAAGCATCGGCACTACACAAATTGGGAAATCTCCTGCGATACCACCGCCGATCTGGAAGAACCCGATTCCGTTTTCAGAATTGTTAGTATACCAATCTGCAAGGAAGGTCATATATTCAATTCCAGACTTCATTGTAGAGGCTTTCAGTTCGCCTTTCAACACATAAGAAGCAAAGATGTTACCCATCGTACTGTCTTCCCATCCCGGGCAAATGATCGGTAAATTTTTCTCGGCTGCGGCGTACATCCAAGAGTCTTTTAAGTCGATCTCATAGTATTCTTCTAGAACACCGCTCAACAACATTTTATACATAAACTCGTGCGGAAGGTAACGCTCACCGGCGTCATCTGCTTCTTTCCAAATTTTATAAATGTGTTGTTGTAATCTACGGAACGCTTCCTCCTCAGGAATACACGTATCGGTCACACGGTTGAGACCGTTTTCAAGTAAATCCCACTCTTCTTGTGGTGTCAAGTCACGATAGTTAGGCACGCGCTTATAATGCGAGTGCGCTACCAAATTCATGATATCTTCTTCAAGGTTAGCTCCGGTACACGAAATGATCTGCACTTTATCTTGACGGATCATTTCTGCAAAGATCTTACCCAACTCTGCGGTACTCATTGCGCCTGCTAATGACACTAACATCTTAGCGCCATTGTTTAACTGCTCTTCGTATGCTTTTGCAGCATCAACTACAGAAGCAGCATTAAAGTGTAAATAGTATTTTTCTATAAATTGAGAGATTGCTCCCTTAGTCTTCATCGTCATTTAAATCAAATTTATTAACGCCTCCTTTTGCAGGATTTGCCACGTAAGTATTATCATAATTGTCTTCTACATCCTCACCTTCAAATTTGAAGCTAAGCATCTTGTAGTACAGTTTTGCCGCTAAAAAGTCTGAAGATTTATCGTGCTCGTTAGGGCAAAGTTCCATAAGGTCAAACCCTACCACATTTTTTTCAGCAAAAACACGTTTCAGGAAATCCATAGTCTCATACCAGAACAATCCGCCCGGCTCAGGAGTTCCTGTAGAAGGCATAATTGAAGGATCTAACCCATCAAGGTCAAAGGTGATAAATACATTATCTGTACAAAGATCGATCACGTTATCAACCCAATATTCATCCTGAACCATCTCGTGAGCGAAGAAGGTTTTATCTTCATCCATCACAGTTTTTTCAAGCGCATCCATACTACGGATTCCTACTTGAATAAGGTTTGTGGTTTGGCTGGCTTCGTACATCGCACACGCGTGGTTGCACTTGCTCCCCATATATTCTTGACGTAGATCAGCATGCGCATCAATTTGCAATACTGTTAAGTCATCAAACAACTCGTTAAACGCTCTAATCGCACCAATAGAAACCGAATGCTCACCACCAAAAAGCGTCACAAACTTGTTACGCTTGATAAAATCTTTGGTCGTTTTATGCACCTCGGCCACCACAGCTTCAGGCGAACTTGCTTCGGTTATTGCAGGAGCGAGATAGATCCCTTGTTGATACACTTCAGTATCAGTCTCTATATCATAAGTCTCCATATTCTCTGATGCGTCTAAAAACGCCTGCGGACCTTTATCAGCTCCTTTTCCCCAGGTACTTGTCCCATCATAGGGTACCGGGATTAGTACAATTTTTGAAGTTTCAAGTTTGGCAAACTCATCAGGAATGCCAGCATAATTTTTAGTTGTACTCATAACCTAAAATCTTAAGCAATTGTTCTGCTTTTTGTTGTTCATTAAATATACGGGTTGTTAAGTTACCATTTTCATCCCTATCTATAAGAATATGTTTAGGTTGTGGGATTAAACAGTGTTGAAGTCCGCCATAGCCTCCTATGGTTTCTTGATATGCACCGGTATTAAAAAAGCCGATGTATAAAGGTTTGTCTTTTTTATATCTGGGTAAATAAATCGCGTTGCTGTGCTGCTCGCTATTGTAATAATCATCACTATCGCAAGTAAGACCGCCTAATAGTACACGCTCATACTCTTCGTCCCAACGGTTCACCGGAAGCATAATAAAACGCTTGCTTATCGCCCAAGTATCTGGCAATGTGGTGATGAATGATGAGTTGATCATATTCCATTTTTCACGATCGTTTTGCTGCTTTTGGTACAACACTTCATAGATTGCGCCCCCGCTTTCGCCAACGGTAAAACTTCCAAATTCAGTAAAAATATTAGGAACAGGAACATCTGCCTCATCGCAGGTGATCTTGATCTGATTGATGATCTCGTCTACCATATAGGCATAATCATAATCAAAAGCCAACGAATTTTTAATAGGAAATCCTCCTCCAATATTTAAGCTATCAAGCGAAGGACATATTTTCTTTAAGCGAATATATACCTTAAGACACTTATTCAACTCGTTCCAGTAATACGCATTATCACGAATTCCGGTATTGATGAAGAAATGCAACATCTTAAGATCTACCTGATCATTATTCTTGATTTGCTCTTCGTAAAACGGAACAATATTTTTGTACCCAATTCCTAACCTAGAGGTATAAAACTCAAACTTAGGCTCTTCTTCCGAAGCAATACGGATTCCTATTTTGAAATCTCCTTTTATACCTTCGGTAAGCAGGTTGATCTCTTCGTAGTTATCAATAATAGGGATACAGTTTTTTTGACCACCATTGATCAAATCTGCAATATTGTTAATGTATTGATCGCGTTTAAAACCATTACAGATCACAAACGTATCTTCGGTAATTTTACCGTTCTCTTTCAGCTTATTTACAATATTGATATCAAAAGCTGATGAAGTCTCAATATGAATATCGTTTTTTAAAGCCTCGTCAAGCACGTGTTTAAAGTGCGAACTTTTTGTACAATAGCAGTAATTGTACGAGCCTTTATAATTGTGTTTTGCAATGGCGTCTGCAAACCAGCCTTTTGCTCTGTTTATGTTCTCAGAAATTTTTGGCAGATAACTGAATTTTAATGGAGCTCCGTATTCTTTTACAAGCGCCATTAAATCTATATCGTGAAATTCGAGCTGATTACCCTCAAGTTTGAATTCTTCTTGAGGAAAGTAGAAAGATTGATCTATAAGATCTATATACTTAGTATTCATCAAATAATTTAAAGCGTGAAATGTAAAAAAAGAAATTGAGATACGATACACTCATCTCTTAAGGTAATGTAAAAAATATCAAAAACACCACCTATTTCACTCTAAAAACCACTCAAACAAACACTTAAAGCATCATCAAGTTATGCACTTCTTGATCTTTTAAGTGACGATATTTACCGCGTGGCAAATCTTTTTTAGTCAACGTACCTAGAATTACACAATCTACGCGCACCACTTGATAGCCTAGATGCTCAAAAATAGAACGGATAATACTATTACCTACATTACGCATTTTTAGCCCAACCTCTTTTTTAGGCGCTCCGTCAACGTAACTCAGATCTTCAATCTCTAAACGCTTACCATCAACAGTAAGTCCTTTTTTAATCTTTTCAAGATCTTCGGCCTTTAGGTTTTTATCCAGCTCGATATGAAATAGTCTAGGAAGTCCGGTTTTAGAATTGGTAAGTTTTTTCATCACCTTATCATCATTGGTAAACAATAACAAACCGGTTGCATTGCGTCCCAAACGACCTACCGGCTGAATACGTGATTTTGTAGAACTTGCCACAAGATCCATTACAGTCATTCCTTTAGAATTACTAGTCGTAACCGAAAAACCTTTGGGTTTATTAAGCAGCACATACGCTTTAGCTTCTGGGTTTATGCGACGACCATCAAAACGCACATCGTCATCAATATTGACTTTATAGCCCATCTCATTAACGATCTCGCCGTTAACCGAAACCTGCCCGGTACTTATATAAAGGTCTGCTTCTCGACGCGAACAGATTCCGCTGTTTGCGATATATTTATTAAGACGTATACCGCCTTTTCCCGTACTTGCAGTCGCAGTTCGACTACTACCGGTTGTATTCTTTTTAATAGGTGCATTACCTCGTGCATGACTTTTAGCACGATTGTTATTTGCCCCACGACCAGACGCTTTCCCGCCCTTCTTACTCTCTTGATGTCTGCTCATAATTCTAAAATTTGGCGCAAAGATACATATTTAAAAATCGAAACAAATAAATTACTAATGCACGTGATTCTTAATGAACGGCTCCTATTTTAAATGTGCTTTTAGATCTAAATAATCAAAATAATTCTACCAGTATTCCTCCTAGAATTCAAGTTGGCGTAACCTTAAGTTCACAAATCTTGATTTCGAATTATTCAGCTGAATACGTAATCGTATGCATCGCTCAGAACTTTGTACCAAAACTTAGTTAAACAGCCTTAAACTCATAGAAAACTTCGGTTTTATTTGCATAAAATGGAAATGTTTAGAAATAGTTTCCTGTTTTGAATTTTACACAAAATGAAAGGTTTAGCCCTAGTTTGATAACACATCAAATGCTCTGCTACGCAATCTTAACTGCTACATTTGACACATCAATCAGTAAAAAAAAGAACAATGAAAAAATTACAAATTCTAGTCGTAGCCCTAGTATTATCTACATCAAGCTTATTCGCTAACACAGACCCAAAACCAGAAACCGCAAGTATGCAATTGCGTACACAAATCATCGAGCTTTTAGGAACTCCGGATCTTGAGTTGCAGCAAGATGTTTTAGAAAATGAAATTGAGTTTATGGTAACTGCACAAGGCAGCATCGTGGTTCTCAATGTAACCACCGAAAATCCTGCAATTGAGAATTACATCAAAAACAGACTCAATTATAAAGAAGCAAAAGTAGCTGTTGGTAAAAACAAGTTCTTCAACCTAAGCTATAAGATCGTTAAGGAAATTTAATCGGTCTCGTTTATTTTATTAGCCAGAAGGTCATCAATGCGATGACCTTTTTTTATACAATTCGATTAAGTACTATATCAGGATCAATAAGTAGAATGCTAAAAACTCCAAGTACTAAAATGAATTTTAAAATATTATGCAGCAATAGATAATGAAGCTTAGCATCTGACCACCACAGCAGGTATAAAAACACTATAAGCAGCAAGGTGCTGACATAAAAGTAGTAGCGCATTAACCCTATATCAAATTTATTAATCAATAAAAAAGCAGGAATCACAATCACTCCAATAAGTAAGGAGATCAATGCTTTTGTAGATTTTTCTCCATAGACCACAGGAAAAGTATGGTAATTAAGCGCAATGTCTCCTTTAATGTTTTCAAGGTCTTTTATGAGTTCGCGCATCAAAATGATGAGACCTAAAAAAACGGCGTGAACAAAAATCACTTTTTCAAAATTGCGATAGTAGATAAAGACTGCGAAAAAGGGCGTGAGTGCCAAAGAAGCCGAAACAAGGTTTCCTAAGAATAAAACTTTTTTGAGTTTATGAGAGTAGATCCAAATACCGAAGATATAGGCCGAAAAAAACAGCACAGCAAAAAACGAGACATAACTAGCGACGATGATCGCAATAAAATTGAGTACAAAATAAAGCGAGAGCATCTTTTTCTGACTCACCAGATGGTCTAGCTTGGTTTTATTAGGCCTATTGATCCAGTCTTTTTCACTGTCATAAAAGCTATTGATAATATAACCGCCGGCGATCACTACAGAAGTAGAAACCACAATAAGAAAGAGATTAACATCAAACAGTACTTCTCTAAGCGGTAAATCTGGCGAAAGAATATAGATCGAAGCCAGATATTGTGCTATAACTATAATGAGAATATTGTACCCGCGCACCACCGAAAACAAACTCAGAAATTTTAAAAGCAACAGTTTGTTTCTACGGCTTATGCGTGACATAAACAGATATTTAATACCAAGAAATTCTTAGAAATTATAAACCACCTCAACCTTATGGCCGGCGAGTGCTTTACGGGCTTTATCAATATCCTGCGTGAAGCCAAGAATATAACCGCCACCACCAGAACCGCAAAGTTTCAGGTAATAATCGTTAGTCTCGATACCTTGTTTCCAGAGATCGTGAAAACTTGCAGGAATCATAGGTTTAAAGTTGCGCAGTACAGTTTTAGACAATTGCTTTACATTCCCAAAAAGCGACTTGACATCCCCTTTTAAAAAGTCGTCAATACACGCATCAGTATGCTTTACAAATTGTGTCTTCAACATTTTACGGAAACCTTCTTTCTTCATGCTTTCCATAAAAATATTGATCATTGGGGCAGTTTCGCCAACAATCCCGCTGTCTAATAAAAACACAGCGCCCTTTCCATCAGGAGTTTGAGAAGGAATTCCGGCAGGCTCGATATCGTCTTTACTATTAATAAGAATAGGAAGGCTCAAGTAGCTGTTAAGCGGATCAAGACCTGAAGATTTTCCGTGGAAAAATGATTCCATTTGGCCAAAAATATGCTTCAGCTTCAACAGTTTTTCACGCGTTAAATTCTCGAGAATCGTGATTTTATCAAAAGCATATTTATCATAAATCGAAGCAACCAGCGCACCACTACTTCCTACACCATATCCTTGCGGAATTGTGCTGTCAAAGTACATTCCTTTGGAAACATCTTCTTGAAGCGCTTCAATATCAAACTGAACTAAATCAGGCTGATCTTCTTGCAATTCTTTTAAATAAACCGCAAATCTGCCTAAGCTTTCATTAGACTTAACCGCGACTTCATCAGGATGCTCATCAACCTTTAAAGCACCTTTATAAAAATTATAAGGTATTGATAAGCCTTTAGAATCTTTGATGATTCCGTACTCACCAAAAAGTAAAATTTTAGAATAAAATAAAGGTCCTTTCATAAAGCGTACAGGTTTTTAAACCGAAGCAAATTTACAATTTAATTGCTCCATTTCCCACATTGTCAAAAATATACCGATTATCTTGACAATATTTACTTAAATCATTCTTAATAAATTCTTGTACAGCTTCTTTATCTTTTTCTGGATATAAAACGTGCACATTGGCCCCGGCATCAAGCGTAAAACATACAGGCACACCGGTCTCTCGTCGGTATTCCCAGATTTTATCAATGATATGCAAGGTGTTAGGTTTCATCAGTATAAAATACGGATTACTGGTTAGCATCATTGCGTGTAGCGTAAGTGCTTCGCTCTCTACTAAAGTCACAAAACCATCTAAATCACCTTCCTGGAGAATAGGAATTATACGTGATAAATTTTCTACCGCCTGATCAAATCTGCTCGCGGCATAAGCGTGGTTATGCATTAAATTATGCCCCACGGTGCTGCTTACCGGTTTTTCGCCTTTATCTACTAAAAGAATCGTGTCTTGATAGTGATCAAAAACCGAATGGATCTGATAAGGATATTGCACACCATACACATCACTACTTCCATCTACATCTGCGTGCTCTCCCCAAACCATAATAGGCCCTTCTAATGACCGGCAACCGCTACCCGAACCTAAACGTGCGATAAAAGAAGCCTTTTGCTTAAAATGTTTAAGCGTCATATCTGGCTGCATCTCACGCTCCATCTCCATCAAACACAAGGCTAATGCGCTTAATCCACTTGCAGAAGACGCGATCCCCGAACTGTGCGGAAAACTATTAGAAGTCTCAATGGTAAAGGCATAGTCTTTTATAAAAGGTAGATATGCTTCAATGCGCCCAAAAAACTGATGGATTTTAGGCTCAAACCCCGGTTTATGCTTTCCGTCTAAAATCACTTTTAATTCATAAGCATCACCCGGCTCAGAGCGTTTCTCATAACTTAAAGTAGTTGTGGTCTTGCAATTATTTAAAGTAAAACTTATTGAAGGGTTCTTAGGAATTTGAATGCCGTGCTTTCCCCAGTATTTAATTAAGGCAATATTACTGGGAGATTCATAACTCACTGATTTTGTCGTCAATGCCTGAGTGTATGGTTCAGGATGAAATTTGGTAGTTGTCATACTGCAAATATAACCTCTCTAAAAAGTTTTGAAAGCCCGCTAGCTTTTTTTTGAGGTCTGAAACTCATAAAAATTTTCTAATTTAGACAGCAATGCCCTTAATATGAATACACAAAAAACCTTTCATATTCTGATCCCGATTACGGTATGCCTACTCGTAGGCTTCTTAAGTGCTATTGCCACGCAAAGCAGTGTGCTCACGTGGTATCCGCAATTAGCAAAACCTGCTTTTACAGCACCTAATTGGCTTTTCGCGCCTGTATGGACCGTACTTTATATTTTAATGGGAATCGCCGCAGGCCTGGTATGGAACAAAGGCTATTACCACAAATGGGTCAAAACAGCGCTCTATCATTTTGGATTTCAGCTTATTTTAAATGCAGCCTGGTCTATTGTATTCTTTGGAATGCATCTCGTTTTACCGGCTCTCCTTATCATCTTAAGCTTATTGATCCTGCTCCTTTTCACGTTTAAATGGTTTAAAGTAGTGAAACCCGAAGCAGCCTATCTCTTATTTCCTTATATAATTTGGGTAGCCTATGCTTCTGCACTCAATTTTGAGATCTGGCGTCTCAATTAAAGCTTTTGCGCTAGAGCTTGTGCGGCAATATATCCACCGGTCCAGGCATTTTGAAAGTTAAATCCGCCGGTTACTGCATCAATATCAAGAATTTCTCCAACCAGATAAAGTCCGTTTATTTTTTTGGCTTGATACGTTTTAAAATCAATTTCTTTCAGGTCAATTCCGCCTGCGGTTACAAATTCTTCTTTAAAGGTGCTTTTGCCACGAACTTCAAATTGGCCTTCGCGTAATTGAAGCTCCAGCTTTTGAAGCATTACTTTAGAAAGATCTGCCCATTTTAAGGCTTCAGAAATAGTTGAAGCTAGAACCAGTTGCTTCCATAGGCGTTTCGGTATATTAAAAGGACTACGTTTAAAGACTTGCTGTTTGGCCAGGTCAAATTTTAGAGATCTGAGATGCGCTCCAAAAGACGCTCGGTCGTACTCCGGAAGCCAATCTACTCTTATAGAAAATTGATAGTCACAAGCGTGCAATTCTCGCGCCGCCCAAGCCGAAAGTTTTAAGATCCCTGGTCCGCTCATACCCCAATGCGTTATCAGCACAGGGCCGTCAACACCTTCTTGATCTATCGCATATTGCCCTGTTAAAAGCGGTTGGTTATTTGTATCAAAAAGGCGCACATTTGCCGGGGTAGCTAAGCCTGCAAGGTCTGTAATACGCTCGTCATCTATATTAAAGGTAAACAGAGACGGAACCGCTGGAATTACCGCCAATCCATCACTCGCCAGTTGCCTAATCATTTTTGCGTTACTCCCAGTCGCAACCACCACAGAAGCACTGCTGAAGGTGTGCGTTTTAGTTTCAACTTGAAAGGTGTCATCTACTTTGTTAATAGCTGCTACCGGCATTTTAGTGCTCACCTCAACACCTAGTTTTTTAGCTTGATCAAGAAAACAATCTATAATGGTTTGCGAACTATCTGACTCCGGAAAAATTCTTCCATCTTCTTCTATTTTAAGCGCGACACCCAGCTCATCAAACCAAGCCATGGTATCCCCGCTCATAAAGCTGTGAAATGGGCCTAATAATTCTTTGATCCCCCTAGGATAATGCCCTGTCAGTGGTTTGGGTTCAAAAATAGCGTGCGTTACATTACAGCGACCACCTCCGGAAACACGCACCTTTTCTAACACTTGAGCCCCACGTTCTAAAATAAGAATATTGAGATCTTGCCGCTGGCGTGCCAGATTGATTGCAGTAAAAAAACCTGCTGCTCCACCACCTATAATAATACAGTCATATATCATAGAGCAAATATAGAGGGAATTCTAAAATTTGAGATTTGACATTAAAAATCAATTTCGCTACTTAATCGATTTAGATAAGGACATTAAACGTCAAATTAACCTTTAATTAACAAAATGCTTGAATTGACGTTTTGCCGAAAAAAGTAGGTGTTTTTTGCAGGTAAAAACGACGATTTTCACCCAATTTAGCCCTACTTTTTCAAAAAATATTCATCATTTAAACAAGCGTGTAATTGATGCACTCTTTCTTGCGTAATTTTATTAGCTATGAATATTTCACAATAAAAACAGTAATTCTTAGCAAATTATTAGTTATTTGATAAAATATTGCGAATAAGCGTACAAAATACAGTTTTCAAAACTATATCGATTTCGTTACTTAAACGTTGTAGTTGCCCTTGTTTATTCAATTATTTATATAAATTTGGATACCAAGAAACATTATTGGAAAACCAAATAATTCAATTAAAATTCAAAACTTATGAAGCAAGTAATACTTAGAAGTATGTTGTTTTTCGCTTCGCTTTTACTGGCAGGTATGGCGCAAGCACAAACAGTATCCGGAACAGTATCTGAACCTAATGGTCCGCTTCCGGGCGCAAACGTTCTCGTAAAAGGAACTACTAATGGTACAACTACTGATTTTGATGGAAATTACACCTTAAACGATGTAGCTACCGGAAGTGTCCTAGTTTTTAGCTACGTAGGCTTTGCTCCTCAAGAAGTTGCTGTAAACGGTAGATCTACTGTTAACGTGACACTTCAAGAGGATGCTGCAGCTTTAGATGAAGTAGTTCTTATTGGTTATGGGTCAACTACAGTTAAAGATGCAACGGGAACCGTTGCTTCGGTAACTTCAGAAGATTTCAACCAAGGGGTAATTGCTTCCCCAGAACAATTAATTCAAGGTAAAACTGCCGGGGTACAAATATCACAGTCTTCTGGTGAGCCGGGAGCAGGTATCAATGTGCGTATTAGGGGTTCAAACTCTATTCGTTCTGGGAACAACCCCCTTATCGTTGTTGATGGTGTGCCATTAACAACCTCAGGAGCTCCTGCTGCAGGTGACTTAGGTGTAGGTGGTGGTTCTTCAAGAAACCCATTAAGTTTCTTAAACCCAACCGATATAGAAAGTATCTCTATTCTTAAAGATGCATCAGCAACTGCGATCTACGGTTCTCGTGGTGCTAATGGTGTAATCATCGTACAAACCAAGAGTGGCCGTGGTAGCTCTGGAGGTGTTTGGGAAGTAAGCAGTAACGTAAGCTTCTCTTCTCCGGCAAGAGAATATGATCTACTAACAGCAGATCAATACCTTAATGCTTTACCAGATTATGGAGGAGACCCTTCATTATTAGACTTTGGTTTCGCTTCTGACTTTCAAGATTTTTATACCAGAAATGCGATCTCTACTCAAAATAACTTGAGCTATGCACACAGCTATACTTCTGGTAACGTGCGTGCGTCATTTGGTTATTCAGACCAGCAGGGTGTTATCAGAAACACAGGTCAAGAAAGAATTACTGGTCGTTTAAATGCTACGCAGCGTTTGTTTGATGATAAACTTACCTTAAGCTTACAGACCACTTTATCTCGTGTAAATGATCAAAACGCTCCTATTAGTGGTCAGGCTGGTTCAACAGGTGACTTAATTGGTTCATCAATTACAGCAAACCCTACTTGGCCAGTTGATGCTGACTTTTCTCCGGGAAGTAACTTATTAAACCCGGTTAACTTATTACGTTATTATCAAAGTGAGTCTAATACCAATCGTTTTTTAGCAAACCTTTCTGCGGAGTATAAAATTACAGATGCAATTAGCGCTAAAGTAACCGGAGGTTATGACAAAAGTGATGCAAAAACTATCGCGCTTTTCTCCCCTGAAGTAGCTGGTATCAACCGTGTGTCTGGTAACGGTCAAGGAACCTACGGAACTTTTGATCAGACTAACAAGCTTTTTGAAGCTACTTTAAGCTACAACAAGCAGTTTGAAAACTCAAAAATTGACGTAGTTGCCGGTTATTCTTATCAAGAATTTGCTCGTGAAGGAATAAACGCTGGTGGTATTGGCTTTGGTCCAGATATGGGCTTAGCTGCTAGCCAACTTGAAGATCAGTATGATTTGATCGCCAATACGATCTCTGGTTCGTTTCAAAACTTTGCTTACGACCAAGACAGAGATTATGTAAACCGAATTGATTTTGGAGCACCATTTGACTCTGCATTCGTTTCTGAACCCATCGGTACAAGTTACTCTCAGCTTTTTACTGCGTATTTCGCAAATACCTTTGATAACACAGATGAATTACAATCGTATTTCGCTCGTGTAAACTATACGCTTGCTGATAAATACTTATTTACAGGAACATTCAGAGCTGACGGTTCTTCAACTTTCGGACCTGAAAATCAATATGGTTATTTCCCTTCTGGTGCTTTTGCTTGGCAAATTCACGAAGAAGACTTTATTGGAGACAATGTATCTACCCTTAAGTTAAGATTAGGTGCAGGGGTTGTTGGTAACCAAGAAGGTTTAGGATACGCTAATTTCATCAGAAGAACACGTTTCTCTGATATCGGAATTACCGATAACTTGACGGTAACTAACTCAGGAACTCAGTTTGTAGGTAACAATAACGAAGCGCTTCAATGGGAGTCTACTTTGGACGTAAACATTGGTGTTGACTTTGGTTTCAACAACGATCGCTTTAATGGGTCTTTCAACCTGTACCGTAAAGAAACTACAGACTTACTATTATTAAGTACGCTTGCAGCTCCACAGGTTCCGGGTATCGAAACTATTTTCCAAAACTTGACTGATGGTAAAGTAGTGAACCAAGGGGTTGAACTTGCGCTTAATTACGACTTTGTACAAACAGAAGATTTTACTTTCTCTTCTTCTTTCAACATTGCTTATAACCATAATGAGGTGTTAGATACTGATCGTATCATTGATACAGGACCAATTAATGGTAATGGTTTAACTGGTGCTTTTGCGCAACGCTTACAAGCAGGGTATCCTTTATTCTCTTTCTATATGGCTGAATTCACAGGTTTTGATGAAAACGGAAATCCAACATATGTAGATGTCGATGGTAATGGTGAAGGAGATCCAGATGCAGATAAGAAATTTGTAGGCGAAGATGCTCAGCCAGATTGGACTGCCGGACTTTCTTTAAACGCAACATATAAGAACTTTGATTTTGCTGCATATTTTAATGGGCAGTTTGGATTCTCAGTTTATAACGCAACAGACAATGCATTCTTTAATGCAGGTGGTATCACAATCGCTAAAAACGTAACCACTGATGTATTAACTAGTGGTGAAGCTCCAGGTTCTTCAGTAGCAGTTTCTACACGTTTCTTAGAGAAAGGAGATTTTGTACGCTTACAAACTTTAAGCGTAGGATATAATGTACCTATGAGCGGTGAAGGATTATTTGACTCACTTCGTTTTTCAGTAACAGGTCAAAACGTATTCTTAATCACTGGTTACTCTGGGCTTGATCCTGAAGTTTCTACAAACACAGGTAGTCTTAATGCTTCTAACATTCCTACCGCAGGTATTGAATACGCAGCATTCCCAAGACCTCGTACATTCTCATTTGGTGTTAACGCAAGATTTTAAAAAAAATAACTATGAAATATTTAAAACAACATTTTAAAACTTCTAGGTTTTTAGTAGGAGTCCTATCCTTAGGATTGGCTATCTCTTGTACAGACCTAGAGATTGAAGAAACAGATTCAAGACAGTCACCAGACTTTCAAGGGGTAGGTGATGTAGATTTATTTATTGATGGTATCTACAACAGTTTAAACGGAATCATTGGTAACCAGGCAGATTTCTTTGCGCTTAGTGAAGTGACTACAGATGCTGCACTGGTTCCTACCAGAGGTTCTGACTGGGGTGATAACGGGATCTGGAGACAGTTGCACCAGCACGATTGGAGAACTGATCACCAGTATATCACAAACACATTCAACCAGTGGAACCAAACGCAGTTTGCTGCGTCTCAAGCTTTGTCTGACCTATCAAGCCCTAATGAAGAGCAACGCGCTCAAGCCTCTTTCTTAAGAGCATTAGGTGTATTCTTTGTTCTTGATAACTTTGGTCAAGTGCCTATTCGTGATCCTGAAGCGTCTTTATTAGACAATCCTGAAGTGATCACCGGGCAAGAAGCTGTTGATTATATCATTTCAGACTTGAATACCGCAATCGCCGGTTTACCTACTTTAGGACCTGGTTCTGGCGTGGGAACTGCAACCTCTGATCACGCTAGAGCTTCCAAAGCTGCCGCACGTTATTTATTAGCAAAAGTGCTTCTTAACAAGCATATTTATGTAGGTGGCGAGCCTGCTACTGCAGATATGCAACAAGTTATTGAGCTGGTAGACGCTATTGATGCTGATGGCTATGGAATTGAAGATGATTACTTTGATATCTTTAGAAATGAATTAGATGATGAAACGATCTGGTTTATCCCTACTTCTGTAGGTAACCGAATCTGGAATGGTCTGCACTACAACAGTGCTCCTGAAATTGCAGGTGGTGGTTGGAATGGTTTTGCTACGCTAGCAGAATACTACGATATGTTTGAGGGAGATCCTAATGTAAATACACCAGGATCTGGTCAAGAAGAACGTCGTGGTTTTGTTCCTACCGAAGGTCTTGCTGCAGGTTCGTTTGAAGGTTCATCAGATTCTAATGATGATGGTTTTGCAGATGGATCAAACATTGGTTTTGGTTTCTTAGTAGGTCAGCAATACGATTATGATGGCACTCCATTAAATGATCGTGGTGGTAACCCACTTACTTTTAAGAGACAATTTACGGACGGTAATGGTAATGTTAGCCTTATCAATAACAGCGAAACGACTGGTATTCGTGTACAAAAGTACAACGCCCGTTACGGCGGATTTGTGGAGCACGAAATTTTCTTCCGCTATTCTGATGCGTATTTGATGAAAGCTGAAGCAATGTTTAGAGCTGGTCAAGACCCAACTGCAATGATGAATGTGCTACGTGGTCTTCGTGAGGCTACTCCGTTTACTTCGGTTACTGAGCAAGACATTCTAGATGAAAGAGGTCGCGAACTTTATGCTGAGTTCTGGAGACGTAATGATATGATTCGTTTTGGTCAATATACCAGAGGATGGGAATTAAAAGCAGATTCTCAAATAGGAAATGAAAACAGAAACTTGTTCCCAATTCCTGCCAGTCAGATAATTCTTAACCCTAATTTGACTCAAAATCCAGGATACTAATTAGAAAACTTTAGTACTAGATTTATAAAAAGGAGGGTCAGCATTGGCCCTCCTTTTAAATTGAAAGATTTCTCAAACTTTACCTTCTAAATTGTTTCAACTTTAGAAAAAGACTCCTAGTTTTAAACACAAGCTACTTTTCCCTAAACTGTAAAAAAATCAATGACAAGATTATACCCTTTCTTTTTGAGCGTATTACTTGCTATGAGTTTTTCTTGCAGTAAAGAGACCACAGAATCTAAATTCATTGAGGCTCAAAATACAGGCATTACCTTCAGCAACGACTTAACAAATACACCCCAACTCAACATTCTTAACTACTTGTACTTTTATAATGGTGCAGGTACAGCCGTTGCCGATTTTAATAATGATGGCCTGCTGGATATTTATTTCACCGGAAATCAAGTCGCAGATCAATTATACCTGAATCAAGGAGATTTAAAATTTATTGATATTACTGACAAAGCTGCCATATACACCGCTGCAGATTCTTGGAATACCGGCGTTACCACTGTAGACATTAATGCAGACGGACTCCTCGATATCTATGTATGTACGGTAAGTGGTCATCTTGATCAAACCGGAAGTAACAAACTTTATATCAATCAGGGAGTGCACGGCACGGTGCCCATGTTTATTGAGTCTGCTGCTGCTTACGGCTTAGATTATTCCGGACTCTCTACACAGGCTAGTTTTTTTGATTATGATAAAGATGGAGATCTAGATATGTATCTCCTCAATCACTCAGTGCATCCTAATGCCAGCTACGGCAGAGCAGCCATCCGCAAGATCCCTGATCCGCGAGGCGGTGACAAACTCTATCGCAATGATGGTAATAAGTTCACCGACGTAACCGAGCAAGCCGGGATCTTTAGTAGTAAAATAGGTTATGGGCTAGGTGTTTCCATATCAGATTTAAATAACGATGGCTACCCAGATATTTATATTGCTAACGATTTTTTTGAGAATGACTACGTTTACATCAATAATCAGGACGGCACATTTTCTGAAGTAAATACTACGCAAAACCTACTGGGGCACACCTCGCATTTTTCGATGGGAAGCGATATTGCTGACCTCAACAATGATGGCAATACAGACATTTTAAGCTTAGATATGTTGCCTGAAAACCTTGAAGTTTTAAAAGCTTCGGGAAATGAATACGCCTACCCTATTTATCAAAACCAACTCAGAAACGGCTATGATTATCAGTTTATGCAAAACACCTTACAACTTAATCTAGGTAATGGCAGATTTGCAGAAACTGCGTTTCAAAGTGGTGTCGCCGCAACTGAATGGTCCTGGAGCCCTTTAATGGCTGATTTGGACAACGATGGTCATAAAGACATTTATATCGCTAACGGAATTCTGGGCGCTACTAATGATATGGATTTTGTGAATTTCATCTCCAACGAGAGTATTCAAAAGCGTTTAGGCAAAAATATGTCCGAAACTGAAATGGAATTCATCAACAAACTTCCGGAAATCAAGGCGACCAATTATGCCTATAAAAATTTGGGTAACGGCACTTTTGACGATGTTACCGCACAATGGACTTCTAATCAAAAAACCTTTAGCAATGGTGCTACTTATGGAGATCTGGACAATGATGGCGATCTTGATCTGGTGGTAAATAACGTCAACCAGCCAGCATCTATTTTAAAAAACACCACCATTGAAACCTCACAACGTTCAAATGGAATTTCAGTTCATCTTATAGGCACTAAGCCCAATACTTTTGGGATTGGCGCCAAAATCACAGCGTATACACCAAACCATACTCAGGTTTTTGAAAACTATAGCACACGTGGCTTTATGTCAGCAGTTGCTCCCTCCATTTTTATAGGATTGGGCAACGCCACACAATTAGACTCGTTAAAAGTACTCTGGCCTTCCGGAAAATCTCAAGTGATCGCAAATGTTAAAACCGAGCTGTTTTTGGATGAAAAAGACGCCTCGCAAACCGCTTTTAAAACTCAAGCTCCATCAGATCTTGTTTGGGTTCAAGACAGTACGGCAATAAATTTTCAGCACAAAGACGGGAATTCTATTGAATTTAGTCGGGATCCTTTAGTTCCCTACGCAAACACTAACACCGGTCCGGCAATTGAAACCGGAGATTTGAATAATGACGGTCTTGATGATATTTTAATTCTAGGTGCCAAAGCGCAAAAAACGAGCATTTTCTTTCAGCAGGAGAATGGGAACTTTACTGAAGATTTTCTCCCTGAAAGTGAAGAAGACGCGATCAACGAAGATACCGCTGCGACACTTATTGATGTCAATAATGACGGTTTGCTCGATATTGTCATCGCCAGCGGCGGGAATGAATTCACCTCCGGAAGACAACTAACACCTCGCCTTTACCTAAATTCGGAGGAAGGTTTTATTAAAATGAATAAAGCTTTTGAAGGCGTGACGCTTAATGCTTCGGCGATCACTGCTATAGATTTTGATAATGACGACCATATTGATCTCGCTATAACCAGTGATCTGGTTCCTCAACAATTTGGCGCTACTCCGCAGCAATTCCTTCTAAAAAATGATGGCAAAGGAAATTTCGCTGATGTTACCCAAAAATATGCTCCCGACTTTTCTTCCGCAGGAAATGTAAAGGATCTTATCTGGGTTGACCTTGACATCAACGGTTTTAAAGATGCGATTGTCTGCGGTCACTGGATGCCTGTCAAGATCTTTATGAATTCGGGCGAAAAGCTAAAGCTTCTAAATTCGGATGACCTGAAAAACACAAACGGACTCTGGAATAGCATTCGTGCTGAAGATTTTGACGGCGATGGCGATATGGATTTGATTGCCGGCAATTGGGGCTTGAACACCCGCCTGACCGCTTCGGTTGAAAAACCCTTGAATCTGTATCGTTTTGACTTTGATAATAACGGAAAGATTGACCCGATCACGACCTATTTCTACAAGGGAACCGAAACCGTTTTGGCGACCAAAGATGAGTTGGTTAAGCAACTTCCGTTCTTGAATAAAAAATTCTTGAGTTATCACGATTTTGCAAAAGCCGGCATCACCGATTTACTTTCTGAAGAAAAACTTGAAAAAGCCGAAAAAAAGCAAGTATTTACGCTTGAGACCACGTATTTTGAAAACCAAGGAAATTTAGCGTTTAAAGCAACTGCGTTACCGCAAATGGCACAGATTTCGAGTGTAAAATCAATCATAACCGAAGATTTCAATTCCGACGGTTTACTAGATATCTTGCTTTTAGGAAACGATAGCGAGATCAGCACCCAGTTGGGCCGCCTTGATGCTTCGCACGGTGTGTTTTTATTAAATACAGGATCGGGTTTCAACTATACCGGCAACCACACTATTGATATTAGAGGCGCTGTACGCAGCAACTCAAAGTTGAAAATTAAAGACGACCTTTTTTACATCATAGGTCGTAATAATGATAAACCGCTTTTTATTAGAAAAGAGACTGCACATGATTAGTTTTAAGAAAATATACTTTATCGGTATTTGTTTAGCTTTCGCTGCTTGTGATCAGGATAAGCAAGAAAATGATGCTGCAATAGATCAAGAGCCTACTTTGTTTACCACAATGTCTCCCGATGAAACGGGCATCGACTTTGTGAACGCCATTAAAAATCAGAGCGACTTCAACATTTTTAAATACCGAAATTTCTATAACGGTGGTGGTGTTGCGATTGGCGACATCAACAATGACGGTCTAGCAGACATTTACCTAACCGCCAATATGGAGCAAAACAAACTGTACCTCAACAAAGGAAATTTTCAGTTTGAAGACATTACCGAAAAAGCCGGTGTGGGCGGAAACAAACCTTGGTCTACCGGTGTGGTGATGGCAGATGTAAACGCTGATGGTTTACTGGATATTTATGTGAGCAATGCCGGAAATATGAAAGGTAACAACCACGATAATGACCTGTACATTAACAATGGCGACCTTACTTTTACCGAAAAAGCACAGGAATACAATCTGGCAAAATCAGGATTTTCTACGCAAGCGAGTTTCTTTGATTATGATAAAGATGGTGACCTTGATGTGTATATTTTAAATAACAGCAACGTTCCTGTAAGCGGCTTGGGATATGCTGAGCAACGCGATACGCGGGCAGAAAACTGGGAGAATGTTCCTGATGTTTTTAAGGGTGTGGGTGATCTCCTTATGCGTAACGACGGTGGAACTTTTACAGACGTTAGTGAAGAAGCAGGAATTTACGGTAGTTTAATTGGTTTTGGCCTTGGCGTGATGATCACAGACATCAATAATGATCTGTATCCGGATATCTATATTTCCAATGATTTCTACGAACGCGATTACCTCTACATCAATCAAAAAGATGGCACTTTTAAAGAAGAAATAAAAGAATGGACTTCCCACCTATCACTTTCTGCGATGGGTGTTGACATGGCAGATATCAATAACGATGGACTGCAAGATATTTTTATTACCGATATGCTTCCCGAGCCGGAAGAGCGTGTAAAATCGGTAATGGAGTTTGACAATTATAATGTGTACAAACTCAAGCAGAGTAAAGATTTTTATCAGCAGTTTATTCAGAATACACTTCAAGTAAATAATGGCAACGGTACTTTTTCTGAAACCGCCTATTACAGTGGCGTAGATGCAACCGATTGGAGTTGGGCCGGACTTCTTGTCGACCTTGATAATGATGGATATCGTGATATTTATGTCACCAACGGAATCAATCACGATTTAACTGATCTTGACTTTGTTGACTTTTTTGCGAACGAGATCATTCAAAATATGGCGATGACCGGTAAGCGTCAAGCGATAGATTCGATCATTGATAAAATGCCTAAAAAGCCACTACCTAATGCGGTGTATCGCAATAAAAAAGATTTGACTTTTGAAGATGCCGGTAAAAAATGGGGACTTGATATGCCGAGTATGTCTAACGGTTCAGCCTACGGAGATTTAGATAATGATGGTGATCTGGATCTGGTCGTGAACAACGTAAATATGCAAACCTTCATTTATCGCAATGAAGCTGCGCAACAAACGCAAAACCATTATTTAAGCCTAACCTTTAAAGGTGGCGAGCAAAACCCGTTTGCTGTGGGTGCTTCGGTGCGTTTGTATTTTGATGATCAGGAGATTTTTCAGGAATTGTATCCGGTGCGAGGGTTTCAATCTTCTGTAGATTATAAAATGACTATTGGTTTAGGCGCTACGCAAACTATTGATTCGCTTCGCGTTTTATGGCCTAATGATAAAACACAGCTTTTAACCCAAGTTGCCACCAATCAAACCTTAGCTTTAGCTCAAGCTGATGCTACAGAAACCTATATTCCAAGAAAGCGACAGCCACAAGCTCAATTGCTAACCGAACTAAGCAACGAGAAGCTCAAAGCAAATACCGAAAACAATTATAACGACTTTGATTATGAAGGTTTGATCGCTAAAAAACTTTCGCAGGAAGGTCCGGCGCTGGCTACAGGGGATGTTGATGGTGATGGCAACGAAGATGTTTATGTAGGAGCACCTAGCGGAAGCGCAGGAACGCTGTATTTACATCAAGGCAAAGGCAAACTGAATATCAAAAACCAGTCGGCTTTTACCGAAGATGCTTTTTATGAAGATACCGCTGCAGCCCTTTTTGATGCCGACGGTGATGGCGATCTGGATTTAATGGTTGCTTCCGGAGGAAATGAAGTAGGTAAAAAAGAACAGTTAAAACCTAGATTGTATTTAAACGACGGCAAAGGAAACTTTAGCAAAGCTCCCGAAGAACTTCCTTCAGCATTTCAAAATATGAGTGTCGTTGCGCCTTACGATTTTGATAGCGACGGCGATATGGATGTATTTATAGGTTCGCGCAGTGTGGTTGGCGTTTATGGTATAGACCCTAAACAACTTTTCTTGGAAAATACCGGCAATGGTTTTTTTGTAAACGCAACAGAGCGTTTGGCTTACGACACCAAAGATGCAGGAATGGTAACTGACGCGCTTTGGCTGGATATTGACGAAGACGGTAAAGCCGATTTGATAACGGTTTCAGAATGGGGAGCGCCGCTTGTGTATAAAAACTCGGGAAGACGATTATCCCTAAAAGAAACAAGTTTAAGCGATAAAACCGGCTGGTGGAACACCATCGCAGCGGTTGACATCGACAATGACGGTGATATGGATTTAGTATTGGGCAATGAAGGAGAAAATCTACATTATCTACCTTCGGAGCAACGCCCGATGTCTATGTACATCAACGATTTTGACAACAACGGAACAATTGAACAAATCACTACGATGCACAAAAATGGGAAGGATTACCCATTGCATCAAAAGAAAGAGATCACCGCGCAAATGAGTTCGCTTAAAAAGCAAAACCTCAAAGCTTCAGATTATGCAAACCGCTATATCGACGAGATTTTCACTGAAGAAAGTCTCCGAAATGCGATTAAAAAATCGGTAAAATATGCGCAATCTATGATCGCAGTAAATGATGGCAAGGGTAATTTCAGTTTAAAGCCCCTTCCCTATCAAACGCAATTATCGTGCGTTTGCGATATTGTCGCGACAGATATTAATAAAGATGGTTTAGCCGATTTGATTATGGCAGGGAATAACTTTGAGTTCAAACCGCAATATTCTCAGCTAGATGCCAGCTTTGGTAACGTATTACTCAATGAAGGTGATGCGTCGTATGCTTGGCAGAATTATGACAAGAGCGGCTTTTTCGTAAAAGGGGAAGTGAAGCATCTTGCGACCTTCAAAGATAAAAATGGAATTACCTATTTAATCGCTTCGGTTAATGATGAAAAACCAAAAACCTTTGTGCTTAATGAATAAGTTTTTCTCACTGCTCATTTTAGGTTTATCGATCGTTTCTTGTAAAGACGAGCCGGAATTATTTTTAAATCCAAGCCCTGAAAAAACTGGAGTGACCTTTAAAAATACGCTCGAGGCTACAGACGATATGAATATTTTGGACTACCTCTATTTTTATAATGGCGGTGGACTCGCAATTGGTGATATCAATAACGACGGCTTACCTGATATTTACTTTTCAGGAAATCAGGTTAAAAATCAGTTGTACCTCAATAAGGGAAATCTAAAATTTGAAGATATCACTGAAAAAGCCGGAGTTGCAGGAAACAGCGATTGGAAAACCGGTGCGGTTATGGGTGATGTAAACGGTGACGGCTTTCTAGATATTTATGTATGTGCGGTGGTTGGCCTCAATGGTTTAGACGGCTACAACGAACTTTTTATCAATAACGGCGATGGGACTTTTACCGAACGCGCTGCAGCATATGGCCTTGATCTGGACACCTATTCTTCTTCTGCGGCATTTTTAGATTATGACCTGGATGGCGATCTAGACATCTACATTCTCAATCACGCGGTGCATACGCAGAGTTCGTTTGGAAAGGCAGATTTACGCTACGAACGCAATCAACAAACTGGAGATCGCTTGATGCGGAACGACGGCGGAACTTTTACCGATGTTAGTGAAGAAGCAGGGATTTATGGTGGAATTAACGGCTACGGATTAGGAATTGCGGTAGCAGATTTTAACCTTGATGGATATCCTGATCTGTATATTGGCAATGATTTCCACGAAGATGATTACTACTACATCAATAACGGTGATGGCACTTTTACCGAAGATTTAAAAAATCATTTTGGCCACACCAGCCGTTTTTCAATGGGAAGCGACGTGGCCGATCTCAATCACGACGGCTGGCCCGATCTGATTTCGCTAGATATGCTCCCACAGGATGAAAAGGTTTTGAAAGCTTCTGAAGGTGATGATAATATTCAGACACAGCGTTTGCGTACAGATCGATATGGCTACCACTATCAGTTTACGAGAAATATGTTGTTCATTAATCGTGACGGAAAGGATTACCAAGAAACTGCGTTATTGAGTGGAGTTGCCGCTACAGACTGGAGTTGGAGTGCTTTGTTTGCTGATTTCAACCAAGATATGCAGCAGGATCTTTTTATCTCTAACGGAATTCCAAAACGTCCAAACGACCTTGATTACATCAAGTTTGTATCCAACGAGCAGATTCAAAGTAAGATCAATAACACCGGCTTAATCGATACTAAAGCGCTCGATCTGATGCCTTCTGGAGTAACACATAATTATGTGTATGAAGGAAGCGCCGATTTACAGTTCAAAGATCAGTCCGGCAAATGGATTGCGAACGACACCATTGTTTCCGGAGCGACGGCCTATGCCGATCTTGATAATGACGGCGACCTGGATTTGGTCACTAACAACATCAATGCTTCACCTACCTTTTACATCAATAAAACTGATGAGAAAGCCAATTATCTTAAGCTAAAACTGAAAACGCAAAGCTCAAACACCTATGCTATTGGCGCTAAAGTGTATGCGTATGCCAACGGCATTAAGCAGTTTAAAGAGTTGTATACCGTGCGTGGTTTTCAAGCTTCTTCAGAACCTTTGATCCATTTTGGATTGGGCGATGCCAAAGTCGTTGACTCTGTGCGAATCATTTGGCCCGACAAGACAAGCCAAGTTCTTAAAGACATTAGCGCAAATCAAAGTCTTGTAGTGAATCAAGAAAACACCCAGGCTTTTGATTACAACAGTTTAAAACCTAAACAACAAAAGCTTTTCTCAAAAGTCACCAATTCTTTAGGGCTAGATTTTACACACATTGAAGATGCCTATTCTGACTTTGATCGTGAGAAATTAATCCCTTATCAAATAGGTGATCGCGGGCCGGCGGTGGCAGTTGGCGATCTTGATGGGGACGGTAACGATGATGTGCTTTTTGGTGGATCGAAATACATTCCTTCTCAGGTGTTTATTCAGCAGGATTCAGCTTTTGCAAAAACAGAATTTCCTGCCATTAAAAAGGATTCGATCAATGAAGAAGTTACCGCCATTATCGCTGATTTTAACCAAGACAGAAAAAACGATTTGATGACCGGTACTGCAGGTGGTGACTTTTTCAACAGAGCAAAACCCTTGATAGACGGACTTTATCTAAACGACGGCGCAGCTTTTTCTTCAGCCGCAATGCCTGAGCTTTTTGATAATACTTCGGTGCTTGCAACTTATGATTATGACGGCGATGGTGATCTTGATGTTTTTGCCGGAACCCAAGCCATAACAGGAAGTTTTGGTAAAACACCGGTTTCGTATCTTTTAGAAAATGAGATTGGAAGTTTCCGCGTAGCGCAAGAATTTAAAGATCTCGGAATGGTTACCGCTGCTGTTTGGAGCGATTTTAACAGGGACGGAAAGTTAGACCTTGTGATCGTTGGCGAATGGATGGCTCCTACTTTTTTAGAAAACAAAAATGGTAGATTAACTAAAGTCGATTTAGGAACCGAAAATCTTAACGGACTATGGCAAAGCGTGATTCCGTTTGATATTGACGGCGATGGTGATGAAGATTATTTAGTTGGAAACTGGGGCGAGAACAGCAAATTTAAAGCTTCGGCCGATGCTCCAATGGTGATGTTTTACAATGATTTTGACAATAATGGTCAAACGGAAACTATTATCACTACAGCCAAAGAAGGCAAGTATTATCCCTTAATGGGACTTGATGCGCTGGCTTCTCAAGTAGTTTCTTTCAGAAAAAAGTATCAGAATTACAGAGATTTTGCCGGTCAAACCATCGAGCAAATTCTTAGTAAAGAACAGTTAGAAACAAGTACAAAACTAGAAGTACAAACCTTAGAAACCGGTTATCTGCGCAATGACGGCGGCAAATTTGAATTTGTAGCTTTAGGTCGTGATTTTCAGGTTGCACCCGTGTTAAGTTTTTGTAAATTTGATTTCGATAATGATGGTAAAGAAGAAGTTCTTGCTGCCGGAAATTACTTTGGCGTACAGCCGTTTCACGGAAGATTAGACAGCTTTAACGGCGCCTTGATCAAAGATGAAAACACGGTGATTCCGGGAGATCAGATAGGTCTCGATTTTGCACGAAAATCTATACGAGATCTTTCTATACTTTCATTAAATGGTCAAAAGTATTTGCTTGCGACTCCCAACAACGCTACCAGCCAGCTATACAAACTAGATTAATCGGAAGATACAACACCTTAAAACAATTTAAAGTAGAAATCCTTTTCATCAAGGTTTCCCTAAAATAATTTGAAGATTATGCTTAAAAAACTGAGCCTACTGGTTCTTTCTGCAGTTATGATTACTTCTTGCTCCAAAGAAGAAAAACCACTTGTAGTTACACCAGACGATTATAACAATGCGGTAGATAAAGTTACCGAGGTGATCATTCATGATATTTTTTCGCCACCAGTGGCTAGCCGAATTTACGCCTACTCCAATATGGCGGCATACGAAGTTTTGGTGCAAAATAATCCTGATTATAAAAGTCTAGCCGGTCAAATTAATGAGTTGGGAGAAACGCCAAAACCTGATGCTGACGCCGCTGTAAATTATGATGTAGCTGCGCTTGTTGCTCAGATGGAAATGGCAAAAAGTCTAATCTTCTCTGAAGATCGTATTACCGAAATGCGCGACAGTTTGTATATGCAATGGAAAGAGCAAAACCCAACCGAGTTGGAAGCTTCAAAAGCTTATGGACTTAAAGTTGCAGATCACATCAAAGCTTGGATGGATGGGGATATGTATAAGCAAACGCGCACCATGCCAAAGTTCTCGGTAAATCCTGACAATCCTTCTCGCTGGCAACCTACGCCTCCTGCATATATGGACGGTATTGAGCCACACTGGATGAAAATTAGAACGCTGGTAATCGATTCTGCAGATCAATTTAAACCAATTCCTCCACCGGCTTTCTCTTTGGAAGAAGGATCTGAATTTCACAAACAGTTGATGGAAGTTTATGACGTGCGTAACGCTATGACCGAAGAAGGTGATGAATCTGAAAAAATGGAAATTGCCAAATTTTGGGACTGTAATCCTTATGTATCTACGCACAAAGGACACTTGATGTTTGCTACCAAAAAGATCACGCCCGGTGGCCACTGGATCGGGATTGTAAAAATCGCAACCAAAAAAGCCAATGCCGACTTGATGGAAACGGTTTATGTGTACACCAAGACTTCTGTTGCGCTTTTTGACGGCTTTATCAGCTGTTGGGATGAGAAATACCGCAGTAACCTCATCCGTCCTGAGACACTCATCAATCAATACATTGACGATGCTTGGGCACCTGTTTTACAAACTCCGCCATTTCCGGAATACAGCAGCGGTCACTCTGTAGTTTCGGGAGCAGCAGCAGAAGTGCTTACCCAAATTTATGGAGATAATTTTCAGTTTGACGATGATACAGAAACCGCTTATGGTTTGCCGGTACGCAGTTTTGATTCGTTTAGAAATGCATCATCAGAGGCTGCTTTAAGTCGCCTTTATGGGGGAATTCACTATCGTGCCGCAATTGAGGAAGGACTTAAACAAGGGCGTCAATTGGGTCAATTTGTTTCGCAAAATTTACAAATGAAAACAAATACTGCTCAAGCTTCTAACTAAAAATTATGCTTAAAAAAATCGGAGTTGGCTTCTTAATCCTAGTTGCCGTAGCCTTGATCTGGTATCTTTTTATAAAACCCAGCGATTACATCATCAATTTTAAAGTCGTGACCACACCGGGTACCGTCACACAATCAGTAAAAAGCTGGAATTATGATGTGCCCGACAGCGAGATCATAGCGCAAGACGGACTACATAAAGTGGTGCAACAGCGTCATTTTGGCGATTCGGTGGTGAATTATACGTATGAGGCTAAAATGATCAACGACTCGGTAACGCAAGTTAGCGTTGGAGTAAAAGATCTTGATCATAGTGTGGTCAACAGGCTTACCGCACCGTTTAAAAACACCCTTTTTAGAAAACGTAGTACCGAAAATGTCGAAACTTTTTTTGAGATTCTTCGGGAGCATTTAGATCAGATCAAAATCGAAGTTACCGGCTTAGATCAAACCCGATCAACATATGTAGCTTATGTTCCGCTGAAAGGATTACAGGTGGAAAAAGCACGCGGTATGATGCAGTATTACGGCTATATAGGCGATGTATTACTAAAAAACAATGTAGAGCTTAATGGCCCGCCGATCATTGAAGTTACAGATTGGGATACTGAAACCGATAGTATTGCCTATAACTTTTGCTTTCCTATCATCAGGTCTGAAAACTTACCCATTTCAAAAGACATCAAGTACAAGCGCCTTTTTCAGAAAGAAGCTGTGCACGCGGTTTACAATGGAAACTACATAACTTCAGATCGTGCGTGGTATGCCCTGCTTGAATATGCTGAGAGAAACAATCTGAAGGTTGAACATAAACCGGTTGAAATTTTCTACAACAACCCCAATATGGGTGGAAACGAGCTCGACTGGAAAGCTGACATCTACTTACCGATCAAACAAGAATCTCCGCTGGAATAAGATTAAGCTAGAAAATCAAAAGATAGCTTTAACCCTTGAATCACCATTGTAGTACCTATAATGGCGATGATCAATCCCATAATTTTACCAATTACAGAGATTACGTTATTCCCCAATTTTCGGGCGATAAAGTCGCTTAAACTGAAAGCCAAATAGGTTAGCGCGCACATTAAACCGAAAATTAAAATCACCAAACCTATATTTACATAAGTAGCGTTGGACACAAAGTTCATCGCGGTAACTATTGTTCCTGGCCCGGCAAGAATAGGAATCGCGAGAGGCGAAACCGCAATATTCTCATCAAAATTAGGTTCCTTTAAATGCTTTACATTTGACTTTTTAGACTGAAGCATTTCAAAACCTACAAAGAAAATTAAGATCCCTCCGGTGATTTTAAACGCAGGAATTGTGATCCCAAAAAGCTCGAATATAAATTTACCCAGCACTACAAAAATGGCGATAATGATAAACGCTACCATCACAGCCTTTTTATTTACCGTTTGCTTTTCAGTTTTACTGGCACCTTCGGTTAAGGATAAAAAAATAGGAATATTAGAAACCGGGTTCATAATGGCAAAAAAGCCTGTAAACACCGAAATTGAGTAGGTTAAAATTTCATCCATACAGTGTAGGTTAGATTTAAGGATGCAGCGAAATTACAACTAAATCTCAACATCAAGCACTTTACCTTCTGCAGCCGCCGCTTTATCTTTTTTGGCCCCTACAGCAGCACCTATTACTAATCCAATAGGTAATCCTACGCCTAAGAATGCCATATTACCGAATGCTGAGCTAAAGGCTATACCTAATGGGATACCAAAAACACTCATTCCTAAAGCCGTCCACATATGTTTATAATGACCCTTTTTAACAATGCCTGTTTCCTCCTTGATCAATCGTAAAATGCTATGTTGAAATTTTATATACGCTTTATACAATTCCTTTTCTGACCCCTTTAGATCATTGAGTTTTTCGACCTTTTTATTTATAGTATTGCTTAAAGATTCAGGTAAGTTGCGTGTTTCCAATTCGGCTAAAAGCATATTGAGTTTTTCTTGCTTTTTAAATGCTTTACCTTCTTGTTGAAGTGCGGGTCTATATTTAAGTTGGTATAAGTTCATATCGATGTATAAAACAAAAGCCTTTGTTCTTTAAAGAACAAAGGCTTTGATTAAAACTATAGTATAGTATTAAACTTCGGTAGGCTCATCTGCAGAAATGCTAATCTCTTTTCCGTCTACCAAAATATCAAGATCATCTCCACCATCTAGGCTGAAGGTATATTTATCCTTAGCTACCGCTACTTTTACGATCTGATTTCTAAAATTCAGTTTGAAAGAAAAACCATCCCAGGCTTTTGGCATTTTTGGCGCAAAAGAAAGCTTGTCATCTTTGATACGCATTCCGCCGAAACCGGCAACAATACTCAACCAAGTCCCGGCCATACTAGTAATGTGCAGTCCTTCGTGCACTTCTTTATTATAATCGTCAAGGTCTAAACGTGCCGTACGCAAATAAAACGCATACGCTTGATCCATCTGATCTAATTTTGCCGCCTGAATCGAATGCACACAAGGACTTAACGAAGATTCATGAACCGTGAACGGCTCATAAAAATCAAAATGCTTTTTGAGTTCGTCTTGTGAAAAATCATCTTCAAAAACATAAAAACCTTGTAATGTATCGGCTTGTTTTATGTAAGGTGAACGCAAGATGCGGTCCCAGCTCCATTTCTGATTGATGGGGCGCTCTGCTTTATCCAAATCCGCTACCGTAACTAATTCTTTATCTAAGAAGCCGTCTTGTTGTAAATACACGCCGTTTTCTTCAGAAAAAGGCAAGTACATTTTTTCTGCAACTTCGGTCCACGAATTCAATTCTTCATTAGAAATACCCGTAGCTTCAGCAATTCGCTTATAATCTGATGCGAATACCTTGCTTACTTTCTTAGCATTTTCAACCGCATAATTCAAACACCATTTTGCAAGATAATTGGTGTAAAAATTATTATTTATGTTATTCTCGTATTCGTTAGGTCCCGTAACACCAAGAATAACAAACTGCTCTTTTTTGCTCGACCAGGTTGCTCGTTGTTTCCAGAAACGTGCTACCCCGATCATTACTTCCAATCCCTTTTCCGGAACATAGCTAAAGTCACCAGTGTAATTCACATAATCTCTGATCGCGAAGATCATCGCGCCGTTACGGTGTATTTCTTCAAAAGTGATTTCCCACTCGTTGTGGCACTCTTCCCCATTCATTGTAACCATTGGGTACAACGCCGCGCCATTTTTAAAACCGAGTTTTTCGGCATTTTCTATAGCTTTCTCGAGATGGGTGTATCTATAGGTTAGCAAATTACGCGCTACTTGCTGATCCTTGGTTGCCATGTAAAAAGGCAAGCAATAAGCTTCGGTATCCCAATAGGTAGAACCGCCATATTTCTCTCCGGTAAATCCTTTCGGCCCAATATTCAAACGAGCATCTTTACCCAAGTAGGTCTGATTCAGCTGAAAAATATTGAAACGAATACCTTGCTGTGCTTTGACATCTCCGTCGATGACGATGTCTGCCATTGCCCAGATTGCTGCCCAGTCTTCCTTTTGCTTAGCTAACAATCGGGTGAATCCTTCTTCAAGAGCAGTGTCTAAAACAGCTTCAGCAGCTTGCTTTAATTCGTCTTTATCGTGATTGAAAGAGGTGATATATCCTGCATATTTCTGAATAGCAAAAGTCTCGCCTTCTCTGATATCAGTCTCATAAACGTGCCCGATGTAGGTCTCTGCTTTATTGGTTTTGAGGGTTAAAGAAATCTCTTTCCCATCAACGGTAAAGGTGTTTGACATCGCCGTACACACGTAAAACATCGTTTTCATCGTGTGCGCTGTGATATAGGCCTTATTGCCGTCTTCTTCTACCTCAAGCGTATTCCAGAACTTATCATCCCAGTTGGTATCCTCATTGGTAATCCCACTGTCTAAATACGGCTCATAACTTATACTCACATCTTTATTTAGCGGAGTCACCTCATAATTGATCGCGCCCAGCTCATCGTGTTCTAAACTCAAAAAGCGTTTAGCTTTCACTTTAAGTTGCGTTCCGTTTTGTAATTCGGCTTCAAAACTGCGACCTAACCAACCTTCTTTCATGTTGAGTTCGCGACGAAATTTTGACACCGATTTTACGGTATTCAAATCAAGCGCTTCCCCGTCTACGGTCACTTTGATCCCGATCCAGCTTGGAGCATTAAGCACCTTTGCAAAATATTCAGGATAGCCATTTTTCCACCAGCCTACTCGGGTTTTATCAGGATAATAAACACCTCCTATATAACTTCCCTGAAACGTTTTTCCGCTATAGGCTTCTTCAAAGTTGGCTCGTTGCCCCATAGCACCGTTCCCAATGCTAAAAAGACTTTCTGAAGACTTTACGCGATCCTTTTCAAATCCTTCTTCTATTACTGCCCAGGGAGCAGGAATGATATAATCTTGATTCATAGTTTATGCGTTGATTAGTTGGTCTAAAAATGCGGTATCGATTTCGGTAAAATCCTTAAAATTATGATCGGCTTCGTGCAAGACCTGTGCATCGCCAATACCAATGCTTACCATATCGACCCGGTTTGCTGCCTGAATACCTGCAATTGAATCTTCAAAAACGACCGCATCAGTATAGGCAACACCTAAAGCGTCTGCACCTATGGTAAAAACTTCGGGATCTGGCTTAGCTTTGGTTACGTGATTGCCATCTACAATACTGTCAAAACGATCAAAAAGCCCAACACGTTTTAAGATGGGTTGCGCGTTTTTACTGGCAGAACCAAGAGCCATAGGTATTTGCTTTTCTTGCAAATAATCAAGCACTTTTAGTACGCCCGGCAGAATATCATCTGAAGTCATTTTGGAAATATAACTCAGATATTCCTCATTTTTAGAAACGAGCCAGCCCTCTTTTTGTTCTTGAGTGGCTTTTACATCTCCTATTTCAAGTAAGATTTCCAGAGACCGTACGCGACTCACGCCTTTAAAACGCTCGTTTTGCTTTTCGGTAAATTCAAAACCCAATTCATGAGCCAGATTTCGCCACGCTAAGTAGTGAAATCCGGCCGTATCCACAATTACTCCGTCTAAGTCAAAAATAAAACCCTTTTTACCCATCCTTATCTGCGCGTTACTTCTTTAGTAGATTCACGCTCTACAAGACTGGTATCAATATAGGTTGTGCTATATTCTTCTTCCTCGTCTTCAGGGCTTTCTAATTTATTGATAAGAATAGAAGCTGCTTTGCGCCCCATTTCTTCCCCGTGCTGACTCACCGCCGTTAAACTAGGCACTGCATGCTCAGACAATTGACCATCAGTAAAACAAACCAGCGAAATATCATCAGGAATCTTTTTACCCAAAGCGTTGATCACACGAGATGCATGAACAGCAAAGAGTTCATTTACGGTAAACACACCATCAAGGTCGTTATTAGTGATAAAATCTTCGATACGCTTTTTAGATTTATCAGAAAGATCATCAATATTATCCAACTTCAAAATAAGCTTATCATCAGCTTTGATTCCAAAATCATCCAGAGCATCAAGATAACCTTCGGTACGCAGGCGTCCTACACTCACGTAATCTTCGCTGGTAATAATACCTATTTTACGACACCCGGAGCGAATCATATGCGTCACCCCTTTTTTTGCGCCGGCTTTATCATCGATCAATACTCGATCACACTGAATCCCTTCAACCACACGGTCAAACATCACCACAGGCATTCCTTGATCGATCACTTCATTTAAGTGGTGATAATCTTCTTTCATCATCGTTTCTTTAGAAACCGAAAGAATAAATCCGTCTGTACTTCCATTAGCTAAAAGCTCCATATTGAGAACTTCTTTATCAAAAGCATTGTTTGAAAGACAAATGATCACGTTGTAATTATTCTCACGCGCCTCCTGCTCAATACCATAGATTACTGTAGTGAAAAAGTGGTGTACAATCTGAGGAATGATCACCCCGATCGTATTGGTTTTACGATTTTTTAAACTCAGAGCTATATTGTTAGGCTTGTAGTTATAGAGCTTCGCAAAAGCTTTGATCTTCTCACGGGTTTCTTCACTGATTTCCGGGCTGTCTCTAAGCGCTTTTGAAACGGTAGAGATCGAAACACCCAGCTCTTTTGCTATTGATTTTAGGGTTAACTTTCTTTTCATAATTTGAAAAATCGGTTTAATTCTTTTTGTCTATCTTGAAAGACTATTGATAATTATTACTTGTGGCAAATTTAAGCGACTAAATCGATTAAGTTCTCTTAATTTGTTTTAAATTTCGACTCTTGTTGACCGAAAGGTTTAATTAATGTAGTCTATCATGAAATATGTACATTCCATTCTGTTAATCACACTAATTATGAGTTCTTGTAAAAAAGAAAACACCGCAAATGATACCCCTAAAGATACGGCAGTTAAATCATATCACGAAAATTTTCGCCCACAATATCATTTTTCGCCCGAAGCACACTGGATGAACGACCCTAACGGTCTGGTTTACAACGACGGAACCTATCATCTTTTCTATCAATTTTACCCAGATTCTACCGTTTGGGGACCTATGCATTGGGGGCACGCGACCAGTGAGGACTTAAAAAATTGGAAAAACGAGCCAATTGCACTTGAGCCGGATGAATTAGGCTACATTTTTTCAGGAAGTGCCGTGGTTGACCACAACAATTCTTCTGGCTTAGGCACTGCCGAAAACCCGCCACTGATCGCCATGTTCACCTATCACGAACCCAAAGGTGCTGAGGCAAAAACTTTAGATTATCAATATCAGGGAATTGCTTACAGTCTTGATAACGGAAAGTCGTTTACAAAGTATACCGGCAATCCCGTTGTGCCGAATAACGAAAACCTTATAGATTTTAGAGACCCGAAGGTTTTCTGGCACGAAGACTCTAATAAATGGATTCTAGTGCTGGTTGCCGGCGATCGCGCGATGATTTACAATTCTGATAATTTAATTGACTGGACCTACCTCAGCGAGTTTGGTAAGGATATCGGGGCTCACGGTGGCGTTTGGGAATGCCCTGATCTCTTTCCGTTAACGGTCGAGGAAACCGGAGAGACCAAATGGGTGTTGTTTATCAGCATCAATCCGGGCGCTCCTAACGGTGGCTCCGGAACGCAATATTTTATTGGTGATTTTGACGGAAAACAATTTACTACAAGCCAAACAGACGAAAAATGGATTGACCTTGGGCGTGATAATTATGCCGGGATCACCTACAACAACCTACCTGATGAAGAACGCACGTTTATCGCTTGGATGAGCAATTGGGAGTACGGCCAGGAAACACCTACCGAAAAGTGGCGTAGCGCAATGACGCTTCCGCAAAAAGTGAGTCTGCATAAAAACAAGGATTATTTTTTAGCCAATACTCCGGTAGCCTCAATTACTGAAGGTTTAAGCGATGTTTCTATAGATATTTCAAGGGAGCAGAACACCTCATCATTTTCTTATAAAAACCTCAACCAAGCGGTAATTACCTTTAAATTACCTAAACCGCTTAAGGATTTTAAGATTAATGTCGGAAATGCAGATGGCGAAGAGCTCACGATTTCATTTGACGCCCAAGCCGCTAAATACAGTTTGGACCGAAGCAAAAGTGGTTTGACCGACTTTTCAGATAAATTCGCACTCCCAATAATGGAAGCTCCTGCTGACTTCATCGACAGCGATTCAGCGGAATTTCAAATTTTCTTAGATGCTTCTTCGATAGAATTTTTTGCTGATAACGGCGCTAATGCCATCACCGCACAGTTTTTCCCAGAAAAGCCATACACCCAGTTCAGCATCACTACCGAAGATGAAGTGAAAAATTTAAAAATCACCCCAATTCCTTCAATCTGGAAGAACAATAACTAATACTAGAATTTGAATATATGAAAGCAGTACAAAAATGGTCTGTAACCGTCGCACTTGCCGGTTTTCTTTTTGGTTTTGACACCGTAGTAATTTCAGGTGCCAACTTACCGGTTAAAGAATTATGGAATCTCTCACCTTGGTTTCACGGACTGTTCATCATGTCAATGGCCCTGTGGGGAACCGTTTTGGGTTCTCTAACCGGCGGTATTCCTTGTGATAAATTTGGGCGCAAAAAAACCTTGTTCTGGATCGGGATTCTCTATTTTGCTTCGGCTTTAGGTTCTGCCTTATCTCCAGATCCGTATTTATTTTCCTTTTTTCGCTTCATTGGCGGTGTAGGTGTTGGTGCTTCTTCCGTAGCTGCGCCTACCTATATTTCAGAAATTACCACTGCTTCTAACCGCGGTAAATTGGTCGCACTGTATCAGTTTAATCTGGTTCTAGGTATCCTTATCGCATTCTTTTCAAATTACCTTTTAGAAGGTTTTCAAGGTGAAAATGACTGGCGCTGGATGATGGGTGTCGAAGCGATTCCTGCGTTTTTATATACGGTTCTGGTAATGACCGTTCCTGAAAGTCCGCGCTGGCTGCTTCATAAGAAAAAGGATGAACAAGGTGCTTTTGCGGTACTCAATCAAGTTTATGGCAAACAGGAAACACAGCGTAAAATTGACAGCATTAAAACCGAATTAGCAAAAACGACTGATGACGTAAAACTCTTTACGGCACGATTTAAAAAACCCTTGATCCTAGCTTTTTTAATCGCCTTTTTTAATCAGGTATCCGGGATCAATTTCATTCTGTACTATGCCCCTGAAATTTTAGTAAAAGCCGGTTTAGCCACCGAAGATTCCTTGTTAAATTCAATTTCAATCGGCGTGGTGAACCTCATCTTTACTTTTGTTGGTGTTGGCTTGATCGACCGTCTGGGCCGTCGCACGCTAATGTTTATCGGCTCGTTTGGTTACATCATCAGCCTTGTTACAGTAGCTTGGTGTTTTTACAGCGGCGCGAGTCCGGCGTTGTTACTTACCTTCATTCTGATCTTTATCGCATCACACGCTGTTGGACAAGGGGCTGTGATCTGGGTATTTATTTCTGAAGTTTTCCCAAATAAAGTACGTGCTTACGGGCAATCTTGGGGAACAGGAACGCATTGGGTTTTTGCTGCGTTGATCACACTTTTGACTCCGGTTTTCTTAGATGGAGAAGACGGAATTTTTAAGGACAATCCGTGGCCTATTTTTGCATTTTTTGCGTTTATGATGTTTTTACAATTACTGTTCACCAAATTTATGATGCCCGAAACTAAAGGGATTTCGCTTGAAGAACTAGAAGAAAAAATATTGGGATAATGAAAGAGTCTTTAAACGCTATTTGCTTCGGGGAGATTTTATGGGATGTTTTTCCTGACGGAAAAGCTTTAGGCGGCGCTCCGCTAAATCTATGCTTACGTATGAAAAGTCTGGGCGTCACGATGCAAATGATCAGCAGATTGGGCCAAGATGCTTTAGCCGAAGAAACCCGTGAAGCCATTCAAAAATTCCGTCTTGATCAAAGTCTGATTCAAGAAGATCCTGCTCTAGAAACCGGAAAAGTAGAAGTCACGCTTGATGCTTCGGGCAGTGCCTCGTACAACATCAAGAAACCGGTCGCGTGGGATGCTATAGCATTGACTGATAAAAACAAAAATGCTGTGCAGCAAGCCGATCTATTCATTTTTGGCTCCTTAGCAGCACGCAGCAACGAGTCGAGCAAAACGCTTAACAGCCTGCTTCAGCTTGCTGATTATGCCATTTTTGATGTGAATTTACGCGCACCGCATTACGAAATGGAAACGCTTATTGAGTTTATGAAGCAAGCGCAAATGATCAAAATGAATGATGAAGAACTTGAAGAAGTGGTTGCGCATCTAAATATTACTGGTGAAACCATTCACGAGCAACTCGCTGAAATAAGCAAGCACACGGCTACTGAAATAATTTGCGTCACCTTGGGTGCCAAAGGCGCTGTTCTTTATCAAAATGGTACTTTGGTTAGCAATTCGGGTTACAGTACAAAAGTGATAGACACTGTGGGTGCCGGGGATTCTTTTTTAGCCGGACTGATCTACCAACTTTTTAAAGTTGAAAACACACCGGAAAAAGCCTTGGCCTTTGCTTGTGCGTTGGGTGCTTTAGTAGCCGGAACCAAAGGCGCTAACGCCCCAATTACTTCAGAACAAATAGAAGCAAAAATGAGAGAATAGTAACCTTGGGGTAAACCCAAGGTTTTTGAATCTCAATTATCGCGTAATTATTCGGCCATTTTCTCGCATAGCGCGATTGTTTCTTCTACATCGGCCAAGGTCGTACGTGGATTGATCAAACACATACGCAATACAGTTTGCCCATTAAGAATGGTCGTCACTAGCATCGCCTCGCGAGAATCTACCACACCTTCTGAGATCTTTGAGTTGAGTGCATCAAGTTCTTGCTCAGACAGGTTTTGATCGATAGGGTTGTATCTAAAATTGATCACGGCTAGTGTAGCCGGAGAAACCACTTCCCACTTTTTACTTTTCCGAAGAATGCTTTCTACTTTTTCACACAGATCAAAATTGTATTGCACCGCTTCTCTAAAAGCTTTCAACCCAAAAGTTTTTATGCTCATATAGAATTTAAGCGCTCTAAAACGTCGGGTTAATTGGATTCCGTGGTCGTAAAAATTGATCTCAGAACTGTTCCCTTCAACATCTTTAAGATACTCAGGAACTTCGGTAAATGTTCCGCTTAACCATTTGTGATTTCGCACGAGCAAGCACCCCATTTCATAAGGCTGATAGAACCATTTGTGCGGATCTACCGTTAGCGAGTCGGCTTTTTCAACTCCTTTTAAAAGTTGTTTTCCATTCTTTGCCAGAATGGCTGCGCCACCATAGGCCCCATCAATATGAAACCATAAATCTTCGGCCTTGGCAATAGCAGCCAATTCGGTCAATTGATCTACAGTTCCGGTATTCGTTGTTCCGGCTGAAGCCAGTAAGCAAAAAGGTTTCCACCCGGCAAGACGATCTTTGTTGATCGCATTTTTCAGCTTATTGATTGCGAATTTAAATTCAAGATCGGTTGGGATCAAACGTATCTGTTCCTTTCTAAAGCCCATCACACGAATCGCCTTGATATTTGAAGAATGCGCCTGATCAGACAGGTATATCACCGCTTTAGAAAAATCGTCGCCACATTTGATATTACGCGCAGTGATCAAAGCCGTAAGATTTGCCATCGAGCCACCGCTGGTGAAAATTCCGCCGCCGCGTTTTTTAGGAAATCCATATAAACTCAATAACCAGTTTATGGTCACGATCTCTAATTCTGCAGCTGCCGGCGAAGCTGCCCAGCCTCCTGAAAACACATTAAACCCTGTTGCTAAAGCGTCTGCCATCGCACTCACGTAATTGCTGGGCCCGGGCACAAACGAATAAAACTTAGGGTGACTCATAATGTTTGTGAAAGGCATCACCTTTTCCATTACAGTATTAAAAACCTCGTTAGCGGCTGTAGGCGCCTCTGGAGCGTGCTCGCGTAACAAAGAATCCATTTCTTCACGGCTTGCTTGCGCTACCGGTTTCTTTTTATGTTGGTTGAGGTGATGCTCAACTATAGCATCAACCACTTTATACCCATAATCACGCATTTCTTGTTCAGACAATTCTAAACGCGCTATATCCTTTGCTTCCATCAATATTCAATTTTCTGCAAAACTACGGCTTTAAATTCAGCTAAAACCCTTTGCCCCGTCATCCTTTCGTTGGAAGTACATCGCTCGAACTTTGTAAATATTTTAAGACTTAAAAAAAAGCCAACACCAGGAATACGCTACCTTTGCACAGCAATTTTAAATCTTAAAAGTTTGAAAGAAACATTAGCAAATGTATTTACGCTAAAGACGTTGTTTCGCACCGCTTTCATTCTTAGTTTGCTTGGAGTTTTTGCTTTTATCCTTGATTTTGGTTACGAGCAATCTTCAAAATTGCAAACCTTTCTCAACGCCTATTACCTGTTTATTCTTTTTGTGGGAATCGCCGTTACCCTAGTACGCTATTTTACCCAATCAAAAAAACTAAGCACACAGGTCATTCTTTTTGACGCGGCCAGTATTCTGGTCATTTTATATATCATAGGCATTCATTTTTTTGGTGCTGAAGCGCATAAGCATTTAAATTTTCTCTATAGTGACAGTTGGGTAAGGGCAGCGATCTTACTCACATTTATTAGAGAATTTGCAGAGCAGCGCGTGAATTACAAAAAGAGCCACCTCAACCCGGCGCAACTCTTTATTGCCAGTTTTGTTGGGATCGTTTTATTAGGCACTTTTTTACTGATGCTTCCCAAAGCTACTTATGACGGGATTTCATTTTTAGATGCCCTGTTTACTTCTACAAGTGCGGTTTGTGTAACCGGTCTGATCGTAGTAGATACGGGAACTTTTTTTACACCTCTTGGCCAAAACATCATCGTTTTTCTCATTCAATTGGGAGGTCTGGGTATTCTAACTTTTGCCAGTTATTTCAGTTATTTTTTTAAGGGAATGTCCACCTTTGAAAATCAGGTGGTGTTGAGTGATATGAATAATTCGCAAAAGATCAGTGAAGTCTTTTCTACGCTAAAACGTATTCTAATCATTACCTTTTCGATCGAAGCTGTTGGCGGAATTCTAATTTTTCTAAGCCTTAAGGCCGAAAACTTTCAAGACTTTACAGATCGGTTCTTTTTCTCGGTTTTCCACTCTATTTCGGCTTTTTGTAATGCCGGTTTTTCAACCCTATCTAATGGTATTTATGATATCAATTTTAGATACAACTATTTTTTACAGCTCACCCTAATCGGACTTTTTGTTTTTGGCGGATTGGGTTTTCCTATTGTCATCAATATTCTGAAATATTTAAAGTACAAGATCGTGAACCCCATTAAATATTGGGATCGCGGAACTTTAAGCAAACCTTGGGTGTTAAGTCTTAGCAGCCGTATTACGCTAATTACCACTACCGCATTATCGCTTTTAGGCACCGCTGTTTTTTATGCTAATGAGTACCACAATACGCTGGCTGAACATAATGGTTTTGGCAAATTTGTAACCGCACTTTTTGGAGCCACTACGCCCAGAACAGCCGGTTTTAATACGCTAGATATGAATCAGCTGCATTTTTCTACACTGATGATGATCTTCTTATTGATGTGGGTTGGCGCCTCGCCCGCTTCAACAGGAGGTGGTATCAAGACCAGCACCTTTGCGATTGCTACGTTAAACTTTTTGAGCCTCGCTAAAGGTAAAGAACGCATAGAAGTGTATCGCAGAGAGATCGCCGATATTTCGGTGAGAAGGGCTTTTGCTATCATCTCGTTATCGCTGGTGGTTATTGGTTTTGCGGTGATCGCTATCGCAGCTTTTGATCCTGATAAAACCTTGCTCAGTATTGCTTTTGAATGCTTTTCTGCATATAGTACCGTAGGCCTCAGTTTAGGCATCACTTCAAGTCTTTCAGCAGGTAGTAAAGGGGTATTGATCATCCTGATGTTTATTGGGCGCGTGAGTATGCTTACCATACTAATTGCGATCTTCAGAAAGATGAAATACAAAGCCTACCGCTACCCTAGCGAAGAAATTTTGATCAATTAAAACGTTTAGATTATGAAATATATCATTGTGGGATTAGGAAGCTTTGGCGCTTCTTTAGCCGAAAAACTTACCGCTCAAGGCAACGAAGTTATTGGCATTGATATTAAAATGAACCGTGTAGATGCTTTAAAAGAAAAAATCACGCACACCATTTGTCTAGATGCGACTGATGAATCTACCGTAACCGGTTTACCCCTTAAGGATACTGACATTGTTGTTGTCGCTATTGGTGAAAATCAAGGTACCAATGTGATGGTTACGGCACTGCTCAAAAATCTAAAAGTAAAGAAACTCATCAGTAGAGCGGTAAATCCTTTGCACGAGAATGTATTGAGCGCCATTGGTGTTGACGAGATCGTACACCCGGAACAAGAAAGCGCAGAACGCCTGGCAAAAAAGCTGTGTATGCGTGGCGTTGTAGATTCCTTTGAGCTGAACGAGTATTTCAGTATTGTAGAGGTGAAATTACCTAAGCAATATGAAAATAAAACGGTGGAAGAAGTTCAGTTTAGAGAACGCTATAATCTTCTTGTTTTAACCACGCTGAAGAATGCATATGTAGATACCGAAATTGGTAAAACCAAAACCATTATCGATGTTCAAAGTGTCGCCACACCCCATTTGCTATTAGAGCGTGGAGACATTTTAGTTCTTTACGGCGCCAACAAAGACATCCGAAAATTTATCAATTCTTAGAATAAGGTTATTGCGACTTCGATCGCTCCATACTCTTGCTCAGGATTCCACATTGCGGTTGCTGCCATTGGGATCGTGAACTTTTTAAGCACAGGAACTTCTCTCGCATAAATTAAACCTACATTGGTTAGATTAGGCTTATCGCCGTAAAAATGAGCCTCATTTTCAAAAGAGAACGCTCCGCCCACAAAGGCGCTGATCGACCAATCTTTCTTCTGAATCAAACCGTAACTAACCTCCACATAATTAGAAAACGCATTTTTCAGTTCGCCATCATTAGCAACATAAGTATCACGCCCTTGCACGATAGTGCTCCAAGAAAGCTTCAACGGGATAGGCTTAAATTCATATCCTAAAGTCACGTCGATAAAATGAGAAGTGGTGCTTCGGTCGTAGTCAAAAATACCGGCATCCGGAAAATCACTATAGTTGTTAATATCCCATACACTTAACGAAAAACCGTTTGTACTGTACGAAACGTAATAATCAAATTCAGTATAATAACCTGTTACTCCAGCGCCTCCCCAAAGTCCGGCTTTGAATTTTCCATCACGTGAGGTATAATTAAGATCTACATCCAGAACCGGAGCATCGGTCACGCGTAAACCCTTCCAGAGGTGCATATTTTTAGCCTTCAGATTAAATGCGAAAGGCTTGTATTTTGTTGCTGTAGAATCTTCAATTTGCAGATCTGAAGAGCGTAAGTCTTCCTGTGCCTGTAGCTGCTGAAGTGCGAGAATGCACCACAGCGCTAAGGCCGTTTTCAAAAATTTCATAAAATGATTTAGATATAAATTAGTTTAAGGCTAAAAAGAGAAAGGCTGCTAAAACGGCGCCAATGATGGGACCTAAAACAGGAATCCAGGCGTAACTCCATCCACTATCGGTTTTGCCTTTTATGGGTAGTAGTGCGTGAACAATACGCGGACCTAAATCACGCGCCGGGTTGATCGCATAGCCGGTTGTTCCTCCTAAAGAAAGACCTACTCCCCACACAACAAATGCCACTGGAATCGCGCCAATAGAACCCAGACCCACTTTAGTTCCTGTACCGTCAGCAATTTCTGCATCAGAAAAATAGAATACACAAATAAGCAACACGAAAGTCCCTAAAATCTCACTTACAATATTTCTAAAATTATTTGGGATCGCCGGATCTGTACAAAACACCGCACGTTTGAGTCCGCCGTCTTCGGTGGCATCAAAATGGTCTTTATACATCACATACACCAAGGAAGAACCTATCATCGCCCCAATAAATTCTGCTGCGAGATACGTAGGTACATCTGCCCACGGAAACAATCCACCGGCTGCGAGACCTATGGTCACCGCCGGGTTTAAATGCGCCCCACTATACGGGCCGGCAACAACGACACCTACAAATACTGCAAGTCCCCAAGCGGTGGTAATGGTCATCCAACCACCACCATTTCCCTTGGTTTTGTTTAAAATATCATTAGCTACAATCCCTCCTCCTAAAAGGATCAATAAAGCCGTTCCTAAAACTTCTGCTATAAATGGTGTCATAATTCTTATAATTTAGTCCAGTGTTCTAGTGCTTTAACTGCACGGTACCAACCTTTGATTCCGGCTTCTACATCCTCCTTAGGTTTAACGGGCTCAAAGCGTTTATCTTCTTGCCACATCTCTTGAATCTCTTCTTTACTTTCCCAGAAGCCTACGGCAAGACCTGCAAGATATGCAGCTCCCAAAGCAGTAGTTTCGGTGATTTTAGGACGCACTGTTACTGAATCTAACACGTCTGCCTGAAATTGCATCAAGGTTTCATTTACTGAAGCGCCACCGTCAACACGCAATTCTTTAATATCAATTCCTGAATCGGCTTCCATAGATTTTAGAATATCCATCGTTTGATAAGCGATCGCTTCGATCGAAGCACGTGCGATATGCGCATCAGTGGTTCCACGGGTTACGCCAAAAATAGTTCCCTTAGCTTTTTGATTCCAATACGGTGCACCAAGACCGGCAAATGCTGGAATAAAATATACGCCATCTGTAGATTCAACAGACTCTGCCAATGGCTCCACATCTTCAGATTTATTGATAATTCCTAAACCGTCTCGTAACCATTGTACTACGGCACCACCAATAAAAATGCTTCCTTCAAGCGCATATTCGGTTTTACCGTTAATTCTCCAGGCAACCGTGGTCAATAAATTATTTTTAGAGAGAATAGGTTTATCTCCAATGTTCATCAACATAAAACATCCCGTTCCGTAGGTATTTTTAACCATTCCTTTTTTGGTACACATCTGCCCAAACAATGCTGCCATCTGATCTCCTGCGATTCCGGCAATAGGAATTTTAGATGCAAAAATGGTGGTTTTGGTATGCCCATATACTTCACTAGAATCTTTAACTTCCGGAAGCATACTTTTTGGAACATCAAAAAGCTCAAGAAGTTCCTCGTCCCATTCCATCGTATTGATGTTAAAAAGCAAGGTTCTACACGCATTAGTAACATCGGTCACGTGCAATTCACCTTTAGTGAATTTCCAGATCAACCACGTATCTATGGTTCCTAAGATCAAATCCCCGGCTTCGGCTTTTTCGCGTGCACCTTCTACATTATCGAGTATCCATTTTACTTTGGTTCCGGCGAAGTACGAGTCGATCACCAATCCGGTTTTCTCCTGAATCATTTCAGCCTTGCCATTTTCTTTCAGCTCTTCGCAATAATCTGCTGTACGCTTGTCTTGCCAAACGATCGCGTTATATACCGGTTCGCCGGTGTTTTTATCCCAAACAACCACTGTTTCCCGCTGATTGGTAATCCCGATCCCTGCTATATTTTTTCCGTTTAAACCTTTAGAAACGGTGGCCTCGGCAGCAACACCCGCTTGTGTGGACCATATCTCCTGAGGATCGTGCTCTACCCAACCCGGTTTTGGGAAGTATTGTTTAAATTCTTTCTGAGCTATCGACACAATTCCACCTTTCTTGTCGAAAACGATTGCGCGCGAACTTGTTGTTCCCTGATCCAGGGATAATATAAACTGGTCCATGTTGTATAATATAGGTTTAAAGATTAAGGCACTGCGACGTTAAAGCCGTAGTGCCCGATTTTATTTATGCGGTAACCGTATTGCCTTCAATGCAATAGTGGTTAGCCAATTTTGTAAATTCTTCTATCTGATTAAGTTTCCAGGCTTCATCACGATTCAGCTCAGCTGCGATCAATCGCGCTACCTCAGCAGTCATTTCACGAGCAGCAGCCGCATCTAGAAACAAAGCTCTCACGCGTCTAGCCAACACATCTTCAACTGTGCGCGCCATTTCATAACGCACGGCCCAGATCACTTCCGCTTTCAAAAACGGAAGACGCTCGTGTAATTTCTCACCTAATTCCGGTTGTTCTTTTATAAGGCTCGCAATCCCCTTTTGATCACTTCCGTAGATGTATAAGTGATTGGTACGATCTTCTGTAGGCGTTGCTCCGTGAATTGCCAAATGCGCTGTTTCACAGGCTTTCTTCGGAAGTTTTTTAAGCGAAATCGCTTTATTTATCGTGTCTTGCGCCATTCTACGGTAGGTGGTCCACTTTCCGCCGGTAATGGTGATCAAACCGGTTTCTGAAACGATCACTTTATGGCTACGCGAAATTTCTTTCGTTTTTTCTGAATCGTCTTTAGGCGCAGCAAGCGGACGCAAACCGGCAAAAATGCTTCGCACATCAGCGCGCGTCACTTTTTTATTCAAATAATTATTGAAGGTTTGCAGGATAAATTCAATTTCTTGCTCCTGAGCCTGAGGTTCCAAACTATGATCATCCAGATTGGTATCTGTAGTACCCACCAACACTTTATCATGCCAAGGCACTGCAAACAACACGCGACCGTCACTGGTTTTAGGGATCATAATCGCATCGTCTCCAGGCAAAAATGATTTATCAAAAACCAAATGCACCCCCTGACTTGGCACTACCGATTTTTTAGCTTCGGCGTTTTCCATACGCAGAATCTCATCTGTAAATACTCCGGTTGCATTGATCACAACATCACTTGAAAACGTATAATGGGCATCGGTTTCGGTATCTTTCGCTTCGACACCTATAATTTTGCCGGTATCGTTTTGCAAAAGATCAGTGACTTTAAAATGGTTAAGTAAAGTAGCTCCGTTTTCAATTGCGGTTTGTGCAATATTCGTTGCCAAACGCGAATCATCAAACTGGCCATCTTTATATACGACTCCACCATAAAGTCCTTTTTGTCTTAGGGTTGAAAGACGCTCTGTAGTCTTGGTTTTGTTGATATGCTTCGATTTTCCTAAACTCAATTTTCCGGCTAGAAAATCATAAGCTTTTAACCCGATGGTATAATAAATTCCTTCCCACCATCTGTAGTTTGGAATAATGAAGTTTTGGTTCTTCACCAGATGCGGTGCATTTTGCGCCAATAACCCGCGCTCGTACAAGGCTTCTTTAACCAGATCAATATCTCCTTGTGCGAGATAGCGCACGCCACCGTGTACTAATTTGGTACTTCGGCTAGAAGTTCCCTTTGCATAATCTACCTGCTCTAGCAACAAGGTTTTATAACCTCGAGTAGCACTATCTAAAGCTACTCCAAGTCCTGTTGCTCCTCCTCCAATCACAATCACGTCCCATTTTTTGGTTTGTGAAAGTTGTCCTGTCAAATGCTCACGCGCAAATATATTCGCCATCGTTTGGTTTCTTAATTTTTCTTTATGCTGCCAAATATATATAAAATGATACTAAAACGATTTCATTTGAAAGTTAAAGTTTCGTTTAAATTGTTAAAAAACACAATATCGATTAAAAACGAAACAAAAAGAAAGCGTTTTTAAAAACGCTTTAAGACCTTATATTTGTAGTGCTTTTATGCGCTCAAACCTTATAGTAATGGAACGTCATCAGGAAATTTTAGATCTTTTAAAAAAAGAGAAACATGTTAAAGTTGCGACCCTTTGTGAGCGACTCGATGTCTCAGCCGTAACCATAAGAAAAGATTTGAAACTTCTGGAAGATAAAGGCTTGCTCTTTAGAACACACGGTGGTGCCTCTTTAGAAAATCCTTATATGAACGAGCGCGACGTAAGCGAAAAAGCTTCAATATCTGCCGAAGAAAAATCGCTCATAGCAGAAGCGGCTGCTCAACGCATTCAGGAAAACGATTCTATTATTATCGCAAGCGGAACCACCGTACAACAGCTGGCGAAAGCGATTAAACCCATTGGTAAACTCAACGTGATTACCTCCTCGCTTCTCGTTGCGATTGAGTTGATGAAACATCGCGATATAGATATTATTCAATTGGGCGGAAACATTCGCCATCGCTCCGGTTCGGTTACAGGGCATTATGCAGAGCATATTTTGCAACACATTTCTTCTCATCAATTTTTTATGGGAGTTGATGGGATTGATCTCGATTTTGGCTGTACTACCACTAATATTGAAGAGGCGATCTTGAATAAAAAAATGATGGAAGCCGCGCAGAAAACGATCATTCTAGCAGATTCTTCAAAATTTGGAAAACGCAGTTTAGCTAAGATCTGCGAACTTGATGAGATTAGCGAGATCATTACAGACAAGGATCTATCTGCCGCAGATGCAGAGCGCATTCGCGAGATGGGAATAAAATTAACCTTGGTCTAGATTACTCCAGCTTAAGTTGCAGGTATTTTATTTTTGACCGGTTATGCGTGTATGTTATATGCACCAAACCTTCTGAATCTTGAATGATCGCAGGATAGCTGAATTCGCCTTCAGCCTCATCTTCTAACTGCAACACATCTTCCCAATGCGAACCGTCTGTACTGTACGCCAGATTGAGTTTATTACGCCCGTCTGACCAATCAGCTCCGGCTTCGGTAGGATTGTAAACCAAAAGAAAATTTCCGCTTTTAAGCGTAACCGCATCAATCCCACTATTGGGATTAAGCATCGTTCCCTTGGTAGCTTCAGACCAGGTTTTACCTTGATCTGAACTTTCACTTTCTAAAATATAATTCTGATCGCTGCGTAATAAAGCTTTCAGATTTCCATTTTTAAGCTGAATCAAAGTAGGCTGAATGACTTTAACCGTATCTGCTGAAGGTATCCTAACGCGCTCCCAAGAATAGCCGTTATCGCTTGATAATTCAATATGCGATTTCCAAACTGCACCGTCTTCTGACTCTACGCTAGACGGACTTACAATACTTCCGTTTGCAAGTTGAATAGGCTTATTTTTGATAGGACCTAAAATTCCATCGGGTAATTGCTCTGCTGCTGACCACGAAGCGCCGTTATCTTCAGAAGTTTTCCATTTTCCCCACCAGGAAGATGGCGACGGACCTTCTTTGTAATACAGCATCAATGTATTTTCGGCATTTTTGAAAAGCACGGGATTCCACGTAGGGTAACTTAGCGTATCGTTTTCTACCTTACCGTCAGCTATTTTTTGCGGTGTTGACCAAACGGTATCCGTTAGTTTACTTTGATAGATACTTACGTCAGGATGCCGCTCGTATTCCCCACCAAACCAAGCTGCGATAATACTGCCGTCCTGGGCCTCAACCAAGGTTGAAGCGTGACACTGCGGAAAAGGCGCTTCCTCGTAAATAAACCCTTCTTGTACGATTCTTAATTTAGGCGTTTCGCTCGTTTGACACGCAGTAAACACACCTAAAACTAAAACGACTACGTGTGCTTTGATCTTTTCTAAATGCATTGGTTAGGCTAATTCTCCAACGATCAATCTTCCGTGATACGCTTCTGCTTCCACGAGATGATGAAGTTCGGTTAAATTGAATTGAGTGATTTTTCCGGCAGGCATAATCTCTAGTTTATTTCCCGCCATTGTTATTAGTCGGTTTAAATTTTCCGCCCCATCAAACGCATTAGATTTCCCTCCTGAAGTGAGTAAGGTATCTACACCTTCAACCTGCAAAAGCTCTTTTAAAGCCGCGTCAATATCTGGTGTTGCATCAATGGCTTTATGAATCACCACTTTTAAAGGCTTTGCTGCTTTAGTAAGCATTTCAATAGCCTCAATATTGAGTTTCTTAGATTCATTTAAAACGCCAAAAACTACACCCTCAGCGCCTTCTTTCTTACAAAAGGCTATGCAGGCTTTCATATGTTCAAGCTCTTCTTCACTGTAATTAAAGTCGCCATTACGCGGCCTGATCATCACGCGTACCGGGATCTTAACCGCCTTGATCACTTCAGAAATTAGATCTGGAGCCGGCGTTAAACCGTCAAAAGCAAGGTAAGCACAAAGCTCCAAGCGGTCTGCTCCTTTTTCTTCGGCTTTAATGGCCTGAGCCAGGCTTTCTACGCAAGCTTCTTTGATATATTTTTTTGACATAGGGGCTTTGTTTAATTTTTTAGATCCTCAAGAATCGGTGTTTTTTGTGCGGAAATAGAAGTTACTGCAACGTCATTGAGTTGTTCAAAAATAGTAATAGTATTGTCCTTTTTCTTCAGCCAACATCCCGGAACGTAAAGCGTTTGCTGTGGGCCCACTTTCCAATAACGCCCTAAATTATGTCCGTTTACAAAAACGATTCCCTTACCCACTTCGCTCATATTAAGAAAGGTATCTCCCTGCTTTTTCAAATCAAAATTTCCGGAATACACAACAGGTCTTCCTGTTTTTACTTCCGTTGAATTTTCAACTTCCGGCACTTCCGCAAAAGGCGCTTTATACATCTCCCAACCACCTGTGATCTCATAATCATTGATGCTCACGGGAGCGATAATTCCTTTAAGGTTATTCACGATCTCTGCCCCGTAATTGATGCGGCCCATATTCTCTACCAAGATCTCTAAACTCCCATTAAATGGAATTTTAATCGGCATTTCATACGAGTTGAAGACGCGGTTGAGTTCGCCTACTTTCTTACCATTTACATAAACGGTTGCAAAATCGCGTAACCCGGGCACTTTAAGCGTTCCGGTGATAGGTTGCGTAAAGCGTTTTTTATACAGCACATAACCATAACCTTGCTCGAGTTGCTCAAATGTAAGCGGACTATCACTCGTCACCGGCTTTTGCTTTTTGATATACGTAAGCGCATCCGTTGTTTTTGCCAATTGAATCTGCGGAATTTCAATAACAGGAATTTGCTCCGGCACCTCCGGGATCTCATACGGTGCATATTTCTGCATCAATGCGCGAATACTGTCATATTTAGGATTTGCCCAACCTGCTTCAGAAATAGGCGCATCATAATCGTAGCTGGTAATATCTGGTTGAATATCGTGCTCATCATTATAATTGGCTCCTGAAGTAAAACCGAAATTGGTCCCGCCGTGCGCCATATAAAAATTGAAATTCACACCGTTTTTGAGATATACTTCAGTTTGTTTTGCAATATCTGAAGCGCTGATTTTTACAAAAGGCTCTGCCCAATGATCTAACCAACCGGGATAAAACTCAGCAACCATATACGGTCCTTCGTTATTATTAAATTTATTGACCACCTTTTTCAGGTTATCGATATTTCCTTCTCCATTAGCTGTGGGTAATACGCCTTCTAGACTTCCGCCTTTAAAAAGCCACGCGCCATCAGAAGTGAAAAACGGCGCTTGAAAACCAGCATCTTTCAGCATTTTAAAAATAGCTTCTTTATATGCTTTATGATCTTCCGGAGCGATATCTTCCCGCTGAGCCACATACGAACCAAACTCATTCTCTACCTGCGTCATAATGATATTTCCACCATTATTGACCTGCAACGGCGCAACTTGTTTAGCGAGTTCGTTGATGTATTCTTTACAAGCTGCTAAAAATTGCGCATTGTTCTCACGCACTTTAAGCCCCGGAATGTTTTGTAAAAACCAAGGATAGCCACCAAATTCCCACTCACCGCAGGCATAAGGTCCAGGGCGTAAAATGACAAACATCTCTTCTTCCTTGGCGATTTTAATAAACTCGGCTACGTTTCGGTTTCCGGTTTCAAAATCCCAAACTCCGGGCGCAGGATTGTGGTAATTCCAGAATACATATGTTGCGATGGTATTCAAACCCATCGCTTTCATCATCTGAATGCGATGACGCCAATATTCCTTTGGAATACGCTCGTAATGCATCTCACCAGAGTAAATAGGCGTTGGCTTCCCATTATATACAAAAGAGCCATTTTCTATTTTGAATGGTGCATCATCCTGAGCTTGAGCAAAGCCAAAACTCAACACAATTAAGACTAAAGCGAAAAAGTTTGTTCTTACAACTTGCATAGAATCTAGTATACTTCGATGTTAGAGATCAATGGGCAAGCTAATGCTTCGGTGATCTCGATTTTAAGTTTTGACGTTTCCACTCCGTTTAATTTCAGAATGCGTTTATGCCCGATCGTCGTTTGGTTTTGCACTTCTTTCCAGGTACCATCTTCCCACACAGAAACCGTAAACGCAGCCACGCGCTGACCGAGTTTAATATACTCTTGAAGCGAAATATAATGCAGTATTTGTGGCGCTTCCCAGTTCAGTTCGATGCTTCCGGTAGTTACACCGTCATTTGTTGCCCAATAAGTTTCTGCATCGCCATCAAGCACTTTGTCTGCAGCATAAACTGGCTTATCGCCACGCACAGGAGTTGCGGTGGCAGTGGCTTTTTCGGCTAAATTTTCAGCAAAAACACTGTCTAATATTTTTCTGAATCCACGAAGTGACGCCACATCATTCTCGTGAAATAAACCACGACGGTCTGGCGGAATATTCAACAATAAGGTTGAACCGCGACCTACCGAAGTCAGATACAATTCAAATAAATTTTCTGGAGAACGCACCAGCGAATCTTCTGAAGCGTGATAAAACCAACCCGGACGAATCGACGTATTTACCTCTGCCGGAATCCAGCTTTTTCCGTTTTTGGTTCCGCTTTGCAAGAGTTCTTCAATTCCTGCTTTACCTGCATAAAGCGTATCTGTCGTAATCGTATTCCAATGGGTTTCACCGCCTATTCCGCGCTCATTTCCTACCCAACGCAAATCTGGTCCTGCGTCGCTAAAAAATAACACAGGCGGTTGCATCGAATCAACCATTTTTAAAGTCGTTGGCCAATCGTAATAATTTTGACGGTCGATCTTGCGCTCTTCATTGGCGCCGCCATAATAGCCGTCACCTCCGTTAGCACCGTCAAACCACATTTCAAAAACAGGTCCGTAACCAGTGAATAATTCCTTAAGTTGATTGCGGTAATAGGTGATATAAGATTCCTCGCCATAATCGGCGCGATTACGATCCCAAGGCGATAAATAAACCCCAAACTCTAATCCGTGCGCTTTAGCAGCTTCTGCAACTTCTTTCACTAAATCCCCTTTTCCATCTTTATACGGACTCGAAGCTATATCGTGCTCCGTGTATGCAGAAGGCCATAAAGCAAAACCATCGTGGTGTTTTGCTGTTAAAATGGTTCCGCTAAAACCGGTTTCTTCCAAAACAGACATCCACTGATCGACATCCAATGCAGACGGATTAAAAAGCTCTGGAGATTCGTCTCCATAACCCCATTCTTTATCGGTAAAGGTGTTTATGGTAAAATGAATAAAGGCATTCATTTCCATATCATACCAAGCGAGTTGATCTTCTGAAGGCACTGCACCATAAGGCTCAGGGACACCATCATTTGAAGATTCGCAGGCCACCAGACCGCACAATAAAAAACTTAAAAAAGGAATATAGAATCTATTCATACAAAGCGTTTATTCTGATTTATAAGAAAATGCAAGCGCTGCTTTTGCGGCGTTTCTTACCGAAGCAGGAAGCCTTACAGTTACCACATTATCTTTAATCGTATAGTTTAATTTTTTTCCGGTACTTACCAGTTTAAGACTGCTTCCTTTTTTAGGAAGATTTCCTTCCCAGCCCACCGTATTGGGTACCGCTTCACCTTCGGTCAATAAAGTTATTGCAAAGGTATTTTTGTCGTTTGCCGTAAAATACGTTGCCTCACTGTGATAATTGTCGATTGCATGGGTACCGTAAATTGCCTCACCGTTTGTATCTAACCAATCTCCTATTTCAGTGAGAATAGGTAGTGCATCAGGAGGTAACAAACCGTCTGGTTGTGGGCCCACTCCTAATAGCATATTTCCACCTTTGGCTACCACTTCAACTAAACTATGAATCACCTTTGCCGAAGTTTTAAAGTTGTCATTAGGCACATACCCCCAGTTATTTCCTAAGGTCATATTGGTTTCCCAAGGATGATCTAGTTTGGTTTCCGGGATCGAACGCTCAGGAGTTTGATAGTTCTCGTAAGGCCCGTGAACGGTACGGTCTGCAAAGATGATTCCCGGCTGTGCTTCGCGTGCCATTTTTGCGATGCGCGGCATATCCACTTCCTGGCTGAATTCTGGAATTGGAGCTCCCCAGGCACGCACTTCATCGGTTACGGTCTCACGCGGGCGCACCCAGCCACCATCTAACCATAAAATGTCAATTGATCCATAATCGTGCATCAACTCACTGATCTGATTGAATGTGAAATCCTGAAAGCTTTTCCATTTTTCAGGATACTTTCTGATGTCATAATTCACATTACGGTCTGGTGTTGCATATTTATCCCACCAGAAATCTTGCGAATGCCAGTCTGGTTTAGAAAAATAAGCGCCAATCATAAAATCTTTCTTTCTAAATGCCTCAAATACATATTTGGCGACATTGGCTTTTGGATGGTTTTTGAAAGGTCCGTTGGTGATTTTATAATCGGTTTGCTGGGTATCAAACATATTGAAACCGTCGTGATGCTTGGTGGTAAAAACCACATATTTCATTCCGGCATCGGCAGCAGCATCAGCCCATTGGTCCGGATCAAAATTCACCGGATTAAATACTGAACTCAGATTCCAATACCATTTTTTATAATCATTATACGAGATTCCTTCAGGACGCTCCAGCCAAGGTTCAGAGCAAATTTGCCAGCTCTCTATAATTCCGGGAACTGCATACACACCCCAGTGAATAAGCATTCCAAACTTTTGATCTCCCCAAACAGCAAGTTTTTCCTTTACCTGAGGATCGGTAGGTGCTTGATATATTTTTGATTGCTCGTGCAAATTACCCCCTTGTGCAAATAAGCCGTTGCTGCCGGATAGGGATCCCAGCAGCACAGCTAAAACATAAAAAAACTTAGAGTATGAAAGGTCTCGCATAAGTATGGTTAGTTTTTTGTAAGTTGTATAGATTCTGTAAGTTCAAAACGTTCTTTAAGTCTAATATCTTGAGAAGAAGCTCCTAATTGCACTTCAAATTCCCCGGCTTCTGCAACGTGATTCATTTCGGCATCAAACAGCGCTAATTCTGAAGGAGTTAAGGTAAAAGTCACTGTTTTACTTTCGCCATTGGCTAAATGAATGCGTTCAAACCCACGTAATTGCTTTACCGGAGTGACCACGCTACTCACCACATCGCTCAGGTACAGTTGAACGACTTCGTCTCCGTCCCGATCACCGGTATTTGAAACTTCAACCGAAACTTTGATGGTTGTGTTTGCAGCATTTCCGCTTTGCGAAATTTTCAAATCTGAATAGTCAAAAGTGGTATAGCTCAAGCCGTGACCAAAAGCATATAATGGTGCCGAAGTTTCTTCAACATAATCTCGGCGTTTAGGCCACCAGTGGTTATAATACACCGGCGATTGCCCTACTGATTTTGGGATCGAGACCGGCAAGCGCCCCGCCGGATTATAATCACCAAATAAAACATCTGCCAGCGCGTGACCTCCCTGTGAACCGGGATACCACGTGTCTATGATCGCAGGAATGTGTTTGGCAGGCCAATTGATCAACAAAGGTCTGCCGGTAATCAACACTAATATTGTAGGAGTTCCTGTCGCTTCCACAGACTGCAAAAGCTCTAATTGTTTTCCCATAAGATCTAAGGTAGAACGGTCGTAACCTTCTCCACTTTCCATATCACTTAAAACTTGATCCTCTTTTGAGGAAACGGTCGCTGCACCGGTCTCTAGGTATTCGGTTTTAAAATCACGTGCGCTAGAACCACCGAGCACCACAATAGCGACTTCAGCATTTTTTGCCGCTGCTACCGCTGCAGGAATATCGGTTTGTGTGGTATCACGAATGGCTGTTCCTTTTACATAAGTGATTTCAGCCTTTGGCATTTTGGCACGAATTCCTTCCAGCGGCGTTACGATAAATTCGGGTTCTTGAGGCGCAGTATAGTCGCCTAATTGATTATACATCATATCTGCGTTAGGACCGATCACTGCTATTTTTTTAAGGTCTTTAGATAGCGGAAGCAAACCGTTCTCATTTTTAAGTAAGGTCACGCCTTCTAGCGCCATTTCTTTTGCGATTGCGATATGTGCCGCGCTTCGCACCATTTTTTTAGGCGCCTTTTCTTCTACATACGGATTTTCAAAAAGGCCCATTTTAAACTTTAAACGCACTACATATTTTACAGCTTCATCTAAGCGCGCTTCAGAAACTTTTCCATTTTTAAAAGCGTTGAGTAATTCATCGTCAAAGCCATTCCCACCTAAATCTGCATCTACACCAGCATTCATTGCTAAGGCAGCAGCATCCTCAAAAGTTGCAGCCGCGTGATGATCACCTTTAATACCTTCGATGCTTGCTAAGTCTGAAACCACAAATCCTTCAAAACCCCATTGCTCGCGCAATAAACCGGTAAGCAAGGCTTTGTTTGAAGTACTCGGAATTCCATCAACCGAACTGTACGCCGTCATAACCGAAAGCACACCAGCATCAATCGCTTTTTTAAACGGATACATATAATCTTGCATAAGTTCGCGTTGCCCTATATGCACCGCACCACCGTTGTGACCACCTTCTGAAACGCCGTATGCAGCAAAATGCTTTAAGGTAGAAATTACACTTTCAGGATTTTCTATTCCATCACCTTGAAAACCTTCGATGACGCCCAATCCCATTTCAGAAATCAAATAAGGATCTTCACCGAAGGTCTCTTCTACACGGGACCAGCGCGGTTCACGAGCAAGATCTAAAATAGGCCCGTAACCAATATGCGCCCCTTGAGCACGCAGCTCTTTTGCAACAGCGGCTGCCATTTTTTTATTCAATTCCGGATTAAACGTACTCGCCTGACCGATAGCTGATGGAAATTCGGTAGTCCCAATAGCCATATGGCCGTGCATCGCTTCTTCCGCCAGAAATAATGGGATTCCTAATCGACTTTCTTCGACAGCAACTTTTTGAATGGCGTTAGTCGCTTTTGCAGCGAGTTCCGGATTCAGACCATTTGACAAGGTTTTTTGCGTCCAGGGATCGGCACGCATCACGCCCCAGAGAGCGCCTATTTTTTGAGTGGCAATCGCCTCTTTTAAAGCCTCACTAGCTTCAACCGAATTACCGGTTTTTGTGTACATTTTCCATCCCAAAAGTGTGGTGAGTTGTCCTACCTTTTCTTCGATGGTCATACGCTCTACGAGATCATTAACGCGATCTTCTATTGGCGCCTGCGCATTCTTATAGACTGCATTTGCCGGAACTTCTTCTTGAGCGCAAAGCTGTGCCACTGCGAAAACAAGCACGAACACAGTGGCAAACAACTTCTTCAAATAAATATAACACATAAGGTTCTTTATCAATTTTGGCATCGCTTTGTGAAAAACGCAAACTTTACGTTAGAATTTCAACAATAAGCTTTTTAAAACTAAAAGAACATTAAACAGATTTGAAAAATAATCGCTGAATAACCGCTGAACGTAGCTTAGTAACGCTAAATATTAAGATTTTTTTAAATGTTTGTAAAGTAGGTGTAATCGCCTCCAGCCTTTGAAAACGTTGTACTTGATTTAAAGATTAAATATTAAATTAGTCTAAAGTTAATCCCAATGCAGGTCTGCGCTTAAACAAAAAAAGGGTGCTTTTGCGAGCACCCTTTTCACCAGAAACAATTTAAAAAAACTCAAAAAACTCTCGTTTTTATGCGCTGCCATAGCTTCACCAGGGCTATGGTTGCAATCAGCGTGAGTAACGTTAGAATGCTGGCTTGGGTATAATACCCGTAAATCCAGTATCCGGTGCTAAAAAGCGCACCATATATTGTGACACAACCTACTAATGTGGCTAAAATACCCGCAGGAACAGACCATTTTTGATTGGTCGTAACTAAAGCTGCACCTTGGGCGCGAGCTTTAATTATAATTTTCTCCCAACCGGGACCACCAGGTTGTGTTTGTTTATAAAAATCAAATAAGGTTTTATCCTTTTCAGGACGCGTCAAGAAGGTAACTGCTAACCAAACAATTGAAGTTAAAAGCACTACAACAGGATAGGTTGACCAATTAGGCAACACACCATCTGCTTCGGCGGTACCAAAGAGCACCACACCTAAAGACGTAAAGTTGAAAAGAATGGAAATAATTCCTGATGAGAACATTGCAGAAATCTCACTCCACGCGTTGATTCTCCACCAAAACCAGCGTAGAATAAATATCAATCCTGTACCTGCTCCAAACATCAAGATAATATTGAAGAGTTGGTATGCATTAGTCAATAGTAACGCAACCCCAGAACTCACCACCATCAACAACACTGTTGAAATTCGGCCTACATTTACCAGTTCTTTTTGAGAGGCTTTCGGTTTAACATAGCGCGCGTAAAAGTCATTTACTACGTACGATGAACCCCAGTTCAAATGCGTTGAAATTGTTGACATATAGGCTGCGATCAGCGACGCCATCACCAAACCTAACAATCCGCTTGGTAGTTTGGTCAACATAGCAGAATACGCCAAATCATCACCTAATTTACTTTCCACAATATTGGGAAATGCCTCGTGAATGCTCGCAATATCAGGATACACCACAATTGAAGCTAAGGCTACTAAGATCCACGGCCAAGGACGCAACGCATAGTGCAAAGCATTAAAGAAAAAGGTTGCTCCAATTGCGTGATTCTCATCTTTAGCCGCAAGCATACGCTGCGCAATATAACCACCACCTCCGGGTTCTGCACCTGGATACCAAGCGCTCCACCACTGTACCGCAAGCGGAATAATCAATAGTGTGATCAGGGTCGTGGTATCATTAAAATCAGGAAGTATATTTATTTTGTTAATAACCGCTTCATTCGCCATTAGACCTTCCATCCCACCAACTTCGGGTAGATTTACGCAATAATATGCTGCGCCAATACCACCTGCCATTGCTGCAAAAAAGAGAATAAAATCGGTATAAACAACGCCTTTAAAACCTCCGATCGTACTGAAGATCACGGTAACCAATCCGGCATAACCTATGGTTTCTAACGGTGTTAAACCAAGCATAATTTGCCCGATTTTAATAGCAGCAAGCGTTACTGCACTCATCGCCATTACGTTGAAAATCACACCTAAATATACTGCTCGAAAACCACGTAAAAACTTCGCAGGTTTTCCGCCATACCGCAATTCATAAAACTCGATATCGGTATTCACTTCAGACTTTCTCCAGAGTTTTGCATAGACAAAAACAGTGAGTAAACCGGTGATCAAAAACGCCCACCAAACCCAGTTACCGCTTACGCCTTGATTACGTACAATATCAGTAACCAAGTTAGGCGTATCGGTAGAAAAAGTTGTGGCAACCATAGAGATCCCCAACAACCACCACGGCATGTTTCGGCCTGAAAGAAAATATTCAGAAGAGCTTTTACCTGATTTTTTTGCAACGAGAAGTCCGACAATCAGGGTTGTTGCAAAAAAGCCAATGATAATGGCATAATCAAGTGTTTCTAAAGCTACCATATATGAATATTCGTTTACGTTAAAGTTCTTTTTTGGCTATTTTCAACTTAAAAATGATAACGCATAAATGCTTCCATCGCTGCATATTCAGCAAGACCTAAAGCTCTGTACTTACTAGCAGTTTCTTTATTTCGATCTTCTGCACGCACCCAAAATTCTCGCAGGTCTTCTCCTTGAAACATCACCCCATCTTTTTGTGATTGGTGATAGAAAATGGCCTGTCTCTTTTTAAGCACCTGATCCGGGCTCATAGGAACTGCCATTTCAATCTCGTGCATTTCAAACTCGTGCCACGCGCCGCGGTATAACCACACCCAGCAGTCGTTCATATACGCCTCGCTCTTAAGTTGCTCAAGCGATTCAAATATAATGTTTAAACATACTTTATGCGTTCCGTGCGGATCAGCAAGATCTCCCGCAGCATAGATTTGATGCGGTTTAACGTTCGCGATTAGTTCATTTACAATATCCACATCATCTTGCGACATGGGATTCTTTTTAATTCCTCCTGTTTCGTAAAACGGAAGATCTAAAAAGTGTACGTGCTCATCAGGAACACCTTCAAAACGGGTAGCTCCTAGGGATTCGCAGCGTCTGATGATTCCTTTTAACTGGCGTACTTCAACCGGATCGATCTCGTTACGCTGTTTGTTTTTTATTTGTTCTGCAATTGCAGCAAATTTTTCTTTATCTCCGTTACCAATCTGGGCAGCAACTTCGGCAAACTTCAAAGCCTCGTGGTCTGAAACCGCGATATTTCCTGAAGTTTGATAAGCGATATGCACCTCGTGCCCTTGCTCTACCAGACGGTCAAAAGTACCTCCCATAGAGATCACATCATCGTCAGGGTGCGGACTAAAAATAATCACGCGTTTTTTCTCTGGGGTT
>NZ_FQXT01000001.1:0-600457 GCF_900130045.1 Leeuwenhoekiella palythoae
TGTAGGCTCTTGCCCTACGTTTCCGATTAACTGAACTTGATTTCTTAGTGTACTCATAACTCTAAAATTTAGATGATTAAAAATGCTGCCCAAACCCTTTGGACAATTTGCGTTTATACCTTTAAAAAATGATTTACTTATGTTATCCTGAGCGTTTGCCTTTTTTGTTTTTAAGGTTTTTGATTCCGCTTCTTTTTGTATGTTTTGAACTGATTTCATAAGATTTCTTTTTGATTTACTTCCATTTAATGCCTATCGCTGTTCCCCTTTTTGTTGCTGATATGTTTTTAAGAGTTTGAATTAGTATGGACATATAAATGCGGTTATGCTGTCCGGCTAATTTCAAACTATTGATATTTTGCTTTCAAAAAAAGAGAAGTACAGCGATGCTGCTTAAGGGAATTCAAAAAGCTAACGAGGGAGGTTTTAAAACTTAAGAAGGCGAGCAAAATATTGGAACCCAAAACTTAAAAGTAGAGAACGATTTCTAAGGAGTCCGTATTAAATTTAATGGAATAATAAAATGAATTAGCACATCATAAATTGCTTCCTTCCTATATTGAGGTAAACTTCTTACTAGTTATAGTATATCAAAATGTTATTATGGAATATATAGGTTGGATTGGCGCATTACTATTTATTATCTCCTACTTACTTTTAAGTCTTGATTACCTCTCTGCTCAAAAATACTTGTATCACATTTTAAATGCTCTTGGGGCTTTATGCCTAGTGATAAATGCATTGGTTATTGATGATTACCCAAACATATTTGTGAATGCTGTTTGGGGATTGATTGCATTAGTTGCTGTAATAAAGAGAATGCAACCTACTATAAAAGGAAAATCACGTGGTAAAATTTAGCAACTCAAGGCTATATTTTGTGTAGATAGCTACTTGTTTTTTATATCTCGCTTCAGACTCTTCGAACATTCCTAAGTAGTAATAGGCACCATCAATTAGGGCAAAAATAACTTCAGTTACCTCTTTCAAATTAGTATTATTTATAACACTGTTTGATTTAGCTTCAAGTAATCTTTGATATAATACTTGGTGTAATTCAAGTAGGTATGATTTAAAACTGTTTTTAAATTCAGGTACTCGATAGATAAGTGCATAACAGCTATAAAAAACACCATCATCAAAATAGCTATTCCAGGCTCTGGTAAATAAATTTTCAATAAAAAGCACTAAATGTTCTTTAGTGTTCATCACACCTATATCCTCAGAAATCATTACGTTAAGATGCTGTTCTAGGATATATTCATTTAATCCAATCAAGAGTTCCTCCCTATTCTCAAAGTAGTGTAGAACTAATCCTTTGCTGATATCCATATGCTGGGCAAGCTTAGCTATAGAGGCATTCTCCAGTCCCAATTGACGCGATACTTCATAAAACGCAATGATAATTTCTTTCCTTCTTTGCTCGCTAATATTTTTTCTACCCATACTAAAATTTATCAAAAATAGACTTTTCAATTTTTTATTGAATTCTGTAAAACATAATAACACAAAGACAACATTTAAGTAATCATTATTTAATTGAACGATTGGTCAATCTATTTTTCTTGTCTGCTACTTTTGATGCCATCAAATCAAAAAATATGCATCTCAAAAAAACAGTATTACTTATTACGTTATTCGCCTCAATTATAAACTTGAATGCTCAGTTGCAAAAAACTACTTCAATTAAGCAAAAAGTAGTCTTCATTATAGTTGATGGCATTGCTTACGACATGATCGTGAACAACCCCTCACCTCGATTGGATGAAATTGCTGGCGAAGGATCGATAACCCAAGCATATGTTGGAGGTTTAAAAGAAGGATATTCTGAAACGCCTACAATTTCTGCTGTTGGTTATAATAGCCTACTTACAGGGGTATGGGCAAATAAACACAATGTTTGGGGCAACAGTATTAAAGATCCTAATTATAATTATCCTACAATTTTTAGACTATTCAAAGATCAATATCCGAATGGCAAAACCGCTGTATTCTCTACTTGGTTGGACAATCGCACAAAACTTATAGGAGAAGGCTTAGATCAGACAAGAGCGGTTGAAGTTGATTATAAATTTGATGGATACGAACTTGATACTATTAGGTTCCCACACGATGCCAAACGTGAGTACATTAAAAATATAGATGCGCTAGTGGCTAAAGAAGCTGCATTTACTATAAAAACACAGGCTCCGGATCTTTCTTGGGTTTATCTAGAATATTCGGATGATATGGGCCACGGCTATGGAGATAGTCCACAACTTACTGCAGCCATTAAATACGAAGATAGTTTAATTGGTTCCATCTACGATGCAGTGAAATTTCGAGAACAAAGCCACCAAGAAGACTGGCTGTTTCTAGTAACAACAGATCACGGACGATCGCCTAAGGATGGAAAACATCACGGAGGACAGACAGATAGAGAACGTAGTACCTGGATTGTTACTAACAGTAAAAACACCAACACTTATTTCGACACGCAAATACCCGCTATCGTAGATCTGCTGCCTACAATGACTAGTTTTTTAAACCTAGATGTAGCCAAAGATATACGTTCAGAGTGGGATGGGGTTTCTCTTATTGATCCTGTTGATTTCATAAATGTTCAAGCTGAAGTGTTAGATAATCGACTGCATTTAGAATGGGAAACTTTAGGAAACAAGAATACCCAAGTCAGCATTTTGATAACCAACACTAATGATAAGAAGTTGGGTGGAAAAGATAACTATACCAAAATCGGTCAAACTTCCTTGGGATCAGAACGGTTTGATATTGTTCTAAAAAAAGGTAAAAAACTTCCGGTTAAAATTCTTCTACAGACGGAAAACACCACTCAAAATGTTTGGATTATCTCAAATAATTAATCAACAAAAAAGCAATTAATTTCAAAATGACATGAAGAAAATCTTTACCCTTTTTATCCTTTTAGTATCTCTGGTCTCGTTTGCTCAGCAGACAGTTAAAGGTATAGTCAAAGACCCTAACGGGGTGCCCTTGGGAGGCGTTACTGTTATGATCCCTGATAGTTCTCGAGGGACAGTAACTGATTTCGATGGAAATTTCAGTATTGAAGTGAATAGTGGCGAGACCTTACAATTTTCCTACGTTGGTTTTACAAAGCAAGAAGTAGTTATCTCAAATCAATCGGTTCTTGAAATTATTATGGCAGAAGATGCGCAAGCTCTTGATGCTGTAGTTGTAACAGCCTTAGGAATCAAAAAAGAGAAAAAAGCGCTGGGATACGCAGTTCAAGAAGTTGAAGGCGATAATCTAGAAAAAGCTAAAGAACCCAATTTTGTCAATCAACTTTCAGGTCGCGTTGCTGGGTTGAATATTAAGAACTCGACTGATCTGTTTCAAAATCCCACCATCGAGTTACGTGGCGCTACTCCCCTACTAGTAATTGATGGAATTCCTGATCGCACGTTAGATATCTGGAAAATTAATTCGGACGATATTGAAAGTATAAGTGTTTTAAAAGGTGCTACTGCTTCTGCACTTTACGGTTCTGTAGGAAGAAATGGGGCAATTATGATTACAACAAAACGAGGTAAAAAAGGTAAACTCAATGTAAGCTTCAATAATTCTACCTTATTTCAGACAGATTTCATCCGGGTGCCTGATGTTCAAACGACCTACGGAAACGGAAATCGAGGCGTTTATGCTTATGTGAATGGAAGTGGATCCGGTACTGAAGGTGGAGGATGGATCTGGGGACCACGCCTAGATCAGCAGGATCCTACTACTACAAGCGGTTTTTATGAAACCACGCAGTACAACAGTCCAATAGATCCCAACACAGGAGAATTAATTCCAATACCCTTCACATCTAGAGGTAAAGATAATATCAAAAATTTCTTCGAAACAGGAATTATACAGTCCAACAATGTAAGTGTTGGTTGGGGTAATGATAAGGCTGACGTTCGTCTCTCTTTATCTAACAATTATCAGAAAGGAATTGTTCCTAATACAGATTTGAAAAACACATCATTCAACCTTGCTGGTACCATAAGACCTACTGATAAACTTACATTAAATGGCTCTTTAACCTACAATAAGCAATTCACTAGTAACTTTCCTGAAGTTGGTTATGGCCCTACTAACTATCTCTATAACCTGATATTATGGACAGGTACAGATGTTGATATTAGAGATTTAAAAAATTACTGGCGCGAAGGTCAAGAAGGCATACAGCAACGTCATTTTAATATATCCTATTATAACAACCCCTACTTTCAGGCATATGAATATGAAAGAGGTTATAATAAGACCAACATTTATGGTAATGCTTCCTTCAACTATGAAATCAACGATGCCTTAAGTCTAAGAGGACGTACAGGGGTAAATGAATACAGTCTTTATCGAACTTATAAAGAACCTAAAAGTTATATCGGTTATGGTAATAAATCCAGAGGAAACTTTTCAATTGCACAAACGGAGTATTTCGATATCACTTCAGATTTAGCACTACACTTTGAAAAGAAAATTTCAGATAATTTTGGGATCACAGCAGAAGGAGCATATGTCAATTATTATAGAAATTCAAAAAACACGTCTCAGTCTACTGACGGATTGAATGTCCCCGGTTTTTACAATTTAGCAAATAATGCTGGCGCTACATTATTAGGTTCCAATCGTGAAGAAAAAGAAACCATCAACAGCTTTTACGGTTTTATTGATCTTGAGTTCTATAACGCATTTTATCTATCATTAACAGGACGTAACGATAAAGTCTCAACATTACCTGAGGGTAACAATTCATTCTTTTATCCGTCTGTTTCCGGTTCGGTTGTACTAAGCAGTCTATTTGAAATGCCACAGTGGATAAGTTTTGCCAAACTTAGAGGTTCTTGGTCTCGAGTTTCTGAGGGTAAAATTGGCAGTGATCCTTATGATTATATTTTAGCGTATGAAAAAGGAACGATTTGGAATGGTACACCGTCAACCTACTTTGGCAGTAATTTACTTTCTCCAAATTTAGAACCAGAAACCTCAGACACTTGGGAAGTTGGTGCAAATATAAGAACCTTAAATAATCGACTTGGATTGGATATTGCTTACTACCAAGCTAGAGATTATAATAATTTAATATATAGCCCCATTTCTGATGCTTCTGGGTATAGTAGTATTTTATTGAATGGAAATGAATTTCAAAGAAAAGGTATAGAATTAACGCTAGATGCGACACCTATTAAAAATGAAAACTTTAGCTGGAACACTCAGATAAATTTAAGTCATTACCGCAGATACCAAGAAGAAATCTATGGCGATCGTGAGCAAACTGAAGGATATATTCGTGTTGGTGATAGAACTGACAAAATATATACTGGAGTCTATCAAACTAATGCTGAAGGAGATGTAATTTTTGAAAATGGATTACCAGTTTCAGATCCATATGATCGATTCATTGGCTATGATGAACCTGACTTAACTTATGGAATTTCTAATAGTTTACAGTATGAAAACATCTCCTTATCATTCTTATTTGATGGTCGCTTAGGTGGTTTGATGTATTCAAATACAAACCAGAAAATGTGGTGGGGAGGTACTTCTAAAGGAACAGTAAATCAGTTTAGAGAAGATGCTGTAAATGGTGAAAATACATATATAGGAAATGGTGTTGTGGTCACAGGTGGTTCGGTTAGCTACGATGTTAATGGAACCATTACAGAAGATACGCGTACTTACGCTCCTAATGATGTACCTGTAAACTATATCAGTTTTATGCAGAGCACTAGTAATTACCACAATAAGAATTACCATTATTACAAAGAAACCTTTATAAAGCTAAGAGAAGTAACGCTAACCTACCAATTCAATGAAGCGTTCTTAGAACGAACACCATTTAAAAGCTTAGACGTTTCCCTTGTAGGCCGTAATCTATGGTTAGCATCCGATATTCCTAATGTTGATCCTGACTCAGGAGTAGATAATCTTCAAGCTCCGGCGACCCGCAATATTGGATTTAACATCAATGCAAAATTTTAATACACCAAATTAATGATGATGAAAAAGTATCTAATTATATTCTCTCTACTACTGCTTGCTGGATGTTCTAAAGTTGAAGATTTACAAAACGACCCTAACCGGGCCACTCAAGTAAGTCCAGATTTACTCCTAACCACAATTGAGACTACAGCCTTTAATAATGTAAGTCTTAATGCTGCATTAGCTAGTAGACAATTAACATTTACAGATGGCACCAATCAATATCAGTATTATAACTGGCAACGAGCTGGTTTTGGTCAATACGATGATCTAAAACAAGTTTATAAAATGATTCAAGAATCTCAACGTACAGATTCACAGGTGTATCAAATTTTGGCAAAGTTTTTCAATGCTTATTACGCTATTGAACTAACCCGTGTATTTGGCGACGTACCTTATACAGAAGCTGTAGGTGCTGAGATAGGAATTTATACTCCTTCTTATGACCGTCAAGAGCTAATTTATGCATCAGCCCTTGATTCTCTTAGGGCTGCTGGTTTAGAATTAGCTCAAAACACTGAAACTATTCGTGGTGATGTTATTTATGAGGGAAATAAAAAACAATGGCAAAAACTAATAAATAGTTATAGTCTTAGAGTTCTAATGAGCCTATCCAATAAAGTTGATCAGACCGATATTGATATTGTTGGCCGGTTTAATGAAATCTTGAATAATTTTGATCAATTCCCAATATTTGAATCTAATTCAGATAATGCATCTTTAGTTTATGTAGATATTCAAGACAATCGCTATCCGTTATTTAATGATAATTCGCTTCAAACAGCCTATTATATGGAACAAACCTTTGTAGAAAGGCTTCAAAACTATGAAGATCCTAGATTGTTTATGATGGCGGACAAAAAGCCAAATGCATCAAATTTAAACGTGGAGGATTTTTCAGCATATGGTGGTTTGTATGGTAGCGCACCTTTAAGCGATAACGGATCTAAAGCCGTTAGTGGAGAGGCCTCTCGAATTAAGCCGCGATATTATAACAATCCTGTAAATGAGCCTTCAATACTTATGAGCTATGCTGAACTTCAATTTACACTAGCAGAAGCAGCTGCGCGCGGTTGGATTTCAGAACCAAGTGAACCGTATTATAAGTCAGGAATAGCTGCATCTTTAGCTTTCTATGGTATATCGGAGGCTGAAGATTACTTAAATAATCCTACAATTCAATTAAATAGTAATGAAGACCTAGAGTCTATACTTACTCAAAAGCACATTGCCTTGTTTTTGAATACTGGTTGGCAGAGTTTTTATGATCAAAGAAGAACAGGTTTTCCCGAATTTAATGTAGATGGTGGTGGAATTTTAAATAATGGTTTGATCCCAAAACGCTTTATGTATCCTCAAAATGAAAGCATCAACAACCCGGAAAATCTAAACGAAGCGATTAATCGACAATTCCCTTCGGGTGACAATATAAACGCTTCGATGTGGCTCATTGATTAAATTGCATCTGCTTAACAAATTTAAAAAGCTATGATTTTAAAATCATAGCTTTTTAAATAATTATTCAATTACGAGCTGTTGGAATTAAGATTATTAAATCACTATATCCTTTAACGGGTCTTCATTTAAGGTTTTAATTCTAGCCTATAATCATTATTGAATGCTAGTTCAACAGTGTAGCAAACAAAATTTTCTAAGTACTTCTGCTTTTATAGTAATTGAAAGTCCAAGAGTGTATCTTATCCAACGAATCTTAAACTCTTATCAATGATTATTACCTTGTACTTGCCACAAAGAATCTTCTTTGATTCTACTAATTTTGGAAGTAATAAAAAATCTCTGAATTGTGCATTTTATGGAGTAAAATAGTCAAAAACTAGAATTTAACCTTATACTCCGCTTTCATCCAATCATAAGGAGCTCGTGCAACCCATTGACCTCGTGTAAAATCAGGAAACTCCTGCGGTTCACCATTATTTTCAATGGAAGCTTCTGAAAGCGGGGTTATCGCACTCCAAGCTGCAGCATCATATGCATCAATTGGTGGAGCAATATTAGCAATAGCAGATTCGACAAAAGCTTTCATTACAAAGTAGTCCATTCCTCCATGACCCGCACCAGTGGCTTCTTCTCCATATTTTTTCCAGACTGGATGGTCATATTTTTTCAACCACTCTTGTGAGTCATCCCAACGATGTGGTTGTGATTCTCCTTCAATATAGATACGATCTCCATCCTTCTCCCAAAGTCCGTTTGCGCCTTGCACTCGAAATCCTAGAGAATACGGTCTAGGTAAATTAGTGTCGTGAGTTACAATTATGGTTTCTCCATTAGCACATTCTATGGTTGAGGTGATTATATCACCTTGTTTAAATTTAATCTTGGCATTGGGATGATCTTTACCTCCCTGATCTACAACATACTTGTGTAACCCCACCGCTTTAGTTGCATTGGCTGTCATACTGGTAAACCGATTCCCCCTATTAATATCCGCCATTGCCGCAATTGGTCCAACCCCGTGTGTTGGATACGTATCGCCGTTACGGTACACTGAATGTTTAGTGCGCCATTTTGCTTCAGAAAGTCCCTTTTCTCCAAATTCAACCCCACCTCCATAAGGCTGCTTACCATCATTAAATTTTACTGCTCTAAGATCGTGTTGGTATCCACAACGATAGTGTAGCATTTCACCAAAAACATTTTGTTTTACCATGTTTAGGACAGCCATAACATCTCTACGAAAGTTCACATTCTCCAAAAACATCATATGCGTTCCAGTAGCTTCGTGTGTATTCACTAAGTCCCAGCACTCTTCTATCGTTTGGGAAGCTGAAACTTCAAGTCCGGCATAAACACCTGCTTTCATAGCCGCCACTGCCATTTTAGTATGCCATAACCAAGGGGTAGCAATGATCACTGCATCTACTTCTTTGGAATCCAAAAGATTCAAATAGTCGTTTTCATTGTTACCAAATACCAAAGGTTTCCGTCTTCCGTCTTTTTCAATCAAATCTAAGGCGATCTCAATACGTTTGGGATCGATATCACAAATAGCAGTAATTTCAGTGTCCTTACGATGAATCGCATTATTAAGGTGATTGGTTCCTCGTAAACCAACTCCAATAAATGCAATCTTCAATTTTTCAGAGCTGTATTTAGTATTAGGAAAAACTAAATTGGGTGCAAGGGTTATCCCTGCTCCAACAATAGCTGATCCTTTAATAAAGTTTCTTCTTGAGTTCATAATCTAATTCTTAAATAATATGATTTTAATTTTTATTACAGTAGTATTTTGAAGGAGGTAAATATATTATCTACATTCAGCTTTTAGTTAAGAAGCTTGTCAAGAACTTCAAAATCAATACTAGGCTTATTATTTGATGAGGTTCTGGTAAAAAGTGTATCAGGATTTATATTATCTGAGAAAAATCCACAATTTCTAAGAAAAAAAATTTCTTCATCACTTCCCCCTGAATAATCGAGTCGGCGTCCAGCTCTAGCTGTCGCATCTACAGTGAATTTGGCTTCCGTTACTTCGGTCCAAGTATCTGAGGTGTCATATACCCATTGGTTCTTATATAGCGCTTCTCGTTCTTGATTCCCAGTACTAGGACTGAAATTCTCTAAAAATGAATAAAAGCGTTTGAGATAACTCGTAGTTTTAGGTCTTCTAAAAGAAGCAATTAATTGCCATTCACCGGTTTCCGGGGCATAAAACCAAGCTGTATAATCTGAAGAATCGTTGACCGAAGGCTCTCCTTTCAATAAAAATTTATACGTAGTGCCTGCCTTCCAATTGTAAACTAAATGACTGTGTCCTCCTGACCCTTCGTTACCAAACTCTCCTGCATTTACAACAGCACCTTTATCGAGAAGAATTATTTTCTGATCTTCAGGTATTTCTGAAGGATCATCAGTACTGTAGGGACTCCAAACAGAAAAAATCACACGTCGCTCGGTCTCGCTATTTACCTGAATTCCAAAATATCCAAAATTAAAACCATTGGCCGTAAAATAAGATCCAATCTTATCTTGCCCTTCAGGAACTTCTATTTCACTATAGAAATAAGTAAGGTCCTTTTCTTCAGGAATAGAAAAATTCAGATGATCGGAAGGGCCACGACGACCGAAATAAAAATGTTCGGTATTTTTTATATATGTTATTTTCGAATCTGTTGCACTACCTCCTAATAAAATTTCTTTTAAATCGGCAATATATGCTCCCGTTTTTCCGAGTGCTCTAAATTCTAATTTGTGATATCCTATAGGGATATCCTTAAATTCAGTAACTGCTATATCTTGATATGAAGAATTTGACAATTGGATATCTGTAACATTTCCATCTAGACTCACTTCAAGATTAGTTATACCGTCAGGTACTTTAACAACAAGCCCCACTTGCAAATCACCTTTTTGAGATGTTGCAAAATATGACTCAACTACATCCTCTGTTGATATCCAATTATGAACACCTGTATCAAACACCAGACCTTGTGTTCTTTCGGCACTATTTTGAATCCAAGAATTTCCACCTGCGGGAATCCGGATCGTAAAATTATATACCACATTTTCTTCGATCTCATTTTCTTTACAAGAGAATAAGGACACCAAAGTCATCAGCAAGAAAATCATTTTTGGTAATTTTTCTTTTAAGCTTTGGTATGTATTAGTCATTTTGAATTAAGCTTGGCTGAACATTAATTTGTGCCTCAGGGATGTACTCAATCACACGATCTTCTGATGGTTGGATTTCATAATATGGATTATTTCCATTTAAATGCGTTCCTGGATAGCGTCTATTCATGGTTCTTCCGTTACGGAATACATCAAACTTACGATGCCCTTCATATGCCAATTCCATTCTCCTCTCCTGCAACACAATATCAAGAATAGTCATTCCTTCAGGAAACTCTGATGCATCATTGTAAGTTGTAATACCTGCTCGTGTGCGAATAGTGTTTATATCATTTAATGCATTCCCGACCTGATTTAATTTAGCATAAGCTTCTGCACGATTAAGATACATTTCCGCTAAGCGAGAAACCACGGGTGACCATAATTGAGGTACATCATCTTGAAGCGAACATTTTAGTATAAAGAATTTGGGATATCCATTACGCTTTACCATATCGAAGTCTTTTATTACGTATTGTTTATCTCCTGCAATAGTGGTGAAATAATACAGTGTTTGTGGACCAATTACTTCGGAAGAAATTAGATAATCGTTACCGTTGTCTGTAAAATAAGTTTCATTGCCTTGTTCAAAGGTTTGTCTAAACACATATTGATAATTCTCATTCACCCAATATACTGCCGGAATTAAATCTCCGTTAGCATCTGTGCTGTATTGAGGATCTATAAATTCTAATCGTTTGTCAGTAGGATTTTTTCTGAGTAAGTCTAAAAAGTCATTTGAAGCATACATTTCACCCCATCCACTTCCTAATATATTTGCATACAATGAACCCACAGTATAATATCCATGATTATAGTCTGACTCTTCTAAAAATTTAAAACAGAAAATAGTTTCTGAATTATCATCTGGATTTATTCTTGTATAATTAGGTAGTTCATCTGTGGAAAGTAAACTGTATCGCCCAGAAGCTATAACCTTTTCAGCATAATCAATTGCTTCTTGATTTTCCTCCATATATAAATAAACACGGGATAGCAATGCTTGAGCGGCTTCTTTAGTTGCATAACTGTTGGATTTATTGACTGTCATCAATGATTCCGCCTTAAGCAAATCGGAAACTACTTGATCATAAATTTCACCTACAGTAGCACGGTCTGGTAAATCATCTATCAGAGAAGTCAATTTCAAAGGTACTCCTAGGTTATCCCGTCCTTGATTGTAAGGGCGACCGAAAACATTTACCAATTGAAAATAAGCATATGCTCTTAAGTAATAATTCTCACCAATAAGTTGATCTGTTTCTTCAGATTCCCCTTCTGTGGTAAGCTCAATCATTTTATTACAGCCTACAATAGCCTGATAACCGGAGGTCCAAAAATTATTCACACGACCACTTGTAGCTAAGTTATTGTAATTGTAGGAATAAAATAATGCATCAGTTGTCGTCCCACTCAGAGCGACATTATCTCCAGGGTACTCTGCTATTCTATGAAATTGCGGAGCAAATCCATTTCCATCTGCATCTCCCTTTAAGATCGCATAATTACCAAGCGTTGCTGCTTCTATTCCTCCTTCGCCAGATAATAATTCTTCTGAAGCAATAGAGTCATAAGGAAATCGCTCTACCTCACAACTTACAAGTATAACAGTGATGAATAATAGTTTAAATATAGTTTTCATTTCGCTATTTATTTTTGATTAAAATGACAGATTAAGTCCAAACGCAATACGCTTAGAAATAGGATATTGGGAGCTAGCATACCCATCAATTCCTACTTCAGGATCAGTTCCCGAAAAATCAGTAATGGTGAGTAAATTATCTCCAGTTAAGTACACTTCAAAATTACTCATGTGAAGATCGCTCAACCATTTTTGAGAGAAAGTATAGCCTAAACGAATATTACGCATTCTGAGATAGCTTGCATCTTCTAAATAACGTGAAGATGTTTTGTTAGAAAGGTTATTCCCTCCATAAAGAGCTCGTGGATGCGTGGCTATATCTCCTGGCTCCTCCCATCTACTCCAACCATCCTGTAAAACCTGTTGATTATAGGTAGGATATGCTCCATCTGCGTCATATAGCTCTCTACTAGAATGATAAATCTGACCTCCTTGAGAAAAATTAAAGTTTGCGCTAAGTGAGAATCCTTTATAAAGCATCATCGAACTGAAACCTCCATAAAAATCAGGAGTTGAACTACCTACAATCTGTTTTGTGGCTGCATTATAATCCGTTGTTTCTGAACGCTCTCCAGTATTAGGATCAACCGTTTCCCATAAAGGGTTTCCAGTCTCAGAATCTACTCCTAACCATTTACGCATAAACCAAGTGTTATAATCCTCTCCTACACGAGACAGTTTAGTACCTCTGTCTATATCTTCACCCTCAAAAAGCTCGGTAACTTCATTGCTATTGGTTCCAATATTCCCAGTTATAGTCCAGCCAAAGCCGCTTTGGTTTTCCTGAAAAATATCTACAGAAAGATTGGCTTCAAAACCAGTATTAACCACTCCTCCAATATTTTCATAATATCCATTATAACCACTTGTAGAGGGCAGAATCACATAGTACAATAAGTCTGAGGTATCCTTATTATAATATTCTAAAGAAAAACTTGCACGATCAAAGAAGCGGCTATCTAAGCCTATATTAGTCTGATATGAAATTTCCCAAGCTAAATCATCATTTCCATATTGATATGGAGATGGCGCTGGCAAACCATTGTATGTACTCTGTAAACTATATAGATCATACTGTGGATAGAGTGCCGCTGGTCTGTTTCCTACTGCGCCATAACTGGCTCGTAGCTTAAGTTGATTTATTTCCTTTACTTTAAAAAAGCTTTCATTATGTATATTCCAACCTAAGCTACCAGAGTAAAAGGTACCGTACTGATTGTCTTTTCCAAAATTTGAGGCTCCATCCCTACGTATAGAGAACTGTGCTAAATAGCGATTATCATACCCGTAATCAGCATTAAACAATACAGACTGAAGAGCAGAATCATTTGTAGTCCCTGATACCGCTCCTGGTGTAGCAGCATTATCCAAAATTGTGGTACCCGATACAATCCCATAGCCAGTAGCACCACTAGAGGTATATTTATAATCCTGATATTCATAACCTAAAAGTGCATTTATACGATGCGCACCCATTGATTTTGAATACTTCAACATCTGATTTGTAAAGTTGGTTATACGTTTAGTGTTGTACTTATATAGTTGACCATTATTAGCAAGACCACTAGTTGATTTGGGGTCTGTATAAGTCATACCATCAGCATAGTAAAAAGTTACACTATTAGTAGAAATAAATTTTAAATCAGGAAGAATCTGATATTCTAAATCCATATTAGAAAAAAGATTTAGCTCCCTACTATTGCTATAGTTATATTGTAAGTTATAGAGATAATTTGCATTATCTCTCCCGTACCAAATCTGACCACTTTCTAGATCCTGAGGATTTATAATAGTTCCATTAATATCAGTAGGGGTATCCCAAGGCATATAAGTATACAGAGCATAAAGAGAATGTTGCCGATTATTTCGCTTATTGTAGTTTACAGCCACCTTTGGTTTTAGCGTAAGCCTTTCTCCAATTTTGTAGTCGTGATTCAAACGAGCACTTACTCTATCATATTTGTATCCTTTGAGTGTTCCTGTCTCATTATAGTATCCTAATGACAGGAATGTTTTTGACTTTTCATTGCCGCCGGTAAATGTTAGATTATGATCCTGAATCACTCCTGTTTGAGTACCATTCTCAAACCAATCAAAATCATTAGCCAATACGCTTTCATCAATTCCTTCAGGAATATTATCTTGATTTCCAAAAGATTGATAGTAATCATAGAGTTGCTGTGAATTCATCGTTTCAAAATTGCCATTGTTAAAATAACTGTAACCCAATCTTGAGGAAATAGTGAGTGTATTTTGATCTAGTTTAGCTTGCTTGGTAGTCACCACAACGACACCATTTGCACCGCGAGAACCGTATAATGCTGTTGCTGAAGCATCTTTTAAAACAGATATACCTTCGACATCATTTGGATTTAAATTGGGGGTTCCGTGTACAATTACTCCATCAAGTACCCAAAGCGGATTTGTACCTCCATTAATTGAAGTTAAACCTCGAATCCGTACCGATGGCAAAGAACCCGGTTGTCCTGATCCCTGCACCACTTGTACTCCGGCAGCTTTACCCTGAAGCATTGTAGAAACATCTGAAGTGGTAACATCGGTAAGCTCTTTAGACTTGACTTCTGATACAGCCGAAGTAACACTTGATTTTTTTTGTTCGGTATAGCCTACTACCACAATTTCATCTAATTCTGAGGTAGATGATTCGAGACTCACATTAACTGTAGTCATTGTAGATACTATAACTTCTTTTGGCTTAAAACCTAAGTAAGTAAAAACAAGGATTTGACCTGATTCTGCTGATATACTATAGTTTCCATCAAAATCGGTTACCACTCCTGTAGAAGTTCCTTTTATCTGAACATTAGCTCCAGGAATAGGCGATCCGGATTTTGAATCAGTCACTATTCCCGTAATTGCGCTTTGTGCGAAAACTGCGCTTGCAGTACACAAAACGAAAAAAATTGTGCTTAAAATTTTAATCATAATTAATGTTGTTTGATTATTTGATTGATTTTAAAAAGTTTTCTGCTTGTCTGATTCTTTAAATCCACTCAGGTACTATAAAAGTGTTCTCGAGCACACTTTTAGTTAAAAAAATAGTTGTAACTATTTTTAAATCTAATATAGATTGCCTAAAATCAATTTAATTATACCATTACTCAAAAAAATAATATTCAAAAATCATCATTCTTTGTTAAGATTTTACTAATCTAATACATTTAAATTAATTATGTGCACGAGCACATAATTAATTTATGTTAAAATAAAAGAATTCAATGTTTCTTTTACTTTCATTGTCAGGAGTCTAGCCTTCTTTAATGATGTACTCTCTGCATAAATGCGTACAATAGGTTCCGTATTAGATTTACGGATATGCACCCACTCTTTATTTTTAAAGATTATCTTAGTCCCATCGATTGTATTAACTTCTTCGTTGGCGTAGACCTTTTGTATCTGCATTAATAATGCATCAATATCTGTAGCTGTAGGTAACTCTAATTTCTCTTTGGCTATAAAAAATGCAGGATAAGAATTACGTAATTCTTTACAGCTTTTTCTGGTTTCGGCGAGATGCGATAAAAACAGAGCAATACCTACCAAAGCATCACGTCCGTAATGTGACTCCGGGTAAATAATACCTCCATTCCCCTCTCCACCTATTACCGCTTCTACTTCTTTCATCTTGGTAACCACATTTACTTCACCTACTGCGCTGGCAAAATAAGCTTGGTCATAGCCTATAGTTACATCATTAAGTACGCGTGTTGAAGACAAATTGGATACTGTAGTTCCCGGCGTTTTACCTAAAATATAATCAGCACAAGCTACGAGTGTATATTCTTCCCCAAACATAGTCCCGTCTTCATTTACAATAGCCAGCCTATCTACATCTGGATCTACCACAAATCCTAAATCTGCCTGCTCCTCAACTACACGTTTAGAAATAGCAGTTAAATGTTCTGCAAGGGGCTCAGGATTATGTGGAAAATGTCCTGTAGGTTCACAGTATAATGGTATACAGATCACGCCTAATCGTTCTAATAATGCAGGAATAGTGATTCCTCCTGTAGAATTAACGGCATCGACCACAACCTTAAAACCTTTTGCTTTTATTGCTTCAACTGCAACGTGTTCTAATGCTAATACTTCATCGATATGCGCTTCAATAGCATTCGTATTTACAAAATAACTACCTAAATTATCTACTTCAGCAAAATCGTAAGCCTCTTTCTCAGCGAGTGCTATAATTTTACTTCCTTCTTCAGCATTTAAAAATTCGCCTTTATGATTAAGTAATTTTAAGGCATTCCATTGTTTGGGATTATGACTTGCGGTTACAATTATTCCCCCATGAACCGCTTCTCTTACGACCGCTAGTTCTACTGTAGGTGTGGTAGATAGTTCTAAATCTATCACATCTATTCCCAGCCCTAGTAATGTGTTGCTGATTAATCCGCTTACCATACTACCCGACAAACGGGCGTCACGACCTATTACTATTTTTAGTTTTTGGTTTGTATTCTCAGCTTTTAACCAGGTACCGTAAGCTGCTGCAAATTTTACAGTGTCTAAGGGTGTTAAATTATCACCCGTAGCACCACCTATTGTACCCCGTATTCCCGATATTGATTTTATTAATGTCATTGTTATTCTATTAATATTCCCATTTTACAAAAGCTTCCATTGCTGCATAATGCGCAAGTCCGAGCTTGTCATACAACTCTGCGGTCTCGCGGTTACGATCTTCTGCACGTTGCCAAAACTCTCTACTGTCTGATCCTTGAAAAACAACTCCGTCTTTTTGAGACTGGTGTTTAAATATTCCAAAACGCTTTTCTATTACCTGATCTGGTCCCATAGGCACCGCCATATCAATTTCATCGATACCCCATTCTTGCCATGCACCTCGGTATAACCACAACCAGCAGTCTTTCATAAAATCTTTATGCTTGATTTGTTTTAAAGCCTCAAAAACAGCATCAAGGCACACTTTGTGGGTTCCGTGCGGATCAGCAAGATCTCCAGCTGCGTAAATTTGATGTGGCTTAACTTGCTCTATAAGATCAATTGTAAGTGCAATATCTTCAGCTCCTAATGGATTTTTTTCAATTGCTCCTGTTTCGTAAAACGGCAAATTCATAAAATGAATCTGACTATCGGGTAAGCCCACAAAATGGCTGGTAGCTCGAGCTTCTCCACGACGAATAATTCCTTTGATTTGTCGAAGTTCTGGAATGTCTATACCTCCTATTTCTTTGGTTTTTAAAAAATCAAAACTCTTATTATATATACGTTGAGCTTCGTCACAAGAAATACCGAATGCCTCATTATAATCTGTAATAAATTTTGCAAAACGTATCGCCTCATCATCGGCAACTGCAATATTTCCTGATGTTTGGTAAGCCACGTGCACTTCATGTCCCTGCTCGTGTAATCTCTTAAACGTGCCCCCCATACTTATAATATCGTCATCAGGATGCGGACTAAAAATTAACACCCGTTTTTTAGCTGGCAGTGCTCGCTCTGGTCGCTTGTTATCATCTGCACCCGGTTTTCCTCCTGGCCAGCCCGTTATGGTATTTTGTAGTTTATTAAATATACGTATGTTGATATCGTATGCCGGGCCCATTTGTGCCAGCAAATCGCTCATTCCGTTCTCAATATAATCTGCATCGGTAAGCATTAAAATGGGTTTTTCTAAGCTTATGGCCAAATCTAAAACCGCTTTACTAATCAGTTTATCTGTCCAATTTACTTCTTCTACTAACCACGGTTTGTTAATACGGGTAAGCTTAGACGCAGCCTCTTTATCCAACACAAAATCTACATGTTGATGCTCTTGTAAAAAAGATGCCGGCACAAGATTAGTAAGTCCTTCTTCTACTGCTTTTGCAATAATTGCAGATTTACTTTCGCCCCAGGCTAAAAGAATAACCCGCTTAGCTTCCATTATTTTATGAACGCCAAGTGTAATTGCCGTACGGGGGGTGTGTTTTAAACCTTCAAACTCTTTACTTGCAGCAATACGAGTACTGTGGTCTAGCGCTACCAGTCGTGTTTTAGAATTTTGCAAAGATCCAGATTCATTAAAGCCTATATGACCGTTACCTCCTATTCCTAAGATTTGTAAATCAATCCCTCCTGCTTTTTCGATTTGATCCTCATATTGAGTACAAAAACCAGCAATCTCATTTTTTGCAAGCGTTCCATCGGGTATATGAATATTTACTTTTAAAATATCTATATGATCAAAAAGCTGCTCATTCATAAATCGTACATAACTGTGTATCGATTCTGCCTTCATTGGGTAATACTCATCCAGATTGAAGGTAATTACATTTTTAAAGCTCAACTGTTCTTCTCGATGTAATCGCACCAGTTCTGCATACAAGCTCTTGGGCGACGAGCCCGTTGCTAATCCTAATACACAAGTTTTATTTTGGCTTTGCTTTTCTTTAATAAGTGCAGCTATTTGTTGAGCTACTGCTTTTGACGCATTCGCGGAATTATCAAAAACATGAGTATTGATTTTCTCAAAACGTTTTTCAAATTCGGTAGCAGTGTCTATTGTACTAGTGAACATTCTTGTTTTCTTTTTATTGTTTTTATTTTGACCAACTTTTTATGCGACATCCCCATATTGCAAATAACAGGATGATAAGGTAACAAGGGATTAATAAGATGTAACCTGAGTTTGCTGCTTCTCCCGCAGCAACTGCAGCGGTAGTTCCTTCTTGCATTAAATCTGCTTTATTGACATCTACAAGTCTACCGTATAACGGTGGAATTAACGCACCACCAGAAATACCCATTACCAGCAATGCAGAACCTGTTTTTGTATGTTTTCCTAGATTACTAAGTGATAAAGGCCATATTGCAGGCCACACCATTGCATTTGCAATACCTAATGCCGCAATTAGTAATACCGAAGTAAATCCTGTGGTATTGATGATTAATACACTTAAAACAATTCCTAATGTGGCACTTATAATTAATGCATTGCGCTGCTCTATGTACTTAGGTATTAAAAATATTCCTAATGCATAAGAGCAAACCATTGCAAGCAACGTATAAGAGGTAAAAAACTTAGATTGTTCTGCAGGAAACCCCTGTGCCAAACCGTAAGAAATGATACTATCACCAGCAATAACCTCAACTCCTACGTAAACAAAAAGTGCTAAAACCCCAAATAGCAAATGCGGATAATGAAGTACCGTTTTTTTTGAATCTTCTGCTCCCGATTCATCAGATTCGGTAGCTTCTAGCTCAGGTAATGGTGCTTTACGTATAAGCAGAGCAAAAATAAACAGGCATATAGCCATAATAATATAAGGCCATACCACGCTATCTGCCATTTGATCTAGTAATACATTTTTATTACTAGTTTCAGCAAGCTTAATTTTATCTTGAGTTGCTTCAATCCCTGAGAGTAATAATGCACCAAATATCAGGGATCCCAGAGCTCCTGCAACTTTATTAGAAATCCCCATAATTGCAATGCGTTTTGCAGCACTCTTAATTGGACCCAAAATGGTGATGTAAGGATTTACCGCTGTTTGTAACAACGTCATTCCTGCTCCCTGAATAAATATACCTATGAGAAAATAAGAATATGTACGTGCTTCTGCGGCCGGCACAAAAACCAATGCTCCTAACCCCATAATAAATAAACCCAGTGACATCCCTTTGCAGTAGCCTATTCGTTTTAATATGGCAGATGCTGGAAGTGCCATTACCACAAACGAGATGTAAGATGCAGATGCAACCAGATACGACTGCTGGTCGGTGAGCTCATTAATAGCCTTCATAAATGGTATAAGCGCCCCATTTATCCAGGTTACAAATCCCAGTATAAAAAACATTCCGGCTATAATAGCAATCGAAACATTTTTTGAATCCTGTGGTTCTTTTATTTGTATTGCAGTATCGGCCATTATGCTTCTTTTACTTGTGCCAGCAATTCACTTTCATAAAATGCTACAGTTTCTTTTAAACCTTCTTCTATAGAATACTTTGGTTCAAACCCTTCTTTCTGAAATTTTTCTGGATTTGCCTGAGAGTGCTTTATATCACCAGCTCTCGTTTCTTTAAATAGTATTTCAGACTTTGAATTGGTGATTTTGATAATAAATTCTGCCAGTTCCAGTACCGAAGTACTGTTTCCTAATGCCACGTTATAAACCCCTTTACCTGTTTGTGATGCGAGTAAATTTGCTGCTACAACATCTTTTACATAGATAAAATCACGCGTTTGCTGCCCATCACCATAAATTATAAGTGGCTTGTTTTGCAATGCATTTAAAATAAAAATAGGAACTACTGCAGCATAAGCCGACTTGGGGTTTTGACGCGGACCAAATACATTAAAATAGCGCAAAGAGGTGGTAGGTACATCAAACTGATTGCGGTACATATCGAGGTAATACTCCCCATCAAGCTTAGTAATAGAATAGGGTGTTAAAGGTTCTGGTGTCATCGCTTCTACTTTGGGAGAAACCGGATTATCACCATAATTTGCCGCAGAAGAAGATAGGATTACTTTACATTTTCCTGCCCTTTTTGCCGCTTCGAGAATATTAATTGTTCCCTGAGCATTAATTGCATTACACTCGGCTATTTTACTTATAGATTCTGGCACACTAACTAATGCCGCAAGATGAAAAATCGCTGATGCACCGGAAACTAATTTATTTACAGTATCGATATTTCTAATATCGCCTTGCTCAAATTTTAAATTAAAAGGATCGATATTTTTTTGAAATCCAGTGCGTAAACTATCCAATACAACAACCTCATGACCTTCTCCCACAAGATGTTCTGCAATGTGACTTCCTATAAAACCAGCCCCACCCGTTATTACATATTTTTTCATAGCTGTTTTACTTTTACAATAGATTTACTCAGTTTTAAAATCTCGTTATATTGATCTTCAAAACTTTCGATAAGTTTAAATTGATTTTTAGCCCGATCTAGATTGTGCTCGTCATACGAGGTTTTATAATACACATCGCCCGCCAGATAATCTGTTAGAAATCGTAAACCCATTATGAAGATTATAGTTTTTGCGCCTAGCGGCAAAAATTGGATTTCAACTTCTGATAATGAGTCTCGTAATTCCTCTAAAAACCCCTTGAGATATGCCTCATAGTAATCTACATTAAAGGATACCAGACTTAGGTCTTTTTGATCCTCTTCGGCTGTATTGCAAATGGTGCGTATTGCATCTCCAAAGTCATTATGCACAATACCGGGCATCACTGTATCTGTATCGATAACACATAAACCCTTATTATTTGCGTCAAACAGCGCATTCGAAATTTTTGTGTCGTTATGAGTTACTCGAGTTGGAATTTTACCTTCATCCTTTAACTGCTGTAACAAGACCATTTCTTCTTGTAATGCCGCTACCTTTTCAATTTGATAAGCTGCACATTCTAAGCGCATTGCAGATGCGTTTTTCTTTGCCTGCTCAAATTGCAATAACCGTCTGGGAACATCATGAAATCCCGGAATTATTTCTACCAATTGGCACGCATCAAAGTCACTAGTCTGACTGATAAATTTACCAAAGAGCTTTCCGCCTTCATAAGCAATTTCTTTATTTGTAACAGTATCAAACGAAACACTCTTTGCTATGTAGTAAGTTAAATTCCAATATTTATTGAAAGCATCCTGATAATAATAAGCACCCGTTTTGGCAGGTAAAAAAGTAAGAACACGTCTGTATTTTTCTTCGGTATCTAATTCTGGAATTTTTGCAGCAAGATGCTTACTCACCTTAACTTTATTGTTAACCAGCTCTTCTACATTATTAAAAACCTCATCATTTATACGCTGCAATACAAATTGTTGTCCTTCGGCAGTGCTTATAAAATAGGTATCATTAATGTGACCACTAGAAAATTCTTCTATATCAGTAATTGTGCAGTTATGATTAAACGCATTAAAAACTGAAGCTATTAATTCGTTTGTATTTAATCCCATAAGTGCACCGGGTAAACTGCGTTATCTTTTAATTTTTTAATTTCTGTTTGCGCAATGGCTTTATCTTCTTTATAGGTTACTCCAAACCATTTTTCGGGAGTACTTAATACTTCTACACTCACTTTATCAGATTGTAACATCTCATTTACTACAGTAGGTATAAAAAATTCGGCTTTTATATTGCCTTTACTACGCTCCAGAAATTCATTAAAAAGCTCCCATCCAAATTCAAAACATTTAGGCGTAAAACCCCAAAAGTTCATAGAAACAAATGTTTCCGGATCAATAAGCTCTAGGTCGCCACTCTCGTTTTCTACTAAAATTTTATCCCCTTGTTTCTCAATATGTGTACGTTCGGTAACATCCTCGAGATAGCCATCTTGAGAGACTTTACATTCTCCACGAGAGACATACCCGTGATCTGACACTGTATTCTTAAGTTGAAAAGCAACCATATTAAAATGATAAGAATCACTATCTATATCATTTAGAGCGTTTGCCATTATTATAAAAGACTCACGCCCATAAAAGTCATCTGCATTAATGATTGCAAAATTTTCTTTTACTACATCCTTAGTTAGCAATAAGGCGTGTCCTGTTCCCCAAGGTTTAGTGCGATTAGAATCTACAAAGGCATCTGGCACACGATCTAATTCCTGAAATACATAATCTACCTCAGCTTTACCTTTTAATTTAGGTTCAAAAACCTCCTTAAACTCTTCTAATAAATTCTCTCTTATGATGAATACAATTTTTTTAAACCCAGCCTCAATCGCATCATAGATCGAAAAATCAATTATAGTATCCCCTTGCGGCGAAAATGTATCTAGCTGTTTTAAACCACCATATCTACTCCCTATTCCGGCAGCAAGTATAACAAGTGTAGGTCCTTTAGAATTTTGCATTTCTGTTGACATAAATGTGTTTTTCAAAAATTTTGGTTGATTGTTAATAGTTTTCTAAACCTGAGTTTGAAAACCTGTATTAACACAATTTGATTTCTTATTAATTTAAAAATTACAAAGCACTGTAAATCAGTTTTTTATTTAAAAGATTATTTGCTCTCACACGTTATTAATCTTTAAATCTGGTACAATTTATCTAAAAAGAATCTGAAAAAAAAGCAATTTTGACAAAAATGTGCTCGAACACATTAAAAAATGTTATCGAGCACACATTAGTCTGATAATTCATATAGATTATTATCTTTGTTTTAATGAAAGAAAATTACACCATTAAAGATATCGCAGAATTAGCTGGCGTATCTAAAGGCACTGTAGATCGTGTAATTCATAAGCGCGGAAAAGTATCTCCTAAAGCTTTGGAACAGGTAAATAAAGTACTTGATAAAATTGAGTATAAACCCAATCCTATTGCAAAGAGTCTTAAAAATAATAAGATCTATAATATTGCCATATTATTACCCGATGCTGATGCAGACCCCTACTGGCTTCCCTGTTATGAAGCTATAAAGCAGATTGAGCAGGAATTTAGTCATTTTGGTATCAAAATAAATAAAGGTGTATTTAAACCAAAGTCTACAAAATCATTTACCAAAGCTGCAGATCTAGTCATAGCCGAAAAACCAGATGCTGTATTAATGGTTCCGTTATTTTATAAGGAAGCAGAGCATGTTGCGAAAATGTGTGTAGCTGCAGGTATTAAAATCGCCACGTTTAATAACTATATTAAAGAACCACAAATTAATCTCGAGATTGGTCAGGATTTGTTTCAAAGTGGACGTGTAGCGGCAAAGTTGTTTAATATGCTATTAGGAAATAAAGCAACGCTAGCTGTTTTGCATATAGATGAAGCCTTTCAAAATGCCTCGCATATGCAGGAAAAGGAACGCGGCTTTAAAGATTATTTTGCTCAAAAAGAATTAGCTTATACCATTAACGTTCACAACATTAAAAAGGAATCTAAAATTCCATTTGACCAGACTATAGAAAACTTTTTAAAATCTCTTGATGCCGTTGACGGATTATTTGTTACAACTTCTAAAGCCTATTTACTAGCAAATCATATTGCAGCTTATTTACCAAAAAGTTTTATTATAGGTTATGACCTCGTGGCCGAAAATATCAAATACTTAGAAGAAGACAAAATTGCCTTTTTAATACATCAAGATCCTAAAAAACAAGTGTATTTAAGTTTAACTAATCTGATTGAGTTTTTCCTATTTGATAAGCCTTTACAAGAATCCTTAACGCTTCCTATTGATATTATCAATACCGAAAATTACCCACAATACTTAAATTAAGATTCAAAGCGAAAAATTCCAAAAGAGGCTGCTATATGAAACTCAGGTTCTGGAGTTTTAGGATCTGTCCAGGTAATCCAGGTGGCTTGTTTGTTACCCATCTCGTCATGATTATATTTAGCTCTGTAAACACCAATTTCCATAAAGGTACCCCGAGCATCCTGTTTTAAGAGATTAAGTGCTTTTAGCGATTTTAGACTGATTTTTCCTTCTACCTTAAAGTGATCTTTTAATACAGAAGATTTTACATCAATTTCGCCTTCTGGCCAATTCCAACTTAAGTCAAAATTTCGATTAGGCATTGCTTTGAAATCCATAATACGTGGCTGCGTATCAATCTCCAAGCAGTAATATGGACACATTTGCGCATCTGCTCTTATAAACAGTTCTACGCGATCTGATTGCGCTATGCTGGATTTAGAATCGTCTTTTAATTCGGTGAATACCGAGTCGTCTTCAACACTAAAACTAAAATAGAAATAGTCTGTGTCATATAACGCTTTAAATGTAATAGGTTTTATAGGCTGCTTATCCCAAGGTGATACAAAATTGGTGAGTTCATTGGCACTGTCCCAGAGATTGGTTTCTTCCCTTTTTCTCAAATCGGAAGAACCGTTTTGTATTCGCCCAACTATATATTTTGTATTATTCATTGAAACCTCAATTTTTAAAAGTAATAGCAAATATTAGATTCATAATATATCACAATAAGCCAGTATATAAAATTAAAATTACCAAACCAATCTCAAATGAAGCTTCTAATTTTTCTGTCTACTAAGGATAACCTTATTGAGAAACCCTCTATCTTACAATTCTTAAACCCTTATCAATCTTTAGTTCCAAGCGTTCCATATCCTGCTTAACTTTCTGGTCAATAACGCGAGCATAAATTTGAGTTGTGGCGAGCTTGGTATGTCCTAACAAATTTTGACACAGTTTCAATAGGAACCCCATTTGTAAGTGTTACTGTAGTTGCAAAAGTATGCCTGGCCACGTGAAAAGTGAGGTTTTTCTTTATCCCGCAGAAATCAGAAATCTCCTTGAGATAGCTGTTCGTCTTTTGATTCGATAACGTGGGCAGTAACCTGTTCATATCAGAAACCCGTGGATGATCTTGATATTTCAAAAGAATCCTTCTCGCTTTATTCAGCAATGGTATTATAAGCTCTATGCTTGTTTTTTGTCGCTTGGTCTTGATCCATTGCTGACCATCTAAATCGGTTTCAATTTTATCTTTATTCAATTTGGCTACATCTATATAGGACAAGCCCGTATAACAAGCAAATAGAAAAATATCTTTAACGATATCCAGACGCTCTAAGAAAGACGAAAAATCTTCTAGTTGTTCAAGTTCATACTGAGCTAGAAACTCTCTTCTATTTTTTACATATAAGCTTTTAAAACGAATAAAAGGATCTTTATCTATCCATTCGTGGTGGTATGCCATCGTAAGCATTTTACGTAATCTTTGTAAATTCTTCATCGCCGTATTATGCCCCATCTTTTTTTGATGATCTTTCGGCTCATAGGATTTTAAAAAGAACTCAAAATTCTTGATGAAGGAATAGTCAAGCTTATTAAGATAAATATCATCTGATTTATACTTATCTATAAGAAACTTGTTTAAGTAGCGCTGCGTAACCTTATAATGACGCAGCGTGTGATTGGAGAGTGAAGTAACAGAAATGGAGTTGTGATATTCAAATAATTCTGATAGGGTATTATTACGCTTATCCTCACCTAAAAATTTATTTTTTATAGCTGAGGCGGTAATAAGGTTCCCTTCGTTCAGTAAGTCTTCATAAGATTGATAGATAAGTGAACGTATTTGATCTAAATATTTATTCAGGGATTTCGCAAATGGTTTGGATCCACGAACCAATCCTTTACTACTATCCCAACTTTCCACAGGCACTTTTCGCTTTAAGCTAATATTTGCTCGTTTCCCATTAACAGTGATGCGAGCATAGATTATTGCTTCTTCATTTTCAGCTCTACAACCGTTAATCCAGAAGTTTAAACTAAACGTTAACCGAGTTCTCATAATATTCGTCTTTAAATGAAACATTTTTCAAGACGAAAGCCAAACGTAAGTACTTAAATTTAAGCATTTTAAACCTTAATTCGGTCAACAAAATAAAAGTTTAAATTTGTTGACCGATTTGTGGTATTTTTTATTGAATTTAAAGCTATTTAAATAAATCCATAAAAAACATAAAACCCTGTAAATCATACAATTTACAGGGTTTTGATCCAATTTGAATGCTTAAAAAGTGATCGCGACAGGATTCGAACCTGTGACCGTCTGCTTAGAAGGCAGATGCTCTATCCAGCTGAGCTACGCGACCTTTTTGCGGGTGCAAATATAATGCTTTAACTAAAATTTGAAAGCATAACCATTCAGAAAATTAATAAATTTTATCTTTTGAAAAGTATACCGCTCATTTACTGAATATTATAATCCTTTCAATCCACTTAACTGAATAGAAAGTCCTTCTACAAAATGAAAAACCCGCGCTTGCGCAACGGGCCTTTCTCCCAACTTAAACTCTTATTCAACTATGATTTGGGGGAATCGTAAGTGTAATTTCATCGTTACCGTCAACTTATGATTTGGGGTTGAAGTATTACGGCAATTAGAAAATCGGGTGTGTTGTAATTAAATCAATTATGACTTGGGGAAATCTTAATTTGGGGAATTAAGCTGTTTTAACGGGATTCTTAATATTTGCTAATTCTAAAGGCTTATGTGTATAAATCATTCTGTCTGTAAATTTAACCTTCTCCAATTGGTAAAGTCTCAATATGGCATCAGGTAAATCCTCACTAGCTAAAGACTCATCTTGCTGAGCAACTACTAAATCAAGAGAGCTAGTAAAAATGATTTTTTCAGAAACGGGCTTCACTTCATCTGTGTTAGCTGAAGCAAGTGCACTAAGAAAAAGAGCACAAATAAGAGTAAAAGTTTTAAGCATGATTTGGGTTTTGTTGTATTACACCCCAAATATATAACCGTTAATCTATAAAAGTCAATTTTTTTCGACGAAATACACAATTTTTGGAATTGTTTAAGATTTTCTAAGTAATTAACCGCTATATAAGCACTTAAAATTGCAAGAGCAAGAGAATATCTGAGCAAAATAAATTATCGCAAGAAATAAATGTAAGTTTTTACTTACGATGTGTGCTTTGAGTTCTGATATAGATACACCTCAGTAGCACCCAAACCATATTTTTGATAATCCGCATCATAAAATTTAACGGTATCGTATCGCGAAAAAAGATATTCTAATTCTGCACGCAATACGCCCTCTCCTACACCGTGTATAAAAACCACGCGTTGAATGCGTTTAAGAATTGCATATTCAAGTTTTCTTCTTGCAGTATCGACCTGCAGATTAAGCTTATCATGCGCAGACATCCCGCTCTCAGATTTCGTCAAGTGATGTATGTGTAAATCGACTTCCATTGGAGGAAGAACGCCTTTATTTTTTATAGGTTGCTTTTTTCTCTTTGAGTACGCTTTCTCCTTTTCATTAATCATATCATCGAAATCGTCATCAAATTCTAGATCCAGCATTTTATTAGGAACAATTTCTTTGATAGATACCTCAAACTCAAAACCATCTTTTGAAATAATCAAAATCTTTTCACCTTCAATTTTTGTAATTACTCCAGACAAATCATCATCTAAAAGTGTAACTCCCTGACCTATTTTGTATTGAGAACTCATAAAATTGGTTTTAACTCGATAAAAAGCTTCAAATCTTCTTTGAATTACGCAAACGGATTGGTAATTTTAGTATCTTCGCAAAAATATTTCAATATGAGAAATTTTTACTCCAAATTATTCTTTTTATTACTCCCGGCTTTGTCTGTAGGACAACTACATATTAAATCATCGACAGGTGGCTCTAATGCGTATGTGTTTAACAATGGAGAAATTATATATGTCAATCAGGAAATTGGTATGGATGGAAATCCTGATCAGACAGGTGGTAATCTCTATTTAAGAAATGAAGGTCAGCTTATCCAAGGAGAGAATAGCTCAAATTCAGGAACAGGAATTGTCTCGGTTTATCAAGAAAATACAAGAAATGCCTGGGATTATCATATGTGGGCTTCTCCTGTGGGTGACCCCAATGAAAGTAATCCTAATAATGGAAACGCTGGAAATGCTAGATTTTATTTAGATTCTGGAAATGGCGGTGGAGTTTATCAAGTAATTGATGAATTGGATAGCGACGCTGCTACTTTTTCTGCTAGTTATAACGGTATAGCTGCTCCTTTAACACTTTCAACAACTTGGTTGTACAAATATATTGCCACTCAAGGATATTCTGGTTGGTCAAAAATAAGCTCTGGAAATCCTTTACTTCCGGGAGAAGGTTTTTCAATGAAAGGAGTAGGAAGTGGTACAACTCCCACAAGTACTGCATTTGATTTTAGAGGAATACCTAATAATGGGAATATTGAAGTTGATGTTAAACCTACGCAAAGAACTTTAGTAGGTAACCCCTACCCTTCTGCTTTAAACTTAAGTTATTATTTATTATATAATAGTGGGCAATCTGTTGCAAATTGTTTGGGTACGTACTCGGGAACCCCTTCCACCGGAACTGAAGTGATCACTGGAGAAGCTTTTTTTTGGGAGTCAGACCCTAATGTACAATCGCATTACCTTGCAGATTATTTAGGAGGCTATGGAACATTTACTCCATTAATGGACTGTACATCTCTAGGAGAGTACACTTCTCCTACATATGTAATGTATAATGAAGACGGAACAGTACGTTCTGATGGGCCTTCAATTGATACTGACGATCCTTTGGTGAATGAAATTGAACGTAAAATAGCTCCTATTGGCCAAGGATTTTTTGTTTTAGGACGAGATTTAACTGCCTCTGAACAAACTGCTGTTGACGGAGGAGCTCCGCTACCTACTCTACAAGTAACTATGAAAAATGATTTCAGGGTTTTTATAAAAGAGACGAATGCTGTTTATGATCCGGAATTTAAAAATAATTCATCAAGTAAAGGTGCTAAGACAGCCCAAAAAAATGGAAGTAATAGCTCACTTAATCCTGGAGGTCTAACGTATACGGAAGATGGGATTTTAATAATGCCCAAGTTTGTATTATCAACAGTTGTGAATCATCAATATGTAAGAACTTTAAAAGGTATTATGTATGAATCGGCAACATTAGGATTTGATCGTGCCGGTGATGGAGAAAATAGATCAAGCCTGCCGAGCGATATAAACTTTTTACTCGAGGATTCAGATAAATCTTATTTGATGAATATCTTTCCTTATCAAATTGAAAATAAATTAGCTCTCAAATTATCGGGAGCAAATCCTACCAACACCTATGAAATAAAGGTTACAGATATTAATTTCACCCCAGACGAAAGCATCTACTTACACGATAAGCTCACTGACGAATATCACGATATTCTTGATGAATCTTATGAGTTTGAGCTAGAACAGGGCACGTATACTGATCGTTTTGAAATTGTATTTAAAGATTCTAAAACCCTAGATGTCGAAGAAGTTGAAGAGGTTAAACGTTCTTTTAATATTTATCAGAACAACGGTCGCGCTGAACTTACGGTACTAAATCCGTTGCAAACAGAACTTAAAGAAGTCAATGTATTTGATATTAGCGGGCGTCTTTTAGTCTCAAAATTAAATGAGGGTACAAGCGAAAAAGTGATCATTCCTTCTAATGCGTGGAGCGACGGGGTTTATATTGTACGAGTGACCACGCGAGATAATATTGAGTATACTAAAAAAGTTTCTGTAAGAAATATTAAGTAACCTATGGAAGAATACATGCTTCCTTGCCTGAATAAAAAATACTTAGGCTTTGAGTGTATGGGCTGTGGATTGCAGCGTTCTCTGGTTGCATTATTTCAAGGTGATTTTGTCAAAGCCTTTGAGCTATATCCCGCAATTTATCCTTTGGTCTTTCTGGGTGTTATGATCAGCCTGAATTATATGGTAGGCGTTAAATATGGTAGCAAAATCATTTCAGTTTTGGCAATCTTATCTGTAACCACTATTATTGTAAGCTATATACTCAAACTAACATCCTGATATGGAACAACAAAAACTACCTAACGTAACCATTTCCTTAATTCTAGGAATTGTATCATTTATTGCGTGCTGCTTCAGTTCTGGTTTTGGCGGACTCTTATTTTCTGGTATCGCGCTTTTTCTAGCGAATAAAGACAAAAAATTAGCAGCGCCTAATCCTGAACTTTATGAGAATTATGGTCAACTTAAAACTGCGCGTATTATCGCTATCATTGGTTTAATCTTAGCGGTTATCGTTTCTATTTTCTGCATAATCTTGTTGATCATCTTCGGAAGCGCAGAAGCTATTCAGCAATGGGCTTTGGAGATGCAAAACGCACAAGCTTAGTTACTATCTCGCGGCAAGCCTTTTCGGTTTTAGACCCTTTTGGCGACGCGTTTGAGGTAAAATCGTATTGTATGAAAGCCTGAGCGACTGCTCAGGCTTTTCTTTTATAGTTTAGTCTCAAAATCTTAATAATTTACTTAGATTATATTGAGATCTTTATCCTTAATTTTGCGCCCCTAATTAATCCTCATGGCCTACCAAATAGATACGTATTTAAAAGATTTTAGCTCCTATGTAGAAGACTTAGGTGTCGTTCCCTTTTATGCTGAAATGCTTACGGTATTTATAAATGCGTTTATCTTCATCCTGCTCATTGCCTTATTAGATAAACTTCTTAAAAAACTCATCGTCGAAGCATTCAAGGTTTTTAGCAATAAAACGAAAACCTCTTTTGACGACTTTTTGGTTCTTACCAATTTCCCTAGATATATTGGCCACATTATTCCGCTAGCCATTTTTAAATGGTTTTTTGTTGAGTTGCTTGAGGATTACCCCACCACGCTTTATTGGCTTCTAAAGATTTTTGACCTTTACGTAATTCTGCTTATTCTAAAAATTATACGCAGCTTATTACGTACATCTCGCGATTACTTTCAGACCAAACAACAGTTTCACGACAAGCCTTTACAGAGTTACCTACAGGTGACCATGCTCTTTTTATGGGGCATTGGGATTTTCTTTTTTATTCTGGAGCTTTTTGATAAAAACGCGATGAATTTTGTGCTTCAGTTGGGAGCAGCTTCGGCAGTTATACTTTTGATATTTAAAGATACGATACTCGGTTTTGTAGCTTCCATTCAGGTTTCTATCAATGATATTGTGCGTATTGGCGACTGGATCACCTTTAGCAAATATGGAGCAGATGGTACGGTCACTGAAATTAACCTTGCTACCGTTAAAGTGCAAAACTTTGATATGACCTATACCACAATCCCAACATACAGTTTGATTTCAGATTCTTTTCAAAACTGGCGTGGAATGCAAGAAAGCGGGGGGCGACGTATAAAAAGATCGGTCTTTATCAAACAAAATTCCGTTAAGTTTCTAACCGAAGCTGATTTAAAAGAACTTAAACGAATTCAACTTGTTGCTCCGTATATTGAACATATGGAAAAAGAAGTCCTGCGCACCAATAAAAAACAAGGCGTTGATCAAAGCTTAGCCATAAACGGATTGAATCAAACCAATTTAGGGGTATTTAGAAAATACATTGACGCCTATTTGTATGAAAATCCGGCGATCAATAAGGACTTATTTTTGATGGTGCGCCACCTTCCTCCTACTGCTCAGGGAATTCCGCTTGAGATCTTTTGTTTCAGCACTGATAAGCGCTGGGAGAACTATGAGCACATTCAAGCTGATATCTTTGATCACGTGATCGCTGCTGTACCGTTCTTTGGTCTTGAAATTTTTGAAGAACCTTCTTCTAAGGATATTACCAGTTTTTTAACGCAGAAAAACCAGTCAAAAGAGTAGCTTACGGTTAAACTGCTTTCAAGTGCATTTTTAAGCTCGAAAGTCCCTAACCTAACCTAAAATGACCTTTAAAAATGTACTCCAGATTATTGGAGGAATCGCTATTGTACTCACAATAGCACCGTTCATTGCGGCTGATTATTGGTGGATACGCATTTTTGACTTTCCACATATGCAACTCACCATCTTTACCGCGGCGGCTACCTTAGCGTATTTTATAAAATTTGATATTAAATGGGCAAAAGATTATGCATTTATGAGCATAATGATTGCCTGTCTTGTTTTTCAGGTTGTCAAAATTTATCCCTATACGCCTCTTGCTGAAAAGGACGTTTTAGACAGTACCATCACTGATCAAAACAGAACTTTTAAGCTTTTAGTAGCTAATGTTTTACAAAAGAATAAAAAGCACGAGGCGCTTTTAGAAGAAGTTGAAGCAAAAGATCCACACATTTTATTGCTTCTAGAAACCGATAAAGATTGGTTAAATGCCATTGCACCTACACTATCAAAAAACTACCCGCATTATAAAGGAATTCCGTTAGACAATACCTACGGAATGTTACTGTATTCAAAATTTCCTTTAGAAGACCCAAAAATTCATTTTCAAATAGATGACAGCATACCTTCTATTGAGTCTGTGGTGCAACTTCCTTCTGGCGACAGGTTTGAGCTATATGCTATTCACCCTACCCCGCCGATGCCTCAACATAATCCTATGTCTACTGATCGGGATGCTGAAATGATGAAAACTGCCTTCAAAAGCCGAAACAATACGTTACCTGTAATTGCGATTGGTGATTTTAATGATGTGGCGTGGTCAGAATCTACAGAGCTTTTTAAAGAAGTAAGCGAGTTGCTTGATTTACGCATCGGGCGTGGGTTATTCAATACATTTAGTGCAAAAAGCAAAATTATGCGCTGGCCGCTGGATCATATTTTTGTTTCTGAACACTTTAGGGCAAAAACGGTTCTGCGTGGTAATGCCATTGGCTCTGATCATTTTCCTGCTTTCGCCGAACTTACACTTGAACCTGAAAACAAAGCAGAGCAAATGCCTAAACCTCCTCGTGAAGAACAATTAGAGCGAGCGTATGATATTATCAAAAAGGAAGCTACACAAAAGGATACGCGCAAACAATCTGACAATACCTAAACTACATACCAAAGCAGTGTAGAAACAACCAAACCTATACACGCGATTAAGCTTGTGAGTATAGACCAACTTTTAAAGGTCTGTTTTTCAGTTAAGCCTAAATACTGTTTTACAAGCCAGAATCCGCTATCGTTTACGTGTGAAAAAATTGAGGCTCCTGCTGCAATGGCGATCACTAAAATAGCAAGTTTCATATCATTTAAATTATTCTGAACTACTAATGGCGCGGTGATTCCGGCGGCAGTGATCATTGCTACAGTTGAAGAACCTTGCATTATGCGCACTAAAGCAGCAAGAATAAAACTGAAAATCACTGGTGGAAAATAATCGCTTTGCAGCGCATTAGCGATCATCTCGCCTACACCGGTATCGATCAATATTTGTTTAAACGCACCACCGGCACCCGTTAATAGTATTATCACACCTGCCGGATATAATGCTTTCGTCGAAATTTCTAAGAGTTTTTCTTTAGAAACATTTCGGCGTACGCCTAAGATATACCAAGCGATTAAATTGGCTAAGATCAACGCTGTAAAGGGGTGTCCCAGCAATTGAATGATATCAAGAAAAGTTTCTGAAATTCCTATTCTTGCTCCAAGCGGACTGCTCAATACGGTGTTTAAAACGATCAGCAAGATGGGTAGAAAAATGATTAAAAGTATAGTTGCGGGTTTGGGCGCATTCGCGAACGATTCCTTTTCCTCTTCGATCTCCTCGGGTGCTTCAATATGAATTCGTTTTGCTATCCGTTTGGCAAAAAACGGTCCCGCAATCGCCGCAGTGGGAATTCCTGTTATAAACCCAAATAGAATTACCCATCCCAGGTTTGCATTCAAAATATCTGCCACGGCAATGGGTCCCGGTGTAGGCGGTATAAACGCGTGAGTTACTGCTAAACCAGCCAACAGCGGCAATGCATATAGCAAAAGTGATTTTTTTGTACTGCGCTGCAAAGCATAAATAAGAGGAATTAAGATAATAAAGGCAACATCAAAAAACACCGGGATCGCAACAAAAAATCCCGTTAGCATAATTGACCACGGAGCATTTTTAATTCCAAATTTTTTAAGAAGGTACTGAGCAATGGCCTGTGCCCCTCCTGAATGCTCAAGTAGCGCTCCAAATAAAGAACCCAATCCCACAACGGTTGCAACAAAACCAAGCGTACCGCCTATTCCGTCTGTAACGGACTGAAGTACGCTTTCTGTTGGCAATCCGCTCAACACCCCTACAAAGATTGCGGAAAGTAACAGCGCTAAAAACGCTTGTAGCTTTAATCGCAAGATCAAAAACAATAATAATCCGATCCCTGCAAAGACTGCAAAAAGTAATTGTGCTTCCATTATAAGGCTTTCAAAATTTCATCTACTATTTCTTCGGGCGATGGTGCAATTGATACGTGTATCCCATAATCTGCGGGTTCAAGCGTGTCTAACTGAGATTGCAGCAATTCTGCTTTAAAGTAGTGGTTTTTACGAGCAGTCATTCGGGATTTTAGAAGTTCGTACGATCCGTCAAGAAAAACCCAAGTGACCTGCTTATTTACATCTAATCGTTTCCTATACGCTTCTTTTAGTGCGGAACAGGCCAAAACCGCACCGTCAGCTCTGCTCCACTCTTCGATCTTTTTTGCAAGTATAGCAAGCCAAGGAGCACGATCTTGATCATTTAGTGGAAGTCCCGATCTCATTTTTTCAACATTTGCAGCTGGGTGAAAATCATCTGCATCTTTAAAATCAAGGTCTAACTTCTCAGCTAATAATCTTCCTATAGTTGTTTTCCCGGATCCTGAAACACCGGCAACAATAATTACGTTACTCATAAATCTAAGGTTGGATTAGCATCATCTTTCCCCGGAAGGTGCAAATCAAAATCATACTTCTCATTCATCTTCTTGATAAAATGAGTAGCTAGTAATGGAGATTCTTTTTCAACATTTTGATGAATAAAAAAATCAATTTTTGAGATTCCTTCTTCAATCCAAACGCCTAAACGCGCAACCCAATCATCTAGCCGCTCGTAATCAGTAGGATGATTTGCTCCTACAAAACGTATAAATGCTTCAGAATTGGTCATTCTCATATGCATAATATCACGCCGCCCCGCAGTGTCTACAAGCACATTTGCAATGTCGTTTGTTTCTAAAAGGTGATAAAGTTTCTGCGCAACAGGCTCTTCGTTAAACCAATCCGTATGTCTAAATTCGATCGCGAGAGGTACTTCTTTAGGCCAGGCGGCGACAAACTGCTCTACCCGATCCCAATTTTTAGGTTGAAAATTATTATGCATCTGTAAAAAAATGCATCCTAATTTTTCTTTCAGAAGCAAGGTATGATCTAAATATTCCGGCAATAATTCGGGGGCGTTAATGAGCCGTTTTAAATGACTTATGTTCTGAGTAACCTTCGGAAAGAATTTAAAATCTGCCGGTACCTTCTCATACCATTTTTCAAATTGGTCCTTCGGAAAAAGTCTGTAAAATGTCGCGTTCAATTCTATAGAATTAAACTGTCTAGAATAATAGCCCAGTTCATCTTTTGTTCCGCGGGGATAAAAATTCTTGAGATCCTGCTTATTCCATTTTGCGCACCCCACATACAATTGAGGTTTAGCTTTAGTCGCTTTGCTGTTAAGTATAATCTTTGTGTCTGGGTGATCAGGCGGAAGCGTAAAGTCTATACTTCCGGGATCGTTAACTTTTCCGAATTTCATAAGGAGTACAATTTATATTCCAATACATGCATTTTGCTTAAAGATATAATTTGCTTTGGTATTTTTCCGTTCTAAGCCTGAAGTAAACATAAAATTAGCACTTTACTTCAGTGCACATTATTTTGAAAGGAGTTAAGTAAAGTATACCGTTTTAATGCCTATTTTCGCAAAATACCAGTCTGTTACTTTTAGTATTATATCTATGAAAACATTAGCGTTTTTATCTTTTTTATTGATTACGTTTTCTTCAGTGGCACAGGAAGAGCTAATTGAAACCATGTATAATCAAACTGCCGATGAGATCATAACAAAATATATTGACAGAACCGGTGGTATTGAAGCTTGGTCTGAAATTGATGCGATTAAGACTAAAGGTTCATTTACTCAGGGTGATTTAAGCGTGCCAATTACCATTTACAATACCCGAAGCGGAAAACAAGCGGTTGTGTTTGAATACAACAAAAAAAAAGTGACGCAGATGGCTTTTGACGGGGCTACAATGTGGACCACCAACTTTTTAACGATGGAACCTGAGATCTCCTCTGATGATATGCGTAAAAACATGTTACTGAAACGTAATGACTTTCCATCACCGCTCTTACATTACCGGGAAAATGGTTATAAAGCAGAATATATAAGTACTGTTGCTAAAAATGGGATTGTAGCATTTAAGATCAAACTTACTCAAGAACCAAAATTTGTAAATGGTGAAGAGGTCCCTAATGAAAGTTTTTACTTTTTTGATGCGCAAAACTACTACCCTATCGCTATTGAAACTACACAGCTAGGGCAACCGGTAAGTATTACTATGAGCGATTATCAAGAGGTTGAAGGACTTTATTTTCCGTTTACGATCAGCCAGGGCGGTCAACCAATTGATGTTAAAGAAATTATTTTAAACCCTGAAATTGATTATAGTATTTTTTCTTTTCCAGAGAATTAAATACTTCACGTAGCGCGTGTAATCAGACCTACAATTTCCGCTAAAACCTTTAATTTTAAAATGTTAAGAGTCTAACCTCATTTGGAATTTTCTGGTGTTTTCTGTAATTTTTAAGAAATTATAGATACAAAATCGTTCTATTATGAGTTCTTTACAATTTAAAAACTACCTCAAAAACTATTCAAAACAACTGCTCGCAAGTAGCTTAGTTTGGTTTATCGGGATGTTGTTAGTGGGTTATGCCATTAGTAATTCGGCTGCGCCAGATCAACTTTCTGAACTACGATATATACCGGTTTATGCCGTCGCCTTTTTATCAACGCTTTGTGTAGGCTTGTGCCATTATCTTTATTGGCAAGACGCCGCAATGGATTAGATTTTAATTTTTGTCTTCAAGTAAAGGAACAAACCTAAACTCCCCATATTCTTTCTTTTCAAAATCGGTTTGTGTTTTGCGTACGATGCGTATCATCGTTTGAACGTCATCGCCCACAGGAATCACGAGTTTACCACCAATCTTAAGTTGTGCTAAAAGAGGTTTAGGAATATAAGGAGCACCCGCAGTTACGATTATACCGTCAAAAGGTGCAAATTCAGGCATTCCTAAATAGCCATCACCAAAAGTGAGTCGCTTAGGCCGATAACCCAATTTTGACAGAAAGTTTTTAGTCTTTCTAAAAAGCTCCTGTTGGCGTTCTATAGAATACACTTTGGCGCCTACTTCACAAAGAACAGCGGTTTGATAACCACTCCCCGTACCTATTTCTAAAATTTTATCACCTTTTTTTATTTCGAGTAATTCGGTTTGAAAACCTACGGTAAAGGGTTGAGAAATGGTTTGGTCTGCTGCAATCGGGAATGCTTTATCTTGATAGGCGTGATCTTCAAAACTACTATCCATAAAAAAATGCCTCGGAATTTTTCTAATAGCATCTAAAACAGCGGTGTTAGAAACTCCTTTTTTTTCTACAATTTGTGCGAGCAATCTACGCTTCCCTTGGTGACGAGTAGTATCCTTCATACCGCTAAAATACGCAAACCACAAGCCCACTTCCTAGACAAAAACCAGCATTTTTTCAACAACAGGTAGAATGGCAAAATTCTGCATAAGAAAACCTATTTTTGTAGAAGGTCTCAATAAGATTATACTATTTACGTTGACCTTATATTCTATAAATCAATCCTTCTTAATTAAAAAGGAAAAACAACATATACTATGCTTAAAGCAGGCGTACTGGGTGCGGGACACTTGGGAAAAATTCACCTTAAACTTTTAAATCAGTCAGAACGCTATGAACTCGTAGGGTTTTACGATGAATCTGAAACTACCGCAAAAGCTGTTGCTGAAGAATTTGGCTATCATCGTTTTGACAGTATTGCGCAGCTAATTGATGCTTGCGATATAGTTGATGTGGTGACGCCAACAACGCATCATTTTGATTGCGCAGAACAAGTCATAAAAGCCGGTAAGCATCTCTTTATAGAAAAACCTATTGCTCAAACTGTTGAGCAAGCGGTGGCCATACGTGAGCTTGCCAAAAAACACGGCGTTCGTGGTCAGGTAGGTCACGTAGAACGTTTCAATCCGGCGTTTACAGCCGTCAATCATCTTATTGAAAACCCGATGTTTATCGAGGCGCATCGCTTAGCCGAATTTAATCCCAGAGGTACTGATGTGCCGGTGGTTTTGGATTTGATGATTCACGATATTGATGCCATTTTAAGTGTGGTTAAAAGTGAGGTGAAACACATTTCTGCCTCGGGCGTTTCAGTGATAAGTGATACACCTGATATTGCCAATGCCCGTATTGAATTTGCAAACGGATGTGTGGCTAATCTTACTGCCAGCCGCATTTCAATGAAAAAAATGCGTAAGGCACGTTTCTTTCAAAAAGATGCCTACATCTCTGTAGACTTTTTAGAGAAGAAATGCGAAGTGGTACGTATGAAAGATGCGCCTGAACAGGCAGATGACTTTGCAATGATTCTTCAGAATGCTGAAGGAGTAAAAAAACAAATCTATTTTGACAATCCTGAGGTGGAAGAGAATAATGCTATTTTAGACGAATTAGAAGCTTTTGCCGATGCTATTGAGCAAAATACCACACCTATTGTGAGCTTAGCAAATGGCACTGAAGCCTTACGCATCGCTATGAAAATTATTGCTGATCTATAATATTCTGAAAAGAACCTCAAGCCTATGTTAGCAATTCTGAAAAAAGAATTCCATTCATTTTTCGCTTCTCCTGTTGGCTATTTAGTTATAGGACTATTCTTAATCCTAAACGGTCTTTTTCTGTGGGTTTTTGATAATGACTTTAATCTTTTTGATTACGGTTTTGCCGACTTAACGCCTTTTTTTCAGCTCGTACCTTGGATCTTTATTTTTCTAATTCCGGCGGTTACTATGCGTAGTTTTAGTGACGAACTACGTTTGGGGACTTTAGAGTTACTTCTTACCAGACCCATTACTACCCTACAGCTTGTTTTGGGTAAGTTTTTTGGTGCACTGCTGCTCTTGATTTTGGCTTTAATTCCTACTCTTGTATACGTCTATGCTATTGATCAACTTGGTAATCCTCAGGGTAATTATGATCAAGGTGTTTTGATCGGTTCGTACTTGGGGCTTCTCTTTTTAGCTGCTACATATACTGCCATCGGCATTTTTGCATCTACGCTCTCTGAGAATCAAATTGTTGCTTTTTTAATTGCTGCGCTTTTATGCTTTCTATTTTACTTTGGATTCAATGGAATTGCAGACGCGCTGAATATCGAAATTTTAAAAAGTCTGAGTTTGCAAATGCACTTTGAAAGCATTGGCCGCGGAGTAATAGACAGTAGAGATCTTGTTTATTTTTTGAGCATAACTTCTGTTTTTGTTGGGCTTACCGTTTTAAAACTTGAATCAAAATCTGTGAAGGGATGATCAAGTCAAACTCAAAAAATTTAATTTTTGTAGCGATCGTTCTGATCGTATTAGTTTTATCTCAGTCCTTCAATTTCAGACTTGATTTAACAGCTGACGGTCGTTATACGCTATCTGAAACATCAAAAAATATCATTGCTAAAGCACAGGATCAGATAGTTGTTGACGTATTTCTTTCAGGAAATGTGCCTGATGCTTTTCAAAAATTACAAATTGAAACACGCCAACTGCTTGAGGAATATGCTTCTCAAAATACAAACATCAAATTTGCATTTGTAAATCCTGTTCCCGACGGAGTTTCTCCAGAGCAAATCGCTCAGGATTTCAACAATCGCGGAATGCGCCCAGAGCAGGTACAGCTTAGAGATAATGGAAAAGTAAGTCAGGAGTTTATATTTCCTTGGGCTTTGGTCTCATATAAAGGTAAAAGTATCCCTGTCCCGCTGTTGAAGAAAAGCCTGGGAGCCGCACCAGATCAACTCGTAAGCAGATCGGTTCAAAATCTGGAGTATGCATTCTCTAACGGATTTTATAAAGCGCTCAACCCAAAAAGTAAGCGTATTGCTGTTTTAAAAGGAAACGGCGAACTTGATGATAAATACATTGCCGACTTTTTCAAGACGCTTAGAGAACGGTATTTTATTGCGCCTTTCCCTTTAGATTCTATCGCGCAAACCCCGGATACTGTACTTACTGCGCTTAATAAGTTTGATCTTGTAGTTGCTGCAAAACCAACTAAGGCTTTTAGTGATGCCGAAAAGTATGCGTTAGATCAATTTATTATGCACGGCGGAAAATCATTATTTCTGCTCGATCAAGTAGCGATGGAGACTGACAGTTTGTATCTGCGTGATGGTATGGCGCTGGCTACCGCAAGACAACTTAATCTAGATGATTTTTTCTTTAAGTACGGCTTACGCATCAATCCTGTTTTAATTGAAGATCTCTACGCAGCACCCCTGGTATTAGCGAGTGGAGAAGCCGCAAATTCACAATATACGCAACTCCCCTGGTTCTATTATCCGCTAGTGACGCCCGCTGAGAATCATCCTATAAACACCAATATTGATAATCCCATTGCATTTGAATACGCAAATCAAATTGATTTATTAAATACAGATTTACAACAAACCGTATTGCTTCAAAGCTCTGTACTTTCTAAGGTAAATGGAGTGCCTGCACCGGTAAGTCTAGAATCTATTACCACAGAACCCAGCCCCGAGCAATATGCCGCAGGAGCACAAAATCTGGCGGTTTTAGTTGAGGGGAAATTTACTTCGGCGTTTAAAAATAGAATTCTTCCGTTAGAAAATCTGAGGGAACCTTTTCGCGAAAGCGCAATAAAAAATACCGCAATGATCGTGGTTGCTGATGGTGATCTTATTAAAAATGATCTGGATCAAAACGGCAGACCTTTAGAATTAGGATTTGACAAATTCACATTTAAAGAGTACGGAAATAAAGAATTTTTACTCAATGCTGTCAATTACCTTCTTGACGATAATGGTCTTATTAACATTAGAAGCAAGAGTATAAATCTTCCTGCACTTGATATTCAAAAAATATCAAATGACCGCGCCACTTGGCAAGCCTTGACAATAGGGCTTCCGCTAGTGTTTCTCGCTGTGTTTGCTCTAATTTATACAGCGCTGAGACGGCGTAAATATCGGGCCTAAGTGTTAATAAGTTTGTTTCGGCAAAAACGGCTATTACGATATCTTTGTGAGGCTGTGTGACAGCTAAAAAATAAAATTGTCAACCCATTTGAATTCTAGTTTTGACCTCGTGTCAAAGAGCATAAACAGCTTTTTCTTATGAAATTTATTGTATCAAGTTCTTACCTTTTAAAGCAATTACAGGTTTTAGGCGGGGTAATCAATAACAGTAACACGCTTCCTATTTTAGATAACTTTTTGTTTGAATTAGAAGAAAGCACTTTAAAAGTTTCGGCTTCTGATTTAGAAACTACAATGATCGCAACCCTAGAGGTTGAGTCTGATGACAGCGGAAGTATTGCAGTACCGGCACGTTTACTGCTCGATACATTAAAGACCTTTCCAGAACAACCGCTTACGTTTGTTGCAGGTGATAATAACACGATAGAAATTAGTTCTAATCACGGTAAGTATGCGTTAGCCTATGCCTCTGGAGAAGAGTTCCCTAATGCCGTTGAATTAGATGATCCTAGCAAAGTTAGCATTCCTGCAGGAGTGCTTGCAACCGCTGTAAGCAATACTATTTTTGCTACAGGAAATGACGACCTTAGACCGGTAATGAGCGGTGTTTTCTTTCAGTTTGATACCGAAGGATTAACCTTTGTAGCTACAGATGCGCACAAACTGGTTAAATACGGTCGTACTGATGTGCAGGCCAATCAAACCGCTGAATTCATCATGCCTAAAAAACCTTTAAATCTTTTAAAAGGAATTTTAGCATCAAGTGATGATGACATCAGTGTTGAGTACAACGACTCAAATGCAAAATTTAGCTTTGATAATGTGCAACTACTTTGCCGCTTGATCGATGGAAAATACCCAAATTATGAGGCGGTAATTCCTAAGGAGAATCCTAATAAACTCGTGATTGATCGTAACCAGTTTTTAAACTCGGTACGTAGGGTATCTATTTTCTCAAATAAGACAACACATCAAATCCGTTTAAAGATTGCGGGAGCAGAACTTAATATTTCTGCGGAAGATGTTGACTATAGCAATAAAGCCGAAGAGCGTTTAACCTGTGATTATCAAGGAGATGATATGCAAATAGGTTTTAACAGTAGATTTCTGGTAGAAATGCTTAATAATTTAAATGCCAACGATGTTTCCTTAGAAATGTCGTTACCTAACCGCGCCGGGATTTTAACTCCGGTTGATGGTCTAGATGAAGGTGAAAAAGTAACGATGCTGGTGATGCCGGTTATGCTTAATAATTAAGAGTAAGAAGGATAAGTAAGTACCTTTTATTTTAGAAGCGTTCTTGTGAGCAATTACAAGAGCGCTTTGTTATTTTATAAAAAACTGAAAAACAATAGATTATTGTTTTATTAAAAATTTCGCACTACATTTAAATACCCTTTGATCTCCTAGCAAATCCCCGATAATTAAATTCTTATACTATGAGAAGAGATTTTTTATCTGGTTTAGCTTTAGGTATTTTGGTAGGTCTCATAATCGGGCTATCTATTGCACAAGTTACGGGCATTATTTTAGGAGCACTTACTTCTCTTTTAGCAGCTTTCTTTGGCTTGCGCCCCGATAAAGAAGGCGAAAGTGGCAATAAAATAATTATTGGCAGCTTTAGTCTAGGGTGCTTTACTGCTTTACTTTTGGGCATTTTCTTACGTACGCACGACGTTCTGGCCCCTTCCCTTCAAAATGAGATCGCCCTTTATAAATCGGTTAATTTTTCAGATGAGGAAATAAAAGAACTGATTTACTTCAAACATTTCGGACTTGTTGCTAATCAAAAGCTGTCTTTTAATAAAGAAGCTGCAAACGCAAATGCGCTCAAAAGCACACTACTGATGGCTGATGAAAATGATCTAGCGCTTTGCGCAGTAGAGGTCGAAGATTTATCACTCATAGAGATCGAAGAACTCTTTATTGCTTCCGGCGGAAAGTTTCTAAGACTGTTTAACCAACTTCAACAAAATAGTATGGATGATAGCGAATTAAAATCTTCCGTACTTCTAATTAAGGAATTGCTATGCGAATAATGCTATTACTCTTAAGCCTGTGCTGCTTAAATTCCGTTGTGTTTGGTGGTGTTAAAGAAGAGATCAGCAAAACTATTGTGCGGGTAAAATCAGGCAATAAATATTCTACCGGATTTTTCTACGGAAATGGCAATCAAATCATAGCTACTTTACATTCGATTGGTAACCCAGATCAGATTGAAGTTTTTATTCCTTCTGAAAAATCGTGGTGCTCTGTGAGACTGAACCGAATTTCTAAAAAATCAGATTTGGTCTTGCTGAGTCTTTCGGAATGCATTTCCGCAAACTATTTAAAACCTGAAAACATTACCACATCTACCATTGATACTAAAGTGTTCACCGTAGGTTATTATGGAAGTAACGACAAATACCAAGATCGTGATTTTACTGTTGGTTTAATAGAAGGTAAACGCCTTAAAGACCTCTTAGAGCCGTCTGCAGAACAAGAGATCAGATCGCTTGGCTTTCCTTCCCTAGACACCGAAATTGTTTATTTAAAAGGTCAGCTGCTACACGGATTTTCGGGTTCTCCCATTGTTGACTACCGCGGAAAACTGATAGGAATTGCAGACGGAGGTTTAGAAAATGGCGCTGCCGGAATCAGTTGGTGCATTACAGCTTCCGCCTTAAACGACCTCAAAAATGCAACCGATGCATTTCCCAGATCTAGTCTCAAAAAGGTAAATACCCTCTTCGCCGAAGAAATCCCCCCGTCAAACGCCAAAACTGTGAGTAATGGACAATTCTCATTTCAACTGATAAAATCCCGAACTTTTAAATAACTAGATGCTACGGGCAATTATACACAATACCCTGAAATGGGTATGTATCAGATAATGCAAGCGCTTGATCAGGAAGGCATAGCGTATAACAATTTTAGTTTTGATATTTATCTCGAAGCTACAACCGGAGCCACAATAGCGCTCCCAAAAGGAATGGAATTAAAACAAGAAAACGGACTGTTTTACGCCACAACTTATGATAATCAAGTTGTGATCTTAATCGCGTTATATGAAACCTATGACGTTATGCAAATGTCTTTAGAGTTTGAAAATATGTTACAAGCAGCTACCGGCGTTTACACGTGGCAACTAGATTCACGTATGTCTTTTCTAATTCCTTATTACAGACCAGATAATGTGGTTATTAACAGGAAATCCTTTTTTAACTATCAACCTAATCGTTATCTTATAGAAGCGCTTGCAGCTAAAGAATTTACATTTTTTGGAGTGGCTACGGTTTTTAAAGAATCCTTCGATTTTAATACTTATGAATTTACTGATCAAGATCTTGCCGCTCAATTTGTATTAGCGCTTCAGTTGACCACGTTCACTAACTAAAAAAGGCTCAACATTCTGTTGAGTCTCTTTTTTTTACTTCTGTATGAGCATTATTCAAAGGTGTAATACAATCCTGGACCGTCACAACTTTGCCAAGTACTCTGCACACTATCTGAGGTGGTATACATAAGTAATTCTACTGAATCTCCGGTACAATTACCTACCAATTCGCCATCTGAATCGTGAGTAAATTGTAGATATTTATCACTGTTGATCATTACAATATCAAATGTACCTTCAGATTTTAAAGTTTGTCCATCACGCTCTCTAACCTTTGTAAAATGCATTTCAGGGCCTAAAATATAGTATTCCTGCCACGCCATTTCGGCTCCCGTGGTTTCAGAATTCCGAATCTGTCCGCTCATTTTAACTAAGTTAAGTCGAACCGTTGCGGTTTCTTGAACGAGGTTAGTTGTTGCAGTGTTATTATCATCAGTACATGAGCTCAAACTCAATAGCATAAAACTGAAGAAAAGTAATCTAAACATCATGGAGAATATTTTCTTTTAAGATGCTTAGAACTTAAAAAGGTTGCGTTTAGTATATAAAAAAAGCCTGAAGATTAATAACCTTCAGGCTTACAGAAAATTAAGTCTAAAAATAATTATACTCTTGGTAAATCACCATCCCCTTTTAACGGTAAATCAGAACTTCCCATAAGATACGTATCTACATGATGGGCCGCCTGTCTTCCTTCTGAAATCGCCCAAACAATAAGCGATTGTCCTCGTCTAGAGTCTCCCGCAGCAAACACTCCGGGCACATTAGTCATATAATTATCTATTGAAGCCTCGATGTTTGTTCGCGCATCCATTTTAATGCCCAATTGCTCAGCAACTGTAGGTTCACTACCTGTAAACCCTAAAGCAAGAAATACCATATCTGCTTTCCATTCTTTTTCCGTTCCCGGAACTTCTGAAAGCGTAGGTCGTTCTCCCGGTTTGTGCGTCCATTCTACTTCAGCGGTAACAAGACCTGTTAGGTTTCCATTTTCGTCACCCACAAATTTTTTAGTAGAAATTGAAAAGAAACGCTCTGCTCCTTCTTTATGAGAAGTACTGGTGCGCAGACGCATTGGCCAATAGGGCCAAGGCTGATTCTCAGGACGTTCAGGAGTTCCCTTACTCATAATCTCAAAGTTTTTCACGCTGGTTGCTCCGTGACGAATTGAGGTACCAATACAGTCACTTCCTGTATCACCACCACCTATTACGATCACGTCTTTACCGGTAGCTTTGATCTCTTCGCCTTTCCATTCTAAACCATCTACACGACGGTTGTTTTGAGGCAAGAAATCCATCGCTTGATAAATTCCTTTTAAATCAGATCCCGGAATGGGTAAATTACGTCTCACCGTTGCTCCGGTGGAAAGTACTACAGCATCAAAATCATTTTTCAATGCATCAGCTTTAATATCCTTTCCTACGTGCACTCCACATTTAAAAACAATTCCTTCTTCTTCTAAAATGGCCAATCTACGATCGATGACGTGCTTTTCCATTTTAAAATCAGGAATTCCGTAGCGTAAAAGTCCGCCTGGTTTTTCGTCTCGCTCAAACACCGTTACTGAATGTCCGGCACGGTTTAACTGCTGTGCAGTAGCTAACCCTGCAGGTCCAGAACCAATAACTGCAACCGTTTTTCCTGTACGTTTTTCAGGTGCATTTGGCTTGACCCAACCATTTTTAAAAGCTTCTTCAGCTATATTTTTTTCGATATTTTCAATCGTAACAGGGTCTTCGTTGATCCCGAGTACACAAGCTTCTTCGCAAGGCGCAGGACATAATCTTCCTGTAAATTCAGGAAAATTATTCGTGCCGTGTAAGATGGACGCGGCCTCTTCCCAGCGCTCGCGATAAACAGCATCGTTAAAATCTGGAATCAAATTACCAAGCGGGCAACCACTATGGCAAAAGGGAATCCCACAATCCATACAACGTGCTCCCTGGTTTTTTATCTCTGGTTTATCAAGCGGAATGGTAAACTCCTCATATTTCTGAATCCGTTCCTCAACAGGTTTGTACGGTTCATTTTTTCTATCATATTCTAAAAATCCGGTTACTTTTCCCATGATTCTATTATTCCGTTAAATCTGTTAATTTTTCTTCTTCTTCCAATCGTATCAATGCCTGACGGTATTCTTCTGGCAATACTTTAATGAACTTAGGCAAGTATGCATCCCAGTTCTCAAGAATACGCTGTGCCAACGCACTTTGCGTATAATTGTAATGATTGGTAATCAATTCTTTTAATTGTTGTTTATCATTCTCTTCGGTAACTGGATCTAAGTTAAGATCTGCAGCATTACACTTAGATTTGAACTTTTGATCCTCATCTAAAACGTAAGCGATACCGCCACTCATACCGGCACCAAAATTACGTCCTGTTTTACCAAGGATTACAGCAACACCACCGGTCATATACTCACAACCGTGATCTCCTATACCTTCTACAACTGCGGTAGCGCCACTATTACGCACACAGAAACGCTCTCCGGCTACACCATTAAAATACGCTTCTCCACTAGTTGCACCATAAAGAGCTACGTTACCAATGATGATATTCTCATTAGCTTCAAAAGTAGCCTCCTCAGGAACTTTAATAATTAGTCGGGCACCAGAAAGTCCTTTACCTACATAATCATTAGCGTTACCATCTATTTTAAGAGTAAGACCTTTTGTTGCGAAAGCACCAAAACTCTGACCAGCCGAACCTTTAAAGTTCACCTTTAAGGTATTATCAGGTAAGCCTTGCTCACCATAGATCTTAGAAATTTCATTACTTAAAATCGCACCAACAGCACGGTTTAAGTTATTAATTTCAAGGTCTAGCGTTGTTTTTTCCTTACGGAATAATGCAGTATGCGCTAATTCTATAATTTCAAAATCAATAGATTTCTCTAAATGATGATTTTGTGATTCGGTATTGTAAATCTTTACTCCTTCAGGAACTTGAATGTTATGTAGAATTGGTGAAAGATCAATACCTGCAGCTTTATAATGTTCAATTGCTTTGTTTCGGTCTAACTTATGCGCTTGACCTACCATTTCGTCAACAGTTCTGAATCCTAGTTGAGCCATAATCTCTCTCAACTCTTCAGCAATAAAGTACATGAAGTTAACTACGTGTTCTGGTTGTCCTTTGAACTTCTTACGCAATTCAGGATTCTGCGTTGCAATCCCTACAGGACAGGTATTTAGATGACATACGCGCATCATAATACATCCTGAAGCCACTAACGGTGCCGTTGCAAATCCAAATTCTTCGGCACCTAATAGACAAGCGACAGCAACGTCGCGTCCTGTTTTTAGCTGACCGTCACATTCTAAACGTATACGACTACGCAGGTTATTAAGCACAAGAGTTTGTTGCGCTTCGGCAATTCCTAATTCCCACGGTAAACCGGCGTGACGTAAAGAAGTAAGTGGTGATGCACCGGTTCCTCCATCATAGCCAGAAACTAGAATGACATCAGCCATTGCTTTAGCAACCCCTGCAGCGACTGTACCTACACCTACTTCTGAAACAAGTTTGACGTTTACACGTGCTTCTCGGTTTGCAGATTTTAGGTCATAAATTAACTGCGCTAAATCTTCAATCGAATAGATATCGTGATGCGGTGGTGGAGAAATCAAACCTACGTAAGGAGTACTCTTACGGGTTTTAGCAATGAATTTATTTACTTTCTCTCCTGGCAATTGACCGCCTTCCCCAGGTTTTGCACCCTGAGCCATTTTTATCTGAATTTCTTTTGCGCTGGTAAGGTAGTTACTCGTAACACCAAAACGTCCTGAAGCTACCTGTTTAATGGCAGAGTTTCTCCAATCACCATTAGGGCTTTTATAAAAACGCTCAGCGTCTTCTCCTCCTTCTCCACTATTACTCTTACCGCCAATACGGTTCATTGCAACAGCCAGATTTTCGTGCGCCTCCTTACTGATCGAACCATACGACATTGCTCCCGTTTTAAAACGCTTTACAATTTCGGTCCAAGGTTCTACTTCTTCAATAGGAATAGGGTCATAATTTGAAAATTCAAAAAGACCACGAATAGTCATTAACTTTTTTGACTGCTCATTAATAAGCTTAGAATATTCTTTATAAGTTGAAGGATTATTGCGTCTTACAGCTTCCTGAAGTTTTGCAATGGTCAACGGATTGAACATATGGCGCTCGCCATTACGTCTCCAGCGATACTCTCCACCTGATTCGATCTCCAGCTTACCTGAAATGTGCTTACTTCCAAAACTACGGGTATGGCGTTTAGCAATCTCTTGCTCTACTTCATAAAGCCCTATACCTTCAATTCTACTTGGTGTATTTGGGAAATATTTTGAAATCAACTTGGAGTTCAAGCCTAAAGCTTCAAATAAACGAGAACCTCGATACGAGTTAAGCGTAGAGATTCCTATTTTATTCATCACCTTGATCACTCCTTTACCTATCGCTTTGTTGTAATTTTCTACTGCTGAAGTAAAGTCAATATCTCCTAGATTACCTGCTTCGATCTCCTTCTGAATGATCTCATTAACCATATATGGGTTGATCGCACTGGCTCCGTAACCAAATAATAATGCAAAGTGATGCACTTCTCGTGGTTCTGCCGACTCAACGATGATACTCATCTTAGAGCGCTGACCGCTTCTAAATAATCCACTGTTCAAGTACGAGCACGCTAAAAGTGCAGGAATTGGTGCCATCTCATCATTAACCCCTCTATCTGAAAGAATCAAAATGGTATGCCCATCATCAATTCCTTTTGAAGCTTTAGCAACCATTTCATCTAAAGCATCTTCAAGACCATTTAATCCACGTTTAGCTTCATAAAGCATCGGGATCGAAGTAACTTTAAAGTCTGGATTGTCAAAGTTTTTAATTTTATCAAGATCCTCTTTAGATATAACCGGGTTTTGGATTCTGATTTTCTTACAGTAATCAGGCGTGATTTCCATAAGGTTGGTATCAGGACCTAGTGTTAGACTTAAATCAGTAATAAGTTCTTCTCGAATACCATCGAGAGGCGGGTTAGTTACTTGTGCAAATAATTGCTTAAAATAGTTATATATAAGTTGTGGACGATCTGATAATACTGCTAGCGGGGTATCTGAACCCATAGACCCTATAGGCTCTTTACCTTTAGTAGCCATAGGTACAATTATCGTATTGATATCCTCTTTAGTATAACCAAAAGCGTTTTTACGCAGACCAAAATCAGTATCTTCTAATTTAAAATCAACATCACGGTAAGGTATATCTTTAAGATGTACACGATTTTTAGTTAACCATTCTTGATATGGTTTTTGTGTAACGATGCTTTCTTTAACTTCTTCATCATTAACAATGCGACCGGCTTTCATATCAACTAAAAACATTTTCCCTGGCTCTAATCTACCGTGGAATGCAACGTTTTTTGGCTCAATATTTAAAACCCCGGTTTCAGATGACATGATTACATCACCAGTTTTGGTAACGGTGTAACGCGATGGTCTTAATCCGTTACGGTCCAATACAGCTCCAATATAATCCCCATCTGTAAAAGGAATAGAAGCAGGACCATCCCACGGTTCCATGATACAGCTATTAAACTCGTAGAACGCTTTTTTCTCAGGTGTCATATCTTGATGCTTTTCCCAAGCTTCTGGTACTAACATCATCATAATTTCCGGTAATGATCTTCCTGACATTAAGAGAAGTTCAACAACCATATCCATCGAAGCTGAATCTGATTTCCCCGGAAGAATAATTGGGAACAACTCTTTAATCTCTTCTCCAAACCAGTCACTTTTAAGAAGCTCTTCTCTACTACGCATACGCGAAACATTACCGCGCAGGGTATTGATCTCTCCGTTATGACACATATATCTAAACGGTTGCGCCAAATCCCAAGTTGGGAAGGTATTTGTTGAGAATCGCTGATGCACTAACGCAAGTCTTGTAGTCAGCTTAGGATCTAAAAGATCTACATAATAATACTTAATATCCTCAGGCATTAAAAGCCCTTTAAATATTAAGGTCTTATTAGATAGACTAGGCAGGTAAAAATAAGTACGTTCTGAAAGCTTACTATTTAATATAGTATGCTCTGTAATTTTTCTCGCAGAATAAAGTTTGATCATAAACTCTTGCTCCTGCATTTCATCATTGGGCTTACCAATAAAAATTTGCTCTATGTGAGGTTCTACGCTTGCCGCGATCGCACCAAGATAACCGGTATCTACCGGTACGCGTCTCCAGCCTAAAAGCTTAAGTCCTTTAGCCTCGATTTGCTCTTCAAAAATCTTCTTACAATATGCTCGTTGATTTTCCTTTTGAGGAAGAAACACATTACCCATTGCATACGCTCGCGCTTCGGGAAGATCAAAGTCACAATTCTCTTTAAAGAAATCATAAGGTATATCTATAAGTATACCTGCACCGTCTCCCGTTTTTCCGTCACTACTAACCGCTCCTCTGTGTTCTAGTTTTTCAAGAATTTCTAGCGCCTTATGAATAATTCCATTAGACTGTTTTCCTTCAAGACTACAAATGAACCCAGCACCGCAATTTTCATGCTCCCATTCTGGTGAATATAATCCTTGTTTTTCCATAAAATTTTTGCTCAATATTAAAGACAGAATGATAAAGCTATTCAATAAACTGAAATGCCAATAATTTTAAAGAATAAGATTTTTATTATTTCGTAATTGTCAAAAAAAAGTCTTTTAAATAAAAAGTAATTAATAAAACAGAGGTCTTTTTATAGAAAATGAAATGCATTTTTGCCCAAAAACGGCTATTTCGGCAAATTCTAAAAATGCTATAAATCTTAAGCGAATGTTAACAATTGGCGTTTTTGATACTTTTTTACCCTAAAAATTACCATAAATTAACAAAAACAGCACATTCTCCATAATTAAATTCACAATTTAAAACTTCCGAAATCGCTTTCGGATAGCATACCCTAAAAATTTAGGGGGTATATTTACAAAAACAATAAAAATTTTCACTTACCCCCTATTTTTTTGGGGGTGGTTTTAAATAATACCTAGTTTAGCAGCTCACCAATTAATCAATTTAAAAATGAAAAAATTAATTTTACCTGTAATGCTATGCTTAGGTCTTTCAGCCTTTGCTCAAGAAGAAGAAACCTCTTGGACTGACGGATTCTCACTTTCAGGATCTATCGATGCGTATTTTAGACAGAATATCACTACGCTTAATAAGGTTACAGATGAAGGCTATCCTGCACCGGGTTCTTCATTTGCTAATCAGCCAGGATTTGCTTTAGGTATGGCAAACGCAGTTTTAAGCTATGAAAAAGGAAGTGTAGGAGCTGTAGCAGATCTTGTTTATGGCCCACGTGGTACAGATGCTGTTTTTGGCTCTACTACTGCAAGTTCAAGCATCGTGAACCAATTGTATGTGTATTGGAACGTGAGCGAAAGTGTTACTTTAACCTTTGGTAACTGGAACACATTTTTAGGATATGAAGTTATTTCGCCTGCAGCGAACTTCAACTATTCTACTTCTTATATGTTCTCTTATGGACCATTCTCTCACTCTGGTTTAAAAGCAGACTTTGCCCTTGATGATAACTGGAGCGCAATGCTTGCAGTAATGAACCCAACTGATTGGACAGATTTTAATCCAGCAGGAAGCTACACTTTTGGAGGTCAGTTAGGATACTCAACAGACAGTGGTAGTACTTTCTTAAACTTAATTTATGGAGATCAGGATGGAGATTATACTGATCAAGGCTTAGGAGAAGGAGCCGGTTCTACTTTTCAGGTTGACCTTACCACTGGTTATGACTTAAGTGACTCTTTCTATTTAGGCTTAAACGCTACTTATAACACTACAGACGCTGGTGATATGGGCGGTGATGATTACGGATTTTACGGTGTAGCTCTTTATGCTCAAGCTGCTTTAAGCGATTCATTCTCTTTAGGATTACGTCCTGAATATTTTAGTGAGTTTGCTGGCGGTGCAGGTGCAATAGGTGGCTACGATGCTGCAGGAGATGCAAATGTATTTGCGGTAACCCTATCTGGTAATGCAAAAGTTGGTCCTTTAACTTTTATTCCCGAATTTAGATTAGATTCTGCAAGTGAAGATGTATTTCTTGACTCGTATGACGGGACACCTACTTATACAGGTAGCTTAGGTTCTTTCTTACTTGCAGCCGTATATTCATTTTAACCTAAACTAAATTTTTACAATGAAAAAAATTGAAGCAATTATTAGAAAATCTAAATTTTCAGCTGTTAAAAAAGCGCTACACGAAAAAGGAGTGAACTTCTTTTCTTACTGGGACGTAACCGGTCTTGGGAACGAGAAAGAAGGTCATGTTTATCGCGGTGTTTCTTATAGCACAAGTGATATTCAACGTAGATACCTTTCTATAGTTGTAAATGATGATTTTGAACAAGCCGCTATTGCAGCCATTTTAGATGCTGCTGCAACTGGTGAAGTAGGTGACGGTAAAATATTTGTTTCTGATGTTAAAGATGCATACCGCATTAGAACAGGAAAGAAAGGACCAGATACTTTAAACTAAAACTAATCAAACTAAATAAATCAAATGAATTTTATGGCTAATATGTTATTACAAGAACCGGCTGATGCAGTACAAGCTGCTGTTGACGCAGTTAATGCAGATCTAGGTATTCTCTGGATCATCATCGCTGCCATTTTAGTATTCTTTATGCAAGCGGGTTTTACTTTAGTAGAAACCGGATTCACAAGTGCTAAAAACGCAGGTAACATTATTATGAAAAACTTTATGGACCTCGCAGTAGGATCTTTAATGTTCTGGGTAGTGGGTTACTCTATTATGTATGGTGGCGAAACCATTTTAGGTGGTTTTATGAGAGACCCTTCAGACTTAGCTTTCTTTAGCGAAGATGACTGGCACAACCTCTTTTTCCAAACTGTATTTTGTGCTACCGCAGCAACTATTGTTTCCGGGGCAGTTGCAGGACGTTTTAAGTTCTCTTCTTACCTTATCATTTCTGCGGTTTTAACCACATTTATCTATCCGGTATCAGGAAGCTGGTTATGGCCTTTTGATGATCAAGCTTGGTTAAACAATCTTGGATTTATTGATTTTGCAGGATCTACAATTGTTCACGCTGTAGGTGGTTTTGCCGCTTTAGTCGCAGCTAAACTAGTAGGACCTCGAATTGGTAAGTATGGCCCTGACGGAAAAGTTAATGCAATCCCTGGACATAACCTTGTTTTAGGTGCATTAGGGGTATTCATCCTTTGGTTAGGATGGTTTGGCTTTAACGGTGGATCTCAGTTAGCCTTTGGTGGAGACGATTCTATTGCCGTGGGTAGTGTGATCATAAATACCAATCTTGCAGCAGCATTAGGTGGTATCGCTGCACTATTCTTTACTTGGATTAAATATGGTAAACCAGATATTTCTATGACTTTGAACGGCGCCTTAGCAGGACTAGTAGGTATTACTGCAGGTTGTGGTAATGTAGACGCATTTGGCTCTGTAGCCATTGGTCTTATCAGTGGTATCGTTGTGGTATTATCTATTGAATTCATCGACAAAAAACTTAAGATTGATGATCCAGTAGGTGCAATTTCAGTACACGGAGTATGCGGTTTCTTAGGAACTGTTTTAGTTGGTGTTTTTGCAACCGAAGGCGGTGTGCTTTACGGTGGTGGATTTGGCCAGCTAGGTGTTCAGTTCTTAGGTTCGATCTCTATGATCGCTTGGGCAATTGTTGCTACCTTTATCGTATTGTTTATCGTTAAGAAAACAATTGGAATCCGCGTTTCTGAAAAAGAAGAGCTTGAAGGTCTTGATGCGCACGAGCACGGAACAACAGCTTACAACTTTGAAGTTGACGAATAATTTTAGACTTATGAGTTAAACTCAAAACGCTATAATTTATAAACCCTCAGCGAATGCTGAGGGTTTATTTTTTTTAGACTATTGGGATATTTCGAAGCAACATAGGAGATTCTCGTCTCTAGCAAATTTTCAAACTCGACTTTTAAGACTTCTCCTTTTGATTAGTGCCGAAATACTATTCTATTTTAAAAATTGTATAGATATTGGGTAATATGTAGCTTCACCATTTGCAGCTTTGATCGCGTTAATTATCGGAAAAATTAGAACTAGTAAGCCTAAAGCAATAAACCCAAGAATTCCCAAGCCAAATAGCAAGATCAAAGGAATACAAATTATACTATATATAAAAGTACTGATCTGAAAATTGAGAATTTGTTTCCCGTGCTCGTCCATATTAAGCACTTTTTCGCGCTGTGTTAACCACAGCACTAGCGGCACAATAAAGCCACCTATTCCGGTTACAAAATCTAGCAATTGACTAAGGTGTGCAACTACCAGTAAATTCTTATCTTCTCTAAGCATCATAAATATGTTGATTTTTTGATTGTTTACCTATTAGTACTTCTGTTTTGATAAATGTTACAGTCGTGTGTTTTAACTACTCTGTCAAATTATGGCACGCTACTTGTATTTAACTAAACGTACCATCCAAGAAATAGTTCAGAGTACAAACAATCTAAATCTAGAAATTATGAAAAACTTAATTTACCTTTTTATTGGTCTGCTTGCAGGAGTGTCTTCTGCAACCGCAGCAACCTTGGATGATACCTCAATTAATAGATATTATGATGGTAGTCGCTACATATTTGTAGAAGGCGGTGTAGAATTTTCTATATATCCTGATGGTGAATTTGACTTTGTTTTACCTCAAATCGCTCAAGGCGTAAATGTTAATGTAAATGCCGGTCCTGTAAATATTAGTTACAATTCAGGATACAACTATGATCCTTATGTGCAATATGATGATTATGGAGCTGTAATTCAGATTGAAAATGTGCCAATTTACTATGATAACTGGGGTAGAATTATTCAAGCAGGTGACGTATTTATAAATTACCAAAATAACAGAATCGTAAACGTAGGTGGCTTAAACATTTTTTATCGTGGTAGTCGATTTTCACACGTAACGGGTTATATCAATGTATACAATCGAAGATATGTATATCATCCGTATCACAACTTCTTTTACAGACCATTTTTTGACAGATGTTTAGTATACACAACACCGTATAGAAGATTTTATCATCCTGTAAGATATGATTATGCATACCACAGAAGTCACTATATGCAAGGATACCGCAATGGCTATAGAAACGCTTATCATGATTTCAAACGACCTCAAGGACGTATTGCTCATAATAATGCAAGACGCGGCAGTTACAGCAAAGCCCGCGCACGAGTAAATACTGATAGTAGATCTTATGCTTCAAGATCAAGCACGTCTAGAGCTACTGCAAATAGCAGAACCTCTAGAAACACAGCAAACACAAGACAATCGCGAAGCTCAAATAATGCTATTATCAATAACCGGTCAAGCCGAAATTCTGATGCCAGAAGAGCTACGAATAATACAAATGCTCGTGTTACTCGTAATGTAAATACTGTATCTAGAAGCAGTAATGCTGATAGAAATACGATAAGAACCCAAAGAACTAGTACTGCTACACGTAATAATGCTGTTCAAAGATCAAATCAACAGCGAACTATTGCTCAAAGAAGTACAAATAATCGTAATATTGCAAAGTCTAGAAACACAAGTAATCAGCGAAGCGTAGCACAACGCCCCAGCAATACGCAACGTGTTTCAAGAAACGTTCAAACACAGCGCACTGTAGCAAAGCGTTCAACCGCTCCTCAGCGCAGCGTTCAGCGTTCACAAAGCTCAAGAAGCAGCAATGCGGCAAGAGCATCAAATACTAGAAAAACAAGTTCTGCGAGAACATCTAGAAGTAGCTCTAGAGGTCGCGGAAACTAAATAAAGATTTTTTGGTTGGTTAGTTGGAAGGTCCCGTATCTGATTTATTCAGATCGGGATTTTCTCGTTAATAGATAGGTGTTGATCCAGTGATTTATCTCAGTAGAAATTTTAAGTCGATAAATTAGGGTTAAATAAATCAGACCTAATATAACCGACTTCCCTCCTATTGCCAATACCGGATTCCACTTAAAATCCCAAAAGTAAAATCCTACTCCCAATAAGATAAGTACTATTGTTAAATACAATGATTCAGTAGTAAAAGGATGCATTTTAAATTTCTTCTGTACCACGTAAATCTTAGAAAGTGCATAAACCACCGAAGCAACAAAGGTTGCTATTGCTGCCCCGCTAATTCCCAAAATGGGTATAAAAATCAGATTGAGTACTACAGCTATCACAACTAAAACAATTCCTAATACTAAAACCAACCGGTAATAATCGCTGTTGTATAAAATAGCATTATTATTACCCATTACATTATCTATCAATTTAGCCAGCGCAATAAGCAATACCACATATAAACCTTTACTATACGCCGGATCAAGCATCAAGTACAAAGTGTTTATGTTACAAACAATGAGCAAAAAAATGAGTCCGGAAACGGCATAAAGTGTTATGGAGCTTTTTTTATACAAATCCCTAAGTTCAAGATAACGCTGTGCATTAATATAAGTCGCGGTAAGCGGATACATAATTTGATGCATTGCTCTTGCAGGTACTGCAATAACGGCGGCAATGTAAATTCCTACGGAATAATAGGCTACGTTTTGAATAGGAATCAATTTACCTAGCATAAACATATCAATCTCTAAAATCATAACCGCTACAGAACCGGCAATGATGATCAGAATACTATATTTTAAAATAGACAACCATTCTGCGGGAATTGCAATTCTAAAGCGAGGCGCGCGCAATCTAAATGCGTAAAGCATCATCACCAGCATTCGCAGCGCATAAATAACCGCAACACCATACAAGAATCCTTCTGTGCTAAACAATTTGAGCGCAAAACCTACAAGTAAGAGCATAATGCAAAAGCGATGAAATACTTCATTCATCACATTTCCAAAAACACTTTGTAATTGTGTTTTAGCCCAAGCATAACTGATCTCAAAATATGCCATTGAAAAGGCGATGATTGCAATCAAATAAGCATAAGGCCGAACAATATCATTTTTTGAAGCTAAAAAATCTACCAGCTCGCCGTAAAAACAATATACCAAAATCGAAGCCGGAAGGATTATAAGTAAAGGAAGCATTAGCATAAAACTCAAAAAATCATCTTGCTTCCTACCACTGTAAGAAGAGTAAAATTTAATGAGTGTATTCTGAACGCCGAGCGCTACAAATGGCATTGCTAAGGTAGAAGCGCTAAGTAAAAATCCCACAAGGCCATAATATTCAGCATCAAAAAACTGTACATATAACACCAGCGTATTGAGCGCACCTATACCAAAACCTATATAGGTTGTAACTAGGTTTTTAAAGGATTGCGATGCAACTATTCCCATTACAAGGTGTGGATTAATTCGGCTAGCTTAGCGGTCAATGATTTACGCGTGAATTGCTCTAAATTACCGTTAGTTTGCGAAATACCACCATTTTTATACTCCTCATATTTTGTGAGAATAAATGCTTTTAATCGTTGTTTCTCATGGTATGTAAAATAGATTCCACCATCAGCTTTTTCTAAAATTGATGTTATATCTGAATTTACAGGACCAATAGCTAAAATAGGTCTTCGTGCTGCTAGATATTCAAACAGCTTACCCGGAATAATCGCTTGCGTTTCTATGGAATCAATTTCCAAAAGCAATAAAATTTGTGCGCTACGTTGTTTTATCAAAGCTTCTTGATGCGTGACATACCCTGGAATCATTAGATTGTCCACTAAGCCTTCGGCAATAATTGTTTGTTTCACCGCTTCACCTACTCGGCCAATCAGTTCTATTTTTAAATCCTGGCCAAAAGTTGGTATTTCAGTCTTTATTTCTGAAAGAATTTCCCACAAGATCTTAGGGTTTCGATCTTCTAATAGCGAACCAATATGAGCAAAAGAAAATACAGGATCTAATTCTGGCTGCATTACTTTTTCATCGTCAAAACCATTAGTAATGCAAGTTACCGGAGTATTTGTAGTTTTCTCAAAATCACTCTTTGTTGTGGGACTTGTTACCAAAATTTGAGTGGCTTCATTTAAGATCTGAAACTCGAGATCAGCATGCTTTCGCTGAGCGAATTTAGTTAATCGCAACTTTTTATGATAGCCAATACTCGTCCATGGATCTCTAAAGTCGGCGATCCAAGGTAGATTATGAAGCTTCTTAAGATCCCTTCCTACAAGATGCAAGCTGTGCGGCGGTCCTGTAGTAATTATGCAATCTACGGGGTGATCCTTTAAATAAGAATTTAAAAACGCAACCGATGGTTTTACCCAAAATTTACGCGCATCAGGAATGAAGAAATTACCGCGAATGAACAGCATGAGTTTTTGAACTAGACTCTGTTTGCCTTCCTCTTTTATTATTCCAGAACTGATCTGTTTTGTATTTTTCTTTGAGAAAAATTGAGCCATTTTATAAGGCTCCCAAATAGGATGTTTGAGAATGCTTACATCATCCGGAATTTCATCAACTAAACTTTCATCAAGAATAGGGTAATCAGGATTTTCAGGAATATAAACAACGGGCTCAACTTCAAATTCCCGCAAGTATTTAACAAATTTCAGCCAGCGCTGTACACCAGGTCCTCCGGCAGGAGGCCAATAATAGCATATGATCAACGCTTTTTTCACAAAAATAATTTAGAAACTTACTGTTACTTACTCCGTTTTAGCGCTATTCAACTTTCGGTAGGTAAAAAAGACCCCACCAAAAATGATCAAAATGAGCAAGATATTACTAGCCAAACTAATTGTACTTCCGGTCTTTACCACTTGAGGTTCAAATTTAAACTCGATGGTATGCTCACCTTCAGGAACCATCATTGCTCGCAAAATATAGTCTGCCTTAAAATAGGTTGAAGGTTTACCATCAATGTAAACATTCCACCCGTCAGGATAATACACCTCGCTAAACACAGCCAATTTTGCTTCTTGAGCACTAGATTGGTATTTTAAATAGTTAGGCTGATGTTCCACAAGAGAGATGTTATCTGTACTGTCTTGCGGAAAAATATTCCGTGGTAGATCATTTGCAAAGCGCTCTTGAATCACAGCCGTCTGCAACGTATTTAAGCTATCAAGAGCTAAAATTTCTGCATCGGCATCAGGCACAACCTTTACATTTTGTACAAACCAAACATTTCCATTTGCCTGCGGGTTTTGCTGCACTTGCTCAGCGCCCTCTTCATCTTGCGATATTATGTATTTCACGTTAAGCAAATTCAATGGCTGTATATTTCCTTGATACAAATAAAACTCTGCCAATTCTTGCAAGCGTGCAGGTTTTGCACCGTGATAACCTCCTATTGAATTATGAAAATAACTTGTACGCGCTCCATTTAAACCAATGCGTTGTTCAAAAACACGGTACCGCGAAGTGTCTTGCAAAATCTGCTTATCTGCTTCAGAAGCTTGAAAAGGTTGCTCTACCAATCGTGCCGCCATAAAGTTTTCGGTATTCACATAACGGCGATCAACTTGTACCAAATCAAAAACAATCAAAATTGCCATGACTAAAATCACTTGGATTTCAGATACTTTTTGTTTGATATAAAAACAAATTAACCCGGCCGCGATCAGTACTAAAATCAGCGTTTTGAGGGTGTCGTTTACCAGAAGTGATTTTCGGTCTTCTTTAACGGCACTTATAAAATCCATTCCAAAATTCTGAATGTAATATGCGTCATTGCCGCCGGCAAAAGAAAATAGACTTCCGTTGAATAGCAGAATGATCAGAGATAGTCCTCCGGTAATTCCCGTGGTCCATTTTAAAGCTTTGAGCTTATCTTCTTTTGCTTCGGTTTTCTGTAAAATTTTATACAAGCCAAACACCGCCAGAACAGGTACACAAATCTCAGCGATCACCTGTATTGAAGTCACAGCCCTGAACTTATTATAGAGCGGAAAATAGTCAATCCATAGATCGGTAAACCAAGAAAGGTTACTTCCGAAGCTTAACAACAGCGAGAGTATCGTTCCGCCTAAAAGCCACCATTTCAGGCGTCCTTTTACCATAAAAATTCCTAAAACAAATAAAAATACGACAACAGCCCCGAGATAAGCCGGACCTGAAACTCCAGGTTGACTTCCCCAATAATAGAGCCCGAATTGCCCAAAAATAGATTCAACCTGAGGAGGCGGAACTCCTTGTTGCAATAAAAACTGCGTAAAAGCACTGTCTTTATCATACGGCTCAGAATTTGAACCTCCATAGAGACCGGCGATAAAAAGGTCTAAAGTTTCAGAAATCCCGTAGCTGTATTGATTGATGTATTCTTTATCTAAACCACCAACATCAGTTTTAGGAGTTCCATCAGGATTGATGGTCAGATCGCTTTTTCCGCGTGTACTAAAAGCGCTATACTCTGAAGTTGCCATCAAACTCGCCGCATTAGTACCTATAGCAAGCACAACAGCCAAAACTAAAATCCCTACACTTTTAAAGAAATGTGGTAATTCATTTTTTCGGAAAGCATCTATTAAATAAGCGACCCCAAGCACAAGAACCAATAACATCAGGTAATAGGTCATCTGCACGTGATTGGCGACAATTTCTAACGCCATTGCAACCGTAGTGAGAATAAAACCCCAGATATACTTTTTTCTAAACGTAAGAAGGATTCCACTCAAAACCAGCGGCATATAGGCGATCGCGTGGGCTTTTGCATTATGGCCAACACCTAAAATAATAATGAGATAACTAGAAAACCCAAAGGCTAAGGCTCCAAGACCGGCATATTTCCAATCGAGTTTCAGCACAAGAAGCAGCACATAAAAACCTATAAAATAGAGAAATAAATAATCTGCGGGTCGCGGCAAAAACCTGATGCTAAGATCTAAACTTTTGATCCAGTTATATGGATATTTAGCTCCCAATTGATACGTAGGCATTCCGCCAAAAGCTGCATCGGTCCAATATGGTTCTTCACCGGTAGCGGCTCTAAAATCCATTTGTTCCTTAGCCATCCCGCGATATTGCTGAATGTCACTCTGAAACATCTTTTTCCCAGAAAGCACGGGACTAAAATAAAGTAATGCAGTAATTATAAATATCAAAACCACAACAAGGTGTGGCGCGATCTTTTTAAAGGAAAATGTCATATAAGTTAGCTATACTAAAGCGTGGAAATTAGTCAATTTCTTCATAATCGATATATTCTCCCACAGTTTTATTTGAAGTCTGGTCGCGATGCGGAACACGGTCTATAACCGTCTCTCCTTCTTTTTTAGCTGCAGGTTCTTTATAGCCGGGACCTTGGGCCATATTCTGAAAACGCTCTCCTACCTTTTTGGCCAAGTAACGCATAATATAAGGAGATAAAAATCTAAAAAGGATTCGCAATCCAAAGAAGATTAATAAGATGATAAGCAATGTTTGAATAAACTTCATCAGCACAATATTTGCGACAAAATTAACCATTACCACACGTTTTCACCTTAAAAAAAGAATAAAACCTAGCCTGTTGGGTTGTATGTTAACTTTAGGCTATCTCTTATTTTTACACTATGTTTGTCAGATTGCAGGTCAAAAAAATCCTTAGTTCCAGTTTTATGAAATTCAGTGTTATGCCGAATAAATTGATTTTTAGTTTATCGCTGTTGTTGTGTGCATTTGTTCAACAAGCTAAAGCTCAATACACTGAAACCCTAAACTCTAACAGGCCGGGACAATCTCAAGGAGCCTTTGCCGTGGGCCGTGGCGTTTTTCAGGCAGAATTAGGAGCGACAATGGGTAAAGAATCGCATAATTTACTCTACACAGAAACTGACAATATTGGGGCGGAATTTCAGTTGAGATACGGTGCCATTCGTGAGCAGTTAGAATTTAACTTCAGCGGAACTTATTTATACGAAGACATCGTTCCTACAGCTGGTGCAGCAGAACCATACAGCCATAGTGGTTTTCCCATTATTACGCTAGGAGCAAAATACTTGCTGTACGATCCTTATAAGAATTACGAAGAAAAAATTAATCTGTACAGTTACCACGCCAATCGTGCATTTAAGTGGCGTACACTAATTCCTGCAGTTTCTATTTACTCAGCCGCAAATTATGTGTACGAAGACGATAACCCGTTTTTACCTAGTAGTCAGGCTGGTTTTACTCCAAAAGTCGTCGCGATCACACAGCACAACTGGGGCCGTTGGGTTTGGGTCAATAACTTTATCTATGATCAATTTTTAACTGATTTTCCTACCAAAGCCTGGATCACCACAATGACGCATTCGTTCAATTCTAAAATTGCAGCTTTTGCAGAGTTTCAAGTGATTATAAGCGACATTTATGCTGATGACCTATTTCGCTTTGGCGGTGCTTATTTGATTACTAAAGATCTTCAGGTTGATGTAAGTGCCCTCATCAATTTTAAAGAGACTCCTAAACGCCAGCAATTGGGTTTAGGATTATCTTACCGACTGGATTTTCATAGCCACGATGAATTGCTTCCGCAGAAATAAAAAATACGGTTACCTTTACAAGCTATATTATTAGAGTAGAATGATTACAATAAAAGAAATGAAAACAAAACAGGAACTGACAAAATTTGTCAAGTTTCCGTTTTCACTTTATGATAAGAACAGTAACTGGGTTCCTCCGTTAGTCAATGACGAGCTTGAAAGTATGGATCCTGAAAAGAATCCTGTTTTTAAAAATGCCGAGGCCCGCTTCTTTTTAGCTTATAAAAACAACAAACCGGTTGGAAGGATCGCAGCGATCATCAATCATATTGAGATCAATGAACAAGGTAAACCTAAAATGCGTTTTGGGTGGTTTGACGCCATTGATGACCTTGAAGTAACTAAAGCACTCATTGCTCAAGTAGAAGAAATTGGCCGCGCTAATAACTTAAACTGGATTGAAGGTCCGGTAGGTTTTAGCAATATGGAAAAGGCCGGAATGCTCATCGAAGGTTTTGAATACCTCAATACGATGATCACTTGGTATAACTACCCATACTACAAAGAACATTTTGAAAAACTGAATTTTGAGAAAGCTTCTGAATGGGTTGAATATAAGATCCAAATCCCTGAAAAATCTCCCGAAAAGGTTGAAAAATTTGCGCGAATCATTGTAGAACGTTACAACCTTAAGTTGATTCACTTTAAAAATAGCAAAGAGATTCTGCCTTATGTAGATGATATGTTTGGGCTGCTCAACAAGACGTACAACGACCTGAGCACCTTTGTGCCTATTCAACAATATCAGATCGATCACTATAAGGATAAGTACATCAAATACATAAATCCGCATTACATCAAATGTATTGAGAATGCTGAAGGTAAACTCATTGCCTTTGCGATCACGATGCCTTCATTTAGTAAAGCATTAAAAAAGGCTAACGGAAGTCTGTGGCCTTTTGGATTTATTCATCTGTTACGTGCGAGAAATAACAACGATACGGCTGCCTTTTACTTAATTGGCATTGATCCCGAATATCAAGGTAAAGGGGTTACCGCTGCAATTTTTCAAACAATGCAAGATCTGTTTACTGCAAACGGTATTACTGAAGTGGAGACCAATCCTGAACTTGAAGAAAACAAAGCAATTCAGCAGCTTTGGAAAAAGTATGATCATCAACTACATAAACGAAGAAGGACCTATAAACGTGATTTATAGGCCCTAAACTCTTTTAGATTATAGCGATGCTATATTATTATTCGGTAAGAATAAAACTTACCTGAATTTTTGAAGTTATCGTTAATTCGCCAGGTGCTAAAGTACGTTGCGTACTATCTGCTGATTCTGCCATTGCCATTTTGTACATAGGCTGTGGTTGAGGAACGCTGGTTCCTAATTCTGCGATAGTAATTGCTTTACCTATTCCTTGTCCTAATACTTGAGCGTACTCCTGTGCCTTAGTTTTAGCGTTAGCGATAGCTTTCTTGCGCGCTTCGGCTTCATAAGCTTCCATTTTTGAAGAAGAAAATTCTACACCGTTGATGGTATTGATGCCAGAAGATAAGAGTCCTGCCATTATTTTATCGTAGTTAGACAGATCTTTCAGTTTTACAGAAATAGTCTGACTCGCGCGATAGTTATAGGTTTTGGTATTGTAATCGTAGTTTTTGTTCAGATTTACATATTCGGTCTGCACTTGATTCTGCGGAATGTTCATCTTCAGTAAATAATCTAAAACCTTATCAACGCTGGTGTCATTTTCAGCCTTAACTGTTTTTGCGTCTTTTCCTTCGGTTTGAACTCCCATACGTATGGTAACTTCATCGGGTACTGCTACTACTTCCCCTTCTCCTGTTACGTTTACTGTTGGTTGAATAGCTTGGGCGCTTGCCATAGTGCTCATTGCGGTAATTGCTAGAATTAAAATAGATTTCATAATAGTTGTTTTTTATTTACCTCAATAAAAGCAAGTCCTGTGCCATTAAAGCCGACCTGTCTTGTTGAGTATAAATAAAATTACAATTGGAATCGCTAATAAACCTACCATCAAGGTATTAACCTGAAACAAAGCAGGCACCATTAACAAAGTAATAACATAACCACCTACTGCGCCACCAAAATGGGCATCGTGACCAATATTGTCATTATTGGCTCGCATTCCATAAATTGAATACAGTAAATACCCAATCCCAAAAATATACGCCGGAATAGGTACAGGAATAAAAAACATATATAGACTCATATCTGGGTAAAGCAAGATCGCAGCATACAAAATTCCTGACACTGCGCCACTGGCTCCCACCGCAGTATAATGGTATTCATCTTTATGAAAATAATAGGAAAGTAAGTTTCCTAGGATCAAACTGCCGAGATAAATAACCACAAATTCCCAATTACCTAAAAATGAAATAACTATAGGCGCAAAGAAATAGAGCGTAAGCATATTAAAAAATAAATGCGACGTGCTCACGTGCAGAAAACCTGAAGATAATACACGTATCTGCTCGCCTCTACGCACCGCCCCCGTATTAAACTTATATTTTTCAAAAAAGGAATAATCGTTAAAACCTTTAATTGAGATCAACACATTGACACCAATTACAATGGCAGTAATTATACTTAAATCGCCCATAAAAGCTCAAATTTTGGATTCAAATATACCTATATTTGTGCACTAACTGCCGTTTCATGTGATGCCGTTTATAGGTAGAAATAAACTACAATGCGGAATGTACCTGAGACGCTTGTAAGAAGGAAATCTTTAATTCCTAGAAAAGGATGCAGGTCGTATACGCTTAGTAGAAACCTAAAAAGAACTTTATAGATTCAGAATTTTTACGCGCAGTTACCCATAAAAACAAAACGCACATGCAACGCCTTCTTTATTGGCTGGTTTATCCTCTATTGTGGATTATCTCTAAACTTCCGTTCTGGCTATTTTATAAAGTTTCTGATGTTATTTTTTTCATCTTATACTACTTGGTAGGTTACCGAAAGAAAACGGTACGTTTCAATCTTAAGACAGCATTTCCTGAAAAATCAGATGTTGAACGTAAAAGCATTGAAAAGAAGTTCTATAGACATATGTGTGATATGTTTTTAGAAATGATCAAATCAATCTCTATCTCTGCCGAAGAACTCAAAGAGCGCTTTCAATTTGATGACTTGAGTATCGTTGAGAAATTAGTAAAAGAGCAACGCAGCTCCTTAATTATGATGGGGCATTATGCCAGTTACGAATGGCTTACGGCGTTACAATTCTATTTTGATCACAGTGGCTACGGAATTTACAAACGAATTAAAAACCCGTATTTTGATAAGCTAATTCACGAGATTAGAGAAAAATGGAATTCTAAGCTGTTAGCGAATAAAGAAGCTACTTTCATTATCAGAAAACAACAACGCGCCGGAAAAATGGCAACGTATGCGTTTATCGCAGATCAATCACCTAAAACCCGCAAACATTATCACTGCATCGATTTTCTAGGAAAGAATGTACCCTTTTTCACCGGAGTTGAGCGCCTGGCGAAATCTGAAGATATGCCGGTTATCTATCTCGCGGTAGACAAAATAAAAAGAGGCTATTATAAAGCCTCTTTTAAAGTTATTACCGAAGATCCCACCGCGCTACCGGATTATCAAATTACCGATGAATTTGCAGCATTGCTAGAAGCGCAGATCAAAGCAAATCCGGAATATTATTTATGGACACATAAGCGGTTTAAACACGCGCTTTAGGTTTAAATACCCGCTATCGATTTAATTTCGCTGATCATTGTATCTGCAACTTGATCTGCTTCGGTTTGGGTTTGTGCTTCCGTGTAAATACGAATAATAGGTTCTGTATTTGATTTTCTAAGATGTACCCAATGATTTTCAAAATCAATTTTCACTCCGTCTATGGTATTTACATCTTCATTTTGATAACGCTGCGCAATTTCCTTTAAAATAGCATCGACATCTAGGGTGGGCGTTAATTCAATTTTCTTTTTGCTCATAAAATACGCCGGGTAACTCGCGCGTAATTCACTAACTTTAATTTTCTTTTTCGCCAAGTGCGTTAAAAATAAAGCAACACCCACGAGTGCATCGCGGCCATAATGAGACTCCGGATAGATTATTCCACCGTTACCTTCTCCTCCAATCACGGCATTAACTTCTTTCATTTTAGTCACCACATTTACTTCGCCTACGGCAGCAGCGTGATAGGTTCCTCCGTGTTTTTGAGTTATGTCTCTTAAGGCTCTTGACGAACTTAAATTAGAAACCGTATCTCCGGGATTTTCACTCAATACATAATCTGCACAAGCTACTAGGGTATATTCTTCGCCAAACATTTCGCCGGTTTCATCAATAAACGCAAGTCGATCTACATCAGGATCAACCACAATTCCTAAATCGGCATTTTCTTCCGGAACCAACTTACAAATGTCAGTGAGATGCTCTTTTAAGGGTTCAGGATTATGCGGAAAATTTCCGGTAGGCTCACAATATAATTTTTCAACATAAACCCCTAAACGTTCCAGAAGCATTGGGATTGCGATACCTCCGGTAGAATTTACACCGTCAACCACAATCTTAAAATTAGCAGCTTTGATCGCATCTTCATCTACCAAATCCAGATCCAAGACTTCGTCTATATGAATATCGATATAGGCATCATTTTTATGAATTGCTCCCAAAGCATCAACTTCAGCAAAAGTTACCGAAGATTCTTCGGCAAGTTTTAAGATCTCTGCACCAGCTTCAGCATTGAGAAATTCACCATTTTTATCCAGAAGTTTTAATGCATTCCACTGTTTGGGATTGTGAGATGCAGTTAGGATGATCCCACCATCAGCATGTTCTAATTGCACCGCGAGTTCTACCGTTGGTGTGGTAGAAAGATCAAGATCTACCACGTCAATCCCCAAACCTACTAAGGTTTGCATAACCAATTGCTGCAACATCTCTCCGCTCAGGCGCGCATCTCGACCTACCACAACTTTGTGCATGTCTTTATTGCGTTGCTTTTTAATATAAGTGCCGTAAGCAGCAGCAAATTTCACCGCGTCTATAGGGGTTAAATTCTCTTCAGGCTTTCCTCCAATGGTACCACGTATTCCTGATATTGATTTTATTAGGGTCATAAATAAAGTATTCTGATTTTATTGAGCTTATTTTCAAAAACTGAAAATTATAATGCTCGTAGTTTTAAAATTTCTGGTCTGACAAATATAGCCATTAGAGGCGCTTCTGTATCTTCAGAATTTGTAATTTAAGCCTGTGAATTTTTTAGCGCACATATACCTGTCTGGCAACGATACGCTTATTAAGCTGGGTAATTTTATGGCTGATGGCATAAAAGGTAAACAATACAAAAACTACCGGCCTCAATTGCAAAAAGGAATTTTACTACACCGCAGTATTGATAGTTTTACAGACTCACATCCTATTGTAAAACAAAGTACAAAAAGACTGCATCCTAAATACAGTCATTATAGTGGGGTTATTGTAGATATTCTTTACGACCATTTTTTGACAAAAAACTGGAAAAAATATAATAAGATCCCTTTACCTCAGTATGTTGAAGATTTTTATGATTTGCTTGATGAGCATTATGATATTCTTACGCCCTCTATTCAGCGTATGGTACCGCATATGATCGCTGACAACTGGCTGTTGAGTTATGCTGAAATTAGCGGAATTGCCACGGTATTATACAATATGAATCGACGAACCAAAAATATAAGCGGAATGGATCGTGCGGTTGAAGATCTGCAGCTACATTACCACGACTTTGAAAACGAATTCACACTATTTTTTGAAGAACTTCGGGCATTTTGCTCCAACCGAATCAAAGAACTTGACATTCAATTTAGATTAAAAAACACCTGACTTTATGCAACAAAAAAACGCCTTGAAGCCCCCATTTTGTTCCCAATTTTTAGTGCTGAGCCTTTTCTTGATTTTAGCAGCCTGTAAAACAGAAACTCCAGAACCCCGCAGCATTGAGCGTGGGAAAATCGCAGATAGTATTATGGTGGTTTCTGCACGCGAAGAAGCATCTAGAATTGGGGCTGAAATTTTACAAAAGGGAGGAAATGCCTTTGACGCGTTGATTGCTGTTGATATGGCACTTAATGTGGCTTACCCGTTTGCAGGAAGTTTAGGCGGTGGCGGGTTTATGGTCTACCGCAAAGCTGATGGTGAAGTAGGTAGTATTGACTATCGCGAGAAGGCTCCTATGGCAGCAACGCACGATATGTATCTTGATAATGAAGGTAACGCGATAGATTCTTTAAGTCGGCAGGGACCTTTAGCGGTAGGTGTTCCCGGAAGCATCGCCGGTATGTTTGCTATTCACGAGAAATTGGGTTCAATGCCCATGGCAGAAATCCTTCAACCTGTGATCGAATTGGCTGAAAAGGGTTATCAAATTACCGATAATCAATTGGCGCGCTTTCAAAATTATGCTTCGGTTTTTGATCAAGTGAACGGCAAAGAAACATTGTATTCTATTGGATTTCGAGAAAGTGATTCCATAAAAATTAAAGCTGGTGATCTCATTAAAAATCCGCAATTAGCTTCAACGTTGAAACGGATTGCCGCTAACGGAAAACAGGAATTTTATGAGGGGGAAACCGCACAAAAATTAGTTGATTTTATACAGAAACATGGCGGGATCATCAGCCTTGATGATTTAAAAAATTATGAAGCGGTATGGCGAGAACCCATCATTTCAAATTATAAAAATCTTCGGGTGATCGGGATGCCTCCTCCATCAAGTGGCGGAGTCTGTTTAGCCGAAATATTAAAAATGATTGAACCTTACGATTTAAAATCTTTCGGCCATAATTCAGCAAAAAGCATTCAAGTTATTACCGAAGCAGAACGCCGAGCGTATGCTGATCGTAGTTTCTTTTTAGGTGATCCTGATTTTAATGAGATCCCTATTGATTCACTTACAAGTGAGGCTTATGCCGCGCGACGTATGCAATCTTTTGATTTTGACAAAGCAACTCCTTCTGCTGAAGTAAAGCACGGGGCGATCTCAGGATACGAGTCTATGGAAACCACACATTTTTCCCTCATTGATCAATACGGTAATGCAGTAGCCCTTACCACTACCCTAAATGGCGCTTACGGCTCAAAATTATATGCAGATGAATTGGGCTTCTTTTTAAATAATGAGATGGATGACTTTAGCGTAAAACCCGGCGTGCCGAATATGTTCGGACTTATAGGCGCTGAAGCGAACAAGATTGAGCCTCAAAAACGAATGTTGAGTTCTATGACTCCTACTATTGTAGAAAAAGAAGGGCAACTCTGGATGACTGTAGGTACCCCTGGAGGATCAACCATCATTACTTCGGTGCTGCAGACCATTCTCAATGTAGCGGTTTTTGACTACGGAATGCAAGAAGCGGTAGATGCGCCACGCTTTCATCACCAATGGCTTCCTGATGTTGTTACTTTTGAGCCTGATGCTTTTGGTAAAGATCTTTTAGACACCTTAAGTAATAAGGGGTATGAAATACGACAAGAGAATAGTGTGATTCTGGGTAAAGTAGATGGAGTTCTTGTTCTTCCTGATGGAAAATTAGAAGGTGGTGCAGATCGCAGAGGCGATGATACCGCAGTTGGTTTTTAAAGAATTATACACTAATCAATACATAATTCAAATTATAACGTTTTTAGTGTATATTTTAAATTATAATCAAAATAGATTATATTTGGCATTATATACTAGAATCTATAATTTTAAATGAAAGCTGTTCTTACAGGAGATATTGTAAATTCCAGAGCTTTTATGGGCTGGCAAGATGCCCTCATTGAAGTGTTAAACAGGTATGGCTCAAGCCCAAAAACCTGGGAAATCTTCCGTGGTGATAGTTTTCAATTGATTGTGGATGCAGCTTTGGCTTTAGAAGCCGCTATCCATATCAAGTCTGTAATAAAATCTAATGCAGCTTTAGATGTACGTATTGCGATAGGCTTAGGCGAATGCTCTTATGATGCAGATCAAATTACCTTGGCAAACGGCAGTGCTTTTATACATTCAGGAACAGCTTTTGACGCTATTAAGAATAGAACGCTAGTGCTTCAATCAGCCAACGAGCAACTGGATGAAACGCTAAATCTTATGCTGTCGTTAGCAAGTCTTACAATGGATCAATGGCCACCGGTTACCGCACAGATCGTTAAAGCACGTCTCGAAGAACCTCAGCTCAATCAAACCGAATTGAGCCAGAAGCTTGATAAAGCTCAGAGTGCTATAAGTAAAGCGCTTTCTCGTGCAGGTTATGACGAGATTCATTCAATGCTACAGTATTACACTAAAAAAATTGAAACCTTATGATCGTTTTTGCGCTAAAATTGGTTCTGGCTCATATCTTAGGAGATTTTGTGCTTCAGCCGTCTAAGTGGGTAAAGCATAAAATGAAACACGGTTGGAAATCAAAATACTTACTAGCACACGTAGGTGTTCATCTGATTGTTTTATTGATTTTACTGCAGTTTGACCCCGCTTACTTTTTAGGCATTACAACCATCATTCTTACGCACTACGCCATTGATGCGCTTAAAATAAAGTTTACAACAAAAAAGAACAGCCGCAAGCTATTTGTCGCAGACCAAATCGCACACCTTATGGTGCTCAATCTCGTACTTTATTATTATACGCCATACAGCATCGATTTCACTGAAATCCTATCGCCACAATCTCTATTGCTCATCACCTTACTATTTTTTGTGACCTATGTTGCCGGAATTCTTATGCGTGTTGCGCTTCAGCCGTGGCAAGATGCTATTGAGCCTGCTTCAAAAAAAGAAAATGTAAAAAGCACCTCGCTCGCGGGAGCCGGAAAGATCATAGGGATTCTTGAACGCCTGTTTGTGTTCACCTTTATTTTACTCAACACCTGGTCTGCCATTGGATTTCTAATCACGGCCAAATCAGTATTCAGGTTTGGTGATTTAACCGAAGGCAAAAACCGAAGACTTACTGAATATGTCCTAATAGGCACCCTATTAAGTTTTGGGATTGCAATAGGTTGCGGCTTACTGTTTAGATACTTAAGCGCATTAGACACATTTAACGCCTAAACACCTTCTTTGCGTAACACTTCTAGTGGCGACCTTTTAATCACACTGCGACTGTTGCTCAATCCAATAGCTAAAACAAGCGCTGTAATTCCTGGTAAAAGAACCAAAAATGGAATTGCCGATGGAATAAATGCCGTATCAAACGCAAAATAAGCGAGTAGCAAACTGCCCAATAGCGACAGCAAAATACCAGACAGCGTTCCCAATAGTCCTAAGTACAAATATTCTAGACCTTGAATACGTAAAATCTGTTTGCTCTTTGCTCCCATCGTGCGCAGCAATACACTTTCCCGAATCCGTTGAAATTTACTCGTACGCACCGCACCTAGCAAAACAATGATCCCGATAAGAATACTGAAAAACGCCATAAAGTTGATGATGTAACTAATTTTAGTAAGCAACTCTTCAACAACGCTAAGCACCTGTCGTAGATCAAGAATCGAAATGTTAGGGAATGCTTTTACTAATTTCTGCTGAATGGCTGCTGAAGCTTTTGCATCAGGAACCTGTGTGGTGATCACACCAAACTGTGGCGCACGCTCCAACACTCCTGCCGGAAATACGATTGAAAAATTCAATTGCATTCTACTCCAGTCTACGGTGCGTATGCTTCCTATTTCGGTTTCTAAGAGTCGGCCTTGTACGTTAAAGGTCACGCGGTCTCCTATTCCAACTTTTGCATCTTCAGCAAAATTGTCACTTACAGATATTGGAACAACCTCAGCTTCTTCGGTAAAGGTTCCTGTAAATGTTCCTGCTTGTAAAACTTCCGAAGCAATTAAAGAATCCCGATAGGTCGTTCTGAATTCGTGGTTTAAGATCCATCGATTTATGTGGACGGTCGTGTCTTTTTTTAAGTTGGCATTATCACGACCGTTAATGCTTTGCACGCGCATCGTCACAATTGGAATCTGATCTAGCGGCGGCAATTCATTAGAAGAAAGTGTTTGTGCAACTTCAGTCATTTGATCCTTTTGCACGTCGAGCAAGATCATATTGGCTTGATTGGCTTCGCTATCTAGATTGGCCTGAGCTAGCAGAATATCCTTAGTAAAGTAAAGTGTGCTTATCAAAAATGAACCAACGCCTATCGCAAGAATCAACACCACCGTTTGATTCTGAGGCCGGAACAAATTACGTAAGCTTTGCCGCGAGGTAAAGCTCCAGCTCTCGGGAAAATACTTACGAAGTAAACGCTTGAATGCGCGTGCAATTCCGCCTAAAATACTAAAAACAACGAGAATTCCACCTAAGAATGATGCGGCGTACTTCCAATCTTCCAACAGCCAAAACGCGAATAAAAACACAAAGGTGAGTATCGCCAATGAGACTGCTATCGCCGTTTTTGAGGACTGTTGATTGTCTGAAGCACTTACCCGTAAAGTTTGTAAAGGAGAAACCTGCAACGTACTCAACAACGGGTAGAGCGCAAATAAAAGCGACATAAAAGCGCCGATGAAAATTCCTAAAAAGATAACCGGCCAAGATAATTTAAGTGCAACATCTACCGGTAATAATCCTTCTAAAAGAATAGGAAATAACTGCTGCAACAACAATCCGGCGATGGTTCCTAGAATTCCACCAACGAGGCCTAAAACACCAATCTGGATCAAATAAATAAGAAATGCCTGCTTGCGGCTCGCTCCCAAGCATTTTAAAATAGCGACCGATTTGAGTTTGTCTTTGATATAAATGGTAGTCGCACTTGCAATGCCCACGCATCCTAAAAGCAAGGCGATAAAACCAACTAAATTCAAGAACTTCCCAAAGTTTTCGTAGCGTCGACCAAGACGCTCACTGGTAGATGTATGGGTGTCGAGATCAGCATCTGCCTCGTCCAACCGATTATCAATCGCTTGATCAAGAAGCTCCATATCTTGATCAGGAGCTTCAAAATAAAACTCGTAATCAATTCGGCTTCCCAACTGAACCAAACCGGTTTTTTCTATAAATGGATACGGAATGACCACCGGTGGAGCGATCGCGCTAAAAACGGCGTTGCTTCCGGGAAGTGCTTCAACAGCACCTAAAACAGGCAGTTTCACTTCACCTATTTTGATGGTATCTCCAACCTTTACATTTAGTTGAAGCATCACTGTAGCATCGAGCAAAGCGCCTTGCTTTTCTTGAAAATCTTCAGCGGCCGATTCTGGTTGCGTCTCCAACTTTCCGTAGAATGGAAATCCGTTGCTGATCCCCCGCACTTGTAGCAATTTGGTCGCTTGATTTTTTGGAAACAACGCCATCGAGGAAAACGAAATTTCTTCAGCATCTGCTCCTCCTAGAGAATCTACGATAGCTTGAGCTTCTTCGGTTAGTGGATGATCGCTGTCGATTTTAAAGTCGGCGCCCATCAAAGCTTTTGACTGTAAGGCAATATTATCCTTTAAAGTTTCTCCAAAAGATTGAATGGACACAATCGCTGCAACTCCCAAAATGATCGAAACCATAAAAAGACTCAGCTTGCCGGCACTGGCTTTAAAGTCGCGCCACGCCATTTTTCTCAACCAGCCTAAGCGCAAAGAACTTTTCATACCGCTCATACGCTTGCTTTTGTAAGGTTTGCAATTCGGCCTCCTTTAATGGTGAGAATATTCTGTGTTTTCTGAGCGAGTTCCATATCGTGTGTAACCAAAACTAAAGTGGTCCCCAATTCTTTATTCAACTCAAAAAGCAAATCAACTACAGTTTCTCCGGTTTCAGCATCCAGATTTCCTGTAGGTTCATCTGCGAATAAAATTTTAGGATCATTAGCAAAAGCACGTGCAAGTGCCACACGCTGCTGCTCTCCGCCAGAAAGTTGCGAGGCGTAATGATTACCGCGATCTCCAAGACCAACTTTAGTGAGTAATTCGGCTGCTCTTTTCATTGCGTGCTTGACGCCTTGCAACTCTAAAGGAACCGCCACATTCTCAAGTGCGGTAAGCGTAGGTAATAATTGAAAATCCTGAAAAACAAAACCAACATCTTTATTGCGCAATAAGGCACGTTCATCTTCGGTAAGACTACTGAGCTCGACACCATTTAAAGTCACTGTTCCAGAATCTGGTTTATCAAGACCGGCACATAAACCGAGTAAGGTGGTTTTACCACTTCCCGAAGGACCAACAATAGAAAAGGTTTCTTTTTCTGTTATACTAAAGTTAATATCGTCAAGTACCTTGAGCGTTTTTGAGCCACTGGTATAGCATTTTGCTAAATTTGAAATTTCTAAAATAGATGCCATAAATGGGTATTGCTTGGAAGAATCGTTTTGGACGCTTTTTTAGACCGAAGCTTACGTGAAAACCTCAGGCGCGCCAATAAATGTTTAAAATAATCAATTACCTTTTAAATCTACCCTCTTGAAAAATATAATTCCCTTTTATCTCCTTTTTGTTTTCTTGATCCTTGCTGCGTGTAAAGATGCTAACACCACTAATGTTGAAGAAAATGAATCACAAAATACTTCTGAAACTACTGATGCAGAAGATCAAAATGCTACTTCAAACAGCATTTTATTCTTTGGCGACAGTCTGACTGCCGGTTACGGTTTAGAAGATCCAGACAATGCATTTCCCGGTTTGATTCAAGAGAAATTAGATAGCCTCGGACTTGATTATAATGTGATCAATGCCGGTCTAAGTGGCGAAACTACCGCCGGAGGTAGAAACAGATTAGAATGGGTGCTGGAACCAGATGTAGCTATTTTTGTGTTAGAACTAGGAGCTAATGATGGTTTACGTGGTGTTTCGGTAGCAGAGACGCGTGAAAATCTGCAATGGATGATTGATAAAGTAAAAGCTGAAGCGCCACAGGCAAAAATCGTTCTTGCGGGGATGCAGCTTCCTCCTAATTTAGGAACAGAATACACCACCGATTTTAAAAATATGTTTCCGCAGTTAGCTGAAGAAAATAATATTGCTTTTATTCCTTTCCTATTACAAAACGTAGGCGGTATCGCAAGCTTAAACCAAAACGATGGTATTCATCCTACCGAAGAAGGGCATAAACTGGTAGCTGCCAATGTATGGCCTGTTTTAAGACCACTTGTTCAAGAATAAACAATGGCGCAAAAAGAAACCAATCTAGAGCAGCTCTACGATTACCTCAATGATGAAGAAGATGCGAGGAGTTGCAAGGCGATCGATGAAGAATCTTGTAGAGAAACGCCAAAAAATTATTTCCTCATTCTTATAAGTAATATGCTCACTTCTCTGGGGGACACCTTGAGCAATCCTAAAACGGTACTCACTTGGATTATGAGTTATGTAAATGCTCCCGTGATGCTCATCAGTTTTATTGTTCCCATTCGAGAATCAGGGTCGATGTTACCCCAGTTGTTTATTGCTCATTACATAAGAAAACGTGCCGTACGTAAATACATTTGGGTCTTAGGTTCGTTTCTACAATTCCTAGCTATTGCCGGCATCGGCTTGATCGCCTTATCTTTTGAAGGAACTATTGCCGGATGGTTGATAATCGGATGCCTAATCGCTTTTAGTCTTGCTCGGGGCTTGTGCTCCATTGCTTTTAAAGATGTTTTGGGAAAAACAATTCCGAAGAAAAAACGCGGAAAATTAAAAGGTTACACCTCATCGGTAAGCGGAATCTTGGTCTTAGCAGCCGGTCTATTTATTCTTTACCGATCTAAAGATGATGTTGGTATTGAATTTTACAGCTACCTCATTTTCTTTGCTTCAGCATTATGGCTGATTGCTGCGTTGATCTATGCTAACATCAAAGAATTTCCCGGTGCCACCGAAGGAGGTAAAAATGGTCTAAAAGAAGCCTGGAACCGTTTGAGCTTGCTTAAAGAGGATAAACCCTTTAGAAATTTTATCATTACCCGTTCCTTACTGCTTTGCTCCGCCTTAACTGCACCTTACTACATTTTGCTTGCCCAGCGCTATGTAGGTAAAGAAGCCTATTTATTGGGTTTGTTCATTATTGCAAATGGCGTCGCTTCCATCATTAGTGCGCCGGTTTGGGGTAAAATGGCAGATAAATCCAGTAAAAAAGTAATGACTTATGCAGCGATGCTTACTGCTGGTTTAGGGCTCATTGTAGTTGGGTTAATTCAATATGTCCCAGGTTTACGCGATCAAGTTTGGTTGTATCCTGTGGCGCTTTTCGTATTGGGAATTGCCCATCAAGGAGTGCGCCTGGGCCGTAAGACCTATATCGTGGATATGGCAGAAGGTAACCGTCGTACCGATTATGTTGCGGTAAGCAATACGCTCATCGGAATCATACTACTAATAACTGGAGGTTTGAGTGCTCTTGCTTCGCTGATCTCTGTTGAAGTCGTAATTGTTTTACTTTCTGTTTTAGGCATTATTGGTGCCTTCAAGGGTTCTACCCTACCCGATGTAGAATAAACGTTTTAAAACATTCATTTTTTAAGCAGCAAAAAAAAAAAAAAACGCCACGTTTTAAGTGGCGTTCTTTCCATTGCTGGATATTGTTATATCGGCTGCATCCTGGATGCCCTTAGATATTAAAGATTACTTCTTTTTAGAAGCAGTCTTCACCGGCTTAACAGCAGCAGGTTTTGTAGCCTGTTTAGCTGGAGCAGCCTTTTTAGATGACTTGTTTTGTGCCATTGTTTGACTCATTTTATAGTACTAATGTATGCCGAAATTTGATATGTTTTACAAAGTGTTCGGTGGATTTTAGTTAAATTTATAGTTAATATTTCAGTGCTTTTTTGAAGCACTTTTTAACCAATAATGTATGAGCAATCCCAGTAAAATAGAGGCTTATTTTGAAACAGAACATCCTTTTAAAGATGCTATTTTAACATTAAGAACCATAGTAAAGCAAACAGAACTTGTTGAAACCTTTAAATGGAGTGCTCCCGTGTACACCATAGACGGCAAAAACGTCGCAGGGATCGGAAAATTTAAACATCATTTTGGGGTTTGGTTTTTCAACGGCTCGCTTATTAAAGATAAATATGGGCGGCTGCACAATGCACAGGAAGGTAAAACCAAAGCCTTGCGCCAGCTGCGCTACACCGATGCTTCAGAAATTAAAGAAGACGAACTTTTATACTACCTCAACGAGGCGATTAGCAATCAGAAAAAAGGATTAGAAGTAAAAGCCGCGAAGCCAGTAAAAAAAGTGGTTTTACCTACAGAACTCACTCAAGCGTTCTCAGAAAATCAAAATTTAGAAAAGGCTTTTAAAGCACTTACTCCGGGAAGACAAAAAGAATACGCCGAGCATATTGCTTCTGCCAAACAAGAAAAAACCAGACGATCCAGACTAGAAAAAGCCACACCACTTATTCTTGACGGCAAAGGCTTACACGATAAATATAAAAATTGCTAAGATGTCGGCTAATAAAACACAACCTACAGATGCTTCGGTATTGGATTATATCAATGCAGTGCAACACGAGCAACGCAAGAAAGATGCATTAGCGCTCTATTCTATTTTCAACGAACTTCTTCCTGAACCGGCAGTGCTATGGGGAGATAGCTTGATCGGCTATGGCACGTATCATTATAAATACGATAGCGGCCGCGAAGGTGATTTTTTTCTTACGGGATTTTCACCGCGTAAACAGAATCTTTCAATTTATATTATGCCGGGTTTTAAGCGCTATTCAGAATTGCTTGAACAACTGGGCAAGCACAAAACCGGGGCTTCGTGCCTTTACATCAACAAACTCGCAGACATTGATCTTGAGATTCTAAAAAAACTGATTACCGAATCTGTGGCTTATATGCGTGAGAAATATAAAGCTTAAAACTTATCTCTTTACGACGCCAATAAAGCTAGTATTTACACGTTGACCTAACTACAACTACATAATTTAACTATGCGATTATCACTTTCTATTCTTGTTGCCAGTATCATTTTAGTGAGTTGTGGTTCGGTGAAGAAAGAAAACGTTGAGTATTTAGATACAGCGTATAAAGCTTCTGCAGAAGCTCCTGAGCTTAATATTTTTCAACCTAAAGATTCCCTGGTAGCTCACGATGTGCTGATTTTTGTTCACGGTGGAAACTGGAACAGCGGAAATAAAAACACCTACTCCGTATTAGGGCGTAATTTTGCAGGCAAAGATTACCTCACCGTCATTCCCGGATATACGCTGAGTCCGTATGCCAATTACGATCAGATGACTCAAGAGATCGCCAAAGCCATTAAGTGGACGCACGATAACGCCCAAGCATATGGCGGCGACCCTAACCGAATCTTTTTAATGGGGCATTCCGCAGGCGGGCATCTGGCTGCGCTAGCGGCTATGAATCCAAATTATCTAGAAAACACAGATTATATAAAAGGAATTATTCTCGACGATGCAGCCGGACTCGATATGTATTCCTATTTACAAGAAAATCCGCCTGGTGAAGATGAGTATTACAATGTGACTTGGACGACCAACCCTGACGAATGGAAAAACGCTTCGCCGTATTATTTTTTAGATGAAAATACGCCGCCTATTTTAACCTTGCTAGGAACTAAAACCATTCCGTCACTTTACTATTATAATGATTTGTTTCATAAGAAGCTTCTCGAGTTTCAGCCCGAAGCACAACTGCTGATTATGAATAAAAATCATACCGCGATGGTGACACAATTCTTCAATCCGTTGAGTAAGTATTTTAAGGAGATTCAAAATTTCACTTCAAGTATTGAGTAAACTACCTCAGGCAAGCCTTTGGCAGCGCCAATAAAAAAAGGGACAGTAAAACTGTCCCTTTTTTGTTAATCTTCTTCTGCGATGATCTTGTTCTGTTTAAAAGGCCGTACGATGAGTCGGGCTGCTTTGTCATAGTTGAGATAACTGTAAGTCCAGTTGAAAAAGGTCACTACCCTATTTCTAAAGCCCACGAGAAACCAAAGGTGTATAAACATCCAAATAAACCACGCGAGAAATCCACCAAAGTGAATTTTACCCATATCGACCACGGCTTTATTTCTACCTATGGTCGCCATAGAACCTTTATCAAAATATTTAAAGGGTTCTAACTCCTCTTTACGTAGCATCTTTTTAAAATTCTTCGCCAGATTCTTTCCCTGTTGAATAGCGGGCTGCGCTAATTGCGGATGACCTTTTGGGAAATCTTCGGTTTCCATTAAAGCGATATCTCCAATGGCATATATATTTTGAAAACCGGCGACACGGTTGTATCGGTCTACTTTATAGCGGTTCAGTTTTGGTAATAAAGCGGTTTCTTCAAAACCTTCGATAGAAGCACCAGTCACACCAGCAGACCAAATAAATGTTGCGGTATCTAGTACCAAATCTCCTTTTGTGGTCACACGGTTATTCTCATAATTGCCTACAAAAGTTTCTAAGTGAATGGTCACCCCCATTTCCTCTAAAAACTTCTGCGCTTTTTCTGAAGATTGCTTACTAAATGGCGGCAACACGCGATCTGCACCTTCAATCAGGTGAATTTCAATTTCGCTAGTATCCATATCAGGATAATCGGCTTGGAGGACATTAGAGCGAAGTTCTGCAAAGGCACCACTCAACTCAACACCGGTTGGGCCGGCTCCAGCGATTACAAAACGTAAAAGTTCTTTTCGTTTTACCGGATCTTCGGTTCTGTTGGCCTTCTCTAAATTTTCAAACATCAGACTGCGAATGTTTAAAGCCTGCGGAAGACTTTTCATCCAGATCGCATTTTCTTCAATAGTTTTATTTCCGAAGAAATTAGTGCGCGTACCTGTCGCAATCACTAGATGATCATAGTGCAAGTCGCCAATATCAGTACGTACTTTTTGTAGTTGGGTATCTATACGATGCACTTCGGCCAACCTGAAATGCATATTTTTTTGTTTCCTGATGATTTTCCTGAGAGGGTAAGCTATAGATTCTGGCTCGAGCCCAGAAGTAGATACTTGGTACAATAAAGGCTGAAAGGTGTGGAAATTTCGCTTGTCGAGTAAAACTACTTGATAATCTGTTTTTTTAAGTTTTTTTATCAGGTTCATACCTCCAAACCCCCCACCAATAATAACGATGCGCGGTTGGTTAGTTTCAGGAATATTCATGGTAGTTAATTTGTATCAAAGTTAACGTACAGGCCCTAGAACCGTTAATCTTTATCATTATTTTAGCAATAGCTGTAACATATTACCCCGCTTCTGTACAAATACTTCAACTAACAATTTAATATTGGATCCGCAACTTGAAAAACAATTTGTAACACAGCTTGAAGCCAATCAAAATATTGTGCATAAGATCTGCAGGCTTTATACCCACGATCAGGAATCGCATAATGATTTGTTTCAAGAAATAACCATTCAATTATTTAAAGCCTATCCTAAATTTAGAGGAGACTCTAAGTTTACCACCTGGATGTATCGTGTAGCGCTCAATACAGCAATTACGCTATATCGCAAGTCTAAGCGACGGATTAAAACGCAAGACTACGATAACGTGATGTTTAAAATAGCCAGTACCGATTATGACGACACTATTGAAGAACAATTAAAATTAATGTACTCGGCGATCAGGCAACTCAACGATATTGATAAAGCGCTGGTATTTCTTTATCTGGAAGACAAACCCTATAGCGAGATCTCTGAAACTTTAGGTATTTCTGAAGTGAACGCCAGAGTAAAAATGAACCGGGTAAAAGGAAAGTTGAAAGACTTATTAAATGTGTAGAACGATGGATGAATTAGATTTCTTAAAAAAAGACTGGAAGCGCCAAGAGGCAGATCTTCCTAAAGTAAGTGTAGACACTATATATAAAATGATTCATAAACGCTCTTCGTCTTTGATGAAGTGGATTTTATATGTATCTATTTTTGAGTTTGTATTATGGACTATTCTTAACATAACTACGGTAAACGCCGAAACCCTTGAGACCCTTCGACAAATACATTTGTATGAATTTGAAATCGTAGGTATTGTATTGCAATATGCCGTTCTAGGCATCTTTATCTATCTCTTTTACAAGAATTATAGAGAAGTACAAACTACAGACAATACTAAGCATTTAATGAGTCGTATTCTCAAAGTGAGACGTACGGTTAACTTTTATGTCGCTTATAACCTCATAATCTTTTTTATTATCGGGATGGTGGTATTCATTGCAATGCTCAATTTTGACCCGAAGTTCAACGATGTAATGATACAAGCCGAAGACGGTACGCAATCTATGCCGTTAGGATTTATAGCCGTATTTATTGTGATGCTGCTCGTTTTAGTCGCATTGCTATGGGCTTTCTACAAGTTACTATACGGTATTTTGTTACGCCGTTTAAAACGTAATTACAAAGAGCTTAGCAAGCTGGAAATGCGTGACTAGATTGCTTCTCTTCTTTATTCTTAGAATATTAAAGCCTGTCTTGATTGAGACAGGCTTTTTTATACTGAACCATTACCACTTTTTTAAAACATCTCAGGGCAGGCTTTTGGGAAACATCGTGATTAGCGAAAACTTATAAAGATTTAAGAAAATCATAATCTTTTTTATGGAGCTATTAACAAGTGCTACACTTATTTTTGTGACAAACAACCTATTATGCCCAAAGTCTTACTCGTTCTTTTTATTGCTGTTTTGCTGAATGCATTTACTGTAAAAGCACAAGAATACACTTCTGCATCTATAAAGCAAACCATTCAAGATTTTAAGAAGGACCCTCGCGGTCCTTATTTACGTATACGTTGGTTTTGTGAAGATGGCACTATGCGTGAGCCTAAAGATCCGTGTCCGGAAGGCGTAGACGGTATTCAGCACGCAAGCTATAAACCGCTAACCGAAAATCTGGCGGAGCGTAATCATTTATTTTTTGGTGAAATTTTAGCCGCAGCTGATAAAAATAAATTTTGGGATGAAGCACAAGAACAAAGCCGACTGAAACAATACCAACTCAACAAATATTTGCAAAGCGTAGATAATGGGTGGATTCTGGAAAAAGCACAATTTTACCGCGGGGCGATTCAATCTGAAGACGAAGAAGCCTGGGGAATCGAATTCTACGAATGGTTACTTAAAGATGACGCCCGACTAGATAAGAATTACTACGTTATTCGTCAATCTTTAAAAGATATACCGCATTCTGGCGATGACAATATTGCACAGCGTATGCGAAGCGAATCAAAAGTTATCGCTGAAGAATTCCCGAAATTTATGGACGTTCGCGTGAAAATTCACGGGCAGCCGGAAGTTAGCGATCTTGCTCTTGTGCAAAATTTCCGTCAGGAATATAGCGACGAACTCACTCCAGAACTTAAGGAGCAATTTGATGCTTTAGTGGCTACGCTAAATGAATATTATGCACCTATCAATTTAGAGCGCCTTAAAAATCAAGTTGCGAGCATTAAAGGGGACTTTGATGTAAAACAGCAACTGCTCAAGTTTACCACAGACTTTGATAACAACACTCCGGCTTACGATATCATTCCTGAGATTAGTGATCTTTTGTGCAATATTAGAACGCAGGTAACGCAAGTGAAAAAGGCTTCAGAGCGCCTAACGCTTTTAGATGTTTCTTTAAAGTTAGAAGAAATGCTTCTGAAAAAAGCCGCAGATTGGGAACCTGAAGATTTGCGTGACCTCTTAGATAAAAACTATTACCTAAGCTACGCAACTGCCGGCACCGGACTTCTCGAGGTTTGGGAATGGGAAGAAGTGGCTTCAGTTATTGCTCCTATAAATTATACAACAGTTTCTTTAGCCGAATTAAATTCCATTTTAAACACTTCGCGCAGCATCGTGCAATGGAGTGCGGCAATGGCTAAAGCCAATTACGATGCTGTAGTTGAAAAATACGCCGAATTTGAACCGCTCGCAATGGGCTTTATCGACGATCGCGTGCGGTCATCTGTAGCGCTTCCTTTAGGAAAAACGGTTAGCGAATTGGGTGATTTTATTTCAAATAAATCAAACTTGGAGAACGATGTGATGCAAATTGATGAGCAAAGCGCTATTCACGGCTTGAATCCTGGTTATGCACTGGGCGAATTGGTTGTCGTATCTGGAAATCCGGATGCGGTTGAAGTTTCTAATAAAAAGATCTACATCTTTAAACGTCCACCTTCAGACCTTAAACCGGTTGCCGGAATTGCTACTGTAGATGAAGGAAATTTAGTTTCTCACGTACAGCTTCTCGCGCGTAATTTAGGTATTCCTAACGCCGCTTTAAGTGATAAGAATCTTGAAGATCTTCAAGAGTTTAATGGCGAAGAAGTGTTTTACGCAGTTTCAAATAAAGGTACAGTGATCCTAAAACCTGCAGATGAAATGACTTCGGAAGAAAAAGCGCTTTTTTCATCTGAAGAACGTAAGCAAACAAAAATTGCCGTCCCAATCGAAAAAATTCAGTTAGATCAAAAAAGCATTCTCAATATGAGGGATATCGATGCTTCCGCAAGCGGTATTCTGTCGGGTCCAAAAGCTGCAAATTTAGGTCAGTTAAAGAAAATGTTCCCGGATCACGTAGTTGAAGGACTAGTGATTCCTTTTGGGATTTTTAGAGATCATATGAATCTCCCAATGCCCGGTCAAGGTAAAAGTTACTGGGAATTTCTTACCGAAATGTTTGAAACCGCCGAAGCTAAACGCCAGGCAGGAACTCCTGATGCTCAGGTGGTAGATTATCAACTCGCCAAACTTGCTACCTTGAGAGACGCGATCAATGCGATGCAATTAAAACCTGCCTTTGTGAGCGAATTGCGTAATTCATTTGCTTCTATTTTTGGTAAACCTATAGGACAAGCCCCGGTGTTTTTACGTAGTGACACCAATATGGAAGACTTAAAAGAGTTCACAGGTGCCGGATTAAACCTGACGCTTTTTAATGTGGTAGAAGAACAAAAGATCTTAGACGGAATTAAAAAAGTATGGGCGTCGCCTTATACCGAGCGTAGTTTTAAATGGCGCCAAGTATATCTTTCTAATCCCGAAAATGTGTTTCCTTCAATACTTGTGATCCCAAGTGTTGATGTTGATTATAGCGGCGTTATGATCACCAAAGGAATCAACGAAGGAACAGACGAGGATCTTACGGTTGCATTTAGCCGAGGTGCCGGTGGAGCCGTTGACGGTCAAGCTGCCGAAACTCGCTTAGTAACCGCTAACACGACTAAACTATTAGCTCCAGCAAGACAGCCAGACTATATTAGACTTCCTGTTTCCGGGGGAACCAAAGGATATTCAACCTCTTTTGAAGCTTCGATCTTGAATGAAAAAAATATTCAAAGCTTAAGAGAAGTGGCAGATGAAATTAGATCAAAAATTCCTGAAGAAACTAATAGTGATCCTAAGGCTGCTTATGATGTAGAATTAGGTTTTCAAGATGATAAATTATGGCTGTTTCAGATCAGACCATTTGTCGAAAATAAAAATGCGCTGAGCAATGGATATCTTGACTCCATTTCGCCTAAAACCAATCCTGACGAATATATTGAGATGGATAGCAAACTTTAAACTTCCGCAGTAATTTCTATAAAAACAACCTATGAAAAAAGTACTAATCTGCATACCGGTCATTCTCCTAACCTTAGCATTTGCAGTACCTGACAGCTTCTACCCTATTGACGGATATGAACGAACAGGCATTGACAGACTGGCCCAATTAGAAAAAATAGTGCGCGACAGTATTGCGTATAATCGTATTCCGGCCGGAGCCTATCTTTCGGTTGAGGATATAAAACTTCGATTGACCGCAAAACAAGATAGCGCGATCGCTTATATGACTGAAGATGCAGAATTTCAGAAAAAAATAGGCGGTTTGTTTTATGGTTTAGACCAGAGCTATTCGATCTCGGTATTAGATATGACTGATAGTACCAATCTTAAATACGCTGCGCGAAATGAAACCCGAGGATATCAACCGGGAAGCGTGGGTAAATTAGCTATTCTTATCGCAATGTTTGATCAACTTGAAAAATTGTGTCCTGATGATTGGGGTGCACGAGTGAACCTACTTAAATATAAACGTGTAAAAGGCGGTCCGTTTGCAGTATATGACCATCACACGATTCCGGTTTATGATATTGAGCAAGATAAATTAACCCGAAGAACCGCGCGCGAGGATGATGTTTTTAGCCTTTATGAATGGATTGACCATATGGTTGCCGTAAGTAATAACGGGGCTGCCAGCGTGGTCTATCGTGAGGCTTTATTATTGAAGGTTTTTGGAGAAAAATACTTTGACCTTACTGACGAGGAAGCTATGCAATGGTTTAAAGATACAGATCGTGGCGAGGTGACCAGACTTGCTAATGAAGTAGTAAACGAACCTTTACGCGCAATGGGAATCACAGAAGATGAGTGGCGTCTGGGTGGTTTTTTTACTAACGGTGGAGAACGCTACGTAGGCAGAATGGGCGGCAGTATTGGTTCACCAAAAGGGTTGATGAAGTTTTTGATCAATCTAGAACAAGGGAAAGCGGTAGACTCTCTTTCTAGTTTAGAAATGAAACGCATTATGTATCAAACAGAACGTCGTATTCGGTATGCATATTCTCATGAATTAGACTCAGCCGCTGTGTATTTCAAAAGCGGAAGTTTTTATAAATGTGATAAAAGTAAAGGTGCTTGCGGCGACTATGCCGGAAATGTTTTTAATTATATGAATTCTGTAATTATTGTAGAGCATCCTGATGACGGTCCCAAGTATATTGTGTGTCTTATGACCAACGTGCTTAGGAAAAATTCGGCTACAGATCATATGTATCTCGCAAGCCGTATTGATAAAGTTTTACAAGAAGTAAACCAGCCAAAAGCTTCAGCTACGGGGCAATAACATATAAAATTTGTACGCATTAAATCCCGTTCATTTTTTGGACGGGATTTTTTATTTACCAAGTTCATTTAAGTCTAAAAAATTCTCGTCAGATTATTAAAGAATCTTACTAAATTCAAACGGAATTCAGATTCAGAAAATAATCAACACGAACCATAAGCCCTATGAAAACTATTCAGTATAAAAAAGAGATCCAAGCGCCCGCGACAAAGGTGTACCGTACAATGCTAGGCTTAGATAACATCAAAACTTATGAGAAGTGGACGGCAGCGTTTGATCCCACTTCAACCTATGAAGGAAGTTGGGAAAAAGGTTCAAAAATATACTTTGTGGGTACTGATAAAGAAGGGAACCGTGGCGGAATGATTTCTGAAATCGTCGAGAATATTCCTAATGAATTTATCTCTATACGCCATTATGGAATTTTAAAAGGAACTCAGGAAATTACTGAAGGTCCTGAGGTAGCATCGTGGGCTGGTAACCTAGAGAATTATAGCTTTAAGGAGCATCAAGGGATCACCACAGTTACCGTAACGAGCGAGGTCCCTGAAGATTATCTTGATTACTTTAATACTACGTGGTCCAAAGCTTTAGACAAGCTTATAGAACTTTCTGAAGCTTAAATTTTAGGTTGAGATGCTTAAATAAGCTTAAATTAAATTTTGGTTTTGTGTCAAAAGTATTTTTTGCTAATTTTAAATCGCACACGATTTAATCGTAAAAGATATAAAATGAAATATACTACCACTCAAAGCGTTTTTAGGATTATCTTAGGTACTTTAATGGCCATTGCCGGCGTTGGGCATCTCACCTTTCAGCGACAAGAATTTCAGGCTCAGGTACCACGCTGGCTACCGGATAGTGCCGCTTTTATGGATTTTGTGGTACTCGCTTCGGGGGTTACAGAAATTCTATTAGGTCTCGCAATGATCTTCATAACCAAGCATCGCATTAAAGTGGGCTTGATCTTAGCACTTTTTTATGTGCTGATCTTTCCAGGAAACATTTCGCAGTACACCAATGGTATTGATGCTTTTGGTTTAGATACTGATCAAAAAAGGTTAATACGCTTGTTTTTTCAACCGGTGTTGATCTTATGGGCGCTTTGGTCTACCGGAGCACTCACCTATTTGAAGAATAAATTTAAAAAATAAGCTATGAATTTCTACGATTTAGAAGCAAAAACACTTCAGGGAGAAACGATATCAATGAATTCTTTTAAGGGAAAAACGGTTCTTGTAGTGAATACTGCGAGCAAGTGCGGCCTTACGCCACAATATGAGGGACTTGAAGCACTGTATGAGAAGTATAAAGATAATGGTTTAGAGATTTTAGGCTTTCCTTGTAATCAGTTTGGTAATCAAGAGCCGGGCGGCGCTGATGCTATTGAAGAATTTTGCCAGGTGAATTACGGTGTTCATTTCAAAATGTTTGATAAAATTGAAGTTAATGGCAGTAATACGCATCCCGTTTTTAAATACCTAAAGAAGCAGCTTGGCGGAACTTTAGGAAGTCGCATTAAATGGAATTTCACCAAATTTCTCATTGACAAAAACGGACAACCTGTAAAGCGCTTTTCACCCCTGACTAAGCCTGAGCATCTGACTAAAGACATTGAAAAAATTCTGTAAATGAATCAAGAAACTCCTCAATTGCATCTTGAAAACCAATTGTGTTTTCCGCTTTATGCGGCTTCACGGCTTATGACCAAAATGTATGCTCCTTTGCTAAAAGAACTGGATGTAACCTACCCGCAATATTTGGTTTTACTGGTTTTATGGCAAAATGGGGAGCAGACCGTAAATGCCATTGGATCCTGCTTACTTTTAGAATCTAATACCCTCACCCCACTTCTTAAACGCTTAGAACAAAAAGAGTTATTGGTGCGTAGTCGTGCCCAGCACGATGAGCGTGTGGTTTTAGTCAAACTCACACCTAGCGGTCAAGCGCTAAAGGAAAAAGCAGTAAGTATTCCGCAGCAAATTGCAAATCTTTTTAGCGACGTAGATCTTAAAGAAGAAGATTATGCCACCTTTGAGAAAACCTTAGCCCAGCTTGTACTGGTGTTGAAAGAACGCAGCCAGGAAGTTTAAGAGCCCAATGAAGTACCAGTTGTCGTATCTAATAAAGCAGGTTGCAACTTTTTAAGCGCTAAGGAAGCGAAAGAGCGCACATCACGGTTTTTAGCGGTTATTTTGAGTTCGGCTAGCAACGGTAGGAATGAAGTATCTCCTAAAAATTGAATTAAATAGATCACAGGAAGTCTAAGGTTACCATCACCTACTTCAATGAGTTTTATAAGGGCCTTATTAAAACTGATATCATCTTCTAAAATCTCTTGATACACATCTACGTCTTCGATAATTGCGAGCTCTAATAAAGGCAATAAACTGTGTTTTAATTTAGGGGAAAGAATATTATCTAAAAACTCGATAGCATTCGCTCTAGTATCACGATCTGTGCTCACGAAACCTTTATAGGCCACATCAAGATCTTTTCGGCTGTAGTACACCGCAAGAAGTTGAAAAATGGTTTCAATACGCAAGCTTAGTTGTCGGTCTAAAACCTCTAGCAGACCTTCGCGTGCTTGAAGTAATTCGGTTTGATCATCTTCCGGTAAGCGATCATATGCCTTAGCATTAAAATTGCTTTTGATCACTTTACGACTACTTACAATATCCCGATACTCAAAGGTATACTGCAATAGAAGCCTAAATACCGTTTTGGGGAAATAATTAAGCTTAGGATTCTTTCCTTTTAATTTATGTAATGATTTTGCTGAAGCACGGCGAATAAGGTTATCGCGACTCTGGAGTAAGCGCAGTAAGACACGCACAGAAGCTTGTGTCTCAAACGTCTGTATCACCGCCGGGATATATTTCTTTGCATTGTTTTTCAATAATTTTTCAGCTTCTCTGGCTAGCAAGATCTCACTAATGCTCTCCCCGTAAGCAATAAGCGCTGCGATGGCATCTTTTCGGTACTGTTTAACCGTCAGAAAATCAATCAACGCATCAATAAATTGCGGAGCTCTCGAAATTCCTGCAGCGATAATGGCGTGGCTTACAATATGCGGATTCCGGTTATTAAAGTTAGCCGAAATAAAAGAATAGAATTGCGGCATCTGCGCGTAACCAATAGACTCTAACAGAAATGAAAGTTCCTCAGGACGGTGATCGCTATCTGGCAATTCTAATTCTGCCAGCCACAACTCAATACGCAATTCAAGATTGTAACGGCTTGCGATCTGTTGGTTATTTCGTGCTTCTTTGGCCAGGCAAAGTAAGGCTGCGTGCGCAATATAATCGCTGCTGTGATTGAGATAGCTATCAAAAATTCGGCTATCATTTAAAGAAGTATGTAAAATGAGATAATTCATCGCCGCATACACTACTTCGTCATCTTTAAGATGCACCATATCGCGCACGGCTTCTAACGCAGTGCCCTCAGGATAATGGTAGAGTTGATTAATCGCAGCGATCTTAACCGCATCATCTACGTGATTCAGTAGAGGAATAATTTTTTGCTTTAAGATCTTAGCATTACGTTTATTTAGATGGTTGAGATATTCTACAATTTGTAAAGGATTCCCATTGCTTAAAATACGTTTCCCTAGCTCTAAAGGTGACTTGCGCTTGCGCCTCGGAACGCCTTCGGTGACCTCAACAGCTTCTTTAAGACTTTGCCTAAAACTCTTAAAGTAAGAATCTCTAACTCTAAAAATTCCGACAATCCAAACCAAAATCAGAAAAATGATAATTACTGTAACATAGTTAGACGGTAACGACAATCCTTTTATCACAAAAATTAAAAGACAGCCGGCAATTCCTGTAGCGACACTATCAACCACCACATCGATAAATGATTTGGTGCGGTTTTTTATTTCTAAAGAAACCGGCACCATCGCAAGTTCGGTAGCAGCTTTATTGACAGATTGTTTAAAGCTTCCGTCAATACCTTTGATGATTATGAGCACCCATAACTCCGGAAATGTCAGGAATAATAAAGAACCTAGTGCAATACCTAACGGAAGGATTAGCAACGAACTATTAACTCCCAACTTTTCTACTACCCGGTTGGTCAAAAACAATTGAATCCCAAGCGAGACCAAATTGAAGGTTGAAAACCAAAAGCCAAAAAACGAGGCCAGTTGATCTGCATCAGGAATTGATCGCGCAGCAAAATCACTAAATTGAAAATCTACAAGTTTAGCAACAATAACACCTAAACCTATGATCAAGGCCAGATAGGTTAAGTGTCGCGATTTTAATAAAAGCTTATATGCAGAGTCCCCAAGCGAATGGTTACTACTTTCTGAAATTGAAGCTCTACTGACGTATCCCTTTTTATAGATCAAGGATAGTAACGGAATACAGGAAATTATAAACAATGCGGCGATAAGCAGCATGTTTCCATTACCAATATACGGCACGAGAATAGTCGTTAAGTAGCCTCCAAAAATCCCTCCTGCAATTGCCCCGGAACCGATGAAACCAAAAAGTCTTTTGGCCTCTCTGGCATTAAATACCATATTAGCCAACAACCAAAATTGACTTGTGGTGAGTACAGCGAAAATTCCGCTAATGACATAGAAAATATAAAGCGCTATGGCGCCGATAGCGTTTAGCTTATACAATACGGCCAAAAACACAAAAGCCAGTGCAAAGAACACCAGCGATGAAACCATAATACGACGTAAAGAATACCGCCTTACCGCTTGATTATAAAAATATGATGTTACGATTGCCGTTGCAGCAATAAGTAAATAACCAAACGCAAGACTATCTGCTCCCAGCCCCTTTAGAAAAAGCGCGTTGACAGTAGGTTTTACAATAAGCAGGATCGTGATGATCAAAAAGACGTATAACTGCATGAAAAAAGAGATGGTTATCTCACCATCTCTTATATTAAACGTCTTTTTAAGGAACTTCTTAATCACCTAAGTTGCCAGCGCCTTTTGTAGCACTCGCAAGTAAAGTTCGAGATTTTTGTAGAGCTTTCTCTACAGGAAATACTAAATTTCTTATAATTTGTTCACCGTTAGGATCTTCAATAAGCGCTACCATAATATACTTGCGGCCATCTTCTCCCCAAACTAAAATAGAATCTGAATGATATTGTTTCCAAGAACCAGATTTTCTAAATAGACGTGCATTAGGTGCTATACGCTCAAGCGTATTTACGAACTTGTGGTGCAATGAAGGATTCTCCATAATATCAAGCATTGCTTTAGAACGCTCTGGGCTTACCAATTTACCGGTAACTAATTTGTAGTAAAATCTGCAAACTTGCTCTGCAGTTGCGGCGTGGCTTAGTCCTTTCATTGGATCAGGTCTACGTTCTCCGGCAGCCGCATAGCGCTTGCCTACCCAAAGACCACCGCCTTTACTCTGATCATATAACTTATAACGGTCGCTGGTAAGTACACTTGAGATTTTGTCATACCCCAGACGATCAATCATACGGGTACTGGCCTGATTATTTGATTTGCTGATCATCAACCACATATCTTTTTTAACTTCTGCGGTTTCTTTAAGTTCTCCTTTTTCGATCGCATCCATCGCTGAAAGTAGGATTGCAATTTTAGGCAAACTTGCAGCATACATCATTTCTTCACCGTTAAGACCTGCATATTGAATCGCATTAGGGTCATCAAGACTCACAATACCCACAGCCATCTTTTTCTGGTCTACTAGGCGTTTCATTGTAGGGTCTTTAGCGATCTGATTGTATAATTGAGTAGTTAAAACACTGCTGTTAAAATCTTCTAGCGGTGCATCAATACAATCTTTAAATGGAAGTTCTTGTGCTGTTATTTTTGAAGTCATTGCTACTACTAGCAATACAAGGGCGAAACTTAGTTTTCTCATAAACAATTTTTGGGTCTAATTGATTTTGGGGCTTTAACGCAATATTTACATTAATAGTATGCAAAGGTTAAAGAAAAATCAACCTAAAATCAATATTTAACATTCTTTGTTTTAATTAGTTGCAAGCGCTATGCCAAAGAAATGTTAAAACTCAAGAAATTTAAATGTTTATTTCACTGACTAATAGTCCCATCTACGGGTTTGATTAAGCTGTTCTTCTTTCTCTAATTCTTCCTGAGGAATTACTTTTAAGAAGGAAGGATGCTGCTCTATGGCATACTCAATCATTTCTACAATATCCTCTACGCTATCATTTTCGTAGTCGATATCTAATGGTTTTTTAATTTCCATAGTCTGAAGAATTCCGCGTTTTTTAATACGAATTCCCTTTTTATCAAAAGATCTTCTAAAACCATCAATCACAATTGGCACTACTACAGGTTTGTATTGTTTAATGATATGCGCGGTACCTTTTCTAATGGGTTTCCAAGGTTTTGTAGTTCCCTGCGGAAAAGTAATCACCCAGCCGTCGTGCAATGCGATCCCAATATTTTCGGTATCGCTCAAATTTACGGGTCTGTCAATCTCTTTTCCTTTAGATCGCCAGGTTCTGCTAACTGAAACTGCACCGGCATAAGCCATAATACGCGGCAGTAATCCGCTGCGCATCGTTTCGCTTGCTGCTACATAATAAATGTTGAGTTTAGGCTGCCACAGATAGCCTACGTTTTTGATGCTATCTACTCTACCGCTTAAACTCGCATTAAATACGTGAAACATCGCAACGACATCAGCAAAATAGGTTTGATGATTAGAGACAAAAAGTACGTTTGTGTCCGGCAGATCTTTTATAATTTCAGAACCGTCAATCTGTAACGCATTAAAACCACGATAGCGGCGATGTGACATCACACCCGCCACTCGTATAAGCCACTTCTTGATGAAGTCATAATGCCCAAACGGATTGGTTTTAAAAAGTCCCATAGTTTTTTGTACGTAATAAAAGGATAGTTGTGAAATATAAAATTAAAACTTCAAATTATATGCCTAAAGTCGATCTATTTGCTGAAATGCCCATTTGACTTCACTTAGCATCATTGCGGTCGCGCCCCAGACCACGTGCTCTGAAAGATAAAAAGCAGGAACGTCAAGCATCGTCCCGTAAGAGGTATCTATGCGTTGCGTTATAACGCTTTTGTCTGCAAGAAACTCCTCTAACGGAACTTCTAATATTGCTTCAACTTCTGCATCTTCTTTGGTAAATACCGGAGTTTGCTCTACATAGCCTATAAAAGGTTGTACCCAAAAATTACTTGGCGGAATGTATAGTTTAGTGAGCTTCTTCACGACATTTATTTCGTTTTGCGGAAGGCCTACTTCTTCTTCTGTTTCTCTCAAAGCAGTATGTTTAATACTCTCATCACAGGTTTCGGCTTTACCACCGGGGAAGCCTACTTGGTTACTGTGAACTCCTTTATAGGTTTTTCTTAAAATGAGTACGAGTGTCGTTTCCCCTTTAGTATTAGGATAAAAAACCGCCATCACCCCTGCCCATCGCGGCTTTTTGGCTTCGATATCCATTTCGCTTAATGCACGAATGCGTTCATCAGGCGCCATAAGAAACTGCGCTTCTTGTCCTAATAATTCCAAATTGCTTAATTTTGGAACTTGTTTTAAAAACTCATCAAACTGCATATATGCGTACTTCTCTTTACTTTTTACTTAGCTTAATTCTATTGACGGGAGCCGGATGTGAAGATAAAAAAACAAAAGAAAAAGCCGAGGAGACGCAACAAACTGAGACTGTTTTAGATAGCACTCCAGAGCAAAAAGCTCAAGCCGAAAACGAGCGTCTTAAGAAAAAACCGGGTTCAATTATTGAATCTCAAGCAGAGCTAATCCCCTTTTTGACCGAATACGGAAAAAAGAATAAAGAAACGCGAGCACGGATTTCAACTAAATTTGGTGATATTGACATTCAACTTTACCGAGATACGCCTTTACATCGTGCCAACTTTGTGCTTCTGGTAAAACAAGGTTATTTTGATGAGACCATGATTCATCGCAATGCGCTGGATTTTGTTGTACAAGGTGGAAATAGCGATGGGTATGAAACACCTAAGAAGCGTCAGCGTATCGGAAATTATCTCATTCCCAACGAAGCTAGTGCCAATCATACACACGTACGCGGGGCATTTTCGGCTGCAAAATATTTAGAGCAAAATATCAGCGATGCCTCTTCACCTTTTGAATGGTTTATTGTGGTTCCTGAGCGTGGTGCTCATCATCTTGACGGCGAGCATACGGTTTTTGGCCGCGTAACTCAAGGTATGGATGTGGTTGACGAGATCAATAAGCTCAAAACAGATGACAACGAGTGGCCTATTGAAAATGTATATTTAAAAGTAGAATTGCTCGATTAAGCTTTTTAATCTTTAAAAATCCCGGTTTCTAAACCGTCTAAGCTGGTCTGATTTTTTTCGGTCCAGTATTCTTTAATACCGCTTTCTCCTTTTTGTTCGGCCCAAACCTTTAGCGTTTCGCGTTCCCCTTTATAGTCCATAAAAGGAACTCCAAAACCACAGGAAGTTTGTACCAAATCTATTTTTAACTTGAAGATTTGTCGGGAACCTGCAGTTTCTTCAAAATACTTCATGTACGCAGCAAACTGATCATCGCGCTCATGGTAAACTTCGGCTTCCCCAAAAAGTCTTAAGATCAATGGATTTTTTTCAAACGAACAAAACATAATCGTCATCCGCGTATCTTCGAGCAAATGCGCTGCGGTTTCGTTCCCGCTTCCGGTAAGATTTAGCCAAAGTACCTCTTGTTCATTCAGAATATAAAAGGTGTTCATACCTTTAGGTGAAATATTCACACGTCCTTCGGCAGCTGCCGTACCCACAAAAAATATCTTTTGGGCATCTATAAATTCTTGAAGTTGTTGATTGAGATGCGGAAGCTTTTTACCCATGATTGAAAGTTTTTTTAAAGCTACAAAAGTAATTGCAGTCTGCTACCGCTCTGCCTTGCTATAAATAGAAGGCAGTTGCACTTCATATACCACCGCTAACGTTCTAATGACAACTACCACAAGTCCTGAAACTACTGCATTTACACCAGCAGCAATGCCGTAATGGTGCATAATGACATACAACGTTCCTCCTGCAATACACGCACTCGCATAAATTTCCTTTCTAAAAATCACCGGAATCTCATTACACAGAATATCGCGAATTACCCCTCCAAAACAAGCAGTAATAGTCCCGAGAGCCACGCAAATAACCGGATCCAGATTGATCAACAATGCAATTTCTACACCGGTGACCGTATATAACGCAATACCAATGGTATCAAATAAAAATAGTGATCTGCGCACGTAACGCAATTGCTTTCTAAAAATAATACCAACTATAGTAGTCGCAACGATGATATATACAAAGGTTGAATCTAGCAACCAAGAAACCGGCGATTTGCCAATGAGTAAGTCGCGTAAAGTGCCACCTCCCACCGAAGTAACCGTCGCAATGATCAAGATCCCAAAAAGATCCATACGCTTTTTTGTTGCCGTGATCACTCCCGAAATCGCAAATGCGATAGTTCCTAAAATATCAATTATACTGGCAATATTTTCCATTACTGCTGGGTGTAATAGTTATAATCTTTAAGCACGCGATCTACGAAGTTAAAAGGTGTTTCTTCTGGAGTGATCTGCATGGTTGCCGCCAATTTCTGACTCAATTTTAGAATAACATTGTGTTTGCTGTGCAGGCGTGCTTCGGTGTAAATGGTTTTTACCTTTTGAATATCGGCATCTGTAAACACAGTAACTTGCGGATATTTAGGCACATAATCGTCTGCTATAGTTTCTAAAATTGTATGGCTGATTTTTACCTTTTTACGTTCAGTAATTACGGTTGTTCCGGCAGCGATATCTCCAAGACGCTGCCCTTTTCCGTTAAGCAAAATGGTAAATACCGCTACTCCCCCACTGGTAAGAGTAATGTCTACCATACGCATCAACCAGCGCACAAAATAACTTCCAAAACCCGGTTTTGAGCCATCTATTTTTACCACACGTAAACCTAAAGCGGCCTTACCCGGGGTACGACCATCCCAAAAAGCTTCGAGTAATAAAAAGTATAAAAACGAAGGAATCCCAACGATCATAAAGTAAATATTGATCGAACCGTCAGAATTAGAGTCCAGACCATATGCAGAAAGCAAAAAGATGGAGGCAATCCAGTAAGCACCTAAGATTAAAAGGTCTATCAGGTAGCCCAAAATACGATCACCAATACCTGCAACTTGCTGCTGTATGCTCACATTTTGTGCAGTTTCAATTTGAAAATTATCCATTAACTTAAATGCTATTCCCGACAATCGAGATTAAAAAATGTTTATTAAAACTTTTGTTTCCGAGCGCTCAAAATGCAAAAAAATAAATTAGGCCTTAAATAAGCACACGTAATCTACTATTCTTTTATCTTTGAACGATACCATTCTCATTAAACCCATTTTTGAGGCTGTTTTAATGAGCATCACAACAATTCAATTTATGCGCGAGGCGGCTTTTGTGAAGCAAAATAAGGACAAATGGATAAGATTTGAAAACGTTCTTTCTGGTAATCATACTGATTTATCACCTGACGAATTATCTGCTTTATATCTTGAAGTTACAGATCATCTTAGCTATGCGAAGACCTTTTATCCTCAGAGTAAAACCGCGCAATACTTAAACCATCTGGCCTCGCAATCGCATCAAAAAATCTATAAAACCAAGCGAGAATCCAGCACGCGTTTCATCACTTTTTTCACTCAAGAGTTTCCGTTGTTGATGTACAAGTATCAGCGACAGTTGCTCATTTCTTTTTTAGTGTTTACCCTATTTTGTGTCGTAGGTGCTTATAGCGCTGCGACAGATGGCGCTTACGTGCGTAGTATACTGGGAGATGCTTATGTAAATATGACCTTAGAAAATATAGCTGATAACGATCCCATGAGGGTATATAAAGAAATGAACGAGGTTGAAATGTTTATGGGCATCACCGTAAATAATATTAAAGTCGCGCTAATGGCTTTTATCTTCGGAATTTTACTCAGTATTGGTTCCCTGTATCTAATGATGCAAAATGGAGTTATGCTGGGTTCTTTTCAATATTTCTTTTATGATAAAGGACTGCTATGGGAATCTGTACGCACGATATGGATTCACGGTACGATTGAAATTTCGGTGATCATTATCGCCGGCGCAGCGGGTTTGGTTTTAGGAAACGGTATTTTATTCCCGGGAACCTATACCCGCCTAGAATCCTTTAAACGCGGTATGAAAGACGGATTAAAAATCGTGGTGAGTACGATTCCGTTTTTTATTATTGCCGGCTTTCTTGAAGGTTTTGTGACCCGCCATACCGAAATGCCAGACTGGCTAGCCATCTTAATTATTACACTTTCTTTGTTACTAATTTTATTTTACTACGTCGTATACCCCAGAATATATTTCAAAAAACAACTACAACCATTAGATGAAAGAACTGATCACATTTAAAAAACAACGCGAACTAGGCGACATAATTACCGATACATTTAAATTCATTCGGCTAGAGTACAAACCATTGTTTAAAGCACTTTTACGCAATGCAGCGATTCCGTTTTTAGTATTGATAGCTATCTCTGCATACTACACGAGCGCAACAGCCAACTTTTCATTTTTAGAGGGTGGTACTTTTGGCGCAGCTAATTTATTCCTACCCATTTTAGCTTTGTTTATCGCCCTGTTTTTCTATTATGGTGTGCTCTATGGCACCGTCTTGAACTATATCAAGCTATATGTTGCCAATCAAGGGGTTGTAGATCAAGATGAGTTAAAACGTTCTGTAAAATCAGAACTGGGTAGCTTAACCGGGCTCACTTTTCTAATTTTTATAATGATGTTCTTTGGGTTTATGTTGTGTTTCTTTCCCGGAGTTTATATTGCGATTCCACTGTCGTTAGCTTGGGCCATTCTGGTTTTTGAAAATAAAGCTGTGGGAGATTCTATCTCAGACAGTTTTAAACTCATCAAAAATGAATGGTGGATCACCTTTGCCACAATGTTGGTTTTAGGTATTTTACTTTACATCGCTAACATTGTACTTTCACTCCCTGTGATTTTATATAGCTTAACTAAAGGTTTTCTTTCTGCTGAAACAATCTCTCAAGGCGATATGTCAAGTATGTTTGATTGGGTTTATATTACGCTGAGCGTGCTTTCATCGGCGGTACAATATATTCTTGCCGGAATTTTTGCCATCGCGATCGCTTTCATTTATTTCAATCTGAATGAAAAGAAAAATCAAACCGGAACCTTTGAAACTATAGAAAGTATTGGCTCAGACCATTAATGATCACTAAGCTGTTTTACATATTAATTTGCTTGTTTTCGTTTGCAGCATTTGCTCAAAATACAAACGATTCAACAACTGTGGCCCGGCAAGTGCGCTATGATGATAGTGTTGTGGCGCCTAAATATTTTGAGGAGCAAGCACTTGAAGAATACCGTCAGGATGACGCCTTTGACTATGTGGCTTTTGTTCCGCCAGATAATATTTGGACGCGCTTTAAAACCTGGCTTAATGACCTCTGGTCTTCTTTTATTCAATGGCTTTTACAAGGAGAAGAAGTTAGCGGTATTCTTGGTTTTCTTATTGAAGCACTGCCTTATCTGATCATTATTTTGGTGGTAGCCTTGCTCGTTTGGCTCTTTATGCGCATTGACCTTGGCGGTTCGCCTCTCAAAACAAATGCTTTAAACAAAGTCATTCTTTCAGACGAACAAAAAATAATAGAGACCCAAAACATTCAAGAACTTATTGATGCTGCGCTGAAAGAAAACAATTATAGACTCGCCGTACGTTTTTACTATTTACTGTTATTACAAAAGTTAGCACAAAAAGATATTATAGATTGGCAAGCGCAAAAAACCAATGCCGATTATGTTTATGAAATCAAGAACGATACCTTGCGTGCAGACTTCACCAAGCTCACTAGGATCTACGATTTTATTTGGTATGGAAATTTTAATGTGAGTTCGCACCAGTTTTTAAAAGCCGAAACAGAATTTAAAAAGACCACTGCAGATTTATGAGCAAACGCTATAAAGTAATGGCAGGGGTACTCATCGCTTTTCTTGCGGTTTTGATTCTTGCCGAAGCTTCACAACCCGAACCCATCAACTGGTTTAAGGGATACGGTAAGCAGGATAAAATTCCTTTTGGCACCTATGTTTTTCACGAGCAATTGCCAAGTGTGATCAATGCAAACCGAATTGAAGAAGTCAACATTCCACCATTTGAGTTTTTACAAGACAGCACCCTACCGGCAGGAAGCACTTATTTTTTCCTAAACGGAAGTGTTTATAATGATGCCACCGAAAGTAATAAACTCTTAGAATGGGTAGGACGAGGCAATACCCTTTTTGTTTCGGCCGGCTCTATTAGCAAAACCATTTTAGACAGCCTCTGGTTAGGTCTAAATTTTTATAGCGAAACGGCTAACCAAAAAAAACGACCACTGGTTAATTTTACCAACCCGCGGTTAAAAGCAGAGCGCCCTTTTCGATTAAATAAAGATGTTGGTACCGTTTACTTTGATGAGATAGACACTCTTAAAACAACTGTTCTTGGCGTGTTTGATTTGATTCGTGATAATGATTCTTCACAGATAAAAAAGCCCAAGGTCAATTTTATAAAAACACCGTACAAGAACGGAACTGTCTATTTACACACGTTCCCAGAAGGCTTTACCAATGTTTTTATGTTAGACAGTACTAATGCAGAATATACTGCAAAAGCACTGTCTTACCTCCCAGATGATGGCACGATATACTTAGATCAGTATTATAAAAACAGTAAAGAATATGCTGTTTCTCCGTTGCGATTGATTTTGACCAATAAATATTTAAAATGGTCGTGGTACTTGCTGATTCTTGTAGCGATTCTGTGGGTTATTTTTGAAGGAAAGCGTAAACAACGTAGCATTCCCGTGATTCAGCCTTTACCTAATAAAACATTAGATTATACAAGAACTATTGCCGGAATGTACCTTGATAAAAAAGATAATCGGCAAATTGCGATGCACCAAATCAATCATATCTTAGAGCATATACGTAGTGTTTACACCTTATCAACAGAACGCTTTAGTCAGGATTTTGTTGAAAAATTAACCGCTAAAAGCGGCAAACCACAATCCGAAATTAAAACACTCGTAGATTATATTATCTTGATCAGACAAAAGGCTGTTGTGAGCGAAGACGAACTTATAAAGCTCAATACGCTTGTAGAAAATTTTAAAAACACCCATTAGTTATGGAAGAATCCTATAAGGACCCTGAAAATCAAAATACACCTCAAGATTCAACGGATGAAGCTTCAGAAAACTTAGCGTTTCAGAGCAGAATTCCGCTCGAAGAATTACGTGACAATGTAGCTGCTTTAAAAGCTGAACTTGCAAAAGTGATTGTAGGCCAGCACGAGTTTATAGAACTGTTGATCGTCGCTCTGCTTTCTGATGGTCACGTTTTGATCGAGGGTGTTCCGGGAATTGCTAAAACGGTTACCGCAAAACTTTTTGCCAAAACATTGAACACCAACTTTAGTCGTATTCAATTTACGCCAGATTTAATGCCAAGTGACGTTCTGGGAACTTCGGTTTTAAATATGAAAAGCAGTGATTTTGAATTCAAGCATGGGCCTATTTTCTCTAACATCATTTTAATTGATGAGATCAACCGCGCTCCGGCTAAAACTCAGGCTGCACTCTTTGAAGTGATGGAAGAACGCCAGATCACCATAGATGGGCATCGTTATGAATTAGAAAAACCTTTTATGGTTTTAGCCACACAAAACCCTATTGAACAAGAAGGAACTTACGCCCTTCCCGAAGCACAACTTGACCGTTTCTTATTCAAGATCAAAGTGAATTACCCCGACCTTGAAGATGAAATTCAAATTCTTAAATCACAAAACGAGCGTACCGGCTCACAAGCAGAAGCCATCAATAGTGTACTTTCACCAGAGCAACTTCAAGAATATCGCGAGCAAACCCGTAAGATCCTAGTAGAAGAAAAAATACTCAACTATATCGCGCAGATCACGGTAAAATCACGTACGCATCCGCATTTATATCTAGGAGGATCGCCTCGTGCTTCCCTATCTATTATGAACGCTGCAAAAGCATTTGCTGCGATTTCCGGGAGAGATTTTGTGACTCCAGAAGATGTAAAACGCTCCGTAACTCCGGTTTTACGACATCGGGTTATTCTCTCTCCAGAACGCGAGATGGAAGGTATGACTCCGGAAACCGTTATCGATATGTTAGTACAATCTGTTGAAGTCCCTCGTTAGTGCGCATCATTAACTTCATAAAAAATCTTTATCTCGGTAAGCGACTATTTTTTATACTCGCTGTGCTTATCGTACTCTTTCTTTTCTCCTACTGGTGGCATACGCTTTTTAGCATAGCGCTCTTAGGAACGTTTTTTTTAAGTGTCGCATTTCTATTTGATGTCGTACTACTTTTTAGAAATAAGGAAGGAATAAACGCATCGCGGAAGCTTCCTGAAAAATTTTCTAATAGTGATCTTAACGAAGTCCCCTTAGCGATTCAAAGCAAGTTTAATTTTGCTATTGGTATTTCGGTGATTGATGAAATTCCTGTTCAGTTTCAAAAACGCGATTTTCTAAAAACCGGAAGCATTCCGTCTCGCGGAAAAACTATAATCAACTATCAATTAAGGCCGGTAGAACGCGGAGTCTATACTTTTGGACGCCTGAATATCTATGTCAATTCCACTTTAAATCTCGCCAGACGCAGGTTTACTTTCGGCAAAGATCAAGAGGTCAAAGTGTATCCTTCATTTATTCAGATGAAAAAATATGCCTTTCTGGCGATTGATAATAAACTGACGCAATTTGGTCTCAAAAAAATCAGGCGTATAGGTCATACGATGGAGTTTGAGCAGATCAAAGAATATGTGAGTGGCGATGACGTGCGTACCATAAATTGGAAGGCAACCGCTAAGCGTGGCGAGCTGATGATCAATCAGTTTCAGGACGAAAAATCACAACCTGTCTACTCCATCATAGATGCCAGCCGCGTGATGAAAATGCCGTTCAATGGCCTTACCCTACTCGATTATGCGATAAACAGTTCGCTTGCTTTCAGTAATATAGCATTAAAGAAGAACGACAAAACCGGGTTGTTAACCTTCAGCAATACCATACACAATCATCTCGCAGCCAGCAGCAAAAAAACGCATTTAAATACTATTCTTGAAGTCCTTTATTCGATCTCAACAAATTTTCTTGATAGTGACTTTGGTAGATTATATGCTGAAGTAAAGCGAAAAATAACCCACCGCAGTTTATTGCTCTTGTACACTAATTTTGAGCATAGCAGCGCGATGCAACGCCAATTGCCCTATTTAAAAGGACTTTCGCAAAAGCACGTCCTGGTGGTTATTTTATTCGAAAATACGGAACTTGAAGATCTAATCGCTACAAAAGCTCAGAATACACCAGAGATCTATCATAAGACGATTGCCCAAAAAATGCACTATGAGAAGAAGTTAATGGTTAAGGAACTTGAAAAAAACGGTATTCAAACCGTACTTACCAAGCCTGAAGATTTAACCGTGAATACCATCAATAAATATTTGGAAATAAAAGCGCGCGGAATTCTGTAATGCTTCGATAAAACAAACACTATTTAATACGTTTGAAGCGCTTAAAATCTTCTATAAATTTTTGAATAACTCCTATCTAATTTTCTCGCAAAAGCCTTTATCTTTGCAGCCTAAAATTTTATTATGATCCAAGTTACTTTGCCAGATGGCAGCGTAAAAGAATTTGAAAGCGGAGCAACACCTTTTGATGTTGCAAACAGCATAAGTGCCGGCTTGGCGCGAAATGTTATTTCTGCTAAATACAATAACAAAACGATTGAGACCACCACCCCACTTACCGAGGATGGTGCACTTGTTTTGTTTACTTGGAATGATGATGAAGGAAAAAAAGCTTTTTGGCATTCTTCGGCGCATATTTTAGCGCAAGCTTTAGAAGAATTGTATCCGGGAGTAAAACTTACGATTGGTCCTGCAATTGACAAAGGATTCTACTACGACGTAGATCTTGGTGAAAAATCCCTCAGCGAGAACGACTTTAAGCAGATTGAAGATAAAATGCTTGAAATCGCTCGCGGAAAACACGAGTTTTCAATGCGCAGTGTTTCTAAAGCAGATGCGCTGGCAATGTATCAAGAACAGGAAAATCCGTATAAAGTAGAATTGATCGAAAATCTAGAAGATGGTTCGATCACTTTCTGCGATCACGATACCTTTACAGATCTATGTCGCGGTGGTCACTTGCCCAATACCGGTTTTGTAAAAGCGGTTAAATTAATGAGCGTTGCCGGAGCGTACTGGAGAGGCGATGAAAACAAGCCGCAACTTACCCGAGTTTACGGTATTTCATTTCCGAAGCAAAAAGACTTAAAAGAATACTTAGAATTACTTGAAGAAGCAAAAAAACGCGATCACAGAAAACTAGGAAAAGAGCTTCAGCTTTTTACTTTTTCACAGAAAGTAGGACAAGGACTGCCATTATGGCTGCCTAAAGGTGCCGCTTTGCGTGAGCGTCTTGAAAATTTCCTAAAGGCTGCTCAGAAAAAAGCTGGTTATGAGATGGTGGTTTCTCCACATATTGGTCAAAAAGAACTTTATGTGACTTCTGGGCATTATGCGAAGTATGGAGAAGACAGCTTTCAGCCAATTACGACACCGGCAGAAGGTGAAGAGTTCTTACTGAAGCCTATGAACTGTCCGCATCACTGTGAGATCTATAATGCGATGCAGTGGAGTTACCGTGATCTTCCTAAGCGTTATGCTGAATTTGGTACGGTTTACAGATATGAGCAGAGCGGTGAATTGCACGGACTTACACGAGTGCGAGGGTTTACACAAGATGATGCGCATATTTTCTGTACGCCAGATCAGCTGGATGATGAGTTCATGAAAGTAATTGACCTTGTACTTTATGTATTTGGTTCACTAGGTTTTGAAAACTTTACCGCTCAGGTTTCTTTAAGAGACCCTGAGAATAAGGAGAAATATATAGGTACTGATGAGAACTGGGCAAAAGCCGAAAATGCGATCATTAATGCCGCTAAAGCTAAAGGTTTAAATTATGTCGTAGAGACCGGCGAAGCTGCGTTTTACGGGCCTAAGTTAGACTTTATGGTAAAAGATGCTTTAGGCCGTAGCTGGCAGTTAGGAACCATTCAGGTAGATTACAATCTTCCTGAACGTTTTGAACTCACCTACAAAGGCAGTGATAATGAAGAACACCGCCCGGTGATGATTCACAGAGCACCCTTTGGAAGTTTAGAGCGTTTTGTTGCTATTTTGCTTGAGCACACCGGTGGAAATTTCCCACTTTGGTTGATGCCAGAACAGGCTACCGTGTTAACACTCAGTGAAAACTATGAGGATTACGCTCAAAAAGTATTAACTTTGCTCGAAAATCATGGCGTACGTGCCACGATAGATGATCGTGGAGAGACTATGGGAAGGAAGATTCGCGAAGCAGAAATGCAGAAAATGCCTTTCATGTTAATAATTGGCGAGAAAGAAGCCAATGATGGTACGGTTTCTGTACGTAAACATGGTGGAGAAGATTTAGGAACGATGACAGTTGCAAAATTTGCTGAACTGATTGATGCTGAAATCTCCAAGACATTGAAAAAATTTGAAGTTTAATTAAAATTATATAGCCATAGCAATACGTAGAAAAAGATCAAGAGGACCCGCAAGAGTCCAAAAGCAAGACCAACACAATATCAACCAAAAAATTCGTGCACGTGAGGTGCGCCTTGTTGGCGATAATGTAGAGATGGATATCTATCCTACCAGCAAAGCACTGGAAATCGCTCAAGAACTGGAATTGGATTTAGTGGAGATTTCTCCTAACGCCAATCCACCGGTTTGTAAGGTAATGGACTATAAAAAGTTTGTTTACGAGCAAAAGAAGCGTGAAAAGGCAATTAAAGCTAAAGCTTCTAAAGTGGTCGTAAAGGAAATTAGATTTGGTCCTAACACAGACGATCACGACTACGAGTTTAAAAAGAAACACGCACTCAAGTTCTTAGAAGAAGGAGCTAAATTAAAAGCGTATGTGTTCTTTAAAGGGCGTTCAATCATCTATAAAGATCAAGGTCAGATTTTATTGCTTCGTTTAGCACAAGATCTTGAAGAATATGGTAAAGTTGAACAAATGCCAAAATTGGAGGGTAAACGTATGATTATGTTTATGGCTCCTAAGAAAAGTAAATAAAAGTCATTAGACTTTTTAAAATATAAATCCCGACCTTTTTAGAAAGGCCGGGATTGTTTTGATTTAAAAAAATCACAACAAACAGTAATAAGCGGAATAATTAAATAAACTAGGAATTATGCCTAAAATGAAAACAAAAGGCAGTGCTAAAAAGCGTTTTAAGCTTACAGGTACTGGTAAAATCAAAAGAAAGCACGCGTTTAAGAGTCACATCTTGACTAAAAAGTCTAAGAAACGTAAGCTAGCGTTAACTCACGACACTTTGGTACACAAAGCTGACGAGAATAATGTGAAAATTATGTTACGTCTTAAATAAGCACGTAACCGGTTAAATTATTTTATAAACCCTGGAGTTGGGCAAAACGAAAAAATTAGAGTTTTAAAAGTGGTGCTTGTCACCCGCCTGCTACAAAAACAATTAAATTATGCCAAGATCAGTAAATTCAGTTGCTTCTAGAGCCCGAAGAAAAAAGGTAATGAAGCAAGCCAAAGGTTACTTTGGAAGACGTAAAAACGTCTACACAGTTGCTAAAAATGCGGTGGAAAAGGCTATGCTTTATGCATACCGTGACCGTCGTCAAAAGAAAAGAAATTTCCGTACGTTATGGATCACTCGTATCAATGCGGGTGCTCGTATGCACGGAATGTCTTATTCTCAGTTTATGGGTAAAGTTAAAGCTGCAAACATCGAACTTAACCGTAAGGTACTTGCAGATTTAGCAATGAATCACCCAGAAGCTTTTGAAGCAATCGTAAATAAAGTAAAATAAGGCTATAACGCCTAATTAAACAATACTTCCGCTTAGAAATGAAAAGCCCGATCAAATTGATCGGGCTTTTTTATTGATGTTATTTTATAACAAGCTCCACTCAATTACATCCAGTTAAAGATGATTTCCTTTTCCATATCAGGATGTAAACTATTTAATACGGGACACGTTCTTGCAGTATTTTCTAGAATTTTTCGATTTTTATCATCAGCCACTCCTTTTAAATTCAGCTTCACTTCTACTCTAGCAATTCTACGAGGCTCTGCTTTCATTATTTTAGTCACTTCAGCAGTAGAACCATCTAAATGCACATCTTCCATCTGAGCAGCCTTAATACCCATTACCGTAAGCATACAGCTTGCTAAAGCAGTCGCTACAGTATCGGTAGGAGAAAAAGCTTCTCCTTTTCCATTATTATCTGTTGGAGCATCGGTGATAAACGTGCTACCTGATTTAACGTGTTCACATTCGGTACGTAAATTACCCAGATATACTACTTTACTTGTCATGATTTAGTTTTTTAGGTAAGATGAAGATCCTTGATCAGAGGGGATTTCAACAACGATTTCCTCTAAATTTTCTCCATATTTTAAAATATAAGCTGCAGTATTGAAATAACCCGCCGAAACCGGATCCTGCACATACTTAAATTTATTCTCAACGTATTGTGTAATATAACCCGCATCTGCAGCATCATAAAGACTTTCTGCAGCCGCAAGACGCAATATAGTATCAAAAGTAAGATCGTAACCGCGCACCGCATAACTGTTGGGAACATATCCGTATTTATCCGCATAAGCTTGAACAAAACCTGCGTGATTTTCGGTATAGCTACGCGCTACAGAAGGGAAATGAAAATTAAGACGCATTAAGGTAATGTTTGAAATATCATCACTCTGATATGCTGAACCTTTGTCTGTAGTCAATAAAGTGATTTTTTTACTTGCCGCTTGCGTACTCAGGCTTGTAGTTACACTACTGATTAACGCAATATCATTACTTTCTAAAATCACCCAGTTATCTATAGTTTCTGAAAGTTTAGAGGTAAGATTACTCGCTCTTAAATAGTAGCCGCTATCTGAAGACTCCGGAAAAACCACTTTAGCGCTTGGATATAAATCTAGAAGTTTCGACTTAATACCTGTGTTTTTAGAATCTGCAATAACAATTATATTTTTACCTTTTCCTTCCTGCTTAATGTAACGCAGCATTTGCTCTCTCAAAATCTCATCATCGGGACGCGATTGAAACATATTAGAGCGCATACTTACATTAGGCACGATTGGAGAAACCACCGGTATGGCTCGATCTCTTAATAACTGACTTGCTTTTTCGACATTAGACGTAAGCAACGGACCAATAACAGCATTCATTTTATTAAAATCTCCATTATTGATGAGTTGCTCAATTTTGCGATCATTACCTGCTTTACCATCTCCTCTCGAATATTGCGTATCAAACACATATAAATTCGAAGAAATACCCAAAGCTTTTGCCGAATCAATAGCCATTAATGCCCCGCTATAAAAGTCAAGAGCAATATTCATTACCCGATCATTTTTAAGTACTTTTTTTCGAACATCACCGGTATCTACAACTGTTTTGCCAAGATTAAAAGGCAACATCACGGCTATATTCTTGGTTGATCTGTTAGTTAAATTATCCGCTAAACGTGTAGCCTCGCCGGTAACGTCTAGAGCAGTATTACTAAGTTTTTCCTTCGGAAGCTTTAAAATCATTCCGCTTTTAAGTCCGTCGTTTAAAGAAGGATTTAAAGCGATCAATTCATCTTCGGTCATATCCCAACGTTGGGTAAGTCGAAAAAAGTTTTCCTTGGGTTTAACCTCATAAAAACCATACTTACTCTCTTCAAGCACCGCATCTTTAGCATATGATTTATCCGGAACATTCAAAATAGTTCCTATTTGCAAACCTTCTTTAATTTCTGGGTTCATTTGTTCCAATTCAGCAATGGTAATACCGTACATAGAAGCAAGACCGTATTTAGTCTCTTTAGGCTTTACAATATGCTTTCTGTTTGTTACCGCTGGTTTAGCAGAATCGTCTTCTGCTACAGCTTCAGTAGTATTAGGAATTTTTACCGTTTCGCCTCTTCTCAACTCTGCGCTGTAAAGATGCTTGTTATACCGTTTGATCTCTGACTCAGCCACATCATACTTTTTAGACAGCTTGTACAATGTCTCGCCTTTAGCCACCGTGTGCAGTATAAACTTTCCGTCTGCAGAAATTTCTGATCCGCCGGGTGCTGACTCGCCTCCCGGTAAAATCAAGACCAGACCAGGATACAATTTGCTTTTAGCTTCAGGATTCAGTCTGTAAATTTCATAAACCGTAACGTTGTATTTGTTAGCAATACTAGATACTGTTTCACCTTCCCGCACTTGATGACTTGCATATTTTTGCTGCCCAATACTCGAGCAACTGAACACTACAAAAATGACTACGAAAAGAATTGATATGTTTTTCATTGTGTTTATTTTTTACACCAATACCTCATAAAATTATGAGGTATTGCCATATAAATGAGTTTTAAACGCTGTTAAATCTTCTATTCCCACTCAATCGTGGCGGGTGGTTTAGAACTGATGTCATAGACTACTCTATTAACGCCTTTAACCTTATTTATTATATCATTTGAAACTTTTTGAAGAAAATTATAAGGCAGGTTTACCCAATCTGCGGTCATCCCATCTGTGCTTTCTACAGCACGCAAGGCAACACATTTTTCATAGGTACGCTCGTCTCCCATCACTCCAACCGAATCTACAGGCAGCAACATAGCACCAGCTTGCCATACCTGATCATATAATCCCCAATCACGTAATCCGTTTATGAATATAGCATCAACCTCTTGAAGAATACGTACTTTCTCTTGTGTAATATCCCCAAGAATCCTAATGGCAAGGCCAGGTCCAGGGAATGGATGCCTTCCTAATAAAGTAGGGTTCATATCCATACTTGCACCCACTCGACGAACTTCATCTTTAAAAAGCATTCGCAAAGGCTCCACCACTTTAAGCTTCATAAAATCTGGTAGACCGCCTACATTATGATGCGACTTTATTGTTGCCGAAGGCCCTCCGGTAGCAGAAACAGACTCGATCACATCAGGGTAGATCGTACCCTGAGCCAGCCATTTTGCATCCTCAACCATATGCGCTTCATCATCAAAAACTTCGATGAATACACGACCGATGGTTTTACGCTTCTCTTCAGGATCACTCTTACCCGCTAATGCACTTAAAAAACGATCAGAAGCATCAACGCCTTTTACATTCAACCCCATGCCTTCATATTGTTGCAATACGTCATGGAATTCATTCTTTCTTAGCAGTCCGTTATTTACAAAAATACAGTGCAGGTTTTTACCAATCGCTTTGTGCAAAAGCATTGCTGCAACTGAACTATCTACTCCGCCAGACAAGCCTAAAATTACTTTATCTGAACCTACCTTTTTCTTTAATTGCGCTACGGTGCTTTCAACAAAGCTATCGGGAGTCCAGGTTTGTTCAACCTTAGCAATATTGATCAAGAAATTCTCTAAAATCTTTTTACCGTCTGTAGAGTGATATACTTCTGGGTGAAATTGAATTGCGTAGGTCTCTTCTCCTCCTATTCTGTAAGCCGCATTTTCTACATCGTGCGTACTTGCAAGTCTCACCGAACCTTCAGGCAAAGCTTTAATCGTATCACTGTGGCTCATCCAAACTTGGCTTCCTACTTCTACACCTTCAAAAAACGCTTCATCCTCTTTAATCATAGAAAGATTAGCTCTACCGTATTCTCTGGTATTGGACTGCCCCACTTCACCACCGTGAAAATGCGCCAAATATTGCGCTCCATAACATACCCCAAGCAAAGGCTTTTTCCCTCTAATTTGAGATAAATCAGGGTGCGGAGCATCTTCTGCTCTAACTGATGATGGAGAGCCTGATAAAATCACAGCTTTATAGCTGCTTAAATCATCAGGTAAATTGTTAAATGGTTTGATCTCGCAGAAGATATTGAGTTCCCGTATACGTCTGGCGATTAACTGGGTATACTGCGATCCGAAATCTAGAATGAGTACGTTATTTTGCATAAACAAAAATAGCATTTCTATCTATTTTCAAAACATCAAAACCTAAGGTTCTTTTACACAATTTAGTCAACAATCTTCCGGCTATATTAGCTACTTGAAATTCAATTTTTTAGCATAATCTCAATTTCTTTTTGTAGGTAGACTATCAAAGCTATTCTATCGATAAATAACTTTTGCACTGTCTTTTTAAACGGTTAAATCTTACAGAAAATCATCTTATCATTATTATATTATCACTATTTAACGTTTTTTAAGAATTTAAACGTATTAGTTCTTCAGTTATCTTGGAAAAATAGAATTATTGCTTAAAAATATAATTAAAAACAATATTATCTTATTTAATCTTTATATTTGAAGAAATTAGATGTTCCCTAAACCTAATCTAAAATGTCAGTATCAAAACAACTTAAATCCCTCAGGGAAGGTGCTTCGCTTTCACAAAAGAAAGTAGCCGAAGAACTCGGCATCACTCAGGGCGCCTATTCTTTAATTGAAAACGGTCAGAATTCAATCACGACCGAACACTTGCTCACGCTTAGTAAATTGTACAGTGTTCCTACAGATCGCATTTTAAAAGGTTCTCATAATTCTATTATGATGAACTCAACAAATGGATTTGTACCATTAATTAATGTGGAAGCTCGAGCAGGTTTTATTGAAAACCGTGATAATGAACAATGGATGTCAACCTTAGACATGTTTAAACTGCCGGGCTACGAACCTTCAAAAGATCAAAAACTTTTTGAAGTTGAAGGTGACAGTATGATGCCTACCCTAATGCACGGTGATATTCTTATTACACAACATACAGATGATCTAAACGAAATTTTAGACGGTTCTGTAGCGGTAATTGTAACTGCAAAATCGGTTTTAACCAAACGTATAAAAAAAGATTTACCTAACGATGCCATAATATTGATAAGCGATAACAGCAAGTACGAAAGTGTAAGCTATAACCTTAAAAATATTCTTGAAATATTAGTAGTCAGAGGTAAAATCACCAGCTCGTTAAATGTTGTGGATATGGATGCCAATAAACGTGTGCAGCATTTAGAAAGTCAGGTTGACAAGCTTCAAAGTGATATGAGCAAACTCATTGAAAAAATCAATAAACTAGTTTAAGCGCTACTAAATTATAACCAATAAAAAAAACCGGCAATTAGCCGGTTTTTTTTTATTTTAAGATAATCACAGAATTAATCACGTGTCACACGACCTACCGGAAACGATGCTGTGTTTATTTGCATTGTATTCGTTACACTAGATCCTGCTTCCTGCGTCACAGTACCTACAAGAGGACGCAATACAAATGGACTGATAGAAGAAGAGCTGCTGGTGTTGTCAAAAATAGGCTGAATTGTAATAAATACTTGCTTCCCTACTAGGTTAGGCAATGTATTTACCCCATATGCACTCAACACATTTTCATTGATGAAATCCTCACCAGGAAAATCCGGTGCAGGGTTTATGTTTAAACTGAAAGGATCTGATTCATCAGCATTGTTCACGTTAGTAAATCTTCCAGTAGAAAGATCCACGTCACCACTAGCCCCCGGAACGGTTACCCAGCCTTCGTATTTCCATCCTGCCGGTAAAGTAGGTAATTTTAATCCCGGTTGTCCTGTTGCTGGTACATACCAATATAACCCGCTATTTTCATTAGTGCTCACATTATCTGTAGGCGTTTGAAGCACAAACTGACCAGACGCGCTGGTATACGAACCAAAATTCTGAGAAACATCAACCGTAGCTGCATTCCCTACAAAATCTCCACTCAACAAAATAGACTGACTAATTTCAGTGCTGGAATCATTGCCCGGTTCTACGCTTAACAAAAATTGCGTAGCACCCTCAACGTCTCCGGTAAGTGCTTCAAAACTCTTTGGAAAATTTACATCAGTAAATCTACCTAGTGAAATCACTTCGGCACCATTAGAGATCCAAGCCTGGTATTCAGCACCATTTTCTAAGCGCTCAAGACCAGAAATATCAATAGTTACCGTTGATCTTGCTACGGTATCATCACCTGAGCAAGAAGCGAATATCGCTAAAACTGCAAGTAGTAAAAGGTTTATTTTTTTCATAAGAATTCTTTTAGTTTAAGTTGTTTCTGAAATGTAAAACGATGTTCTGTTTAAAAAATTTCATTTGCTTCAGACAATCATTTCCGCAAATAAAGGGAATAAAAAAACCAAACCACAAAGTCGTGGTTTGGTTTAATATTATTTTAATATAATCTATTAAGCGTTTTGCTTTTTGATAAGATTTAAAGCAGAACCTTCACGATACCAAGCGATTTGCGCATCATTATAAGTATGATTTGCTTTAATCGTGTCTTTACTTCCGTCAGCATGTGTTACCTCAATTGTCAACGGCTTGTCTGGAGCAAATTCTTCGATATCTAAGAAGCTGAATGTATCATCTTCCTGAATCAGATCATAGTCATTTTCGTTAGCGAAAGTCAATCCTAACATTCCTTGTTTCTTAAGGTTTGTTTCGTGAATACGTGCAAAAGATTTAACTAATACTGCAGCTACACCAAGATGACGTGGCTCCATTGCAGCGTGCTCACGAGAAGAACCTTCACCATAGTTATGATCTCCAACAACAATGGTTTTGATTCCTTTAGCTTTGTACTCTCTCTGTGTATCTGGCACACCGCCGTACTCGCCTGTCAATTGACTTTTTACAAAGTTGGTCTTCTTATTGTATGCATTTACAGCACCAATCAGACAGTTATTTGAAATATTATCAAGATGTCCACGGTAACGTAACCAAGGTCCAGCCATAGAAATGTGGTCTGTGGTACATTTTCCAAAGGCTTTAATAAGAAGTTTTACTTCTTTTAGCTCTGAATCCTTAATAGGCACAAACGGAGTTAACAACTGTAAACGCTCGCTGTCTGTAGCAACTTTTACTTCAACTTTACTTCCGTCTTCAGTAGGTGCTAAATACCCGTTTTCTTCAACAGCAAAACCTTTAGTAGGCAATTCTAAACCTACAGGTACGTCTAATTTCACTTCTTCTCCATCTTCGTTGATCAGTGTATCATTTAATGGATCAAAATCTAAACGTCCTGAAATAGCAATTGCTGCAACCATTTCTGGAGAACCTACAAATGCGTGCGTATTTGGGTTACCATCGGCACGTTTTGAGAAGTTTCGGTTGAAAGAGTGCACAATAGTGTTTTTCTCTTCCCCTTTACGATCACTACGATCCCACTGACCAATACAAGGGCCACAGGCATTTGTAAAAATAGTCGCTCCTAAATTCTCAAAAACCTCCAACAAGCCGTCACGCTCTGCAGTGTAACGAATTTGCTCTGATCCCGGGTTGATACCAAAATCACTCTTAGGTTTTAATTTCTTGTCAATCGCTTGCTGCGCGATAGAAGCAGCTCTTGATAAATCTTCATAAGAAGAGTTTGTACAAGAACCTATCAGACCCCAATCAACTTTAATTGGCCAGTCATTTTTAGCGGCTTTCTCTCCTAGTTCTCCTACTGGAGTAGCTAAATCTGGAGTAAAAGGACCATTAAGGTGCGGACGTAATTCTGAAAGGTTAATTTCAATCACTTCGTCAAAATATTGCTCAGGATTAGCATATACTTCGTCGTCACCTGTTAAATATTCTTTTATCTCATTTGCTGCGTCAGCAACATCTGCACGATCTGTAGCACGTAAGAAACGCTCCATAGATTCATCATAACCAAATGTAGAAGTGGTTGCTCCAATTTCTGCACCCATATTACAAATAGTTCCTTTACCAGTTGCTGAAAGGTTTTTAGCACCCGGGCCAAAATATTCAACAATAGCGCCAGTACCACCTTTTACAGTTAGAATACCTGCTACCTTAAGAATAACGTCTTTAGAAGCAGTCCAACCGTTAAGTTCACCTGTTAATTTAACTCCAATTAATTTTGGAAATTTAAGTTCCCACGGCATTCCGGCCATTACATCAACAGCATCAGCACCACCTACACCAATTGCAACCATACCAAGACCTCCGGCATTTACCGTGTGACTATCAGTACCAATCATCATTCCTCCAGGAAATGCATAATTTTCTAAAACTACTTGGTGAATAATACCTGCACCCGGCTTCCAGAAACCAATTCCGTATTTATTAGAAACAGACTCTAAAAAATCAAAAACTTCGTTGCTCGTTTCGTTAGCGCGTTTTAAATCTTTTTGCGCACCTTGCTTTGCTTGAATCAAGTGATCACAATGCACAGTAGTAGGCACGGCAACCTCTTTTTTTCCTGCTTGCATAAACTGCAAAAGCGCCATCTGAGCTGTAGCATCCTGACAAGCGATACGATCTGGAGCAAAATCTACGTAATCTTTACCACGTACAAATGCCTTATCAGTTTTACCATCCCAAAGGTGAGAGTATAATATTTTTTCTGCCAGTGTTAAAGGCTTACCGGTAATTTCTCGAGCGGCGTCAACACGCTCTGCCACCTTACTGTAAACCGATTTGATCATATCGATATCAAATGCCATATCTAAATTTTAGTTAATTGAAATTGTAAATTAATTGCGCTTGAAAGCGGCGCTAAAATTACGAAAAAGCGAAGAATTTAGGAAGCCGACATATAGATTAAGGCAATGCTTGTAAATGCTAAACTTATTGCAATTTCCCTCAAGAATATATCGATTTCGTTGCTTAATTATGATTATTAGGTAGTTAGAAGTCAAATGTTAATAAAAAAAGACCTTAAGCAATTATTTAGAGTCTTTCTATATTACTCTAGAGCAGGCTTTTTATGATTTCTTTAAGGGTTAAGCCTTCGGCCTCAGCCTTATAGTTCTTCAACAAACGGTGCCCTAAAATACCTTGAGCTACGGCTTTTACATCTTCGATATCAGGAGAATATTTCCCTTGTATTGCAGCGTGCGTTTTTGCAGCAAGAATTAAGTTCTGCGAAGCTCTGGGACCTGCCCCCCAATCGATATAATCTTTCACAATCAGAGGTGCACTTGTTGAATCAGGGCGTGTTCTACCCACTAATGCAACCGCATATTCAACAACATTATCTGCAACAGGAATTCGTCTTATAAGCTGCTGATAATTCACAATGTCAGCTGCGGTAAATAATGGCTTAACCGACACCTGAGTATCTGCCGTAGTCGCTTTGACGATAGCTACCTCTTCTTCATAGCTGGGATAAACAAGATTGATCGCAAACATAAAACGATCTAACTGAGCTTCCGGCAAGGGATAGGTTCCCTCCTGCTCAATAGGGTTTTGCGTCGCTAAGACGAAGTAGGGTTTATCTAATGGATATTGTTTACCGGCTACAGTAACCGCTTTTTCTTGCATCGCTTCTAAAAGCGCAGCCTGTGTTTTAGGTGGAGTACGGTTGATTTCATCTGCAAGAACAATATTAGCAAAAACAGGTCCTTTAAGGAATTTAAAATTGCGGGATTCGTCAAGAATTTCTGCACCTACAATATCGCTAGGCATCAAATCTGGCGTAAACTGAATTCGTTTAAAATCTAAACCCAAGGCTTGCGCAATCGTGTTGACCATTAACGTCTTAGCCAACCCCGGAACACCAATTAAAAGCGCGTGACCGCCACTAAAAATTGAAATCACGATTTGATCTACAACCTCGTGCTGACCAATGATTACGCGACCTATTTCTTTTTTTAAATCTTGATAACGGGTGACCAGCGCATCAATTGCCTTAGCGTCTGACATAGTTTATTGTTTTATCCAGTTGCTACTATAATCGCAAGTTCTATAATCTCCGTTTAATTTAATATAGGTTTCCGCTATTTTTTCATTCTTCCATTTTTCAATGGCTTTGATACGTTTAGCTTGTAATGCGAAATTTTTAATCTTTACGTAATCAATCGCAAAATCTGCTTCGTGCTCTTCAATACGATCAGAAACGGTATAAATTTCATAACGTGTTTTTCCCGTGCGCGTAGGGTTATTGAAGGCAATTGAAACTTCTCCCTCTTTTAGATTTTGAACCTTAGGATATAATTCCGGTGGAAGGTTTTTAAGCTCAAACATACGGTCTTGTGTTACAGGATTGATCATAATCCCACCGTCGCTAGCCGTTTCTTTTTCATCTGAAAATTCACGTGCAGCTTCCGCGAAAGTGATCTCGCCATCTTCAATGCGTTTTCTAATTTTTTCGATTTCGTCTTTTGCAGCGTTTTCTGCAGCAGCAGTCACTTTAGGTATTCTTAAAATATGACGAAGATCAATTTTTTGACCACGTATTTTCTCCACCTTAATAATGTGATAACCAAATTCAGTCTCAAAAGGCTTACTTACTTCACCTTCCTGTAAACTAAAGGCCACATCTCTAAATTCTTTAACAAACTGTGATTTGCGATCTACATCTCTAATTAAACCACCGTCACCACGAGTAGATTCATCCTCAGACCACAACACCGCTTTAGTAGCAAAACTGCTTCCGTTCTCAAGAATATCTGTTCTGTATCCGTTAAGCTGGTCAATTACTTTCTGCTTCTCCTCCTGAGGAACATCTGGAATGATCTGAATTTTTGATACTTCAAGCTCCACACCAAATTGTGGCAGCCCATCTTCTTCTAATTCTTTGTAATACGATCTAATCTCTTCTGGAGTTACCTCAATCTCTTCAACAATATTTTGCTGCATGGCTTTGGCCAATTCCTGATTGCGGTTAAGTTCCAAAAGCTCCTTTTTAAGATCGCTCATTTTTTCTTTACGGTAGAACTTCAATACTTTCTCCTCAGAGCCTAATTGATTGATAAAATAATCTATCTGCTGTTGGGTATACGAGCGCACTTGCTCTTCGTTGATCATTACACTATCAATCACTGCGTGATGCGCATAAAGCTTATCTTCCATGAGTTTATCCATCACGCTACACGTAGACAGATCTTGACCTTCTACTTTTTGCTGTTTGAGAGATTCGATTGCTTGCTGAATGTCGCTTTCTAGAATTACATATTCTCCAACCACAGCTGCCACACCATCTACTTTAAACGTGGTTCCCGATGTAAGCGGTTTTTCCTCATTTTGAGCAGTATCGCCAGCGGCGTCTGTATCAATAATTTCTTGTGCGGTCAAGCCTGACCACATACCACACAAAAGAAAGAGCGCAAAAGCTTTAGTTATACAGTTCAAATTGTTTGTTTTTAATTGCATCCTTAGTAATATCCTTTTCTAATTGTTTTATCAAATCTAGTTTCCTTCGGTTAAGAAGAATTTGCTTCACCGTTGGCAACACATATTCTAACGGCGCGTCATCATTGCGATCAAGGCGATCATTAACCGCGATCAAATATAATCCTAATGAATCACGCAGTTGTAAAAATTCGGTTTTATTTAGTAGCTGGTCACTGTTTTCAACATTTACCGGCGGAATTTTAGCAATAACCTTATCCAGACTTATCCAGGTACTGTCATTTAAATATTGTGCTCTAAACTGAACCGAAATAGAGTCTAAAAAACGCTTGTCTTTAGCATTAAAGCGCGTAAAACGCTTTTTTATTTCATCTTCATTATAATCATTCTCTCCCATCTCAATATACCGCAGTTTGAGTAGGGATTCATTCAGCTTAAAATTCTCTTTATTTTCAGTATAAAACTGTGAAGCCTCTGCATCTGTAATACTGCTGTCCAAACTACGCGCAACCAAAGCATCTTTGTAGGCCTGCGAAAACAAATCTAATTTATACTGCTCTACCAGATTGTTCAATCGGTCTTGCTCGTCAAGCGTGATGTTGCGCTGTGCATTATCTACGAGTAATCGCTTAGTTGCCCAGCGATTAATGTATCCATTCACTAAGGTGGTGCTGTCTTCTGGAGACAATTCTGCAGTGATCAACTTCTCTATGTCTTCTTTATACAAATAAGCATTACCCACTCGCGCAACAGGAACCCCGGCAGGTGCTTTTGACCCCAAAAGATCACAAGAAACCACAAGGGCGGCAAAAAGCACGAGTATACTAAAACGCATTATAAATCTAGACATATCACTTAAACCAACTCAAAAGTCTCTCTCAAAGACTACAACTCGAGACCTCTGTTGCAATTGTTTTAGAGATTTGCAAAATTAAGAATTCTCCCTCAGAACTGATTATTTCATAAATCACTGAAATTCTATAAGATAGGCCACAAACACCTTCTAAAACCATCTAAAAACGAATTAATCTACTCTAAATCTGAAGAATTGAAAAAGCTTATGGGTAATTTTGCTCCGGTCATCGTACGCAATGACCTTTAATTTTGGCACACCTATTGACTCTGTTATATGGAACAAAGAATAAAACTGATATGGGATTTTAGAGGTCCTGATGCTTTAAAAATCGCAGAACACCACGTCATTCATTTAGATGAGTATAAGACTGCGCACGACCTGAAGGTTAATGAAACAGGCGTTGAGCAGAAATCTGAATTATACGCTATCGCGTATTTTATAGTTTCTAAAGCACAAATGCCTGCCGTGCGCGATGCTTTAAAACCACATCGTGGGGAATTTTGTGATTAAAGCTTGCGCTTAAAGTTTTGCTTTGAGGCTAAGGTGTTAAAAAATACTTTGATAGCATTCAAGCTTTTATATCTTTGCGCGTAATTTTTTTAAAAATTAACTGTATTACAAACAATCGCCTAGCACAAACAGGCAAAATTCAATTTAAAATGAAAAAAATTTTCTTACCCCTAGTAGCTTGTTTTATCAGCTTTTCTGCGCTGGCTCAAACAAAAGTTGGAACCATCGACAGCGATTTAGTGATCTCAAGCCTTGATGAAGTAGCACAAGTACAAAAAGACTTAGAGGCTTATAACGCTGAATTAGAAAAACAGTTTAAAGATTTAGTGACTAAATATCAAACCGCTGTAACCGCTTATCAAGATGCTGAGGCAACAGCTTCAGAAGAGGACAAGCAAACCAAACAAGAAGAAATCGTTGGTATGGAACAAGATATTCAACGTTTTAGACAAAATTCTCAAGGATTGATCTCAATCAGACAAAATGAATTGATGCAGCCTTTATACCAAAAAGTAGGTCAAGCACTCAATCAAGTTGCGCAAGAGCAAAACTACTCTCAGGTGTTAACACTTAATGCCGGGGTAGCTTACTTTGACCCTACTCACGATTTGACTCAAGCCGTAGCAGATAAGCTAGGAGTTACTTTAAAAGTACAAGGTCAGCAAGACCAAACCGCCTTGCCTACTCAAAATTAATACGGTAATCTATCACATAAAAAAAGGGAGCAATTTGCTCCCTTTTTTTATGCTTCATCCAAGCGATTAAGCTTGAGGATTATCTGCTATAATTTGGTGATTCTTTAGTAATGGTCACATCGTGCGGATGACTCTCGTGAATACCACTTGACGTGATTTTTACAAAACGTCCATTTTCTTTTAAAGCTTCAACATCTTTGGTTCCGCAATATCCCATTCCGGCTCTTAGACCACCTATAAATTGATGCACGCTTTCATAAAGTTCGCCTTTATAAGGAACACGGCCTACAATTCCTTCCGGCACCAATTTTTTAATATCATCTTCAACATCTTGGAAATAACGATCTTTTGAACCTGTTTTCATAGCTTCTACAGAACCCATTCCGCGGTAGGTTTTATATTTTCTACCTTCATAAATGATGGTTTCTCCCGGAGACTCCTTAGTACCCGCAAGCAATGAACCAAGCATTACACAGTCTGCACCGGCAGCAATCGCTTTAGGAATATCTCCTGTATAACGAATTCCTCCATCTGCAATTACCGGTATTCCGGTGCCTTTTAATGCTGCTGCCACTTCTAAAACCGCGCTAAATTGAGGAAAACCAACACCTGCCACAACACGTGTTGTACAGATAGAACCGGGTCCTATACCTACCTTAACCGCATCGGCGCCTGCTTCCACTAAATATTTAGCAGCGGCGGCAGTAGCGATATTTCCTACCACAACATCAAGTGCAGGAAACTTTTCTTTCACACTTTGCAAAACACGAACCACACCTTGCGTATGTCCGTGTGCTGTATCGATCACCACAGCATCCACTCCGGCATTTACAAGTGCTTCAACGCGCTCAACAGCATCAGCAGTAACACCCACAGCAGCGGCAACGCGTAATCTTCCGTAGGTATCTTTATTAGCGATAGGTTTTTGCGTAAGTTTTGTAATATCTCTAAAGGTTATTAAACCTATAAGCTTGTTATCTTTTGTAACAACCGGAAGTTTTTCGATCTTATTTTCCTGCAAGATCACTTCGGCCTCCGCTAACGAAGTTCCTTCAGAAGTAGTAATAAGATTTTCTGAAGTCATTACCTCAACAATAGCACGCTCGTTGTCTTTCTCAAAGCGCAAATCTCTGTTGGTAACGATTCCTTCAAGGTGACCTTCAGAATCAACAATAGGAATCCCTCCAATGCTATGCTCTGCCATCAGACGCTTAGCATCTTTGACTTTAGCTTCTTTATTAAGCGTTACCGGATCAATGATCATCCCACTTTCGGCACGTTTTACACGACGTACTTTAACAGCTTGCTGCTCAATAGTCATATTTTTATGCAACACCCCAATACCACCTTCACGAGCAATAGCGATCGCCATACTTGATTCGGTCACGGTATCCATCGCTGCAGAAACGATAGGCACATTAAGCGTGATGTTTTTAGAAAATTTTGACTGAATATTTACTTCTCTCGGAAGCACCTCAGAATAAGCAGGAACTAAGAGTACGTCATCGTAAGTAAGACCTTCTCCCAGTATTTTTGTTTCGTGAGCTGTCATTGCAATTAGGATTTAATTGCGTGCAAATATACTGCTAAAATCTCAAACTTTGGTGTAAAATGAATTTTAATAAAAGGCTATGCCTAATTTAACCTAATGATAATTATGAAAGATCTTTGAAGCCTCGTTGTGTGCCGACTCAAAACTCATAGGTCTGATTCCGGAATCTACTTTAACTGAATTGAAATAGGAAAGCATTTTTTCTGTGGGCATATTACCGGTAAGTTCGTCTTTTGCCATTGGGCACCCACCAAATCCCTGAATTGCTCCGTCAAAGCGCCTGCACCCCGCTTTATACGCCGCGTTAACCTTCTCAAACCACTGGTTTGGCGTGGTATGTAAATGCGCACCAAACTCGATTTGAGGATACGCCGGAATCAATTCGCTAAATAAATAATCAATCGTTTGAGCATCAGAAGATCCTACAGTATCCGAAAGTGAAATAATACGCACTCCCATTGCAGCTAATTTTTCGGTCCAGGCTCCTACAATATCCACGTCCCAAGGATCACCATACGGATTACCAAAACCCATACTTAAATACGTAACTACTTCTTTGTTGTGTTTAGTTGCGGTCTCTAAAATATCAGAAAGCACCACTACCGATTCTTCGATAGTTTTATGTGTATTACGCATTTGAAAAATTTCAGAGATACTGAAAGGATAGCCTAAGTACGCTATTTGATCGAATTGCACAGCATCTTGAGCACCTCTTAGATTCGCCACGATGGCGAGCAATTTTGTTGCTGTTGCACTCAAGTCTAATCGGTCTAAAACCTGAGCTGTATCTGCCATTTGCGGAATCGCCTTCGGACTCACAAAACTGCCAAAATCAAGGGTATCAAAGCCACAGCGCAACAGCGATTGCAAGTATTGCACTTTTGCCTCGGTAGGAATAAATTGCTTTATACCCTGCATAGCATCTCTGGGACATTCTATTATTTTAACCGGTTTTGACATTAAGCTCTTTTAAAGAATTTAAAGATACATAAACTGCTTGAAGCGCAAATTTTCATAGGAGATTTTAATTCTTATGAAGGTCATAAGCATCCGATTGATGCGCGCCTGGTGCAGGATTTCCTTTATGATTTCCGCTAATGGAAAAACCTAGCGCTAAAGATTATCAATATCTTTTATTCAGATCGTCTATTTTATGATTGGAAGTTTTAACGTAAACGTAGAACCATTGCCAGGTTGGCTTGTAGCAACGATCTCTCCTCCTATTTGATGAGCAATCTCCTGGCATAAAATAAGCCCAATACCATTACCCGCTTCATCATTTGTACCCTTTACCGAAAATCTCTCTTTTTTAATCAACACTTTGTCTAGGTCAGTTTTAGACATTCCTACACCGGTATCAGAAATAGAAAGTTCGTAAACTTCTGCAGTGCGGTTTGCACTAAAAGTTATTTTGCCGTTTGCAGGTGTGAACTTGATCGCATTGCTAAGCAGATTTCTCATAATCACGATGACTACTTGACGATCTGTAAAAATGATATCTTCCTTAGGGATTACACAGTCAATCTTAAGATTTTTACGCTCTATAAATACATCTTCAGCCTCAACAACTTCGCTTACTACTTTATGCGGGTGCACTTCAGAGATTATAAATTTATAACCGTTCATTTGTGATTTTGCCCACAGTAAAACGCTATCAATTAAGTAATAAAGATTTGATGTTTGTTTCTTTAGCTCTTCAGACAAGGCTTCAATTTCTTCAGAAGTAAAGTTTTTATAATTGTTATGCAGCAAATTAATACTGCTCAACACCGCCGCCACAGGACTCTTCACATCGTGCGCAACTATTGAGAATAAGTTATTTTTCTGATGGTTGATGGCGGTTAGGTTTTTATTACTCGTATTTAAAACCTGCTGTTCTTTTTTAAGAATGCGATTAGCACTCTTTTTATAGCTATACATTCGGTAAAGGATAAATAGCAGCAAGAACAATAAAACAATTAAAACAGAAATACCAATGATCGCATAGCGCTGGTGTTTGATCTGTAACGCCTGCATTTCGGCATCACTACGTAGCAATTCATTTTCTAACTGTTGTTCTTCAATACCAAATTGAATCTTGAGGTTTTGAAGAATATTAGATTGTTCTCTGTTGTGAATCTCATCATTGAGTTTAATATACTTTTGAGCATATGCTAATGCTTCAGCGGTATTATTATTGGCTTCGTGCAATTTCTGCCGAGCCTCATAATAGGCTAGAATAACGTATTGATCTTTTAAATCAAGAACTTGCTGCTCAATAGCCAAAAGCTCGCTAGCAGCCTCATCTAATCTTCCTTGGGCCGTATAACTCTGCGCGATATACGATTTTGCCAAACATTGAAACTGCACCGGAAAATTGGAAGACTGCAATGCCAGATTTAAATTAGCGATCGCTTCATCATACGAGCCCAGAAAATAGCGAGCGGTTCCTAAGTTAAAATAGGCAACTCCGGCGATTCTAGGATCTCCTCCTCCTTTTATGAGGTACAAGGCTTTTTTTGAATAGTAAACTGCACTATCTAGAACTCGTTTCTCCCTAAATACACCACTTAAATTTACAATGTACTTTATGTACTGATTTCTGTTATTTACAGAATCTACATAATCCAATGCCTGCCTGAAGTTCTTTTCAGAAGATTCATAATCCCGTAGATAAAATTCGAGAACTCCAAGATTCCCATAGCTTTCACTCAGGCCTAAACTGTCGTTTTTAGCTTTATATAGGGGAAGCGCCTTTTGAAATTCCAAGATAGCATCGGGGTATTTGGAAGTGACGATATAATAGGTTCCCATTCTATTATAAGCTTTTGCGATACCACGCTGGTAGTTGTTGAGTTGGGCGAGTTCTAAAGCTTTATCAATATAGCGCTTGGCACTATCGGGTTGATAATACAAATACTCATATGCAATGCGCTCATTAAAATCACTGCGAATCGTATCGTTCGCTGCTTTTTTCAACTCTTGCTTTAAAGAGTCTATTTGGGGAGTTTGACTATAAAGATTTACAGTAGCCACAATAGCCAACAATACAAACCAATTGATGGTTTGCGTGATTATTAGGGGCTTCTTAAACTTTAAGTTCACTAAATTGGTAGATTTAGGTTGTATTTTTTTGAACGCAAAAAAGCGGTTTTGATACTTAGGTTCTGAAAACCCGTAAATGTATTAAAGCTTTTTAACTCTGCTTTATAATTTCTTCATTAATACGCTTGATTAATGAGGGCCCTTCATAGATAAATCCTGTATACAACTGAATCAAACTCGCTCCTGCCTCTAATTTCTCTAGTGCATCCTGTGGGCTGTGGATACCTCCTACTCCGATAATAGGAAAAGCACCTTGACTTTTTTGATGTAAAAACCTAATGACTTCTGTAGAACGATCACGTAAAGGACTTCCACTTAAACCTCCTATTTCCTCTTTATTTGAAGATTGAAGTCCGTCGCGACTAATCGTGGTATTGGTTGCAATAACGCCGGCGATCTTTGTGTCTTGAACAATTTCGATGATATCATTCAATTGTTCATCGGTGAGATCCGGTGCGATTTTAAGTAAAATAGGTTTTTGAGATATGGTTTTGTTGAGCTCTTGAAGGCCCGCTAATAATTTGGTAAGCGGTTCTTTATCTTGTAAGGCTCTTAAATTGGGCGTATTTGGCGAACTTACGTTAACTACAAAATAATCTACATAATCGTAAAGGGCTTCAAAGCAGATCTTATAGTCGTTAAATGCCTCCTCATTAGAGGTGACTTTATTCTTCCCAATGTTCCCTCCTATAAGTACATTTTTATTTTTTTTGAGTCGCGAAACCGCTGCTGCCACTCCGCCATTATTAAATCCCATTCTATTTATAATGGCCTTATCTTCCTTTAGACGGAATAAACGTTTTTTAGGATTTCCGGGTTGTGGCTTTGGCGTTAGCGTGCCTATTTCAATAAAACCAAACCCAAAATCTGAGAGTTCTTGATACAACTTGGCATCTTTATCAAAACCTGCAGCAAGCCCCACCGGATTTTTAAATTTCAGTCCAAAAACCTCACGCTCTAAAGCTTTATGCTCAATATTAAAAACAGGCTTCACTAATCGCGTTAACCCCAATTGTTTCATCAACTTAATGCTTTTAAAGCTAAAGTGATGCACACCTTCTGGGTCAAAATTAAAAAGCAGTGGACGTATAATTGATTTATACATAAAGGTCAGTTTTTTAGAGTCGTGCAAAAATAGGTTTATGTGATGCAACTCAAAAAGAAAATCAGTTCTTAATAGAACGAATTAAATATTTTATAAAATTGATTCTCTGTATTTTATTTTTTGATCATAACAGTACCTTTACAGCCTAAAAACCATCTCGTTTAAAATTTGCCTATGATCCAAAAAGACCTCTTTATCAAGCGTTTTATTAGCTATGTAACCATAGATACTCAAAGTGATGAAAACAGTTCTAGCACGCCCAGCACCCAAAAACAATGGGACCTTGCAAACAAACTGCATCAAGAGCTTCTTGCAATGGGGCTTGATGATGTGAGCATTGATCAGAATGGGTATATTATGGCTACGCTACCCGCCACGGTTGCAAAACCGCTTCCTACTATTGGTTTCATTGCGCATTATGACACTACGCCAGATTTTAGCGGTACCAACGTAAATCCGCAAATCATTGAGAATTACAATGGAAAAGACATTGTTTTAAATGAAGCATTAGATATCATTTTATCTCCTGATGACTTTGACGATCTCCTAGAGTATAAAGGTCAAACTATAATCACAACTGACGGAACAACGCTGCTTGGCGCTGATGATAAAGCCGGTATTACTGAAATTATGGAAGCAGTGCAATACCTGAAAAATCATCCTGAAATTGAACACGGACCCATTCGTATTGGCTTTACACCTGATGAAGAAATTGGGCGTGGCGCGCATAAATTTGATGTCGAAAAATTTGGCGCCGAATGGGCATACACAATGGATGGAAGCCAAATTGGCGAACTCGAGTTTGAAAATTTTAATGCTGCAGGGGTCAAGGTTTTTGTAAAAGGAAAAAGCGTACATCCGGGTTATGCTAAAGGCAAAATGATCAACAGTATTCACATCGCTCAGGACTTTATCAGTTCGTTGCCGCGCTTAGAAACTCCCGAGCATACCTCAGGGCGTGAAGGTTTTTTTCATCTAAATGGAATTCACGGAGATGTTGAGGAAACTGTTCTTGAATACATCTTAAGAGATCACGACAAAGAGCATTTTGAGGCACGTAAAGAGGTGCTTAATAATCTTGCTGCAGAAATCAATAGTCAGTACGGTTTAGAACTCATTTCAATAGAGATTAAAGATCAGTATTTTAATATGCGGGAGAAAATTGAGCCGGTGATGCATATTGTTGAACTTGCAGAAAAAGCGATGCACGCCGTTGATGTCGAACCTATAATCAAACCCATTAGAGGCGGAACCGACGGATCACAACTTTCTTTTATGGGCTTACCTTGTCCTAACATTTTTGCCGGCGGACATAATTTCCACGGAAGGTTTGAATATGTACCTGTAGAAAGTATGATCAAAGCGACAGAGGTGATCATTAAGATCGCAGAATTGGCTGCAAAAAAATAATTACCGCAACCGAAGCAACCATTTAAAATATCTTGCGTCTAGAATGTGTAACACAAAAAATCACATTTCATATTATGAGGTTAACTAACACAACAACGTATTTTAAATTATTTGCAGCAAGTATTGGTTTAGCTACACTTATCTCTTGCGGGACCGATGATACCAATTACGAAACACCTATCACCGAAACAGACGAGGAAGCCTTTGAGCGCAATGAAGCTGAAATCTTAGCGTATATTGAAGCAAACGAATTAGAGGCAACACGTACAGATAGCGGTTTATATTACGTGATAGAAACTGAAGGAACCGGCGAAACACCATCAAGCAGTGCGAACGTGACAGTCACTTATAAGGGCTACTTTTTAAATGATTCTGTTTTTGACCAGGCTGTAAACCCTATCGAATTCAATTTAGCCAACGTAATTGCAGGATTTAGAGAAGGTATCAGTTTAATGAAAGAAGGTGGAACTGCAACGCTATTAATGCCTGCAAAATTAGCTTACGGTGCATCTGGAGCAGGCCCAATACCACCTAACACTGCACTTGTCTTTGACATCGAACTCATTGCAACAGAGTAATGCTATTAAAATAGCATTAAAAAAGGAGCGCCAATTGCGCTCCTTTTTTTTATACTGCCCAAAGGTTTAAAACCTTGTGGTAGTTTATATATTGCACCATTTATAGCTTACTTTTCAAATGCCTTTAGAGTTTTAGTAATGATACTCACACAATCTAAAAGTTGCTCTTCGTTCATTACTAAAGGTGGTGCAAAACGAATGATGTTTCCGTGAGTAGGTTTTGCCAGAAGTCCGTTTTCTTTCAAAGCCATACAAATATCCCAAGCCGTACTGCTATCTTCAGAATCATTTATTACAATCGCATTTAGCAATCCTTTACCACGCACTAAACTTACAATAGTACTCGTTTCAATATACTCGTTGAGTTTAGCTCTAAAAAGCTTCCCTAGAGCTTCGGCATTTTCTGCTAAATTTTCATCTTGAATAACCTGCAAGGCAGCCATTGCAACTGCCCCTGCAACAGGATTTCCTCCAAAGGTAGAACCGTGTTGTCCCGGCTTGATCACATTCATAACCGGATCATTTGCCAATACTGCTGAAACAGGATAAGCACCACCAGACAACGCTTTTCCTAAGATCAAAATATCTGGATTTACATTTTCATGATTAACAGCAAGCAACTGCCCCGTTCTTGCGATCCCTGTTTGAACTTCATCAGCTATAAAAAGTACATTGTGTTCTTCGCACAAGGCTTTACATTTAGCCAAGTAGCCTTCATCTGGTACAAATACCCCGGCTTCTCCCTGAATAGGCTCCACTAAAAATCCGGCAACATTTTTATTTTCAATCAACGCACGCTCTAAAGCATCCGCATCGTTGTATGCAATTTTTATAAAACCAGGAGTATACGGACCAAAGTTTTTACGTGCATCTTCATCGTTAGAAAAAGAAATAATGGTTGTTGTTCTTCCGTGGAAATTATTTTCGCAAACAATGATCTGCGCGTCTTGCTCAGGAACGCCTTTTTCTTCATATGCCCATTTACGTGCGATTTTTATTGCAGTCTCTACCGCTTCGGCACCCGTATTCATAGGTAACAACTTGTCAAACCCAAAATATTCGGTGGCATACTTCTCATAACGACCTAAAACATCATTATGAAAAGCGCGAGAGGTAAGTGTAAGCACTTCGGCTTGTTTTGTCATTGCGCCTACAATGGCCGGGTGACAATGCCCTTGGTTAACTGCTGAATATGCTGATAAAAAATCATAATACTTTTTATCTTCTACATCCCACACGTAAACGCCTTCGCCACGTTTTAGCACCACAGGAAGCGGATGATAATTGTGCGCGCCGTGCTTGTCCTCAAGAGCAATCGCCTCTTGTGAAGTAAGTTGATCTACAGTAGTCATTTTGTAAAAATTTTAAAGGTAATCTTTCAACGATTCCTGCTTTTGATGCACTCTTAAAAATTCATTTTTCAAAGCATCGTATTAAGGAGAGAAATCATCCTTATTAAGAAATCGCAAATTACTAAAAATAAAGCAGAAAACTTAAGAATTAAGCTTCGGTGTAACCTGATAATCCATAAATATCGCGCCGAGCATTATTTCGCTAAAACATATTAAAAAGCGGTTCTGCAGATCGTCTTATTTATACTATTTTTGCCGCGTGTCAAGAAGAAAGAAATCCAGAAAAATATTCTCAAATGTGTTGGTTACAGATGCCGGCGCAAAAGGGAAATCTATTGCCAAAGCGCCAGATGGGCGTGTAATTTTTATTAGCAATGCGGTACCCGGTGATGTGGTAGATATTCAAACAATGAAGCAGCGCAAAGCCTACTATGAAGGCAAAGCGATAAAAATTCATGAATATTCTCCCAAGCGCACTGAGCCGGTTTGTAAACATTTTGGGACCTGTGGCGGTTGTAAATGGCAAAATATGCATTACGACTATCAGCTGGAATACAAGCAGCGTGAAGTGGTCAACAACCTGCAGCGTTTGGGCAAAATTGACTTGCCAGACATCACTCCCATTAGCGGTAGTAAAGACATCTACTTCTACAGAAATAAAATGGAATTTTCCTTTAGCGACAGCAAATGGCTTACGCTGAAGCAAATACAAAGCGATGAGATTATTGAAGATCGCAACGCGCTGGGCTTTCATATTCCGGGGATGTGGGATAAAATTCTGGACATTGATAAGTGTCATCTGCAACGCGATCCCAGCAATGCCATACGCAACGGCGTGAAAGAATTTGCTACAAAAAACAACATTCCGTTTTTTAATGCGCGCAATCAAGAAGGACTCCTGCGTACGCTTATGATTCGTACGAGCAGTACCGGTGAATTGATGGTTTTGGTTCAATTTTTTGAAGATGCCGAAGCTCAACGCAAACTGGTTCTCGAGTATTTAAAGGAAACCTTTCCTGAAATTACTTCGCTACTTTATGTCATCAACGAGAAAGGTAATGACACTATTTATGATCAAAATGTTATTTGCTATGCCGGAAGAGATCATATTTTTGAAGAGATGGAAGGACTTAAGTTTAAAATAAACGCCAAATCTTTTTATCAAACCAACTCTGAACAAGCGTACGAACTTTACAAAATTACCCGAGATTTTGCCGAATTGAAAGGCGATGAAACGGTTTTTGATCTTTACACAGGAACGGGTACTATTGCTCAATTTGTTGCCAAAAAGGCTAAAAAGGTGATCGGTGTAGAAGCCGTGCCTGATGCCATTATTGCTGCAAAAGAAAATGCGCAATTAAACGAAATAGAAAACGTTGAGTTCTATGTGGGTGATATGAAAAATGTATTCAACGATGCATTTATTGCTCAGCACGGTCAGCCTGACGTCGTGATCACAGATCCACCTCGCGACGGAATGCACAAAGATGTAGTCGCTCAACTTATTAAAATTAAAGCAGATCGCATTGTTTATGTGAGCTGTAACAGTGCAACACAAGCCAGGGATCTTGCGTTGTTAGACCCATATTATAAAGTAGAACGCGTTCAACCGGTAGATATGTTTCCGCAGACACATCACGTAGAAAACGTAGTTTTACTCAAACTGAAATAAAGCTCATGCTTAAAAACGGGATTTTATTAGTTTTTATCATTGCGCTCATCGCGATTTCTTGCGAGCGTGATGATATCTGTGCAGCGAGCACACCCACCACACCGGTACTCACTATTGGCTTTCAAGATGCTGATAACACCACCGAAGATAAGGAGCTCAATATCACGATCTATAAAGTGGACAACTCAGACAGCTTGGCGTATACCAGCGCATCAACTGTAGAAATTCCTTTACGTACAGATACTACCGCAACCGTTTTGGTTTTTGTAAAAAACCCTAATAATCTTGTGGCAGCTGAAGATCCTAATAATGCCGATACAGTTACTTTTAAATACACACCTCAAGAAGAATTTATAAGCAGAGCTTGTGGCTATCGGGTGAGTTTTTCAAACCTTACTATTCAGAATAATCCGGGTTCAGACGGGCGCTGGATAGACGATATTATTATAAACACCAGAACTATAACTAATAATGACACTACTCAGGTATATATTCGTCATTAGTAGTTTACTGATGACCGGTTTTTCGCTTAGCGCGCAGGACAAACAAGGCATTACTCAAGAAAGCATAACCGACTCAACAGCGGTAGACTCTCTTGCTTCTAAACCTAAAACCAATAAATACGGTTTACGCGTAGGTATCGACCTAAGTAAACCGCTAAGAACCATTCTGGATGATCGCTATCAAGGATTTGCTATTTTAGGGGACTTCAGAATAAAAGATCGCTATTATGTAGCTGCGGAATTAGGTACAGAAACCCGTGACTTTAATGAGCCTACTTATGATGCGCAGGTACAAGGTAGTTATTTAAAAGGCGGAATAAATTACAACGCTTACAGCAATTGGGAAGGAATGTCTAACCTGATCTACGTGGGGTTACACGTAGGTTTTTCAACCTTTAATCAGGATTTAAACAACTATACCATTTACACCACCAATACCTTTTTTGAGCCTGATGTACGCACTGATCCACGCAATTATTCTAATCTCAATTTAATTTGGGCAGAACTTCAAATGGGAATTCAGGTAGAGTTATTCAACAATTTGTATATGGGACTTAATGTACAATTAAAACGTATTTTATCTCAAAAATCGCCTGATAATTTCACCAATCTTTATGCTCCGGGCTACAACAAAGTAACTTTTGATAATGTTTATGGCGCGGGCTATGGCTACACCATTTCCTATTTAATTCCTATTTTCAAAAAATAAATAATCAAGGAGCACACCTCAGGTATGCAACATCCTTAAGTAACATCAATAAAAGCAGACTTTCACTAACACCGTCTGAATGGGATTACGTTCACGCATACGCATTATCAACACCTTCATCAAGAATCCGGATGACACCCCATACGCTATTTCGGTTTGGGAAAAAGTAAAGTTTTTAGTTTCCGGTATCATCTATGACTTTGGTTTTGCCTTTCTGTTTTTGATTCTTATGAGTCTTATTGAACCCTTGACCAAGGGGTATGAAAACGTGCTCAATCAAGAATTGTACAGCTTTTGGATGTCTATCTTGTTGATCACCATTGTTCCGCCGATTCTTGAAGAATTCGTATTTAGATTTCCATTAAAATACAAACGCAATTACCTTTTGCGGCTCATCGCTTACCTTTTTAAACTTGATATAGAAACCTTCTGGAAAAAACACCTCCGCATCATCGTGTATATATTTTCGGCGGCATTTGGTTTTGTTCATATGTCTAACTACAGTAATGTGGACCTTTGGTTCTTTATATTATCACCTATTCTCGTTGGGGCGCAACTCTTTGCCGGAATTATTTTTAGTTTTTTCAGACTTAAACTTGGTTTCATTTGGGCGATATTGGGACATTTTAGTCATAATTTCATTTTAATTATGATGGCTTTTCTCTTTTATCACAATGTGATGATTCCGCTTGTTGATGATGACGCAGTTAAGATAGAAGCTGCCGGACTTGCTTTTGAGGTTGAAGAAACTTCAATTTTACATTTTGACACCACGCAACAAGGAAATTTACTATGCCTTGAAGCTCAAAATTATAGCTTGCAAAAGCTGGTTGACAGTTTGTACACTAGCGATACGCTAAAACTTAGAGATAACGAACTGATCAATTTACACCTGCTGAGCAAGCAAGATTCCGGTTATACTAAACTTAAATTTCTTGAAACGCTTCAAGAACATTATGTTTTTAAAAAAGTGGTTGACAGCACGCGTAATCAGAAATAAGCTGCCCCGGCTTTAGTATCTTTGCGTTATGATAAAAGAAATTAGCAGCACACAAAATCCTACGATAAAACACCTTGTAGCTTTACAAGAAAAATCGAGAATTCGCCGTAAAACCGGTGAATTTCTGATTGAAGGTGTCCGGGAGATCAATCTGGCTTTTGATGCGGGTTTTGAACTGACTCAAATTTTCTTTTGTCCCGAAATTGCTCAAACCGAAGCACTAGAAGAACTTCAGACTAAAATCTCGAGTACAACTGAGCAGATTGTCGTTACTGAAGAAGTTTATAAAAAAATCGCATACCGATCAGGAACCGAAGGAATTATTGCTTCCGCGAAAGCGAAAAAGAATGCGTTAAACGATCTTGATCTTCCTGAAAATCCGCTGATATTAATAGCCGAAGCTCCTGAAAAACCCGGAAATATCGGGGCGCTTTTACGTACCGCTGATGCGGCAGGAGTTGACGCTTTCATTTTAGCTAATCCGCGTACAGATCTGTACAACCCAAACATAATACGTTCTAGCGTAGGTGGTTTGTTTACGATTCCTGTGGCTACAGGTAGTACAGAAGAAGTTATTAATTTTCTTAAGCACCAAAACATTTCGATTTACACCGCAATTTTGCAGGAAGCTATTTCTTACGAAAAGCAAGATTTCACCACCTCTTCTGCCCTAGTTGTGGGTACTGAAGCAGATGGCCTTTCTGAAGAATGGCGTAATGCTGCAAAACAAAACATCATCATCCCGATGCAGGGCCGCCTCGACTCTATGAATGTTTCGGTGGCTGCAGCGATCCTTATTTTTGAAGCGCGCAGACAACGCGGTTTTACTCTTTAAATTTCCTCTAATGACACCCACGCTTGTTTTTTATATCATCATTGCATTTATCATCTTAAGTTTTGTGATAGATCAAATGCTCGATTGGCTTAACGCTAAGCATTTTGACGATCCTATTCCTCAGGAACTGGCAGATGTTTACGACTCAGAAACCTACCGGAAATCTCAAGATTATAAAAAGGTAAACGCAAAATTTAGCACGCTTACTTCAAGTTTTATGCTCGTAATCACTTTGTTATTTTTTGCTCTAGACGGATTTGCTTTCGTAGATCAAATTGCCAGAAGTATAAGTGATAATGAAATCACTGTAGGCCTGATTTTCTTCGGAATTATTATGCTTGGGTCTGATATTTTAACAACGCCTTTTAGCTATTATAAGACGTTCATCATTGAAGAGCGTTTCGGTTTTAATAAATCTACACCAAAGCTTTTTCTAGCAGATAAACTCAAAGGTTGGCTGATGACAATCATCGTGGGAGGCGGTTTGCTCGCTCTGGTCATTTGGTTTTATCAAATAAGCGGAAGTCTATTTTGGGTGTATGCCTGGATTGTTTTTGCGGTTTTTGCTTTAGTGATGAATATGTTTTACGCCAAGCTGATCGTTCCTCTTTTTAATAAGCAAACCCCTCTTGAAGAGGGTTCGCTTCGGAATAAAATTGAGCAATATGCGGCCACAGTTGGTTTTAAACTGAATAATATTTTTGTGATCGACGGCTCTAAACGCAGCACTAAAGCCAATGCCTACTTTTCAGGATTTGGTTCTGAAAAACGCATTACGCTATACGACACTTTGATCAATGATCTGGAGGAAGATGAGATCGTTGCAGTTTTGGCGCACGAGGTGGGACACTACAAGAAAAACCACATTATTGTAAACTTATTTGCTTCGGTAATTCTAACAGGATTTACCTTGTGGCTTCTAGGAATTTTCATCAGCAATAGCATTTTTTCTGAAGCTCTAGGTGTTGCTGAACCCAGCTTTCACATCGGTCTTATTGCATTTGGTATTCTGTACAGCCCAATAAGCGGAATCACCGGTTTTTTAATGAGTGTTCTCTCGCGCAAATTTGAATATCAAGCAGATAATTTTGCAAAAAATACATACGCCGGCGATCCGTTGATCAGTTCGCTTAAAAAATTATCCCGCAACAGTTTGAGCAATTTAACGCCGCATCCGCTCTACGTAAAGTTACATTACTCGCACCCTACGCTCCTGCAGCGCTATCGCAACTTAAAAGGGTAAAATACACGCTTTTTATTTATTCAGATTAACCTGAATCACTGCCAAAATCCATTTGCTTTTTTAGGATATAATTGTACTTTTAAATTATGACTCCGGTTGATATAGAAAAAGAAAATAAAGAGCTCGCCAGACAATACAAAGAGCTGCTGCGCATAAGCTACCGCACGCTTTCTGACGATGATAAAAAATTGATCAGACAAGCGTTTGACGTGGCTGTTGATGCGCATAAAGATCAGCGTCGCAAATCTGGTGAAGCTTATATTTTTCACCCGCTTGCTGTTGCACGCATAGTCGCCAGCGAGATCGGGATGGACGCGACTTCTATTGCTGCGGCCTTATTACACGATGTCGTAGAAGACACCATTTATACGCTTGAAGATCTCGAAGAACGCTTTGGCCCTACTGTCGCAAGAATTGTAGACGGACTCACAAAGATCTCGAATCTTAAGAAGCACAGAGATGTCTCGCTTCAGGCTGAGAATTTCAGAAAGATGCTGCTTACCATAAACGATGACGTTAGGGTAATTATCATCAAGATCGCAGATCGTTTGCACAATATGCAAACAATGGATTCTATGCGGCCTGATAAGCAAATTAAAATTGCCAGTGAAACCCTCTACATCTATGCTCCGCTTGCGCATAGAATTGGGCTTTACAACATCAAAACAGAACTTGAAGATCTTGGTTTAAAATACACAGAGCCAGAAGTATTTAAAGATATTTCTCGCAAAATGAAAGAGACCAAAGAGCAACAAGATCAATATATTGAAGAGTTTACGCAGGCGGTTCAAAATTCTCTGGATAAAGAAATTTTGGACTATGAGATAAAAGGTCGGCCAAAATCTATTTACAGTATTCGTCGCAAAATGCTCAAGCAGAACATTCCGTTTGACGAAGTCTATGACAAATTTGCGATACGTATCATTTACAAGGCAACGCCAGAAAGCGAGAAGTTCTTAGCCTGGAAGATTTATTCCATAGTTACAGACCATTTTAGACCTAACCCTACGCGACTCAGAGATTGGATTTCTTCTCCAAAATCTACAGGTTACGAAGCGCTTCACATCACCGTAATGGGTTTAAAAGGGCGCTGGGTTGAAGTGCAAATTCGTTCGGAACGTATGAACGAAATCGCCGAAAAAGGTTACGCTGCACATTATAAATACAAGCAAGGTTCTTCAACTGAAAGTGAAGAAGATAAAACGCTTGATGAATGGCTAAACCGTTTGCAAGACGCACTCGAAAACAACGAGACGAATGCGGTTGAATTTGTTGAGCAGTTTAAACTGAATCTTTACAACAAGGAGATTTTTGTTTTTACGCCGCAAGGAGATCTAAAATCACTACCCAAAGCTGCCACGCCACTTGATTTTGCTTTCAGTATTCACACCGAAATAGGAATGCATACCCGCGGAGCTCGGGTGAATGGTAAATTGGTTCCTTTGAGTCACGAACTTAAAAGTGGAGATCAGGTAGAAATCATTACTTCAGAGCACGCCAAGCCTAACAACAACTGGTTAGACTACGCTACCACAGCCCGTGCGCGTTCTAAAATTAAATCATCGCTTAAAGACGAAAAGAAAACCATTGCCGAAGACGGTAAAGTTATTCTTACCCGAAAACTGCGTTCGCAAAAGATCACGCTTGATGAGAATATCATCAACGAGATGGTTATTTACTTTAAGCTTAAAACCAGCCTAGACTTATTTTACCGTGTAGGTATTGGGACCATTGATAATAAAATGATCAAGGAGTACGCGGCTTCCCGAAGCAGCGCTATTGTAAGCTTCTTTAAAAATAAAATTAGGAAAGCCCCGGTTGCAGAGCACGTTGATAAAGATGAGATAACTGATAAATATGATTTATTAGTTTTTGGGAAAGACGAGCAAAAGTTAGACTATACGCTTGCAGCTTGTTGTAATCCGATTCCCGGGGATAAGGTATTTGGTTTTACCACGGTTTCTGACGGAATTAAAGTACATAAGCAAAACTGCCCTAATTCTATTTCCTTACAAAGTAATTATGCGTATCGCATCATTCCGGCGAAATGGATAGATTCATCAGCTCAAGAATTTAGAGCAGATCTAGAGTTAACAGGTATAGATACGCTTGGACTTGTTAATCACGTGACGCGTGAAATTTCTGAACATATGCACGTAAATATGCGTGGACTGAATTTTACCACCAATGACGGCGTTTTTAAAGGGAACATAACCGTGATCGTTCAAAACAAAAAGCATTTACACAGACTTATCGAAAACTTGAAAAAAATAAACGGTATCGACAAAGTCATACGCTTGTAAATGCGTAACTTTGCAAATATTATTATGATACCAAAAGCTACAATAAATAAAGATCAGGAAGTCGTTAAAAACGTCTTCACAAAGTTTCTAGAAGATAACGGTCACCGTAAAACTCCAGAGCGCTACGCAATTCTACAGGAGATTTACAACTACAATGATCACTTTGATATTGAGACCCTCTACATCAGCATGAAGAATAAAAAATATCGTGTGAGTAGAGCAACCCTTTACAATACAATAGAGCTTTTGCTGGCTTGTGGTCTGGTACGTAAACATCAATTTGGTCAAAATCAATCGCAATACGAGAAATCGTATTTTGACAAACAACACGATCACGTGATCCTTACCGATACCGGCGAAGTGATTGAATTTTGTGACCCGCGTATTGAGTCTATTAAAAAGACTATTGAAGAGGTTTTTGATATAAAAATCAACAAGCACTCCCTTTATTTTTACGGTAACCGCAAGCAGGATAATTCAACCGAAAATACAACCGAAGACAACAACTCATAAATGGCAGTAGATTTACTTCTTGGTCTCCAATGGGGAGACGAAGGTAAGGGCAAAATCGTAGATGTTCTTACAAAGGATTATGATATTATAGCCCGTTTTCAAGGCGGACCAAACGCTGGACATACGCTAGAATTTGATGGAATTAAGCACGTTTTGCACACGATTCCTTCAGGAATTTTTCACGAAAATGCAATCAATCTTGTAGGTAACGGAGTCGTGATCGATCCTGTTATTTTTAAGAAGGAATTAGACAACTTAGCGCAATTCAAGATAAACGTTAAGGAGAAACTTCTTATTTCCCGTAAAGCGCATCTGATTTTACCTACGCATCGCCTTCTTGATGCTGCTTCTGAAGCTTCAAAAGGAAAAGCGAAAATAGGTTCTACCCTTAAAGGAATAGGACCAACGTATATGGATAAAACCGGTCGTAACGGAATCCGTGTAGGAGATCTTGAACTTGCAGACTGGAAAGAGCGTTATGCTGCCTTGAGAGACAAGCATATTGATATGATTGACTTCTATGACGCAAAGATCGAATATGATCTTGAGGAACTAGAAGCAGAATTCTTTAAGGCTGTTGAAGTTTTGAAAGAGCTCACCTTTATTGATTCTGAAGAATATCTATATCAAGCGCAACAAGCCGGAAAATCTATTTTAGCTGAAGGTGCGCAAGGATCTTTATTAGATATTGATTTTGGTACGTATCCTTTTGTCACCTCTTCAAACACGACAGCTGCCGGCGCCTGCACAGGTCTGGGAGTAGCACCTAACCAAATTGGGGATGTATTTGGAATTTTTAAAGCTTACACTACTCGAGTAGGTTCTGGCCCCTTCCCTACCGAACTTTTTGACGAAGTTGGTGAGACTATGGGACGCGTGGGTAACGAGTTTGGAGCTACCACAGGTAGACCTCGCCGTTGCGGATGGTTAGATCTTGTAGCGCTGAAATATGCGGTTCGCGTAAATGGCGTTACTCAATTGATGATGATGAAAGGTGATGTTTTAAGTGGTTTTGACACGCTTAAAATTTGTACACAATACAAATACAAAGGTGAGGTTATTGATCACCTACCCTACAATATCGAACCGGAAAATGTAGAGCCTGTTTATTCAGAAATGCAAGGCTGGGAAGAAGATCTTACCAAAATGAAAGGTGATGAGCAGCTTCCTAAGGAGCTTAACGCCTACATTGAGTTCTTAGAAAAAGAATTGAATGTGCCTATCAAAATCGTTTCTGTAGGACCAGACAGAACCCAAACGATTCACCGATAGTCTCAAGATTATAGAATTGATAAAAAAATCCGAAGCAAAAACTTCGGATTTTTTTATGCTTTCTTTTTAATAGTATTATGAAAAGCTAAACGCGGTAACACTTACATTTACAGTAAACTAACAACCTACTTTTCAATGAAATTATTTCAATGCAGTAACTGTAAAAATCCGGTATATTTTGAAAATACAACCTGCGAAAAATGCGGTAACAACCTAGGTTACCTTAATGCGATTGAAGGAATAGTTTCTTTTCCGGCTGATCAAAAAACGGTTATTACGCCTACCAAAGAAAAAACAGCGCTTACCTATTGCGCTAACCGTCAATACAACGCCTGCAACTGGTTAGTGGCTACCGAAAGTCCAACGCCGTTTTGTGAAGCTTGCAGTACCAACCGCACCATACCTGATTTGAGCATTCCTGAAAATAAACTGGATTGGCAGAAAATTGAAACAGCAAAGCATCGCCTTTTTTATGCGCTTCATAAGCTAAAACTTCCCACTAAATTCATTATTAATAAGCAACCACTGAATCTTACATTTGACTTTTTGGCTCCAGACCCTAGCAATCCTTCCGCAATAAAAACAGGACACGCTAACGGTTTGATTACGCTCAATATTCAAGAAGCAAATGCCGCACACAGAGAATATATTAAAGAACAACTCTCAGAACGCTATCGCACGCTTTTAGGTCACTTTAGACACGAAGTCGGTCATTTTTACTGGGAAGTTTTGATTCAGCCTAATGCTAAGAATCTAGAAGAATTTAGAGCTCTTTTTGGTGATGACACACAAGATTACGGTCAAGCTTTAGAAGCTCATTATAAAAATGGTGCTCCCGAAAATTGGCGCGAGAGTTACATCAGTAGTTATGCAACAATGCACGCTTGGGAAGATTGGGCAGAAACTTGGGCGCACTACTTACATCTGATGGATATGCTTGAAACCTCGTATAGTTTTGGCTTGAGTTTAGATCCTGAAATCTCTAAAGTGCGCAATCTTGAGGTAGCCTGTGATTTTGACCCTTATGAGGAAAAAGATTTTCAGAAAATCATTAAACACTATTTACCACTCACCTACGCCTTAAACTCTCTTAACCGCAGTATGGGGCATCAGGATGCATATCCTTTTGTGCTTTCACCACCGGTTATTGAGAAATTGACGTTTATACATAAAGTGGTGAGGTTGTAAAGTTATTTGAACATTGATGATTATTTTTAGCGCACCAATTGTCTCCTATGTTTGAAGTTGAACTTACCGCACGCTTAAAAAATTATACTGAAACTCGAGCTCAGATTTTAGCCTTAGCCATTGATTCACACTATAAACTGGATTACGACGATCGTTATTATGACATCAATGGTACGCTAACGCAAGGCGATCAAGAGTTTCGTTTACGTACAAAAAACAATCTAGATTCTGGTGAGGCTAAACATTATCTCACGTTTAAAGACAAGGCTTTTGAACAGGTGACGCGCTCTAAACCCGAATATGAAACTTTGGTTTCAGACCATTATAACACAGAGCAAATCCTTTTTAAGTTAGGCTACCAGAAAAGCGCACATTACGCCAAACACTGCGAGATTTTTAATCTGAAATATCGCAACGCTTCCATAGAGATTGCTTTAGTTCAGTTTGATGAATTAGCAGATGCATTTATCGAAATTGAAACCAACACCCTTGATAAAGCGGAGACTGATACTCTTTTTGAAAAACTTTACATGCTTCTGGAAGAGATAGGACTTTCTAAAGATCAACTTACTAAAGAGTTTTATATTGATATGATCAAAGCAGTCCAATCTAAGTAGTTTCCTCTTGCTTTGAGCCCTTTAGATTTTTGATTTGAACAAATACTTAAAGCGGGTGTTTTTCCGTTATATTTGCATCAAAATTTGCTATGCCCAATTTTTTTAGAAAAAGCGTCCTTTTGCTTCTCATTCTTTTTTCGATCAGTCTATCGGCTCAAGAGAAAAAGGAATTAGATATCACTTCAGATATCTCACAAATAGACGAAGTCAAGTATCCCGGAGCTTTGGTAATGTATAAAAATACCAAGCAGGTCTACATCCAGCACGAAGGAATCGAGATGTGGTGTGATCTGGCCTTCCATTACAAAGATGAAAATTTTGTGAGAGCAATTGGTAACGTGCGTATGAAGCAAGGCGATACCATAAGTATGCGTAGCAATTATGCTGAGTACAATGGCGACACGCAATTTGCCTGGGCTTCCGGAGGCGTGAATCTCAGAACTCCGACTGCAACCCTAGATACTGACACGCTATACTTCAACCGAATTAAACAACAAGCCTATTACAGAACCGGTGGTACGTTACGCGATACAGCTAGTGTTATCGAAAGTAAAATAGGTCGGTACTTTTTAGATCAAGATAAATACTCATTCATTCAAAATGTGGTTGTTACCAATCCTGAATATGTGATCAACAGCGACCAACTCGACTTTTATTCAGAAACCGGAGCTGCTTATTTATACGGCCCGTCGACCATTACAAGCGAGACCAGCACAGTGTATTGCGAGCGTGGGTATTATGACACGCGCAATGACAACGGCTATTTTGTGAAAAATTCACGTATAGACTATGATAATCGTACAGTATATGGCGATAGCTTGTACTTTGACCGTCCTACAAGTTTTGCTTCGGCTACCAACAATATTCGCGTAATTGACACGGCAAATAACAGCGTGATCAAAGGGCATTATGCCGAAGTGTTTAAAGAAAAAGATTCGGTATTCATTACCAAAAGAGCGGTAGCTATAACCGTGCAAGATCAAGATTCTATTTATGTGCACGGCGATCGACTTGTAGTTACCGGAATTCCTGAAAAACGCATCGTACGCGGTTACTACAACGTGCGCCTTTTTAAAAGTGATATGAGTGGTAAATGCGACTCCATTCACATTAACCAAGCTAACGGACTTACCCAAATGATTGGAAAACCGGTTTTATGGAGCGATCTGAGCCAAATGACCGGTGATTCTATTCACTTAAAAAGTAACACAAAAACAGAGCAGCTAGATTCGCTTCACGTCTTTGAAAATGCATTTCTGGTACAACAAGATACCATTCCACTATTTGACCAAGAGAAAAGTGGTTTTAATCAAGTTAAAGGCGACGTCCTCTACGGAACTTTTCAGGACAATGCTTTGCATCAAATTGACATCATTAAAAATGCCGAAAGCATCAATTATATGCGAGCAGATGATGGTGTTTTACAGGGAATTGACAAAAGTAAATCGGCTTCTATTACTGCTATTTTAGAAGATAATGCTTTGGTAGAAATTACCAAATTCAAACAGGTAGATGGCGAGGTGTATCCGCTTTCAAAATTCCCTAAAGAGTCTCGAGAATTTGAAGGGCTAAACTGGCGTGGTGAGGAGCGATTGCTCACAAAAGAAGATATTTTTAAAGGAGAAGCTCCGTTTACACTTACGAAGATCGAAGGAATTCCGCTGCCAGAAATTGATGAAGATTTCTTTGATAATACGATCCCTGAAGAAGAACTCGATATCCCCGAAGCTTCTAAACTCAACCCATCTGATCTTAAGAATCGAGAGGAAGATGCTCCGACGATTGGGGTGCCAATCAATGAAAAAGCCACTATCAAAAAAGATTCTTTAGCTCCCAAACCTTCAAAGCCGGCCGGCAAACAACCGCTTAAACAATTACCTACTTTAAAAGTTCAAGATTCCACAGATAATGAAAGCTGATTTCTTTAAATATCAAGCGCAAACGAGTCCGCATCCTCTTGCGATGGAAGTTTCGCACGCAAAAGGCAGCTTTATTTACGACACTACAGGCAAAGCCTATTTAGATTTTGTAGCAGGCGTTTCTGCAGCGAGTATTGGGCATTGTCATCCGTCGGTAGTTAAGGCGATTCAGGAGCAAAGTGAGAAGTATTTACACGTGATGGTTTACGGCGAGTATGCGCAAGATCCTGCTGTCGAATTAACGCGCTTAATTGCTGCAAATTTGCCAGATCCGTTAGAACAAACCTATTTGGTAAACAGCGGTACAGAAGCTATAGATGGTGCAATGAAGCTCGCTCGACGCGTCACAGGTCGAAGTAAAATAATTTCGGCAAATCAAGCCTACCACGGCAATACTTTTGGAGCATTGAGTTTAATGAATTACGAAGAACGTGTAGCCCCTTTTAGACCAGTGGTTGGCGCTATCTCACACATCAACTTCAATAGCTTTGAAGATTTAGAACAGATTACCAATGAAGTCGCCGGGGTCGTTTTAGAGACCATACAAGGCGGTGCCGGATTTATTCAACCGGAGCACGGCTGGCTGGCTGCAGTAAAAAAACGCTGCGAGGAAGTTGGAGCACTTTTAATTCTAGATGAAATTCAGCCCGGTTTTGGACGCACAGGGACATTTTTTGGTTTTGAAAATTATCATGTAGTTCCTGATGTTGTGGTGATGGGTAAAGGTATGGGCGGCGGAATGCCCATTGGCGCTTTTACTGCTTCAACGGCACATATGCGTTTGCTTTCTGACAATCCTAAAATGGGACACATAACCACTTTTGGAGGTCATCCTGTCATTGCGGCAGCAGCTTTGGCTACCGCAAAAACGATTTTAGATGGAGAGCTCATTCAGCAAACTTTAGAAAAAGAAAAACTTTTTAGACGCCTACTGAAACACGACCTGATCACCGAAGTACGTGGTAAAGGCCTTATGCTGGCAGCTATTACACCTTCCGCAGAAATTACAACCGAAGCTATATTGATGGCGCAAGATGAAGGCCTTATTTTATTTTGGCTATTGTTTGAGACTAAAGCCATTCGCATCACTCCGCCCCTAACGATCTCTGAAGATGAGATTATTAAAGGCTGTGAGATCCTGCTTAAGGTTTTAGATAAAATTGCGACTAAATTGTCATAATCAACTGTTTAGGCGTAATTGTTGATTACTTTGTTAACAACAATATGTAGCCTACAGTCTTCTGCCTGTTATCCTTTATAAATTTATATAGGCAGAAATTTTAAAAGCAACGTGTATGAAGTTTAATCAAGAACACGAAGAGAATAATTTCCCGCTCACCCGTTTTGAATCTATGTTAAAGACAAATGATGTCCTTTTCTTCGATTCGGATGAATTTGAGAATATTGTCAACCATTATTTAGAAAATGGCAAAATTGCGCTCGCAAAGAAAGCTGTTAAACTTGGTCTTGACCAGCACCCTTCCTCCTCAAATCTCAAACTTTTTAAAATCGAAATTTTAATCTTTGAGAATAAACTTGATGAAGCAGATCGTTTGCTGGCAGAACTTTATGAATTAGAACCTCAAAACGAGGAAGTCTATATTCAGAAGGCTAATATTTTCTCAAAAAGAGACGATCACAAAAAAGCCATTGAGCTGCTAGAAACTGCACTGGAACTTACAGATGCAGATGCTGATATCTATTCTTTAATAGGAATGGAATACTTGTTTATGGACGATTTTCAGAATGCTAAGTATAGTTTTATGAAATGTCTGGAAGTAGATGAAGATGATTACTCTGCATTGTATAATGTGATCTATTGCTTTGACTTCTTAGAACAACACGAGGAAGCGATAGATTATCTCAATATGTTTCTTGATAAAAATCCGTATTGTGAGGTCGCCTGGCATCAGGTGGGTAAGCAGTATTTTGATCTAAAAAATTATAACAAAGCGCTGGCCGCTTATGACTTTGCGATCATTAGTGACGATACTTTTATTGGCGCCTATTTTGAAAAAGGAAAAGTGCTTGAAAAATTAGGTCGCTACAATGAAGCGATTGAAAATTATCAAATCACTCTTGGCTTGGACGATCCTACATCATTTGCATATTTAAGAATGGGTAAATGCTACCAAAAGTTGCATTGTGATGACCTTGCCATCGAATTCTTTTTAAAAACCGTTAAGGAAGATCCACTTTTAGATAAAGGCTGGATCGCGATAACCGATTTCTACACCAAGAAGATGGATTATCAAAATGCGCTTTACTACATCAACAAAGCCATTAATATTGATGGTGAAAATGTGTTGTATTGGAAACGCTATGCTAAAATCAACAACCGCTTAAAGTTTTATGAAGAAGCAGAACGCGGCTATCGCAAAACTTTAGAATTAGGGAATTATGAGCTAGACACTTGGTTAACGCGCTGTGATATTCTTATTTACTTAGGTGAATATGAAGCTGCCGTAACCAACTTGTTTGAAGCCATTGAGTTTTATCCTGAATCTCCGCAAATTGAATTCAGACTTGCAGGATTATATTTCAGTCTTAATCAAGAGGAAAAGGGTCATTTTCATCTTGAAAATGCATTGCGCTTAGAACCTGATTACGATATCATTCTTGAGGAACTTTTCCCCTTTGTTTATGCCAAACGCAGCGTACTCAAAAAAATAAAAAAGGCTAAGAAATCTTAATTCTGTAAAAAGGTCTATTTTGAAAATGATCATTTCTTAAATGACCTCAAGGGACTATTTGTCGTTGAGACACCACTAAAAACCACAGGTTATACTACTTGCGGTTTTTTTATTTTTCTTGCCGGGTACTTGCGGCTTTGAATTTATATTTCTTTCTTACTTTTGAGGCCAAACAACAACCTGCCTATGTCTCAAAACAGATCATTACTTAACTATGCGGTAATTACATTAAAAGGTCTTGCGATGGGCGCTGCTGATGTAGTTCCTGGAGTTTCTGGTGGTACTATCGCTTTTATTGCAGGTATTTATGAAGAATTAATTGCGACTATTGACAAGCTTGATACATCTTTTTTTAAAGTCTGGAAAAATAATGGAATTAAAGCGGCTGTAAACGCATACAATTTAAAGTTTCTTGGAGCGCTGTTCCTCGGTGTTATTCTCAGTATTCTCTCTTTAGCTAAGCTTATTACGTATTTACTTGAAGAACATCCGTTGCTATTATGGGGATTCTTTTTTGGTCTGATCGTAGCAAGTATCGTTTATATCGGAGCTCAAATCAAAAAATGGAATTTTGGTGTCATCCTTTCCGGGGTGATTGGCATTGTGATCTCGTACTATATTACCATCGCCGAACCTTTAAGCACAGGTGCAAGTTATTGGTTTATCTTTCTTTCAGGCTTTGTAGCCATTATTGCGATGATTCTTCCGGGAATATCAGGTTCGTTTATTTTGTTACTTTTAGGCTCTTACAGCATTGTTTTAGGCACTGTGCGTAACTTTGTTGATGCGCTTCTAGCATTTGATTTTTCTGCCTTAAAAGATGCAGCTTTAAAGCTTGTACTCTTTATGCTAGGTTGCGTGGTAGGCTTAAAGACATTTTCAAAAGTTCTCACCTATCTCTTTAAAAATTATCAAAATTTGACGCTCGCTTTACTTACAGGTTTTATGGTTGGCGCGCTCAATAAAGTTTGGCCTTGGAAAGAAGTGCTTTCGTACCGAACCAATTCTGAAGGGCATCAAGTGCCCTTGATTGAAAAAAGTATTTTGCCTCAGTATTTTGAAGGCGATCCTAAAGTACTCTTGGTTTGCATCTTGGCGCTTATAGGCTTTTTGACTATTTTTCTGCTTGAACGCTTTGCCAATTCTAAACAAGAAAATGGAATCTAAACACCGCTCCTTTCCTGATAAGGTTTGGCTGGTACTTAAAGGGCTTGCAATGGGCGCAGCCAATAAAGTGCCGGGCGTTTCTGGTGGTGTGGTCGCTTACGTTGCGGGCTTCTATGAAGAGTTTATTTATTCGCTTCAAAAAGTTAATAAAAATGCGTTTAAACTATTGCTTAATGGAAGGTTTAGAAGCTTTGTGCGCTATGTAAATGGCAGATTTCTTTTTCTGCTGATTCTAGGAATGATCATTAGTTATTTTAGTGTGTCAAAACTGTTAGACATCGCTATTGACCACTACCCCTTGTACGTTTGGAGTGCTTTTTTTGGAATGATCATCGGTAGTATCTATTACATCGCTAAAGATTTTAACGACTGGTCCCAGCGCAACATCATTATCCTAGCACTCGGAATTATCACAGGGATTCTTATCAGTTTACTTGAGCCGGCTACCCAAAACGACAATCTGATCTTTGTATTTTTCTGTGGAATTATTGGCGTTTCGGGAATGACATTGCCGGGATTATCGGGTTCTTTCATTTTGATCCTATTGGGCAACTATGTGTTGCTGTTAGTGGATTCCGTCAATGCGCTTTACGACACACTGTCTGACCTTATTCAAGCTGATTTTTCATTTATTAACGATCCGCACCGTTTGCGCTTACTTCAAGTGATGGCGGTATTTACTTTAGGATCTGTAACCGGTCTTGTGACCTTATCTAACTTTTTAGGTTATTTGCTGAAGCATTATAAACATGCAACCAATGCAGCTATAATAGGTTTTATTGCCGGCTCCTTAGGGGTTGTTTGGCCTTGGAAAAATCCTGTTTTTGAGCGGAATGCACTCGGTGAAATCAATTATGATCGTGTAGGTGATCCTATTTTAACGAATTATGACCGATATTGGCCAGAAAGTTTTTCCGCAGAAAACATAATTGCAACGATATTCATACTTTTAGGAATCTTTAGTGTGGTAGCATTGGGTAAATACGGGGAAAAGACCCGTGTACAGTCTTAGGAAATACTCCATTTTTACAAGCACTAAAACCAACTAAATCATATAACCCCAACCAATTATGATTAAATTAGGCCTTATAGGTAAGAATATTGACTACTCCTTTTCAAGAAAATATTTTACCGAAAAGTTTGAAAGAGAAGCTATTGATGGATCTTACGTTAACTTTGATTGCCAAAGTCCTGACGAAGTAAAACAGCTATTGGAGCGTACAGATTGCTCGGGATTTAATGTTACAATCCCTTACAAGGAAACGGTTATGCCCTACCTTGACGAACTCAATAAACACGCGAGTTCTATTGGTGCGATCAACACTATAAAACGGTTAAGCACGGGTAAGTTGAAAGGTTTTAATACAGATTATCTAGGGTTTAGAAGATCTTTAAAACCTTTTTTAGAGGAGCAAAATCATACACACGCGCTTATTTTAGGAACCGGCGGCGCTTCAAAAGCCATCGCTTACGCCTTAGAATTAGAAGATATTTCATTTAAATTCGTTTCTCGAAAACCTGAGAAAGATCAGCTTGCGTATGACGCATTAAACGGTGCGATTCTTTCAAAACATACGCTTATCATTAACACCACTCCGCTAGGCACGTATCCTAATATAACAGACTGTCCTAAAATTCCTTATCGCTTGCTGGGTAAATATCATTTGCTTTATGACTTGGTTTACAATCCGGTAGAAACGCAATTTTTAAAAAACGGAAAAGCCCAGGGCGCCCGCATTTCAAACGGTTATGAGATGCTTAAACTACAAGCCGAAGCAGCCTGGCAAATCTGGAATTGATCTAGCCTTCTCGCATTGTGCTCTTGTTAATTGCTTTCTTAGTAGTATCTTTAAATACTAATAAAGCACCTTAACATTGAAACAAATGTCAGAAGAAAAAAAAGCATCAGACAAAGACGAGAAGATTGATAACGATAAAGCACAGACTTCTAGTCAGATAGAATCTCAACAACCATCAGAAAACTCAGAAACGCCTGAAAATCCTTCAGAACAACAGGATGAAGCACTTGTTACTGAATCTATAGACGTTATACAAAGCGCCAAGAATGAGGAACATGATGACGAAGAATTTGTTGCTGAAGAATCAGACGAAGATGAGGAGACTGATCCTAATGATCTGGATGCAGCTTTAAATGAAGATAGTGAGGATGAAAGCACTTCTGAACGTCATAATATTCCTAAAAAAGAATACGATAGCCTTAGTAAAGAAGAACTCATAAAAGAGTTCAAATACCTGCTTAATAATCATAAAATTCAAGCCATTAAAGAGCACGTGACCGAATTGCGTGCTGCGTTTATATCTCAGTTTGAAGAAGAGCAGGAAGAGGCCAAAGAAAAGTTTTTAGAAGAAGGCGGAAACATCATTGACTTCAGATATTACAGTCCGTTAAAGAAAGAATTCAATACACTCTATTTTGAGTATCGTGAAAAGCGCAATAACTACTACAAAAATCTCAAAAAGGATCTTAATGCCAATCTAGAGACGCGCAATGCATTGATTGAAGAGCTTAAAGAACTTAAAAATGAGGTGGGTGGTGAAGATAGCATCAATACTACATTTGAGAAGTTTAAAGACATTCAGGAACGCTGGCGCAATGCCGGGAATATTCCGCGAGATCGTTATAATCTGGTATGGAATAACTACCACCATCATATCGAGAACTTTTATGACTTTCTGCATCTCAACAGAGAGTTTAGAGACAAAGATTTTAAAGAAAATCTTGACAAAAAACTGAAACTTATTGAGCAGGCCGAAGAACTTGCTAAAGAACCGGATGTAAATAGAGCATTTAAAGAATTACAAATGCTGCATAAAATCTGGAAAGAAGAAGTAGGACCGGTTTCTAAAGAATACCGTGAGGAAATCTGGGAAAAATTTAGTGCGGCTACGCGTAAAATTCACGATGCACGTCAAGAATATTTTAAGAATATAGATAAGATCTACGAAGAAAATCTTGAGAAAAAACAGGAGGTTATTGCTAAGATCGAAGATATAGCGGCTAACCCGGCGACTGCACACAGCGGCTGGCAGAAACAAATGAAAGAAGTAAATACGCTACGTGAAGAGTTTTTCAAAATAGGTAAAGTTCCTAAAAGAGATAACGAACCTACGTGGAAGGCGTTCAAAAAAGCGACGCGTGAATTCAATCATAATAAAAACGGATTTTATAAAAACCAGAAGAAGCAGCAGTATGAAAACCTGCAGAAAAAGCTTGAACTGGTTCAGATCGCTGAAGACAACAAGGACAATGAAGACATTAAAGTCACTATTGATCTAATGAAACGCATTCAAGCCGATTGGAAAAAAATTGGCCACGTTCCTCGTAAGGACAGTGATAAAATCTGGAAACGCTTTAAAAAGGCTTGTAATCATTTCTTTGACCGCTTACACGCAGAGAAAAAAGAAATCCTTGAAGAAGAGAAAGGAAACCTTGAAGAGAAAAATGCATTACTCGATAAGGTAAAAGCAATTGAACTCAGCGGTAGTCACGAAGATGATCTAAAAACCATTAAAAGTATCATTAAAGAATGGAAAGATACCGGTCGTGTACCTCATTCTAAAAAGAGTATCGAGCAAGACTTTAATAAAGTACTCGACGGTTTATTTAAAAAATTAGATCTAGGTAAAAAAGAATCTGAACTTATTAAATATGAAAATCGGGTTGCTGCTATAGCCGATGAGGATAGTAATCAAGCGCTTAATAAAGAGCATTATTTCATCACTAAAAAAATAGATGAAATCAAAGCCGAAATCAATCAGCTTGAAAATAACTTAGGATTTTTTCAGCACGTTGCAGATGATAATCCATTAGTACGTGATGTTCATAAAAACATCGCTGATCACAAAAAGAACCTAGAAATATGGAAAGCTAAATTGGCTAAACTTAAATCTTTATACTAGTTATTAGATTTAGAAGTTTTAAAGCTTTCGATTCAAAAGATTACATTTTATCATAAAAAAAGCACAGCCTTTACAGCTGTGCTTTTGATTTTTAAACCGTTTCAGTTTTTAGTCTTTATAAAGATATAAAGAAGATACACCTGATAGTGCTGTTGCAGAATTAGGAGCAACATTACCTCCTGCTGACGAAGAAACATTTCCGTAGGTAAGTATTTGTCCGCCTCCGTTTGCTAATTCAGCTACGTAAACCGCATCGGTTTCTGCATCATAAACCACATTAACTGGATTCCCCATAAGTGTAGCATCACCTTCATATCTAACCTGATCAGTAACTGCTAAAGTTCCACCGTTATCAACAGCATCAAATTTAGAATCAAAATTAGTGATCACGTGAAATGCACCATCTACAGCAAAGTCTCCTCCTGAAGCCGCTGCAATGTCAGTCATAATCATAGTTCCACCATCATAATCAAGTCCGTGTGTACGCACAATACCTTCAACTGTAATACGCTTAGAAGCTGCAACAGTCGCATCTGTTGTGTTAGTAGATGCAAAGTTTGTAAATACCGCAAGATCGCTACTGCTATCTACCACGGCATAAAGATCGTTGCCAACAAACTCAATACCCCAAACTGCAAAATCAACAGTAACTGTATTTCTTAAAGTAAAAGAATCTCCATCCTTTTCAAAAACGAAAAATCTTCCGTTAGCATTTGCATTGTCAGAAACAACATAGATATTTCCATTAACAGCTAAATCTCTAGGGCTTTGTAAAACGGTAGGTCCCATAATATCTACATCAAGACTAATAGTAGCCTCAATAATATCACTTACACTTAAATAAGATTGAAGTGACGTTTGTGTCGCGCCACGTGCTGCAATAGTAAAACTATCATCATCCGGGCTGTAGTAAATACCTTCAGCATCTGCTGAAGCGGTTCCGTAAGTAGTAATTTCACCTCTAAGAAGATCGTATTTAGTTACACTGCCATCAGTATGACTCGTTGCATATAAGTCTGCTGTTCCATTAATTTCATTACCTGCATCATCCGTGTCATCGTCACAAGAAGTTAAAGCTAATAATCCGATAGCTCCAAAATAAATAAATTTAGAAATGTTCATAAATTGAATTTTAGTTAAAATTGTTTTGTTCCTCCTAAGAAACGCAAAACAGCTTGTTCTAGTTCTTAAAGAATTATCAACGCTATTAACAAAAAATCATATTCAATTAATAATCAAAACTTTATTATTTGTAACCTATGAAGAATTAACGAAGGTTTAGCAGGGCTTTAGCACAAATTAAGAAGCCACATTTTTGCCAAAAATTGCCAAAAACTTTAAAATCGTCTTAATTAACTGCGCTCAGGAAACTTGCCTTCTACGTTTTTGAAGAATAATTGGAGTTGGCGCAAGTCGCGCGCGCAATTTCCGGTAGGATAAAATGGTCGCCCGATGCGATGTTCCTTCTTACCAAAATCCATCGTAATAGGAAGAATAGGCACTTGAGCTTTTAAAGCAATATAGTAAAATCCCGTTTTCCAATGGTCCACTTTCTTACGCGTACCTTCAGGCGAAAGAGCAAGTCTAAATGTATCGTGATCCTCAAACATTCGGGCAATACGATCAACTTTATTTTCGCTTTTAAAGCGATCTAAAGGAATTCCGCCAACTTTTCTAAAGTACCACCCAAAGGGCCACTTGAACAATTCTTTTTTACCTAAAAAATTAATTTGAACATCGATGACACTTCGAAATAATAGCCCCATATAGAAGTCATGCCAACTCGTGTGTGGAGCGGCAATGACAACCATTTTTTTGACCTCAGAAGGAAATGTTCCGTTGATTTTCCAACCCAAGGCCGTGTAGATAAAAAGTGCTAGTTTTCGCATTATGGTTGCCGCTTTTCTAGAATTGCGCGCGCTTCTTCTAAATCCTGAGGTGTATCAATACCAATAGCAGGTGAGTGTGACAACACCATTTTTATACGTTTACCATATTCTAAATAACGTATAGCTTCAATTTTTTCTGAAGCTTCAAGCAAACGCATCGGCAACTTTGCAAAGTCGAGCACAGCTTGCTTTCTAAAGGCATAAATACCTTTATGCTTGAAATACGTTACATCAACATCCCTATCTCGACGAAAAGGTATTGCTGCACGCGAAAAGTACAATGCAAAATCAGCTTGATCAACAATCACCTTTACATTGTTAGGATTTTCAATATCTTCAATTTTAGTAATAGGAGTCATCAAAGAAGCTAAGTCAATTTGCGCTGCATCTTCCTCATAAAACACTTGCAACACATTGCGCATATCTTCAACATTGGTAAATGGCTCGTCTCCTTGTACATTCACAACAATATCAATATCGAGATCAGCAACAGCCTCAGCAATACGATCGCTCCCGCAGCTGTGTTCTTTGATACTCATAATTGCCTGCCCTCCGGCACTTACTATTGTATCGTAAATGACCGAGCTGTCAGTAACTACATAAACCGTATCAAAAAGCTTTGTGTTTACAGCCGCTTCATAGGTGCGCAGAATTACCGGTTTTCCGCCGAGATCCTTCATTAATTTCCCCGGAAACCTAGATGCTTCATAGCGCGCAGGGATCATCGCAATAGTCTTTAATCGTTGAGTCATTGTAGCGAATTCTTTTTTAGCTTTCGTTTGTGATACCATTTATAGATTTGGTAGCCTAACAGAAGTACCAAAACGCCTGCAAGAATAGGAATAAAAATGGCAACTATTGCAAATATCGTGGATACTATAGCTTCTAAGGTTGCAAAAACCGGATTAGCAATTCCTAGTGTAGTTGCACTCGAAGTCGCTCTTAGTGCAGCGGTTGATCCTGCTATGAGCCCGGCTGTTCCTCCTCCCCCAATGATTGCCAGCGACCAGGAAACCCACGGACCGTAATCTCCTAAACTTACAAAAAACAAAATAGTGCCTGCAACCGCTGCAAGTGGAACAGCAATGGTATCAAGTGCATTATCAAACCACGGAATGTAATATGCTAGAATTTCAAAAACCGAAGCCACACCGAGCAGAACCAAAGTCTGCCAGTTGCCCAACCACTCCCAAGTACTCAACTGGATCACATCAAAACAAGCCGCCGTACTTAGCGCTAGCAGTGGTAAAAATATTCTAAAGCCTGAAGCCGCCGCCAAGCCAATTCCTAAACAAATACTTATAGCAAGTTCCACATCGCTTAATTTTCGATAAACATATCGTCTTTAAAACCTATAAGATACAGCTTTTTGCGCGCACGTGTAACGGCGGTATACAGCCAACGCAGATAATCTTTATCCATTCCGTTAGGAAGATATGGCTGCTCTACCATAATCGTTTCCCACTGACCACCTTGTGATTTATGACAGGTAATCGCATAGGAGAATTTGACCTGAAGAGCGTTAAAAAACTTGTTGTTCTTAACCTTCATAAACTTCTTGTACTTAGAAGTCTCATCAGCATAATCTTTCATCACTTCTTGATATAACGTATTGCCTTCTTCATAGGATAAAGAAGGTGTTTCTGAAGTTAGGGTGTCAAGTAGTAAAACAGTTTCAAAAGGAGCCAAGTTAGGATAATCTGTCATTTGAATTTTTACTTCCGCAAAGCGGAAACCATACAACTCCTTTATACTGAAAATCTCAAGAATTTCAATAATATCTCCGTTGGCGATAAATCCGGCTTCACTTTTAGTATCTAACCAAAAATAATTATTCTTCACCACCATAAAATAATCTCCGGCACTCACCTCTTCTTCTTTAAAAAGTATGCGGGAGCGAATTTGCTGGTTATAAAGATTTGCACGCTTGTTTGAGCGTACAATTATAGCCGTCCCCTCATTGCCGTATTCTCTGTAAGAATCGCCTAAGGCATCCATAATTTCGTGGCCATCTATAAGCCGTACCACATCATCTTGGCCGCTTAAATCAAATTTAAAATCCTCGTAGAGTTCGTCATTTAAGAACTCTCTGATCCTAGTCGCATTTTTAAGAATTCCACTCGTTTCGGCTTGTCGCATAACTTCATCGAGTTCTATGCTTTTTACCGTTTTATCAAACTGCAATTGAAGATTGCGCGCATCAAGTGCCGGGCTTAAATCCATTTTCACTGGTGGAAGCTGTGCTTGATCTCCTATTAGAAGTAATTTGCATTTATGACCACTATATACATATGCCATCAAATCATCAAGCAGAGAACCGTTTTCAAATAATTTAGATTCTGCTGCATTATCAGAGATCATTGAAGCTTCATCAACAATAAAAATTGTATTGCGATGCTTGTTGCGTTGTAACGTAAAAGAGACTCCGCCTCCCCGCTCCTTTTTAGGATAATATATTTTTCTATGAATGGTATGCGCGGGTTTGTCACTGTAGTTAGAAATGACTTTCGCCGCCCTTCCTGTAGGTGCTAACTGCACCGATGACATTTTAATTTTCCACAAGTTTTTAACAATGGTACCAATCACGGTAGTTTTTCCGGTACCGGCAAAGCCTTTTAAAACGTAAATAGAATTGTTTTTAGGCTCAAAAATAAAGTCGCTAAGTTGTTGTAATAGAATATCTTGTTTCTGGGTTGGCGTAAAAGGAAAATCTTTAAGTAAAAGCTTATAAAATGCGTGCTGATCCAGCTCCATAAATAATTATTGAAAGTGTAAAGATACTAATGAATTTAAGGGGATATTCTTTAACGATTAAAAAAAAATTGTAGATTTGCTTATAACCTTAATTAAAATCTAAAACCACACATCGAATGAAAATAGTAATTCAGTTAGTACTTTGGGTTGTTATCGGAGTATTAGGATATTTACTTTTTAACGCTGTTTACGGCGAAGTAAAATTTAATGACCTTAAAGTTGTACGTTATCAAAAAGCCGTTAACAAACTAAAGGAAATTCAAAAATCTCAAATGGCTTACAAACAGATAACCGGAAAGTTTGCAGAAGATTTTGATCAATTAATTGCATTTATTGATACAGCCGAATTTGTACTTACTGAACGCCGTGACACTTTAGTATTAGATGAAGAAGCGACACGTCGTTACCGAGTTGATACTAATAAGGAAATTACTATTATTGATACATTAGGATTCCGTTCTGTTAAAGATTCTCTTTTCCAAGGAACTGATCGTTACAAAACTATGATGAATGTTCCTGCTCCAGTAGCTGATGCTAAATTTGAAATGGAAGCCGGGACTATATTAAAGAGTGATGTGCCAATCCCGGTATTTGAAGCAAAAGTTTCTAAAGATATTTTATTAGCTGATCAACCTAAAGATTATGTTGCTAAAGAAAAGCAAGTGGTTTCTGTTGAAGGAGTAAATGGAGCTTATCTTACTGTAGGTTCTATGACTGAAGTTAAAACAGCCGGTAACTGGCCTAAGAGTTACGGAGATGCAGAGGACTAAAAATCTGGAAAACCCAGAAAATCTTATAGTATCCATCCAGGTTAGCCTGGATGGATTTTCTTTTTATATCAAAAATCAAGAGCATCAATGTGTTGAAGCGAAAAGCATTGCATTTGCGCGATCTCTTTCTCCTGAGAAAGCCTTAATTGAAATTAAAAAGATCATTGAGGCAACTCCTAACCTTCAACAGAATTTTGAAGAAGTAGTTGTGGTTTACGTCAACGAACTTTTTACAGTAGTTCCACAGGCGCTTTTTGACGAAAAACATCTCACCGATTATTTAAAATTCAACACCAAGATTTTAAAAACCGATTTTATCGTTTACGACGAGCTCGAAGCCTTAGAATTGGTAAATATCTACGTGCCTTACGCAAATATCAATAATTTCTTTTTTGATCATTTTGGAACGTTTACTTACTTCCACAGTCAGTCAATACTACTAAACAACACTCTTGCAGTCGCATCAACACAAACGGCCGAAGTTTTTGTTCACGTTAGACCGCATACACTTTCGGTTATTGCTTATCAAGAGAAAAAATTATTATTGAGCAATCAGTTTAACTTTGATACACCTCAGGATTTTGTTTATTATATTTTGTTCTGCTATGAACAACTTCAATTAAATCCTGAAATTCACCCGTTGGTCTTAAGTGGAGCTATTACTAAAGAGGATGCCAACTATGAGTACATCTACCAATATGTGAGAGAAGTTCGTCTTGTTGCTCCTGAAACAACTACTCCCGAAGAACTTAAAAACACGATTCTAAATTACCCATTGAGCTTATGAGAATTATCAGCGGAAGTTATAAAGGCAGACGTATACTTGCTCCAAAAAAATTACCGGTAAGGCCTACAACTGATATGGCCAAAGAATCGCTGTTTAATATTCTACGCAATAGATATACTTTTAGTACAGTTTCGGTACTTGATTTATTTTCCGGCACCGGAAATATAAGCTACGAATTTGCATCCAGAGGTAGTGAAAATATCACAGCAGTTGATGCCAACGCTTCTTGTGCGCGCTTTATTCAGCAAACCTCAGACGATTTAGAGATGCAGATCAATGTCATAAAATCTGATGTTTACAGCTATTTGGCAAGAGGTTCTGCAAACTATGATATCATATTTGCAGACCCTCCTTATGACTTTGAAACCTCTGAATTTTTAAAGATCGTTGACTTGGTTTTAGAAAACGAGCTACTTACTGATGATGGCACCTTAATCATAGAACACAGCAAGCATACAGATTTACAAGAACATTCTAATTGTTTTGAGACGCGTAAGTATGGGGGTAGTGTTTTTAGTTTTTTCAATAAAAATTCATAATACACTGATTTTTAGTATTTTTACTAAAAATAAATCCCAACTTGAAACCTCTTAAAATCATAAAACTCAACTTTTGTGTTTTAAGATTTTACGATCATTTTGTCATTTCAGAGATACATGATGGCGTAAATCTCACGCAGGAACACATAGCACAAGCTCACAAAATTATCACTGATTTTTTTGGGCCTGCTACCTATTACGGCTATATATCGTTACGAATTAATGATTACAGCGTGAATCCTACAGATTATTTATCCTGCCCATTCTATGACTATATTGCAGGAATGGCTGTGGTAAGCAATAGAGCGATAAAGCGAGAAGCTGCTCAATTTGAAAAAGCCTTTTTTAAAAAACCACTTGAAGTTTTTTTCACTCTTGAAGAAGCAATAGATTGGATTAAAAGGCTACCAAAGACCGATCTAAATAAAAAAGCAGACCTATAAGCCGGGTTCTGTAATTACAAAATTGTAATCCCTTATCATTTATCTAGACAAACAATTACTTGTTTGCTCAATCTGTCTACCCTCCGGCATCGCACGGGACGCACTTCATTGCCGGTATACATGACATTGCACCACATAGAGTTTACCTGATTTCACTACAGCATGATCTGTACATTCTTTCTGTTGCACTGGTCCTAATACTCTAGAAATCTAAAGTATTGACGGCTGTTAGCCGCTATGTTTCCCTATGGTGTCCGGACTTTCCTCTCGTTTGCACGAGCGATAAGGCGGTCTGCTTGCCGCAAAAGTACGTTTTTAAACTTAGCCATTCAGCGTGTTCATAATCTTATTAAATGGAAAAATTGTTGATAACATCATAGCAAAAATCAGCGCTATTGGGTGCCTATTGATACAGCTCTTTTTATATTTGTTACCGTAAGAAATTATAGCGATTTCTATCTTAATAATCACCAGATTTCTGCATTGGAACAATTTATAGTATCAGCCCGAAAATACAGACCTGCCACGTTTAAAGACGTTGTAGGCCAGCAGGCCATTACCAATACTTTAGAGAATGCCATTGCAAATAACCATCTGGCTCAAGCCCTACTTTTTACCGGTCCGCGTGGTGTAGGTAAAACTACCTGTGCGCGTATACTTGCAAAAAAGATCAATCAAGAAGCCGATGAAATTGTAGATGAAGATGAAGATTATGCATTTAATATTTTTGAATTGGATGCCGCTTCAAACAACTCTGTTGATGATATTAGAAACCTCATAGATCAAGTGCGTATTGCTCCACAAGTGGGCAATTATAAAGTTTATATTATAGATGAGGTACACATGTTATCTTCGGCGGCTTTTAATGCCTTTTTAAAAACGCTGGAAGAACCACCGAAACACGCTATTTTCATTCTTGCAACCACTGAAAAACATAAAATATTACCTACTATTCTATCTCGCTGTCAAATTTTTGACTTCAAAAGAATTACGGTAAAAGACATACGCGAGCACCTTGTTGATATCGCTAAGCAAGAAGGTATAACCGCTGATGAAGAAGCACTTCACATCATAGCACAAAAGGCAGACGGTGCTTTGCGTGATGCCTTATCAACCTTTGATCGGGTGGTGAGTTTTTCTGGAGAAAATCTTACACGAGCTGCCGTAACCGAAAACTTAAATGTTCTCGATTACGACACCTATTTTGAAACTACCGATCTCATTTTAGAAAATAATATCCCGCAACTACTGCTAAGCTTTAATGATATTTTAGCTCGCGGATTTGACGGCCACCACTACATCGCAGGTCTAGCATCGCATTATCGCGATCTTATGGTTTGTAAACAACCCGCGACCATTGCTCTTTTAGAAGTGGGTGATCAAACTAAAAAGAAATACCACGAGCAAGCGCAAAAAACAAGCTTCAACTTTTTAATGCAAGCCTTAGAGCTCGCCAATGAATGCGACTTAAAATATAGAACTAGTCGCAATCCTCGCCTGTTAGTTGAACTATGCTTGATGCAAATGGCCTCTATCACTTTTGATGGAGAAAAAAAAAAGCCCGTAATTTCATAATTCCGGCTTCGTATTTCAAAAGTCAGCCTGAACAAGCACCTAAAAATGTATCAGTAGAATCGAAAACGGTTTCTGCTCCTGTTCAAAACAAAGAGCAGACAGCGGAAAAAACAGTAGAACCTGTTAAGCAGCCTATACCAAGTCAAGCGGCTGAACCTGAAACCGCTCAAGAACAACCACGCGTAAAGCCCAATTTAACCAATCAAAGTCAGCGCGTTTCAGGACTTTCTTTAAAAGGTTTACGCCGCAAAAAAGAAATTCTTGAGCGACAAACTGAAAAAGAAGTTGATGTAAGCAAACTGCCGCGAGAGCCTTTCACCGAAATCGCAATGCAAGCCGCCTGGAAAGAATATGTGGCAAAACTTCAGAAAAAAGGTGAAAAAATTCTGGCTTCAAATCTGGAGACTGATACACCAACGTTAAAGGGAACTGCTATTCAAATTGAGTTTCCTAACGATACCATGCGGGTAGAATTAGAACGCGCGCAACACGGACTTTTAGAATTTTTAAAGCGTAAGTTGCAGAATTACGACATCACCATTGATATCACGGTCAATGAGGCAGCAGAGCGTAAATATGCGTACACGACCCGTGAGAAATATGAAAAACTAAAGGATAAAAATCCTGATCTCGACTTACTACGTAAAACTTTTGATCTTGATATCTAATGCTAGGACTTAAATTACCCACAGACCCAAGATGGGTCAATATTGTTGAAATGAATATTGATGATATTCTTACGGATCACGCTTTCTGCGAGCAAAAAGCAACCTCTACGGCAATATCTTTAATTGTTTCTTTTCCTGAATATACTGAGCTCGTGCAAGAAATGATCGCTTTAGTAAAAGAAGAAATCAGCCATTTTAAGCTCGTTCACGATAAAATAATTGCCAGAGGAAAGACTTTAGGCCAGGACCGAAAGGATGCTTACGTAAATAAATTGCTCAAATTTTTTCCGAAGGGAGGCAGTAGAACGACACAATTGGTGCACCGCCTGTTATACGCGGCGCTTATAGAAGCCCGAAGCTGTGAACGATTTAGATTGCTATCACAGGAGCTTGAGGATGAAGAGTTGTGCACATTTTATCACAACCTAATGGTAAGTGAAGCCAATCATTATACTATGTTTTTAGGCTTTGCCCGTAAATATGGTGATGAAAAAGAAGTCAATAAGAAATGGCAGGATCTTCTAGATTTTGAAGCCGAAATTATGAAAGACCTTAGTAAAGAGGGTACTATTCACGGGTAAACAAACTGCTTTAAGTTATTATACCTTCTGCAGCATACCAAAAAATAGCCGGCAAGTTGCCGGCTATTTTTTTATCTAAACTTTTTTAAAGTCGATAGGAGGCCATTAAAGCGAAGTACTGATTTTTTCCTTCGATACCTGAATAGCGCTCTTCGATTACATTTCTAAATCCTACAGAATAGCGTGCTTCAATAGATAGAAAATCAAATACCTGAACACCAATTCCTCCAATTCCTGAATAATCGAAATTTTTATAAACCTCGTGATTGTCAGAATTCCATACAGCAACGCCTACTTGCGGCCCTAAGTGGATGTTGAACTTTCCAAAATTCTTTTTGAACAGTAAAGGCAACTGAAGGTAATCAAGTTCAGCACGCTCATCAAAAGGACGCATAGGCAAACCATCTTCTCCATTACCAAAATTATATTCAGGCCCTGTGTTAGGCTTTATACCTTGGCCGGAGTATAAAAATTCCGGTTGAAATTGAAATGCATTTCCCAGCGGGATTTCAGCAAAAACACCGGCTGCAAAACCATAGCGACTACTAGAGTCATCAAAGGCATCTCCACTCAAAGTAGAAACATTCATACCTATTTTAGCACCGTAGCGTACTCCTTGCGCAAAAGAATTAAATGCTGCCAAAAGAAATATTCCGAGTAAAAATTTCTTCATAATTATATTTTTAAATTTGTTGAAGTTCAGTAAAGTAGCATAACAATATTACTACTATTTTTAATTGCAACCTAAACCGGCAGCTTTTTATCGTTGTAAAGCGATTTAATGATACCATCAGACAAGCCTATCTTAGGAACGTGAATATTCTTAGCTCTACTCCATTTCATTGCAGAAAGATAAATACGGGTCGCCGGGATGATCACATCGGCACGATCCAGATTTAAACCAAGTTCTGTAACCCGTTCCTCATAAGTATAAGATTGTAAAAATTCGTAGAACGTGACCATATAAAAATACGTTAAGGGTTTGCCGTCCTTTTTACCGCTGAGTTTAAAAATCTTATTGATATTTCCACCAGAACCTATGAGTTCAATTTTGGTATGTCCGGCAGTGACTTCCTTAATCCAGTTTTCAACTTCGGTCCACGTGTTATGTCCTACTAAACCTTCTAGTAGTCGTACAGTTCCTAGTTTAAATGATCTGGAAGCAACTACCTCTCCTGCGCTATACAATGTAAATTCGGTACTACCTCCTCCTACATCAACGTATAAATAAGAACGGTCAGAAGCTATGAGGGACTTCAAATCGGTATTAGCAATAATCGCTGCTTCGTCGCTTCCGTCAATTATAGTGATCTGAACACCTGTTTTTTTCTTTATCGTCTTCACAACCTCGCTTCCGTTTGTGGCTTCGCGCATTGCTGAGGTAGCACAAGCTTTATAGTCTACTACTTTATGCGCCTTCATTAAAAGCTTAAACGCTTCCATAGTATCAATCATGCGCTCAATATTTTCTTCGGAAATTTTCTTTTCCTTAAAAACATCAGCTCCCAACCGAATAGGCACACGCACTAAAGAACTTTTTCTAAAAATAGGATCGCGATCTTCTACCTCTATAACGTTTGCCACCAGCAAGCGCACGGCATTAGAGCCGATGTCTATCGCACCGTATTTCTTTAGTTGAATCATAGTTTAAGTAAGTTTATTCAAATAGTAATCGTAAGTCGCAAACTGCGAGCGCAACGGAGCCTCATCATTTTTGCGATACGCATTGTCCTGTTTTGCGGTAATCTCTCTGGCTTTCACATTATCATTCCAGCAGATCGTATATGTATCTATAATTTCCTGCTTGATATCCTCATCATAGATTGGGCAAGTTACTTCTACCCTATTATCAAGATTTCGAGTCATCCAGTCTGACGACGAAATAAACACCTTCTCCTCGCCTTCTTCTCCAAAAATCATTACCCTAGGATGCTCTAGAAATTTATCTACGATGCTTATCAGTTTTATATTCTCACTCATTCCTTCAACTCCCGGAATCAAACAACATACGCCACGAATGATCATATCTATTTTTACCCCAGCATTACTAGCAGCGTACAGCTTATCTATGATAGCATAATTAGACATACTGTTAAGCTTCAGTCTAATGTATCCTTTACCTCCACTTTTAACTTTTTTGATCTCGTTATCGATCAACTTATAGAACGTATTACGCGCATAATGCGGTGAGATCACTAAATGCTGATACGTATTGACGATATAATTGGTATCAAAGAAATTAAAGAGCTTACTCAGGTCTTTGAGTATTTGCTTATTTGCGGTAAATAGCGTGTAATCTGTATAAATGCGTGCGGTCATACCGTTGAAGTTTCCGGTACTTATAAACCCATAACGTTTAAGTCGTGAACCTTCTAAGCGCTCTATAACACACACTTTACTGTGCACTTTGAGCCCGGGAACACCAAAAATGAGCTTTACTCCTTCATCCTGCATTTTATTGGCATAACGCATATTACTCTCCTCATCAAAACGGGCGCGCAATTCAATTTGCACGGTTACTTCTTTTCCATTTTTAGCTGCATTGATCAAAGCACTAGCCACGTGGCTCAGTTTAGCCAAACGATAAATGGTGATTTTTATGGTTTTTACTTTAGGATCCAGAGCGGCCTCGCGTAAAAACTTGATTACATATGCAAAGGTGTGGTACGGCGTGTATTGCAAAAAGTCTTTTTCTGCGACTTTTTTAAACATACTATCATTTAAACTAATCCCTTTAATGGGTAGCGGTTTTTGCTTAGCATAAAGCAAATCTGTACGGCCAAGACTAGGAAAATCCATATAATCCTTTCGGTTGTGATAACGGCCACCGGGAATGATACTGTCTGTATTTTCAATTCCTAATTTATTCAATAAAAAAGCTAATGTATCGTCGCCGATAGTCTGATCGTGTACAAAGCGTACCGGCTCTGCATCTTCACGCCCTTTTACACTTTTAGATAATTTCTCAATAAAACTTTTCCCCAGATCAGATTCGAGATCTAGCTCAGCATCACGCGTGATCTTAATCATATGTGCCGAAATCTCATCGTACTCAAATATGCTGAAAACCGATTCTAAATTATACCGAATCAAATCATCAAGGATCATAATATAATCATTACCATCAACCTGCGGAAGCACCACAAAACGATCAAGCTCGCTAGGAATTTCAACCAAAGCATAAATAGGTTTTTTACTGCCCTTTTTCTTCATGGTGATCGTCAGATACGCCTCAAGATCCTGAATACGCGGAAGCTCTAGATCATCGCTTAAAACAATGGTAACCAAAGCCGGACTCACTTTTTCGGTGAAAAAAGATTTAATGTACTCGCTATGCTCAGGAAAATGTACCTCATTTTCTTTGATCACGTAAATTCCCTCTTCTTTTAAACGCTGGAGAATGTCATCAATAATATTTAAACTTTCTTCCTGCTGTTGAATTACGATGCGCGTAATTTTCTCAAGAAGTTCATCTGCTGCGTAAACACCCAAAGCCTTACGGCCCTTTTTACCCGCTTCTACAATACGTTTTACCGTGGCATAACGCACTTTAAAAAACTCATCGAGATTATTAGAAAAGATTCCTACAAACCTTAAACGCTCAATCAACGGAACCGTTTCATCAGCAGCCTCTTGCAAGACTCTGGCATTAAATTGCAGCCAGCTGATTTCTCTATTAATATAACGCGTTTCATCTGCTTCTAAAGTGGCCATATTTATTCGGTTATCCATTTATTTAATTTGCTTCGGTTTGATGTATAGCTTGGTTTCACCAAGATCTATTTCACTCCAGTGCTTCACATTAAAGGTAATTTCTGTAAATGCTGCAGTGGCTACATTATCTATTGGTTTATTTCCGTATTGATTTACCCAATAAGTCAGTGCATTATTGTGCCCAAATACCATCAAACGGTCAATCTCATCATCACAAGATCGTATGAAACTATCAAGCCCCGTCCCATTAAAATCATACAATTGGTGCGAAAGTTCTAACCGCTCTTCCGGGATTCCTAGCTCTTTCAAATACAGTAAAGCTGTGGTTTTTGCACGAACAGCGTCACTGCTCACTATGCGCTGTGGTAATGTAATTTTTTCACGAATATAGGCTCCCATTTTAGGAGCGTCTGAAAGGCCACGCTCGTTTAAGGGCCGCTCGTGATCATCAAGATCAAACTCCCACGATGACTTGGCGTGACGTACTAGATATAATGTTTTCATACTGTAAATTTAAGGGGCAAGGCGTTCTAATTTCCAGTGAACACCGCCCGGAGTATAGCGCAACCTATCGTGAAGACGGTTGGGTCTACCTTGCCAAAATTCAAATTCGGTAGGCACCACGAGATACCCACCCCAATGTGGTGGTTTAGGTATTTCGGTTGCGGCATATTTTTTTTCTAGGTCTGCAAGACGCTGCTCTAAAAATTCGCGATCAGGAATCACCTCACTTTGTGGAGACGTCCAGGCACCTAACTGACTTCCTGCAGGTCTACTGTGAAAATAAGCTGTAGAAGTCGCTTCTGACACCTTTTCAGCACGACCTTTAATTATAACTTGTCGTTCCATTTGGGGCCAGAAAAATGAAATACAGAGATTGGGATTTTGAGCGATCGCCTGGCCTTTTTCGCTTTCATAATTGGTATAAAAAACAAAGCCATTTTCATCATAGCTTTTTAATAAAACCACACGACTTTTAGGAAAACCATCAAGACCAATTGTAGACACCGTCATCGCGTTTACTTCGCTTTCTGCCGCAACGGCTTCGGTCTCCTGAAACCACTTTTTAAACTGCTCAAACGGATTGTTTTCGCTTTGCGAAATCGTTAATTCACTTTTTTCGTAAGACTTTCTATAATCGCTTAAATCTTCTGCCATTTTCTTATTTTGAAGCAAGGTACATCAATGTGCTATAAAGGTAAAAAGCACAAACGTATCTTTTACCAAAATTTAAAATTAAATAAGAAAAGAAATCAATTTAGATCCTAGACCGGCAGTTCGTCAAAATCAAAAACTTTACCATCATCAGCGGTAAGCACATTCTCAAAAACAGCTTTGGCCTCATTCGCAAACAAGGTCAGATCAGGATAGCGGGTACTGTAATGTCCCAAGATTAAATACTGAGCATTTGCGCCCTTTGCCATAAGACCTGCTTCACGCGCGGTAGAATGCCCGGTGGGATTCGCCAACTTAGCGTGAGCTTCTAAAAAAGTAGACTCGTGATACAAAAAGGTCACATTTTTTAACTGCGGAAGGTTGTCTGGCTTATAAATCGTATCACTGCAAAACGCATAACTGCGCGGTGGATCAGGATCAAAAGTAAGTTCCTTGTTTGGTATAACTGTACCGTCATCGAGTATCGCATCTCCCCCGGCTTTGATCTTTCGGTAATAGACCACATCGATCTCGTGTTGTAAACACGCATTCATATTGAGTTTACGCTCTCCCGGTTTTTCTTTGAATAAAAACCCGTTGGCGTAAATGCGATGCTTTAACGGAATGGTTTCTACGGAAACTTTTTCGTCCTCAAAAATGAGCTGCGGCTCTTTGCTTTCTAACTCGTGAAAATATAGCGGATAATTGGTCCAAGAATTAGAAAGTTTCAACTGAAGCGTTATCGCTTGTTTGATTCCTTTAGGACCATACACGTGCAGTTCTTTTTCTCTATTGAGTAATCTAAACGTAGAAATAAGTCCAACTAATCCAAAGAAATGATCCCCGTGCAAATGCGAGATAAAGATGTGCTTAATCTTAGAAAACTTAACCTTATTGCGGCGTAATTCTACTTGGGTGCCCTCACCACAATCAATTAAAAACAAGTGGTTTTTAATTTGTAATACTTGTGAAGTAGGATTAGTAAAACTACGAGGTGTTGCTGCATAACAGCCTAAAATGGTAAGCTTCATTAATAAGGAACGATTAATATGCGTAAGTTACAGCATAAAAATCTATTTAAAGAATGTAGTACTTAAAACCCTAGATCACGCTGTATTTCTTCAAGATCGATCACATCTTTAGCCTCATCCAGTGTAGGCACTACCATAAGTTCTTCAGGCACGTGATCAACATGAACCGCCTTATTTACCAGAACAAAAGACTTTTGCGCGGCGCGCTGCGCATTAGAAAGCGGTAAAAAGTACAAAAGCTCTTCTAAAGTAAGGGTTTCATATTTTAAAAGGTCGATTACCAAGTTCTTTTCGGCGTGTGCTTTGGGGACAATAAAATCAAGAAAAGAAGCAAAACTTTTTACTCCGTTTTCCTCATCGGCAAGAATGGTATAAGTATCTTTTTCGGTTATGATCATTGCTGTTTGATTTTTGAAGCCAGCAAATATATCACTGCCATTCTAATTGCGACACCATTTTCGACCTGATTAAGTATGATAGATTGGCCGCTGTCTGCCACATCACTGGTAATCTCAACTCCGCGATTAATAGGCCCAGGGTGCATCACGACAATCTCTTTATCCAGTGAATCAAGCAATTCTTTATCTAAACCGTATTGTTGCGTATACTCCCGAGTAGATGGAAAATAGCTGATATCCATACGCTCATTTTGAACCCGCAACATATTGGCTACATCACACCATTCTAATGCTTTTCTTAGGTTAAGCTCAACCTCAACACCAAGCGATTCAATATATTTTGGCATCAAAGTTTTTGGTCCACAAACTTTAACTTCAGCTCCTAAATGCTTCAGCGCATATATATTAGAAAGCGCCACACGACTGTGGAGAATATCTCCTACGATCACGACTTTCTTTCCGGCGACTTCTCCCAGCTTTTTAGTAATAGAATAACTATCAAGCAAGGCTTGCGTAGGATGCTCATGTGCACCATCGCCCGCATTTACGATGCTCGCTTTAATATTTTTAGAAAGAAAAACACCCGCTCCCGGATTAGGATGACGCATCACCACCATATCTACTTTCATAGACAAGATGTTGTTCACCGTGTCTATTAAAGTTTCTCCTTTTTTAACCGAAGAAGCACCTGCCGAAAAATTGATCACATCTGCGCTCAGCCGTTTTTCTGCAAGTTCAAAAGAAAGTTTAGTACGTGTAGAATTCTCAAAGAAAAGATTGGCAATGGTAATATCTCGTAACGAAGGAACTTTCTTAATCGGCCTATTGATTACTTCTTTAAAATGATCTGCCGTTTCAAAAATGAGGTCAATATCTGCTTTTGTGATATACTTGATCCCCAATAAGTGGTTTACACTTAACTCGCTCATTCTGTTACTTTATAATTACTTATTTACAAGATATACAACATCTTCTCCCCCGTTCTCGACCCATTTTACCAAAACCTTTTCTTCATTGATCGCATCTACCTGACGCCCACGATAATTAGGCTGAATGGGCAAATGCCTGCTGAAACGACGATCAATTAAAGTGAAAAGCTCAACGTTTTTTGGCCGGCCAAAACTCTGTACTGCCGTTAACGCAGCATTAATGCTACGGCCGGTGTACAACACATCATCAATAAAAACGACGTTTTTATCTTCGACTACAAAATTGATCTTGGTTTTATTAGCTTCCAGCGGTTTATCGCTACGTCTAAAATCATCTCTAAAAAAAGTGATATCTAAATAGCCCAGTTTAATTTCAGGGATTTGATAATCGGTTTCCAGAAGTTTTTTAATGCGCTCTGCGACGTAAATTCCGCGGGGTTGAATCCCGATAAGAACGGTATCTTTAAAATCTTTATGATTTTCTATAAGTTGACAAGCCAGTCGATTTAAAATGATGTTTATTTCTTTTGCATTAAGCAAGACTTTCTGGCTCATAATGGGAGAACTACTATTTTGGGAAACAAAGGTATTTATTTTTTTTGAACGAGGCTTTTCAACATACTGCCAAATACAAACAATTTAGTCTTTCTTTTTTCCAAACCAATTGAAGCCAAATGGTATCGCAAAAAACAGGAAGAAATATTTACCGGTGATCAATCCTATTAGCGTTATTAGCGCAGCAATAATGTAAATCAAGTTCGTTTTTGAAATCTTCACTACTTGATCCCTTTTGATGGTTTCCGCCATTTATTTTCTAACTCTAAAAAGTTGACATCAATCGCAGGATCTTGCGGTTCTAAAACCTTAGCTTGAAAAGAACGCTGCAAAATATCTTCGATTAAATAATCTTCTTGCACATCGGCAGGGTCGTAAATTTCTTTTAGCGAAATATCAAAAAAGCTTGCTGTAGTATTCAGTAAAAAAGCCTTTAAACCGCTTCGGTAATTTTTGATAAGGTCAAAAGTCGTTTGACCGGTTTGACGGTACATCAGTTTTACAAGAATTTGACCTTCGGTACGGGTGAGTTTCTTGAGCTCTTCTTTAAACTCATCTTCTACATACCGCTGAATGATCTTCGTATAACGCTTGCGATCCCGTTTTGTTTTCATAGAATCCAGACGCTCGTTGAGTTCTACGAGTCGCTCGCCTGCCAGTTTTGCATAAGGCCAGACTTTTCTTGTTTTCCGTCTCAAAATGAGATACCTACGTCTAGCCGTATTGTCATCAAACTTGAGCCTTCCTAAAACCACAACATCATCAAGAAAAATAGCTGATCGCGCAATACTATCGCCATCTACGAGGTAATACTCGGTAGCGGTAGTATCAGGTTCCTGCTCTGTAGTTTCAGTAGTCTGAGCTAAGAGGTTTCCACAAAAAAACAGAAAAAATATGTAGCTGTAATTCTTCAAATTCTTTTTTAAATAATGTTGTGCTAAAACTGTTCCAAAAGTACATAATCGCCAAGATTGCTTTATGCTTTTGGCATGAATATTCTTACTTTCGTACAAAATCATAATTATGTCAAAAAGCATTTTAAATAAGAAATCACTCGACTTTTTAGAGTCATACCTCAATAATGCCGCTCCTACCGGTTATGAGTGGGAAGGGCAAAAAATCTGGATGGAATACCTAAAACCCTATGTAGACACGTTCATAACTGATAACTACGGAACCGCAGTAGGCGTCATTAACCCTGATGCTAAATACAAAGTGGTTATTGAAGGCCATGCTGACGAAATCTCGTGGTATGTGAATTACATCACAGATGACGGTCTTATTTACGTAATACGTAACGGTGGAAGCGATCATCAAATTGCCCCTTCTAAATTGGTAAACATTCACACCAAAAAAGGTATTGTTAAGGGAGTTTTTGGCTGGCCGGCGATTCATACGCGTGATAAAAGCAACGAAAAAGCTCCAAGTTTAGATAATATTTTTATCGATACCGGTTGTAAAACCAAAGAAGAAGTAGAAAAACTTGGTGTGCACGTAGGTTGCGTGATTACGTATCCGGATACATTTACCGTGCTTAACGAAAATAAGTTTGTATGTCGCGCTCTTGATAACCGAATGGGCGGATTTATGATTGCTGAAGTGGCGCGTTTACTTAAAGAAAACAAAAATAAACTAGATTTTGGATTGTACATTGTGAACTCGGTTCAAGAGGAAATCGGACTTCGCGGCGCGGAAATGATCACGCACACGATTCAACCTAATGTGGCGATCGTTACCGATGTAACGCACGACACCACCACCCCAATGATCGAAAAGAAGACCAATGGTCACGCGGCAATAGGCGACGGACCGGTAATTTCTTATGCTCCTGCGATTCAGCAAAAATTAAGAGATTTGATCATTGATACTGCCGAAGAAAAGAACATTCCTTTTCAACGTGCTGCGAGCAGTCGCGCTACCGGGACTGACACCGATGCATTCGCTTACAGCAACGGCGGCGTGCCTTCGGCATTGATCAGTTTACCGTTACGCTATATGCATACCACTGTAGAAATGGTGCATCGTGATGATGTAGAAAATGTGATCAAAATGATTTACGAGAGTGTATTAAAAATAAAAGACGGTCAGAGCTTTAGTTATTTTGACTAAATTTAAGTGCTTTACTAGCCATCATAAGGAATGTCCGGATTGACCAAAAGTCACCGGACATTTTTTATTGAATCCCTGTTTTACTAAAGCTTTCATTTTTTCTGAAAGTACTTTCACAAATAATTAGAAATCTGCGATCTAATATTATTATTTCGTTAGCAAGCTTACGCTCAAATTGGGATTAAATTTGAGTTATGACCATTACTGAGGAAAAACTCGAGAATATTTTATCTAGCCCGGAAGAAGCTGCACGCATTGCCGACCTTATTTATGTTACTGATGAACACCTTACCATTTGTCGCAAAAAGCACGGTAAAGGATTTATTTATTGCAAGAATAATAAGACGATAAAATCAAAGGAATTGCTTAAGCGCATAAAAGAATTAGTCATCCCGCCGGCTTGGCAAGATGTGTTGATCGCTGAGCCCGCTAATGGTCATTTACAAGCAGTGGGTCGCGATGAAAAAGATCGGAAAGTTTATCTCTATCACGAAACGTGGAATAAACTCAGAAATGAAACAAAATTTTTAAAACTCGCTGCATTTGCTAATGTTTTACCGCAAATACGCAAACAGGTAGATCAAGATCTTGATGCTCCAGAGATGACCAAACGCAAAGTTTTAGCCTTGGTAGTTCGGTTGATGGAAGAAACACATATACGTGTAGGCAATGATTGCTATGCCAAGCGGAATAAAACTTACGGGCTATCTACGTTGCGCACCCGTCACGTAAAAACTACAGAAAGTGATATTCGGTTTCAATTTGTTGGGAAAAAAGGTAAAGAGCACGACATTGCCATTACAGATGAAAAACTCATTGATCTAGTCAACCAATGTGAAGAAATTCCTGGTTGGGAACTGTTTCAATTTTATGACTCAGACGGAAGCAAAGATCACGTAGACAGCACGATGATCAATGAATACATTCACGATTTAAGCGGCGATCTGTTTTCAGCAAAAGACTTTAGAACCTGGGCGGCGACTAAAATATTTTTTGAATGCTTACGTGACCTTGGCTATATAGCTGAAGAAAAGCAGAACGCTAAAAATTTACTTACCGCGTATGACGCTGCTGCTGATGGACTGGGTAATACCCGCACGGTGTGTCGCAATTATTACGTACATCCCGTGATTCCAGAAGCCTATGCAGACGGATCTATCTTACCTTATTTTGAAAAAGTAGACCGCATAAAGCCAAAATCTGGCTCACACCTCTCCCGCACAGAAATGGTTATCAAAGAAATGCTGGCTAACTACGAGGTCAATATTTAAATACTCATGAGTTACGCTAATGCTTGCTAAATAACACTTGCTTAATGTTTAGCAAACCTTGACTTGCTTCTATTTTTCACCCAATTACAGTACCTTTGCACACTTGAAAAAGAAAATGGCAGAATCACAAGAATACATTGAAGTTTATGGCGCGAGAGCCCATAACCTTAAAAATATAGACGTTCAAATACCCCGAGAAAAACTGGTTGTAATTACCGGTCTTTCCGGTAGTGGAAAATCCTCTCTTGCATTTGACACCATTTACGCTGAAGGTCAGCGTAGATACATTGAAACATTTTCGGCATATGCCAGACAATTTTTAGGTGGTTTAGAGCGCCCTGATGTAGATAAAATACAAGGGCTTTCACCGGTGATCGCAATCGAGCAGAAAACCACGAGTAAAAGTCCGCGGTCTACCGTAGGAACCATCACTGAGATTTATGACTTCTTACGCCTGTTGTATGCGCGTGCTAGTGATGCATACAGCTACGAAACCGGCGAAAAAATGGTAAGCTACAGCGACGAGCAGATTAAAGATCTTATCAAAACAGAATACGCCGGAAAACGGGTAAACGTATTGGCTCCTGTTATCAGAAGTCGTAAAGGGCACTACCGCGAATTATTTGAACAAATCGCTAAACAAGGCTTTGTCAAAGTGCGTGTAGATGGCGAAGTACGCGACATTGAAAAAGGTATGAAAATCGACCGCTACAAAACGCACGATATAGAGATTGTGATTGATCGGTTGAAAATTGAAGAAGGTCAGGACATCGATAAACGCATTCTGGAAACCATTAATACCGCGATGTATCACGGCGAAGATGTGATGATGATTCTGGATCACGATACCAACGAAGCACGTTATTTCAGCAGAAGCTTAATGTGTCCTACCTCCGGAGTTTCTTATCCTAACCCTGAACCTAATAATTTTTCGTTCAACTCACCTAAAGGCGCCTGCCCTAAATGTAACGGTATTGGTGAGTTACGCGTCGTTAATGAGGATAAAATCATCCCGGATCCTAAATTGTCTATCAAAAATGGCGGACTAGCTCCTCACGGAAATCAGAAAAGCAATTGGATTTTTAAGCAACTGGAGATCATTGCGCAGCGCTTTGACTTTAAATTGACCGATCCTATTAAGGATATTCCTAAAGAAGCATTGACTATGATTCTTTATGGAGGAAAGGAAAAGTTCACTGTTGACTCCAAAACACTAGGTGTTAGCCGAAATTATAAAATTGATTTTGAAGGGGTTGCCAATTTTATTGAGAGTACCTACAACAATAATGATTCCGCTTCTCTGAAGCGCTGGGCTAAAGAATATATGGAAAAGGTGGTTTGCCCAGAATGTGAAGGATCTCGCCTGCGAAAAGAATCATTATACTTCCGCGTACGCGAAAAAAATATCGCCGAGCTTGCGCAAATGGATGTGCTGGAACTTGCAGCTTGGTTCAAGGATTTACCGGATAATTTAAGCGACAAACAAACCGCGATCGCCACCGAAATTTTAAAGGAGATCAATGCGAGACTTCAGTTTCTTGTAGATGTTGGTTTGACCTACCTCTCCTTAAACCGAAGTTCAAAATCCCTTTCTGGTGGTGAGGCGCAGCGTATTCGCCTTGCAACACAAATAGGTTCGCAACTGGTAGGTGTGCTTTATATTCTTGATGAGCCCAGTATTGGTTTGCATCAGCGAGACAATGAAAAACTCATTAATTCGCTAGAATCCCTTCGCGATTTAGGTAATTCAGTTTTGGTTGTAGAGCACGATAAAGATATGATCGAGCGTGCTGACTATGTGATTGATATTGGTCCGTTTGCAGGAAAACACGGTGGGGAGATCATAAGTGAAGGTACACCAAAACAGCTTGTAAAGCAGCATACACTTACCGCTCAGTATCTCAATGGAGAAAAAGAGATCGCTGTTCCGGCAGAACGCCGAAAAGGAAACGGAAAGAAAATCGTTTTAAAAGGAGCAACAGGCAACAACCTTAAAAAGGTAAATGTTGAGTTTCCGTTAGGTAAAATGATCGTAGTCACCGGAGTTTCCGGAAGTGGGAAATCTACGTTGATCAACGAGACCCTCTACCCTATTATGAATGCGCATTATTTTAACGGTGTTAAAAAACCTGCGCCCTATAAAAGCATCAAAGGTTTAGATGAATGCGACAAAGTTATTGACATCAATCAGTCGCCAATTGGCCGTACACCGCGCTCCAATCCCGCAACGTATACCGGAGTTTTTGGTGAAATTCGCAGTTTGTTTGCACAAATCCCAGAAGCTCAAATTCGTGGTTATAAGCCGGGCCGTTTTAGTTTTAACGTTGCGGGCGGACGCTGTGAAACCTGTAAAGGGGGTGGTTTACGTGTGATAGAAATGAACTTTCTACCCGATGTTTATGTTGAATGTGAAACCTGCCAGGGGAAACGCTTCAATAGAGAAACGCTAGAAATTAGATATAAAGGAAAAAGTATCGCCGATGTTCTTGAGATGACCATTGATGAGGCGGTTCCTTTTTTTGAGCATATTCCTAAAATCTACCGAAAGCTCAAAACCATTCAAGATGTAGGACTAGGTTATATTTCATTAGGGCAGCAATCAACTACGCTTTCAGGTGGTGAGGCCCAGCGTATAAAATTAGCTACAGAGCTTTCTAAACGCGACACCGGAAATACTTTCTACATCCTTGACGAACCTACGACCGGTTTGCATTTTGAAGATGTACGCATCTTGATGGACGTTCTTAACAGACTTACCGATAAAGGAAATACTATGTTGATCATCGAGCACAATCTCGATGTGATCAAGATGGCAGATCATATCATAGACATTGGGTATGAGGGCGGTAGAAATGGCGGCCAACTTGTTGCAAAAGGGACTCCTGAAGAAGTGGCAAAAGATAAAAAGAGCTTTACCGCCAAGTTTCTACGAAATGAATTAAATTAGGCTCTTGCCAAAATTTTACAAAACAAAATATTATGAGAACTGAACAAAAACCTAAGGGTTGGAATGAGATAAAAACAAACGACTCTTGGGCTATTTTTAAGATAATGGGCGAATTTGTAAGCGGTTTTGAAAAGCTTAGCAGAATTGGTCCTTGTGTTTCTATTTTTGGTAGCGCACGTACTAAACCAGATCAAAAATACTATAAGCTTTCTGTGGCTATCGCAGAAAAAATCGTTGAAAACGGCTACGGTGTGATCACCGGTGGTGGCCCCGGAATTATGGAAGCCGGTAACAAAGGTGCGCACCTTGCCGGCGGTACTTCGGTAGGTTTAAATATTGATTTGCCGTTTGAGCAACACGACAACCCATATATTGACGGTGATAAAAGCATCGACTTTGATTATTTCTTTGTTCGTAAGGTAATGTTTGTGAAGTATTCGCAAGGCTTTGTAGTGCTTCCTGGAGGGTTTGGGACCTTAGACGAACTTTTTGAATCGATCACGCTTATTCAAACCCATAAAATTGATAAGTTCCCCATCATTCTTGTAGGTACTGAATATTGGCAAGGACTTTTTGATTGGATTAAAAATACATTGCTAGACAAATTCAATACGATCAGCCCGGGAGATATTGATCTCTTACATCTTGTAGATACCGAAGATGAAGTACTTGAGGTGTTAAACAACTTCTACAATGAATATGAGTTGAGTCCTAATTTCTAAAGAGAAAAACCATAGCGCTACTATTTGCGTTGGTATAGTAATTGATTCATTCTAAAGAAAAACTGCCCGCGTGCTCATCTCAACTTTTTTACGCCTACATATTCAAGCGAGCTTATGAAGACGTTGCTTCAAGCGCTTCTTCTCTGTTTAGGCCTGTTTCCTTTTACAAGCGAAGCACAGAATCGTATTGAGATAACAGCACGCTTGGTAGAAGAAGAAAAGTCGCTCTTTATTCAGCAGGATATCTATTTTAAGAATACTTCAAAGGATACGCTAACGGAACTTTTCTTCAATGACTGGGCACATAGTTTTTCATCAAAACAATCTAAACTCGGTAGGCGCTTTGCTGAGAATTACGACCGAAGGTTTCATCTTGCGAGTGATGATGCGCGGGGCGCTTCAAAGATCAATTCTATCATTGGGGAAAGCTTCAGGAATCTAACATTTACGAGACTTGAAGACGCTGAGGACGTCATTCAAGTAGCATTGATAAATCCTCTAGCACCGGGTGAAACTACGCAGTTAAAACTCAATTACAACATACGTATTCCTGATGCGAAGTTTACCGGTTATGGGGCGCTAGATAACGGAGATTTTAATCTAAAATATTGGTTTATTGCACCGGCGGTTTACGATGGGACTTGGCATTATTACAGCAATAAAAATCTGGATGACCTTTATATGGCGCCCACAGATTTCTCTATTCAATTTTCATTTAAAAAGAATTATCGATTTATCAATGAACTTGAGCAAACCAATGCCACTGTAAGTGCTCAAAATAATTACAAGACCGTTTATTTAGAAGGCAATTCCAGAAATAACACTACAATTTATTTACGGCAGATTTCTGAATTTCAGATCACTGAAACAGATGACCTGACGGTGGTTACCAATATCACGGACGATAAGGTTATTGCCGAAAGAGAAGCTTTGATCATTGACAAAATCAGTCATTTTCTTGTTGCAGAATTGGGCGAATATCCTTTTAAACAACTGGTTATTTCAAATATAGATTATGCCGAAAATCCGGTATATGGTTTAAACCAGCTGCCTGATTTTTTAAGTCCGTTTCCTGAAGATTTTAAGTACGAACTTAAAATATTAAAAACAGCTATAGATAATTTTATAGATCGCACCTTATTTATCAATCCTCGAGATGACCGTTGGATCGCCGATGGAATAAAAATGTACACCATGATGAAATACATGGATCATTTTTATCCCAACTTAAAAGTGGTAGGTACGTTGAATCGATATTGGCTCGCGCGGCAATTTCACCTTTCAGATCTTGAATTTAATCAGCAGTACAACTTGCTGTATATGCATATGGCGCGTATGAATCTAGATCAGCCGCTGACCACGCCTAGCGATTCGCTGATAAAATTCAATAAAAATATCGCAAACGCGTATAAAGCTGCTGCAGGTATGAACTACCTCTCAGAATATTTAGGTAATACTCCGGTTGAACAAAGCATTGATCAATTCTACTTAGAAAATAAATTAAAGCTCACCTCTTCAACAGCGTTTGAACAAATTCTGAGAGCTAATACTTCAAAAGATCTCGATTGGTTCTTTAATGATTATGTGAATTCACGTAAGATTATAGATTATAAATTCAACGAAGTCAAAAGAGAAGGCGATAGCATTAAAATTGAACTAAAGAATAAGACCAAAAGTCAGATGCCTATTCCCGTTTATGGGGTGAATAAAGATAAGATCGTCTCTAAAACTTGGGTTGACGGTTTTGAGAAAGAGCAACACCTTAGTATTGCCGGTGATAGTATTGATCGCGTCGTTATCAATGCTGAAGGTTTTGTACCAGAATACAACAGACGTAATAACTACAAGAAAATCAATCCATTTCTTGGGGTGAATAAACCGTTTCAGTTTAAGTTATTACAGGATCTTGAAGATCCTTCTAAAAACCAGGTGTTTTTTATGCCGGTAGTAGAATACAACTTTTACGACGGCTTAAAACTGGGCGCTAAAATGTATAATAAAACGTTGCTTTCTAAAGCGTTTAATTACCGCATAGAACCGCAATATGGGTTAAAATCAAACAAGTTGACCGGTAGCGCCGGTTTTACCTATACGCAAAACGTAAATGAAGGTAATCTATACGCGATACGCTACGGTATTTCGGGCTCACTTTCTTCTTATGCGCCCGATGCTTTGTACAAGTCTTACAGTCCTTTTATAACATTTGGCTTTAGAACAGACGATTTTAGATCAGACAAAAGACAGTTTCTCACGGTAAGCAATATCAATGTTTATAGAGATGAGTCTGATGTGATCACCAATGACGATCCTAATTATAGTGTTTTTAATGTACGCTACACCAATAGTGATCCGGGAGTGATCAACGCGTTTACATATGATACAGATTTTCAGCTGTCGCAGAAGTTCAGCAAGTTTGCGCTTACCGCTAAATACCGTAAAGTATTTTTAAATAACAGGCAGTTTGATTTACGCTTTTTCGGTGGAATCTTTTTATACAATGATACGCGTTCTCAGGGGGATTATTTCAGTTTTGCACTAGACCGCCCTACCGATTATTTGTTCAGATACAATTATTACGGAAGGTCTGAAAACTCAGGAATTTTTAGTCAGCAATTAATTTTAGCGGAAGGTGGTTTCAAGTCAAAACTCGACACTCCTTTTGGTAATGAGTGGCTAACTACCGTAAACACCAGCACCACACTTTGGAATTTTATTCATGGCTATGCAGATATTGGGCTAGTAAAAAATCAAGGCAGTTCTGCACGTTTCTTATACGATAGCGGTATACGTACGGTATTGGTTGAAGATTACTTTGAGCTCTTTTTTCCGGTGTACTCTTCTAATGGATGGGAAATTGGTCAGCCCAATTATGATCAAAAAATTCGTTTTATCGTTACCCTAGACCTGCGCACCATGTTGAGCTTATTTACTAGAAAGTGGTACTAGACTAAACACCCCAACAAAGCTCCTTCCATTTAAAAATTATTAGCAGAATAGATTATTTGCACCTTGTTTTTAACAAAAATTCAATCAAAACGATTTTTATTAAAAATTTATCATTTTTTAAAGAAATTAATGAATTGTGTATAACGTGAAATTTCCGTACTTTTACACAAACTGATTAAAAATTATGCACACGCAATCTGAGCCTACTTCTGAAATTTCATTTGATGATTTTAAAGCCACAGTCCTTAATGACTATAGAATTGCAGTCACCAGCCGTGAATGCAGTTTATTAGGTCGTAGAGAGGTATTAACCGGGAAAGCAAAATTTGGAATTTTCGGTGATGGTAAAGAAGTCCCTCAGTTAGCGATGGCTAAAGCCTTTAAAAAAGGAGATTGGCGATCGGGGTATTACCGCGATCAAACCTTTATGATGGCGATAGATCATTTTACCATCGAAAACTTTTTTGCCGGTCTATACGCCCATACAAGTCTTGAAAATGACCCTATGAGTGCCGGGAAACAAATGGGTGGTCATTTTGGTACGCATAGTTTGGATGAAAACGGTAAGCTTAAAAATCTTTTAGAACAATATAACTCCAGTGCAGATATCTCGCCTACCGCCGGTCAGATGCCGCGCTTATTAGGTCTTGCGCAAGCTTCAAAATTGTTTAGACAAGTTCCTGAAATGAACACAGACGGACTTTCTAACGAAGGTAATGAAGTCGCTTGGGGAACTATTGGTAATGCCAGTACTTCTGAGGGGATGTTTTTTGAAACCATCAACGCCGCAGGAGTATTGCAAATCCCGATGGTTACTGCAATTTGGGATGATGACTACGGAATTTCAGTACACGCGAAACATCAGACTACCAAAGAAAATATTTCTGAGATCCTGAGCGGTTTTCAGCGTAATGAAGAAGAAAATGGCTTTGAGATCATTCGCGTTAAAGGTTGGGATTATCCCGCACTTATAGATGCTTTTGAACAAGCCGGAAAAATAGCGCGTGAACAACACGTTCCTGTACTTTTACACGTCACCGAACTTACTCAGCCGCAAGGGCACTCAACTTCTGGATCGCACGAGCGTTATAAAAGTAAAGATCGTTTGCAATGGGAAAAAGAACACGATTGTAATACTAAGATGCGCGAGTGGATGATCAACAACCAGATCGCCACTGATGAAGAACTTACTGATTTAGAAAAAGACATCAAGCGCAAAGTGCGCGAAGGAAAACGCAAAGCTTGGGAATCTTTCTTAAATCCGATTAAGGCAGAAAAAAAGACGGTTGTAAGCTTTATAGATACCATCATTTCTGAAAGTGAAAACGGTCAATTTATTAAAGGGATCAAACAAACTTTAGTTGATGAGAAAGATCCACTGAAGTCTGATGTACTGATCGCTGCGCGAAAAACATTACGTTTTGTAGCCCAAGAACAAAGTGAAGCGATCTCGGCATTAAAAGATTGGGTGACTAAATTTATCGCTAAAGAACAGCCTAATTACAGCAGTCACGTGTTTAGTGAATTTGACTCTAAAGCCACAAATATTGCTGAAGAACTTCCGCAATATGCTGATGATGCAAAAACGGTAGATGCGCGTATTGTACTGCGAGATAATTTTGATGCGCTTTTCAGCAAATACCCTAACAGTGTTGTATTTGGTGAAGATACCGGTACCATTGGGGATGTTAATCAAGGTTTAGAAGGACTTCAAGATAAATATGGCGAATTACGTGTTGCTGATGCGGGAATTCGCGAAACAACGATCATTGGTCAAGGAATAGGTTTAGCCTTGCGCGGCTTACGCCCTATTGCCGAAATTCAGTATTTAGATTATATACTTTATGCGATGGCAACCTTGAGTGATGATTTGGCCACATTGCGCTATAGAACTCACGGTAAACAAACAGCTCCATTGATCGTAAGAACACGTGGACATCGTCTAGAAGGGATCTGGCACAGTGGATCTCAGATGGGAGCACTTTTAGGTTTACTTCGCGGAGTGTATATTTTAACACCGCGTAATATGACCAAAGCTGCCGGCTTTTATAACACTTTAATGCAGAGTGATGAACCTGCGGTGATCGTAGAATGTCTTAATGGATATCGATTAAAAGAAAAGCTACCTACTAACCTGGCGGAATTTAAAACACCAATAGGTAAGGTTGAAGTATTACGAGAAGGAACAGATATTACTGTGCTTTCTTACGGAAGTACCCTCCGATTGGTAGAACTTGCTGCTAAGGACCTACAAGCGGTAAATATAAGTGTTGAAGTGATCGATGCGCAATCATTACTTCCTTTTGATTTGAATCACGATACGGTAAAAAGTATTGCAAAAACAAACCGAATCTTGGTCGTAGATGAAGATATGCCCGGTGGAGCTTCGGCGTATTTACTGCAGCATATTTTAGATGAGCAAAAGGCTTTTAGACATCTGGATAGTGCACCACAAACTCTTGCTGCAAGACCGCACAGACCAGCTTATGGTACGGATGGGGATTATTTCTCTAAGCCTTCCGCAGAAGATATTTTTGAGAAAATATATCAGATAATGCACGAGGTAAATCCTAATGCATATCCGCAAATCAGATAAGAATTACATCCAGGCTTCTCTCGAAACTTCAACGCGATACAACGCATAGTTGATGTATCGCTGTGCTTCAGCACTCGTTACCGGAAAGGATAAATCACCGCCTGCGGTATGAAACGTGTAATTATATAGATCACGCTTTTTGTACCACACCGGTTGACTAACGGTTACAGATTGTAGCTTGAATAGTTCTATAATTTCAGTTTTCTGATTCCATACGCCTTTCCGAAGAATTACAAATTCAGGTGTTATTTCTAGCGCCAGGGCCTTGTACCAATAATACTGATACGGAATGATTAGCATCCCAAAAATGATAAAGAGAATGCTGAGAATTTCAGTCATATAATTAGGAACCAAAAATGAAGCGACCAATGCGGTCAAAAGAAGCGGCAAACCTGCTATGATGAGCAAACGCACATATAAAATGAATGCCGGTTTAAATATACGGCCGGGACGCATTTGATGACTGAACAAAAAGCGTTTTACTTTTTCTACCTGAGCTCGCTCTAACCCCGGAATCGTAATTTTAGCTTTATTGAGATCATCCTGACTACTGGCAATTGCAATTTGTGCCTCGTTGAGATTCAACCTTTTTTGAATAGGGTTAGTAACCACACGCATCAATTGCACTCTTCGCGGTTTTAAACTCACCTTAGTATTGGTTTTAAGACCCATTGCCAATTCTAAGCTCTCTTTGGTCTGTTTAAGATTGAGATCAAAATATTTGATAAAAATCTCAATACATGAGATGAGCATTCCTAAAATAAAAACGCCGACAAATACTAAGGCAGTAAGTAGAAAAAGTTCAATAGGCTTACTGTAAGCGTCAAAATAGCCCTTTATTCCTTCTGTATATTGATCATCTTGCAGCAACTCAAAATCTCCCAATTGTTGGTATAAAGACCCCACAAAAAGTAAAATGAGCCAAACCCCTCTAAAATAATTACTGGTGATGCCCAACTTCAATAAGGCTAGAGGACTTAATCGGTGCGTCCAGAGTGCTTCTGGCTGTTTACTAGCTGTATTCTCAGGTTGTGATTCATTTGGTTCACTAGCTTCAGAAGTGCCGATTTCTTCCTTAACAGCCTGCATCAGTATCTGCTGCAACTCCTTACCATCTTCATCAGACAAGGCTTTAATATCAATTTCCTGAGCGCTGCTTCCTGCGGAATCCACAACGACACTATTTACGCCAATCACACGCTGCAATAAAGAACGTTTAAAATAAACCTGCTGAATCTTAGAAAATGGTATCGAAGTAACTTTTGTCGCAAACACACCTTGCTCTAGAATGAATTCAGCATTCTTATAATCAATATAAAACCGAAACTTTTTATACGATAAAACGCTATATCCTAAAATGGCCAGAAGCAATACAACCAACCCTATACTTATGGGCAGCACAACTTCTGAAGGAAAGCCTTTAATGAGGAAATACAGAAATGCAGCACCAAAAGCACGCAAAAATTTATAAGCCTGAGATAAAAAAATAAAAAGAATCCCGAGCTTTGATTGCAATTGTGGAGTCTCGAACGGCTTAGACATCGGCTTCGGTTAGATGTTGAGCCACTTTATCTTTAAGGCGTGCCGCCATATCGGGATTTAATCCGGGAATATTGATATCACTTCCTGATCCACCAGCTGTAAAAATGTTCAGATTAGCGATTTTGAAAGCCTTGTCTAAAACACCCGCAGAGGTTGAAATATGCTGAATTCTATTAAATGGAATAAGCGTAATCTTTTCAAAGATCACTCCGCGCCGAAACGCTATATCGTGTTCTCGCAGCGCATAGCCTATCTGTTTTTGCAATAAGAACTGATAACCTGCCATCAGCATAAACACGAAAGTCACCCCAATAAATAAAGCGGGAATTAAATACTTTACGTCAGAAACCGTACGCAAAAGTAGGACACCAACAATCAAGACTATATAAAACAAACCTATAACGAGTAAGGCTTTATAAAGTCTAGCTTTTAAAGTGGGCGTATAAACTAGCTGTTGATGATCAGGTAAGGCATCTAGGTCTACCGGGGCATTTGTAAACTTATATTCCATTGAGAAGTTTTTGACTGCGTTCTTTTAAAAATACTAGAACGTGATCAATTTTTCTGCTATGGAATCCATTTTTTATCAAAATTGGGTTTTCTTTTTTCTAAAAATGCGTTTCTACCCTCTTTGGCCTCTTCGGTCATATACGCTAATCGTGTGGCTTCACCTGCAAAAACTTGCTGTCCAACCATTCCGTCATCCGTTAAGTTCATAGCAAATTTGAGCATCTTTATTGATGTTGGTGATTTTGCTAAAATCTCTTGAGCCCACTCGTAAGCAGTTGCTTCTAATTCGTCGTGCGGAATTACAGCATTGACCATTCCCATTTCAAAAGCCTCCTGCGCTGAGTAATTTCGACCTAAAAAGAAAATTTCACGCGCTTTTTTCTGCCCTACCATTTTAGCTAAATAAGCAGAGCCATAACCTCCGTCAAAACTAGTAACATCAGCATCTGTCTGTTTAAAGATCGCGTGTTCTTTACTCGCCAAAGTAAGATCGCAAACTACGTGTAAACTGTGACCTCCTCCTACTGCCCAACCGGGAACCACTGCAATTACTGCCTTAGGCATAAAACGAATTAAACGCTGTACATCAAGAATATTCAGACGATGATACCCATCTTCGCCTACATAGCCTTGATCGCCACGCGCCCTCTGATCACCCCCGCTACAAAAACTATAAACACCATCTTTAGGCGACGGTCCTTCCGCAGAAAGCAATATCACACCTACTGATGTATCTTCTTGAGCGATGTGAAAAGCATCTAATAATTCTGACGTTGTTTTGGGTCTGAATGCGTTGCGTACTTCGGGCCTGTTGAAAGCGATACGGGCTACTCCGTTTGCTTTTTTAAACGTAATATCTTGATATTCTTTAACCGTTTCCCAGTGAGGTTCTTGCATAATATTTTGCTATTTATATGGACTTGGAGTTGTCATATTTCGCCTAGATTGTATTTAAATACTAAGGCTAAGCGTCTTTGTTGGTCAACTCGATACCTTGATCTGTAATTTTAATTTGTCGGTCTTTATATAAGGCGCCGATGGCCTTTTTAAATAACTTTTTGCTGATACCGAAGTACGCGTTGATATCTTCAGGCGAACTCTTATCGTGTATGGGCAAACTACCTCCGTTTGCTTTGAGTTCGTCGTAAATAAACTGCGCATTAGGCTCTATACTCTTGTAGCCTTCAGGCTGAAGCAATACATCGATCTTTTTATCTTCTCGCACACGCTTAATGTATCCCGGGAGCCGGTCACCTACCCGAATGTCTTCAAAAATAGTATCCTTATGAATCAAGCCTTGATGGCGCTCGTTAATAATCACATGCGCCCCGTGTTCTGAAAAGTGCGAGATGATCAAGTCAACTTTATCGTGCTTCTGAACAGTGACTTCAGTATTGTCTAAGAATTTATTGAATTTGGATGACCCCACTAACCTATTCGTACGCTCATCTAAATACATATAAACCAAATACCAATTACCTTCGTGCATAGGCGTCACTTGGTTAGAAAAAGGCACAAACAACTCTTTATCTAATCCCCAATCTACAAAAGCACCTATCTTAGTCACCGAAGTACATTCTAAATAGGCAAAACCATTTTTTTCAATATAGGGTTTAAGCGTGGTCGCTACCGGTCGCTCCTCATTATCGAGGTAGACAAAAACTTCAATCTCATCTTCTAATGCGAAACCTTCGGGAGCATATTTACCGGGTAATAACACCTCATTTTCTTCTTCATCCCTCAAATATAAACCGGGACTTACGTCACGATCAATTATCATTTTATGGTATTCTCCCAGTTCAAGCATAGTTGTTTTTTAAGACTTCAAAAATAACAAAAATCGAAGGATTAGTTTTAACGAAATGCGCTCCTTTATATTTAAAATTAGCTCAGATCGAAGCATAAAAAAACCGCTTTATAGAAGCGGTTTCAATATTATTAGAAGTTGAGATTAACTGTAAACCTCTTCTTTACCAAAATGCTTTGTAAGTAAATAATACACAACAGCTCTATACTTGTTGCGATTAGATTTCCCGTAATCTTCTAAAACTTTATGTAATCCTTCCATCAAAGCCGGACCATCTTCAAGACCTAACTTTTTGATCAAGAAATTTTTCTTTACCGTTTCAAGTTCTGATTCGCTTCCGGCAGAAACCGTAGCAGAATCCTTATTGTAAATTGAAGGGCCACAACCAATAGTCACTTTAGTTAGCAGGTCCATATCTGCATCGTGTCCCATTTTTTCTTTTAGATCGGTCGCGTACTTTGCGATCATTTCATCTCTTTTACTCATAAGATATTCTGTTAATTAAGGTTTTAAATTTTAGCTCCTTAAATATACATAAAAATCAAAATTTCTTATCTATTTATCTCAAGTACTTAAAATACCCTAACAAAACCTGATCATTCTCGATACGCGGAGTTTTAATTTCAAGTAAGCACGGGCGGTCGTTTTCGGCGTAGAATGCAACTTGAGCTTCAGCTAACTCACCTTCATTTTCAGCTGAAAAATAGGCTAACCCATACATCTTGCATAAATGCGAAGCATCTAGATTATGAACCGTTTCAAAATAGGTTTCAAAGGCTTGAGAAGTTTTATCCCCGGGTAAAATCCTAAAAATCCCACCCCCGGAATTATTCACGACAATAATCTTAAAATCTTTTGGGAGGTGAGCATTCCAAAGGGCATTGCTGTCATAAAAAAAACTCAGATCACCTGTAATAAGTGTGGTGGGCATAGCACTTCCTACAGCAGCACCTACCGCCGTAGATGTACTGCCGTCAATACCACTGGTTCCACGATTACAAAAAACCTTTAGAGTTTTATCTATATCAAAAAGCTGCACATAGCGCACAGTTGAGCTATTACCTAACTGCAATTGGCTGCCGGAACGCAGTCGAGAAAGAATGCGATCAAAAGCTTTAAAATCGCACCAACCCATATCTTGTATATATTCTTGATGTTTTAGATCTCGCTGGGTTCTTACCGCAAGCCACTCCTTCTGATAATCACTGGAAACAGTTGAAGTTTGAGGTAAAAATTGATTCCAGAAATAATTTACAGGAACTTTAAAATGTTTATTCAGACAGAAAAACGTGTCATACGCTTTTTTAGGGTCAATGTGCCAATGCTGATCAGGTTGATATTCTCTCAAAAAGGCCTTGATCTTCTTTGAGATGATCATTCCGCCGATGGTTACCAGTAATTCCGGCTGAAGGTTTTTAAATCCGTTATCGTCTAGCGAACCAATTATATTATCAATTCTTGTAAAAAAATTGGGATGATGCAGATTAGAGGTCGTTTCGGTAAAAACCAAGACACTAGGATCATCTCCTAAAGTATCAAGAAATTGCTGTTCAATCGTATTGGGTTGCAGCACGCCCACGATGACCAGCTTTCGCTTTGCGCTATTCCATTTCTTAACAAACGGCTGTAAATAGGCCTCCGTCAACTCCATCGATTTTACCGGTTCTTCCACAATTATTGGATTTACCAGTTTTTCTTCGGTGGTATTGTAAAGCGGCTCGTAAAAAGGCACATTAATATGTACCGGACCTTGACCGCTTAGCGCTTCGTTTAAAGCTTTATTGATCTCTTGCTGGTTATGCTTAGTGGCTTCCCGCTGTTTCTGAATGAGTTTGGGATCGGTCAACGTGCTATCTGGCACATATTCAGAATATAAATTTGCCGAATACAAAATGTGATTTTCAAACACATTACGCTGCCTAATGGTTTGCCCATCGCCTATATCAATACGCTCAATTGGCCTATCTGCCGAAATTACCACCAAAGGAATATCGCTGTAAAAAGCCTCAGAAATCGCCGGATAATAGTTTAAAACCGCGCTGCCTGACGAACAAACTAACGCCACGGGCTTTTGAATTTGTTGGGCAATTCCCAATGCAAAAAACGCTGCTGATCGTTCATCGACCACGCTATAGGTTTTCATTTCAGGATGATGCGTAAAACCGATTGTTAACGGGGCATTTCGCGATCCTGGGGAGATTACAATGTGGTTGATTCCTTTTTCTAAACAAAGCAAAACCACAGATTGAGCGACGGGGATACTAGAATATTTCATTGGAATTCAAAAATACGACAAAGGCCAAATCTTAGAGAATACTGGCAATAGTTTGTGCTTTATTAACAGTTTCTTGCCACTCTTGCTTGGCGTCAGAGCCCGCGGTTATACCGCCGCCAACATAAAGCGATGCCATTTGAGGTTTAAATTGCATACACCTCAAATTCACATATAGTTCTGAAGTTTTCTTTACGGTTTTGTAGGCCAGATTCTCAACGTTTCTACGGGTTCGGCGTTTAGAATGATCCTGCAACTGATTGATCTCACCTAAGAAACCTGTGTAAAACGCACGATCATAACTTTCTTGCTCATTAATGAACGACTTGGCAAGATCACGTGGCAATCCACAAACCGCAGGTGTGGGATGCAACGCATTTAGCAAAGCTTTAAGTGGATTTTCAGTAGGTGCTAAATTCCCGGTAATTTTAGTTCGTAAATGCAAGAGTCCACCGGCTCTGTACGTTTCCCTATCGTGAACTCTAAAGGCCTTAAAATCAAAGCCTGCTAGTTTACTCGTAATTTCCTCGGTTACCATTTGCTGCTCTTCTTGCTCCTTTAAACCCCAATCCACATCTGTGGATCCAGAATAAGACTGAGTTCCTGCAAGTGCCATAGTTTCTAGACGTTGACCTTTTAATGCTAATAAGGTTTCCGGAGTTGCACCTAGCCACGTGCCTACCTCAGGATGATGCCATAAATAGGTAAATGCCGTTGGATATTTTTGATTGAGTCTAAAAAATAGCGGTATCGGCGACGAGGCTTCAATTGAAATGTTTTGCTTTCGCGAAAGCACAACTTTCTTCAAGTCTGAATCAGTGATTGTTTCAATCGCTTTTTCAACTAATGCAATATGCTGATCAGCATCCTTGGTTTCAATAGTTTTTTCAACTGAATTGAATTCGACAGCAGCGCTTGAAACTATAATCTCGGTGGGCTTACCTTTAATTAGAATTCCGGGCTGATTGCTATCAAACGGAGCAAACACAAAACCTTCTTCTTCATAGGTCGAAGTGGTATGTAGCTTCTTATCCTCTTGAAAGATAACCTGAAGCGCAGCAGCACCAGGTTTGCTGTAAATAACAAAAGGCAATTGCTTTTTAAAATGATTTTCTAATTGAGATGCTAATTCTTCCTGAGACATTCTTACTTTTTTGGTAAAGCAATCGTAGTTAGCTTGACTAAGGATATTAGGTCACCTGCGGTATTGGTAATCTTTATTTGCCAAAGCTGAGTGGTACGCCCTTTATGCAAATAGGTCGCTTTTGCAAACACATCACCTTCAGAAATACTTTTTACATGGTTTGCAGAAATCTCAATTCCTCTTATAAAAACTTTTTCAACGTCAAGAAACATCATACTTGCTGCACTCCCTACACTTTCAGCCAGAGCGACTGATGCACCGCCGTGCAACACGCCATCCGGTTGATGCACTTTTGAAGTGACCGGCATTCTTGCGGTAAGAAAATCCTCACCAATATCAGTAAACTCTATCTGAAGCGTTTCCATCAATGTGTTTTTGCAAATCGCGTTGCAACGTTTAAGCGCTTCTTCTTTATTATCCTGAAACATATCTATTTGTTTATCCTTCCTTTGCAATACCTTAAGCAATACGTTTTATAAAAAACTTGCTCAATGCTATTAAAACCAAGCAAAAAAACTAAAATTAAACTCTTTACAAACCAGTATTTGCTCTTGTAAAACAAATACTATTAAGAGTAATTATCCCTTAAACTTTTCTTACTTTCTCACTGAGTAAAGATACTTAAAGCAAAATGATGAACGAAGAAAAAAGCGTTAGCTACACCACAACAAACACCTACCAGACCTTGAATACTTTAAATGATCAAACCAAGAATATTTGGATTGTTTGTCACGGTCTGGGCCATTTGAGCACCTTTTTTATAAAGCATTTTGAAAGTTTAGCTCCGGACCCAAACTATATAATAGCGCCTCAAGCCCCAAGCAAATATTACCAGGATAAAAGTTATAAATATATAGGTGCCTCGTGGTTAACTCGAGAAAATACTGAAATAGAGATTGAGAACGTGTTGAACTATTTAGATCAGGTATATAATAAAGAATTGAGCAGCGTAGATCTCCAAAAGTATACTGTAGTATTGATGGGTTTCTCACAAGGCGTTTCTGTAATAACCCGTTGGCTTGCGCACAGAGAAATCTCTTGTGATGTTCTAATACTGCATTCGGGAAAAATACCTGCTGATGTGAAGCATATTGCGAATCAACCTAAACGTGTCTTTTCTATTTATGGCAACGAAGATCCATTAATCAGTAAAGAAGCGTTACGCCAACAGCAGCAGTTAGCAAAGTCTTTATTTAACGCCTCTATGGAAGAAGTGATCTTTGATGGCACTCATGTAGTTCACGAAGCCAGTCTTCAGCAAATTGCTAATACAGTATTGAACACGTTGTAATCAAATCGGTTTCATTCTAGATCTACCAAAGCGACTAAAGCAATAGATTCATTTAATATCCTAGTATTTAAAGTATTACAACGCACTTTACAAAATCTATTTTTGTGTATTTCAACGAATTAATTTGTTTTTAACGGAATTAAATCGCTATCTTAGAAGAAGATAACACAAAGAGTCCCTTACTCAATTCTGAAATTCGAGCTGGTATTACTTGTCGAGTTAGTTTGTTGTTTGTTTATATATTAGTTTTTAGTTGGTAGAGAGTCTGATTTTAAATAAGTCAGACTCTTTTCATTTGGACAAACTACTACCAACAGCATAAATACTTGATTTAAGTAAGAATTAACTTACTTTAAAATAAGTTACAACTAGATTTTGTCCTTAAAAGTACCACAAAACCAGCTTGCAACCCATCAATAAATTGTATAAAACCACTAATTTTTAATTGTACAAAACAACTATTTGGATAAAATCGGTATTTAATCGTGTATTTCAACGAATATAATTGCATTTAAAGGTTTAACTACACTATATTTACGTCGTTAAACCAATTAATCAACCCATATGAAATCAATTTTTACTCTTTTCGCAGTAGCATTTCTAAGCTTAACAGCTTTTGCAGAGGTTTCTAATACTCAGAAACAAGCTTTGATTGATTTATATAATGCCACTAACGGTTCTGAATGGAATACTACATGGGATCTTAGCGCTGATGTTGCTACTTGGCACGGGGTACGCGTTGTAAATAACAACGTAGTTGGTCTTAACTTAAGTATGAATAACCTCAACGGTCAATTGCCAGAGACCTTAGGAGATCTTGACAGTCTGGTGACTTTAGAGTTATTCTTCAATAGAATCCAAGGTGAGATTCCTACTTCTATAGGAAATTTGAAAAACCTTAAAGTTCTTGTTCTTAACGGAAATATGCTTGACGGTAAATTACCTAAGACTATTTACAACTTAACCAAGCTAGAGCAACTAATGTTGACTAGCAATAACTTAAGTGGAAGCATTTCAAATGAGGTAAGCAATCTTAAAAATCTAGAAATCTTAAATCTTTTCGACAATAACTTAAATGGAAATCTTCCTCTAGCAGTTTTAAAACTGGAAAATCTTAAAGAATTAAATCTATCTAACAATCAATTAGCAGGTACGGTACCAGCAGGTATTAAGAATATGAAAAACCTTAAGACTTTAGCTCTTGCTGCTAATAATTTTGAAAACTATAATGAGGGTGTAGCATTTAATGAAGATTTGAATACTACAAATCCTTTAGCATCAAACGAATAATTTATTCCCCAAATCATAATAAATTAGTTTTAAGTTGGTAAAAGGTCTGTGCTTCGGTGCAGACCTTTTTGTTTGTATTTGCTCGCAAAGAATAAGGAGCTTTCCTTAATGCAGTAAAACGATCCTATTACAGGACTTTTATGTATCCCAATAGATCATAAATAATTCTTTGGGAATAGTACCTTAAACCACACCAAATCATTCTTCAGCATAATAATATTTTCGCTTCTCAAACGCTATGATTCTTTATTCTGAAAGGTGTTCTAAAGTTATACTGATACAGCGAATTGCAATAATTAAGATTGTTTAAAAACCTATGCTACTCCAATTGTAATCGTAGATAAATTAGTTTTGAGGAACTTGCATTCTTCTTGGCTTAACTACAAACGGCGTAAACCAGTCCCAAGTTAACCCAATAGAAAACCGTGGATAACTATCTACAAAGCGATAATTATAATCGTCAAAACCAAAGCTAAAGCGCGCCATAATTCCCAGATCACCATCCCAAGGATAAAGGGTCGCACTAGTTTCTGATCTATATAATTCTGCTGAAGGGTGTACGTCAGGATGCAAAAATACACGTTGCGACAGGCTATAACGCATCTTTTTAAAATGTGCGGTAAATTCGTACCAGGCCTCGATTTGATGCCTGCCATAAATATCAATATCTTCAGGGTTATATCCACCAAATTGAAACACTCCCAAAAATCGATTGTGATAAATCTGATAAGCCATTGTAAAGGAGTGAGATTGTAAGGGGTAGTTATCCTTATCAAATGTATTAATGCGGTAGTTCAAAGACAGCCGTGTAAGGTTAGTAGAAAAATTACCGGAAGATCGATTTAAAATCTCTGAGAGATTGGTATCATCTGTAATATCATCGTAAAGCGCCCTACTCTCCGGAGTATTATCTTCAAAATCTTCGCTAAAAGCTGATTTGCTCTGTCCGTTTGAGTAATGACCTGTTTCGATCGCAGCGGTAAGAAAATTATTGTTTTCCGTTTTAATAATAGATTGCCATCCAATAAAAGCTTTATACGACGGCGTTTTTACCGGTTTTGAATTTTCATCATAAATACGCAGGTGCGGTTGAATACTCAAATAAACCGCATCACCCGCCACAATGGTATCTCTGTTAAGCGCTTCACGTATATCATTATAGATGCTGTAATAAACCACAGGTTTGGCTTCAAGTAAAATACGTTCGTACGGGTTATTTCCGGTTCCTGCCGCTAAAAATGGACGTTCAGCTATAGGAAAATAGTCTTTGAAACCTTTAGCAGACTTACTGTTTTGTGCACTTAAGAGTTGAAATGATACTATGCTGAAAAAAATACTGAACTGAAGTAGACGTTGATTCATAAGCTTAGGGGTTAAATAACACGAACTTGTATCAAGTTAAAAGTTGTAAAATTGCAAAGAACCATTATATTACGGGTTCTGTTTAAGAATATTTTGAGTTTTGGCTCAAATATTGAAACACCGTATACTGAACAGCGTCCTTAAGACGCATAACTAGAATAAATGAACATCGTTAATTCCCCAAAAATGAAATTTAAACACCTCGCCTTCCTCCTAGTTTTTTTTATTGCAACTACACTTAGCGCACAAGGAACTGTTGCACATATTAATATGGAAGAAGTGATTAATCTAATGCCGCAAACTTCTGAAGCCGAAGCAGAGCTTAATCGCTTAAGACAAGCGTATCAACGTGACTTTGAGACTTCGTATAGAGAGTATCAGGCAAAGTTTGTGAAATATGAGGATGAAGCTTCTACTCTTTCTCCTGCGGAAAATGAAAAACGCAAAAGCGATCTCGAACTTATTGAGCGTAATCTGGCGCAAACGCAACAGAATATTGAAAAACAAATCGCCGAAAAACGCAAACTATTATTTGAACCGGTAAAACAACAAGCAAGAGAGCTCGTGACTAAAGTAGCCGATAATCTTGGTTTTCTCTACGTACTAGATTCTTCTAAAGATGCTGGTCTTGTTATGGCAAAAGGAAAAGACCTTATGCCGGAGGTTAAGCGTACTTTAGGGATGTAAAATGTACTCACAACGCTAAGCAATTCTGCAGTTATTCTTAAAAGCAGGTCCTTTACAGAGACAAGACTTAAAAATTAATACCCATAACACCAATAAAAAACCCCGATGCAAATGCATCGGGGTTTTTAGTATTTAACAACCAAGCTGGTTGGTTTCTCTCTAATTATGAAGGCTTATTTAACCTCTTCAAAATCTACGTCTTCTACGTCACTTCCAGAAGCTCCTTCAGCGTTACCACCGCCTGCTTGACCTGCATCAGGTCCAGGTTGTGCTCCACCTTGTGCCTCAGCTTGAGCTTTGTAGATTTCTTCAGAAGCAGACTTCCAGATCTCATTTAAGTTATCTAAAGCCGGCTGCACTTTTTCTACCTCACCAGTAGCGTGCGCTTTTTTCAATTCTTCTAAAGCACCTTCGATTTTGGTCTTATTATCAGCAGATAATTTATCACCAGATTCTTTCAATAGTTTTTCAGTTTGGAAAACCATTTGATCTGCTTCATTCAATTTATCTACTTTCTCTTTAGCCTTTTTATCTGCTTCTGCATTTGCTTCAGCTTCAGACTTCATCTTTTGAATTTCTTCTTCTGTTAAACCTGAAGAAGCTTCAATTCTGATATCTTGTTTCTTACCAGTCGCCTTATCCTCTGCACTTACTTTGATGATACCGTTAGCATCAATATCAAACGTAACTTCAATTTGAGGAGTACCACGCTGTGCTGGTGGAATACCGTCTAAGTGGAAACGACCAATTGTTTTGTTGTCATTTGCCATAGGACGCTCACCTTGCAGTACGTGAATTTCAACACTTGGTTGATTATCAGCTGCAGTTGAGAATACCTGAGACTTCTTCGTTGGGATCGTAGTGTTTGCTTCGATCAACTTAGTCATCACACCACCCATAGTTTCAATACCTAAAGAAAGTGGTGTTACATCAAGTAACAATACATCTTTTACATCACCAGTTAATACACCACCTTGAATTGCTGCACCTACTGCTACAACCTCATCAGGGTTTACTCCTTTACTTGGCTTCTTGTTAAAGAATTTTTCAACAGCTTCTTGAACCGCTGGGATACGTGTAGAACCACCTACAAGAATGATCTCATCGATATCGCTCTTAGAAAGACCTGCTGCTTTAAGCGCAGACTCACAAGGCTCAATAGTTCTTTTTACTAGATCGTCAATCAACTGCTCAAACTTAGAACGGGTAAGCGTACGTACCAAGTGTTTTGGTCCACTTGCGGTAGCCGTTACATAAGGCAAGTTAATTTCAGTTTGATTTGAAGAAGAAAGCTCGATTTTTGCTTTTTCAGCAGCTTCTTTTAAACGTTGAAGTGCCATTGGATCCTTACGAAGGTCCATATCTTCTTCCGCCTTAAATTCTTCAGCTAACCAGTTGATGATTTTGCTATCTACATCATCACCACCTAAATGTGTGTCACCATCAGTAGCAAGTACTTCAAATACACCATCACCTAATTCTAGAATAGAAACGTCATGTGTACCACCACCAAAGTCAAATACTACAATTTTTTGATCACTGTCTTTTTTATCAAGACCGTAAGCAAGTGCTGCAGAAGTTGGTTCGTTGATGATACGCTCTACTTTAAGACCTGCGATCTCACCAGCTTCTTTAGTTGCTTGACGCTGAGAATCGTTAAAGTAAGCAGGTACAGTAATTACCGCTCCGGTCACTTCTTGTCCTAAATAATCTTCAGCAGTTTTCTTCATTTTTTGAAGAATCATCGCTGAAAGTTCTTGTGGAGTATATAAACGACCATCGATGTCCACACGTGGAGTGTCGTTATCTCCTTTTACCACTTGGTAAGCAGAAGCATCAACCTCTTTAGAAGACTCGCTAAATTTATTCCCCATAAAACGCTTGATAGAAGAAATCGTTTTGGTTGGGTTAGTTACTGCTTGTCTTTTTGCAGGATCTCCTACTTTAATCTCTCCTCCTTCTACAAATGCTATTACAGAAGGAGTAGTTCTTTTACCCTCTGCATTAGGTATAACCACCGGCTCGTTACCTTCCATCACGGCAACACAAGAGTTAGTTGTACCTAAATCAATTCCTATGATTTTACTCATTATATATAATTTTAAGTGTTATTAAATTTTATTCAGCCTGTTAAAGTCAATCTTTATGCCAGTAGAAATTTGCTGACAAGCTGTCATAAATTTAATTTTCATCTTTTAGAATTCAGACAACAACGCACAAAGGGTCGCTGCTCTAGTGTCAATTTTGTAGGTTTTAAGCCAACTCTTCAAAGACACGTGCTGCAGCTTCCGCACCGGGATCGGGAATTCCTTCCAAAGAGTTTTCCGATAAATAAGAAGATCTACCAAATTTAGTTTGCGTAATTTCTTTGGTCTTATCAGCGCCCTTTCGGGCTGCACGAGCAGCTTCGGTAATGCTTTTATCTTCAGCCAGTGCTTCAAAAGCAGGTTGCAACGCATCAATCATCGTTCGCTGCCCTTCTTCGGCCCCGCCAAACTCTTTCATTTTATTAAGTCCTTCTAACAAAGATTTTCCTAAATGTTGTGATTCTTTATAAGCGTTTCCGGCTCTGGTAAATAGAATAGAAAGTAATACTCCGCTTGAACCTCCGGTTTCCCGAGCTAAAATGCGGCCTATAGTAATAAGCAACTCTGAATAATCCGCTAGCGGAAGTTTATCTAGTACTTCTTGAAGCTTCTTTGCTCCTGTGGCAAAAGTTGATCCGGCATCACCATCCCCTACTTTTTCATCAATAGCATTGAGTTCATCTTTTGATTCAATCAGCATCATAGTTATGGCATTAATAGCTTTGGAAACCTCACTATTGCTAGAAGCTTTATAAGGAAGCGTCTTAGGCAACTCCGGACTTTCAACCGAAGATTTTTCGGCGTACGTTCTGATCATCCAGGCAGCCGGCTGTGCTTTTGCAGTTAGTGCTTCGGTAATCTCATCATCTAATTGCAGCACCGAAATAGAAACACCATTCATATTAAGTGAGGTCATTAATTGCGCCGGCCCAACCAAAAGTTTCACATTTTTAGCAAGCTCACTTTTACTAATGCCATTAAGCAGAATGCTCATCTCTAAAGGAGTGACACTTCCTAAATTATTAAGCAATAAGGCATACTCCTGCTCCTCATGAGGTAAAAATTGTGTTAGCTTCTTCAACATTTTCTCCACCAGCACATCTGCATTTTGAATACTAATTTTTTCGACTCCGGGTTCGCCGTGAATCCCGAGTCCTAATTCAGCCTCAGAATCTTCTAAACGCGAAGCTTCGGGATGTTCAAACTTTTTTCCTTCTTCTAAGGATAAACCTATAGAACACGTCTGGCTGGCTACTTTTTGAGCCATTGCAGCAACTTCTTCAAGATCTTTTCCGGCTTCTGCCAAATATCCTGCGACTTTATGCACAAATAGTGTCCCGGCAAGGCCACGCTGCTCAACATCTTCACCAAGTGCGATATCGTCGCCCACAATCACGGTTTCTACTTTATATCCCATTTCACGAGCTTGCTCTGCTGCCAGACCAAAATTGAGTCGGTCGCCCGTATAATTTTTAATCACAAGTAAACAGCCTTGATCTCCGGTTGTAGCCACGATCGCAGATAACACCGCATCCACAGACGGAGACGCAAAAATGTCGCCGCATACTGCAGCGGTAAGCATTCCCTCACCTACAAATCCGGCGTGGGCCGGTTCGTGACCACTTCCACCTCCTGAGATCACAGATACTTTATTGGCATCGATCTCCTTTCTAAGCACGACCCGCACCTCAGGAAAATTATCAAGTTTAGTAAGTTTAGGGTCAGTCAATATCCCCTCGATCGCTTCATTGACGACATTTTGGGGTTCATTTATAAAAAATTTCATGAGTGTAATTTGAATAATTTGCAGCTTCAAATTACAATTTAGCGCAGCCTTACACTCTTAAAGCTTCCTTATAAAAATGTTTAAATTTCAATTGACATAGCGCTCCACCGAGATCTACTGCAACCTAAATTTTGTCATTTACTCCTATTGATACTCTAAATAAATTTGGTAAAACAATGAGTTTCAATGCCGGTCAATTAACCAATTTACCCAACTAAATCAATTGATTTTTCAACCTATGACAACGATGTAGCATCATCTAAAATCCTATATTTGGCGCCAAATAAAACCCTATAATTCGTCTTAAATATACCCTATGAAAAAAATCGAGAGCATTAGCGTCTTTGATATGCTTAAAATTGGCGTAGGCCCTTCTAGTTCGCATACGCTAGGGCCGTGGCGCGCTGCTCGCAGATGGATTAGTAAACTAAAGGATAAGGGTAAATTTGACAACGTTGAGCGCATTACCGTAGAGCTTTATGGTTCGCTTACGCTTACAGGAAAAGGGCACGCTACAGATATCGCGGTGTTGCTGGGCTTAGAAGGTCTTGACCCGCAAAAATTTCCAATTGAGGATATTAGCGGTGTTATTGAGCGTATTCGAAAAGAGAGAAAACTGAGCTTTAATAGTGAGCGTTTACTAGATTTTGATTCGGAAACTCAAATTATTTTCAACAAAAAGTTTAAACCTTTTCACCCTAATGGTATCACATTTAGAGCTCAGTTGAGTTCAGGCAAACGCACCACAGATACGTTCTATTCAATTGGCGGTGGTTTTGTCGTGCAAGAAGAACGCAAGCGCTCTAAGATAAAACAAGAACAACTTAAAGGCTTTCCATACCCTATACAATCAGGAAAAGAATTATTAGCCTATTGTAAGGCCGAAAATCTAAAAATCTCTGAACTCGTTCTTGAGAATGAGAAATCCTTGAATACTGAGGAAGAGATCAATTTTAGACTGAAGGAGATCTGGAATGTAATGCTGGATTCTATGTACACCGGTTGCCACACCGAAGGTACATTACCGGGCGGACTCAATGTACGTCGTCGTGCGTTTGATTCCCATAAAAATCTGATAGGCGACTGCAACTACACAAATGCTGAAGAATGGATCACTGCAATTCGCGGTACCGAGGTTAAGTTCAGGCAAATTCTCAAATGGGTTTCCTGCTTTGCGCTTGCTGTAAACGAAGTAAACGCTTCTTTAGGTCGGGTGGTCACTGCTCCCACAAATGGTAGCGCGGGTGTGATCCCGGCGGTGATGATGTATTATATGGTTATTGAGAATCACGATGCCAACTTTGAAGACATCAGACAATTTATGCTGGTAGCCGGTGAAATTGGTAGCTTGTTTAAAAAAGGAGCTACTATTTCTGCCGCGATGGGAGGCTGTCAAGCTGAAATAGGAGTTTCAAGCGCAATGGCAGCCGGCGCCTTAACCGAATTAATGGGCGGCACACCGGAACAGGTTTTAATGGCAAGTGAGATCGCAATGGAACATCACTTAGGATTAACCTGCGATCCTATTGCTGGTTTGGTTCAAATTCCGTGTATAGAGCGTAATGCGATGGGTGCCATCAAGGCCATTAACGCTTGTGAAATGGCTCTAGACACAGATGCTCGCAATGCCAAAGTGCCGCTAGATAAAGTTATTGAAACGATGTGGCAAACTGCGAAAGATATGAACTCTAAATATAAAGAAACTAGCGAAGGTGGGCTTGCTGTAAACGTGGCGTTAAGCGATTGCTAGCGGTAAATGCTCTCTTTTAATAACTGTCTAATCGATTTGTCTTCGGCGTAATCATAAACAGTTTGCCGTTTTATGGTCTGTGCTTCAACAAGCGCTCCATTTGCGAGTAGTTTTTTTATGATCTCTGTGTTTTGATTTCCGCCTTTTACCGCCCAATGCAGTGGGGTCTCTCCTATTTTATTTTTCGCATTAATATTCAACCCGTAGTCTAGTAAGTCCTCAATAAGCTGAAGATCTTCTTTATCGCTTTTAAACACAACATAATGTAAGAGCGTATTCCCTTCAAGATCCAGCACTTTGGGATCTAAACCGGCATCCAACAAAACGGGTACTGCTTCTTGAAAATCAGCACGCATAACTCTAAATAGATCTTGATCTTCGGTCATCGCTCCTTTGGCAATACTTAAGTTTAACATTTCAGCCTGCTTGGTTTCTAGAGCTGCTTTATATGCGTAATCCGGATTAGAAACACGATCGATCAAATGAGATACCACTTGAGGCATCCCGTTTTTAACAGCATTAAAAATCAAGGTATTTGTAAGTAAATCATTGGCAGCAAGCTCGATCAACTTTAAGGCTATTTCTTCACTCTTTGAGTCAACAGCCGCCCGCAGTGCTGCTGCGTCAGCCTGAGCACCATAACTTAAATTTGTTTCTACCAGCTTTGCATCTTTAAGCGCGATAAGATCTAGCATAATCGCATCAGGATCCATTTGACGTGTTTCAAGCAGTACTTTGGCCAACTCAATATTCTGGTTCTTTGACGCACTTTTTAAAAGATTTGGGTTTTCAACTACAGCTCCTTTTTCAATCAAATAGTGCGTGATACTGCTATTGCCCGATTGGATTGCCGCGTCAACCGCCAGTTGTGGATCTGCACGTTTTGAAATCAAAAACTCCACTAGCTCCTGATTTTCATTTTTGACGACTTCCGTGAGGTGTACATTGGGATCTACTTCAGCTTCTTTCTGCTGAAAAACATACTTTGCAAAATCGGTTTGATTGTATTTAACGGCAACGCGTAAGGCTGTTTTAGGATCTCCGTTAAAGCGATCTAGACTTTCCTTAAAAAGTGTAAAATCATTTTCCGCAGCAGCGTAATCAAAAGCAGGGGCTGCATTCGCGCCGTGTTCAAGACTTAATCTGACCGCAGGTGTGCTCTTAAAAAGTATTGCTTGTTCTAGTGAAAAGTCTGCACGGTCTTCTTGATCTAACGCTTGACCTAAAATTGCCAAGTTACTATTGGTTATTGCAGTGGTAATCACTTTGTCTGAAAGTTGCGCCTCCCCTTGCTGCAAAAAATAAGAGAATAATGTAGTATCATCAGCTTGAGCAACAACCTCTAAAACCTGTGCCGACGTTGTGGTGACCATTTTAATCTGATCTAAGAGCTCTGAATCTTCAGACTTTAAGGCTTCTTCTAAAATAGTGGCATTAGCCTCCGCTCCAAATTCAATAAACTGTTCGACGAGATCGGCATCTGCGTTAGTTACGGCGAGCGCTAGCATTTCGGTATCAGCAGTAAAATTAGTGATCCCATCACTCATCAGCGCTTTGACTGCTTTATAGTCTTTGTTTCTAACGGCGAAAGCAATATCATTATTCACGGGTTTTGCCCCTTCTCGAAGCAGTGCATAAATCACCTCAGGAGCTTTGTAAGCAACTGCTTTAAAGATCATATTGTTCTTAGGTTTTGCGCCCCGTTCTAGTAATGTCAATGCCTTTTCTTTACTGAAATAATCCGGATCAAAAACCAGATCCAGATCACTGGTTGTAGGTTGCACGCCAAAATCAAAAATTGTATTCAGTACAGCTGCATCATCAAAATTCTGTACTGCTGCGGCAATAACGCCATCCACTGCCCGGGATGCCCCGGCGAGGTATTTTTCTACGATTGCTAGCGTATCTCCTCGTGCCGCAGCAGCGACCAATTCGGAGTCCAAAGCATAATTATAAGGATTCCCGGAAGCTACAATTAGCGTATGTTCTTTAAGTTGTTCTAAACTGTATTTGATGGTAAACACATCGTTATCAATAGTGGTTATCTGAACTTCTTTAAATACAGGTTGTACCAGTGCTTCCTTAAAAGCCGTTCTGGCAGTCTCGGGTCCGCTAATAAATAAAGTGGTTCGGTTTTCACCTTTGACCAACTTTTTAGTATCATCCCAAATGCTGACGTAAGATCCCTTTAATTCTTCAGGCGAAATTGTAAAATCAAGAATCTTGTTAAGTGCAATTTCTTCATCTGTTAGCAATGTATTCAAGTCTATCCCCTGATACTCAATCAAAGGTTTGGTGGTCATAGGTTCACCATTGGCATTAAAACTTCCAAAGAAAAGATCGCCAACATAATTGGTTCTTGAAGACTCTTCTGCCGTTCCCATACTGTTTTTTACAACAGAGATCGCTTTTTGCCGAAAGCGCAACGAATATTTCTGAAAGAATGAAGAACTATGCTCTTGCGCTTGCCAGTTTTTAACTCTGGATTCCGCACGTGCAAGGGCAGTCTCGAGCAAAACTCTTTTTTCTGCTATATCCTCAAGCTCCGGAAAGTTTTGAGGAGTGAGTAGGGTCGTCAGCGGCTTATAGGTTGCTTCGATTATTTGAGCATTCTCAGGAGTTACGGTTTGCTCCCAGCGCTCGTCCCAGATCTCTTTAGAGTCACCTCCTCGCGTAAAACGCTGTGGAGGACCTAACTGAATGTAAGGATCTGTAAGTGTATCGCCACGTTGCTGCTCGCCGACTGCGATGAGTAATTTGGTTTTAAATTCTTTTTCTGAATAGGGAGAATTGACAAAGTTTTCAGACCGAATAATATTACGGGTCAGAAATAGTCCGCCATAGGTTACGCGGGTGGTATAGTGTGTTCCAAACCAACTGAGAAAACCTTCGGCTGTCAAATCGCGACCAAGCCGAGCGACGGCATCTTTAAACTTTTCAGAAATCTGATTCTGCTGAAGCTCTAGCGCAAATAAGCTCTTTTTACGTAACGTATAGACATACAACAACTGATCTTTTTTCTCAGCATCGGCAGTACTATTATACGCTTGTGAAAAATTTGCCGAAGCCACTAAATCTTCAGCATCTAGCCCCAGAATCTTTTGCTCAAAATCATAAGCGGTTTGTACAAATTCATAGCGCAACTCTGAAGCCTTCTCAACAGGAAGCACTGCATTGGACTCATTTTTAGTCTCAAAAACAGTGAAAGGAACTGAGCGAATAACTGATTTATGCCCGGGATCAAGAGGATCCAAAAAACGTATATCAACGCCAAATCCGGGCGCTCGTAGCGTATCAATAGTTTGCTGCCCGCAACAAATCTGGAAACCAAATAGTACAAGAAAATAGAATAAGTAACAGGAGCCCCTCACGGTTTATGAATTTAAAATTAACGCTACGAGGGGATTATTAAGGGAGTTTGAAGATAGTTAAATAACTGAAAAACACAAAGCTATTTATTCGATAATCGAGACTGAGATGTCGCAAGGCTCGTCCCGAATTCAATAGCAGTTATATAAAATAGCTTATGCGTTAACACAAAAGCAGATTACTTACAACCTTCTTGATGTCTGGTATCAACAATGTAAAAGATCTTCCAGGTATTGTCATCCCAGATCATCTGAAAATTATTGACTCCGCAATGGCTTATTTCGTTGTTTATATAGAATTCATAGGGCGTCCATACGTTAGCCATTAATACATCAACACGTACTTTATAATCCAGAATGCGTTCTTCAAAATTTACAGTATCAGGAATCCCGGCGATCGATTTTAAAAAGGAATCAAAACTGCTGGTTGAAAGTTTTACCGAGCCTGATTTAGACAACCCAATAGATTGCATTTTAATCGAATCATAAACCAATTCTTTCATAGCTAAAGTATCCTGCTGATGAAATGCATTAAAAAATGCAATTACCACTTCTTTAGCCTGCTCAGGCTCTTGAGCTTTTACACAGCTAAATGAAATAATAAAAACGAGCGTAATAATTCTTTTCAAAGTGATGGTTTTTAGTAGCGGTTTGACAGTTAAAATACTAATGCATTAACACCCTTGCTTTTATATTCAAAGCTTTCTTTTTGGGGCAAAACGTGAGTAATTTACTACTTTTACGCGCATTTAAAAATTGTGCTATGTCAGCAGCAAAAAAAGAATACAAAAGAATTACGGTTAAATCTTTAACCGAAATGAAAAGTCAAGGCGAGAAAATCGCAATGCTTACCGCATATGACTATACTACAGCTAAAATTCTAGACCGTGCCGGTATCGATGTAATTTTAGTTGGCGACTCTGCCTCTAACGTTATGGCAGGTCACGAGACCACGCTACCGATCACTTTAGATCAAATGATTTACCACGCATCATCGGTAATTCGTGCTATAAAGCGCTCTCTAGTGGTAGTAGATCTCCCCTTCGGAACCTATCAGAGTGACCCTAAAGAAGCACTTCGTTCTGCAATTCGCATTATGAAAGAAAGCGGCGGTCACGCATTAAAATTGGAAGGTGGAAAAGAAATTAAAGAGTCTATCAAACGTATTCTACACGCTGGAATTCCGGTGATGGGACATTTGGGGTTAACACCACAGTCTATTTATAAATTTGGTACGTACACCGTACGCGCTAAAGAAGAATCTGAAGCTCAGAAGCTTAAAGAAGACGCACTACTTCTAGAAAAATTAGGCTGCTTTGCGGTGGTTTTAGAAAAAGTACCGAGCAAATTAGCTAAAGAAGTAGCCGAAAGTCTTACTATTCCTGTCATTGGTATCGGCGCCGGTAATGGCGTTGACGGTCAGGTTTTGGTAATGCACGATATGCTAGGAATGAGTAAAGAATTCAGTCCGCGCTTTTTACGCAGATATTTAGACCTGCACACCTTGATGACCGGTGCGTTTGAGCAGTATATTACTGATGTAAAGGCTGTTGATTTTCCTTCTGAAGATGAGCAATACTAAGTTGTCTTTCCTCTGAAAAATCAAGCAATACATAGCACAAAAGAGAATCTTCAAGTCATTTATGAAGACAACCATATTATTGTCGTCAATAAACGGCCTGGAGATATCGTACAAGGTGATAAAACCGGAGATAAGCCACTTAGCGAAGTGGTAAAAAGTTATATCGCAGAAAAGTACAACAAACCGGGAGCCGTTTATCTCGGCGTCGTGCATCGGTTAGACCGCCCTACGAGTGGCATTGTGATCTTTGCACGTACGTCGAAAGCCTTACCGAGACTCAATAAGCTGTTTGCGGCAAAAGAGGCAAAAAAAACCTATTGGGCATTAGTAAAAGAAAACCCGCCTAAAAATTCAGATAGGCTGGTTCATTATTTAAAACGAAATCCTAAGCAAAACAAGTCGTACAGTCACATCAACGAAGTGCCTGACAGTAAAAAAGGAATTTTAGAATACCGTGTACTCAAAAAACTGAACACATATTCTTTATTGGAAGTCGATTTACATACCGGACGCCATCATCAAATCAGATCCCAATTATCAGCGATTGGATGCCCGATCAAAGGCGATTTGAAATATGGTTTTGACCGAAGCAATCCTGACGGAAGCATACATTTACACTCACGCAAATTAACGTTAGTACATCCTGTTCAAAAAAAAGAAATGACTTTTATTGCAGATCCGCCACTAGATGATAATTTATGGAGAGCCTGTTTAAGTGATTGATAACTCTAGCTTTAATTGAAATTGCTGCTACTTATAAGTTGCCTGCCTCTGGGCAAATACTTGAAGATTTACTTGGATAATAATTCTTATTTCGAAGCCTCCCGATAGCTAGTCTTACATCCTATTTAAACATTTGGAGATACCAATAAAAAAAGCTCTTTCTTGCGAAAGAGCTTTACTATATAATTTTATAACTTTCAGAAAATTAAGCTGCATTGTTATGCGGAGCCCAGTGTGAGCATAGCATTTCTGGAGCTGCTTTCTGAGGATTTGCACAAGTAGGACCGTGAAAACGAGCACAGTTAGCGCAATTAGGATCATTTTTAAGTTCTGCTTTCATTGAAAAACTATCACAAGTGTAACCTGCAGTTACTTGTACATCGTGAAGTTTACATTGATTTGATGCTGTTAAATTTTCGCAATTTGAACAACTATTTCCGAGTCTGATAGCCATAACGTTTCTTTTTTGGATTAATACTGAAGTAAAAGTACAGGCTATTCTAGCAAGAATGAATTTAAATAGCTGATTTTGAATGATTTGTATTTAGATTGTTTAAAAACAATTATTCCTTTACACTCACAGTCAACCGTTTAGGCTTTCGGTTTAACATTACGTAAACTTTCTATGATCACTGCACTAATGATCAAAACTCCGCCTATTATTGTGCTCCATTGTGGCATTTCCCCTAAAAGTAAAATCCCTAAAGCGATCCCATATACCGGCTGCACACTACTTATAATACTTGCAGTAGTGATGGAAAAATGTCTAAAGGTCATTAGAAATAAGGTATGCCCTAAAGCTGTAGTGAGCAAAGCTAAGGCTAAAAGCCAGACGAGATTTTCCTGAAGTGCTTCAACATTGGTTTGAAAACTCAATGGAATTAATGCAATTCCTACAATAAGTGCTTGATAGGTCATTAATAAACTACCGTGATATTTTTCCACCTGTTTTTTCATCAAAATATTACGTAAAGCATACGCCAATGCCGAACCTAAGCCAAAAGCTACCGCCTGTGTATATTCATTCTCAAAATCCAGATCAGGTATTAAAAAAGCAATCCCAGCGAGTACAAGCAATCCCAGAAATAAATGGATTTTCTGAAATGGAAGTTTCAACAACAATGGTTCTAAAATACTGGTTAACGCGGGATAGGTGAAAATGGTAAGCATTCCAATAGCGACATTACTCAGTTGCAATGCTTTGAAATAAGCGACCCAATGAATGCCCATTAAAATTCCGCCTAAAATCACCTTAAAACGATCTTCTCTATCTATTTTTAGACTGATCCTTTTCCATTTTAAAAATAAAAACAGAAAACCTACTGCTAAGAGTGCGCGCCAACCTATAGTTACCACAGGTGGCAAAGTGACCGCTCTCCCTAAAACACCACTAGTACTTACCAAGAGCATTGCCAGATTAAGCTGTAAAATATTTTTGATATAGGAATTTTGGGTTTGGGTCAAAACAAGAATTTTCTTCGAACACTAGCGATTAAGCAAAGATGCTTTTTCTTTAATAATATCGGCAACAGGGCGGTTTTCAATTCGGCTATCCAACCAAGAAAGAATATCAAGGTACAAAAATGCTCGGCGCTCGTACGGATCATCTTCATAGACTTCTAGCCTATTCCGTAATTTTTTGAATTCATTTTTCAATTCGCCCGGGAAAATCTCACCTAGATTTCTTAGGAATTTGATCATCTCTTTTTGCACCTCGTGCAGGTCATCCATCTTGATCAAAAACTTATAAGTGCTACGTAAAAGCGTTTCTAAATGATAATCCATTCCGGCTTCATAATGCGCCACAAGATTAAGAATACGTGCAAAACACATTAAATCTTCGCGCATTTTGAGCGACTTATTGTTGATGATTTTTCCAAGATACTCGATGCACTTTTTATTCTGACCATTTCCAAAATACAGACTAGCGATCTTGTAATAAAACACCATTATATGGTGTTCATCCATGCGTTGCCCCGACTGCTTCAGGTATTTTTCAATTTTTTCTATGAGTCCGTCATCTGTACTGAAATCACCCACCATAAATTTATGATTCAGCTTATGCGAGTACACATATAGAAATTCTAAAATCTCCAAATTATCGCTATGCGGAAAGTCTGTAGATGCTAAACGCGTTTCTAGTCGAGCAAGGACTTCTTCAAATTTGGTGTGATGTTTCAAGAAGAATAACGACTCTAGCAAATAATGATTTCCCTTAAGATAAAACACCGGATTACGGGCGATCATTGACGGTGTTTCTTCAAACAACTCTACGTAGCGCGTTGCATATTTAAAGCAGCTTAAAAAATCCTGAATTAAAAAACTATACCAGAGATAGGCCTTATTCAACCATAGTTTCTCCCGAAATCCTAGATCGCTCATTTTATACTTAGGCATCGACTTCGTGAAAAATTGAGTGATCTCTCGTTTCTCTTCATCACTACGCACATAGCCGGTTTTCAACATCAATCCATACAGCTGAAGCGATAAATTAGAGAGTTTGCTGGTCATCAGATTCTGCTGACTAAGGATCTTAGCTTCGTTTGCTAACTCTTCTGAGCGGGTACTCATACTGCGCGTGATGTATTGACTTTCGATCACTTTTTCAAGCTCAACGATCTCATAGGCCACATTTTTTTCTTCATTCTCAATTGCCATATGCTTGGCTTTCTCCAGAAGTTTTAAGCTTTGTTGATACAAGCCTTTTTGATAAAGCACCGTAGCAAAATCTAACTGTTCTCGTATTTGAACACGTATATTTTGATGCGCCGGACTCAAGCGCAGCGAGATTAAAATCTGCTTATAGAGATGCGCTTTTAGATTAGACAGCTGTTGTTTCTTGACAATATTCTGCTTAAAAATTTCGCTTTCATCATAGGTATTCATTTTATCCAGCAGGTTAAAAAGCTGTAAATACTTAGAATCTGCGTTTCCGTCCAGGCGACCTACGTAAAGTTTAAATTGTCGTTTTTCAGACTTTGATAACGACTTGATGAGCACGTAAAGCGAATCTTTTGAATCATTTGCTGTTGTAATGATTTTACGCATAAAATATTGTTTATCAGTACTTTAAATAAAGACGTTTTTGCTTAAACATCGTAGGTTATTTTGCTTTGGTAACCTCAAAAGTACTACCAATATATATATTCACACTTAAATTGAGAAAAAAAGCACTATGACCGATAACAAAGTCCAAATTTTTGACACAACACTACGAGACGGGGAGCAAGTCCCAGGCTGTAAATTAGACACCCAACAAAAGCTAATTATTGCAGAACGTCTCGACCTGCTGGGTGTTGATGTTATTGAGGCCGGTTTCCCTATCTCTAGCCCCGGTGATTTTAAATCTGTTGAAGAAATTTCGCGTTTGGTAAAAAACGCAACGGTATGCGGTCTTACCCGTGCCGTTAAAAAAGATATTGAAGTAGCTGCTGAAGCTTTAAAACATGCTGTAAAGCCACGTATTCACACAGGAATTGGTACCAGCGACTCGCACATTAAATACAAGTTTAAATCAAATCGTGAGGACATTATTAAACGCGCTTACGATGCTGTGGCTTATGCAAAAACCTTTGTAGAAGACGTAGAGTTTTATGCTGAAGACGCTGGCCGTACAGACAATGAGTATCTGGCACGCGTTTGTGAAGCTGCTGTAAAAGCAGGTGCTACGGTGCTTAATATTCCTGATACTACAGGATACTGCTTACCCGAAGAATACGGAGCAAAAATGAAATACCTTATGGAAAACGTAAAAGGTATTGACAAAGCCATTCTATCTTGCCACTGTCATAACGATCTGGGCCTTGCAACTGCCAACTCGATTGCCGGTGTGGTTAATGGTGCGCGCCAGATAGAATGTACTATAAACGGTATTGGCGAACGTGCCGGAAATACCGCTCTTGAAGAAGTCGTGATGATCTTACGTCAACATCCGGACTTAGGTTTGGATACTAACATCAATTCTCGTCTACTTTGGGATACCAGTAAAATGGTAAGTGACAAAATGGGAATGCCGGTACAACCTAACAAAGCGGTTGTGGGTTCTAATGCTTTTGCTCACAGCTCAGGGATTCACCAAGACGGTGTGATCAAAAACCGCGAGACTTACGAAATTATGGATCCAGAAGAAGTTGGTGTTACCGAAAGCGCCATCATTCTTACTGCACGTAGCGGTCGCGCAGCTTTAGCGTACCGTTCTAAAAAAGTAGGCTACGAATTAACCAAGCTTCAGTTAGATGATGTTTATGAGGTCTTTCTTAAATTTGCAGATAAGCAGAAAGAAATTCACGATGAAGACATTCACGAGATCATGAAAGAAGCAAAAATTCAGACGCAAGTCGAAGCATAACACATTATAAATTAAACTATTAAATAAGGATTCTTGAATTAGAATCCTTATTTTTTCATATAATCTAAGTGTTCTCAGGAACCAATTACAATACAATGGCAGGAAAAACCCTATTTGATAAAGTTTGGGACGCGCACGTGGTAGACACGGTGCCTAATGGCCCACAAGTACTTTATATAGACAAACACCTTATTCACGAGGTAACCAGCCCGCAAGCTTTTTCAGAATTAGAAGAACGCGGCATCGCCGTAGCACGCCCTGATCAGATCGTGGCAACTGCAGATCACAACACACCAACAGTAGATCAACATTTGCCGGTGCGTGATGTATTATCAAGAAATCAGCTGAAACAACTTTCAGAAAACTGTGAAAAACATGGGATCACGCTTTATGGTCTTGGTCACAAATACAACGGAATCGTACACGTGATGGCTCCCGAATTAGGAATCACCCAACCGGGTATGACGATGGTTTGTGGGGATAGCCACACCTCTACACATGGTGCATTTGGTACGATCGCTTTTGGTATTGGTACTAGCCAGGTTGCGCAGGTTTTTGCAAGCCAGTGTTTATTATTGACGAAGCCGAAAAGTCTGCGGGTAAACGTAAACGGAAAATTAAAACCTAACGTGCTTCCTAAAGATGTAATTCTTTATGTGATCTCAAAAATTGGTACCAACGCAGGTACCGGATATTTCTGTGAATATGCCGGGAATGTCTTTGAAGAAATGTCTATGGAAGGCCGTATGACGGTTTGTAATATGAGTATCGAAATGGGTGCGCGAGGCGGAATGATCGCACCAGATCAGACTACTTTTGACTACGTTCAAGGGCGCGAATTCGCTCCGGAAAATGCAGAATGGGAAGAAAAATTGGCCTACTGGAAAACGCTTCCTACAGATGCTGATGCGGTTTTTGATAAAGAATACTCGTTTGATGCAGAAGACATCGAGCCAATGGTTACTTACGGTACAAACCCGGGAATGGGAATTAAAGTTACCGGAACCATTCCTGATAAAGAGGATGTAAATCTAGATAAGGCACTCGCTTATATGAACTTTAAAAAGGGAGAAAGCCTTATTGATAAACCTATCAATTATGTATTTATTGGTAGTTGTACCAACTCCCGTATTGAAGATTTCCGCATTGCGGCAGATTTTGTAAAAGGAAAACAAAAAGCCCCAAATGTAAACGCCTGGTTAGTTCCGGGATCGCAGCAAGTAGCTAAGCAACTCGTTGAGGAAGGACTTGATAAAGTCTTTACTGAAGCCGGATTTGCATTGAGACAGCCCGGTTGTTCTGCTTGTTTAGCGATGAACGATGATAAAATTCCGGAAGGTGAATATTGCGTTTCTACTTCAAACCGAAACTTTGAAGGACGCCAAGGACAAGGCGCTCGTACGATTTTAGCGAGTCCGCTAATGGCTGCCGCCACCGCCGTTGCCGGAAAAATTACAGACATTACAAAACAATTAAACTAGATGGAAAAGTTTACAAAACTTACCGATACTGCTGTTCCGTTACCTATTGAAAATATAGATACAGACCAGATCATACCTGCGCGCTTCCTAAAGTCTACCGACAAAAAAGGCTTTGGCGATAATGTTTTTAGAGATTGGAGATTTAAACAAAACGGTGAAGTAAATGAGGATTTTGTTTTGAACGATCCTACGTACAGCGGTCCTATTTTAGTTGCTGGAGATAACTTTGGTTGCGGTTCTAGTAGAGAACACGCCGCTTGGGCGATTGCAGGATATGGTTTTAAAGTAGTGATCAGCAGTTTCTTTGCAGATATTTTTAAAGGAAACGCGCTTAATAACGGTATTCTTCCTATTCAGGTAACTCCGGAATATTTAAAAGAACTTTTAGCACTTGTTGCTGAAAAACCGCAAACCAAACTCACCATTGATCTAGAAAACCAGTTATTGAGTACCCCTGCGGGCGAACTCGAGTTTGAGATCGATCCGTATAAAAAGGTCTGTATGATCAATGGCTATGATGACATTGATTTCTTGATCAGTAAAAAAGATAAAATCGAAGCTTTTGAACTTGAACGCAGCTTCTAACTAATAAACGATAAAGTAGCACTTATGAAATTTGATATAGCACTTTTAGCAGGAGACGGTATTGGTCCTGAGGTCACTGAGCAAGCCGTGAAGGCGCTTGATGCGATCGCAGACGTTTACAATCATACATTTAAATTTAACAAAGCGCTGGTAGGCGCTTGCGCTATTGACGAGACGGGAGACCCGCTTCCTGAAGATACGATCAAATTGTGTCAGGAAAGCGATGCGGTACTTTTTGGTGCCATTGGTCATCCTAAATATGACAATGATCCTTCAGCAAAAGTTAGACCTGAACAAGGTTTATTAAAGCTGCGTAAGTCGCTTGGTCTATTCTGTAACATCAGACCGGTAAAAGCTTACGAGCGCTTGATCGAAAATTCTCCGTTGAAAAAAGAGATCATCAGCGGGACTGATATTTCTATCTATCGCGAACTCACCGGCGGAATTTACTTTGGATCAAAAGAATTAAGCGAAGACGGACAAGTAGCAAGCGATGGTTGCTCCTACTCTGTTGAAGAAATCACGCGTATTGCGCATCTTGCCTTTAAAGAAGCACAAAACCGAAGAAAAAAATTAACGCTTGTAGATAAAGCAAATGTATTAGAAACTTCGCGTTTATGGCGTAAAACCGTTACCGAGATCGCTAAAGAATATGATGATGTAGAACTCGACTTTTTATTTGTGGACAACGCAGCGATGCAAATGATCTTAAATCCGAGTCAGTTTGATGTGATCTTAACCGAAAATCTTTTTGGAGATATCATTTCTGATGAAGCATCGGTAATTGGTGGTTCCATCGGGCTATTGGCTTCTGCATCTATCGGAAGCACTGTAGGAATGTTTGAGCCTATTCACGGTTCATTCCCTCAAGCTACTGGTAAAAATATTGCTAACCCGCTGGCTTCTATTCTTTCTGCAGCAATGATGTTACGCCATCTTGATCTGCAAAAAGAAGCAGACGCTATCGAAAAAGCAGTAGAAAAGTCATTAGAGTTAGGTATCACTACTGGCGATATCAATCCTAAAAAACCCTACAGCACGACCAAGGTGGGTGACTTTATTGCTGACTACATCACACATCCTGAAGATTCTAATCGTAATTTTAGAAACATTCACGCGGGACAAAGCACGATTATCTAGGAATAGATTTTAGGTAGAAGATATTAGATCCTAGATCTGAGATGTTAGACCTGAAATATTAGAATAAAAAAAGCGACCTGTTGGGTCGCTTTTTTTTTGTTCAGTGTCAGATTCCTAATTATCCTCGAGAATTTCCTTTAGATTTTTGAGTCCGGCTTCAAAGTCTTTGCCTACCATTTTATCCATACTCATAAAATACGTCATCACTGTAAAGGGAAACTTATTCTTTCCGCTAAAACCCCAAGCTACGTTAGTTATCCCGGGATTAGGTGTGCTTACCGCTAACCACGCATCGCTGGTACTTTTCATAGGTTTAATAAAGCGCAACTGACTTTCTATACGTTTACCGGGAATGATCCCTGTAATCTCTTGTTCGCCACTTCCTACTTCTTTATTTCCATCCCATTTAGAAACAAAGCCCACAGTACCATCTACCCCTTCATAGACTTTCTTCATATCTGGATCCTTTCGGCTCCAAGGAGACCAATGATCTTGATTTTTTAAATACTTTAAATATTCAAAAACTTTATCTGCTGGTTTTTGAATGTTGATATCACGCTTTACTACATATTGCTTTTTGGCGGTCAAATGCAGAATAGCGATTAAAACTAAAATTCCGATGAGGATATAGACGAATAACATATCAGGTTGTTTGAGGTTGCTACAGACTAAAGTAGAAAAATTTTAAATGTAATTCTCAAACTTTTTTAAACAACCACTCCCAAAACGATATTTTGTGTCTTAATTGATTTCAATAAAAAACCGCCCGGGACATCACCACCGGGCGGTTTCTAGTTTGCACGCTTCCGATATCAAAAGAAGCGATGCAAACAACCTCAACACTAACTAAAAACTAGTTCCAGCCGCCACCTAGCGCCTGGTACATATGCACATAGGCATTCATTTGAGCCATTTTAGTTTCCACTAAATCAAAATTAGATTCTAACGCATCGCGCTGCGTCATTAAAACTTCCATATAATCAGCTCTTGCCGAAGAGAACAACTGCCCTGAAATATTCACCGAACGATTTAAGGCATCTACTTCTTGCGACTTCAGCGCAAAACTCTGTTCTAAATTATCAACCTTAGCTAGTTGGTTAGCCACTTCTATATACGCATTCAACACGGTTTGCTCATAATCATAAACCGCCTGAATTTGTTTTGCATTAGCACCTGCGTACGCTGCTTTGATCTCGTTTCTATTGATCAAAGGCGCTGTCAACTCTCCGGCAATTGAGTACAATAAAGACTCCGGAGTGTCTAGCAAATACTTCGGGTTGAACGCTTCAAAACCTACTCCGGCTGAAATACCTAGCGAAGGATAAAAACGTGCTTTTGCCACTTTTACATTAAGCTTAGCCGCTTCAAGCGCTAATTCAGCTTGCTTAATATCAGTACGATTCTCTAAGAGTTGCGCGGGAACTCCAGATTGAATAACCGCAGGTTTCATTGCCATCAGATCTTGAGAACTGCGGGCAACGTGCTGCGGAAAGCGACCCACCAGAAAATTGATTCGGTTTTGAGCTTCTACAATGCGTTGCTGAATATCAAACTGCAAACTTTTAGTGTGCAATACTTCTGCTTCAAATTTACTCACCGCAAGCCCTGTGGCACGTGCAGCTTCTTTTTGAAGTCGCACGATTCGATACGCATTATTCTGAATCTCAATATTTCGGTTTAAAATTTCTAACTGATTATCGAGTGCTAAAAGTTCGTAGTAGTTTTCAGCGATCTCGCCTACCAACTGCGTAACCATAAAATTTCGACCTTCTACGCTCGACAAATAATTAAAGACGGCTGCTTTTTTTGCGTTGCGTAGTTTCTTCCAGATATCCAATTCCCAAGTTGCTTTGAGTCCGAAATCATAATTAGGCAAAGGCTCCGGGAATTCTTCTCCCGGTCGTATATCTGTGTTGGCATCATTAGCTCCCTGACTTGTATATCTACCAACTTTTTCAGTTTCGGCACCAGCACCAAAGCCTACAAAGGGTAAATACTCACCTTTTTTTGCTTTGATCTCTGCTTTTGAAATCGCAATTTCTTGTAGCATAATATTCAACTCCTGATTGTTTGCCAGAGCAGAATCTATAAGCACAGTTAAATAAGGATCTGTAAAATATTGCTTCCAGTGTATCAAAGCAGTGTTGGTCGTATCAGTCACCGCATAGTTGGTATAGCTTTGTGGGAGGTCCTTTAAATCGACCTCCCGCTCTGCTAAACCTGGTGCTTTACAGGCAGAAAATGCCAGTATGAACAACACCATTACGGTATATAAAAATTGCGTTTTATTTATCTTCTTGATCATCTTCTTCTGAATTTGAAAAACTATCTATTTCGTGTACAAAGCCTTCGGTTAAAGAACCGTCTTCTTCGTCTCTAATTAATTTTCTTCCGTCTGCGAGAGAGCCAAAAATGAAGTACAATCCGGGCACGATAATCACCCCGAAAATAGTACCGAATAACATTCCGCCTAATGCCGAAGCACCAATCGTATGGTTACCAATCGCTCCTGCTCCTGATGCTAATAACAGCGGAATCAAACCGGCGATAAAGGCAAACGAAGTCATTAAAATAGGTCTGAAACGCACCTTTGCTCCTTCTATCGCAGCATCGAGTATCGTGGCACCCTGAGAGCGTTTTAATACTGCAAATTCTACAATAAGCACGGCGTTTTTACCCAAAAGACCTACTAACATTATGAGACCAATTTGGGCATAAATGTCATTCTGTAGTCCCATCATTTTAAGCACCATAAATGATCCAAATACCCCAACCGGAAGCGAGAACACTACCGATAACGGAATGATAAAGGATTCGTACTGTGCAGCTAAAACAAAGTACACAAAGACTAATACAATCAAGAAAATATAAACGGACTCATTACCGCGGTTAGCCTCGTCATAAGAAAGACCTTCCCAGCCAATGTCATATCCTTTGGGTAAGGTTGTCGCTGCTACTTCACGAATTGCTTCAATCGCGTCTGCTGTCGTATATCCGGGAGCCGGTAGACCGCGTATTGCCGCAGAATTATACATATTGAAACGCGTTACCTCGTTAGGCCCTTGTGTTTTCTTAAGGGTCATAAATGCAGAATACGGAACCATTTCGCCATCCTCATTCTTCACAAACATATTGAGCACATCTGAAGGCAATCTTCTGAATTTAGGATCAGACTGTACATAGACCTTAAAGAAGCGACCAAACTTGATAAAACCTTGCTCGTAGGTACTACCTATCATAATGTTTAGGTTTTCCATAGCTTTCCCAATAGAAACACCTTTTTGCATAGCAAGATCATTATTGAATTCCAGCTCATATTGCGGATAATTTGCCGCAAAGAAGGTAAATACACCGGTGAGTTCTTTACGCGCTTTTAAATGGTCTACAAACTCTTGGTTTACCTTATCAAAATCTTGATAATCCGTTTCCGTATTCTCATCTAACAAACGCATTGAGAATCCACCAGAAGAACCAAAACCAGGGATGGCAGGCGGTTCAAAGAATTCAATTATGGCACCTAGCCCTTTTGATTTCTCCTCAAGCTCTTCCATAATTTTGGTAACATCGTGCTCACGCTCAGACCAAGGTTTTAAGTTGATCAAACACGTACCTGCGTTAGAACCACGACCTTCGGTCATAATCTCATAACCTGCAAGCGAAGAAACCGACTCGATCCCGTCAACTTCTTCAGCGATTTTCTGAAGTTCAAGCGAAACTTTATTGGTTCGCTCTAATGTTGCTCCCGGAGGTGTTTGAATGATCGCATAGATCGTACCTTGATCCTCACTAGGAATAAACCCTGACGGAAGCACTTGACTTTCTAAGAAAATACCAATACAGAAAGCAATCAAAATTCCGAAGGTTAACCATCTTCTGCTTACGATACGCTTCAGTACTGCAACGTATTTACCGGTAAGTTTATCAAAACCACTATTGAATTTATCCAGCGCACGTGTAAAGAGATTACGCTTCTTCTCTTGTCCGTGGTTATTCTTTAACAGCATTGCACACAATACCGGCGTCAGCGTCAACGCGATCAATGCTGAAATCACAATGGAACTCGCCATAGTAATCGAGAACTGTCTATAGAAGGTTCCTACGGGACCAGACATAAATGATATAGGTAAGAATACCGAAACCATTACACCGGTTATCGCTATAATCGCTCCACTTATTTCACCCAAAACTTGTTTAACGGCGAGATACGGCGATATATGCGGATGCTCTTCAAACTTGGCGTGCACCGCCTCGACGACAACAATCGCATCATCCACCACAATACCAATAGCCAGTACGAGCGCAAACAGCGTCACCATGTTTATCGAAATGCCAAAGAACTGAATGACAAAGAACGCCCCAATTAAAGAGACCGGCACCGCGATGATAGGGATTAACGTGGAGCGCCAGTCTCCTAAGAATATAAATACTACTAAGGCAACTAAAATAAAGGCATCACGTAAGGTGTCTATTACCTGTTCTATAGAAGAATCTAAGAATTTAGAAACATCATAACTGATTTTATAGTCCATTCCTGGAGGGAAATCAGCGCGCATTTCTTCAAGCTTTTCTTTTACTTCATCAATAACGTCACTGGCGTTACTTCCGTAGTTTTGCTTCAATACGATCGCCGCAGAAGGATGACCATCTAAGTTGGAGTAGATATCAAAGAATTCACTTCCTAACTCTACTTTACCAATATCTTTCAGGCGAATGCTTTCCCCTTCAGAATTGGCTCTAATAATGATATTTTCATATTGTTCAGGCTCGTTGTACCGGCCTTTATACGTCAACACATATTCTAGAGACTGCGCCTCTATACCAGAACTTCGTCCCAAGCGTCCGGGACGTCCCACGATACTTTGTTCCTGCATCGCTTCCATCACTTCATCAACTGAGACATCATAAGCACGCATACGATCTGGATTTAACCAAACACGCATTGCGTATCTACGGCTTCCTAAAATTTGAGACCGTGCAACCCCTTTTAGACGATTGATCTCAGGAATCATTTTTACGTTAGCATAGTTGTACAGAAATTTTTCATCCATACTTTTTTCCTTAGAGTACAGGTTCACATACATCAACATACTAGGCTGTATGGGTGTAATCACTACCCCTTCTCGCTGAACCAATTCGGGCAAGAGGGGCATCACCTGGTCAACCCTGGTCTTGACCCTCACCACAGCTTGGTTAGGATCTGTACCGGGTTCAAAAATGATTCTAAGCGTGGCTTCCCCTGCACTGGTAGCATCGGTAGCCATATAACGCATTCCTTGAACCCCGTTAATCGAATTCTCTAAGGTTACTAAGGTTGATTTTACTAATACATCTGCACTTGCACCGGGATACGCAATAAAAATATTTACCGTGGTAGGCGCGATTTGCGGGAACTGTGATATAGGCAGCTGCTTGATCGCGAGCGAACCTATAAACACGATAATAATCGAAATTACTATCGCAAATACGGGTCTGTGAATAAATCTACTAAACATTATTTTCCTTTTTTAGAAGAAGTGCTTACTCAGCGTAAAGAGCTAATTCAGCCATAGCTTCACTAGGTTCTTCTACTTCATATTCTACTTTATCATTCTCTCTTACCAATCTCAATCCTTCAAGAAGAATTTTATCATCGGTGCTCAGACCATCGCTCACAGCATACAAGTGCGGCATTTCTTCAGCGATGGTAATTTGTCTAGAGTGAACGACGCCTTCGTCATCTATCACATAACAGTACTTCTTGTCAAGGACTTCAAAAGTTGCTTTCTGTGGAATTAAAAGCGCATTTTCTAAAGGAATAGTAACGTGTACATTACCGGTTTCTCCGTGACGTAGTAGCGCGTCAGGGTTAGGGAAAGTAGCTCTAAAAGGAATATTACCCGTTTCGTTATTAAAGTCGGCTTCAATGGTTTCTACAATACCTTTGTGACCAAAGTATTTGTTGTTTGCCATAAGCAATTCAACTTCTGGTTTTGTAGCATCTTTCAGCGCAGCTTTATAATCAAGATATTCCGCTTCAGGAACATTGTAGTAAACCCACATAATGTTGTTATCTGAAAGATTGGTGAGTAATTCGCCCTCATCTACCAGACTACCTAAACGCACGTGAAAGCGGTCAACGATCCCGTCAAATGGTGCTCGTATCTGAGTAAATTCAAGATGTACTTGGGATAGCGCAAGCTCTGCATTAGCCTTTTCTAACTTCGCTTTAGCCATTGCTAGTTCGTTAGGTGCAACCACATTGCTATCGGCGAGTTTTTTAGTGTTTTGATATTCAATATTGGCAAATTGTGCTTCGGCTTTTGCTTTTTGCATTTCTGCTTCATAAAGCTTCGGCATAATTTGAAAAAGAAGCTGTCCTTTTTTTACGGATTGACCTTCGTCAACAAATATTTTCTGAAGATACCCGCGCTCCTGAGCACGTAATTCAATATGACGACTTGAGTGAATCTGGGCAACATAATCTTTTGTAATTACGGTATCCTTTCGCATAGGATTAGTAACATAAAAGGTAGTTTCTTCTTCCTTTTCGTGGTGTTCTGACTTGCAGCTTACGTGGAACAACATAGTCCCCAAGCCCAACATCATGAGAATCTTTTTCATGTGATGTGAATTTTACTTTAAAAAATTAAATGGATTTAAAAGCTTTTCCCGAACGGAAAAAACATAGGAATGTCTCGGCTTCTTGGCTAAGTGTGAGGCACCAAAAAACTGAAACAGGTTTAGCCCAAACAATGTGGGCTTAAAAGTTTAAATCAAAGTCTAAATACCTGGAATAAAAGGTATGGCTTTACTGAAGCGCTTAAAGAAGAACGCGCTTTAGTTTTTAAATATTTGTATTTAAAGTAAAAACATCTTGGAACAGATGTCTGTGTAGCGAGGACTGCGGTTGCAAGGCTTTGGCTTGCTTTAGAAATTGAACGATCGCTTTCTTCAATTTCAAATTCTGCGATTCTTAATTCTAAGTTTTGACTGTGAACCACGTCAAAATGTGGTTGATTCAAGTCATTGATTAAGGTTTCTTCAAAAGCATTGGATTGCATTGCCGAATCAGCCGGCAGGTAAGAACTACCTGAAAGCTGCACAAAGCCAGCAAGGAATACAATAAATGAAAAAAGAAACTTCATATGTTCTTTGAATTAAGACGAGACAAAATTAACAGAAGACTTAGCAAACCACCAAAAATTGTAAACGAAAAGTTTTAAGAAAAATCATTTTCTTAGCATTTAATCAAAACTTAAAGTGATCTCATAAAAAAAGTGGCATAAAAATAACTTTATGCCACTTTTTAGCTTAAAAGCTTACGCTATGCTATTTGATATCTAAAGCGGTGGAAACTTTGCGCATTTTAGCTTTAATTTCGGCAAATCCCGGATTATGAATGCTACCTATGTGGGTATGATTTTTTCCGGCCTCAGGCTTGTACGTCCCGTCTTGTACTTGGCTTCCAATCTGTTGATATGCCTCTCTAAATGATTTACCTTCTACTACGAGATCGTTAATACTATCAACAGTAAACAGGTATTTATACTTCTCATCGTTCAGGTCAATTTCTTTAACGATCACCTGACCAATCGCATAATCAAAGATCTCTAAAATGTCCTTGATGGTCTCAACCGCGCTTATCGTATTTTCTTTCAACAACTGATAATCTCTGTGATACCCGCTGGGCAAATTATTAGTAATTAGTACCATTTCGGTACTTAAGGATTGAATCTTATTACACTTACCACGAATTAACTCAAAAACATCAGGATTCTTTTTGTGCGGCATAATACTGCTTCCCGTAGTAAGATGCTCCGGAAAACTCACAAAGCCAAAATTCTGACTCATATACAAGCACACATCCATCGCAAAACGAGACAGTGTGTTGGCTAAACTTCCTAAGGTCGAAGCCAGTGTACGCTCGCTTTTACCGCGCGCCATTTGCGCTGCAACCACGTTATATTTCATTGTGGCAAAACCCAATTCTTTGGTCGTCATCTGGCGATCTATAGGAAACGAACTTCCGTAACCTGCCGCAGAACCCAGTGGATTTTGGTCAACAATATCCTGAGTCGCATTGATCAATATTACATCGTCGATCAATAACTCAGCATACGCTGTAAACCAAAGACCAAAACTGCTAGGCATTGCGACCTGTAAATGCGTATAACCCGGCAACAACTTATCTTTATGCTTTTCACCAAGATGCATTAAGGTTTCAAATAAAGAAACCGTACGCGCTTTAATTTGCTGTAATTGTTCTTTATAATACAACTGAAGCGCTACCAAAACCTGATCGTTACGCGAGCGCGCCGTGTGTACTTTTTTACCGGTATCGCCAAGAATAAGCGTTAATTCTGCTTCTAGTTTAGAATGAATGTCTTCATATTCAGGCTCTATAAAGAAATCCGGATTTTGCGTATGCGCTTCTAAAATATCAAGCTGCGGAAGCAAACTTTTTAATTCCTCATCGGTAAGAATACCTATTTTATTCAGCATTTTTACGTGCGCGCGTGTCGCTTGCACATCATATTTAGCAATATGCACATCGATCTCACGATCGTTACCCACCGTAAAATCGATGATCTTAGTATCTATATCGGCACCTTTGTCCCAAAGTTTCATATCTCGTGTGTTTTCATTCCCTAGAAATAAGGAATCTAATTATTCCGCAAAGGCGGAAATCTTAAAGTATACTTTTCAGCAAATCTATATAAATTTCGATTCCTTCTTCGATTTCATTTACATAGATAAATTCGTTAGCGCTGTGCGAGCGCGTACTGTCACCGGGACCCAATTTAAGCGAAGGGCAGCTCAATACCGCCTGATCGCTAAGTGTTGGCGAACCGTAAGTACTTCTTCCTAGCGCAATGCCGGCTTTAACCAAATCGTGATCTACAGGAATTGAAGAAGAATTTAATCGCAAACTACGCGGAATGATCTCGTCGCACGGCGCTTTTTCCTGAAGTAAATCGGCTATTTCCTTATTGGAATACGCATCATTCACGCGCACGTCAACAACCAATTCCACATCTGCCGGAACCGCGTTATGCTGCTTCCCTCCTTTGATCTGCGTAACGGTCATTTTTACATCGCCCAACGCATCTGAAGATTTTTCAAATTTGAAATTCTTAAACCATTCTAAAACTTCAATACAATTGTAAATCGCATTGTTATCGTTAGGATGCGCTGCATGAGAAGGCGTTCCTTTCACTTTGGCGTCAAACACCACAAGACCTTTTTCAGCAACTGCGAGATTCATTAAGGTAGGTTCACCCACGATTGCAACATCAACCGGCGGAATCACCTTAAGCATACTATTCAAACCATTGGGACCACTGCTTTCTTCTTCACCACTGGCCACAATAACCAAATTGTATTTTGGATTTTCCTGCGCGTAGAAATAGGTAAAGGTTGCGATTAACGAAACTAAACACCCACCTGCATCATTACTCCCTAAACCATATAGTTTACCATCTTCTACATCCGGACTGTACGGATCGCGTGTATACCCATTATTAGGCTGCACCGTGTCGTGGTGGCTATTAAGCAGCAATGTAGTTTTGCCTTCTTGAAAGTCTTTGTTGGTTGCCCAGATATTATTGGCCTGCCTTTTAAAAGGAATATCGTGCGCATTAAACCAAGCTTCAATTATCGCAGCGGTACCTTCTTCTTCGGAAGAAAAAGATTGGGTTGCGATCAATTTTTTAAGTAGCTCAATCGCTTCCTGTGTAAGTTGCTCTCTATTCATTACAGTCTTAAGGTTGTAAAATTAGCATCTTTATGGTGTAGCATTTCGGGCTTTCCTAAACGTACTTGCTGCACACCGCCTTTTAAAGCGTAAAAACAGTTTTCCATTTTTGGAAGCATTCCGTCTGCTATTATTTTTTCTTCTAAGAATTCAGCATATTTGGCTGAATCAATGTCTTTCACTACTGAAGTATCGTCGTTAATATCGAGTAAAACGCCGTTCTTTTCAAAGCAATAATTCAACGTAACTTCATAGTTTGCTGAAAGTCCACGTGCCAATTCACACGCGATCGTATCTGCATTGGTATTGAATAATTGCCCATTTCCGTCGTGTGTGATCGCACAAAATGCTGGGGTGATCCCAATACTCAAAAGCTTATCGATCATCTCTGAATCTACCGCTACCACGTCACCCACAAAACCAAAATCGATTTCCTTAACCGGTCTTTTTACAGACAAGATCGTATTCCCATCAGCTCCCGAAAATCCTATCGCATTACAGTTTCTGGCTTGCAAACCGGCGACGATGCTTTTGTTCACTTTTCCTCCGTAAACCATCGTGATTACTTCAACCGTTTCGGCATCGGTAATTCTACGACCATTCACCATATTCACCGGAATTGCTAACCGCTCAGCCAGCTGACTCGCTAGCTTTCCGCCACCGTGCACCAAAATCTTCGGCTCCGGAAGCGCTGCAAAAGCATCTAAAAAAGACTGAAGATCTTCTTCTTTCTCGATAATGTTCCCGCCTACTTTGACGATGTTTAGCTTTTTCATTTTCGGCTTTTAATTCAGGTTCTCTAATATCTTCTTCAAAACCACCTGCGCAGAAAACGTACGGTTGTTTGCCTGCTCGATCACTACAGATTGCTTTCCGTCTAAAACTTCGTCTGCAACGATCACATTGCGACGCACCGGCAAACAATGCATAAATTTGGCATTGCCCAGTTTTTCGTCGGTAATCGTCCAACTGCTGTGCGAATCTACAGTTGCCAAAACTTTACCGTAATTCTCGTAATTACTCCAGTTTTTGACATAGACAAAATCTGCATCTTTTAAGGCCTCATCTTGATCATAAACCACAGGCGTATCCTTCATCGTAGCGTCGCTCAGTTCATAACCTTTAGGATGCGTAACGGTAAGCTCAACATCCATTTTTTGCATCATCCCGATAAACGAATTGGCCACCGCATGCGGTAATGCTTTAGGGTGAGGCGCCCAACTCAGGACCACTTTTGGCCTTTTCTTTTGAGAGAGCTCCGTGATGGTAATAGCATCTGCCAGGGCCTGTAATGGGTGCGCCGTTGCACTTTCCATATTGACCACCGGTACTGTGGCGTATTTTACAAAGTTAGAGATCACGTATTCTGACTCATCTTTGGCTTTATCAGTCAACGTTGGGAAAGCACGTACCGCAATCACATCACCGTATTGAGAGATCACTTTGGCCGCTTCTTTCACGTGCTCAGAAGTGTCTGCATTCATCACTGTGCCGTCTTCAAATTCTAACTTCCAAGCGTCGCTGTTGAAGTTCATCACCGTAACATCCATTCCTAAATTGCTTGCTGCTTTTTCTGTACTTAGACGCGTGCGCAAACTCGAGTTGAAAAACAGCATCACCAGGCGCTTGCGCTTTCCTAAATGTTCATATGCATATGGATTCGCTTTTAACGCGCGTGCTTCGGCGATTAATTCCTGTAGATCTGTAATGTCGTCTAAACCGGTGTATTTTTTCATTAGTTGATTCCTGTCAAAGTGTTAGTTAGCAGCCGAAATCTCTGCTAGAGTTATAGTTATTATAAGTTGTTTAATTCTATTTTAAGTGCTTCAAAAAACTGATCGATATGCTCGTTCTGAACCGTTAATGGTGGAAGAATGCGTATCAAGTTTTTATTTTTTGCACTTCCTGTAAAAATATGCTGATCGTAAATCAGCTTTTTGCGTAAGGCTGCCGTATCAAAATCAAATTCAATACCTAGCATCAAACCGCGCCCTTTTACCGCTTTGATCTGCGGAATTTCTGTAGTTTTTGCCTTAAAATGATCAGAAACGCGTAACGCGTGTGTCATCAAATCTTCTTCTTCTAAAACTTCAAGAACGGTCAAGGCTGCGGTACACGCTAAGTGATTTCCACCAAAGGTGGTCCCCAGCATTCCGTATTCTGCTTTGATCGAAGGGTGAATTAGAATTCCTCCAACCGGAAATCCGTTCCCCATTCCTTTAGCCATCGAGATCAACTCAGGCTCCACGTTATATTCTTGAAAAGCAAAGAATTTGCCGGTACGGCCAAAACCTGCCTGAACTTCGTCTGCAATAAGGCAGGTTCCGGTTTCCTTGCATAGTTTATCAACGCCTTCATAAAATTCAGCAGTGCTGATATCTAAACCACCAACACCTTGAATAAACTCCACGATTACCGCACAAACATCACCTTTTGCTAAAACTGCAGCTAAAGCGTCCAAATCTCCTAAGGGTAAAAATTCAACTTCTTGCTGTGCGTTAATTGGTGCGACAATTTTAGGATTATCGGTCGCGGCAACCGCTGCTGAAGTTCTTCCGTGGAAACTGTTGTGAAAAGCGACTACTTTTTTTCTTCCGGTAACGAAAGATGCCATTTTCAACGCATTCTCATTAGCCTCAGCCCCACTGCTACACATAAATAATTGATAGCCGGGACAATTAGCCTGAAGCGGTAATTTTTCGCCTAAAGCTTCCTGTAATGGGTTTTTAACCGCATTGCTATAAAAGCCGATATCGCCCAATTGCTTGGTAAGATTTTCAACATATTTAGGATGTGCGTGACCTATGGAGATCACCGCGTGACCACCATATAAATCTAAATATTTAGTAGGTGCAGCATCATAAACCCAGACATCCTGAGCTTTAATGGGTGTCACATCATAAAGTGGATAAACATCAAATAAACTCATTATTTCTGGTCTGTTTTTATAACATTAATTTTATTGAAAGATGCAACCATCCCTTGAATCAACGACGAACTCAAGCCTTTGTGCTCCATCTCGTTCAAGCCTTCTATGGTACAACCTTTTGGCGTGGTTACACGATCGATCTCTTCTTCTGGATGGTTTCCGGAATCGATCAATAATTTGGAAGCACCGTTACAGGTGTGCATCGCTAATTCTTGTGCTTCTTTAGCATCAAAACCTAACTGAATCGCTGCCTGTGTTGTTGCGCGAATTAAGCGCATCCAGAATGCGATTCCGCTGGCGCAAACTACCGTTGCTGCTTGCATTTGTTTTTCAGGAATGATCAAGCTGTTTCCTAATCTGTTGAAAATAGCTTCGGCGATCTTGATACGCTTCATTCCTTTCTCGTTACTCGCCAAACACGTCATCGATGCACCAACCGCAATCGCTGTATTCGGCATCGCGCGAATGATGAACTGGTCAGTTCCCACAATATCTTCTATCTGCGAAATTTGATACCCTGTGATCGTTGATATCAGTACATGCTTATCAGTCAATTCGTTTTTGATATCGTGTAAAATAGAACCTAACTGCGCAGGTTGTACCGCAAAAATCAAAATATCAGATTTTTGCACCGCCTCAACATTGTCTGAAGTCACAAACACGTTTTTATATTCGGCATAGGACTCAATCCCAGCCGGATTACGGCGCGTCATGTACAAAGAAGTGATTGCATTATTGGTAATTAAACCTTTAGCTATTGAAAGCCCCAAATTACCTGTACCTATGATTGCTATTTTCATAATTAATAAGATTTTTCATTTCCGCCCTTCGACTATCGCTCAGGATAAATTTCAGACGGAAATCTTTTTATACGCCTCTCTAAAGGCTTAGAAATAACTTCCTTTTAAATTCAAGCCTTCGGTTTGTGGTAGACCGAAAATCAAGTTCATATTTTCTACCGCCTGTCCTGAAGCTCCTTTTAAAAGATTATCAATACAACTGGTGATCAATAATTGATTGTTGTGCTTATGCAAGTGAATCAAACATTTATTGGTGTTCACCACTTGCTTCATATGAATATCTGTCTCGGAAACAAAGGTGAATGGCGCTTCGGCATAAAAATCGGTGTAGATTTTTTTAATAGCTTCCAGGTCTCCTTCAAATTTGGTGTACGCGGTGGCGAAAATTCCTCGAGAGAAATTCCCACGATTTGGAAGAAAGAAAATCTCCTTGTCAAATCCGCTTTGCAAACTTTTAACCGACTGATTGATCTCCCCCATATGCTGATGGGTAAACGGCTTGTAATATGAGAAGTTATTATCTCTCCAAGTGTAATGCGTCGTTGCTGAAAGTGAAGTTCCCGCTCCGGTAGCACCGGTCACTGCATTGATGTGAATGTCTGAAGTTATATTCTTTGAATCTGCTAACGGAAGTAATGCCAACTGGATCGCAGTAGCAAAACACCCCGGATTTGCAATAGAACCCGCTTGTTTGATCTCGTCTTTATTCAGTTCCGGAAGTCCGTAAATGAATTCTCTTCCTTGAAACTCAGCGTCTGGTTTTAGCCTGAAATCGTTACTTAAGTCAATAATAATGGTTTCTTCTGAAAACACATTCTTATCTAAAAATGCAGTTGAGTTTCCGTGTCCTAAACACAAGAAAACCACATCAACATTAAAATCAACCGTATCAGCAAATCGAATATCAGTACTTCCTAGTAGGTCCTGATGCACATCGCTCAATAGATTTCCGGCATTTGAAGTACTGAAAACAAAACTTAAATCAACATAATTATGATTCAGTAGAATTCTGATTAACTCTCCTGCCGTATAACCGGCACCGCCAATTATTCCTGCTTTGATCATGAGTCTCCGTTTACGTGGTTGTAAATCTTGTTTTGGTTCCCGGTGATTTTGATAAAGCCTTTAGCATCATCTGCCGTCCAGCCTTTATTCATCTCACCATACGCACCAAACGAAGCATTCATCAAGTCGTGATCAGACTTTATTCCTTCTAAAGTAAATCGATACGGTTGAAGCGTCACATACACTTCACCTGAAACATTCTTTTGACTATCGGTTAAAAATGCTTCCAAGTTGCGCATTGCGGGATCAAGATATTGTCCCTCGTGCAGGTGCATTCCATAGAAATTAGATAAATAATCTTTGTGCTGCATTTGCCATTTTGTAAGCGTGTGCTTCTCTAGCAAATGATGCGCTTTTAAAATAATCACAGGTGCAGCAGCTTCAAAACCTACACGACCTTTAATCCCAATAATCGTGTCACCCACATGAATATCACGACCGATACCAAACGGAGCCGCAAGTTTTTGTAAAGCTTCAATATTTTCTACAGGAGATCCCGATTTACCATTTACAGCGGTAAGTTCACCCTTTTCAAAAGTTAAGGTTACTTTTTCTGCTTCAGACTTTTCTACCTGAGAAGGAAAAGCAGATTCCGGCAAACCTTGGTGTGAAGTCAATGTTTCACTTCCGCCAACAGAAGTTCCCCATAGTCCACGGTTTATAGAGTATTGTGCTTTTTCCCAAGACATCTCAACCCCGTGACTTTTTAAATAATCGATCTCCTCCTGACGTGAAAGTTTTAAATCTCTAATTGGTGTGATGATCTCGATCTCAGGTGCCAAAGTTTGAAAGATCATATCAAAACGCACCTGATCGTTTCCTGCTCCCGTGCTTCCGTGAGCTACGTATTCTGCACCAATAGATTTTGCATAATTGATGATCTCAACCGCCTGAATAATACGTTCTGCACTTACCGAAAGCGGATAGGTATTGTTTTTCAATACGTTCCCAAAGATCAAATACTTAACTACTTTGTCATAAAAGCGATCTACTGCTTGTACATTTTTGTAGGTTTTTGCACCGATCTTTAAGGCTTTAGATTCGATTTCGTCAATCTCTTCTTGCGTAAAACCACCGGTATTAATGCTTACCGCATGAACTTCAAATCCTTTTTCTTCTGAAAGGTATTTTGCGCAATAACTGGTATCTAAGCCGCCGCTGTAGGCGAGAACTAATTTTTTCATTTTATTCTATTTATTCTGAAAACGCTCGGTAAGTGAGCTTAAGGTTTTTATTCTTCTTTTTTTTTATCTTTTTTCAAAAACAAGTGTTCTTTGATGCTTTTTAATCGGGTAAATGCTTTAGGGTTTACCTCTTCTTTCTCACGAACTCTTTGATTGATTTTATCTTCAATTTCCTGCTTTTTCTTTTCTTCTTTTTCAGGATCATAAAGCATTCCTGTGCACAAACACATTTTTTGCTCAGTACGTTGAAGAATGTCGTAGTTTCTGCAGGTTTGGCAACCTTTCCAAAAAGTAGGATCATCTGTAAGCTCTGAGAAGGTCACAGGACGGTAGCCCAAATCCGAGTTGATCTTCATCACGGCAAGACCGGTGGTGATCCCAAATACTTTAGCATCAGGATATTTAGCTCTGGAGTGATTAAAGATCGCTTCTTTGATCTGGCGCGCGAGTCCGCTGCCTCTATAATCCGGATGTACTATAAGTCCTGAATTAGCTACAAACTTACCATGGCCCCAAGCCTCGATGTAGCAAAAACCGGCAAATTTCTCACCGTCAAGGGCGATCACTGCATTGCCGTTTTCCATCTTGGTAATGACGTATTCAGGTGTACGTTTGGCGATTCCGGTGCCGCGTACTTTTGCAGATTCTGCGATGGTATCGCAAATATATTGTGCATATCCCGCGTGGGATTTGTTAGCAATAATAATTTCCATATTCAATTGAATTGGAAGTTAGAAAAAAGTGAAATTGTAATTTGAATCGAAAGTTGGAACCGGACTCACCTAAGTTCCCTAAAAATATGCACCCACTAGGGGCGGCGGCGCTCACGGCGGCGTACAGGAATATAAACCAATGTAGTGTTGGTTCTGTTAACTGGGTATAAAGAATTAAGCAACGCACTTACCGCTTGCTTTAGTTCTGTTATATGTCTTTTTATTCCCTTCATTGTTGATGCTAAAATACAAAGTAGATTTAAATGAACCTCCAGATTTTACTAGAAATATCAAATAAATCTACTTTTTTAAATATTCTTCAGTTTTCAATACAAAAAGCACTTTTCACTGATTGATTCATAATAAACCAAATCATTTATGAATGTTACAGCAAGTAATCTGTACTTACAAAGTTTGATTTTTTGGTATCCAACAGCTCATTAAGGATCGCATTGTTGTATGCATTGTCTTTAGAAGCCACAAATGTGCGTATCGAGAACGAACGCAAGGCATCATGTACGCTCAATGTACTCACCGCTGAATCCTTTCTGCCTGTAAATGGATAAACATCTGGACCGCGCTGACACGAACTGTTTAAATTTACACGACATACTAAATTAACTAACGTGTCTATCAGCGGCGCAAGTGCTTTTACATCTTTACCAAAAAGACTTACTTGCTGTCCGTAATTCGATTCAGCCATATCATCTAAAGGTTCGTCGATGTGTTTAAATGTCAACACCGGAACTACAGGGCCAAATTGTTCTTCTTTGTAAACCTCCATTTCTTTAGTCACCGGAAACAATACTGCCGGCCAAATAAAGTTTTCTGAGCGCTCCCCGCCTTTTGCGTTGATCACTTTTGCGCCTTTGGCTTTAGCATCATCAATCAACTGCTGAATATAATCTGGTTTTGAAGGTTCAGGGAGCGGCGTGAGCTTCACATCATCTTCCCAAGGCAAACCAAATTTTAAAGCATCAACAGCCTCAGCATACTTTCTATTGAAGGTTTCTGCGATATTTTCATGCACATAGATCACTTTCAACGCTGTACAGCGCTGGCCGTTAAAAGATAGTGTTCCGGCGATGCATTCTGCAACTGCAAGATCAAGATCAGCATCCGGTAAAATTATCGCGGGATTTTTTGCTTCGAGACCTAAAACTAAGCGCAAACGGTTTTGTTTAGGGTGCAATGCCTGAAGTGAATTGGCCGAAGAACTATGACCAATCAAGGCTAAAACATCTACCTTTCCGGTTTTCATAATTGGTGTTGCCACGGCTCTACCTCTTCCAAAAAGAATATTCACCACTCCGGCAGGGAAACTTTCTTGAAAAGCCTCTAGCAACGGTGTGATTAAAAGAACGCCGTGCTTAGCCGGTTTAAAAACAGCCGTATTTCCCATAATCAATGCAGGAATCAGCAAACAAAACGTCTCGTTAAGCGGATAGTTATAAGGCCCCAAACAAAGTACAACGCCTAAAGGACCTCGTCTAATATGCGCGTGAATACCACCTTCTTTATAGAATTTAGCACTCTCACGATCCATATTCTTGTAATCTTCGATGGTATCAAGAATATATTCAACTGTACGATCAAACTCTTTTTGCGAATCCGGGTAATTTTTACCAATCTCCCACATCAGCAGTTTTACAATGAGTTCCCGCTTTTCTTTCATTTTTGTAACGAAAGTTTCCATACACTTAATACGGTCGGCAACTTTCATTGTAGGCCACAAGCCCTGACCGCGATCATAGGCTTTGTGCGCAGCATCAACTGCTGCAATAGCTTCAGATTCGCCCAAAGAAGGAATAGAGCCCAAACGAGTTGGTTGACGCTCTCCATCTTTTTCTGTATGAATGCTTGAAAAAACATCTGCTGTTTCACCATTCCAATTATGCATTTTCCCGTCAATTAGATAGGTGCGCTGCTCAATAGAGTCAACTTTAAACTGATCTGGAATATCTGTAGGTAATTGTTTCATAGGTTGATTAGATTTTGACAAAATGAATTGACTTTAAGACTGCTATTTTGAAAATATACAATTTAAAGAGCTAAGGGGTAGATTATTAAATCTTTAAATCAGGAATTCAAATAAGTCTGGTTTATCATTGAGATATTCTCCGAAGAAATTTCTACTCTTCATTCGGGCTATTAACGGGTCAAGATCCTTGCGGTCTTTCAGCTCAATACCTACTACTGCAGGGCCATCTTCACGAGATGTTTTCTTCTTATATTCAAAAAAGGTAATGTCGTCTTCCGGACCTAGGATTTCATTTAAGAACTCACGCAATGCACCGGCTCGCTGCGGGAATCTTATGATGAAATAGTGTTTTAACCCTCGATACAAAAGAGCACGTTCTTTAATTTCCGCAGTACGGGTAATATCGTTGTTGCTTCCGCTTACAATACACACTACATTTTTACCCTTGATCTCATCAGCAAACTGATCTAGCACCGATAAGGTTAAAGCCCCAGCAGGTTCAACTACAATCGCTTCTTTGTTATAAAGATCAAGTATAGTCTGGCAAACCTTCCCTTCAGGAACAGTTACCATTTTCTCCAAATATTCTTTACAGATAGCAAATGTGCGATCTCCTACGCGCTGTACAGCAGCACCGTCAACAAACTTTTCGATCAGCGATAGTGTCGTATTTTCTTTATTAAAGATCGAAGTGCTCATTGAAGGAGCACCTTCGGGCTCTACTCCTATTACTTTAGTATTGGGCGAAAGCAAATGAAATACCGTACTCAAGCCGGAAGCTAAACCACCACCACCTACAGGAACAAAAACATAGTCTATCTCATCTTTACTCTGTTCAATAATTTCTAAACCAACGGTTGCTTGGCCTTCAATGATCTTTTCATCATCAAAAGGATGTACAAAGATTTTACCAAGCGCATCGCATTCAATTTTTGAAGCTTTGTATGCATCGTCAAAGGTGTCTCCCGTAAGCACAATTTTGGCATATTCGCCACCAAACATTTCTACCTGCTCGATCTTTTGCTTAGGCGTAGGTGACGGCATAAAAATAGTACCGTTGATCTTCAGCTTGGCACAAGCAAAAGCCACGCCTTGCGCGTGATTTCCTGCACTGGCACAAACAATTCCTTTGGCGCGCTCTTCATCGCTAAGCGAATTGATCTTATTGAATGCTCCTCGGATTTTATAGGACCTCACCTGTTGCAAATCTTCACGCTTCAACATAACATTGGCGTCAAACTTGCGCGAATAATTTAAACTCGGCATTAAAGGAGTCAACGCAGCAACACCCTCCAGAGTTTTTGCTGCTTCCTTTATCTGCTCTAGATCAGGAAAAAATGTGGTTTTTAAATCGCCCAAAATAAAAGTATTAGGATTAAGTAAGCCTGTCTCAAAATGCATTGTGACAGGCTTATTTTAATTGAGTTTAGAAAATTTTTAAGCTGTCACAGCCTCTCCAGAAGCTACTGTCTTAATATCTTTCATAGCAGTCATTGACTCACGTAACCAAGCTCCAACCGCTTCAACTTCGTGTTCACGAATAGCATCGTTTACAGCAATAAGTGTTTTGTTATCAACACTATTGTCTGTTGCATATGCTTTACCAATCACATCGGTATCAATACCTTTCATAAACTCAGTAAGCATTGGTTTACATGCGTGATCAAATAAATAACAACCGTATTCTGCAGTGTCAGAAATCACACGGTTCATTTCAAATAATTTCTTACGAGCAATCGTATTTGCGATAAGTGGCGTTTCGTGAAGTGACTCGTAGTACGCAGATTCTTCAATGATTCCGGCTTCGGTCATGGTTTCAAAAGCAAGTTCTACCCCGGCTTTTACCATCGCTACCATCAATACCCCGTGATCAAAGAATTCTTGCTCGCTGATTTCTTGGCTTCCGGCAGGTGTTTTTTCAAAAGCAGTTTCTCCGGTGGCTGCTCTCCATTTAAGAAGATTCGCATCATCATTAGCCCAGTCTTCCATCATTGTTTTTGAGAAATGACCAGAGATGATATCATCCATATGTTTGTGGAATAATGGACGTGTGATATCTTTAATTTCTTCAGCCAGCTCAAACGCTTTGATTTTAGAAGGATTGTTCAAACGATCCATCATATTGGTGATTCCACCGTGCTTCAACGCTTCGGTAATAGTTTCCCAACCATACTGAATCAATTTTGAAGCATAACCTGCATCGATTCCTTTTTCAACCATTTTGTCAAAGCAAAGAATAGAACCGGTCTGCAACATTCCACAAAGAATGGTTTGCTCCCCCATCAAATCACTTTTTACTTCAGCAACGAAAGAAGATTCAAGAACACCCGCTCTGTGACCTCCGGTTGCTACAGCATAAGCTTTTGCCTGATCAAGACCTTTTCCTTCAGGATCATTTTCAGGGTGCACCGCAATCAAAGTAGGTACACCAAAACCACGCTTGTATTCCTCACGTACTTCAGAACCCGGACATTTAGGCGCGCACATAATAACAGTTAAGTCTTTACGCACTTGCATTCCCTCTTCTACAATATTGAAACCGTGACTATACGCCAAAGTAGCGCCTTCTTTCATCAAAGGCATAATCGTATTTACAACAGATGTATGCTGCTTGTCTGGAGTAAGGTTACAAACCAAATCTGCAGTTGGGATGAGTTCGTCATAGGTTCCTACGGTAAACCCGTTATCTACAGCATTTTTATACGAAGCTCTTTTCTCTTTAATCGCACCTTCGCGCAACGCATAAGAAATATCTAAGCCGCTGTCACGCATATTTAACCCTTGGTTTAACCCTTGCGCACCACAACCTACGATGACTACTTTTTTTCCGCGTAAAGCTTCTACCCCATTTGAAAATTCTTCAGATTCCATAAAGCGGCATTTGGCAAGTTGTGCCAACTGTTCTCTTAGGGATAGTGTATTAAAGTAATTTGACATTTTGATTTATTTTTAATGATATTGATTAGTTAATTTTATTAGCGCCGCTAAAAGGCTTTTACCTTTTGGGCTGTTTACTCGGCAAATTCTGCCAGCATTTTAGAGATTTTCATTTCGTCTTTAGTTACCGAAATTCTTCCGGAACGTACAAATTGCATAATTCCAAAAGCGCTTAATTCGCGGTATAAAAGTTCGATCTCACTACGACGACCGGCTTTCTCCAGAACAAAAAACTCTTTGTTCACCGTCACAATACGCGCGCTACTTTCTTTTATGATATTTTGAATTTGGCGCTCTTCAAATAGCAAGTCTGATTTGATTTTAAACAGACAAGTCTCCAAGAAAATCGTCTCCTCATCGGTATGATAGAAGGCTTTGATCACCTCTACCTGCTTTTCAAGCTGACCGATGATCTTTTTCATACGTTCTTCAGTAAGGTTGATCACGATAGTAAATCGAGACACGCCTTCTATTTCTGAAATCGAAGTATTTAAACTCTCGATATTTATTTTTCTACGCTGAAATATCGCCGAAATACGGTTAAGCAAACCGATGTTATTTTCGGTATATATAGAAACGGTATATGTTTTTATCTCGCTCATAACTACTCAAGTCTAATATCTGAAACTGATGCTCCTGTTGGGATCATCGGGAATACATTATCTTCTTTTTCTACAGTAACCTCAAGGAAATATGGCCCATCTGAAGCTAACATTTCTTCAATAGCTCCTGCAAGGTCTTCACGTTTTGAAACGCGTTTTGCATCTATGTAATACCCTTTGGCAATTGCTACAAAATCAGGGTTGATCAATTCGGTTGATGCATAGCGACGGTCAAAGAACAACTGCTGCCATTGGCGCACCATTCCGAGGAAATCATTATTCAACACCACGATCTTTACAGGAACTTTAGTCTGAAAAATGGTTCCCAATTCTTGAATGGTCATCTGATAACCACCATCACCAATGATCGCAACGACAGGACGCTCAGGCGCTCCCATTTTTGCTCCAATTGCTGCAGGAAGTGCAAATCCCATCGTTCCTAAACCACCCGAAGTCACATTGCTTTTTGACTGGTTAAATTTAGCATAACGACAAGCGATCATTTGATGTTGACCAACGTCTGAAACGATCACGGCATCTCCTTTTGAAACCTTATTGATTCCTTCAAGGACTTCGCCCATCGTCAAACCTTCTTTCTCAGGAGTGATATCGTCTTTAATAATTTTATCAAACTCTACCTGATACAGTTCTTTAAAACGGTTGAGCCATTCGGTATGTTTTTTCTCTTCTAGAAGTGGAAGTAAAGCCGCCAGCGTTTCTTTACTGTTTCCGAGAACAGCAATATCAGCAGTTACGTTTTTATTCACCTCAGCAGGATCAATTTCAAAATGAATCACTTTGGCCTGCTTTGCATAGGTATTTAAATCACCGGTAACACGATCATCAAAACGCATTCCGATAGCGATCAACACATCACACTCGTTAGTCAATAAGTTAGGCGCATAATTTCCGTGCATCCCTACCATACCCACATTTAAAGGGTGATCTGTAGGAATCGCCGAAACTCCAAGTATCGTCCAGGCTGCAGGAACTCCAGATTTTTCCACAACCGCCTTAAACTCTTCTTCTGCTTTACCCAAAATAACACCTTGCCCCCAAACGATCATAGGCTTTTTAGCATTATTGATCTCTTCAGCTGCTGCTTGTAAAGCCTCAGGATTTAGTTTTGGTACCGGCTTGTAACTACGAACCGCAGTACATTTTTTATATGCAAAATCAAACTCTTCAAACTGCGCATCTTTTGTAATATCGATAAGCACAGGTCCCGGACGGCCACTTTTTGCGATGTAAAAAGCTTTAGCCATCACCTCCGGTATTTCAGAAGCCTTTGTGATCTGATAATTCCATTTTGTAACAGGTGTAGAGATACCAATAATATCAGTCTCCTGAAACGCATCACTACCTAATAAATGTGAAGCTACCTGACCGGTAATACAAACCATCGGTGTAGAGTCTATTTGCGCATCAGCGATCCCGGTAATAAGGTTAGTTGCCCCAGGTCCCGATGTTGCAATTGCGACGCCTACTCTTCCGCTTACACGTGCATACCCTTGAGCGGCGTGCGTAGCGCCTTGCTCGTGACGGGTCAAGACGTGATGAAGCTTGTCTTGATATTTATACAACTCGTCATAAACGGGCATAATCGCCCCTCCGGGATAACCATAAAGTGTATCTACACCTTCGGCAAGCAAGCATTTTATGATAGCTTCTTTTCCCGTTAAACGCTGCGTAGCTTCTACTGCAGTGTCTTGCAATTTGATTGTTTGTGTATTATCCATACCCTTCTACATTTCGTCTGTCACACAACCTTTAGAAGCTGACGAGACTGTTTTCGCATATTTATATAACGCTCCGCGTTGGAATCTAAGTTCCGGAGCCGTCCATTTTTCTCTTCGTTTTGCCAATTCTTCATCGGTAATATCGATGTTGATGGTATTCTTTACAGCATCGATAGAAATGATATCTCCATTTTCAACAAGTGCGATATTTCCGCCCACTTGTGCTTCAGGAGAAACGTGCCCTACCACAAAACCGTGCGATCCCCCAGAGAATCTTCCGTCAGTAATCAAAGCCACGTCTTTACCTAAACCGGCACCCATAATTGAAGATGTTGGCTTAAGCATTTCCGGCATTCCGGGACCACCTTTAGGTCCTTCATAACGAATGATCACCACGTCTCCTTTTTTGACTTTACCAGATTTAATTCCGTCGTTAACTTCAAGTTCGCTGTTGAACACATTCGCAGTTCCTGTAAACGAAAGTCCTTCTTTACCGGTGATCTTAGCAACAGCACCTTCAGTAGCCAAGTTCCCGAATAAAATACGGATGTGACCACTATCTTTTATTGGCTTGTCTAAAGGTCTGATGATATCCTGACCGTCTATAAGATTTGGAACATCTTTTAGGTTTTCAGCTAAAGACTTTCCGGTAACGGTTAAGCAATCCCCGTGAAGCATATCATTATCCAGCATATATTTTAATACACCCGGAATACCACCAACACCGTGTAAATCTTCCATAGAATATTTACCTGAAGGCTTAAGGTCTGCTAACAACGGTGTGTTATCACTGATTCGCTGAAAATCTTCAAGTGTAAAATCTACCTGCGCTGCTTTAGCGATAGCTAAGAAGTGTAACACCGCATTGGTAGAACCTCCTAAAACAGTTACTAAACGAATCGCATTCTCAAGCGATTGCTTCGTTACAATATCTGAAGGTTTAATGTCGTGTTCTAATAAGTACTTTAAGGCCTCACCTGCTTTTACACATTCCTGCTCTTTGATATTTGCATCTGTAACTGCTGGATTTGACGAGTTAAAAGGTAACGACATCCCTAACGCCTCAATAGCAGAAGCCATGGTATTTGCGGTGTACATTCCACCACAAGCCCCGGCACCCGGACACGCTTTATGCACCACTTCTTTAAACTCATTATCATCAATGGTTCCTGCTACTTTTTGACCATAAGCCTCAAATGCAGAAATGATATCTAGTTTTTTTCCGTTATGGCATCCGGAAGCTATGGTTCCTCCATAAACTAAGATTGAAGGGCGATTTAAACGCAATTGCGCAATTAAAGCTCCCGGCATATTTTTATCACAACCTACAACCGTCACAAGACCATCATAGCTCATTGCCTGTACAACAGTTTCCATTGAGTCAGCAATAATATCACGTGAGGGTAGCGAGAAGCGCATTCCCGGAGTTCCGTTAGAAATACCATCACTTACCCCGATCGTATTGAATATAAGCCCTACCAAGTCTGCATTAGCAGCTCCTTGTTTAACGTGTGTTGCCAAAGCATTCAAATGCATATTACACGGATTCCCCTCATAACCGGTACTTGCAATACCAATTAAAGGCTTTTTTAAATCGTCATCGGTCAAACCAATTGCGTGAAGCATCGCCTGAGCAGCAGGCAACGTAGGGTCTTGAGTTACAGTCTTACTGTATTTATTTAATTCCATTGTTATAATTCTAATTCGAAATTAGTTATTCCTGTTTTTTATCAGTTCTTTTCTTAAAAACCTTCGGATATACCAAAAAATCTTAAATAGTTTTCAATTATTTGATTAACAGCTATTTAAACTAAAAATACTACTACGTTCAAGTTTTAAAATTCAATTAGATTCCAAAAAAAAACCTTCCAGATTAACGGAAGGTCTCTATTTAGAATAGCACGTTCCGCATCAACTATAGTTAATGACACTAATAGAACGTACGAGAATTGCTGCTGTTTTCATATGGTAAAGCTATTTATTCTAATTGGGGCAGCCCTAGAAACCGTCCTAAAATATCGGGTTTGAAGTCATTTTTAAAAATACCATATTTTGGCAAGGGTTTAAGATGTTTCCATTATCGAAACTTTATTGCTTTTGTATTTTTAGTGAAAATTTTAAAAGCACTTTTTAATGAAGTTTCGCAGATTAGGCAAAACCAACCTTAAAATTTCTGAAATCTCGCTTGGCACTTGGCAAGTGGGCGGTAAATGGGGCTCTGGTTTTGACGACAACAAAGCTGAGCATATAATTAATACGGCAATAGATCAAGGCATCAATTTTATTGACACTGCTGATGTTTATGAAAATGGACTGAGCGAAGCCGCGGTGGGCCGCGTGGTACGCAGCAGATCTGAAGAGGTTTATGTCGCTACCAAATGCGGTAGACAAATCACTCCTCACGTTGATGCAGGCTATACTGTAAAAGCTTTGCGCAAGTACGTTGAAGATAGTCTGAAAAACACAGGTTTAGAACGTCTAGATTTGATTCAGTTGCATTGTCCACCGACAGATACATTTTACCGTCCGGAAATTTTCAGACTTTTTGAAGACCTTAAGCAAGAAGGAAAAATCGCTAATCTTGGTGTAAGCGTAGAAAAAGTAGAAGAAGGTTTGAAAGCGATGCAATATGATAATGTCACTACCGTACAGATCATCTTTAATGTATTTAGACAGCGCCCTGCGGGATTATTCTTTCGCGAAGCGGAAAAAAATGATATTGGTATTATCGTAAGGGTTCCTTTGGCCAGCGGACTACTCACAGGTAAGTTTGATCAAAACTCCTCATTTGACAAAGAAGATCACCGAAACTTTAACCGAAACGGAGAAGCCTTTGATAAAGGAGAAACCTTTAGCGGTATTGATTTTGAAATCGGCCTTCAAGCCGTAGATGAATTGAAAAGCATTTTCCCTAAGGTTGAAAATCTTGCTCCTGTAGCGCTTCAATGGATCTTACAACATCCACAAGTAAGCACTATTATTCCCGGAGCTTCAAAGGTTGAGCATTTGATGTCGAATCTTTCACTTTATGAGCGACCTGATCTAACTTCAGAAGAAATTGAAAAAATGAATGCGGTGTATACTGAAAAAATAAAACCGCTTGTTCATCAAAAATGGTAAAACTAAAAATTAATGGCAACCCCAACTAAAAAAGGAAATCTTTACAAACTAAGTTTAGAACAACTTGGTGTATTAAAAGAAGAAAAGCGCGTTGATACTGCTCTTGAATTGGAATTCTCAAACCACGATGAACTTTTTGAAATTATTGAGCGTGTTAAAACAAAACAGCTTTTTGCTACCGCTGAAGAATCTACAGAATTCGCACTCGGACTTAAATTATTTACTGAAGTTATGCTTCGCAACAAGAAGCACCCTTTGTTTGAAGATTTGAGACCGCACATCATAGATTTTATGAAAAAACTGAAGAGCTCTTAATGATAAGCTTCAAGTTGAGTAAATAGAAAAGCGACCCGGTCAGGTCGCTTTTTTTGGCGCCGCCAAAGGGTTTAATAATCTTAGGCTTACCTCAAAATTGAAAATTTGTTTCCATCCTATACTCCACAGGCTTGCCCTGAGGTAGTTAACTATAATATTTTACCGTATTTGGTTAGATCCGGAGTAAAACCTAAAGATTGATAAAGCTTTCTGGCCTTTTTATTATCATCAAAGACATTCAACGTTAATAGACTGTAGCCACAATCTTTAGTCCATTCTTCTGCTTTTTGCATCAGCATTTTACCAATGCCTCTGCCGCGAGCTTCAGGTGCTACAATAATATCAGCAATATGGCCATGTGGTTCTCTGTGATAATAGTCCGTGCCTATTTCTAAAAAGATAAATCCCAACCTCTGATGATCCTGAGCATCTTCAGCAATAAAAATAGCGTTGTCTTTATTACCCTCCTCTATTTCAGCTTTTAAAATACGTTGATCAATATCAAGCATTACTTCTGGATCGCGCCAATGGGGTAATTCCGGATCCATTAGACTCGGTAGAAGGTTTAATATAAAATCTGTATCACTTTTGGTGACGCGTCTAATCGTTACTTTAGGCATTATAAGGTTGGTTTAAAAGTTGGATTTTTTAGAAAATTAGTCAATTAAACAGAAATTGTATTTATAGCTTATGAATAGCTGTTGAAATACACCGTCTTTTTATTTACAAACTCCTTGATACCATCTTCAGAAAGTTCCCTACCGTAACCCGAGATTTTGGTTCCACCAAAAGGCAATCTGGGATCACTTTTAACTAATTCGTTTACAAAAACAGCTCCGTCATCAAAAAGTGTAATCAGTTTTTTAGCTTTTTCAAAGTCTTCAGTAAAAATAGAAACCCCTAATCCAAAGTTTGAAGAATTTACTAGATAAACCGCTTCGTCTTCATTTTTAAATGTTGTAATCCCGATCACAGGACCAAAAGTTTCCTCCTTAAAAATTGGCATTGATGGAGTAACATCAGTGACCACGGTAGGCTCAAAATACGCACCATCACGCTTTCCTCCTACTAATATTACCGCTCCTTGTTTTACACTTTTAGTTAACTGCTCGTGTAATTCTTCGGCAAGATCTTCCCGCGCCATTACTCCTATAAAAGTTTCTTCATCTGCAGGATCACCGCTTTTAAGCTTTCGCACTTCTTCTACAAATTTTTGGGTGAATTCTTCGGCGATATTTTTATGCAAAAGCAAACGCTTTCCTGCAATACAGCTTTGCCCCGTATTTTGAAAACGCGCCTGAACTGCAGTTTTTACCGCTTCTTCTATATTACAATCTTCAAAAACCACAAGAGCGTTACTTCCTCCTAATTCTAAAACCGATTTTTTAATTTCGCTTCCTGCAACTGATGCCACAGCGCTTCCTGCAGGTTTACTTCCGGTTAAAGTCACTGCTTTAACCTTTGGATTCTTTATGATGCTTTCTACTTTAGCGCTAGCAATAGGAAGATTAGTAAAACAACCCTTAGGAAAACCGGCACGTTCAAAAACTTTCTGAATGTTTTGAGCGCTCCCCATCACATTACTCGCGTGCTTTAAAATACCTATATTTCCTGCCATTAAAGCCGGAGCGGCAAACCTAAAGACTTGCCAAAAAGGGTAATTCCAAGGCATTACCGCAAGCACGACGCCTAAGGGCTCATAGCTTACATAGCTCTCCACCGCATCGGCCTCAATGCTTTTAGGCGCGAGATGCTTAGGTGCATTTTCTGCATAATACTCACAAACCCACGCGCATTTTTCAACCTCAGCAATGGCTTGTTTAATAGGTTTTCCCATTTCTAAAGAAATGGTTTTAGCGTAAGCTTCTTTGTGTTCATTAAGATCAGCTGCAGCCGCCTGCATTAAAGCAGCGCGCTCTTCAAAGGTAGTTTTTCGCCAAGAAAGAAAACGCTCGTGCGCAATTTCTATATGTTCAACAAGTTCGGCTTTAGTTAATTCTTTTACTTCAGATATAACCTCTTGGTTATAAGGATTTATGGACGTTATCATGATTTTTTGTCAGTATTTTCCTAAAATTAAAGAATGCTGAACAAATAATATGGTCGATTAAGAGCACTTTAACCCTAATTGTTTATAAGTCGTTTACAACTCTTTAAAGCGCATTACACAAGCTTCTTTAATATGTGTAATTTTAGAAAACTTCACGCTATGAATTCTAGAGATTCCCAATTACTAGCACTTAGACCAGAAATTTTATCCGCCCGAGTTGATGACACGATGAGTGCAGATGAGCAATTTCAAAACGGAACTTTGCGCCCTGTGGTCAAACTTCAAAATGAGCTCCTGCTTGAAGCTTTTCGCAACTATATTAAAAAGCACAAAAATGTTTTTTACACGCTGAATATAGACCGAAGAATGCAATACATAGAGAATGCCATTCAAAAGGACATCAAGTTCAGAAACAGCCTAAAAGGTATGGTGATCGGTCAATTCACTGTAGAAGAATATCAGAAGTATATTCAGAATTCTTCGGCATTGAACAAACGAATGATGAATTTGGTAAAAGAGCGTATTCAAAGTAATATTCAGTTGTTAGAAAGAGAGTTGGTTTAATTATAGCGAATAGATCAAGATACCGCCAGTAAGGACGAAAATAAATATCTAATAAAAAATCCCTTTGAGAATGTTACCAAAGGGATTTTTCGATTTATAGATTTTGTAACCTGCCTACTCCAATAGTAATCGGAAAAATGATTTATACATTAAATAGGAAGTGCATTATATCACCATCCTTTACAATGTAGTTTTTACCTTCTACACCCATTTTACCGGCTTCCTTTACTTTAGTTTCACTTCCATAGGAAACATAATCTTCATAAGCGATTACTTCAGCTCTAATAAAGCCTTTTTCAAAATCGGTATGAATTACTCCGGCTGCTTGAGGTGCTGTTGAACCAATTTTAGTAGTCCACGCACGCACTTCTTTTTTACCGGCAGTAAAATAGGTTTGCTGATTAAGCAGTTTATAAGCGGTACGAATTAGTTTTGAAGAACCCGGCTCCTCAAGACCGATATCTTGTAAAAACATCTGACGCTCTTCATAGTCGTCTAGTTCGTTAATATCTGCTTCGGTACCTACGGCAAGCACAAGCACTTCTGCATTTTCTTCTTTAACGGCTTCACGAACTTGATCTACATATTTATTACCACTTACTGCTGAATTTTCATCTACATTACACACATACATCACAGGTTTGTCTGTAATAAACTGAAGTGGTTTTACAAACTCTGCGTAATCTTCTTCAGAAAAAACTACTGCTCGTACTGACTTTCCTTGCTCTAGTGCATCTTTAATCTGCGCAAGCACTGACTCTTCCTTTTGAGCTTCTTTATTTCCGGTACGCGCTGCTTTTTTAACTTTCTCAAGTTTCTTGTCTACGGTTTCCAGATCTTTAAGCTGAAGCTCTATATCTATGGTCTCTTTATCGCGAATAGGGTTTACACTCCCATCAACGTGCACAATGTTATCATTATCAAAACAACGCAAAACATGTAGAATTGCATCGGTTTCTCTAATATTTCCTAAAAACTGATTTCCTAAACCTTCACCCTTGCTTGCTCCTTTTACAAGACCTGCAATATCTACAATATCAACGGTCGCAGGCACCACGCGCTCGGGTTTTACTAATTCCTCTAACTTAGATAAACGCGGGTCCGGCACATTCACCACCCCAACGTTAGGCTCAATGGTACAAAACGGAAAGTTTGCACTTTGCGCTTTAGCATTAGATAAACAATTAAAAAGAGTTGATTTACCTACGTTAGGTAATCCTACAATACCTGCTTTCATGGTTCAGAATTTTGAGGCGCAAATATAGGAAGCTTATCTAAAACTTTACACCTTTAGTTTATAATCAAATTTGTTTGTTTTGCAAGAGATTAGCGCTTTGAATTATCATGAATACATATACCAGTAAAAAACTATACCTCAGCATTATAGCACACCAATAAGTTTTATTTAAGCGCAAAAAAAAGTCTGGTAGTGACACCAGACATTTTAAATTCTATAAAAAGTTTTTGCTTAATTGTGGTGCATAAAGGCTTGCTTGCCTAAAAGTTCTTCTTCGGTTTCTACGTGATCTTCATCAGGCACACAGCAATCTACCGGGCAAACCGCAGCACATTGTGGCTCCTCGTGAAAGCCCATACATTCTGTACACTTATCAGGCGCAATGTAATACACCTCATCACTTATAGGCTCTTGAGTCTCATCTGCATCAACCTCTCTTCCGTTAGGCAATACAATTTTACCTTCAAGATCAGTTCCGTCAGAATAGCGCCAGTCATCTGCTCCTTCATAAATCGCTGTGTTTGGGCATTCCGGTTCACAAGCCCCACAGTTAATGCATTCATCAGTTATTATAATTGCCATAGTATAATCGTTTTCTAATCCTTAATTTTGCCAAAGGTAGGCTCTATTTTTTAAACCCTACTAAATTAGTAGAAATTAATGAGAAACCTTACAATCAACTTAAGGTTTTCGTTACAAATTTAAGTTGCAAAATTAAGGCGTGGTCCTTACTTCACCAAACCATTTATGGATTTAAACCAAAGAATTACCGCATTCTCAAACCTCAGTCTATTTTTAAAGAATTTTTTGTCAGATGCTACTAAATGCGAGGCTACGTTAAATGATTTTGAACACTTAAAAGAAGAATTACAGCAGGTCATACAAACCGCAAACAGACATAACGCGTGGTTTACTCCAGAGCATATAACCCAAGCATTATCAAGCTGGTCTGCAGCGCTACAGAAAGATAATTTGACAACATGGCTCGATGCCTATGCTATCACTTCTTCTTCAGAAAAAAGGGTTGCGGTGATTATGGCAGGCAACTTACCGCTGGTTGGATTTCACGATTTTTTGAGCGTGCTGATCACCGGGCACCATCTAGTCGCAAAACTATCTAGCGACGATCAACTTCTGATGCCATTTCTGGCGAGAGTACTTATCATTATCGAGCCTGGTTTTGATTCAAAAATTACATTTACCAAAGAGAAACTTCCACAATTTGACGCGGTGATCGCTACCGGAAGCAACAATACCGCGCGATATTTTGAATACTATTTTAAAAACAAACCCAGCATTATACGCAAAAATCGAAATGCTGTCGCTGTATTAACCGGTAATGAAACCCCGCAACAACTCGAAGCTTTAGGGGACGACATATTTGGTTATTTTGGAATGGGATGTCGTAGTGTGGCTAAGCTCTACGTACCTCAAAACTATGATTTTGACACGTTTTTTCAAGCAATGTTTAAACAGCAAGATGTGATCAATCATCATAAATATGCCAACAACTACGACTATAATAAAGCGGTGTATTTAATGAGCTTATTTCCTGTTTTAGACAATGGCTTTATGGTATTAAAAGAAGACACAAATTTCTCATCCCCGATCTCTGTGGTCTTTTACGAGCGTTATACTGACGTTGAAACTTTAAAGGCCGAGTTGCAATCTAAAGCTGATCAAATTCAGTGTATAGTGGCAGACGATTTTAGTGATGAGGATGTCGCTTTTGGACAGGCACAAAATCCAAAACTTTATGATTATGCAGACGGTGTTGATACCGTTGCATTTTTATTAAAATTATAAGAGAAATTCATCGATTATTTATTGATTTATCAAACCGCTTTGCAAGTGTTTTAAGCATCTTTGCATGTCTTTTTAAGCACGCAAAGACTTGCACATATAAAAGGTGGAATCTTATGCATTCTGTTTGAAAAGCCGTAATTTTCCAACTGAATAAAATTCAAAAAAGAGACCAAATATTCAATCTAATGAAAAAACATAATTTCAGTGCCGGGCCTTGTATTCTTCCACAGGAAGTTTTTAAACAAGCCTCTGAAGCCGTTTTAAATTTTAATAACCTCGATCTTTCTATTTTAGAAATCTCCCATAGAAGTAAGGATTTTGTTGATGTGATGGAAGAAGCACGTGAGCTTGCTCTTGAACTTTTGGGGCTTGAAGGAAAAGGATATAAAGCTCTTTTTCTACAAGGTGGTGCAAGTATGCAGTTTGTAATGACCGCATACAACTTACTCGAGAACAAAGCAGGTTACATCAATACAGGAACGTGGAGTGATAAAGCGATCAAAGAAGCTAAGATCTTTGGCGAAGTCGTTGAGGTTGCAAGCTCAAAAGACAAGAATTACAATTACATCCCTAAAGGTTTTGATGTTCCTAAAGATCTAGATTATCTACATCTTACAACCAACAATACCATCTTTGGAACTCAGATCAAAGATATTCCTACTACAGATGTACCGCTAGTGGCTGATATGAGTAGTGATATTTTCTCTCGTGAGATCGATTTTTCAAAGTTTGATCTTATATATGCGGGAGCTCAGAAAAATATGGGTCCTGCAGGTACTACGCTTGTTGTTGTGAAGGAAGATATTTTAGGTAAAGTAACACGCCAGATTCCTAGTATGCTTAGCTATGCTACGCACGTATCTAAAGGAAGTATGTTTAACACGCCACCGGTTTTTGCGGTTTATGTTTCGATGCTTACACTTCGTTCTATGAAGGCTAAAGGCGGTATCAGTGCTGCTGCTGAAGAAAACGAGAAAAAGGCTACGCTTTTATATTCTGAAATAGACCTTAACCCATTATTTAAAGGGTATGCAGCAAAAGAAGACCGCTCTCTAATGAACGCTACTTTTAATCTAACAGAAGACAATCTTAAAGAAACCTTTGATACGATGCTTAAAGAAGCAGGTATTAATGGTCTTAACGGTCACCGAAGCGTTGGTGGTTATCGTGCTTCTATGTACAATGCGTTACCGCTAAACAGCGTTGGTGTTCTGGTTGATGTAATGAGCGAATTAGAGCGCAAAGCTTAACCAAACCAATCCAAATAATATAAATTTTTAAAACATGAAAGTTTTAGCAAATGATGGTATTTCTCAAAGCGGAGTAGATGCTCTTAAAGCCGCCGGTTTTGAAGTAATTACCACAAAAGTTGCGCAAGAGCAACTTATCAATTACATAAATGAAAATAAAGTTGATGCGCTACTTGTACGCAGCGCAACTAAAGTTCGTCAAGATTTAATCGATGCGTGCCCAGACCTTAAATTAATTGGTCGTGGCGGTGTAGGTATGGATAATATTGATGTTCAATATGCAAAAGACAAAGGTCTTAGCGTGATCAACACTCCGGCTGCTTCTTCTGCTTCGGTTGCAGAATTGGTTTTTGCTCATTTATATGGTGGTGTGCGTTTCCTTTTTGATGCTAACCGCAATATGCCGTTAGAGGGCGAGGAAAAATTTGGTGCACTTAAAAAAGCATACGCAAAAGGTGTTGAGCTGCGCGGAAAAACCTTAGGTGTTATCGGTTTTGGCCGAATCGGGCAAGCTACTGCTAAAGTTGCACTTGGCGCCGGAATGAAAGTGATCTATTCTGACCCATATATGGAAAAAGCTGAAGTGAAATTAGACTTTTTCGATGGTCAGGAGGTTGCATTTAAATTTGAAAGCAAAGCCAAAGAAGATGTTCTTGCTGAAGCTGATTTTATCACCCTACACGTTCCTGCTCAAAAGGAATATGTAATTGGCAAAGCCGAAATTGAAAAAATGAAAGACGGTGCTGCATTGGTAAATGCTGCTCGTGGCGGAGTAATTGATGAATTAGCTCTTATTGAAGCGCTAGATTCTGGTAAACTTGCCTTCGCCGCTCTTGACGTTTTTGAGAGCGAGCCAAAGCCGGAAATCAAAATTTTAATGCATCCTAAAATTTCATTGTCTCCGCACATTGGGGCAGCGACTAATGAAGCTCAGGATCGTATAGGTGTTGAACTTGCCGAACAGATTTCTTCGATCTTAAAAGCATAGTCGTTCAGACACATAGCCTATCAAAGCCGAATAGTTATTCGGCTTTTTTTATGGAAAAAAGTTAAAGAATTCAAAACATGTAACTAAATTTAAAGTATTAACAAAAACTCATTTACAATGTCAGGCTTACTAGATTTATTAAATAGCGACTTAGGAAAACAATTGATAAGCGGTGCCAGTGCTCAAACCGGAGCATCAGAAAGCAAAACCGCAGATGTGCTGAGTATGGCGATGCCCTTACTTTTAGGCGCGATGAAAAAGAATGCTTCTTCGCAAGAAGGCGCATCCGGACTTATGGGTGCTTTAAGCGGAAAACACGACGGGAGTATCCTTGATAATTTAGGAAGTATTCTTGGCGGCGGAAGCGTAGATCAAAATGTAATTCAGGATGGTGCAGGTATTTTGGGCCACGTCTTGGGCGGAAAACAACCCATGGTCGAAAATGCTTTGAGTACAAAAACAGGTCTTGATGCCGGTACGGTAGCCCAGATTCTGAAGATCGCTGCTCCTATCCTACTCGGCATTATTGGGAAACAGACTAAAGAAAACAATATTCAAGATCAGGATGGTCTTACAGGTATTTTAGGCAGCATGTTAGGCGGACAACCTAAAGAAAACCAAAGCCTGATTGAATCTCTTATAGACTCAGATGGTGACGGCAGCGTTCTAGACGATGTAGCAGATATGGTTTTAGGTTCAAATAAGAAAAAAGGTGGCCTTGGCGGAATGCTAGGCGGACTTTTCGGTAAATAGTTTCAGCTTAAATCAATTAAGGAGCCGCTCTGAATAAGCGGCTTTTTTTATGCCGAAAAATAGGAGTTGGATGAGATCTATAAAACACGCGTTGAGAAAAGTATATTTCAGTTCACATCAAAATTAAACGTCAATATTTAGCAGGAGTTTTGTAGCTTTAAAAGAAAAGCTGGTATGAAAAATTTAATTTACGTTGTTATAGCGCTTGTTGTCATTTGTGGCTGCGCATCTTCTCAGGGAGAAAAAAAGCTTGAAACAAGCGATCCACTGAGCACTTCAAACGATACGGTACGCATTGCAAACGACAGCCTCGAATATGAGATCATCATTATTGAACCCGGTTACAATGCCTTTTTGAATTCTATCGCGCGACCGGAAGGCTATTATTCTCAAAATTATCTGGAAAATAAAAATCGGTTTATTGTTCCTGAATACAACCAGCGCGTATTGCAGCCTTTTAGATACAATAACAATTTATACCCACAACAAATAGATTATAACAGCTCTGTAGATTATGGCTATGAGGTAAATTATAAACTTTATTATTACTTTGTGTACTTCTGCCGTAAGTATAACCAGCGTTTCAGTGTACCAACACGTATTTAAGTTTTTCCTATTTATCTTAGTTCTAAATAGTATATTTGACGCGTGAAAAAATTCAAGGAACACTGGGAAATCACCCAGAACTGGCAACTTATTTATCCTATTTTAGGCATTATTCTTTCATTAGCCTGCGGAATTCTAATCGCCCGAAGATTGGATTTCTTTCTTGAACCCGGAGCCTTACAGACGGTTTATTTGGTGATACTCACTTTGGTGCTTACGTATCTTATAATAAAACTTAGCTTGTATTGCTTTAAAAAACTCAAAAATCGCTGGATTTTACAATACCGTTGGCAGTTTATTGCTGCATTCATTGTTTTTGCCATTACAGGGTCTACCGCCGGCCGCATCTCTAGCCCGGTTATGCAAGCCTTAGGACTAGGAAGCGATTCGATCTCCGGATGGATTTACTGGCCGCTACGTATTATCATTATTTTTCCGCTGTATCAGGTTTTACTGCTTATCGTTGCCTGGATTTTTGGTATGTATTCTTTTTTCTATGCCTTTGAAAAAAAGATGCTTTCCAGAATGGGATTAGGCTTTTTATTTAAAAATTAAGTCTAGAAAAGAGTCTTCCAAGAATTTCACTTTTCACTGCACAACTACTGCTTTTGCTCAGGCTGAGCAAAAAGATCAAGATACGCCTGACCTAAAAATTCTGTAATCATACTTGCGGTCAAGCCCTCATAAGCGGTGTGGTTGATCGCAATATCGGCTGCCTTCCCATGTAAATAAACTCCAAAAATTGCCGCAGTTAAAGCATCATAGCCCTGAGCCATCAATCCTGTTATAATTCCCGTTAGAACATCACCACTTCCACCGGTTGCGAGTCCGGGATTTCCAGTGTTATTTACGTAGTACTTTCCATCAAAAACGGTTATGGTATGCGCATCTTTTAGCACTAAAACGCAATTGTATTTTTTGCTGAATGCTTCGGCTTTTTTCAACTTTTCAAAATCATCTTCCCACGTACCTATTAAGCGCTCTAGCTCTTTGGGGTGCGGTGTAAGTACGCTATACTTCGGTAAAAACTCTAAAAATTCTTGATTTTCTGATAATATATTTAAGGCGTCAGCATCAACAACAAGAGGGATTTTATTTGCTTTTAAAAATGTTTTTAAAGCTTGCTGAGTAATCTTTTCAGTCCCTAACCCGGGACCAACTCCTATAACCGTAGGAGCAAGATCAAATTGAATTTCTTCCAGGTATTTCCCGTTATATCTGTCAGCCAAAACCATTGCCTCAGGCAAACTTGATTGTAAAATAGGCAAGCCGTGCTGTGTAGTGTAAGCAGTCACGAGACCTGCTCCTGAGCTCAAAGCGCCTTTACAACTCAACACCGCAGCACCCGTTTTACCATAACTCCCGGTGATAAGTAATGCGTGACCGTAAGTGCCCTTATGACTAAATTTAGTACGCGGTTTATACATTTGTTGCGCTTCGGCTTTATCTATCAACTGGGCTTGTGTCTGCACCGAATTCATAAAATTTCGATCTAAACCGATATCTAGCACCGTCCAATTGTTGATGTATTTTCCGCTTTGCGGAAGAAAAAACGCAAGCTTAGGCGTCTGAAAAGACAAGACGATAGTAGGCTTAATCACTTCAGAATCCTTGATATAAACATCAACGCCCATCCCAGATGGCACATCAATGGCCACCGTATAAGCTCCACTTTGGTTAATATTCACAAACAGCTGCTGCACCCATTTAGGTGCGGGCCGATTAATACCTATACCAAAAATGCAATCCACCACAAGGTCTTCTCTGTTTATCTGAGGCAAGTCGTCTTCTGATTTTAATACTTGAGGCCATTTTCGGGTTACTTTTTTGAGCTCTTCTAATGCCAATAAAAAATCTTTGCTTCGGTTGTCGCTGTAATTCACCACATACACATCTACCGGATACTGATGCTCAACAAAATATCTTGCAATCACCAGACCATCACCTCCATTATTTCCTATTCCGCAAAAGATTTTGACCGGCACCGGTTGGCCTTGCAGCCGCTGGTGCATAAACTCAAATGCATAACCGCCGGCACGCTCCATCAGATTATAAGAAGGAATGTTCTCGGCATTCTCAGTTGCTTTATCTGCTTGATAAACTTGCTCTTTGCTTAATATTTTCATCGGGAATAATTTCGGGTTTAGAATATTCGTAAGGAAAAGCCTTTGATTTCTATTTAATTAGTGATTTCTTGATAAAAAAAGTTTTCCTTGAATTATCCTCAAAAATCAATAATCTGGCTTGTGATTATGGGTAAAAATAATACTTTTGAAAGCAACAGTTAAGCAGAAAATGAAAGCAATTAACACTATTACCACTTCTACTATCGCGACCACAGGTCTTGCGATTGCTTTCATTATTATTACCCCTTTGGGGTATTCTTTTAACATATAACTTCGGTACATCTCGTGTTTACACGACAAGCAACTTATTTTTATAAAAACTCATTTCAAACACTAAAGCCATGCGTGTTTTAAAATTTGGCGGTACTTCAGTAGGAAGCGTCGCAAACATAAATCAAGTCATCAACATCGTAAAAAACGGTGCTCAAGATCAACATATAGCCGTTGTAGTTTCTGCGCTAGGCGGAATTACCGACTTACTTATGCAAGCCGGAACCGATGCCAGCAATAAGGACGATTACAACACTGCCTTTAAAGACATCGAAGCCAAGCATATTGAATTTACACGAACGCTTATTCCTGATAGCGATGAGGCCTTAGACGAGATTAAAAATTTACTCAAAAGCCTAGAGTCGCTTTTACAAGGCATTTACTTGATCAATGAACTTTCTCCAAAGACCGTTGATAAATTATTAGCCTACGGCGAAATTTTATCTTCTTCGATCATTGCGCGTGCGATGTATGCGCAAGGTTTAGATGCTGTGCGAAAAGACAGCCGGGACTTGATCACCACCAACGATAAACACACCAAAGCCGGAGTAAATTATAAAGTGACCAACAGTCAAATTGAATATTATTTTACTAAGGCCAAACAAAAGATCACCGTGCTACCCGGTTTTATTGCCAGTACAGCAAACGGTGATACTACAACTTTAGGTCGTGGTGGTTCTGATTTTACCGCTGCGATCGTTGCAGCAGCGCTTGATGTGGACCAAGTGGAGATCTATACCGACGTAAGCGGAATGTACACCGCTAACCCCAAAATGGTAAAGCAAGCAAAACCTATTGAAAGTATTTCGTATCACGAAGCAATGGAGCTTTCACATTTTGGAGCTAAGGTTTTATATCCGCCTACGATCGTACCGGTGATGAGTAAAAACATCCCCATACGCATTAAAAATACCTTGCAACCCGAAGAACCCGGAACGCTTATTCACAACCAAAACGGACAAAGCACCAATCCTATCAAGGGCTTAAGCAATATCAGTAATGTGGCTTTGCTTACTCTTGAAGGAGGCGGAATGGTCGGAATTCCTGGTATCAGTAAGCGTTTGTTTGAAACCTTAAGCAATCAGGGAATCAACATCATCTTGATCACGCAAGCTTCTAGCGAACACAGCATTTGTTTAGGGGTTATGGAAGACGATGCCGGCAAAGCTAAAAATGCTATTGACGAAGAATTTGAATATGAAATTTCTCTGAACAAAATCGATCCGTTAACGATCGAGATCGGTTTGAGTATTATTGCACTTGTTGGCGATCAAATGAAAAGCCATCAGGGCATCAGCGGTAAAATGTTCAGTACGCTTGGTAAAAACAACGTAAACATTCGTGCTATTGCTCAAGGAGCGAGTGAGAAGAATATTTCTGCAGTGATCGCTCAAAAAGACGTTAAAAAGGCCTTAAACAGCCTTCATGAGCGTTTCTTTGAAGCGCAACGCAAGCAATTGAACTTATTCATAACGGGAGTTGGAAATGTAGGTGAAAAACTGCTGAACCAAATTCAACAACAGCAAGAGTACCTAAAGAAACAGCTTAACATCAATATGCGTGTGCTGGGATTGAGCAATTCTCGCAAAATGCTTGTGGATGAAAGCGGGATCGACTTGCAAAACTGGAGCGCACTTTTAGACGCAGGAGAACCTGCGACACTAGATGGCTTTCTAGATCACGTGGTTGAGCTTAATCAACGAAACAGCATCTTTGTGGATATCACCGCTAACGCTGATGTAGCCGATATGTACGGGAAATACTTAAAACAAAGTGTTGCTGTAGTAGCCTGTAACAAGATCGCTGCTGCTTCTGATTTCAAAAATTATAGCGAGCTGAAACGCTTAAGTAAAGCCTATAATGCACCCTTATTGTTTGAAACTAACGTAGGTGCAGGACTGCCTATAATCGACACCTTAAACAACCTTATTGCTTCAGGAGATCGTGTAAATCGCATTCAGGCGGTATTATCGGGAAGTTTGAATTTTGTGTTTAACAATTTTAAATCCGGCGATAGTTTCCACGATGTGGTGCAAGCCGCAAAAGCCGAAGGATTTACTGAGCCTGATCCGCGTATTGACTTGAGCGGTGTAGATGTTGCGCGTAAGATTTTGATCCTGGCACGTGAAAGCGGACTCAAAATCAATCTGGAAGATATTGAGAATGAACCATTCTTAACGGAAAACAACTTGAACAGTTCTGACGTTCCGCACTTCTTTGAAACTTTAAAAGAAGACGCAGCACATTTCGAAAAGCTAGTCGCTCAAACCGAAGCTAAAAACTGCCGTTTAAAGTATGTTGCACAACTTGATAACGGCAAAGCAAGCGTAGGACTTCAAGAAATTCCTGAAGGTCATCCATTTTACAATCTTGAAGGTTCAGATAACATCGTGTTGTTCTTTACAGACCGCTACCCTACTCAACCTATGCAGATCAAAGGTGCTGGTGCCGGTGGTGACGTAACCGCTTCAGGATTGTTTGCAGACATTATAAGAACAGCCACTTTTTAAGCCGAAAAAATGAAAGAAATACGTGTCTTTTCACCGGCGACTGTCGCAAACGTAAATTGCGGTTTTGATGTTTTGGGTTTTGCTCTGGATGGTCTGGGTGACGAAATGGTAATTCGTAAAGTTCCTGAAAAAGGAATCAAGATCACAGAGATCACCGGAGCCGAGTTACCCTTTGAAGCCAAAGAAAATGTAGTAGGCGTTGCCGGCTTAGCTATGGTTGAAGCTTTGGATCTTGATTATGGTTTTGAAGTAGAAATTCATAAAAAAATAAGACTTGGCAGCGGTGTGGGAAGCAGCGCAGCAAGTGCCTCAGGAATTGTTTTTGGAATCAATCAATTTCTGGATGAACCCTTATCTAATTTAGAACTTACTGAATTTGGTATGAAAGGGGAAGCGGTAGCCAGCGGAAATGAACATGCTGATAATGTTGCGCCGTGTCTTTACGGTGGGTTTACATTAATAACCGGTTACGAACCTTTAAAAATTGTTTCCGTACCGGTTCCTGAAGAATTGTATGTGACGATTATTCATCCCCATATAACGATCAAAACAAAAGAAGCTCGGGAGATTTTACCTAAAGAAGTTTCGCTCAAAAATGCAATCAAACAAACCGGAAATCTGGCCGGATTAATTGCCGGTCTTTATACTAAAGATTACGACTTGATCGCTTCTAGCGCCACCGATGTTTTGGTAGAACCATACCGTAAAAATCTGATTCCTGATTTTGATTTTTACCGAGAGACTGCATTAAAAAATGGCGGAATTGCTTTTGGAATTAGTGGCTCCGGACCTTCGATGTTTACACTAAGTAAAGGATTGCAAAATGCTGGTGCAGTTGAATTTGCGTTAAGAAAAGCATTGAAAGAGAAAAATATGCGTAGTGATAGCTATGTGTCTCCCGTATCAAAGCACGGAAACAGAATTTTAGAAAAGAATTAAACAGTTTATTTCGTGCGATTTGGAATATTTCCTAGTTGTTGAAATTGTATAATTGGCACGAATACACATTCAATATTTATAGAAAAATGAACTTTTATAGTTTAAATGGTAAAGCACCAGAAGTAGGTTTAGAGGAAGCTGTTGTACGTGGAATTGCACCAGATAAAGGGTTATATTTCCCAGAGTCGATCACACCGCTTCCGCAATCATTTTTTGATAACATAGAAAACCTGTCAAATAACGAAATCGCATTTACTGCAATCCGCCAATTTGTTGATGGGGTTATTCCTGACGAAGCCTTAAAAGATATCATTGCAGATGTGCTTTCTTTCGATTTCCCTGTTGTAGAAGTTGAAGAAAATATTGGTACGCTAGAACTTTTTCACGGCCCTACAATGGCGTTTAAAGATGTAGGCGCTCGATTTATGGCACGCTGTCTGGGCTATTTTTCAGCTCAAAAAGAAACCCAAGAACCGGTGACGGTTTTGGTAGCTACCAGTGGCGATACCGGCGGTGCTGTTGCTCGTGGTTTTCTAAATGTGGAAGGTGTTGATGTTGTGATTCTTTATCCAACCGGTAAAGTGAGCGATATTCAAGAAAAACAGTTAACTACTTTGGGCGCTAATATTACAGCACTGGAAGTTGATGGCGTTTTTGACGATTGCCAAGCCATGGTAAAAACAGCATTTTTAGATGAAGAAATCACTTCTCAACGCAAACTTACTTCGGCCAACTCTATAAATATTGCGCGCTGGTTGCCGCAATTATTCTATTTTCTTTTTGCATATAAACAAGCAAAATCAAAAGGTAAAGAATTGGTTTTTTCTGTACCGAGCGGAAACTTTGGGAATATTTGTGCGGGAATGGTTGCCCATAAATTAGGAATGCCGGTAAAGCATTTTGTAGCTTCGGTAAACAGTAATGATATCGTTCCTGAATATTTAAAAACAGGAGAATACAAGCCAAAACCTTCGGTTGCAACGATCAGTAACGCGATGGATGTAGGCGATCCTTCAAACTTTATTAGAATTCAGAAGTTATTCAACAACGATCTGGAAGCCCTTTCGCAGAAATTATCCTCTTTTTCATACTCTGACGAGGAAACCAAGGCTGCGATGCAAAAGATTTATGCCGAAACCGGTTACATCGCAGATCCTCATGGCGCAGTTGGTTATTTAGGCTTGAAACATTACCTAAAAGACCATCCTGATGCTTATGGTATTTTCTTAGAAACCGCACATCCAGTTAAGTTTTTACCGGTTGTGAATCCTGTGATTGATGCAGAAATTGAAATTCCTGAGCAGATCAAAGCGGTTATGGACAAAGAAAAAGACGCGATCGCTATTAAAAATTACGACGAATTTAAGTCGTTTTTGTTAAGCTAGGTGCTGCGCTTTTCAGTGTAGTTTTGATACATTTGTGCTCTTAAAATTTACAGATGAAATCTACTGCACTTACCAAAATACATGAAAGTTTAGGAGCTAAAATGGTTCCGTTTGCGGGTTATAATATGCCGGTTTCTTACGAAGGCGTAAATGCCGAACACGAGACCGTACGCAACGGCGTGGGCGTTTTTGACGTTTCACATATGGGTGAATTTCTTGCCATTGGCGAGCGAGCTCTTGAACTGCTTCAAAAAGTATGCAGCAACGATATCTCTAAAATTAAAGTTGGTGGTGCGCAGTACAATTGCTTACCAAATAACGAAGGAGGGATTGTAGATGATCTTATTGTTTATCGCATTCGCGAAAACGAGTATTTGCTCGTGGTAAACGCTTCAAATATTGAAAAAGATTGGGAATGGATCAGCAGTCACAACGAATTTGGTGTTGAACTGAAGAATATTTCTGATGACTATTCGCTTCTAGCAATTCAAGGACCAAAAGCAATTGAAGCCATGCAATCGCTTACCGAGACTGATCTTTCTGCTATCAAATTCTACAATTTTGAAGTAGCTCCATTTGCGGGTATCGATCACGTGATCATCAGCGCAACAGGATATACCGGCAGCGGTGGATTTGAGATCTATTGCCACAACGATCACGCAGAACAGCTTTGGGCTAAGGTTTTTGAAGCCGGAAAAGATTTTGGCATCAAGCCTATTGGTCTTGCGGCTCGTGATACTTTGCGTCTGGAAATGGGCTATTGCCTTTATGGAAACGACATTGATGATACCACTTCGCCTATTGAAGCAGGTTTAGGATGGATCACAAAATTTACCAAAGATTTTGTCAATGCTGAAGCCTTAAAAGCCCAAAAAGAAAACGGTCCTGAGCGCAAGCTCGTTGGCTTTGAACTTACAACGCGCGGTATTCCTCGTAAAGATTATGAGATCGTAGATGCAGATGATAATGTAATTGGCGTGGTAACTTCAGGAACGATGTCTCCTTCCCTATCGAAAGGTATTGGTTTAGGTTACGTCAAAACTTCAAATGCTAAACCTGATACCGAAATTTTTATCAAGGTGCGCAATAAAAGCATTCCGGCAAAGGTTGTAAAACTACCTTTTTATAAAGCATAAAACACTAATGAGGTCGCTACGATACACACAGCGACCTTAATTAAAACGTGAACGCTCATTCAAAATACACACAAAATATTGATTTTGGGAGCCAGTGGCTTCCTGGGCGGTGCCTTGTATAAAGAATTACACAGGTATTACGACACCTATGGCACCTATCACACCGGCCGAATCTACTCAGACAATCAGCATTTTATTCATTTTGATGTTGCTCAAGACAGCATTTACGAAGTCTTGAATCAGGTACGCCCAACTGTCGTGATCTCGGCGTTGCGGGGTGATTTTGAAGGACAAGTAGAAGCACACGAAGATCTTTGCGATTATGCGCAGCGTACCGGTATTTATGTAATCTATCTTTCTTCGGCCAATGTTTTTGATGCTTTTGTGAACTACCCAAGTTATGAGTATGATAAAACCTTATCAGAAAGTAAATATGGAAAACTTAAAATACGCTGCGAGAATTTTTTTCTGAATTACCTGCCGGAAGAACAATACGCCATTATTAGATTACCGATGGTTTTCGGGATGAATTCGCCACGCGTGCGGGCTATTAAAAATGCTATTTTGCTTCAAGAGCAAATTGAAGTTTTTCCGCATCTAATTATGAATACGACCACAGATCGTAAGCTGGCACAACAAATTCATTTCATCATAAATAGAAGTCGGTTTGGTATTTTTCATTTAGGAAGTAATGATCTCATTCACCATCAAGAATTTATTAATGAGATCATTGCCAAACTGGACATCAAAGTAAAACCACAGTTCAAATTGGTTTACACTTCTAACTTTGACAGGTATCTGGCGGTATTACCTAAAGACAACAAATTACCCAAGCATTTGAGCATTACAAATGAAGAAGTAGTCGCAGAATCTCAAGCCTATTAACCTATGAATGTTAAAAAGCTCCTTTTATATGCTGCCGTTTTACTCCTTCAATTTTTTGGAATTAAATGGATTGCTACATATCCTGAGGCTGTAGAACGCTATTACAGCACAGGTCTTTTTGAATATATTTCGGTGCTTTTTAGGTATCTCTTTGGATGGATTCCGTTTTCTTTTGGCGATGTAATGTATACTGCGATCATTATTTACGCGATCATCGCTCTGGTAAAACTCATTAAAAACCGGTTTAAAACTCTTGGCATATTCTGTACTAAAGCATTACTTTTTGCCAATCTAATTTACTTCGCTTTTCATTTTTTATGGGGATTTAATTATTACCGACTTCCGCTACATAAAGCATTGAATATTGAAAATGAGTACACCACAGAAGAGCTCATTAGCCTTACCCAAAGACTCATAAAAGAAGCGAATGCTTTACACGAAACCCTTCAGCCTACCGACAGTCTTCCTGTGGAGTTTCAGCAAAACCTAGAAGAAATTTTTGATAAAACGCCTGACGGTTATGCTATTGTAGAAGACAATTTCCCAGAACTGGAATACCATCCCAAAAGCATTAAGAATTCGCTGTATCGATACCCCTTAAGTTATATGGGTTTTGGCGGATACCTCAATCCCATCACTTTAGAAAGTCAGGTTAATGGATTGCTTCCCGCGCATCGCTGGCCTTTAGTAAGTTGTCATGAAGAAGCGCATCAGTTGGGCTTTGCAAAGGAAAATGAAGCTAATTTCATTGCCGTTATGGCAACGACTAATAATCCTGATCCTTATTTTAAATATTCGGGATATATTTTTGCGTTACGCTATTGTCTCAACGACGTTTATGCCCGTAACCCTGCCGCAGGTGAATTGCTTACCAACAAAATCAGACCTGGTATCCTTGCGAATTACAGGCAATCTCGTGACTTTTGGATCGCTTACCAAAATCCGTTAGAACCGCTTTTAGCGAAATTTTACGGCGGATTTCTTAAAGCCAACAATCAACCTGCAGGAATGCAGAGCTATAGCTACGTGGTCGCGCTCTTAGTGAATTATTTCAAGTCAAGGCCGCAGCTTCCATAAGCGTTAAAAATTTCCTAATTACTCTTAAAAAGTCTTAAAGCCATAGAATAACTTATAATTTAGGGAAGACTCTTAAATTAAGTTAAATTATGAACAAAAAACTATTCTTCACCGGATGGTTATTATTTGTGTTCTGTATGGTTTCAGGGCAGGAATATTTTCCGGTAAACGATGGTGTAAAATCCATCAACACAAACTACACACTCTTTAAAAATGCCACTTTACATCCCTCTCCAGGTAAAACGATTTCAAGCGGAAGTCTGCTGATCAAAGATGGTAAAATTGTTTCAGCAGGAAAATCAGTAAACGCACCAAAAAATGCCGTGGTAATTGATTTAGAAGGAAAGCACATTTACCCTTCATTTGTAGAAACCTATTCAAGTTTTGGTGTAAAAATTCCAGAACGTTCCTTTGGTGGGCGCAGTCCGCAGTACGAAGCGACACGCGCCGGTTATTATTGGAATGACCACGTGAGAGCCGAAACCAATGCGCTCAACGAATTTGAGTACGACAACAAAGCTGCTAAAGCTTTGGTTGAAGCCGGTTTTGGTACGGTAAGTACACATATGGCAGACGGCCTTGCACGAGGAAACGGTATTCTCGTAGCCTTGAATTCTGACGGCAATACTGCAGAACGTTTACTGGATACACGCTCTGCTCAGTTCTTTTCATTTGAAAAGAGTAATCTTTCACAACAGTCGTACCCGTCTTCTATTATGGGTTCTACAGCGCTGATTCGTCAGATGTTTGAGGATGCTGACTGGTATGAAGCCGGTAATATTGATACGCGCGACCTGTCACTTGAAGCTTTAAACGCTAATATGGATTTGCCCCAAATCTTTTATGGTGACGGCCTTTATGATGATCTGCGCATCGCCAGTTTATCTCAAGAAACCGGCGTACCATTTATCATTGTTGGTGGCGGTGACGAATACAAACGTATTGATGAGATCAAAGCTACCGGCGCACAGTATATTATTCCTGTAAATTTTCAAGATGCATATGATGTTGAAGATCCCTATCAAGCCAGTTTTGTAAGCTTAAGCCAAATGCTTGAGTGGAATCAGGAACCTACAAATCCTGCAAAACTTCAGGAAGCAGGCTTAACTTTTGCTATTACGACAAACGATCTAAAATCTCCAGATATGCTTTTCCCTATGTTAAGAAAAGCATTTAAATACGGTTTAGAGGAAGAAACCGCACTAGCCGCACTTACTACGATTCCTGCACAACTTTTAGGAAAATCAGAAGAATTAGGAACGCTTAACCAGAATGCCTGGGCAAACTTCTTAATTACTTCAGGTCCTATCTTCGACAAAGAAACCATCTTGTACGAAAACTGGGTGCAAGGCGCTCAAAACATCATCAAAGATGCTTCGGTTATTGATATTGACGGAAGTTACACGTTAACTACCGGAGGAAAATCTTATGATCTAACGATCTCAAAATCTACCGAAAAGCCTTCGGTTACTGCAAAAGATGGCGAGACTAAGCTGGGATCAAAAATTGCATACACTGACGGTTGGTTAAACATTACATTCACTGGTGATGCAGATAAAAAAGAATATACCCGCATAATTGCTCAGGCTAGTAACACCACTCCGTGGAATGGTAAAGCAATATTACCTGATGGATCCGAAAGCACCTTTAGCATTTCTAAAAAAGCTTCAACCGAGGAGGAAGAAGAAAAAGAAGAGGATAAAGAGGAAATAACTCCAGAAGTTATGCCGCTTACCTATCCTAATGTGGCTTACGGTTATGATGAGCAACCTCAAGCCGAAACGATCTTGTTTAAAAATGCCACGGTTTGGACAAACGAGGAAGACGGAATTTTAGAAGAAACTGACGTTCTTGTCAAAAACGGAAAAATCGATAAAATAGGAAAAGATTTAAGTGCTGGTGGCGCCAAGGTTATTGATGCTACAGGGAAACACCTCACCAGCGGAATTGTAGATGAACACTCGCATATCGCAGCCTTCTCTATCAATGAATCTGGTCAAAACTCTTCTGCAGAAGTGCGTATGCGCGATGCAGTTAATCCTGATGATCTGGACATCTACAGAGATCTTGCCGGTGGTGTGACTACAATTCAGTTATTACACGGTTCAGCAAACCCAATTGGTGGTCAGTCTGCCGTTATGAAACTAAAATGGGGCTCCAGTATTGATGAGATGGTTCTTGAGAACACCAAATTCATCAAGTTTGCTTTAGGGGAAAACGTAAAACAATCTAACTGGGGCAGCTATAGCAGATTTCCACAAACGCGAATGGGAGTACAGCAAATGTTTACTGATTATTTTCAACGTGCTAAGGAATACGAAGCTAAGAAAAACAGTGGCGAACCTTACCGCACCGATTATGAAATGGAAACTTTAATGGATGTTTTAAACGAAGAGCGTCACATCACTTCGCATTCTTATGTACAAAGCGAGATCAATATGTTGATGAAAGTTGCTGACAGCTTTGATTTTAATGTAAACACGTTCACTCACATTCTTGAAGGCTACAAGGTCGCAGATAAAATGGCAGAACACGGTGTTGCCGGCTCTACCTTTAGTGACTGGTGGGCGTATAAGTACGAGGTAAATGATGCTATCCCATACAATGCTGCAATTATGTGGAGCCAAGGAGTTCTTACAGGAATCAACAGTGATGATGCCGAAATGAGCCGCAGATTAAATCAGGAAGCTGCAAAGACCATGAAATACGGCGGTGTTCCGGAAGAAGAAGCGTGGAAATTTGTAACGCTTAATCCGGCTAAAATGCTTCATATTGACGATCGCACCGGAAGCATTAAAGTTGGTAAAGACGCTGATTTAGTACTTTGGTCTACCTACCCGATGTCTGTAAGTGCAGTAGCTGAAAAAACCTTGGTTGAAGGCGCAGTATATTTTGACATCGAAAAAGATAAAGAACTTAAAGAAAAAGTAGAAGCTAAAAAGAACAAGCTGACCACGATGATGCTTAGCGCAAAAAACAAAGGACTCAAAACGCAACCTGCTAAGAAAGAAGAAAAACAGCGTTTAGATTGTGACACTTTAGAAACTCTTTACTAGATATGAAGACCATTAAAAAATTATATTTATTACTCTTTTTTGCAGTCTTTACGCTGCAAGCACAGCAGACCCCTGCTCCCGTTCAAAAAGGTGACATCACCCTTACCGGTGGTGTAGCTCACATAGGAAACGGAGAGGTTATTGAAAACAGCTTGATTTTTATAACCGATGGAAAGATCGTAGGCGTTTACGATGCGACAACTACTAAAAGACCCTTAAAAGGTGAAATCATTAAAATTGATGGGCAGCACGTGTACCCCGGTTTTATCGCACCTGACACTACATTAGGACTTGTTGAAATATCAGCGGTACGTGCAACCGAAGATCAGGATGAGATAGGCGAATACAATCCGCATATTGAAGCGATCATCGCTTATAATGCTGAATCTAAGGTTGTAGAAAGTATGCGTCCAAATGGTGTCTTAATTGCTCAAACCGTACCGCAAGGCGGAACCATCTCCGGAGAATCTTCAGTGGTGCAATTAGACGCTTGGAATTGGGAAGATGCCGCCATTAAACGCGGTGACGGTATTCACCTTAATTGGCCTAGCAGTTTTAGACGCGGCCGCTGGTGGATGGGTGAAGATGCTGGTTACAGTCCAGATAAAAACTATGCTTCAGAAATTACACAGATCAAAGATTTTATCGGTCAGTCAAAAGCTTATGAAGCTGGAGATTCTTCCATTAAGAATCTACCTTTTGCAGCGATGCAAGGTGTTTTAGACGGAAGTCAAAATCTGTATGTACACGTAGATTCAGAAAAAGAAATTCTTGACGTGTTGAAGTTCAAAGAAGACATGAGTATTGAAAAATTGGTTCTAGTAGGTGCGTATCGCGCTTATAAAATAGCCGATGCTATCGCTAAAGCCGAAGTGCCTGTAATTCTAGCTCGTGTACACAGCTTACCGGAAGCCGAAGACGATGATTACAATATCTCTTTTAAAATGGCTAAAACCCTTGTTGATGCCGGCGTTAAAGTAGCTTTAGGTAATAGTGGTGAATACTGGCAAGCCCGTAACATCCCATTTTATGCGGGACAAACCACTGCACACGGATTAAGCTTTGAAGACGCGCTTCAGTTAATCACAAAAAACAGTGCTGAGATCTTAGGTCTTGGTGACCAGCTAGGAACTTTAGAAAGTGGTAAAGATGCTACCTTATTTGTAAGCACCGGAAATGCTTTAGAAATGAAAGGGAACAACCTTACACACGCCTTTATTAACGGAAGAAGCATCAGTTTAGAATCTCATCAAACAGAACTCTGGAAACGCTATATGGAAAAATACGACAGAACCGAATAGTTCGTATTTTCTTTAGTTGATTTCTAAAGATTAAATCAACGGCATAAAAAAAGTCCGATTCAAAATTGAATCGGACTTTTTAATTTATATGACCTTAGTAAGGTTTATCCTTGCATTGCATCAAGTTTTGCTTTGTACTCATCTGCTTCAGCAGTGTTTCCTAACTGAACGTGAATATTATACAATGTGCGCACAGCTTCGATATTAGGATTCTCACCAGAAGTAGCTTTCTCTAAGTAAGGAACAGCATCTCTGTAAAGCTTTAAACGCTCTTCTTTAAGCACTTCATACTTATCGTTATCAGCTTTAGTGTTTCCTAAAGAATTCATTTGCTCAATGATATCTTTATCTTGGCTAAGCATTAACGCTGCGATGTTAAGGTTTGCACCGGCGTAATTAGGATCGATCTCTAATGCCTTTTTGTAATAACCCAAAGCTTTCTCAGTGTTTCCTGCATCTGCAGCTCCAACACCAAGGTTAAAGTACAATCCTGGATTGTTAGGATCTTTGGCAATTACTTTTTGTAATGCTGCCTCGTACTCATCTGTCATTCCCATTTTTAAATACACATCAGCCGCAGAACGAATTAACGCATCGTCATCTGGATTTTCAGCTAAAGCATCTTTAATTGCAGAAAGAGCTTCTTCATTCTTTCCTTCTTGGATGTAAATCAAAGCGATATTTTTTGCAATTTCACCAGAGCGAGACTCGGTAACTTCAGTCTTAGGATCTTCGTGAGAACCAGACTTCACAAAAAGGTCACGCTGTTGTTTATCAGGAAAACTTTCAACTTGACCGCTTTCTTTATTTTTAGCGGTGTACTTCGTTTCGATACCAGTGTACCCTAATTCTTTTAACTGACCGTAATAATCTAATGCAGTATCATAATCCTGACCATTTACAGCGTTAGATGCTGCAAAATATAGATAAGAAGTATCTTTAGGAGTTAAGGTATATAATTTATAAAGCTTGCTTGCAGCTGCATCATATTTCTGAGCATTCTGATCATCTACCGCTGAAGAGATAATAGCGTTCATAGCTGTTTGCTTGTACTGGGTTGCTTCATCACCGTACTTGTCACCGTCGTTGAATTCTGAAACCTTAGCAAAAGCTTCCATAGCTTTTAAAAGTTCGTCTGCATTGGTATTTTTTTCACCACCTAAAAACGCACGACCTTTTACAAAATAGTAATATTCTTTTTCTTTTTCATCCATCTCCCCCATCATACTTTCAACGGCGGCGATTTCAGTTTGCGCTTGAGCATAGTTCTCATCATCTACAGTCTTCTCTGCAGATCTGATTTCCTTTTTCTGCGCAAAGGTTACAGCAGTAAAAGATAATGCTGCTAGCAATAAAGATTTAGTTTTCATTATTTGTTCAATTTATATTCGACTTTATTTATTCTTCTTCATCAGAAGAAGGTTTATTATTTGTTGGTTCTTCGGTAGACTCAGATGTATCTGTTGCTCCTTCCACTCCATCTAACTCTTCATCTTCAATATCATCCTCATCTTTCTTAACCTTGGTCACTGCTGCAATCGTATCACCTTTTTTAAGGTTGATAAGGCGCACTCCCTGAGTTGCACGGCCCATCACTCTTAATTCTGAAACTTCCATTCTGATGGCAATTCCAGATTTATTGATGATCATTAGATCATCTTCATCGGTAACGTTATTGATAGCAACGAGATTTCCGGTTTTTTCTGTAATAGAAATAGTCTTTACTCCCTTTCCACCACGGTTGGTGACACGGTAGTCTTCTACCAGTGATCGCTTACCATAACCATTCTCAGAAACTACGAGAACATTAGACTCAGGATCATTTACAGCAACCATTCCTATCACTTCATCATTATCATCTGCAAGAGTTATGCCACGCACACCTGAAGCATTTCTACCCATAGGTCTGGTTTTCTCTTCTTCAAAGCGAATGGCTTTACCAGATTTAACCGCAAGCATCACCTGGCTGTCTCCTGTAGTTAATTTTGCAGCAAGCAATTCGTCTCCATCTTTAATAGTGATTGCATTAATCCCGTTAGTACGTGGTCTCGAGTATTGCTCTAATGAAGTTTTCTTAACCTGTCCTTTTTTAGTTGCCATAATGACATAATGACTGTTGATGTATTCTTCATCTTTCAAATCATTAGTACAGATAAAGGCTTTCACTTTATCATCCGGCTCAATATTGATCAGGTTTTGAATTGCACGTCCTTTTGAGGTTTTGCTTCCTTCTGGAATTTCAAAAACGCGCACCCAGAAACATTTGCCTTTTTCAGTAAAGAAAATCAAATACTGATGATTAGTTCCTACAAACAGATGCTCTAAGAAATCCTCATTACGCGTGGTAGAACCTTTTTGACCTACTCCTCCTCTATTTTGGGTTTTATATTCCATTAGAGAAGTTCGCTTAACATAACCAGCGTGAGAAATAGTAAGTACTACTTTTTCATCAGGAATAAGGTCTGTGATACTAACATCACCACCAGCAATATCAATATCAGTACGGCGTTCATCACCATACTTGGCTTTAATCTCCTCAAGCTCTTCCTTAATAATATCCATTCTGCGCTCTTTGCGGGCTAGAATGTCTTTTAAGTCTTCAATGGTTTTTAAGAGCTCCTCATATTCTTCACGTAGTTTATCCTGCTCCAGACCAGTAAGCTGTCTTAATCGCATTTCTACGATGGCACGCGCCTGAATTTCAGTAAGCTCAAAACGCTCAATTAATTTTTCACGAGCTTCTTCGGCGTTACTACTAGCACGAATCAGGGCAATAACTTCATCTATATTATCTGATGCGATTATTAATCCTTCTAAAATATGCGCGCGGTCTTCAGCCTTTTTTAATTCGTACTGGGTACGGCGAACCACTACCTCGTGACGGTGCTCCACAAAATGATGAATCATATCTTTAAGATTCAGCATTTCTGGTCTTCCGTTAACCAATGCGATATTGTTTACGCTAAACGATGATTGTAGCGCGGTATACTTATATAAAGTGTTTAAAACGATGTTAGGAATTGCATCACGCTTCAAAACGTATACAATACGCATTCCCTTACGGTCAGACTCATCACGTATAGAAGCGATTCCGTCGATTTTCTTCTCGTTGACAAGATCAGCGGTTTTCTTGATCATATCAGCTTTATTTACCTGATACGGAATCTCGCTAACGATGATACACTCTCTCCCTTTAACTTCTTCGATGATCGCTTTAGCTCTTAATACCACACGGCCACGGCCCGTTTTAAAAGCTTCGCGCACCCCATCATAGCCATAGATCGTTCCTCCTGTAGGAAAATCTGGTGCTGTAATGTGCTGCATCAACTCGTCTATCTCGATATCGTTATTCTCGATGTATGCAACAGTACCATTAACAACTTCGGTAAGGTTGTGCGGAGGCATATTTGTAGCCATACCTACAGCAATACCGGATGCTCCATTTACTAAAAGCCCCGGAATACGCGTAGGTAAAACGGTAGGTTCTTTTAAAGTATCGTCAAAATTTAAGGTATGATCAACCGTATCTTTATCAATATCTGCAAGCATTTCTTCAGAAATCTTGCGCATGCGTGCTTCGGTATAACGCATTGCTGCAGGGCTGTCACCATCTACAGACCCAAAGTTACCTTGACCATCAACCAGCATATAACGCAAGCTCCATTCCTGAGCCATACGCACCATAGTATCGTAAACCGAAGAATCCCCGTGCGGGTGGTATTTACCTAAAACTTCCCCAACGATTCTCGCTGATTTTTTATGAGAGGTATTTGAACGAACACCCAGCTCGTGCATTCCAAATAAAACACGTCTATGTACAGGTTTTAAACCGTCGCGTACATCAGGTAATGCACGTGACACGATGACCGACATTGAGTAATCAATGTAGGCTGATTTCATTTCATCTTCAATGTTGATAGGAATTAACTTCTCTCCTTCAGCCATATATATTTATCTTTAATTGTGGTTTAAACAGTATGGGGCAATATACGGTTTTCTTGTCTGTTTTCGCCGTTTGGCGCCGCATCCCATCCTGCTTTTTATTAACAAAAATTAGTTTTGGTTTTTGATAAGTATGCTTAACTTCCATTGTGTCTTTGAAAGTAATTTTGTCAATTTACTTACAAAGTAATCAACGGAACGGTTTTTGACCTATTATTACCAAAAACCTAAGAAAAGATTGGAGCGTTTATGGATGATAATTTTTCCCCTCGAGTTAAAGATGTTATAGCCTATAGTAAAGAAGAAGCTTTGCGTTTAGGACACGATTTTATAGGAACCGAACATTTAATGTTAGGTTTATTACGTGACGGAAGCGGCAAAGCCATCGAGATTTTACAGGCGTTAGATGTAGACTTAAGCCACTTAAGGCGCAAAGTTGAAATTCTTAGTCCGGCGAATCCGGGTTCTGGCTTAGCCAGCAATGAGAAGAAAAATCTACATCTTACCAGACAGGCAGAGCGTGCTTTAAAAACAACTTTTTTAGAAGCTAAACTTTTTCAGAGTTCTTCTATTAACACGGCGCATCTTTTACTTTGTGTTTTACGCAACGAGAATGATCCTACAACCAAGTTGCTTAACAAACTCAAAGTGGATTATGACAACGTAAAAGATCAATTTAAACTTATGATGACAAGCGACGACGATTATATAGAGCCTATTAAAAATGAATCTTTCAGTGAAGATGACAGCACAGCAGAATCTTCTAAGGAAAATCCATTTAATGCTCCCGGAAATAAATCAAACAAAAAATCTAAAACACCTGTTTTAGATAACTTCGGTCGTGATCTTACCGCAATGGCTGAAGAAGATAAACTCGATCCGGTAGTGGGTCGAGAAAAAGAAATAGAACGTGTTTCTCAAATTTTGAGTAGACGTAAGAAAAACAATCCGCTGCTTATTGGTGAGCCTGGTGTGGGTAAATCAGCAATTGCTGAAGGGCTTGCGCTACGTATTGTAAAACGTAAGGTTTCTCGTATACTTTTTGATAAGCGCGTGGTTACATTAGATCTTGCAAGCTTAGTTGCAGGTACTAAATACCGCGGTCAGTTTGAAGAGCGTATGAAAGCCGTAATGAATGAATTAGAAAAAAATTCTGATATTATTCTGTTCATCGATGAGATCCATACCATTGTTGGTGCCGGTGGCGCAACAGGATCTTTAGACGCGAGTAATATGTTTAAACCGGCTCTTGCACGTGGAGAAATTCAATGCATCGGTGCAACTACTCTTGATGAATATCGCCAGTATATCGAGAAAGATGGTGCTTTAGAGCGTCGTTTTCAGAAAGTGATCGTAGAGCCTACAAATATTGATGAGACTGTTGAAATCCTAAATAACATTAAGGATAAATACGAGGATCATCATAATGTAATTTACACACCCGAAGCGATAAAAGCTTGTGTTACGCTTACCAATAGATATATGACTGATCGTTTTCTGCCGGACAAAGCTATTGATGCTTTAGACGAAGCAGGATCACGTGTGCATATTGTGAATATTGATGTTCCTAAAAAGATTCTTGATCTGGAGCGTCAGTTAGAAGAAGTACGTGAGCGCAAAAATTCTGTGGTTAAAAAACAGAAATATGAAGAAGCTGCAAAGCTGCGAGATGATGAAAAAAATCTTGAAAAAGAACTTGCCGTTGCTCAGCAAAACTGGGAAGAAGATTCTAAGCAACATCGAGAAACAGTAACTGAAGATAATGTTGCTGATGTGGTTTCTATGATGTCTGGAATCCCGGTAAATCGTATCGCTAAAACCGAAAGTAACAAGTTGGCCGAATTACCAAAATCAATAAAATCTAAAGTTATTGGTCAAGATGATGCGGTAGCCAAAGTTGCAAAAGCAATACAGCGTAACCGCGCAGGTTTGAAAGATCCGCAGAAGCCAATTGGTTCTTTTATCTTCCTTGGTCAAACAGGTGTGGGTAAAACACAATTAGCTAAGATTCTTGCTACAGAATTATTTGATAATGAAGATTCTTTAGTACGCATCGATATGAGTGAGTATATGGAGAAGTTCGCTGTTTCTCGCTTAATTGGTGCACCTCCGGGATACGTAGGTTATGAAGAAGGCGGTCAGTTGACTGAGAAAGTGCGAAGAAAACCGTATTCAGTAATTCTTCTTGATGAGATCGAAAAAGCGCATCCTGACGTATTTAATATGTTGCTTCAAGTGCTTGATGATGGCTATATCACAGATTCTCTAGGTCGCAAGATCGACTTTAGAAACACGGTGATCATCATGACTTCAAATATTGGAGCACGTAAGCTAAAAGACTTTGGACAAGGCGTAGGTTTTGGTACCGCTGCCCGTAAGGAACAAGCCGAAGAAAATGCAAAAGGCATTATACAACAAGCATTAAAGAAGGCTTTTGCTCCAGAATTTTTAAATCGTGTGGATGACGTAATTGTTTTCAATGCTCTTGATCGTAAAGAAATTCACCAGATCATTGATATCGAATTGAAGAAACTGTATGCGCGAATTGAAACGCTTGGCTATCACTTAAAATTAAGTGACAAAGCTAAAGACTTCATTAGCGATAAAGGTTTTGACAAGGAGTATGGTGCCCGACCTTTAAAGCGTGCAATTCAGAAGTACATTGAGGATGCTTTAGCTGAAGAAATCATCACTTCAAATATTAGTGAAGGAGATCGCATTTTTATGGATCTTGAAGATGGCAAAGAAGAACTGAGCATTTCAATAGAAAAAACTGAAAATTCTGCGCAGTCCTAAAAATTGTCGAAACATTAACTCTCAAAAGCCGCTCATACGCGGCTTTTTTTATAGCTTAGTTATTGAATATTAGGAGAATATATTTTGAAAATCGAAAAACGTCTTGATTTAGGTATTGGTGTAATTGAATTCACTAAGAACATCGCTATGGGTTATGTAAACCCTAGTGTAAATTTTGATGATAAAGAGCGTAAAGCATTTCTAGAAGCTTGCTTAAAGCACTTTGACGGGAAGCCTTTTGGTTATATTTCGGTAAGGAAACATAGTTACAGCATCAATCCTTTAATATATACGCAGCTAAACACCGTTGAATCTCTGAAAGCTTTTGCAATCGTACCTTTTTCAAAACTAAGTAAAGATATAGCCAAGATCGAAGGTAAATTTTATCACAATCCGTTTGGAATTTTTGACGACCTGGAGGAAGCTGTGAAATGGATGGAAGAAAAAATTGAGGAAGCATCTTAGTGCAACTCATCCGCATAAAAAAAAGCGACGTTGTTACGTCGCTCTTTTTATTTATCGATTCACTTTAATAGGTATCGTTTTTAAATTTCTTTTAGGTTCTGAACTTAAAAGATACGTGTAAATCCACATCAATGTAAATGATGGAATTATATCTGTAAAAGGTAATAGCTCCTCAATAAATACTAAAATGGATGCGAATTTCCCGTTTCTACCGGGATACATTTTAGTCATTTGTTTTGCAGCAACCGGAGCCCAAGCTAAATCTAAAAAAGGCCCAACTACCGGTATTGCCATGGTAAGCATTCCTATCGCATCAAAAAACAAACCCTTGAAAAGCAAATTATAATTTAAAGTTCTCATAGTATCAATTTTAAATTGGGTTAAAATATTTGACCCTAAACGCAGTTGTCAAATCTCTGGTAATCAATTTCAATAGAGCAAATAACCTGCCAAACTAACTAAGATCTGAACCTATGAGTTTTAAAAACTCATTGCGTGTTTCATTATGCTCAAATTGACCTCTAAATCCTGATGTTGTCGTGGTTGAATTTTGCTTCTGCACCCCGCGCATCATCATACACATGTGCGAAGCTTCGATAACCACGGCAACACCCTGAGGCTTCAAGGTGGTATTTATACATTCTAAAATATCGTGCGTAAGACGCTCCTGAACTTGCAACCTTCTTGAGAATACATCTACTACGCGTGGTAATTTACTCAGGCCCACAATATGACCGTTAGGAATATAAGCTATATGAGCTTTTCCAAAGAAGGGTAACAAATGGTGCTCACAAAGGGAATACAACTCAATGTTTTTTACGATGACCATTTCGTTATAATCCTCCTTAAACATAGCTCCTTTTAAAATTTCACTAGCGTCCATATCATAACCGCTGGTTAAATACATCATGGCTTTGGCCGCACGTTCAGGAGTTTTAACAATGCCCTCTCGGTTTACGTCTTCTCCAAGATCTGAAATGATCGCTTTGTATCTATCTTTGACATCATCTTGCACACTGATATTATATTCTTCAAATTTTCTATAGGGAGCCATAAATGCTTGTTTTATTTAAAGATACACCTCTTGTAATTTATCTTGGTATAGCTTCTTTATTTTATTGACTTTAGGATTGATTATAAATTGACAATACCCTTGTTCTGTATGCTTGTTGTAAAAAGAGTGATGCTCTTCTTCTGCGATATAAAAAGGTTTTGCCGGGGTAACTTCGGTTACAATTTTTGCATCAAAAACAGCTTGCTCGTCAAGATACGCAATATAATCCTCTGCTTGTTGACGCTGTTCTTCATTATGATAGAAAATCGCGCTTCGGTACTGTGTTCCTACGTCATTACCTTGTCTATTTAAAGTGGTAGGGTCGTGTGTGGTAAAAAACACTTCTAGCAATTCTTGATAGCTGATGATCTCTGGATCATAATCAAACTGAATTCCTTCAGCGTGGCCGGTTCTGCCCTGACATACTTCACGATACGGCGGATTTTTAATCGTCCCACCGGTATAACCACTTTTTACATTATAAATTCCTTTAAAGCGTTGAAAAACCGCTTCGGTGCACCAAAAGCAACCGTTAGCGAAAGTAGCTTTCATCAAATTTTCTTTCATAGCATAACAAATTTAGAATCTCCTTTTTAACTCAAGCCCTGTTTAACCTTTTGTTAATACATTTGCTCAAATCATTAAACAAAAACTAATTTTAAGTGCAAAGATGCAGATCTTTTATACTGTAGTATCTTTGAATCTTGTTGCTTAAAGTCAAAAACGAGATATAATTTTAAGCAAGCAAGTAGTCGTAAACCTCAACACCGGCTTACGTAGCTCACAAGTTCACACATTATGATAAAAGCTGAAAATATATACAAATCTTACGGTGATGTTCAGGTCTTAAAAGGCGTAGATCTTTTAATTGAAAATGGTGAGGTAGTCTCAGTAGTTGGTGCCAGTGGTGCCGGAAAAACCACCTTGCTTCAAATTTTAGGAACCTTAGACCGTGCAGATAAAAAGGCAAACACTTCACTCCAAATTAATGATACGCAAATTGCTAACCTTAACGAAAAAGAGCTGAGTAAATTCCGTAATCTAAATATTGGGTTTATTTTTCAGTTTCATCAATTACTACCTGAATTCACTGCTTTAGAAAACGTGTGTATTCCGGCTTTTATCGCAAAGAAAAGTAAAGAGGAGGCAGAAGCTAAAGCAAAAGAATTACTAAGTTTTCTAGGTCTCAGCCATCGCATTCATCATAAGCCCGGAGCACTCTCCGGAGGTGAACAACAACGAGTGGCTGTTGCGCGTTCTTTAATAAACGAGCCTGCACTCATTCTCGCCGATGAACCTTCTGGTAATTTAGATAGTGAATCTGCTGAAAATTTGCACCAACTCTTTTTTAAGCTGCGCGACACTTATAATCAAACTTTTGTAATCGTAACGCATAACGAAGATCTTGCCGCAATGGCTGATCGCAAACTTACTATGGTAGATGGCAAAATCATCTCTTAGACTCAAGAAAAGCGAACTCAAAGAATTTTTAGACGAAAAAGCTGCACTCTACGAGAGTCCCAAATTTATTGGTACAGACCCAATACAGATTCCGCATCAATTCAGTAAAAAAGAAGATATAGAGATCATAGGCTTTCTTGTGGCGACGATTGCCTGGGGTAACCGTAAAAGCATAATTAAAAATGGTAATAGCCTTGTTGAATTGTTAGACAACAGTCCGTATGATTTTGTATTGAACCATACCGAGCAGGATCTTGAGCGTTTACAGCACTTTGTACACCGCACCTTTAATGGAAACGACTTGATTACTTTTATTAAAGGTCTACAACATATTTACACCAATCATTTGGGTCTTGAAGCTATTTTTAGTGGTTATGTTATGAATAACGAACTGCAAACTGCAATTCATCACTTTAAAAAACATTTTTTTGAAATTGAACACGAGCCCCGTACGCTAAAGCACGTGAGCGATCCATTAAAAAAATCTGCCGCAAAACGCATCAATATGTTTCTGCGCTGGATGGTAAGGCCTAACACCGCAGGTGTAGATTTTGGCATTTGGTCAAGTTTGTCTCCTGCATTTCTTTCGTGCCCCTTAGATGTACATTCCGGGCGGGTTGCGCGCCAATTAGGATTATTAAAACGAAAGCAAAACGACGCGATCGCTTTGGCAGAACTCGACAAACAATTAAGACGCTTAGACCCTATTGATCCTGTAAAATATGATTTCGCCTTATTCGGACTTAGCGCTTTTGAAAAAGATTTATTTTAGAACACTATAATTATTTTTATAAACAATATTCCTGATTGGATTTTTTCATCAGAATAGTGTATTTTAGACCGTTGCTAAAGAGCACAATACCCACCAACTTATGCAGAAACCAGCACTACCCGCTAATGAACAAATTCGCCTTTCAGAGTTGAGGCAGTTGGCGTTGTTACATACCGAACCTGATCCTAATTACGACACGATAACGCGTTTGGCTGCTGCGATCTGTGAAGTGCCTATTGCTTTGGTTTCGTTAATTGATGCGGACAAACAATGGTTTAAAGCAAAAATAGGTTGGGATCTTTGTGACACCGCTAGAGATATTTCATTTTGTGCTCACGCAATTCTTCAGCCTCGCGAGATCACCATTATTCCTGATTCTCGCTTAGACGAGCGTTTTAAAGGAAACCCTTTATTAACCTCAGATTATCCCGTGATCTTTTACGCCGGTGTACCGCTCTTATCAAAAACAGGAAATCCTATAGGTACGTTATGCATTATTGATCATAAGCCTAGAAATCTTTCCGAAGCACAAATAAGCGCTCTTAAAGATCTCGCCTTGCAAGTTGAAAACCTTTTTGAGCTTAGACGTAGCAATTTGCAACTGCAAGAGGTTGAACAATTATTGACAAAGAAAAATGAGCAATTAAAAAAGTTTGCCGGAACGGTTTCGCACGACATGAAAATGCCTTTAGCTAATATGATCGTCACGACTGATATTCTTCGGGCTAAATACGCTCCTAAACTTGATGCGCAAGGCATAGATTACTTGTCCTATTTAAAACAGTCCTCATTTTCGCTTAGTGATTATATTGACAATTTGCTATCGTATTATGAGAGTGAAGAGCTTCAGGTTAAAAACTTAGAAAAATTTGATCTACATCATCTGCTGGAAGAGATTATCGATTTGCTTAAAATAAGTGAAGACTACATTATCAATTTACCCGAATCTGGAATTGAACTGAACAGCAGCAAATCTGCAGTACAACAAATTCTTCTGAATCTCATCACTAACAGTTTAAAGTACAACGACAAAGAAACCGGTATCATAACCATCAACAGTGTTGAGGATCACGCTTATTATTACATACAAATAAGTGACAACGGTAAGGGCATTGCAGCAGATAAGTTAGATTCTATTTTTGACTTATTCAGTATTGCTTCAGAAACTGATAATAAAGGAAAAAAAGGTAACGGAATTGGCCTTTCTACGGTGCGTAATCTTGTGCATTCTTTAGGTGGAATTATAAGTGTGAGCAGTACCGAAGGGGAAGGAGCTACATTTGACTTTACGATTCAAAAAGTAAGTGCCTAACACGGACTTTCAATTAAGTTAAATGCTTATATTTATAAGCAATGAGTATAGTGAAAATAGACGAAAAGAAACGACAAAAGGCTGTAGACTCTTACAAACTGGTGGGTACGCTGCCTGAGAAGAGTTACGACAATATCACACAGATCGCCTCCTATATCTGCGGCACTCCCATTGCATTGATCACTATGCTTGATTACAATCGTAATTTTTTAAAATCGCATTACGGAGTTCCGTTTAACGAGTCTCCTCGTGAAATTTCATTTTGTACGCACGCAATTCAAACGCACGATCCCATTTTTATCATTCCTGACGCGCGCGAAGATGACCGATTTAAAGACAATCCGCTGGTTACTGGCCCCATGAAAGCCATTTTTTATGCGGGCGTTCCGCTAGTGGATAAAGGCGGGCACGCTTTAGGAACTCTTTGTGTATTTGATCACGAGCCCCGTACGCTCAACGAGCATCAGGTGAGTACATTGATCGCTTTGGCCAGTCAAGTCGTCAATCTTTTTGAACTCCGCCGCCAGAATATTGAGAATAAGGCGCTTCAAAAAAACCTTCTCAAAAAAAATAGTCTTCTTAAAGAATTTGCCGGAGTAGTTTCTCACGATATGAAAATGCCGCTAGCGAATATTATCACCACTACAGATATTCTTAAGGCAAAATACAAAGAGCTTTTAGATGAAAAAGGGCTCGATTATCTTAACTACCTTAAAAGTTCTTCCTTTTCGCTAAGCGAATATATTAGCGGAATTTTGCAACATTATGAGAGTGATAATTTAACTATAGATCAGCGAGACTCGTTTGACATTCACGATCTTCTTGAGGAAGTTGAAGATATGCTCAACCACGATTATAAAACCGTTATTCATCTCCCGGAAGCCAATCATATCATCTCCTGTAATCGTGCTGCTTTGCATCAGATTTTTATAAATCTTTTAGGCAACAGCATCAAATACAATGATAAAGAAGAACCTGAGATCACAGTCACATTTACCGAAGACAGTGATTTTTATCGATTTGAAGTTATTGATAATGGGATTGGAATTCCGCAGGATAAAATCGATAAAATTTTTGAACTCTTTTCCATCGTAGCTTCTAAAGACAAAAACGGAAACCGTGGCAATGGGATTGGCTTATCTACCGTAAAGAAACTAGTCGCCAACTTAGGCGGGCGCATCAGTGTAGCTTCGGTGGAAGGTGAAGGAAGTACGTTTAGCTTTTCTGCTAGAAAACAAGATATCCCAACACAAATCGCAGGTCCTGAGAATGACACTTCCGCATTAAAAAATTAAGAGAATAAAACGCTTCAATAAGGTGTAATAATTTCTAAAACCAGTATTTTCGTTTACTGAGAAATGTAAACTTGTATGCAGTTTAAAAATCCTGAAATTCTTTACGCGCTTTTTCTGCTACTTATTCCTATTCTCATTCATTTATTCCAGCTTAGACGTTACAAAAAAACACCTTTTTCTAACGTCGCTTTTCTTGAAACCGTAATTCAAAACACCCGTAAAAGCAGTACCTTAAAGAAATGGTTGGTGCTCTGCACGCGTTTACTCGCGCTTACTTTTTTAATCTTTGCTTTCGCCGAACCCTTTATTCCAAATTCTCAGCGCGCGTTACAACCTCAAGAAACAGTAATTTTTATTGATAATTCTTTCAGTATGCAAGCTACTGGTAAAAAAGGCAACTTACTTACCGAGGCTAAACAAGAACTTCTTGCTGCTCTGCATAAAGATGAGCGCTATACACTGGTCACTTGGGATGACGTATTGCGTGATTTTGATCCTGTGACCGATCGTAACGAACTCTTAGACTTAGATTTTACTCAGAAAACCATTGATGTTCAAAGCCTGCGAATGCGGCTGAATAACGTGTTTTCAACCAAAGATGAAAGCTCTAGACAACGCATTCTTATTTCTGATTTTCAAGATACAGGATGGAGTTCTCAATTAGATTCTTTGAACAAAACAGAGCATCGCATACTGTTAGAGCCTACTAGTCTAGAAAATATAAGTATAGACAGTCTGCACCTCAATAGCGTTAGCGCAGCGTATTCGCTAGATGTTTTTTTAGCAAGCACCACCCCGATCGACCAAGACGTACCGGTTTCATTATTTGATAAAGAAAAACTGATCGCCAAAGGTTCTGCAAATTTTGAAAGTTCAAAGCATTCAAAAATTGAGTTTCAATTGACTTCCGGGGCTGCTATTCAAGGAAGGCTGAGTATTACAACTCCGGATTTAAAGTTTGATAATGATTTTTATTTCAGCATTAACACGACAGAACCGCTAAAGGTGCTCGCCGTTTCAAATGCGGAAGATACTTTTCTGAGTAGGTTGTATCAAGAACCACAGTTTTCCTATACCAATGTTGCCGAAGATCAACTAGAATACAGCATACTCGACGATCAGGATTTAATTATCCTAAATGAACCGCAACGCATTACGACAGCACTGATCAATGCTTTAAAAAAACATACCCAAAACGGCGGAACCCTGTTGCTTATCCCTAACATGAATGCCGCTGCGACGAACTACAACAACCTCCTAAACGCTTACGGGTTCGCTGGTTTTCAATCAAAAATTGAAGCTCCACAACGCATCACAACGATCAATTATGACCATCCTTTATACCAAAATGTTTTTACAAAAAGGTCTTCTAATTTACAGACCCATCAGGTAGAAGCCTATTTCCCAATAGCTACCACAGACGCGATTTTAAGTTTAGAAAATAATGCCCCGTTTTTGGCTGAAAACAATCGGCTGTATCTCTTTACAGGGAGTTTATCGAGTACCAATAGCAACTTCATCAATGGTCAACTTATCGTTCCTACTTTTGATAAAATTGCTACCGAAGCTTTAAAGCTTCCTCAGATTTATTATTCCATTGGCAGTAAAACCACTTTTGACATAACCACACCCTTGCCTGATGATGTAGTGCTCACCCTAGAACAGCAAGAGCAGGCGTTTATTCCGCTTCAGCAAAAACGAGGCGACAAAGTAAGTATAGACACCCAAGAAGGAATTAAAAACGACGGACTCTACGCAGTAAAATACAAGCAAGATACGCTGGCAATGGTCGCGTATAATTTTGATAGAGCAGAAAGCAATTTAAGGCCGCTTGAAGCCATAACTGCTGAAAATATAGATTTTGAAACCAACATCCCAGACCTATTTAATAAGCTAGAACAAGACACAAATCTTAATTTACTTTACAAATGGTTTGTTATTTTTGCACTGCTCGCATTTCTAGCCGAAATGCTTCTTCTAAAAAAGTTTAAATGAACGCACGTATCACCAAGGCAACCCTCCTGGATGAGAGTAATGAACATCACGGAAAACAAGTAGATCTAAGAATTGAAAACGGGATCATCACTGAAATAGGTACCGATCTAACCCCAAAAAATAACGAAGAAGAGCTTCAGTTTGAAAATTTAAGCGTTTCTCCCGGTTGGTTTGACAGCAGCGTTAGCGTTGGTGAGCCGGGCTTTGAAGAACGAGAAACTATAATCAATGCATTAAAAGTTGCCGGAAAGAGCGGCTTTACTGCTATAGCCGTAAACGCCAACAGCGCACCAGTCATTGACAACAATGCTTCGGTGGCGTTCCTAAAAAATAAGGCAGCCGGCAATGCAGTTAATTTGCATCCTATTGGCGCACTCACAAAAAATGCTGCCGGGGTTGATCTCGCCGAACTCTATGACATGCAACAAGCAGGAGCCGTGGCGTTTGGTGATTACCAGCACGCGATAAGCAATCCTAATCTTATCAAGATCGCGCTGCAATATGCTCAGGGATTTGATGGATTAGTTTTGTCTTTTCCGCAAGAAGATGATTTGATTATAAAAGGTGTTGCTAATGAAGGAGAAACAGCTATTAGCCTTGGTTTAAAAGGTATTCCTTCTTTAGCCGAACACATACAGGTGGCGCGTGACTTATATATTTTAGAATACACCGGCGGTAAATTGCACATCCCAACCATTTCTACCGCTCAAAGTGTTGCTCTGATTAAAGAAGCTAAAGCAAAAGGCCTTGACGTAACCTGTAGCGTTGCTATTGTAAATTTATTTTATACGGAAGCAATGCTTAATGAATTTGACACCCGCTATAAAGTGCTTCCGCCATTACGTACAGAAACTGATCGGCAAGCACTCATTGCCGGAATTAAGGACGGTACGATTGATATGGTCACCAGTGATCATAACCCGCTTGATATTGAATTGAAAAAACTGGAGTTTGATCACGCTAAATTTGGCACCATTGCTCAAGAAGCTACCTGGGGCGCTTTACTCACATTAGTTTCTGAAAAAAGAGCGGTAAAATTACTTACCGCGGCTCAAGAACGCTTTACCCAAGTAAAATCAAAAATTGAAATTGGTCAACCGGCAAATCTCAGTTTATTTACGACTAAAGGAACTACGGTGTTTGTTAAAGAGCATATTCTTTCTAAGTCTAAAAACACAGCATTCTTAGGAGCTAAATTAAAAGGAAAAGTTTACGGAATTATATCAAATAACCAATTTATAGCTTCTTAAATGACAACAGAAGACATTAAAAACGGTAAAACTTCAGCGATAGTCGCATACTTGACCATGCTAGGCGCGATCATCGCTATTTTTATGAACATGGAACCTAAAAATCCGTTTGCGCGATTTCATATACGTCAAGCATTTGGGATTTTCCTAACCTTCTTTGCTTTAGGCTTTTTAGTTTCGTTCTTGAATAGCTGGCCGGCATCCTTCGGTTTTTATATTTTCATATTTATCCTCTGGGGTTATGGCTTTGTAAATGCTATACAAGGAAATATCGTACCGGTACCACTGCTGGGCAAATACTATCAAAAGTGGTTTAGATTTATAGAATAATATGGCGCAACTTTCATTAGAACATCTTATACAAAGACCTAAAAAAACTTCGGAAAAACCTCCGTTATTATTGCTGTTACACGGCTACGGAAGCAATGAGCAAGATCTATTTTCTTTTGCTCCAGAATTGCCTGAAGAATATTTTGTGATCTCTGCAAAAGCACCGATGGCAATGCAACCTTTTGGTAATGCGTGGTACACCATTTACTGGGATGCTACAGACGGAAAATGGTCTGACGATGAAGAGGCTATTTCTTCGCGCGAATTGATCAAAACTTTTATTGACGAAACTATCGATGCTTATAACCTTGATGCTGAAAATGTGACGCTTTTGGGCTTCAGCCAGGGTTGTATTTTGAGTTATGCTGTAGCACTTACTTATCCTGAAAAGATCAAAAATGTAATTGGCTTGAGCGGATATGTCAACGAAGCGATTATATCGCCAAAATCAGATTTAAGCGCCTATAAGCACCTTTCTGTATTCAGTTCACACGGTACAGTAGATCAGGTTATTCCGGTTGAAGCTGCGCGCAAGATCGCTCCTTACTTAGCAACTTTAGGTATTGAATCTAACTTGAAAGAATATCCTGTAGGACATGGTGTCGCTCCGCAAAACTTTTTTGACCTTAAAGATTGGTTATTGCAACACTAAGGATAAATTACGCTCTGCAGTGTTTCAAAAGTTATGTTACCTTCTTTATCAATGGAATAAAGAAGAATGAGTTCGCCCCAGCGTTTTCCATCGCTGAAATCGGCGATCACCCATTTGTGGTTAAGCACCTCTACCTTATTAATCTGAAAAATTCCAGTGGCATTCTCATACGGAATTAACGCGTTTCCTTCGGTGGTATTTTTGCTGATGATTGCGCTTTCGATCTTGGCTTCGAGATCATCCACGGCAACACCAAAGCGTTCAAAATAATCATAAGCTTGCTCGTTTCCTTTCAATTTAAAATAACGCTCACCACCATCCTCACGTACCGCTTGCAAAGAATCAGCCTCAGCCAGTTGTTGTTCTAATTTGGCGATATGCTTTTCTTGAGACTCATACACTTTAGTAGAATTCACGTATTGAAATACCACCCAAAGAGCAGTAAATAAAAACAAATACATAAAAATGTTTCTGCGCATAGCTTATAGTTCTAATTGAAGTCCGTCATAAGCCAGATGTACATTGTCAGGCAGTTGTTTTTCAACCTCTGCGTGAAAGCCCAGCAAATGACTAATATGTGTAAAATAAGTTTGTTTTGGTTTGATCTCGGCTACAAAAGCAAGCGCTTCCTCTAGATTAAAATGCGAATAATGCGGTTCCTCTCGCAAAGCATTTACCACCAAAACATCAAGATCACGTAGTTTTTGTTTTTCTTCAGCTGCAATGGTTTTGACATCAGTGAGATACGCAAAAGAGCCAAAACGATAGCCAAAAACCTGAAGTTTACCGTGCATCACATTAATAGGCTCAACCTGTAAATTATTTATGATGAATGGCTGATTGTTGATAACCTCAAATAGTGCTACAGCAGGTGCACCGGGATATCTGTTCTCGGTCTTAAAAATATATTCAAATCGCTTTTTGAGTTCGCCAATTACCCGCTGATGCGCATAAACCGGTATATCTCCTTGTCTGAAAAAAAAGGGTCTGATATCATCAAGGCCCGCAGTATGATCTGCGTGCTCATGAGTAAACAGCAATGCTTCAAGATGATTTACATTATGGGTCAACATTTGTTGTCTAAAATCTGGACCGCAATCTATCACATAATTTGCGCCTTCAAATTCTATTAAAAGTGACACACGCAAACGTTTGTCTCGGGGGTCTTTGCTCTTACAAACCGGGTGTGTGCTCCCAATAATGGGGATTCCTTGTGATGTGCCTGTGCCTAAAAAGGTGATTCTCAAACCTGTGAAATTTAGCACAAAACTACACTTAATTTTTTGTAAGCCCTACCATTTTGTTACCTTTAACCCGCAAAGGAAACCACCAATACTCACCCTAAAAATAAGCGCTATGCCGATCACGATTCAAGGTGATAAAGAGTTTGAAAATATCCCGTCGATAACCAATAAAGCCCTGCGAATAAATCTCAACGAAAACATCTACGGTACATTTGCCGAGATTGGTGCAGGACAAGAAACCGTAAGACATTTTTTTAGAGCCGGTGGCGCGAGCGGTACCATTGCGAAGGCGATGTCTGCTTATGACAAAGATTTTAGTGATGCAGTATATGGTGTAGAGCAAGATCATCGCTATGTAACTGAGGCCCGACTAAAAAAGATGCTTGCGCATGAAACCAACCTGTTAGAAAACAGAATCTCTCGCGAGAAGCATCCTAATAAAATCTATTTTACGTATGCCAACACTGTAGCGACTATTGATTTTGCAAAAAAATATAAAGGTCATGGTTGGGTAGGTATAAAATATCAGGTAGAACCTCAGGCAGAATTTAACGAGATTATTCTACACGTACGTTTTCACGAAACTGACGCACGTTTACAGCAGCTTACCTTAGGTACGCTAGGCGTAAACTTAATTTATGGCGCTTATTACAAATACGATTCACCTAAAAAACTCCTGCGCTACTTATATGACCATATTGATAAAGATCAGATCGAGATTGATATGATCAACTTCTCAGGACCGGTTTTCTCTAAAGTAGATAACCGTCTTATGAGTTTGCAGTTGGTTAAAAACGGTTTTACAGACGCTGTAATGTTTGGTGCTGACGGAAACAATATTCTTGCTGCAAAAATTCTTTACAAGAAAAACATTCTTGCGCTTCGCGGAAGTTTTAGACCTGTGACCAAGGTCAATACCGACATGTATCGCAAATCGCTTGAAATCTTTTTAAACGAAAATCGCGTAAAAGAAGACAATACTGAAGTGATTTTTGAAATCACCCTTTCTAACCTTCGGGCGGAAGGTGAGATCGATGAAGAAGATTTTATGGCAAGAGCCCGATTATTATGTAATCTGGGCCACACGGTAATGATTTCAAATTTCCAAGAATATTATCGTTTAGTGGAGTACTTCTCACGCTATACTAAAGAGCGTATGGGTCTTGCGATGGGTGTAAACAACTTGATTGATATTTTTGACGAGTCATACTACCGCCATTTGAGTGGAGGTATTCTAGAAGCCTTTGGTAAACTTTTCTTTAAAGATTTGCGTGTGTATCTGTATCCGATGCGCGATCCGGAAACAGGTGAATTCTTTACAAGCGAAAATCTAAAAGTACATCCGCGAATGAAAGAGTTGTACAAATTCTTTAAGTACAATGGTCGTGTTGTAGATATCGAAGATTATAATCCTGATATTCTGAATGTATTTTCGCGTCAGGTTCTTAAAATGATCGCAAATAATGAAGAAGGCTGGGAAGCAATGCTTCCAAAAGGTATTGCGCAACAGATTAAAGAACAAGGCTTGTTTGATTACAAATCAAAGACCATCGAGCAGTCTTAACAAACAAACTGATTAAAAATAAACAACCATAAGACATTAGACCTTTTGGAAAGTCCATAAAAAAATCCCGAAAGTCTTCGGGATTTTTTTATGGTTAGCCTTTATATTTAAGCAAGCGCTTTGATCAATTCGTTGAGATCTACTCGGGTCTGATCGCCTGTTTTCATATTTTTAAGAGTATAAACTCCTTCTTCCATTTCTTGTGTTCCTGCTAAAACCACAAATTGAATATTGCGTTTGTCTGCGTGCGACATTTGCTTTTTCATCTTAGCAGCATCAGGATATAATTCTGAAGTAATTCCCGCTTCACGCAAAGATTTAACCGCTTTTAGACAATACAACGATTCTGCTTCTCCAAAGTTGATGAACAGTAATTTGGTTCCTTTAATCGCTTGCTCCGGAAAAAGACCAAGTTCTTCAAGCACCAAATAAATACGATCCAAACCAAAAGAGATCCCAACTCCGCTCATATTTTTCAGTCCAAAAATTCCGGTGAGATCGTCATAACGGCCACCGCCTCCAATGCTTCCCATTTTTACACCTTCGGGTGCAGCAACTTCAAAAATCGCTCCCGTGTAATAATTGAGTCCGCGTGCTAAAGTCACATCGAGATCGAGAGTTACTGTTGCAAGTCCGAGCGCTGCGATCTTCTCATTAATGTACGCCAACTCTTCGATACCTTCTTTACCAACTTCAGAATCTGCTAGCAAATCTTTTAGCAGATTGAGTTTTTCAGCAAAATTTCCGCTTACGTTAAAAATGGGTTTAACCCGAGTAATGGCTTCTTCAGAAATTCCTTTAGCCAACATCTCTTTGACAACGCCCTCCTCACCTATTTTGTCGAGTTTATCTAGCGCCACCGTAAAATCGATCAGCTTATCAGCTGCACCTATCGCTTCAGCGAGCCCCGAAAGAATTTTGCGGTTATTCATTTTAACCGTGGTTCCCTTCAGTCCTAAATCGGTGAAAACCGCATCATACAACTGTACAAAAGCCACTTCCTGCAATAGCGAATCAGATCCCACAGCATCAGCATCACACTGAAAAAACTCTCTAAACCTTCCCTTTTGAGGACGATCTGCACGCCAGACCGGTTGAATCTGATAACGCTTGAAAGGAAATTCGATCTCGTTTTGATGCTGTACCACATAACGCGCAAAAGGCACGGTAAGATCGTAGCGTAAGGCTTTTTCTGAAATTTCAGCGGTTAATTTTGTACTATCTTTTGCTGTATACACGGCATCATCTACCTTGTTCAAATAATCCCCACTATTCAAAATCTTAAAAATAAGGCGATCTCCTTCATCACCATACTTCCCCATCAGCGTACTGCTATTTTCAAAGGATGGCGTTTCAATAGGTTGAAAACCAAAAAGCTCAAAATTGGTACGCAACGTATTGATGATATAATTGCGTCTTAAAACTTCTTCAGGTGAAAAATCGCGGGTTCCTTTAGGGATACTGGGTTTTTGAGCCATTGTGTGTATTATTGTATACGCTTGTAAAATTAAATTGCTGAACGCGTTTCAGCGCCTGCAAATATCTTAAAAATTGAGGGTTTGTACGGCTTAATTTTATAAAACAGTAACAATTTTAAACAATAGTAGACCTATTGGTTCAAACCGGTAAATTTATGTTCTCACTCTTTAGAGAAAATATTCGTATCGCATACGATTCTATTCGCAGCCAATTACTAAGAACGATTCTTACAGTAGTAATTATAGCAATTGGTATTACTGCCCTTGTAGCCATTTTAAGTCTCGTAAAAGCTCTTGAAAACACAATTAGTAGTGATTTTTCTTCGATGGGAGCCAATACTTTTAACATTCAACGCTACGACCGTACCACGCGTAGTCAAGGTAGTGGTGAAAAACAGAAAGTAAATCCGGTGATACGCTATACGGAAGTGCGTGATTTTGAAGACCGCTACACCTACCCGTTCACGCAAGTTTCGGTTTCTTTTACCGGAACTTCTTCTGCGGAAGTTAAATATGAAAATTTGGATACAGATCCTGAAGTTACCGTTTTAGGTGCTAATGAAAACTTTTTGGACAATGCCGGACTCGAACTGGATCTAGGCCGAAACTTTACACTTTTTGACATTAAGAATAACAATAATGTGTGTGTTCTTGGAAGTGATTTTAAAAACGGTCTGCTTAAAAATGTAAATCCTATAGGTCAAACGATAAGTATTCGCGGCGCTAAATTTAAGGTGATCGGTGTTCTGGAAGAAAAAGGTTCAACCTTTGGTAATAATCAGGATTTACGCGTGATCATCCCAATTCAGGTCGCGCGATCGCTATTTACACAAGCTAATATTAACTACGCTTTAAGTGTAAAAGTAGATGATAAAGAAATGTTTGAAGGCGCTCTTGATGAAGCGATCATTACCTTTAGAAACCTGAGAAAACTTGCTCCTGTAGAAGAAAACAACTTTGGTATCAGCCGGAGCGATGATTTACTGAATCAAATCGCTGAAATCAGCGGATATCTCTCGCTTGCCGCCTGGGTCATCAGTTTGATCACGATCTTAGGTTCGTCTATTGCTCTGATGAATATTATGCTAGTTTCGGTAACTGAACGCACGCGCGAAATTGGAGTACGAAAAGCACTAGGCGCCAAAAAATCAATCATTGCCGGTCAATTTTTAATGGAAACTATTATGATAGGTCAATTTGGAGGAATTCTGGGTATAATTCTCGGTATTGGTATAGGAATCTTAATTTCAACTGTGGCTAATTTTAATTTTACCACACCGTGGATGGCGATGCTGGCAGCAACCGCAGTAACCCTGCTCGTCGCAGTTATCGCCGGACTTTTCCCTGCATTAAAAGCAGCAAAACTTGATCCGGTTGAATCCTTGAGATACGAGTAACTGTAAACCATAAAAAAACCTGAAGTTTTAGCTTCAGTTTTTTTTACAAAATGCCATTTAAGGTCGTCTCTGGAATAACTACTCTACTTCGACAAATTTCTCAAACCAGCGGTATAATTCTCCTTTAGTGATATTTGCTCCTTGTCTAATGAGCACAAAAATATCGTTGTTTCGATCATCTGATAAGAGTTTACTAGAGCTGTATAGATTCACTTCATCTTTCATAAAGTTATCCTGCAGCCATTTATACCCTTGAGGCGTTGTGATATCTATGCTTTTGTTTTCAACTTCAATAGAGATCATACTTATTTTAAGTGCTCCTACTTTAAACAAAAACATGTGCTGTGGCGAAAAGTGCTCAAGATATTCCACCTTGCTCAAAACACCTTCCCAGATCAAATCGCTAAATACATCAAGCTCTTGCTCAGCGGTTTCCGGCTGATTTTTCTTGATCGTATCCCACTCTTCAGCAGTGATCGACTGTGACGCCAGAAAGTTTATAAATTCCTGGTGCATTTCATCTAATTGCTCTTTTGAAAGTCTTATGTACTTCATATTTTGAGTTTTTAGAAGTAAACTACCTCTGGGCAAACCCGAAAAGGTATTATTTAGAAACGAATTTTTCAGTTTCAAGGCAGGCCAAAAAAGGATTGAACCCTTGGCAATGCCAATAAAAAAAGCTTCCGCAAAATTACGGAAGCTTTAAATTTTATTGAGAAAGGCTTAAGCCTCTGCAACAACGTCAAAAGTGAAATTCTTCACTACATCACGGTGAAAACGAAGACTTGCCTCGTACTGACCTAAACGCTTGATGTTACCACCAGCGATAGTGATGTATTTTTTGTCGATCTCCACACCTTCTTTAGCTAAAGCTTCAGAAAGATCTGCATCAGTGATAGAACCAAAAAGTTTATCAGCCTCACCTGCTTTTGCAGTAAGTTTAACTTCTAAACCTTCTAGTTTAGCAGCTTGTGCCTGAGCAGCATCAACAATTTTCTTCTCTTTGTATGCGCGCTGCTTTAAGTTTTCAGCTAAAACTTTTTTAGCAGAAGGAGTTGCAAGCACTGCATACCCTTGAGGAATTAAATAATTTCTTCCGTAACCATTCTTAACAGTTACTAAATCGTCAACAAATCCTAGATTATCGACGTCTTTCTTAAGTATAACTTCCATCTCTTATCTAGTTTTTATTTATATAAATCTGTTACGTATGGCATAAGTGCTAAGTGACGCGCACGTTTAACAGCCACACTTACCTTACGCTGGTATTTTAAAGAAGTACCGGTAAGACGACGTGGTAACAATTTACCTTGCTCGTTTACAAAAGACGCTAACCAATCTGCATCTTTATAATCTACATACTTAATACCTGAACGCTTAAAACGACAGTATTTTTTTGTCTTAGAGGTCTCAATATTTAACGGAGTTAAATATCTGATTTCCCCATCTTTTTTAGCTTTTGCTTGTTGCTCTATAGATGATGCCATAATTACGCTTTTTCTTTGTTTCTTTTTCTACGTTTTTCAGCCCACTCGATCGCATATTTGTCAAGCTTTACTGTTAAGAAACGCATTACACGCTCGTCACGTCTAAACTCAAGTTCAAAGTTTGCGATAACCTCTCCTGGTACCGTAAATTCAAATAAGTGATAAAAACCACTCTTTTTGTTCTGGATCGCGTAAGCTAATTTTTTTAGCCCCCAATCTTCTTTAGAAATCATCTTGGCACCGTTTGAAACAAGAAAATCTTCAAATTTCTTTACTGTTTCCTTTACCTGGTCATCAGATAAAACGGGATTCAAGATGAAAACAGTTTCGTAATGATTCATAAAAATAGTTTATTAAAAAATGAGTGCAAAAGTAACCTTAATTTCTCACACAACAAAACAGATTTCCATTAAATCGATTATCAACTCATTATTTTTCAAATAGCTAATCAAATATTGAAAAAAATATCGATGAACTACACAAAAAAGTTGGTTAATACATTTATTGTAAGTAGTTTTGGTAAACTAACGCTATCTCAAAACTTTACCTTTGGAAGAATTAATTTTAGACTGTGCGGTTGTTGACGATTCTAGTTTACAACGCCTAGCTATAGTAAAAATGATCAAAGATCATCCCAACTTACGATTGGCTGCACAATACAACAACGCTATCGAAACTAAGAATGGCTTATTAGAAACTAAGGTTGACCTTATTTTTCTTGATATTGAAATGCCAATTCTTACCGGTTTTGACCTTCTTGATGATTTGGTTCACAAACCACAAATCATTTTTGTTACCGGAAAAACCAAATATGCTTACAAAGCCTTTAATTACAATGCGATCGATTATTTAAGGAAACCTCTTACTAAAGATCGTTTCTTAAATGCGGTACACAAAGCCATTAATTTACATCGCCTTAAAACCGAAGGAAGTGTTGAGGATGATGATTATATTTTTGTAAAGAGTAATCTTAAGAAGAAAAAGGTATTTCTTAATGATTTAAAATTTATCGAAGCGTTAGGTGATTATGTAAAACTTGTAACTTATAATGAACCTATTATTGTTCTTTCTACAATGAAAGCTTTTGAAGCGCAGCTTCCGGCAGATCGATTTATGCGTATTCATAAATCGTATATCATCAATATGGATAAGGTAGAAAAATACAATAGCAGAAATATCGAGATCGAAGGTGATAAAATTCCGTTGAGTCGTCATAAGAAAACAAAACTTATGGAGGCTCTATCTAAATAAGAACTGCAAATCAAGTAAACTTCCACGAGGCGAGCCCGGGCGGCACTCGTTGGAAACAAATTCTCAATTTCGAGGCAAGCCTCAGAGTATTCAACCCTTTGGCGGTGCCAACAAAAAATCCCGCAAATTGCGGGATTTTTTGTTTTTAGTAGTTATCTACGTTCAATATAATTTTAACGCTTCGGTACTGCGAAATGCTTAAAAACGTCGTACGTACTTTTAGTATTGCTTTTTTAGTTTTTTCTAAGCTTTGCTTCCGCGGAATTTTAATGAGTATATTTCGATAATATTCATTTCTAATTCGGGAAACCGGCGGAGGCTCAGGTCCTAAAACCTGATCTTTAAAAACGTTTTTCAGCGCTTGACCCATCCACATCGAAGCTTCTTCTATTTTCTGAAAATCTCTATGTTTTAACGTGATCTTTATAAGTCGGCAAAACGGCGGATATTTGTAAATATGCCGTTCTTCAAGTTGTTCTTTATACATCGCTTCATAGTCATTCATCGAGACTTGTTGCAAAATCTGATGATGCGGATTAAAGCTTTGAATCAAAACGTTTCCTCTTTTTTCGGTACGTCCTGCCCTACCCGAAACTTGCTGAATCAACTGAAAGCTACGCTCGTGTGCTCTAAAATCAGGAATGTTAAGCATACTGTCTGCATTGAGAATTCCTACAAGGGTGACATTTCTAAAATCCAAGCCTTTTGTAAGCATTTGCGTTCCTACAAGAATATCTAATTCGCCCTGTTCAAAAGCGGTAATTATCTTTTCAAAACCGTGTTTACCCCGAGTAGTATCACTATCCATCCTGCCAATATTATGATCAGGATACAGTTCTTTAAGTTCAGCTTCAACCTGTTCGGTACCAAATCCTTTAGTATCCAGTTCTTCGCTTCCACAGGCCATACATTTTTGCGGCATTGCGATATGATAGCCACAGTAATGACACCGCAGCTGCCCACGATGCCGGTGATAGGTTAAACTCACATCACAATTAGGACATTGCGGCGCGTGGCCACACGTGTTGCATTCAACAATTGGGGAATACCCTCTTCGGTTTTGAAATAAAATGACTTGTTCTCCGAGTTCAAGCGTATCTGTAATGGCGCGTAACAGATCATCACTAAAATGTCCCGTCATCCGTTTCTTACGATGCTTTTCCTGAATGTCTATGATCGTATTTTCGGGAAGGAGAATATTACCAAAGCGCTTTTTCATCGTTACGAGTGCATATTTGCCGACACTCGCATTGTAAAAGGTCTCTAAAGCCGGTGTAGCCGAACCTAATAGTACTTTTGCGCCTTGCTGATGCGCCAATACAATACTCGAATCTCTCGCTTGATAACGAGGTGCAGGGTCGTATTGCTTAAAACTGCTTTCATGTTCCTCATCAACAACCACGAGTCCCAAATTTTCAAAAGGTAGAAAAAGCGCACTGCGCGCTCCTAAGATCAGCTGCGCTTTAGGTGCTTTATTCAAGACATTATTCCATACTTCGACGCGCTCGTGTATGGAATATTTACTGTGATATACCGAAAGTTGATTGCCAAAATACGCCTTGAGACGGGCTACCAGCTGCGTGGTTAATGCAATTTCCGGAAGTAAATACAATACTTGCTTTCCTTCGGCTAGATAATCTTTTATAAGATTCACATAAACCTCTGTCTTGCCCGAAGCAGTGACGCCGTGCAACAGGCAAACATCGTGACTGTTGAAGCTCGCTTTCACTTCAGTTAATGCGCGTGCCTGCTCTTCATTTAGCGCCTTAACTTGATCCTGCTCCTTTCCGGAATAAGAAATTCGATCTTGCTGAATTTTATATATTTCAAAAATTCCTTTATCTACAAGTGCTTTTAATTGCGAGCTCGTGGCATCACTTTGCTTCTGTAACTCCTTTGCTTTTATCGGCTTTTGTGACCGTGCTTTTTGCGTAAAATAATTGAGAAGTAATTCGCGCTGTTTGGGAGCCCTACCAAGATCATCTAATGCTTCGTGCATTTTTTCTTCCTGCTCGTAAATCGAGGTAAGCCGCACATATTTTACCAGTTTTGGTTTATATGACTCATAAATTTCCTGATCAATTGCAACCAAGTCTAAATCAATCAGTTTATTGATACTTGGCAATACCTTTTTTTTATTCAAGGCATTCATCACTTCGCTGATGCGCAAAATAGAACTCCCCTCAAACGCATTAAGTATCGTCAGACCGTCCTCATCAATTTCATCTAAATACGGCTCAAAATCATTCTTCAGAATACGTTTGATAATGGTTTCACTTTCTAACAAAAAAGCTCCGGGAAGTGCCGCGCGCATCACATCACCTAAAGTGCACATATAGTAGTTAGCCATCCACTTCCAGAAATTCAATTGGGCCAGATTAACAATAGGAATCTCGTCAAGAATTTGCTCAATTTCTTTAGCCTCGTAGATGCGTGGTTCTACTTGATGCACAGCTATGGCCAGGGCAGTATAAATCTTACTTTTACCAAAAGGAACCGCGAGCCGCATCCCTGGTTTTATAAAAGCATATTCGGCCTCACTAATGCGATAGGTAAACGCATTTTCGACCGGAATGGGTAAGATTACATCAACAAAATACACGGATGTAAAGATAAAAAAAAGGCTGTCTCAGAAATTAGAAACAGCCTTAGTTTTAATAGGAAGTATTGTTATTTTACTCGGTGCCAATATTGGGTTCTTCCGATGAGTGAAAAACCAATATAACCACGAACTTTTAATTTATCTGCGTTCTCTAGCTCGATAAGGCATTTGTATAATTTTCCGCTTTGCGGATCTAGGATCTTACCATCATTATACTCGTCTCCATCTTTTTCAAGGCCTTTAATAATAACCAAACCATTAATAGGTTTACCTTTATCAGCTCCCGGACAGTCTACACATTTTGCATCCTGGCGATCTTTGTTTAAAATTTCAACAATTTTACCATAAACCTTACCATCCTGCTTGTAAATCTCAACAATAGACTTTGCGTCACCAGTCTCATCATCAATTGTCTTCCACTTTCCGGTTACATCTTGAGCAAAAACTCCTGCTGTGCATACAAGCATCATAATTAAAAAAGCGCTAATCTTTTTCATATTCATTATTTAAGGGGTTAATAAATTTTTAATTCTTAATTAAAGTATATCAATAATAAGATATTTTCAACACTATTGGAATTAATTTGAAGATAATTGCGCTTTTTTATAATCTCTTCTGCGTTTTAGCCTGTACAAACTTGCATTGAGTTCAAAACCTAGCAACAATAAGTTTGCATTCAGCCAGATGTAAACCATCATAATCAATAAGGCTCCAATAGAACCGTATAACTGGTTATACGTTGCAAAATTATTAATGTAAATCCCAAATAAGTAGGTTGTTACAATAAACAATATTGTCGTCAAGGTCGCGCCTATTGATAAAAACCGCGTGTCTTTACCCTCTTTTGTTCCAAAATAATATAAGGTTGCCACTACAGTATAGATCAAAACGATCAAAGCGATATAACTTCCTAATTGGGAAATCCACAAATTATCTTCATTAACTATGCCGCGCCTTTTGAGTTCTGTAATGCTAAACTGCAAATAAAGCACAGCTATCACAACCAGTAACAACAACAGTGCCAACATTATAGAAACTCCCAAAGCAACAGCATATTGCCTAAAAATACTGCGATTAGTAATGGAATGAAAGCTATACTCAAACCCCGTAAAAATCGCATTGACGCCGTTTGCCATTAAAAAAATAGCGAAAATTAAAGTGAATGATAGCAGTCCGCCACGTTGGTTCGCTGCAATATCTAAAAGAATCGGATCAAAAAACTCCTGTGTTTGCGGCGGTAGTAAATTATTTATAAAAGAAAGAAAGTCGCTTTGAAAGCCGTTAATAGGTACATAAGGTATAAGGTTGAGCACAAAGAGAAAAAAAGGAAAAAGCGCCATAAAAAAGCTAAAAGCGATGGCACTGGCACGTGTAGCAAAAGTACCTTTAAGGATACCTATCGCATACATTTCCCAGAAATCGTACAACGACAGCCCTTCAAAACCAGGAAGAATAATTCCTTTGGCCCACTTCACTACCGGGAGTAGAAATGGAATAGTTTTAAGCTTATCGTCCCACTCTTCAGCCATTAAACTGCTTTTAAGCTTAGATCCATATTATAGACCGAATGGGTTAGCGCCCCGCTTGAAATATAATCTACACCGCATTTTGCATATTCGGCAAGCGTTTCTTCGTGGATGTTACCTGAAGATTCTGTAAGACATTGTTCGCCTATGATTTTTACAGCCGTTTTAGTATCCTCATAATTAAAATTATCAAGCAATATGCGATACACTCCGCCTGCTTTTAAAATAGCGTTCACTTCGTCAAGGTCACGCGCTTCGACAATAATTTTAAGATCTAAATTATTACTAGCTAGATAGTTTTTTGTTTTTTCGATCGCCTGATCAATTCCACCAGCAAAATCGATATGATTGTCTTTAAGCATCACCATATCGTAAAGCGCAAAACGATGATTTTCACCACCACCAATCTTTACCGCCATTTTTTCTAAAGCTCTAAAACCAGGAGTAGTTTTTCTGGTGTCTAAAATTTTTGCTTTAGTTCCTTCTAAGAGCTTGGTATAGGCATTGGTTTTAGTCGCAATAGCACTCATACGCTGCATTCCGTTTAAAACAAGACGCTCAGCCTTTAAAATACTTTGAGAGCTACCGGAAACATAAAGTACAATATCTCCTACTTTAACTTCTGCCCCATCCTGAATCTTTACCTCAACTTCAAGCTGATTGTCTACATACGCAAAAACCTTCTGAGCAAAAGCAACCCCTGCGATTATGCCTTTTTCTTTAACTAATAGTTTAGCCTTGCCGGTCGCCGTTTCCGGAATACACGCAAGCGAACTGTAGTCTCCGGGACCAACATCTTCTCTAATGGCATTGGCTATTATTGCCGCTATTTCTTCATTCAGCTTTGCTTCAGAAATCATAAAGTCTAGTAATTTAAGCTTAGTTCTCGTTACAGCCGGTTAATTTACAACACCGGGGTGCAAATATCGTGAAGATATAGGCTTTTATAAAACACTCAAAATTGAAATGATGTAATTTTGAATTATGAATATAAAATTACTCTGCATAGGCAAAACCGATGATCACAATCTTGAGTCGCTAATTTTGGTTTACACCAATCGTTTAAAGCATTATGTGAATTTTGAGCTCGAAATTATTCCTGATCTCAAGAAAACTAAAAACCTTTCAGAAGAACAGCAAAAAGAAAAGGAAGGCGAACTTATATTAAACAAGATCACGCCTCAAGACCAACTGATTCTTTTAGACGAAAACGGAAAAGAGTTAAGCAGCGTAAAATTTGCAGATTATCTTCAAAAGAAAATGAACAGCGGCATCAAAACTTTAGTCTTTGTTATTGGTGGGCCTTATGGTTTTTCTGAAGCGGTTTATGCCAAAGCTCAAGGCAAAGTTTCTTTATCAAAAATGACCTTTTCGCATCAGATGATTCGGCTTTTTATCACGGAACAAATCTATCGTGGCTTTACGATTTTACGCAACGAACCTTATCACCATCGTTAAGACTTGGCACTTACAGGCACCCAAATTTCTTCTTCAGATTCTGGGTGCTCAGGCCCGTAGTATTTAGCTCCTAAACGCTCAAAATGCGCTCGATCATCAAGCTTATAATCAGATTGCGGTAACCACGTATCAAAAATATAGTTAGAAGTTTCTACAAATTTCTTTACCGGACCAACATGGGTGAATACAGCATAAAGTCCGCCGGCAATGATTTTGGTTTGCATTCCTTCGGGAACCAAATCAAAGGAAGTTACTTCAACTGCGGCCCAACGCTCAAATTCTGTTTCGCGATCAAAACGTTCAATATTCATCCCAAAAGGATAGACCTGCATCGAGTAAAAGCCGGAGTCTATTCTATTTTTCACTTCTTTGTGCCTACTCATAAAGTCTTTCCACAGTGCGGCAGTATCATCAAATGAAAGTGTAGTCGTCAAACATTTACCAATGATCTTTCGTGGCTCGATTTCAAGTAATTCTGGCTGCATTGAATAGAGTAGATTTTATGAATAAATTTTAAAAATAAGAATTCTTTAACCCATCGAAGAAAGAACAATGGTTATCCTTGGGAAAACTAATATTATGAAACCAAGAAAACTAATCAAGAGATTTTTCCTATTTACAAGTGCAATGCAAGTAGGTTATTATGCGGTAGTTTATGCCGATAAATATAAAGAAGATATTAAGCGTGTGATCAAGAGATCTTAGATTTACTCGGCAACCTCAAGTTCTAGTTCACGCTGTTTTTGTTGCTGTACGCGTTCTTCTTTTAATTTTTGACGCATTTGTTTAATGGTGAGCGTGCTTCCATCGTGGCTCCATCCCGGCGGCCCGAAGGCATACATAAACTTATGTTTCAGCTTTGGTGAGCGCTTCATATCCTTCCAAATATCCTTGTACTCGTGGGTTAATATAACTAAAGGATTGTAGCTGTCCGGAGATTTTGTCACGCCATATTCAATCTCTATTTCCTCATCGAGTTCTTTAAATGTACCAAACATACGATCGAAAATATTCAAGAATCCCCCGTGATTTTTGTCCATATATTCCAAATTTCGGGCGTGGTGCACTTGGTGCATCGTATGCGTATTGAAGATCTTATCAATAATGCCCAGCTTCGGTACATATTGTGAATGCAGCTGAAATTGCCATAAAGCTTCGATACCCAGACAGACCACGAGCATTTCCGGCGGAAAGCCTATAGCGACGATCCAAATATAGAATAAGGGTTTGTAAAAAATAGTAAACCAGCCGTTTCGTACCGCGGTACCCAAATTAAAATTCTCTGAAGAATGATGCACAATATGGGCTGCCCAAAAGAAACGAACCATATGGTTTTGTCGATGAAACCAGTAATATGAAAAGTCATCTGCCAGCTGACAAAGAATCCAGAAGTACCAGGCATAGCCAAAGGATTCCCACCCAAAAATATTGGTGCGTACACCATCAACCACCGGATTAAAAATATCGTAAACCCAATTGAACAAAAGAATAACCGTAACGGTCTTGATTAACGGAGCTATTAAAGTAGAGCCAATTCCCATCGTAAGGCTTGCTCCTAAATCCTTCCAGTGATAGAGTTCATCATTATCGTGATGCTTGCTGTAAGTAAGCTCCACGAGGATCAGGCCTAGAAAACATGGTACTCCGTAAATCAACGGGTTTGTAAAATCCATAAAGTTGGTTTACTCGATAATCGAGATTTATATTCTTGAAATGATTTCCAACGAAAATTCTCGATATATTATTGGAATTTCTGATGGAACACCTATTAAAATCAGGCGTTTGTTCCAAAAATAACCTTTAGAAGATACAAACCAAGAGAAATAAGGTTAAACCCCGAAAAATTGCGATAAATCGCCAAATTTGATCAGAAATTCACCAAAAACGAACTATTCTGAGCAGATTTAGAGCTTTTTGGCTTCTTCCCAAAACACATCCATCTCACGCAAAGTCATATCGCGTAATGCTTTATTATTCTCTTTTGCTTTTTGTTCTAAGTATTGAAAGCGCTTAATGAACTTCTTATTGGTGCGCTCCAGAGCACTTTCGGCATCTACTTTTAAAAACCGCGCGTAGTTGATCATAGAAAACATCACGTCACCAAATTCCGCTTCGATCTTCTCTTGATCTCTGGCTTCTACCTCTTCTTGCAGCTCTGCGAGCTCTTCCTGCAATTTCTCAAAAACCTGCTGTGGCTCTTCCCAATCAAACCCTACTCCGGCAACTTTATCTTGAATTCGGCTTGCTTTTACAAGAGCCGGCAAAGAACGCGGGACACCTTCTAAAACTGACTTTTTACCTTCTTTCAATTTTAGATTTTCCCAATTGCGCTTGACGTCCTCTTCGTTTTCGACAGCAACATCGCCATAAATATGAGGATGTCGCGAAATGAGTTTTTCGCAAATCCCGTTAGCGACATCAGCAATGTCAAAATCTTCGGTCTCACTTCCTATTTTGGCGTAGAATACAATGTGCAGCAGTAAATCGCCAAGCTCTTTTTTTACTTCCTCAAGATCATTATCAAGGATCGCATCGCCAAGCTCATAGGTTTCTTCAATTGTCAGGTGCCTAAGACTTTGTAAGGTTTGCTTGCGGTCCCAGGGGCACTGTTCCCGAAGTTCATTCATAATAGTTAGCAATCTGTCTATGGCTCTAAGCTGGCTTGCTCTGTTGTTCATAAGGCGTTTTTTTTCGATGCAATAGGTTGAAATAAAAAATCCTTCAGTAAAAGTACCGAAGGATTTGTATATTTTAGTTGTATTTGCGACTATTCTTCTTCGTCTGCTTTTGCAGGTTCAGCAGGCGCTTCAGCAGTTTCTAGTAAATCATTTGCTTGAAGCAAATTGTACCACTGAATCACTTTTTTCATATCGCTTGCATATACACGATCTTCATCAAAATTAGGCAGCACATCAAAAAAGTATGCTTCTAACTCATCTTTAGCAACCTTGTGGCTAATCGCCTTCTCGCCGTTTTCTTTTTCAGCAATTTTAGCAAAAACATCACGTAAAGGTGCCTCGCCATCTAAAGTATAAATAGAAATTTCTGAAAGCACACTCACATTATGACGCAATCCTACCGGTATTTTTTTTCCGTCAGTTAATGATTCTGCAATAAAACCAGAACGCGTTTGCGCTCGCAAATGATATAATCCCGGTTTTCCTGAAATTGAAACTATTTTATCTAAACTCATAGTATGTATTTTATCCTTAAACGGATTTTTAAGTGGTTTATTCTAATTTTAAAGGCGGCAAATATCTAGGCTCTTTTTGAATTTTCAAAATTTAAACCGCCTGCAACATCTTTTTTAACGTCCTTTTTTTACTGCCGGAAATCGCATACGGTAATCTGCATTCACTTTTCCTTTACTAATCCCGGCGAGTTTACTTTTAATAATGCGCTTTTTAAGACTGCTCAATTTATCAGTAAACAAGATTCCTTCAATATGATCATACTCGTGCTGAATCACGCGCGCAAGCAACCCATCAAATTCTTCAACGTACTCGTTAAAATCTTCATCTTGATATTTGATCTTGATGTTGGGACATCTAAACACATCTTCATTAATCCCGGGAATACTGAGACAACCTTCGCTAAAAGCCCATTCATCACCGGTTTCTTCTAAAATCTGCGGATTAATAAATGCTTTTTTGAATGTTTTTAAACGCTCTTGTTCCTCATCAGAAAGATCTTCGTCGTCTGCAAAAGGTGTCGCGTCAACTACAAATAATCTAATCGCTTTGCCTATTTGCGGAGCAGCAAGCCCCACGCCACTGGCGCCATACATAGTTTCAAACATATTGGCTACAAGCTCCTTTAGCTCAGGATAATCTTGAGGAATTTCTACTGCTTTTTTGCGTAAAACCGGATCGCCGTAAGCAACTATAGGTAAAATCATGTTCTTGTGTTTAGTATAAATTCAGCCTATTGATACAAATAGGTTTGAAGTATTATTGTTGCGCTGATCTCGTCAAGAAGCGCTTTATTTTTTCGTTGTTTTTTCTTCAAGCCGCTGTCAAGCATCGTTTGTGCAGCCATCTTTGAGGTAAACCGCTCATCTACTCTTTTAATTGGGATCGAAGTAATTTTTTCTAAGCTTTCGCGAAATTTTAAAATCTTGGTCTCCACGTGAGAGGCTTCGTTATTCATGCGCTTAGGCTCGCCAAGGAGAATGAGTTCGACGTTTTCTTCAGAAAAATACTTCTTAAGAAAATCAAGCAGGTCAGTCGTGTTTACTGTTGTTAAACCGGAAGCAATAAGCTGAAGCTCATCGGTCACTGCGATGCCCGTACGTTTGGTTCCAAAATCTAATGCCAGTATGCGACCCATTTTGCTCAATACTCAAGAGGTTTCTTCTATAACTTACAGAGGCTAAAATCGGTTGCCTAAAAGTTACCTGAACCTGCCTTAAAAATTTATTTTGGCAAAAATAAGATTTTAGATGCATATAGTATCAAAGGCCATAGTATTCTTTAGAACTTGAAAACCTCAGCATTAGATTTTGTGAATGCTGAATAAAGAAAACAAATGATGGTATTTTCGTTTTTTACACACGCCTAAACTATATTTGGAGCCGCAAAAATTTGGACTAATCAACAAAAACAAGTTTAGAATATGCAACAAGTTAAAAACCTTATTGAAGCAGCTTGGGAAGACAGATCGCTACTTTCAGATAAAGTAACTCAAGAAGCCATACGCGAAGTCATTGAGCTTATAGACGGCGGTACGCTGCGCGTTGCAGAACCTAAAGGTGACGACTGGCAGGTGAATGAATGGGTAAAAAAAGCAGTAGTGCTGTATTTCCCAATTCAAAAAATGGAAAAATTAGAAGTTGGTATTTTTGAATATCACGATAAAATGCCCCTTAAGAAAGGCTATCAGGATAAAGGAATTCGTGTAGTTCCTAATGCTGTTGCACGTCACGGAGCTTTTATTTCTAAGGGTGTGATTATGATGCCTAGTTATGTAAACATCGGTGCTTATGTAGACGAAGGTACTATGGTTGACACTTGGGCAACCGTAGGAAGCTGTGCACAAATCGGTAAAAATGTACACCTAAGTGGTGGTGTAGGAATCGGTGGTGTGCTAGAACCTTTACAGGCAGCTCCTGTGATCATCGAAGATAACGCATTTATAGGATCGCGATGTATCGTGGTTGAAGGCGTACGCGTGGGTAAAGAAGCGGTTCTTGGAGCCAATGTGGTACTTACTGCATCTACGAAGATCATTGACGTTACCGGAGATGAGCCTAAAGAAATGAAAGGTGCTGTGCCTCCAAGGTCTGTGGTGATCCCAGGTAGTTATACAAAGAAATTTGCTGCAGGAGAATACAATGTCCCTTGTGCATTGATCATAGGTACACGTAAAGAAAGTACTAATAAAAAGACGTCGCTTAACGACGCGCTACGTGAGTATGATGTAGCTGTGTAGTTTTCTAAATGCAGAAAATGAAAATATTAGTGATTCAGCAAAAGATGATAGGTGACGTTTTAACGTCATCTATCCTTTTTAGGGCCATACGTGAACAGTTTCCGGATGCTGAATTGCACTATTTAATTCAACCGCATACATTACCCGTGGTTGAAAACAATCCGTATATCGATCATTTCATTTTTGATCGTACCACCACCGACGCTAAGAATGTTAGCCTTGGTGCTTTTGCTAAATATATAACGGCGCAAAATTTTGATTACATCATTGATGTGTATTCAAAACTAGGTACTGCCTATTTATGTTTGCGAAGTAGCGCAAAAAGCATTGGTTATAGAAAGTGGTATACGCAGTTTGTATACAACCAAACCATCAGCTACCTCAAAGAACCAAAAACAAATGCTGGTCTGGCAATAGAAAACCGCATGCGTTTGCTTCAAGTATTGCCGGGAAAATTTCCTGATTCGCTAAAGCCAAAAATTTACCTTTCTGCGGAAGAAAAGCAAAACGCACTTCAGTTTTTGAAAGAGGCTGATGTAAATCTTCAAGCTCCGGTTTATATGATAGGACTGTTAGGAAGCAGTGCTTCAAAAACCTATCCTCTAGAATATCTCGCTGAACTCTTGAATGTTCTAATTACCGAAGAACCCGAAGCTCAAATTCTGCTTAATTATATTCCGAATCAAAAAGAGGAGGTCAACACATTTTTATCGAATTGCAGCACAGCATTAAAAAGCAATATTTTTGCTAACGTTTATGCGAAAAACTTACGTGATTTTATTGCAGTTTTAGCTCACTGTAAAGCTTTGATAGGTAATGAAGGTGGCGCTGTGAATATGGCAAAAGCGCTTGATGTGCCTACGTTTGCCATTTTTTCTCCTTGGATTGCTAAAGACGCTTGGGCCTTGTATGAAGATGATAGCAATGTCGCAGTACATCTTAACGATTTTAAACCAGAATTCTTTCAGAAGAAATCAAATAAGCACCTAAGAAAAGAATCTGAAATGTTGTATCAGCAGTTTTCTCCAGAGCTGATTAAACCGCAGCTGGCTACGTTTCTTAGGAATCTTTCTTGATGCCAAATGGCGTGTAGGTCTTACGCTGCAGTTTGGTTTCCTTTCTAATCGCAGCATTCTTAACAAGCATTTCTTCCTTTACATAACCTCGAGCGTGATCAAGATGCACGCAAACCGCGCTATAACGTATTTGCTTAGATTTTAAACCCTTATTAAAGAGGCGTTCACCCAACTCGCGATCTTCTCCCCCATATTGCATACGCTCATCAAAACCATTAACTGCTAGTATATCTTGTTTCCAGCCGCTTGCGTTATGACCATTCCAGGTAGGTTTAGTTGGCGTGACCAGATTGAGTAATTTTGATTCAAAAGTTCCTGCAGATAGCTTTTTATTTTTTATGGAATCCTTCAATCCTTGCGCTTTAAGCCATTTGAGATCAAAACAGTGCTGTTTCTTTATATCCTCTTGCGTGATCGCCTGAGAAATAGACATGGGCAGTTTAAAATATCCGCCGGAAAGAAAATATCCAGGTTCTTTATGTTTTAAATGTACCTGAACAAAATTGGCCTTCGGAATACAGTCTCCGTCTGACATTAAGATATATTCTGCGCTGCATGCTTCAACCGCCTTATTTAGAATAATCGTTTTTCTGAAGCCGATATCTTCGTGCCACACGTGAATTATTGGTCGGTCGAATAATGGTGATAATTGTGCTATCGCTTCTTTTGTTTCCACACCAGAACCGTCATCTGCAATTACTATTTCAAAATCTTTAAAATCTTGATACGCGTATCCCCATAAGGTTTTCTTTAACCATTCAACGGAGTTATACGTGCTAATAATTATAGACACTTCAGGTTTTTGCTTCATAAATCAAAGAAAACAAATTTTATGTTAAAACCATATTTTAATTAGCTTTACGCAACACTTTTAGATGGAAAAACTCACAGCGATCATACCTGTTTTCAATGAGGCGCATCATATTGAAGCCGCTATTCAATCGGTTTTATTTGCTGATGAGATTTTAATCGTAGATTCATTCAGTACTGATGAAACGCTAAGCATTGCCAAAAAATTTCCTGTAAAAATTCTTCAGCGTGAATATGAGTATTCTGCATCTCAAAAAAATTGGGCGATACCGCAAGCAACCCATAACTGGATTTTTATTTTAGATGCTGACGAACGTGTCACACCACAATTGCAAGAAGAAATTCAGCAAATACTTAGCAATCCGCCTCAAGATCTTGTGGGCTATTGGGTCTATCGCAACAATCATTTTATACATAAAAAAATCAAGTACAGCGGTTGGCAAAATGATAAGGTGATTCGGCTTTTTAAAAAAGACTTTTGCCGTTATAAAGACCAGCACGTTCACGCCGAGATCAGCACCACCGGGAAGCTTGATTATTTACAACATACGCTACAACATTATAGTTTTAACTCTATCCAGCAGTTTACGGCAAAACTCAATAAATATGCGGTGTGGCAAGCTAAAGATTACGATGCACGTACCGGAAAATTGACGCCTTATCATTTTATAGGTAAACCCGTGTGGCGCTTTATCAAACATTATGTGATCCAACAAGGGTTTAGAGATGGCGTTCCCGGTTTGACCATAAGCTATCTACAGGCGTACGCGGTTTTTATGCGTTACGTAAATCTCTGGATTCTTAGAAATTCAAAGAAAACCTGAGTTATTTCTTCCAGAATTTCACCTTCTTTTTAAAGGCTTGTTTTTTGGCAAAATGATTTTGGAAATCCTCTGTAGCTTTCCACATAGCGGCTTTAGTTTGCCCCATATCGTAGTTTCCTACTCGGGCATATTCTTCGGCCATAATATCCACCATTTCTTTTTTCGGAGTCAATCGCGCAAAATTCTGAATACGCGTTTCAAAATCAAGCGGCTTGAATTCCATTCTATTTAGATCAACCAAATAAAACTCGTAGCCATTTTCAGTAATGACGATCAATGTATTTCCGGCAGAATGGTCAAGAAAATGAATCTGCTTTTCGTGCATTTCATAGGTAAACCGCGTAAATGCTTTTAAGATTTCAATACGATCGGGAAAATGCTCCTCGTTAATCAAAGTTCTAAATGTGGCATCAGCATTCACCAGCTTACACGCATAAAAACTCTTTCCAAACAAGAGACCGTTTGAAGCGATGCCATACCCAATGGGAAACGGAGTCAAAACACCCAGATCAAGCAATTTACACGCATATTCATACGAGCGCTGGGCTTTAGATTTTCTAAAATACTGGTAAGCGATTTTATTCACAAAATTAGGCACCTTGAATGCCTTGATAGTGATCTGAGTATCGTCTAGATCAAAAATTTTAATTTGATTACGGTTGCCGTCTGCAAGAATTTTTCCTTCCTGCTCAAAATTCAAAAAGAACTCCTTTAGTTTTAAAAGATTACTTTTGACCGATTTGTGAACTGTGACTTTCATGAAGAAATTTAGAGTGTAAAAGTAGTTTTAATAAAACAAGTTCTCAAAAGCAAGGCAAAGAATGAAACAGATTTTTCTAGAATCTCATAATATAAAAAATCAATTTTCGGGGTTAGGGCAGTTTAACTATCACTTGATCAAGGGTTTTTATCAGAATGCACAAAGCGATTTTAAATTTACCTTGCACAGCAATATTTCGGCAAAACTAAAAAGTGAATTTGGTACTCATTTTGACTATCAGCATTATTTTTCCTTTACACGTTATAAAGCATTACGGCTTCCTTTTAAATATGATCTCTGGCATTCTTTAAATCAAAATACTAAAGTAGAGCCACGTTTTAAAATGCCGTATGTTCTTACTGTTCACGATGTGCATTTTGCTGAAGGGCCCGATAGTACAGACAAAACTGCTCGTATAAAACGTTTTGAAGCAAAGCTGAAACGCGCCGACGCCTTAGTCTATATCTCGAAGTTTGCGCGCCAAGCCACACAGCAATGTTTTGATACTTCAGATAAGCCTGAATATGTGATTTACAATGGCAACCCGATGCTTGACACTTCGATTCCTGAAGATTTTATTCCTGATACAGCACCAAAAAAACCTTATTTATTCACTATTGGCGAGTTTACTGCACGAAAGAATTTTCATGCCTTGATTGATATGCTTCAGCATTTACCTGATTATGAACTTATCATTGCCGGAAATTCTGACCGCCCTTATACCGAAAAAATAAAAGAGACTATCTCAAAAAACAAGTTGCAGAACCGTGTTTACCTTCCCGGTAAGATTTCTGAAATGGAAAAAAAATACCATTTAAAAAATAGTGCGGCTTTTGTTTTTCCATCGTTAAAAGAAGGCTTTGGAATTCCTATAATCGAAGCTTTACGTTATGGCACTCCAGTTATTACTTCAAACAACACTTCGCTTCCTGAAGTCGGTGGTGATTTTGCTACCTATTGGGAGCATTATGACCCTAAATATATGGCTGAGAAAGTTCTTGAAGGTATTGCAAATTTTCAGGATCAAAGCGTGATCAATGCCGGGATCTCGCACGCAAAATCATTTAATTGGAACGCCACTGCAAAAGAGTATCTAAATGTTTACAGATCGGTCTTAAACAAATAACTTTGCACAACTAATTTGGGACGCCATGGCTATGAAAAAATACGATCAAAATATTCTCAACGAAGTAAATGAATCTCTTGGTGTGTTGAAACGCGGTGGTTTGTTGCTGTACCCAACAGATACGGTCTGGGGCATTGGTTGCGACGCCACAAACGCTAATGCTATCGATAAAATTTACGCACTTAAAAAGCGTAAGGAAAGTAAAGCCCTAATCTGCCTGGTAAGTGATATGAAAATGCTCAATCAGTTTGTTGAGGAAATACCGGAGGTTGCTTATAACATCTTAAAATATGCATCCCAACCCACCACAATTATCTATGATAAGCCTATTAGAATAGCTGAAAATCTTTTGGGGGAAGATAACACTTTGGGAATTCGTATTGTTCAAGACGAATTTTGCCGAACACTGATTAAAAAACTAGGTAAACCTTTAGTTTCTACTTCGGCTAATATTAGTGGCGAAAAAACGCCTATGCGCTACCCTGAAATAAGCCAACCAATTTTGGAAGGAGTGGACTATATCGTAAATTTGCAACGCAAACATTTGTCGACCAAATCTTCAACGATCATTAAGTTGAGTAATGACGGTCAGGTCAAGATTTTACGTAAATAATACTCCATGCCAGTTCCTAATTTTCCGGAAGCTTTAAAGCCGAAAATCTTTGAGGTGATTACTCAAGCTTCGGAAGAATTAAACCTTGAAACCTATGTGATAGGTGGTTACGTTCGCGATTTTCTTTTAAAAAGAGGTTCCGCAAAAGATATTGATATTGTTGCCGTAGGTAGCGGTATCGAACTTGCCGAAAAAGTGGCTTCCCTTCTACCTCATAAACCTAAAGTTCAGGTTTTTAAAACGTATGGAACCGCCATGTTGCGGGACGGTGATATTGAAGTCGAGTTTGTAGGCGCACGCAAAGAATCTTACAACGAAAACAGCCGCAATCCTGTGGTTGAAAATGGCAGTCTCGAAGATGATCAAAACCGTCGAGATTTTACGATAAACGCGTTGGCTTTAAGTCTTAACAAAAACACTTTAGGAGACCTTATTGATCCTTTTGATGGGATTGTAGATCTTGAACGTGAGATCATAAGAACACCGCTTGATCCAGATATAACCTACAGTGATGACCCGCTGCGTATGATGCGTGCGATACGGTTTGCCACTCAACTCGATTTTACGATCGAACGCAAATCACTCGAAGCGATCTCGGCTAATAAAGACCGCATAAAGATCATCACTAAAGAGCGTATTGTAGACGAATTGCATAAAATTATGCTGAGTAAAACACCTTCTAAAGGTTTTTTACTGCTCGAAAAAACAGGATTACTGCCTTACATTCTTCCGGAATTGACTGCACTAAAAGGCATTGAAGAAAAAGAAGGTCAAAAGCATAAAGACAATTTTTACCACACGCTAGAAGTGGTTGATAATATTTCTGAAAATACTGAAGATCTATGGTTGCGTTGGGCTGCGCTGCTTCACGATATTGGTAAAGCGCCTACAAAACGTTTTCATAAAAAAATTGGTTGGACGTTTCACGGGCACGAATTTGTGGGTTCTAAAATGGTTTTTAAACTTTTTAAACGTTTAAAAATGCCATTGAATGAAAAAATGAAATTCGTTCAAAAATTAGTTTTGATGAGTTCGCGACCCATCGTTATCGCCGAAGATTTTGTCACTGATAGTGCGGTACGTCGTCTTATTTTTGATGCCGGCGATTATCTGGAATCGTTGATGACGCTTTGCGAGGCAGACATTACGACTAAAAATCCAAAGCGCTACCGAAAATACCATAACAACTTTAAAACGGTGCGACAAAAGATCGAAGAAGTTGAGGAGCGTGATCACGTGCGTAATTTTCAACCACCGGTAAGTGGTGAAGAAATTATGAGCACATTCGACTTACAACCTTCAAAGGAAATCGGGATCATCAAAGAAGCGATTAAAGAAGCGATTCTTGAAGGAGAGATCTCTAATGAATATGAAGCCGCCCACGCCTTTATGTTGAAAAAAGGCAAAGAGTTAGGTCTGGAAGCTGTAAAAAGTTAATTATTCAATACGTTTAAAATCGTGTATAGAAAATCTATAATTGTTGCTCTGGTTCTGATTTATCTGGTTATAATCGCCGGAGCTGTAGTACGAATGACTGGCAGCGGAATGGGTTGCCCTGACTGGCCAAAGTGTTTTGGGTACATCATTCCTCCTACTTCTGAAACTGAATTAGAATGGACTCCCGGAAGAACCTATGAAAAGGGTCAGGTGATCATTGTTGAAGAAACCTTACGCGTGGCAAAGTCAGATTTCACTACTACTGAAACCTTCAACCCTCAAAATTGGAACGGTTACGAAAAACACGATTATGCCATTTTTAATCCGTGGCATACGTGGATTGAGTATATCAATCGCCTATGTGGAGCGCTCGCCGGATTGGCATTTTTAGTGATGTTAGGTGCAGCAATTTTTAAAGAACGTAAGCGTAAGCGCATCTTACTCTCCCTTTTTGCAGTATTCCTCATCGGTTTTCAAGGATGGGTTGGAGCAACTGTGGTTTACTCTGTGCTTTCTCCCGTGCGCATCACGATTCATATGGTGATCGCCCTGCTCCTTGTGGCGCTATTGATTTATATGCTCTATGAATCATCTAAAATCAAACATAGGTATACGTTTGACAAGGCGTTTAGAAATGGGATGAGTATCGCTATTGTACTTACAATGACCCAGATTATACTGGGTACTCAGGTACGGCAGCATATTGATGAGCAAGTAGATCTTGTAGGCTATGCTGCAAAAAGTTTGTGGCTAGATAATCCTGAAATCACTTTTTACATTCACCGCTCCTTCTCTATTATCGTATTTCTCTTGAATGCGTGGTTGTTTATACGCACTAGAAAATTGAATCTAGGACACCGCAGTTTCAATTGGGTGGTTCTTTTAATTTTAATCGAAATTGCGACCGGAGTATTGATGAATTATTTTGAATTTCCATTTTTGACGCAGCCGATACATTTGGTTGTCGCTTCGGTTTTATTCGGAATTCAATTCTATATTCTGCTTACAGCAACCCGAAAAGAAAAAAGTATAGAACTAGCTTAAGCTTTCGGCTAAATTGTATATTCGCCGCCCTTTTTTAGATAAACTATCTAGGGCTATCTTATGAGGCATTGCTTGAAAGCGAGTTTTCAATTTCGAGTCGTCATTGAGATATAAGAAAGAATAAGTAAACCCTTTGACGGTTGCAACAAAAAAGCTTTTGGCTGAAAATCTTGAAATTTGCTCATTTTTTTTCGGCCTGTATATTTAAAAAACACACTTAATAATTAAGAAAATAGATTTTAGTTATTTACTGCTATTACCTATTTTGAAGTTATAAATTTGCCTAAAAATTAGATTATGATTTATCGTTTCCGCGTCATCCTGGATACTGAAGAAGATATCTTCAGAGACATTGAAATCGAACAGCAAGCCACTTGCGAAGATTTTCATAATACCATCACGCAAAGTTTTGGATTTGACGGCACCGAGATGGCTTCTTTTTACATCAGTGATGATGAGTGGCGTCAGGGCGAAGAAATTCCGCTATTTGATATGAGCGAGTCTGATTTGCCCTTGCGTATGATGAATGAGACCTTGCTCGAAGATGTTCTTTCAGAAGATCAAACGCGTCTAATCTACGTGTATGACTTTTTAAATTTGTGGACGTTTTTTGTTGAATTGGCTGAAATTGCAGAACCTCAGGACGGAGTTTCTTACCCTAATTTGATGTATGTACACGGTCAGATTCCTGCAGAAGCGCCACCGGCAGATTTTTCTGGAGACGAAGATGATTTTGATGAGGACGACCCTTTTGCTGATGATGACGATGATTACGATATTGAAGATTATGAAGGTCTCGACTTTGATGAAAACTGGAATTAAGGGCAATTTCTATTAGATTTTACACCCATACATTTCCCTTTTTAGCTTCTAAAATCTAAACAAACACCACAATGATCAACTTATATTCGGCTCAGATCGAGTCGCTTTCCATACATAGAATTGGCAACAAAAGCCGTAATGAAGGTGCTTTTTTATCTAAAGAACGGTATCACCTCAACGATGAGATCACCCCATTGATTAAGGAGTTTTTCTTTAAACCTTTTCGGGATAAAGAAGAGAATTATTACCAGTTTGTACACGAAGCTGACTTAGAATTTCACTCGTTATCTAACCTTGCTGCTTCGCTTTTTAACGATCCCAGACAATCTCACGAGATTTCTATTGAGATCGCTAAATTATTGTACGAGCAATCCAGTCATCCGCATATTAAACCTGGTGAGGTTTATGTTGCGCATATTGAAAATGCGATGATGGATAATGAAAAGGTTGATGCTATTGGTATTTTTAAATCTGAGCTTAAACAAGATTTTCTGCAGTTTCAAGAAGGAGAAACCAACCTGCAAATGCATCTGGAACAAGGTGTGAACCTGAGCAAACTAGACAAAGGTTGCCTCATTTTTAATAAGAATGCTGAAAACGGTTACAAGATTCTTTCTATAGACTCCAACCGATATGATACTAAATACTGGCTCGAAAATTTCTTAGGCGTTGACATTCTCGCTGATGAAAACTTCTACACCAAAAAGTACTTAAAGTTCTGTCAGGATTTTGCCAAAGACGTGGTGTTGCCTGCTGAAGATAAAAAAGAAGAAGTGATGTTCATGAATCGCGCGGTGAATCATTTTGCCAAAAATGACGAGTTTGTAGAGCAAAACTTTATGAATGAAGTAATGGAAAATCCGGCGCTGATTCCTGAGTTCAATAATTATAAAATGGAGAAAGCGCCTAAATATAAAATTGAAGATCTAACTACATTTCCTATTTCAAACACTGCCGTTAGTGGTGCACGCAAACGCATTAAAAGTGTAATCGAGCTCGACACTAACGTTCAGATCAAGCTAGATTTTGTGAACCCTGAAAGTGCTGAGAAGTTCGTAGAAAAAGGTTGGGATGAAGAACGCCAGATGTACTATTATCTGGTTTATTTCAATAAAGAACAAAAGAGTTAAACTACTTATAAAATTCTTAACTTAAAAAGCCGAATCATTACGATTCGGCTTTTGTGTTTTATAATTATCCCAGTTCCTTTACCTGCTCTTGATAACTTTTAATACGGTCGCGTAGTTTCGCAGCTTCCATAAAGTCGAGTTCTTTTGCTGCTGCTTCCATTTGCTTGCGTGTATCTCGTATGAGCTGCTCTAATTTAGGTTTACTCATATACGCAGTATCGGGCTCGGCGGCCATATACGTCAGCTCTTCAGCCTCAAACTTAAACTTCTCTTTTTTGGCAAGAGCATTATCTAAGGACTTCTTAATTGCCATTGGTTTAAGACCGTGCTCTTCATTGTAGGCTATCTGTTTCTGACGACGATACTCTGAAGCATCTATGGTTTCTTGCATACTCTGCGTGATCTTATCTGCATACATTATCGCCAGACCATTGATATTTCGAGCTGCACGACCAATGGTTTGCGTTAAGGATCTATTGCTACGCAGAAAGCCTTCCTTATCAGCATCCAGAATGGCTACCAGAGAAACTTCTGGAAGGTCCAAGCCTTCTCTTAAAAGGTTCACTCCTACCAAAACATCAAAAATTCCCTTACGCAGGTCAGACATAATTTCTACACGTTCTAATGTATCTACATCAGAGTGAATGTAGCGCGTTCTGATATCCACACGGGTCAGATATTTGGTCAATTCTTCGGCCATACGCTTGGTAAGCGTGGTGACTAGAGTACGCTCATCTTTTTCTACGCGCTTCTGAATTTCTTCGATCAAATCATCGATCTGATTCAAACTTGGGCGCACTTCAACCACCGGATCTAGCAGGCCTGTTGGTCTAATAATTTGCTCTACATAGGTTCCTTCAGACTTTTGTAGTTCATAATCAGCGGGAGTCGCACTCACATAAATCACTTGATTCTGCAACGCCTCAAACTCTTCAAATTTCAACGGACGGTTGTCCATCGCAGCCGGAAGCCTGAATCCGTATTCTACCAGATTTTCCTTACGGCTTCGGTCGCCACCGTACATTGCGCTAACTTGAGAAACCGTTACGTGACTTTCGTCAACGACCATCAGATAATCATCAGGAAAATAATCCAGTAGGCAGAAGGGTCGCGTACCCGGTTCTCTTCCATCTAAATAGCGAGAATAGTTCTCGATACCGCTACAATACCCCAATTCTCTGATCATTTCGAGGTCAAAATTGGTTCGTTCTTCCAAACGTTTGGCCTCTAGATGCTTTCCTATTTCCTTAAAATAATCTACCTGCTTGACCATATCAAAACCGATCTGATCTATGGCGTTTTGCAACACATCCGGACTCGTAACGAACATATTTGCCGGATAAATATTCAAACGATCGTACTTCTCTAAAACCTCGTTGGTCGTCACATCAAAAGCTTCGATCTCTTCGATCTCATCACCAAAAAAATGCACTCTAAATGCGTGATCATCATATCCCGGGAAAATATCAACCGTATCTCCTTTTATGCGGAAATTTCCGCGGTTAAATTCTGCTGTGGTTCTACTGTAGAGACTTTGAACCAATCGTTTTAAAAGCTGCGTTCGTGAGATCACCATATCACGCTCCAAAGCGATCACGTTCTTTTGAAATTCCACAGGGTTCCCGATACCGTACAAGCAAGAAACCGAAGCCACTACGATAATGTCCCGACGTCCGGAAAGTAAAGACGAAGTGGTGCTCAAACGCAGTTTTTCGATCTCTTCATTGATCGACAGATCTTTCTCAATATATGTTCCTGAAGTTGGGATATACGCTTCCGGTTGGTAATAATCGTAATAGGAAACAAAATACTCAACCGCATTATTCGGAAAAAACGCTTTAAACTCACTATACAACTGTGCCGCCAAGGTTTTATTATGAGCCAAAACCAAGGTTGGTTTCTGTACTTCCTGCAACACATTAGCCACCGTAAAGGTTTTACCACTACCCGTTACCCCTAACAAGGTCTGATAGCGTTCGCCGGCATCAATGCCTCCCACCAATTGCTCGATCGCACTAGGTTGATCTCCCGTTGGTTTAAATTCTGATTGTATATTGAATTTCAAAATATATCTGATTTGCGTGCTTGAATGCACGATTTTAGGAAAAAGTAATCCTGTAAAATTAAACTATTTGAAAGTCAGAGTAAAGCTTGTAATTCTTAGAATCCCCCTAAAATTAGCTTTAGCGTTTAAGCGTAAAATGTGATTTGAACAGGCGCCCGTCTTCGAGTAGTACACTGAACCAGTAATCATCTGCAGGTAAGTTAGTACCACTAAATGTGCCATCCCAACCTTGTCCTAGCGGATTCAATTCTTTAAGCAATTTTCCGTATCTGTTAAAAATACGAATTACAGTACCGGGCTGAACCATTGCGCTAATTCCCTGCACTTGCCAGAAGTCGTGATATCCATCACCGTTGGGCGTAAAATATTTTGAAAAGCCAATGATGCTAAATTCCTGCGCTATTGCAGTACATCCATTTTTAGAGCGCACATACAGGATATGAAATCCCGGCGCAAGACCGTCGAAATATAGATCGTCTTGATACGGGCCTATTTCGTCATCTAAAGCAACTTCATATGCGCCATTCCCCGAAAGGGTGATCGTAGCCGTGTTGTTTTCGGTTGCATCAGTCACCTCGATATTTTCTATGATCGGTATTTCTTCTTCAATAATGGTTATGGTTGCCTCTCTGTAGCAGCCGGTATTTACATCTGTCACACGTATTGTATGACTTCCCGGTAAATTAGTTTCAAGATAAGGTGTGGTTTGTCCTTCCGGGAACCACTCGTAGCTATATGTTCGAGATGCATCGAGATTAGTATAATCGGGACTATAGGTTTGAATTTCCGGAAAAGAAGCGGCACAATAGATCGCTTCAGCAGCTAGTGAGAAATCAGGTCGAGGTATTAGGTTCAACTCTACTGTGCTAATCGCAAAACACGCATTATTGTTCTCCACGCGAGCAAAAACAGTCTCATTATATGCTGTTTGATTGGTATATAACTGCGGAAGCTCTAAAGCTGAATCTTCAAGCAAAGCTGCTTCTTCTGTGGGATAATAATGAACATCATAACTGCCGGTTAGTCCGCCTAAAACTTGAGCATCTGCCTGAGAAAGATCAAACTCGGCAAAGCCGGTATCATTTAAATCACAACCCTCAAGAAGTGCAGTGTTTGCGGTAGTACTACTAACTTGTAAGTCAATTGTATTGATGATTGAACAACCAGCCGGATTGGTGATCCGTGCATAGACGGTTTCAACGGGCGTGGTATTCTCATAACCTACGGGATCAATCGGATTGCTGCTAGTGTTCGCATCTGCAATCGTCTGGTAGTAAGCTACTTCAAAAGTGGTATCGCCACCGGTAAGCGTGCTTTCAACTTCGGTAAGGTTAAATATACTTAAACCATCTGCGGTAGCAGCATCTTCGCATTGTATCAATGAAATCCTAGAAACTGTTGGCGGATACGCATAGTACGTAACTTCTGCCACCCCTACTTTTTCACAACTACCGTCATTAGGGTCTAAACGAAATTCATAAGTTTCTGTATACGGTAAGCTTGCTGCGACCGGCTGTCGTATAGACAGCTGATTGCTTGTGGCCCCTGGAATCAGCACGTCATCGCGATACCAAGAATACGATGCTCCTGAAACCGGATCATACCCCAAAACGTAATTATCACCATCGCAAAGCGATAATTCTGTTGAGCTTAGGTCATTTTGAATGATGTCTAATTCATTAAACAATGATTGATTAAAAGGCGGCAATCCCTGATAACTGATACCACTACCTAAATTCACTGCTCGATCATTATAACTTGCCGCAAGCCCCGCCGCATTGGGATTTTCAATAGCTCCTAAATAGTTCAGTCCTTCGGTGTAGGATGCGCTCAGCGCTCTATAAATTTTACCGTTAGGCGCAAGTTGCAAACTTCCTCTAAAATATCCGCTTTCATTTAAAGACACTTGACTGCCACTGATGTCAGCAGCTTCTAGATCATACTGAATTAAAGAGGAAAAATGATTTCCCGCTCCCAGTTCAGTATCAGCATTGTTTGAACTTGCTGAATATAAATATTGATTATTGGGTGAAAATTCAACGCCATAGGCTGCAAAATTACTTCCGTTAATCGTTAGGCGTTGTGTATTGAATACTTGACCACTTTCTGAGTCAAATTCGGCTAAATACAAACCATCTGCAGCGTTAGCAATCGCAAGCTTGGTCCCATCTGGAGAAAACTTCAAATTTCCTCTGGGATCATTGGAGTTAAAACCGGCATTAGAACGCACCGCAGTTGTGTTTAACCCGGCCGAACTTAGCTGGTAAGCATAAAACGTATTAACTGTGGTTTGCGTACCCGATGCCGATGATAAGGTAACTAGCCACACACTATTATCATCACAGCTTTTAATCACGGCACTTAATTTTTCAGCAGCATAATTTAGAAGTCGGGTATTTTTATCTCTAACTATTCCATCAGGATTTGAAGTAAAATCGACTATAGAATAATTAACTCCTTGATGCACCTCTCCTACGCGTGTTACGGCATCTACGGTAAAAATGTAATAGATCCCAGGCGTATCGGGTTGCGGTATTATAAGTGCTGATTGTGTGCTTGAAGAATTGCCAAAAAGACCGGTCCCGTTTTGTAAAATACTGTGATCGCTACCATAAACGGTTGATCCATCGGTATAAAACAATAAGTTTCCGTCATCATCAGAAATAGATGCACAGCCTTCTAAGGTATACAAGCTGCCATCGGTTAATGCTCTTGGTGTCCCGGAACTAAAATTTAAACCTGCACCGCCGCCAAAATACCAGTTATTCGCTTGTCCTTGAGATCGGGCAACACTCCCCAGTAGCAGTCCTATAAGTCCAAAAAGTATAAGTTGGCGCATTAACTAAATTCCTGATTAATTAAATAGGAGCACAATTTAATGTATTAAAAATGCTTACCGAAGAACTATCGATATATCTTATATTTTTTCGGTTTAAGCTGAAAATGCTCTTGAGGAACGCTTCGATTTCTAAAGGTCACGTTTCATCAATAATCTATAGGCGCCGTAGATAAACAAGAAAATCCATACCGAAACTATACCAACTTCATACCAATGCACCGCGTAATCTATTTGAATATCTGCCTGTAATTGATTTGCGGCAGTCTCAATAAAATTCAAACGCTGAAAAGGTAAATTGATCAGGTTTTTCATCGCTTCCAGCGGAAAGAATTGCACGATTGCATCTGCTGTTTCAGCATTTATTTGCCAACGCAAAATTCCGTAAGAGATATTTTCGAAGATCCACCACACAAATAAAAAACCTAACGCGAACGCCGAACGTTTCACTAAAACACCTAAAAAAAGACAGAAAGAGAAGAACCCTACCAGCTTGAAGAAGTATGCAAGAAGAAATTCCATCTCTCGGGTAACGATGCTAAATTCAGTATAATCAGAAAACGAGTAGCCCAAGATCAATGTCATCACAAAAATGAACAGTGTAGATAAAGCAGCAAACGCGATCACCGTATAAAATTTAGACAGCATAAATTCTTTCTTGCTCAAGCCATCAATTAAATTTTGCTTGAGCGTTCTGTTGCTATATTCATTAGAAATCATCGAGACGATCACGATCGCCAGGAAAAACTTAAGCGTAGCCGCAACCCAAGTATTAAAATGCCAAATAAACGGGAAATTAAAAATTCCCTGATCTGCAATACGAATCTGAAAATCGCCCAGATTAAATTCTATCGAAGCGATAAGCGCAATAAATGATAAGATCACAAAATAGGCGATGCTCAGTACTTTTGAAGAGCGACTGTGTTTTAATTTATAAAATTCTATAGTGAGTAATCGTAGCATAAAATCTTAGTTAAGGTTGGCAGTAAGTTGTAAAAATTGTTCTTCAAGACTTTCTTTGCGCTTCACCAAATGGGAAAGCACAATGCCTTGAGTAAAAAGAAGCGTATTGAGTTCTTCGGCTGTAAGCGGATTTTTCAAAAATGCGGTTACGAGTCCGTTTTCTTCTTTTACTGAAGCAAAATCTTGGTGACGTTCTAGAACTTGAATAAGCTCAGTTTGCCGTTCACAACGTAATTCAAAAAAGCCGTGACTTGCGTTCAACTCATCTACCGGCCCTGCATACAGTTTCACTCCCTTTCTAATGATCACTACATGCGAACACACTTTCTCAACCTCATCCAGTAAATGTGAAGCGAGCAAAATCGTAGTACCACCACTAGCGATGTTCTTTATGATCTCTCGTATTTGGTGAATTCCCTGAGGATCTAAACCGTTTGTAGGTTCGTCTAAAATTAAAATCTCAGGATCATTTAAAAGCGCTGAAGCAATGGCCAAACGCTGCTTCATCCCCAAAGAAAATGTACTGAATTTACTGTCCTTACGATCCAGAAGGTGAACGATCTCTAGCTTTTCTTCAATCTTACTTGGGTCAACATCTTTAATGGTACAAACCAACTCCAAATTTTGAGCAGCGGTCATATACGGGTAAAAATTAGGACGCTCGATGATCGCTCCTACTTTTTTAAGCGCATTGTGGGTGGTGTCAGTTCCGTCAAACCATTTAAAGTTTCCCGAAGTTGCATTAACCACATTGAGGACCATTCCTAAGGTTGTAGATTTCCCACTTCCGTTAGGGCCTAAAATGCCGTAAACATTGCCTTTTTCAATAGTAAAACTCAGGTCGTTTACCGCTTTAACCTTTCCGTAATGTTTGGTGAGATTATTTAGTGTAAGAATTGTTTCCAAAAGCGTATTTTTAGAATTAACGTTCCCTAACAAGACGGTTTAGCTTATGTTTTGTTACATCGCATTAGTACCTTTACATCAGAATCACATTAGAAAATCAGTAGATTTTCTTTATCAAATTCATCAAAATTACCTGCTATGGAAGATAAATTAATGTCTCGTAAAAAGCCTACGTATCCCATTGGAGAACGCTTAGAAGAGTATTTGAACAAATACAATCGTTTGACGCAAATACCTGTTTTTTATGATGATCTTTTGCGGTTTTCCGGCGGAATAAATATTTATGATAAAAATGACAAAGACACTTTATGGATCAGTGTCTACTACCCGGAACACGAACGTAAAGAAATTGAAGAAAGCTTAAAACGCGTGTATGCGATTTTACATTCTGACGGAAACGAGAATGTGCTTCCTTTTTTAAGTGTGACGGCTATTGACTATTGTACGTTTGGAAACTCGAAGCCTTTCCGTATAAAGGTCAATAATATTTTTAATGATAACTATACGTATTTCTACGTAAAAAAAGCTGATGCAAGTCGTATTTATGGCTTGGACCTCGAGCATATTTTATCGCCTAACCGTATTAACTTTTTGGTCTATAAAGACACCTTAATCGAAGAACATATCGTGGGTATTCCCGGAGATGTTTTTATTTCTGATTATCTCGAAGAATGTGATGATGTGGGTAAAGCGCAGTTGGCTAAAGAATTTGTAAAGTTTAATGAACGTTGTATGATCTTGTTATTGGGAGATATGCGCTCGTATAATTATGTCGTGATCCCAACCCACGACTTTGATCATATTAAATATAAAATACGCGCTATAGATTTTGACCAGCAAGCTTACGAAGGAAATTTTAAAGTCTACAAGCCGCACATTTTTAAGGAAAACTTCAGAATGGTTGAGTTAGTTTCTAACCGGCTACGCGATAAATCTATTGAGCAATATCGCGAGGAAGAACGTGCGGTTCTCGCTAAGAGAATTATCACTTCAAAAAACAGACTACGCCGACTTTTAAAATGTATGACGCACGATAACATTTCTACCGAAGAAAATCTGAAAGAGTTACGTAGTCAGTTGTACGACTACACAATGGATATGAAATTTAAACGAGCCAAGTCTATGGGACAAATCGTAAAAACGGCTTTAGCTTTTGTTAAACGAAACTACGAAGATGTAAGTATGAAGCGTATTATGGAGGCGAGACAGTAAATCGACGTCAGTTACAATAGTCGCTTGGTTCTACGTTGAAGTATAAAAGTACTTTTTGCGTAATTTCTTTTTTAATCTACAAAGGTTTCTCTAAGTACTTCTTTACATTTTTTGATTTCAGCTTTTGTTAGATTTTCAAAAACTCTAATAATTCTAGCTTTATCAACAGTTCGGATTTGATCAATGGCAATCATTCCATTTTTACCATTATGTTTTACCGCAACTCTGGTGGGGTACCTTTTTAAATTTGTGGTCATAGGTGCAAGCACGATGGTATTCAAGTATTTATTCATTTCATTAGGTGAAACGATAACACAAGGTCTTGTCTTTTTTATTTCACTCCCTATCGTTGGATCTAGGTTTACAAGAACAATTGAGTATTGATTTAACTCCATTCCTCTAGGTTTTCGTCATCAAATACATCATTCATTAATAATTTGTCATCTCCGTTCTCACTCATTTTTTTAAATTCTTTTTCCCAATCCTTTCTCGGTGTTTTGATCGGTTTAAGAATTATCTGTCCTTTTTCAAGTATAAGTTCAACCTTATCCTTAATACCGTATTTTTCTAAAATGGTCTTACTTAAACGAAGTCCCTTTGAATTTCCAATTTTGATTATTGATGTTTCCATAATTTTAAAAGTTATTACAAAGTAACTACATTCGATAAATACTTCAAAATTAATACCCTAATAGTTATCCACTTAGCATTTAACTTTTAGCAGATCTATTGATAATAAAAGCGGCTTTGAAGCCGCTTTTCTATTTTAAACGCTGAATCTTTTTTAATACAAAATAGGTTTAAACTGTGTTTCTTCTTCATCCTCCTGACCGTATTTTGCAAAATTGGTGGCTGTTTCTATCAAAGCCAAGTGTGAATACGCTTGAGGGAAATTCCCTAGTAAACGTTTCGTTTTAAAATCAATATCCTCACTGAACAAGCCCAAATGGTTGCTATACGACAACAACTGATCAAAGTACTTTATCGCTTTTTGCTTCTGCCCTACCTTATATAAACTATCAATAAACCAGAATGTGCAAATGGTAAACGACGAGCTCGGTTCACCGAAGTCATCTTCATTTTTATAACGATACATCAAACCATCTTTACAAAGTTCGCGTTCGGTGGCTTCTACGGTAGATACAAAACGAGGATCTTTAGCATCAATAAAGCCATATTGCTCCATTAGGAGTGTCGAAGCATCCATATCTTTTGAACCGTAATACTGCGTGTAGGCCTGCATATCTTCATTCCAGGCGTTGTCGTGAATTTCGTCGTGAATTTCCTTACGCAACACATCCCAATCTTCAAGATGGCGTCTTCGGTTTAAGACTTCAGCAATTTTAATGGCGCGATCTACTGCCACCCAGCACAGTAATTTTGAGAACGTAAAGTGACGATCTTCGGTGCGCAATTCCCAAATTCCTTTATCGGGTTCTTGCCAATGGCGCTTAACGATTTTCACAATTCCGAGAACCACCGTCCACAGCTCTTCGCTATTTTCAAGTGTCGTTTCAAACTGAATAAATTGCTGATAGATCACTTCCATCAGAATTCCGTAGATATCATTTTGCTTTTGAACGTAAGCTGCATTACCAATGCGTACCGGTGCCGAATTTTTATAGCCTGAAAGATGATCTAGCGTATGCTCTGTGAGTTCCTTTTCTCCATTGATACCATACATAATTTGCATTTTCTCATCTTTATCAGGAAGCGTATCTATGATAAACTGAAGAAAATTCTGTGCATATTTAGTATGTCCTAAATTAGAGATCACCCGAATCACCATTGAAGCATCACGCACCCAACAAAAACGATAATCCCAGTTGCGGACTTCGCCTATAGTTTCGGGTAATGAAGTAGTTGCAGCAGCGAGAACGGCTCCAGATTTCTCAAACGTAAGCGCCTTTAAGGTAAGCGCGCTACGCATAATTTCGTTTTGATATAAAGGATATTTTGTGGTCGCTTCACTCCAGTTCATCCAGTATACTTTAGTACGCTGAAACTTCAAATATGCACGGTCTAGCGTTTGCTCCATCAGTTTTTCATGATAAGACATCAAGAGAAAAGCATTGCCGTCCAGGGTTATTTCTTTCTTAGTGAGGATAGCTTCCTTTTCTAGATTGGTATACAAATAAAGGGAATCGTATTTCCCTTCATTAGTATAACTTTCTATGTATTCCCCTTTATTTACAGTGATAGTTTCGGTACTGGCATATTCTAGTTTGGGATCGTAATTACACACAAATTTAGGCGCACCCTTAACTAATCGTATAAATCGAATTATGTCAGGTGGGGCGTAAAAAGAGCCGCTTCGCTTTTCATACCTGGGCATAAAATCAAACACCTCAAAAGCATCGGTACCATTATCGTACATCGTGCGTAAGATATTGGTTTGCCACATATATTGCTGGGTAATGGTGTAAGCGTCACTGACCTCAAAACTCTGTGAACCTCCTTTTTCTTCATCTAAAAGTTTAGCAAAAACCGAAGGTGAATCAAAAATGGGCAGACAACACCAATCTAAAGAGCCTTTGTCTGAGATAAGTGCTGCACTCTTGCAGTTGCCAATAATTCCATAATTCAAATTGTCCATAAGAGAATAAAAATTCTAAAGTTCTATTAAACGTATAGCCTAACCGCTACGATTTTCCGAAATTTAAGCAATCACAAAAAATCTAACCCTCCGATTACCTGTTTTTATGAGTAAAACTATCATTATTTCAAATCGACTGCCTTTACAATTACAAATTGACAATTATACCATCAAAGCGACGCCAAGCGTAGGTGGATTAGCAACCGGAATGAAATCTGTACATAGAGACAGTAACGGTGTCTGGATCGGTTGGACCGGCCTGACCGAAGAAGAAACGCCAGAAGAACTGGTAGATGAGGTTGTCGCTGCCGCAAAAAAAGAGCAGTGTGTACCTGTCTCACTTACCGAAAAAGACATTAATGGTTTCTACTATGGCTTTTCTAACCGTACAATTTGGCCGTTATTCCATTACTTTATGGAATATACCGAGTTTGAGAAGGAAAGCTATCAAACCTATGTTGAGGTTAATAAAAAATATGCAAATGTAGTTCTAGAGAACATCGAGGAAGGCGACACCGTATGGGTGCACGATTATCAATTGATGCTCTTGCCCGAGCTGATCAAAAAAGAGCGCCCCGATGTGCAGATTGGATTCTTTTTACACATTCCGTTTCCTTCTTATGAGGTTTTTAGAACGCTTCCGTGGAGAGTAGAAATTTTAAAAGGTCTGCTTGGTTCAGACCTTATTGGTTTTCATACTTATGATTATCAGCGTCACTTTTTAAGTTCGGTTTCGCGTATTCTGCGACAAGAAGTAAGTTTTAACGAGATTACCTTAAAAGATCGCATTGTCACGGTGAACTCCTACCCTATGGGAATTGACTATGAAAAATTTTCTGAAGCCGCTGCCAAGCACGATGCTGCTAAAAATCAGTCAGAGCTTCAGCGTCGCTTAGATTTACATATTGATTCGACTCCCGATGCAAAAATGATCCTATCTATAGACCGTTTAGATTATAGTAAAGGGATCGCCAATCGTATTCGCGCTTATGAATACTTCTTAGAAAAGTATCCGGAGTTTAAAGAAAAGGTACGCTTGGTGATGCTGGCTGTACCCTCGCGTTCTAATGTTCCGCAGTATCAGTTGTTGAAAAAAGAAGTAGACGAACTCGTAGGACGAATTAACGGAAAATTTGCAACCGTAAGCTGGACGCCCATCTGGTATTTCTACCGTTCAATGCCTTTTGAAAATCTAATCGATTTATATACTACTTGTGACGTCGCACTGCTGACACCGATTAGAGATGGAATGAATCTCGTTGCCAAAGAATATGTCGCTACCAGAACAGATAAAACGGGAGTACTTATTCTTAGTGAAATGGCCGGTGCTGCGCAAGAAATGAGCGAAGCACTGATCATTAATCCGAATAACTTTGAAGAGATCGCCGATGCACTAAAACAGGCGATGGAAATGCCCGAAGCAGAACAGATCAAGCGCAACAAATTTCTTCAAAAACGTTTAAAGCGCTATAATGTGGAGAAGTGGGCGCACGATTTTATGCATTCATTAGAAGACACCGCTCATAAATCTGATATTGTAAAAGCAATACGTATGCGTCAAGATCAAGAAGAAGAAATGTTCAACGCTTATAAAGCTTCACAAAAACGTATTTTGTTTTTAGACTATGACGGGACTTTAAGAGGTTTTGTAAACAACCCGGAAGATGCAAGCCCTGATGAAGAACTACTCGAGTTAACAAAAACAATTCACAGTCAAGAAAATACTGAGGTGGTGATCATTAGCGGTCGCGATCGCCATACACTAGGGACTTGGTGGCAAGATGTGCCTATCACGCTCATCGCAGAACACGGCGTTTGGAAACGTCCTGTGGGCGGAGAATGGGCAGTAACAGAAAATCTTAAAAATGATTGGATGGAAACGGTGCGTCCTATTCTTGAAAAATATGTTGACCGCACCGCAGGTACATTTATCGAGGAGAAAAATTATTCATTGGCTTGGCATTACCGCAATGCCGATCCCGACTTAGGCGAAAAACGCGCCAGTGAACTTTCAACCGTATTGAAAGAACTTTCGGCGAATAACGAACTTGGAGTTCTTGACGGAAATAAAGTATTGGAAATTAAAGACAGTACCATTCATAAAGGGAAAGCGGTGACCAAGCATATTTTCGGTAAAGACTACACGTTTAAATTTGCGATAGGTGATGATTGGACTGATGAATACATGTTTCACGACCTTCCTGACGATGCATTTACGATCAAAGTGGGACTTCAAAAAACAGCAGCAAAATATTATGTAGACGATACCGACCGTGTACGAGACTTGCTTAAAAAGTTTGCTGCATCCTAGTAAACTAACTCAAGGCAGGCATAGGTGGTATTTCAGCCTTTGGTGATGCCAATAAATTAGCATAAATTTATCACGAGCAGTATTTTTTCTAATACTGCTCGTACTTTTTTTAACCCTAAATAACAATATGAAGTATCCTTTTACCCTCGCTTTTCTTTGCTGTTTCACAGCTTTATTTGCCCAAAACAATGTGCCTTCAGAAACAGATTTACGTATTTACAGCATCATCGATGCGGTTTCTGCAGATCGAATTGAAAAAGATGTACGCACGCTCGCCGGCTTTGGAACTCGAAATACCTTTAGCGATACCCTTAGCGACACCCGTGGCATTGGCGCGGCACGCCGCTTTATAAAAGCTGATTTTGAAAAAACATCTGAAAATTGTGGTGACTGCCTTGAAGTTTTTTATCAGAAAGATCTGGTAACTCCAAGTATGGGCAGCCGTATTCCAAAACAAACCTATGTGGTGAATGTTGTGGCAATTCAACGAGGAACAAAATATCCTAATCGGTTTATCATTATGAGTGGTGATATAGATTCTCGCGGGAGCGATGCAACCGATTTTACAACTGATGCTCCGGGTGCAAACGACAATGCAAGCGGAATGGCGGGCACTATGGAAGCTGCGCGCGTTTTGTCTAAATACAAATTTGAAAACAGCATCATTTATGTTGGTCTGTCTGGTGAAGAGCAAGGCTTATTTGGTGGTAAAGGACTTGCAGATTATGCAACCGCACAAGGCTGGGACATCATCGGGATTCTAAACAATGATATGATAGGAAATATCAAAGGGGTAGACGGTGTGATCAGCAATCGCGATTTTAGAATTTTTTCTGAACCGGTTCCTGCAAATGAAACCGAAAATCAACGCAGGGCCCGAAGATTTTATGGTGGAGAAGTTGACGGAAATTCGCGCCAACTGGCCCGCTATGTACATAAAAATGTAAAAGATTATATGCCGGAAATGAACCCGATGATGATCTATCGTTTAGATCGTTTTGGTCGCGGCGGACACCACAGACCTTTTAATGATCTGGGCTTCGCCGGAATTCGCATAATGGAAGCACATGAAAATTACACCCAGCAGCATCAAGATATTCGCACGGAAGGTGGTATCGCTTACGGGGATGTAGTAGAACACGTTAATTTCCCGTATGCAGCAAAACTTACCGCTGTAAATGCGATCAACTTAGCTAGCTTAGCTTGGGCACCACCAGCTCCTGAAACTGTTGAGATTGGTGGTATTGTAGAAGCAGATGTAAAACTCAAATGGAGCAAAGTAGACGGAGCTTTTGGTTATAAAATCTATTGGCGTGACACTACCTCTCCTACTTGGGATCACAGCCGCTATGTGGGTGATGTTTCAGAAATCACTTTAGACGGAATTGTAATTGACAATTCATTCTTTGGTGTTGCTGCTGTAGGTGCTAACGGTCACGAAAGTGTCGTGGTTTTTCCTAATGCTATTATGCGCTAATTTTTCTTTTTTTGGAACAACATTTGAATTACAGTTTTTAAATACTCAAAATGCATAAACTATTTTCAATGCTTTTAGGCTTCTTTTGCCTGACTGCATTTGCTCAAGAGCACCAATTCACACATGAAGACACCCTAAAAGGAAGTATTACGCCAGAACGGGCGTGGTGGGATGTCAGCCATTATAGTTTAAAAGTGACTGTTGATCCTGACAATAAGTTCATTTCTGGTTCAAATACCATCACCTATAAAGTACTAGAGCCCTATCAAACCTTGCAAATTGACTTGCAAGAACCGATGAAAATTTTGAGCGCTACTCAAAATGACAAGAAATTAGCGATCAAAAAAGATGGCGCAGCCTATTTTATTTCACTACAGAAAAAACAGAAAAAAGAAGCTTCTAATAAAATTACCATAGCTTTTGAAGGCAAACCGGTAGAAGGAGCACGCCTTCCTTGGGACGGTGGCTGGACCTGGCAAAAAGACGCCAAGGGTAAAGCCTTTGCAGCTAATGCTAATCAGGGTATTGGCTCTTCCATCTGGTGGCCTAATAAAGATATTCCTTATGATGAGGTTGAAAGTTTAGACTTATACATTACAGTTCCTAAGGGCTTGACTGCTGTAGGAAACGGTACATTGGTTGATTCTTCTTCAACTACTGATAAGAATAGGTTTCATTGGAGTGTTGAAAATCCTATCAATAGTTATGGCATAAGTGCTGACATTGCTGATTATGCGCATTTTTCAGAGACTTATAAAGGTGAAAAAGGTCCGCTTGATCTAAACTTTTATGTACTTAAAGAAAATCTTGACAAAGCTCAAGAACAGTTTAAGCAGGTACCAATGATGCTCGAAGCTTTTGAGCATTGGTTTGGACCGTATCCGTTTTATGAAGATGGGTACAAATTGGTTGAAGTGCCTTATTTAGGAATGGAACATCAAAGTAATGTGACGTACGGAAACAAATATGAAAACGGCTATTTAGGCCGTGATCTTTCGGGTACTGGATGGGGTTTAAAATTTGATTTTATTATCATTCATGAAAGTGGTCACGAGTGGTTCGCCAACAACATCACCAATAAAGATGTTGCAGATATGTGGGTACACGAAGGCTTTACGGCATATTCTGAAAATCTATATTTGGATTATTTCTTCGGAAAAGAAGCTTCAGCAGATTATGTTATAGGAACCCGAAGCGCTATCCGTAACGATCGCCCTATTATAGGCACCTATGGGGTAGATCACGAGGGAAGCGGTGATATGTATTATAAAGGGGCTAATGTTCTGCACACCCTGAGACAACTCGTTGAGGATGATGAAAAGTGGCGTACGATTCTACGCGGATTAAATAAAGAATTTTATCATCAAACCGTTACCACCGCTCAGATTGAAAACTATATTAGCGAACAAAGCGGGATTGATCTAACGGAATTCTGGGAGCAATATTTACGTACAACGATGATTCCGGAGTTAGAATATTCTATTGATGGGAATACGTTAAAATTCCGCTATGCGGATATTGTGGAAGGTTTTGATATGCCAATTCAAATTCACGTAAATGAACAGAAAGAATGGATTTATCCTTCAGCAGCATGGAAAACCAAGTCCTTTGATGCGCCGATCACCGATTTTAATATTGATCGTAATTTCTATATCGAATTTGAAGAGATCAACTAGTAATGACCAAACCCAAGCGTCCACTACTCTATTTTAAAAATGCCGAAGAATGGCGCGCCTGGCTGCATGAAAATCATGAAAGTGATACCGGAGTCGATCTTGTGTTCTACAAGGTGACCTCTCAACAACCCAGTATGCGCTGGGAAGAAGCGGTTCAAGTCGCAATCTGTTACGGCTGGATCGACAGCACCGTAAGAAAAATTGATGAAGACAGGCGTAAGCAGTACTTCTGTAAGCGAAATGCCAAAAGCGTTTGGAGCGCCGTAAACAAAGCCTATATTGAACAATTAGTTCAAGATGGTCTAATGCACAAAAGTGGTCATAAATCTATTGAAATTGCAAAAGAAAACGGTTCGTGGACGGCTTTAGACGATGTAGAAAACGGAATCATCCCGGAAGATCTTCAAGAGGCATTTAATAACATTCCTAAAGCTTTTGAGAACTACGAAAATTTTGCCCGGGGCTATCGCAAAAGCTATTTGTATTGGCTCAATCAAGCTAAGAGAGAAGCGACACGGCAGAAACGTATTGAACAAATTATTACGCTCTGCGAACAAAATTTGAAGCAACGCTTGTAAACCACAAAAAGCCCAATGTAAATAACATTGGGCTTTTTCATCTAAACACAAATGCTTAGCGCATTTTTATTTTACTGAAAACTTAAAGCTTGTAGTTGTGCTATACGTTTCTCCCGGTTTTAAAACAGTAGATGGAAATTCAGACTGGTTAGGTGAATCTGGGTAATGCTGTGTTTCTAAACAGAAACCACTTCTTAAAGCATAAGTACCTTCGCCTCCTTTTTGCGGTAAAGTCCCGTCTAAGAAATTTCCGGTATAAAACTGAATCGCAGGCTCTGTGGTCATCACTTCTAAGAATCTTCCACTTCGTGGATCATAAGCTGTAGCGGCTAAATGCATCGCTCCGCTTTCATCATTTAAAACCCAGCAATGATCATAACCCTGCCCTTTTTTAAGTTGATCGTTTTCAGCTTCAATTTCTGCACCAATCGCTTTCGCTTCACGGAAATCAAAAGGTGTACCTTCAACAGCACGCAACTCCCCTGTTGGAATCAAAGTTTCATCAACCGGTAAATAATGATCTGCATTCAACATTACTTCGGTATCTAAAATGGTATTATCAAAATCCCCAGATAAGTTGAAATACGAGTGCTGAGTAAGATTTACAACCGTTGCCTTATCTGTAGTTGCCTCATAATCTACTTTAAGCGTATTGTCCGCCTGAAGTGTATAAACAACAGTAGTTTCTAAATTCCCCGGATAGCCTTGATCCCCATCAGGACTGGTATAAGTCAACTTCAAGCCTACGTTATCGCCGTCTTCAATTTCCTCAGCGGTCCAGACTACTTTATCAAAACCTTTTCCACCGTGCAGACTGTTTGGTCCGTCGTTAGTTGGTAATTGATATTCTTCACCATCAATAGAAAATTTTCCTTTAGCAATACGGTTCCCATAGCGCCCGATCAAAGCTCCAAAAAAAGTTGGATTTCCGGTCGTAGTATATTCCTCTAAAGTATCATAACCGAGTACTACATCTTGAAACGTGCTGTCTTGGCTAGGTGCCTTTAAGCTGGTAATAATACCACCGTACGTGATGATATCCACTTCCATTCCATTGGCGTTAACAAGGCTGTATTTTTCAACAGCAATGCTATCTGGCGTCATACCAAAGTCTGACTTGGTAATGCTTGCTTCTGGCATTTCTGCCACCACGGCGGTTTCTTCTTTCTTCGGCTCATTTTTACAATTTACCATCGAAAGCGCCATTCCTAATACAACAGGAACAAGTAAAAGATTTCTATTTAATTTCATAATTCGATTATTTAAAACTTACATACGATGCTGAAAGATATGATAATAAGCTTCGTTAGCATTTATCGTATCCTTAAAATCACGCACTCGGGTTTGATCGTCGATCACAAGTAATTCGATGCCTGCGATATCGGCAAAATCTTCCATAAATTCAGTTGTTACCGCCTGGCTATACACGGTATGGTGGGCGCCTCCTGCGTGAATCCAGCTTGTTGCGGCGATGTCAAGATTTGGTTTACAATCCCAAAGTACACGCGCTACCGGTAAATGCGGAAGATCTGCTTCCGGCTTAACGGCTTCAACTTCGTTTACGATTAGACGAAAACGGTTACCCATATCAACTAATGAAGCATTAATCGCAGGTCCTGCCGGTGAATTGAACACCAAACGCGCCGGATCCTCTTTACCGCCAATTCCTAATGGATGTACTTCACATTTTGGTTTAGCATCTGCGATAGATGGACAAATCTCCAACATATGTGAACCTAGCACATAAGAACCTTGTGGTGTGAAGTGGTAGGTGTAATCTTCCATGAACGAAGTTCCGCCTTCAAGACCAATAGCCATCACTTTCATCGCACGCGTCAAGGCTGCTGTTTTCCAGTCTCCTTCTCCACCAAAACCGTAACCATCTGCCATAAGGCGCTGCGTAGCGATTCCCGGTAATTGTTTCAATTCACCAAGATTTTCAAACGTATCTGTAAACGCTCCAAAACCACCTTCTTCTAAAAAGGCTCTTAAGCCTAATTCAATTTTTGCTGCATCAACTAAAGACTGGCGCTTCTCACCCCCTTCTTTAATAGAATCGTGCAGTTCATATTCGGTTTCATAGGTTTTTAATAACGCATCAAGATCTTCTTGCTTAATCTCATTGATCTTCGCCACAATGTCTGAAGAATCAAATCCGTTTACGGTAAACCCAAAACGCATTTGTGCTTCTACCTTATCTCCTTCAGTTACTGCAACCTCGCGCATATTATCGCCAATACGGGCTACTTTAAGGTTTTGGAATTCATTCCATCCTAAAGCTACGCGTGTAAATACGCCTAATTTCTTTTGCACTCGAGCATCTTGCCAGTGGCCTACAACAACCTTGCGTTTTTTACGCATACGCGACATCATAAAACCAAATTCACGATCACCGTGGGCAGATTGATTAAGATTCATAAAATCCATATCAATCTCGCCCCAAGGGATTTCTGCATTAAATTGTGTGTGTAAATGGCAGACAGGCTTTTGAAGAATATTCAATCCTTTAATCCACATTTTCGCCGGTGAAAATGTATGCATCCATAAAATTAAACCGATGCAATTTTTGTTACTATTGGCCTCAAGACATAAATCAGTGATTTCGGTTGGTGTAGTAACCAGATCTTTATAAACGATCTTAACAGGTACAGCCGCAGCGTCGTTAAGTCCTTCTGAAATTTTCTTAGAGTGATCTGCTACTTGTTTTAAAGCTTCCGCTCCATATAAATGTTGACTTCCGGTTACAAACCAAACCTCAAGATGATCAATGTTATAATTCATAATTTCTAATATAATGTGCTTTATTTAAATATTGATTAGGAGAAATAAACGTAAATACTTACCACTGCGATGCAAATCACAACGCCTGCCGGTTTTAAGTATTTCCAAGGGGTAATATCAACCTGGCGGGTGTATTCTTCAAGATAATCTGTTTGACGTGGAAAGAATTTACTCACGGTAAACAAGATGATAAGAACCAACACAAAGATGATTCCCATAATATGTAAGAAACTTGGGAACGCGTCTTTAGCCACCATTGCTAGTTCTGACGCATCAGTTACCCCAGAGAGTTCTGCGGCCGCTACTGCATTGCCGGCGATAATAGGTTTTACAACGTAAAGCGTGACCAGATACGTTACTACTGCAAAAACAATTGCGATATTGGCAGCTTTTCCTGAAACACGTTTGGAGAAATACCCAACCAAAATGATCGCAAGAATAGGTACACTAAACGAACCATTTAATTCTTGAAGGTAGTTGAAAATACCACCTTCTACTCCGTAAAGTAAGGGTGCCAACGCCATAGAAAAAATGGCTAAAAAGATACCGAAGGTTTTTCCTGCGCGTACCACTTGTTTTTCTGAAGCATTATTGTTGAAATACTGTTTATACAAGTCCAGACCGAATAAGGTTACAGAACTGTTTAGGGCGGAGTTAAACGAACTCAAGATCGCACCAAACAATACAGCTGCAAAGAATCCTACAAACGCGGTTGGTAGTACTGCTTTTACAAGCATCGGGTACGCTTCATCTGCATTGTCAAGGTTTCCGTTGAAATATTCAAAAGCAATTACTCCAGGCAGTACAACAATAATAGGACCTAATATCTTTACAATAGCTGCAAGGCATAAACCTTTTTGCCCTTCGGCTAAATTTTTTGCTCCAAGTGCACGCTGAATGATCGCTTGATTGGTTCCCCAATAGTAGAAGTTCACGATAAGCATACCTGTGAATAAAGTAGTCCACGGCACAGACGAATTAGGTCCGCCTAGGATTTCAAACTTTTCAGGAAGATTAGTAGTTACTACATTCAACCCTTCAAAAACGCTTCCGTTACCTACAGCCATCAAACCGAAAACAGGAATTAATAAACCTCCTACGATCAGACCAACAGCATTAATCGAGTCAGAGACCGCAACAGCTTTTAATCCACCAAAAATGGCATAAATAGATCCTATAAGTCCAATTCCCCAAACGGTTACCCAAAGCGCAGCTTCGGGATCAAGTCCCATACGCTCCGGAATATCAAACATCGTATTGATCGCCAAAGCTCCCGAATACAATACCGTGGGAAGCATCGAGATCGCATAGGCCATCAAAAACAGGATGGACACAATCGTTTTCGTAAGTTTTCCGTAGCGTTTCTCTAAAAATTGAGGAATAGTAGAAATTCCGCCTTTTAAATATTTTGGGAGCAAAACAAAAGCCGTAAATACCATAGCCACAGCGGCAACGATTTCATAAGCTGCAATGAGTATTCCTTCGCTAAAACCTACCCCGTTTGTACCTATGATTTGTTCGGTAGAAAGGTTGGTTAATAAAAGTGAACCTGCGATCACAGGTCCGGTAAGACTACGACCCCCCAGAAAGTATCCGTCAGAAGTTGTTTCATCAGTCTTACGCGAAGCGAAATAAGAAATAACCGCAACCAGAAGGGTAAACGCGGCAAATGTGATTAATCCCATAATTTGAAATTGTAATTGATTAGTTTAACGATTAGCAGCCCTGCCCATAATAAGCATCCTTACCGTGCTTGCGCTCATAATGCTTTTTTATAAGCGAATCTTTAAGTCTTGGTGCATTAGGATTGATCTGAAGTGTCAATTGCGCCATACGGGCAACTTCTTCTAGAACCTTGCTGTTATAAACTGCTTTTGCAGCAGTTTCACCCCAAGCAAAAGGACCGTGGTTACCCAAAAGTACCATATTAACCTCTTTATAATCCAAACCTTTGTCTTTAAAACAGTCTAGAATCTGAATCCCGGTGTTGTGTTCATAATTCCCGGAAATAAGGTCGTCGTGCATCGGCGGCGCACACGGGATATCTGCCGTCAGATGATCTGCGTGCGTGGTTCCAAAAATAGGAATGTCCATCTGTGCCTGAGCCCAAGCTACCGAATAGGTTGCGTGCGTGTGTGCAATACCGCCCACATCTTCCCAATGCTTGTATAAATAGGCGTGTGTTTTGGTATCTGAAGAAGGTCGTTTGACACCTTCTACAATGTTGTTATCATAATCAACGATAACAATATCTTCCGGTTTTAAGGTTTCGTAGGGTACTCCACTAGGTTTAATGGCAAAGACACCATTTTTACGATCTACCGCGCTTACGTTACCAAAAGTGTAAATAACCAGACCTAAAGCGTCTAGCTCCATATTAGCTTCGTAGCATTCTTCCTTTAAAGATTTATACATGTTCTTTGATGTTCTTTTTCGATTTGGTAATATTTTTCTCTACAAAATCACTTAAGACTTCGTAACGCTGCATCAGCTCAGCATATTCTGCCAAGTGTTCTTCCTGCGGAAGGTATTCTGCTTCATAATCACTTCCTAAAGTTTTACTGGCTTCAATGACATTAGGATAAATGCCTGCAGCAACAGCAGCGTAAACAGCCGCTCCTAAAGCCGGAGCTTGATCTGAAGCAGCAACTTTGATAGGTACATTGAGCGTATTTGCCAATGATTGCATAATAAATTTAGATTTACGGGCAACACCGCCAATACCTACAACAGATTTGATCTCGATACCTTCCTCATCAAAACGGTCTAAGATCTTTTTAGAACCGAAGCAAATCGCATTTACTAAGGCTTTAAAGATATGCGGAGCACGCGTTCCCATATTCAGGTTGGTGATCGCAGCCTCAAGCTCTTGATTTGCATCTGGAGTTCTTCTTCCGTTGATCCAATCTAGAGCAACGGGAATCGCTTCATTATGCGGAATCGCTTCTGCTGCATCAGATAATTTTCTGATAAAATCAGATTCTATTTCTTCTTTTAGTTGCTCCTTTTGTTCTGCGGAAAGGATATCTGAAGTAAGCACAAGATTATCAATTGGCCAACTCAATACATCTTTAAACCAAGCCAGCAAATCCCCAAAAGCAGATTGTCCTGCTTCTAGCCCTACAGCGCCCGGTATTACAGAGCCGTCAACCTGACCACAAATACCGCGAACGGTTTTATCGTGAACGACATCTGGTGACGAAATGCTTATATCACACGTTGATGTTCCCATTACGCGCACCAGTGTATGCTCTTCAACTTTAGCTCCAACAGCTCCAGCGTGTGCATCAAAAGTTCCTACTGCGATTTTAGTTGCGGTAGAAAGGCCTAATTTTTCAGCCCAAGCGGCGCTTAAGTGACCGGCAACCTCATCAGAAGTAAAAGTTTCAGTATAAAGTCTGCCTCTTAATTCTGCCAGATAAGGGTCTAGTTTTTCTAAAAATTCTTCAGGTGGTAAGCCACCCCAGCTCTCGTGCCACATAGCTTTGTGTCCGGCTGCACAGCGACTGCGTTTAAAATCTTCTAAGGCTACGTTTTCAAGCAGCGCAAAAGTGATCCAATCGCAATGCTCCATCCAGGAGTATGCCGCTTGCTTCACAGGTTCGTCTTCACGCACTACGTGTAAAATCTTAGCCCAAAACCATTCTGAAGAATAGATTCCTCCTTCATATTTTGTAAAATCTTCACCGCCCCAAGTACGTGCGAGATGATTGATCTCGTTCGCTTCAGCGATTGCGGTATGATCTTTCCAGAGTACCATCATCGCATTAGGATTTTCTTCAAAACCTTCGGTGAGCGACAAAGGAATTCCTTCTTTGGTAACCGGAATAGGTGATGATCCGGTCGTATCAATACAAATTCCTTTTACAGCTTCAGCCGAAACACCACTTCTTGAAACTACCGCTTTTATGGTTGCTTCTAAACCTTCTAAAAGATCTAAAGGATGCTGGCGAAAACGATTTTCTGAAGCGTCACAGAATAAACGCTGTTTCCAGCGTTTATAATAGCTTACTTCTGCTTCTATCTCTGTTCCTGTAACGGCATCAATGAGAACTGCACGTACAGAATCTGATCCATAGTCAAGACCAATTACATATTCTTTCATAAACTAAAATCTTACTGCCTAACAAATCTACTATAATCTATTTAAAAATGTATATTTCACACTTAATATTTTTAGATTTTTTTTAAGACAATTTATTTTACCGGTATTCTTATGATATTTAATGAGTAAGGAGCTACTTCATAACTTGCTGAATCACCTTTTACTTTAATCTCTTCGGTTGACGGACTGATTGCCTCTTGCGCATCAAATGAATTTTCCTGCGTAAGGTTCTCTTCTTTCAAGACGATCACTTTTCCCTTATTCTTGATTGATTTTCCTTTAAAATTCAATTTTACCTCCTGAGCATCGCTTGAAGTATTCACAACTTTCAACACAACTTCCTTAGCTTCTGAATCCAAAGTTGCTGAAGCGTATAGCTCGTCTTGCCCAACCAAGTCTTCGCCATTTTGAGTTACTGAGATCAAATCGGTCCCTTTATTGGTTGAATACAATTTTTGAACGTAATAATTCGGTGTACCGTAGGATTCTAAGTTATTGAACCAGATCATATCTGGTGTCCACTGCCAACCTTCAGCGTGTGCCATCAACGGTGCATACGAAGTAAGTTGAACCACTTCAGCATTGCGCTCTAAACCAGTCATAAATGCAGCTTCAGACAATGCAGTCTCCCAGTTGTTTTTGTTATCCGGACTTGCAATAGCAACACTTTGTGCTGCGTATTCTCCCGCGAAAATTTTTGGACCGTTACGGTCGTAGCTGTCGTAACGGGTTGCATTTTCTCTAAACCACTCCGGACTTCTGTAATAATGCTCATCAATGATCTCTGCTCCTATTTCCTTAAGCTCTTTCATTCCGTATTCAAAATAGTCTCCATCAGGAAATGGTCCGCTTCCTGAAACAATAATGATCTCAGGATACTTTTCTGAAATAGCTTCATTAAATACTTTGTAACGCTCGATGTATTCTGGTCCCCATTGCTCATTACCTACTCCAATATATTTCATATTGAAAGGCTCAGGATGCCCCATATCTGCACGAACTTTTCCCCAAGGAGTGTCTGTTGAACCGTTAGCAAACTCAATCAAATCCAGCGCGTCTTGCACGTAAGGTCCTAGTTCGTCCATTGGCACTAATTCTCCGGTATTGAATTGACACGCGATCCCACAACTTAAGATAGGAAGCGGCTCTGCACCTAGATCTTCAGACAACTGAAAATACTCAAAGAAGCCCAACCCAAACGACTGATAATAATCTGGAGTTAAACGGTGGTCAAACTCGGTGTTCCAACGGTTAACTAAACTAGGGCGTTCGTCAACAGGACCTACAGTTTTTTTCCATTGGTAACGGCGTGCCAGCGTGCGGCCTTCTACAATACAACCTCCCGGAAATCTTAAAAATCCAGGATCTAGATCGTATAATAATTGCACTAGATCTTTACGTAAACCATTCTCGCGACCATTCCACGTATCTGTTGGGAAGAGCGAAATCATATCAAGACCTAATTCGCCGGTACCTTCAAAGGTTAACTTTAAAGAACCTTTCATTACGGTCTTACTCGGAACGATTTCAGCTTTATAATTTGCCCATTCTGAACCAGAAACAGGAATTGAAGCTTCAGCGATGGTATTTCCTTCCTCGTCCAAAAGTTCTGCCTTCACTGCGGAAACTGCACCTTCCATTTGTTTGGCATCAAAAGTAAAGCGATAGGTATCTCCTTCTTTGATTCCCATTCCTCGGAAGCCTTCATTGTGCAATTCGTAACCTTCAGCATTCTTAACCTGAACGCGCAAGAAGTTCAAATTACCTTCTCCCTCAAAATATTTTACAGGTAATGCATAGCCAGATTCATTGTTATACGAATGTCTGTCGCTATTAGGCTGTGACCAGCCCATCATAGGGATCGTAAATTCAAACGAACGGTTCTTGATCATCTCTGCATACAAACCACCATCTGCAGCAAAGTTGATATCTTCAAAGAAAATTCCGTACATCGTAGGTTGAATGGGTGCGATGGTCTCGCTCATATCAACCGTTAATTCCTTTTGAGCAAAAAGAGTATTGCCTGCCAGAAAAGTTCCGGCTAGTACAGCGGCTAGTCCTGCTTTTTTAATTGTTTGTGTGATCATTATATAAGTGTGTTTATGCGTTTTTATTCTTTAGTTGCGGGTATGCTCAATAAGCGTACGCCGTAAATTCCGGCTGTGGTTGAACCTTTTTCAGCTTCAAAGCGCACGGTTAGAATTTCATTAGTTGCGGCAAGTTCTTGCGGAATCGTATAATCAACTTCAAAAAAGTCATTCCCACGAGTTCCTTTGAAATGTGGTTCGGCAATTGTTGTCTCGTTTACCATTATCTTAAACTTGCGACCAGCGTCTTTACCAAAATAGGTCACGCGCAAAGTTTTAGCCTTAGCTTCTTTATTTCTAAGATCGTAGCTAAACCAACCTGTAGCATCGCGCCAGTGCTTGTTTTGATTTAAGCCACTGTTTGAATTTTCTGATAAAATTCCGTGATCAGATTCCGGTTGTTGTTCTCCCGGAGCCACAAAATCTAATGTAATCTCTCGTAAGTAAGCTTCGGCTTTCTGCTTCTCTTCAAGCTTGCGTTGCTCTTCAGCTAAACCTTCAGGAGTTTGTTTTTTAAAGTATATCGAATAGCGCTTCTCGTGAATTTTATAAAACGGCTGAAGCACCAAATCTGAATACGTTTCAGGGTAAAATAAATCTGGCGCTTTAAAGTGTAACGGATCGCCTTCAACCGGTTTGATCTCATTTAAAAGACTTTCACCGTCTTTAGTAAGAAACATCGGTGCTTCGGTTAAAGGTAAAAATGGACCGTCTGCAATGTGACCACCACGACTATCGTCTGCAAAAAGTCCATCTTGATTTGCATCACCTGTCACTGCGGCCAAAACAATTGGACCGTATTTCACAGAAACATAGCCTGAATCATCAGGCAATTCTTCTAAACTTAAATGCATTGGCAATTCCATCTTAATGCGATCGCCATTTTTCCATTTGCGTTCTAAGGAAACATAAGAACCCGGAGTCGCATCTATTTTCTCTAGTTTATCATTCACATAAACCTTCAGTTCACCGGCATTTACCCATTGTGGATAGCGCAACATCAAAGTTGCCTTAGTTTTCTTTTTGCTATTCCAAATGAGTTCAGTAGTTGCTTCTTCAGGAAAGTTTGTTTTTTGAGTAAGTGTTGCTTTTTTCTCTTCCCAGTTCACTTCCGAAGGAATAAACAAATTCACATAAAGTTTATCCTCTTTTTTGGCATAAATGAGTTCGTTGTACTTGGTGTGATTTTCCATCCCCGATCCCACACAACACCAAAAACTGGTTTCCGGCTGCGAATACACGCGATAATGACCAGGACGGATGGGCGTAAAATACACAAAACCGCCATCAGGGTTTTGAGAAGACAGAATGTGATTGTACAAACCGCGCTCGTAAAAATCTATGTAATGCTCTTCTGAAGTATCTTCAAATAAGAGTTTGCTCAACTTGAGCATATTGTAGGTATTGCAACTTTCTGGTCCCTGCTCGCTGCTCACCACCGATGAAAAATCATCAACGGGATTAAAATGCTCGCGCACGCTATTCCCACCAATGCTTATGGAACGCCGTGTTGTGACATTATCGAAGAAATTAGATGCGGCATCGTGGTAATCTTTAGCCTCTTCCAACTGACTGATCCGCTCAAAACCAATAAACTTAGGAATTTGCGTATTAGCATGCATTCCGGTTAATATGTCTTCATTTGCCGCTAGTGGTTTCAACAAAGCGTGCTGCGAAAAATCTTCAGCGAGTTTTAGGTATTTTTTATCGCTTGTAATTGCGTAAACCTCAGCAAAAACTTCGTTGAGTCCGCCGTGTTCTGAACGCAGCATATCTTGAATTTGCGCCTCACTTAGATCGGCTGTAATGTCCAGAAACCAATCGGTTAACTCAATGAGCATACGCTTTGCCTGCGGAAGTTCTGCGTGAATCCACGCGTCTTTTAAACCATTAAAGGTTTTATGGATGTTATACAGCGGCACCCATTTATCATTTAGACTGAAGCTTCCCGCGTTGATCTTTCCTGCTTTAATTTCCGCCCAAAGCGCATCGCTTCCGGGTACGCCACCAATGTAACCGTTCCCATTTGCTTTTTGAACGCGATCTAATTCGGCTAACGCATATTCAAGCATCTCTTTGGCTTTTGGATCACTGGTAGAAGCATAATACATCGACAATGCCGAAATATAATGCCCAGCAGTATGGCCGTCGAGTCCTGTATTTTCCCAATTGGTGTAGGAATCCGCTTTAGGCTCAAGACCAGCTTCGCGCAAAAACGGAGCGAGTAAGCGGTCTGCATCAAGCGCTTGTATATAGTTAAAATCGGTTAATGCTGCTTCTTTAAAAACTCCGGATTCTACCGAAACCGCATTCAATGGAAAAAGCGAAACCTTCTCCTGCGCTTTGGCAAAAGCACTTAGTAGAAACAGACTAACAACAACGTATTTCATTTTAATCAAGGACATTATCTTTTAAAGTTGGCCAGCCTTCAGCATCCCACTGAAGTTCAGCAATTTTTAATTTTGGTGCGCTATTATCATTAGCATCATACGCGTGAAAGATGATGTAATCCTTTCCGTCGAACGTGTAGGTACTATTATGACCCGCGCCATACCAATTTTCATTTCCTTCGATGATCAAGGTTCCACCACCGTTATTTAGGGCTACCCCGTCTTTATCTATATAAGGACCGCTCGCGCTTTTAGATCGCCCTACCACTACTTTGTAGGTGCTGTTTTCGCCGCGACAGCATAAATCCCAAGACAAAAACCCATAGTACCAATCTCCCTTTTTGAAGATGAAAGGCGCTTCTAAAGCTGCATCTCCGGGATTGGCATCTGCCAGATCAAAAGAACGTTCCCGGCGCGCGATTGTATGCCACTCTTGCGGCTGCGCGATAGCTTTCAAATCCTCTGAAAGCTTTACCATTTTTAATCCTTCCCAAAAGGAACCAAATGCCAGATACGGCGTATCATTCTCGTCAAAAATCAAATTAGGATCAATGGCATTCCATAAATCGCGATTAGGAACCGACTGGATCACGATCCCCTGATCTTCCCATTTATAATTGGGATCGTCTGCATCAAGGGTTGTATTGGTCGTCAAACCGATCGCCGAAGTATTCTTTGCAAAAGCGGAAACCGAATAATACAAATAGTATTTGCCGTTATGGAACGTAATATCCGGAGCCCAAATATGATTATTGAAATCTGCCGCAACATCATCTGCCCATACCGGTTCTTCAGTAAATACCTGAGGTTCTTTTTCCCAATTTTTTAAATCGGGCGAACTAAACACTGAAATTCCTCTACCGGTACAAAAGAGATAATAGGTATCGCCCTGCTTGATCGCAACCGGATCGTGAACGCGGATATCTTGTGCAAAAAGGCTATTAAAAACTAAAAGACTAAAAAAGGTAAAAAGCGTTTTCATAGTTTAGTTTTCTGGTTGAATTCCTTCTGAAGTCATCACAATGCGTTTGATCGTCCCGTCTTCGTTGTAGTATAAACGATCTACACAAACCGAACGGTGAAAACTGCTCCCGTGTGTTGGAATGCTTCCGTTATGATAAACGAAATACCACTTGTCTTTAAATTCAATAATCGATTGATGATTGGTATTACTGTTACCCGCAACTTCATTTAAAATCCCTTTATATTCCCACGGACCGGTAATTGATTTTGACATCGCATAGGCGGTTTTCTCCGGAAAGTCATAAGCATAAGACAGATAATACCAGTCGCCACGCTTATGAATGTATGGTGCTTCAGTAAATTTAGGAAGATCAACGGTGTGAATAGGACCATCCATCTCGATCATATTATCTTTTAACTTTACGTATTTACACACCTGATTTCCCCAATATAAATAAGGCGTACCGTCATCATCAATAAAAACTGTTGGATCAATATCATCCCAGCTAATGCCGGTTTGCGTAGTCATATCGTTAGTGATCAACGCTTTGCCTATAGCATCTTTCCAAGGACCTTCAGGGCTCTCTGCCACGGCTACACCAATGGCTTTACCGTGCTTTGACTCGTCGTGTTGAACGGTCACAAACCAATAAAATTCCCCATCCTTTTCCACTACCTCAGCAGCCCAAGCCGAATGAATTGCCCAATCAAAATCGGTAGGTTTTAGCGGTACGGGATGTTCTTTCCAATTGATCATATCGTCTGAAGAATACAGCAACCACTCATCCATAATATAACGCTCTTCATTATCTGGCGCCATGTCGTGGCCTGCATAAATATAAACCCGACCGTCGTGTACCAAAGCTGCAGGATCTGCAGTGTATTTGTCTTTTATAATTGGATTATTATAAGACGTTTCAAGCTCTTCAAAAAGGGCTTGACCACGTTCAACACTTACCTCTTCAATCTGTGCTGTGGTTTTACAACTTGCTAAAAGCGCTGTTACTGCTAATACTGTATAAATCTGCTTTTTCATTTTAATTTATTTTTTTGCCCCAAATGGCAGTTCCTTCATTATTTAATCCTGAAAGTAAAATGGTAGATTCTACTTCATTTTCCCAATCACGACCACGCTCTACATAGAGTTTATCTACAAACGTTCCATCACCAAAATTCAACGTAAGCCACGGCGCGTCATAACTCCATACATCATTGGCGTTAGTGTTAATACTTCCATCAGCATTTAAAGTCAGATCAATTGAATTTTGAAAATCTGGATAGCGTTGTTCATCGGCATATCCCGGTGTGACGGTGTATCCAAAAATGATTTGCTCATAATTTCCAACCAAATCAGTATCGGTGATCGTAGTCTGCGCCACATCTGCAAATCGCTCAGGCGAAATAATAGGCCAACCGTCTTCCGTCCAGTGAATTTTACGCACGTGCAATACCATAAAGAAGCTGTTTTCACCAGGCCTTCCCTGATGTGCCATATAATACTGACCGCTATCGTCTTTAAATACTCCCGGATGCGAAACTCCTTGCCAACCCGAATGCTCATCAAAGCGATACGGAGCCAAAATCATGGGACCGTTATCTTCTTCCGTATTGATATCTAAACCATTATAGTCATAAAATGGTCCATCTGGAGTATCGCTTCGGCCTACGCGCACGTTGTATTTGGTTTGCAACCAATCGTAGGCAATGAACATATAATACTTGTTTTGATCTTCATTATAGATCACTTCGGGTCCTTCAATATTTCCGTTCACAATTCCATTTGTGAAACCACGTTGTGCAACTCTACTTCCTGTATCTCCCGGGCTTGCAGCAAGACCGGTTTGTGGATTTAGCTTGAGTTTATAAATTCCATCATACGCAGAACCATAGTAGAACCAATGTTCGCCTGCCGGAGTAACCACCACCGAGGGGTCGATCGCATTGGTTTGCACAGGACCTCCCGGTTCTGATGAAACCACCAAATCCTTTTCGACCCAAGGTCCCTCGGGACTGTCAGAAGTGGCGAGCCCCATAGTGCTTAACCTTCCGGTAGAAGAAGATAGTGAATAGTACAAACGATACTCGTCGCCAACCTTCATCACATATGGTGCCCAAAGCGCTTGAAAAGGTGTTCCGCCTTTGCTTCTGATATACGCGGCGCCTTTGGCAGGCAACCCGTTAAACGCCCAACCAATCCATTCCCAATTGATCAAATCCTCTGATTTACGAATCTGAATACCAGGTCGTACATCTGAGCCAAAAGATACATCTGTATTATAACAATAATAGGTATTACCCACTTTGATCACCGAAGGATCGTGCACGTTATACGGTCCCCAATTGGCAACATTCTCAACACCGGCAACATCGTAATAGGTATCGGTAATGTTGTCAACCGTATATACTTTTGCTGCTACAGGTTCTTCCGGTTCTTCTTCTGGAGTTGTTGGCGTTTCAGGCTCACCACCTGTTTCTTCCACCGGTGAATCTGATGAACACGAAATTGCCAATGCACACCAAAAGACTAAAAGACCTTTACGTAGCAAACTTGTATTTTCGTCATTCCTTTTCATAGCAATAGATTTATTTTCCTTCTAAGACTACTACCGAAAATGCCGGCAATGTCACTTCTAGCACCCCTTTCTTGAATTTAAAATCTTTAAACACTTCAGGCATGATATGTTTAGGGTCTTCAAAAGAATTATGGTCCTGAAGTTTTTCTGAAGCTAAAATTTCAGCAGAAAAATCTTTGATGTCTAATTCACTTAGATCAATACTCACCGTGTTTTCTTTATGAGCATCGATATTTACTAAAGAAATATGTGTTTTGCCTTCAGCATCTTTTGAAGCTGAAGCTGAAATCGCAGGAAGTTTATCACCGTTTAGTTCATAATCTGGCGTATCTAAATCCATAGGAATCAATTGCGCATCTTGGTGCACCATATACATTTTTAAAATGTGGTAGGTAGGCGTCAAGATCATTTGCTCTCCTTTTGTAAGTGCAACTGCTTGTAAAACATTAACCGTTTGCGCCAAGTTTGCCATTTTTACACGATCACTGTGGTTGTGAAAAATATTTAAAGTAGTTCCCGCAATCATCGCATCACGCATCGTGTTTTGCTGATATAAAAAGCCAGGATTGGTACCTTCTTGTACTTCATACCAGCCACCCCACTCGTCAACAACAAGATCAACTTCTTTATTCTTATCATATTTATCCATAATCGCCACGTGCTTGGTGATGAGCTCATCCATAAATAGAGATGATTTCATTGTGGTAAAATATTGCTCTTCAGAAAAAGTTACATCAGGACCTTTTGCTCCCCAATCGATCACAGAATAATGGTGCAGCGCAACCCCATCGATTAAGTTTTTAGGAATATTTTTCATCAACACTTCGGTCCAGTTATAGTCTGCGCTATTAGCTCCCGAAGCAATTCGGTATAAACCGGCTTCGTTGTTCCAGCTGCCCATAAACGTTGCATACTGGCGGTACAGGTTGGCATAGAACTCCGGCTCCATGTTTCCACCGCAGCCCCACATTTCGTTTCCAACGCCCCAATAGGTAACTCCCCAAGATTTCTCGCGACCGTTTTCTTTACGCAAATCGGCCATCGGGCTCGTACCGTCGTGGTTCACATATTGTACCCAATCTGCCAATTCCTTTACTGTACCGCTACCTACATTTCCGGCGAGATAAGGTTCTGTTTCTAATGCCTCACATAAGTTTAGAAAGTTGTGTGTACCAAAGCTGTTATCTTCAGTCACCCCACCCCACCAAGTGTTTACAATAGTTGGGCGATCCTCTTGTGGACCAATACCATCTTTCCAATGATAGGTGTCTGCAAAACAACCTCCCGGCCAACGCAGGTTAGGAATCTTGATCGCTTTTAAAGCTTCAATCAAATCATTACGCACTCCATCTGTATTAGGGATGGGGCTATCTTCTCCCACATAAAAACCATCATAAATAGAACGTCCTAAGTGTTCTGCAAAATGGCCATAAATATGTTTGCTGATCGTAGGCGCATCTTCCGAAGGTTTTACGGTAATGGTTGCATCTTGAGCATTAAGCACCGTAACGCTGCAAAATGCAATTACAAATGCACCTACAAGCTGTAATTTGTTCATCATAGTGTAATTATTTGGTGTTTGAATTGTGTGTGTTTTTATTTGAGTATTTAAAGGTCGCTATCGTATCACCGTTGCGACCAACTAGAATTAAATCGTCATTACTGACAGGTACTTTTACAATGCTTTTTGAATCTCCTTTTAGCGTGAAACCAGAGCGTTTACGGGGAAATTCTTTAAAGCCGCCATCTTGAGTATTCAGCAAAGTAGTACCAAAAGACGCATCGTAACGCCCGCCGTTGACTTCTGCGCTGTAATCATTACCCACAAGTAACAGATCTAGATATCCATCCTGATCAATATCTTCACAAAGCATTGCATTTACCGGCGCCAGCTGCGCTGCATTAGGTAAAGGTTTTATAATAAATCCTGTTTCTGTATTTTCAATGAGTATGCTTCTCAACTCTTCGGCTTTAAGCGTTTGATACGGAGTTTTTAAAAGCTGAAGCAACTCACTTGTGTTTGCTTTTGCAAACCTGTGATAATAGAGGAATTTCTTTTTAAGTTGTGGTAATTGCTGCGTTAACTGATCTAGTGTAGCTATCGGAAAATAAGCACCTTCCTCATATTTTGAAAAGATAGGATCTACGTAACCGTTGTTGTCAAAATCAGCAAAGTCCACTTTTAAAGCTTGATGTTGTCCCGAATTTAAAACCGTATTCAAGCCTATATTTCCTGCAACAAAATCTATATCGCCATCATTATCAAAGTCAGCTGCGGCCATCCTATTCCATAAACCTGTTGTTTTGCTGAGGCCGAGTGCTTCGGTTTTATTTTTAAACGTTCCGCCTTCATTTTCTAATATGGTGATAGGCATAAATTCGCCTGCAAGGATGAGATCGACTTTTCCGTCTTTGTTGTAATCTTTAAATGTTGCAGCAGTGACCATTCCCGCATTTTGCAGAAACGGACAAACCTCAGCCGTTACATCTACAAAATTTCCACCGTTATTCTTCAGAATATAACTCTGCGGCGCCGTTGGAAATTTCCCCGGAACCACGCGACCTCCCACAAAAAGATCTACAAAACCATCATTATCATAATCTGCTGCCGTCACGGCTAAAGTACTCGTAAGCATTTCGGGCAATGGCTGTGCTACAAAACCTGAAGTAGTATTGAAATACAAGCGATCCTGATAGGCTTCATGACCTGCATAACGCTCCGTACCTCCGCTGGTCACGTAGAGGTCTAACTTGCCATCATTATTGGCATCAAACATTACAGCCTGACCATCTTCAAAAAGTTCTGTTTCCGGGAGTTCTTGTTTTTTAAAGCTTTGATCTTTTTGCTGATATAAAATAGTAGAATTTTCACCGTAGCTTCCGCCGATGAATACATCTTCGAGACCATCTCCATTTAAATCCCCCACTGCGAGACTTGGACCTTGCTCTGAGTATTTATGCATCAGCAAAGGTTGCGTAGCATAATCGTTATTAAAACGATCAATATGCTCATAATTAATTGTTTCAACACTTGTTAAAATACCCGGTTTTTTAACTGGTACATCCTTAAGCTCTTGTGCATCCTCATAACTCAATGTCAACTGCTGATTAGCTTCTATATTTCGCATAATAGCCAGTTTGCCGTCTGGCCATTGCACAATCATGCTATCTATCGTTTTGCGATTCTTCAACCCAAAATGCAATGTGGTACTCACCGTACTTTGAAACCCACGCACCGGATTGTTAACTCTAATTTTTTCAGTATTGTCTGAATAGACACGTACAGATGCGCCAATTCCTTTTAAATTATTTTTTAAACCTTTTAGATTTACTTTTAAATAGTTTGAATCTGGTCCTAAACTGTCAGTGAGGGTATTTTTATAAATAAAAGCCGGAGCATTAATATTACTTGCGATAAGGTCAAGATCTCCGTCGTTATCAAAATCAGCATACACCGCGCCACTTGAAATAGACGCTTCGTCAAAACCCCAAGCTTCAGTACTTTTAGTGAAGGACTGCCCATCTACATTTTTAAAAGCATAATTAGCGACCTTAATTGCTGGCCGTGTAGCTAAACAGTCTTTAACTGCTTTTTGCAATTGGCCACCACTACCAAAAGACGAACTTCTACTTTCTCTAAACTTCACAAAATCTATATCGGTAATGTCTTTGCCAAAACCGTTTGTTATATACAGATCATTAAAGCCATCGTTGTCAAAATCTGCAAGAAGCGGAGCCCAACTCCAATCTGTTTTATCTATACCGGCAAACTGACCTATTTCGCTATAGGTTCCGTCACCGTTGTTGTGCTGAAGCATATTACGCATATACTGATGCCCGTAGCCATAGCGTAAGGCAATCTGAAATATGTCGTATGAATTAGCTCCAGACATTAATTTTCTTCGCTTTAAATCTTCGGGCAACATATCAACGGTAATCACATCTGTAAAACCGTCGTTATCAATATCTGCTACATCATTCCCCATTGAAAAGTGGCTCATATGCCCAAAATAGTTCAAGCCCTCTTCGTTAAATCTTCCATTTTGTTGATTTACATACAGTAAATCTCTTGATAAGTAATCATTTGAAATATAAAGGTCTGGCCAGTTGTCGTTATTGGCATCTAATACCGAAACGCCTAATCCAAAACCTTCAAAGGTGATTCCGGCTTCTGCCGAAACATTAGTAAAAACCGGATGTCCCAGTTGCTCATTGTAATCGTTGCGATATAACCGATCTGTATTCCTGGCGCTTCCGTTAGTTTGCATGGGTCTAACACTGATTGCAGAATTCTCAAATCCGCCGCCGGTTAATAGATACATATCCAGATCTCCGTCTAGATCGTAATCAAAAAACACCGCTTGAATAGATTCTCCCTGATCTGCCAAACCGTATTCGGTTGCAGCTTCAGTAAAGGTTAAATCGCCGTTATTGATGTAAAGCAGATTGGGGAACTCACTTTTGTTCCCCATTCCACCCACACTTAAATAAATATCATCATAACCATCTTGATTCACATCGATCACACTCACTCCGGTTGTCCACTTTCCGGAAGTATCAATACCAGAAGTTGTAGTGATATCTTCAAACTGCATAGCTCCTTTATTGAGATAGAGTTTACTAGAAGTAAGATTTCCACTGAAAAAAACATCAGGTAAGTGATCGTTGTTAAAATCCCCAACGCCTACTCCACCTCCATTATAGAGGTACTCATAATTGAGTATGTTGATCGAATCATTTGTGGTTATTGTATTTTCAAAATCAATACCCGTATAAGAAGCACTGAGACGCTCAAAGAGCGTCTCAGACTTTTTATTATCTGCGCAAGAACTTACCACAACGGCAAATACTAAAACAAATAGGTTTTTGATTTTCAAGGTTTACTCTTTAAAAATTTAAACTACTCTTAGTTAGCAGAGTTAGGAACTAAATTAGGATTACGGTCTAACTCACCCTGTGGTAACGGCTGGTATTCTCTACCGTTGGCAAAGGTGTCAAACTCATCATCATTAGCTTGTAACTGTGATAACCTTGAAGAATCTTCTAACCATCCCCAGCGCTTAATATCGTAGTAGCGTAACCCTTCAATAGCTAATTCGGTTACACGCTCGTGCGCTAATTGGTTCATAAACTGAGTCAAGTTATACCCCGCAAATTCTGCTTCTCTATCCGGAAGATTTGCACGATCACGCACACGCTGTACCTGCGCCGCTGCTGTAGGAATATCACCTGTATTCGCAAGACATTCAGCATACATTAACAATACATCTGCAAAGCGAATCACGTGGTAATTAATACCAGCGGTAAACGGATCACCTCCTGAATTTGCCAAGGTATATTTTGCGATATAATTCAAGTTTCGGTCTAAGAAATAATCACGACCGTAAGCTTGTGTAAGACCTTCTTCTTCGTTGTAGCTTAAGATAGTTGCCGCATAGCGCGGATCTAAATTTCCGTCTACGGTTCTTTCTGATGATAATTCATCAACTAAAAACTGCGTAGGGAAAAAGTCATAGAAATCAGCTCCTGAATAAGTAGGTGCCAAAGCGATAAACTGTCTCCAGTTCACACTAGGATCACCACCCCAGTTAAAAACCGAATTTAAACTCTGTGTGAATTCCGCCCAAAAAATGCGACCCGGATTTGCCGCTTCTACGCTAGGATCTTGAGAAAAAAGATCTTGGTAATTCGCAGCTAGATCATAGCGCTGTGATTCAACTACTGTTCTAAAATAAGGTAACGCAGTATCATAATCGCCTTGATATAGCTTTAATTTACCCATTAAAGATTGTGCTGCACCTAAAGTCGCTCTACCTACGTGACCGCTATCTGCGCCACTAACTGAAGTATAATCAGCCGGTAAACTTGCAATAGCCTCAGTAAGGTCTGCCTCTACTTGTGCATAAATAGTAGCTTGAGTCACCTCTTGATTTGAAGGAAAGAAATCATCTTCACTTTTAGGAACACTCAATACTAAAGGAACATTATCATAAATGTTAGTTAGATTAAAATATGCCAAGGCTCTTAAAAAATAAGCTTGACCTAATAATCTACCTCTCAGATCTTCATCCATCTCTTCAATTAACGGAATATTCTCTAAAGCCTGATTGGCACGGTTTACCGTGATATAATATCCCTCATAACACCAGCCTACAGCATCGTCTGTACCGGGAACTGTGAAATTACTGGTCTGTTGTAAGAAAGCCCACGGACTTCTAGATTTAGTTTCATCGCTTCGACCGTCGCCAATAACCGGCGTCATACGCTGGTACAAGCCGTCTATGATCAACGTATTGTATATCGCATCTACCGCAGCTATCGCCTGATCTTCATTGGTATAATACGCATCAGCCGCCAAGCGGTTTGGGTTTATGATTTCTAATTCATCACCACAGCTGTAGAACAAGCTTGTGGTAAGCGCAATTAGAAAAACTTTTATCGTGTGTTTTTTCATTTTCTTAAAATTTTAATTGAGCACCAAGCATTGTTGTTAATGGTCTAGGATAGGTTCCGTAGTCAAAACCAGGGCTTAACACACCTGCTTGAAAATCTGGGTTATATCCTTTATAGCTTGAAAGAACAGCTACATTTTGAAGCGTCACATAAAAACGTGCACTTGACATATGAATGTTTTCAACAAATGTATCTGGCAGTGTATATCCTAAAGAAATCGTATTAATTCTAAAGTAATCTCCTTTTTGCAACCATCCCGGTCTGTTAGAATCTCTACCGTTGTTGTTAGGATCTAAGAATACCACTCTAGGAATTGTAGTATTTGTATTCTCTGGAGTCCAGCGATTTAAGATATCCTCGTGCCAGTTTGTATATCCCGTTGTTGGCATTAAGCCTTTATACAGGTTACTGTTGATGTAATTTCCGCCAGCTCCCTGACCAAAGATCGTGAAGTCAAAATCTTTGTAACGTGCTGAGATGTTGATACCGTAATTAAACGTTGGAAGTGCGCTACCTAAGAAGGTTCTATCTTCGTCTGTAATGCTTCCGTCGCCGTCAAGATCTCTAAATCGAATATCTCCAGCAGCTGTTCCGGGAGTTTGAAATGGTGCATTGTCAACCTCTTCCTGAGACTGAAAAATTCCATCATAAACCCATCCGTAATGCTCTCCTAACGATCTTCCTACCACAGTACGAGCTCCGGTAGATGAGATCAAATCAAGACCGCCAATATCCAGAACTTCGTTGTTTACGGTATAAAAATTTGGCGCAACTTCAAGATAGAAATCTCCAAACTGCTTTCTGATCACTGCAGAAAGTTCAATTCCACTGTTTTTGATCGAACCTGCATTAGTTAATAATTGTGAACCGATAGAACCATTAGAGATCGGGATTGGCACATAAGTAAGTACATCGTTTGAAGTGTTTGAATAATATTCTGCAGTAAAATCAACACCGCCATTAAACAATGTAGCATCAATACCTACACTACGCGTCACACGAGTTTCCCACTTGATGTCTTGGTCAACAAGAGCTGTAACTGCGGCTCCTATTGCGCGACCGTAAGCAAAAGAATATGGAATACCACGGTTGATGGTGTTTTGATACGCGTAATTCAAAATTTCTTGGTTACCTACTTCACCAATACCTCCTCTAAGTTTTAAAGCAGTAATGAATTCAGGTAATTCAAATTCGTTGTGAATTTTCCAACCTAAACCTACAGAAGGGAAATAATCGTAGCGCAATTCTTCTCTAAATTTTGAAGAACCGTCACGTCTGATATTTGCAGTAAGCAAGTATTTATCATCAAAGGAATAATTCACACGACCTAGTAACGAACTGATCGCTGAGTTCTGAATGTCGTCATTTACACTGAAGTTTTCAGCATTTACCAGGTTCTTTACATAAGGCGCCGTTAAACCAACACCGGTTGCAGAAACATTGCGCGCATTAAACTTCTGATAGGTTTGACCTGCTAAAACAGTAAGGTTATGTTTACCAAATTCTTTAGTCCAGTTGATCGTATTTTCGATCAAGAATGAGCTGCTCTTTCTTGAACCATACTGCAGTTGTGCGGTAGGGTTAGGAAAAAAGTATCCTAAATCGTACTGAGGAACAAACAATTGATCTTCAATATCTGTATTATCATACTGAAGGTTTGTCTTTAATTTTAAACCTTCAATAGGCTCAAACTGTGCATAAAAATTCGCTAAAACACGATTTACTTTAGTTTGATTTTCAATAAGCGTATTGATACCAGGAACGTTAAGTGTGATCGACTGATGAATTGTAGCATCTGCCCCGCCAAAACCTCCTAAGCGATTAGGATCGTAAACAGGAATGGTTGGCGCCGCTTGCAATAAGTCGTTTACCAAAGAAGGTCGACCACCAGGAAGTCCTATAGTAGTTGTATTGAATAATGGGTTTTCGTCAGAGTGTACGATATATACATTCTCACCAAAATTGAATTTACCCACTTCAGTATCAGAATTCACACGGAATGAATATCTTTTATAGTCAGGTCCAGAACCCACAAGTGTTCCTTCATTGTCTAAATAGTCTAAAGACACAAAGTAGCTCGTCTTCTCAGATCCACCAGAAATATTAAAGTTGTGGTTCATGATATAACCATCCTTATATCCTTCATCCTGCCAGTCTGTATCTATATCATCTATATACAAATCTGAACTAGGATCATTACCAGGGGTCAAAGGCTGTCCTGCATTCGTTAAAAGTTCGCTGTTGATCATTTGGTATCCTTCACGATCCAACAAAGGAAGTTTTTGAGTAATGGTCTGAATACCATAATACGAGTTTACCTCAACGGCAAACTTCTTCCCTTTAGCACCGCTTTTAGTAGTGATGATCACAACACCGTTTGCAGCACGGTTACCATAAATAGCACCTGCGGTAGCATCTTTTAAAACCTGAATAGACTTAATATCATTAGGGTTGATATCACGTATTCCTCCAGAGATAGGAAAACCATCTACAACATAAAGTGGCTCTGCGCTCGCTCCTTGGCCAAAGGTTGACACCCCACGTATTCTAACACTAGGCGAAGCACCCGGCTGACCGTCACTGGTAATAGTAACCCCGGCAACACGCCCCTGCATCATTTGTGTGACATCATTAGAAGCCTGCTTGGTCATTTCTTCAGTATCCACAACACTAACGGCTCCCGTTAAATCAGATTTACGCTGCGTACCATAACCTACTACAACGACTTCGTCTAAAGAGGATAAAGCCTCTTCTAACGTTACAGTAAGCGAGGTCTGCTCACCCACAGTTATACGTTGCTCTTGAAATCCTAAATAGGTAAATACTAATACATCGTTTGCGCTAGCTTCAATTGAAAAGTTACCGTCAAAGTCTGTTACCGCACCTGTAGTGGTTCCTTCAACCAGAACATTCACTCCGGGAATAGGCATATTACCGTTTGAAGACAGGACGGTACCTGTAATGGTCTTGCTTTCTTGTGCTTGAGCACTCATAATGGGCGCCAAGACAATTGCGAGAAGAAATATCCCTTTCTTAAAGAGGTATTCAAAAACGCAAAGACAATCATAAAGTTTGTTTTGCTTCATGTGAACAAAAGTTTAAAAGTTAATTATAAGTGTGTATTTTACATTTCCAAATGTAAGTAAAGATATCTCAATGAAACAAATTTATTTTAAGAAAAATTTAAACTTTAGCAGTTGAATATTTCAAAACAACATTGCGATAACGATTTTTTATTATTGTATTCTTAACATTTATTTTATTTTTACTCTTATTATTACATTTGCGACGGTTTAAATTCAATCTTTAATTAGCCCCGTTAATTCATTTTAAAATGACAGATCAACTCAATAATTACAACTCTGAAGATAAAGTGCTGCTTGCAGTAGATTGTATAATCTTTGGTTTTGATCAGGAAGACCTAAAAATTCTTCTAATTAAAAGGGACTTTGAACCAGAAAAAGGCAAGTGGTCGCTTATAGGTGGGTTTTTAAAAAACACAGAGACTCTAGACGACGCCGCAAACCGTATCCTGCACCACCTTACCGGATTTGATAAAATCTATATGGAGCAGCTTTATAATTTTAGTAAGGTAGATCGTGATCCTGCTGAGCGTACCCTGTCTGTCGCCTATTACGCACTCATTAATATTGAAGACCACGACGAGCATTTGATAGAGCAATATTCAGCGCAATGGTTTAGTATAGAAGAGGCGCCTTCACTCATTTTTGACCACGATGAGATGGTGCGCAAAGCTATTCTTCGCTTACGCAGACGCGCTATTTCTAAACCTATAGGTTTTGAATTACTTCCCGAAAAATTCACTATGCGCCAATTACAAAAGCTTTATGAGTCTATCCTAAATGAAAAGCTCGATAAACGCAATTTTATCAATAAGGTAAATGGATTGGATGTATTGGTTAAACTAGAAGAGAAAGACATGTCTTCGTCACGCAAAGGTTCTTATCTCTATCAGTTTGATAAGGAAAAATACGATCGAAACGTTGAAGACGGAATCACGTTTAAGATCTAAGGTCATCCCATTTTATACCATATAGCCTTTCTTAAAGCAATGCTAAAGTTTCTGTTTTGTTGAAGTTTTTACCAATTCTATTAAACAAAACTGTACATTTGAGTAGATTAGAATACGCCAGATCTACTTATGAATACGGTCAAGACAAATTTTAGCATTAAAGATTTAGAAAGCTTTGGCGGCATTAAAGCCCACACCATACGTATGTGGGAACGCCGATATAATCTTCTAGATCCAGATCGTACCCCCACAAACATTCGCACCTATAGTTTAGATGATTTGCAAAAACTACTCAATGTAACGTTTTTGCTAGATCACAACTATAAAATTTCTAAGATCGCCAAAAGGTCAAGTGATGAGATTGCATCGCTAGTGGCTGAGATCGTTGAAGAGCAAGATCTGGGCGCCAACCATCACGCGATCAATTCGTTTAAGATTGCGATGATGAATTTTGATCAACGTTTGTTTTCCCAGACGTATAATCACTTGCGACAGACGCTTGGCTTTAGTGAGCTCTTTTTTTCGGTTTTTATTCCGCTACTAGAAAAAATTGGTTTTTTATGGCAGGCAGGGGTAGTCAATCCGGCGCACGAGCATTTTATATCTAACCTAATTAAACAGAAAATACTACTCAATCTTGATGCTTGTATCAACACCGTTGAACAAAAATCTGACAATCTTTTCGTTTTGTTTTTACCCGAAAATGAAATTCACGATCTGGGCTTAATGTTCTTGAATTATGAATTAGAATCGCGCGGTCACAAGTGTGTTTATTTAGGGCAAAACATTCATATCGAAAATTTAAAATACATCGTAAAAACACATAACAATCCGCATTTTGTGTCCTATCTCACGGTTAATCCTTGCGATATGGGAGTAGCCAAATTTGCTGAGCATTTCAACAAAACTATAGAAGAAGAACACATTCCGCTTTATTTATTAGGTAGAATGGTTCAAAAAATTGAACAGCAAGAAATGCCTGAAAACGTCAAAATCATTAAATCTATCGAAGCCTTATCCGATGTACTTAACTAAACTGTATGCCTAAAAAAATTACTATTCTTGGATCTGGATTTTCTTCACTTGCCGCTGCGAGTTACTTAGCTCAAGCCGGTCACGAAGTTCATATCTATGAGAAAAATGCCACTTTGGGCGGTCGTGCACGACAATACAAACGCGACGGATTTACCTTTGATATGGGACCTTCCTGGTATTGGATGCCGGATGTTTTTGACCGCTTTTTTGCTGACTTTGGTAAAAAAACCTCAGACTTTTACAACATAAGTAAACTTGACCCGGCGTATCGTGTGTATTTTGGCAAGCACGATTCTATTGCCATTGGCGATTCTTTAGGCAAAATCAAAGAAACTTTTGAAGCTATTGAACCCGGAAGTGCACAAAAATTGCAAGAATTTATTGACGATGCCGGAAACAACTATGAAGTTGCTATTAAAGATTTGGTGTATAGACCGGGCGTTTCTCCGCTGGAATTAGTAACTCCACAAACGATAAAAAAGATAGGAAGCTTTTTCAGTACCATCAGTCGCGATGTGCGCAAGGCATTCAAGAATCCTAAACTAATTCAGATTTTAGAATTTCCGGTTTTGTTCTTAGGAGCGAAACCTAGTGATACTCCCTCCTTTTATAGCTTTATGAATTATGCTGATTTTGGAATTGGCACTTTTCATCCAAAAAATGGAATGCACGCTGTTATTGAAGGTATGATTACTTTAGCGGAATCTCTAGGAGTACAAATGCACGCCAATAGCACTGTGGAGTCTATTGTCACCGAAAATAATATTGCAACGGGGATCACTGTTAATGGAAAAACCATTAAAGCCGATATTGTACTTAGCGGTGCTGATTATCACCATACCGAAACACTTTTACCAAAGAATTTAAGACAGTATTCTGAAACATATTGGGGTAAAAAAACCTTTGCGCCCTCTTCTCTCCTATTTTATGTGGGATTTGATAAAAAGCTAGAGCACGTTAATCATCACACGTTATTTTTTGATACTGATTTTGACAAGCACGCCGTAGAAATCTACGATAAACCAAAGTGGCCAGATGCTCCATTGTTCTATGCCAATTTTCCTTCAATCAGTGACATGGCTATGGCGCCAGAAGGTAAAGAAGCTGGATTTTTCTTAATTCCACTCGCTCCGGGATTGCACGATACTCAAGATTTACGTGAGGAGTATTTTGATCGTATCATCAATCGTTTAGAAGAACTTACGGGGCAATCGGTCAAAAAAAATATTATATTTAAAGAGTCCTTTTGCGTAAAAGACTTTGTGGAGCAGTATAATTCTTATAAAGGCAATGCCTATGGTCTTGCAAATACCTTATTGCAAACTGCATTTTTAAGACCAAAACTAAAAAGTAAAAAAGTTGCTAATTTATATTTCACAGGTCAGTTGACAGTTCCCGGACCGGGAGTACCACCTGCCCTAATTTCCGGTAAACTAGTGGCCGGTCTAATAACTAAAAATGACAAGAAAAAGAAATGAAACAAATTTTTGACAACGTATCGCTAGCTTGTTCAGAGACGGTCACGCGCTCCTACAGCACGTCTTTCTCCACAGCTACAAGAATGCTCGCTCCCAGTATAAGGCAGGACATACATAACATTTATGGCTTTGTGCGCTTTGCCGATGAGATCGTAGACACCTTTCACGCCTATGATAAGGAAAGCCTTTTTAATCGATTTGAGGCTGATCTGGAAAACGCTTTAGAAGAAAAAATTAGTCTGAATCCAATTCTAAATTCTTTTCAGCACACCTTTCATACGTATAATATTGAGAAACATCTGGTAGATGCTTTTATGAATAGTATGCGTCTGGATCTTTCAAAAAGTAAATATTTAACCGAAGAAGAATACAAAAATTACATTTACGGTTCGGCTGATGTTGTTGGGCTGATGTGTCTAACGGTTTTTGTTAAGGGAGATCGAGAAAAATATGACGAACTCAAAGACTGTGCTATGAGTCTGGGTTCGGCATTTCAGAAAGTAAATTTTTTAAGAGACTTAAAAGCTGACCACGAAGAATTGAGCAGAACGTATTTTCCAAATACGAATCTCAACGAACTCGACGAGGCTTCTAAGCAAAAAATTATTGTAGAAATCGAAGCTGATTTTGCAAAAGGTCTTGCCGGTATTTGTAAATTGCCGGTAGAAGCAAAATTTGGCGTTTACACTGCTTATCGCTACTATCGTAAGCTTTTAAGCAAGTTAAAAAGTACGCCATCACTTGAGATTAAAAATGCGCGCATACGCGTTCCTAATTATGTAAAGGCCTCTTTACTTGCCCGCAGTTATGTAAAGTACCGCCTAAATCTTATATAAAATGCAAATAGCACTCTGGATTCTCGTATTCTTACTCACCTTTGCCCTTATGGAGTTTATGGCGTGGTTTACCCATAAATATGTTATGCACGGGTTTTTATGGTCGTTACACAGAGATCATCATCATAAAGATCACGGCTCTTGGTGGGAACGCAATGATTTTTTCTTCATCTTCTACGCCTTAATCAGTATTGGCTGTTTCTTATTATGGCAATATGAAAATGTATGGATTGGTCTTCCTATAGGACTTGGTATTTTTGCTTATGGCGTGACGTACTTTATGGTACACGATATCTTTATTCATCAGCGCTTTAAACTTTTTAGAAATGCCAATAATTGGTATGCAAAAGGAATTAGACGCGCGCACAAAATACATCATAAACACTTAGGAAAAGAAGAAGGAGAATGCTTCGGGATGCTCCTTCCGCCAACGAAATATTTCAAAAAGTAAATGAGTTTTCTTACCGCTTCGTGGAAAAAGCTATGTTTTGCGAATTACGCGATCGATCCTGAAATTCTTTTACCCTATGTTCCCGCGCATACTGAACTTGATTTTTTTGATGGGAAATGCTACGTGAGTCTCGTAGGCTTTCTTTTTGACGATGTCAAACTCAAAGGCATTACAATTCCTTTTCATAAGCGCTTTGAAGAAATCAATCTTAGATTTTACGTTAAGCATTTTGACGGAAAACAATGGAAACGCGGCACCGTGTTTATTTCAGAAATCGTACAGAAACCGGCAATAGCCTGGGTTGCAAACACGCTGTATAACGAGCAATACAGTGTGTATAAAATGCACTACAAACATGATTTAAATCACGATGAGAATTTCTTCAGTTATGGCATTGAGCTCGAAGAGCAGTGGCAGCTCTTTCAGGTAGCGACTGCTCCTGAACCTACAACCTATGCTCCCGGAAGCATTACCGAATTTATCACCGAACATTTCTGGGGCTACAGTCGTAAATCAGCAACGGAAAGTTGGGAGTACGAAGTCAAACATCCGCTTTGGAAAGCTTATGACGTACTCGATTATGAGATCATTTTTGATTTTGAAAAGCTGTACGGAGAAGCCTTTGCTGAACTCGCAACCAGAGATCCTGACAGCATTCAATGTATGGATGGCTCTGCGATTAGTATAGAAGGTAAAAAACTGATCAAATAGTATTATTGCGTTACAACTGTAAAGCGATAATCTAAAGGATCTAACGCTTCAAATAACTGCGGAATCAGATTTTTTCCGTAGTGCAGATAAAACTCTGAAAAGTTGGTCACACGCTCTTGCAAGTTTTCCTGCGGAAACAATTCGTTCTGAATACTCGTAAAGCGCTTTACGTGATCACTCAATTTTTTCTTTTGTGCTTTTAACAGACGCTTTTCTAAATGCTCTAAGCCTTTAAGTTGCTTTACTTCCTGAGCTTTTACCGCTCCTAAAAAAGAAGCATCAGTTTCTTGTGCGATGCTGTACATTGCTTCAAACTGCTTGACTAAATGTTCTTTTTGCGGAGTAAAATCAACATTAATATTTGAGATCCGTCTGATTTTTCGATTTACAAGATCATTCTGACTTAAAAATAATTCTTCAATAGAAAGATCCAGTTTTTGTAGCTTTTCTTCTTGTTTCTCGGTGATCAAAACCGCCGAATTACGCAACATCAACATAGGAAATGGAACTTCAACCTTATCAAAAAAGCTTTTCAACTCTAACCAATAAGCGATCTCTCCTCCTCCACCTATATAGGCCAGATTGGGTAAGATCACCTCTTGATAAAGCGGTCGCATTATTACATTAGGACTAAATGCTTCGGGTCGCTCGGCTAATGCTTCTAAGAGTTCGTCTTTAGAAAATGCTATGTCCGTATCATTTACAAAATACCGTCCTTCTTTCTCAATAATACGCTCTCGAATTCCTTCCGCCAGATAGAACAAGTTGATCTCCCGCGGATTCACCTGAACGCCATACCCTGCTTCTTCCAGCTTTTCAGCTTGTGTTTGCACCGCATCAAAAGCAGTTTGCGTTACCAACTCGTTTTGCATATAAGGCGCAAAAATGCGCTTTAAATCGGCATCATCCCCATCAACGATCACCAGACCATACGCCGCAAATAATTCGTTAGCAAGGTAACGTGTAGCTTCGGTAAGCGTGTTGTGTTTCAGATAGGCATCTTCAAACAATTTGCAAAGGTCTCGAGCCGAGTTTGTGTTTCCAAATTCAGCACAAATAAGCTCATAGATTTGCTCTAGCCCTTCAGTGTTTAATTGCCCAACCGCACCGCTATCATTGTCGGTAGTATCCGGTCTATTCCATTGAATTTTTTTCCCGTGAATTCTAAAATAGTTGATCTCTTCAAAATCGTGATCCTCAGTTGCCATCCAATAAACAGGAACAAAATCTTGCTCAGGATATGTTTCCTTTAGCTTTTTAGCCAAATTGATCGTACTAATGATCTTGTATAAAAAATACAACGGGCCCGTAAATAGATTGAGTTGGTGCCCGGTAGTAACCGTAAAGGTTTGTGGTTCTGACAGCAAATTGATGGCCTTCGTTACCTCGTCACTAGAATTTAGATTCTGATATTGACGGTGTAAGGCTTTTACGAGAGTTGCTCTATTTTCAGTTGAAAACTTCTTATCTGCGATCTGCTTTTTAAAATTTTCCAGATTCGGAAAATGCCCATAAAATGATTTTAACTCCTCTTTCTGTTCCAGATAATCACAAATCAACTTTGAGTAGTAACCGGTATTTTTATAAGGTATATGCTTTACAGACATTGATAAAGGTTTCAAAAAAAACTGATTAGGAAATTCCTAATTTATCGCAGCAAATTTTACTTTTTAAGCTATTTAAACTGCTATAATTAACAATCACAAAATGATTGCAAAACTACTAGTCTTAACTGAGTTTATGCCACAAATTTACGTTAATTCGCAGACATCACTTAATCACAATTTTAGTAGATTTACCGCTTACTAACCCTATAATTGTATGCACAAGTTTACTTATCTTTTCGCTTTTCTTTTTTCTATTCTTTCCGTAGCTCAAGACTTAAAATCACCTGAAGAATTTTTAGGGTATCAAGTTGGGACCCAATTTTCAAGACACGCAGATGTTGTGGCTTATTTTAAATATGTCGCAGAACATTCTGATTGGGTTACGTTTTATGAATATGGAAAAACCAATGAACGCAGGCCATTAACCTATGCCGTGATCACCACGCCCGAAAATCAGGCGAATATTGAAACGATACGTACCAACCAACTTAAAAATGCCGGTTTAACTGATGGAAGCGCTTCGCCGGATAAAGCGATCGTTTGGCTCAGTTATAACGTGCACGGTAACGAAGCTAGTAGCACCGAAGCTTCTATGCTTACGCTATACAAACTTATCACCACTAAAAAAGATTGGCTGCAAAATACTGTGGTAATCATTGATCCTTGTGTCAATCCTGACGGACGCGACCGTTATGCCAACTGGTACAATAAAGTTAAAGCTACACCGTATGACACTAATCCTGATGCGGCTGAGCATAATGAACCTTGGCCAGGCGGGCGTGCCAATCATTACCTTTTTGATCTAAACCGCGACTGGGCTTGGGCGACTCAAGTAGAGACCCAGCAACGTTTAAAAGTTTATAATAAATGGATGCCGCATATTCACGTGGATTTTCACGAACAAGGGATCAACAGTCCGTATTATTTTGCTCCCGCTGCTGAACCTTATCACGAGATCATTACGCCTTTTCAGTTTGAATTTCAGCGTGAAATAGGTACAAATAACGCAAAATACTTTGATGAAAACGGATGGTTATTTTTTACCCGAGAAGTTTTTGACCTTCTCTACCCTAGTTACGGGGACACTTACCCGACTTACACGGGAACCATTGGGATGACATATGAACAAGCTGGTGGAGGCCGCGCAGGCTTAGGAATTGAAAAAGCAGACGGTACCGTTCTTACGTTAGTCGATCGTGTTGCGCATCACTTTACCACCGGACTTTCTACAGTTGAAGTTGCTGCGAAAAACGTTGACCGTCTAAATACTGAATTTAACACGTATTACAGCAATCCTGACGTTGAGTTTAAAACATTTACGCTTACCGGTGAACTCGATCATCTCAATGCCCTTGCAGCTTTGTTAGACATTCACCAAATTGAATATTCTTTCACAGGTGCAGGTAAAGCATCAGGTACCGCTTATGGCGATGCTGATAAAACTTCGCTGAGCTACCCAAAAGCAATAACGCTAAGTACTGATCAGCCTAAAGGGAAACTAGTTCACGTTCTGTTTGAGCCCGAAGCAGTTTTGACAACACCCCTAACCTATGATATCACCGCTTGGAGTTTACCGTATGCTTATGGTTTAGATGCTGTTGCCAGTACTAAAGGTGCATCTTCAGCTTCAGAATATGTTGCTTCATCTACTCAAAATTCAGTCTCTAAAAGCGCAGCAGGATATATTGCAAAATGGAATAGTATGCGAGACGCACGCTTTTTAAGCGCCTTGCTTCAGGCAGGCATTAAAGTGCGGTTTACAGAAGAAGCCTTTACTAACAGTGCAGTAAATTATCCTAGCGGAAGTTTGATCATCACACGTAGCGATAATCCTTCAGAAAATTTTGACACTGATCTAGTGGCGATCGCTAATGAGTTTGAGCGCTCAATTACCGCAGTACCTACAAGTTTTGCGACTGCAGGTCCAGACTTTGGTTCTTCTGCTGTAAAGCTTATTAATAAAGCAAAAATTGGCGTGCTTACCGGCGAGCAAACTTCTTCATTAAGCTACGGTGCTACTTGGCATTTCTTTGAGCAGCAGTTACAGTACCCTGTGACTTCTATAGATGCTTCAGATTTAGGGCGCATCAATTGGAGTGATTATGATGTTTTAGTCTTGCCTAGCGGAAGGTATAATTTTAATGATAATGTCCTACAAGACTTAAGAGCTTGGGTACGCAGCGGCGGAAATCTAATCGCTATTGATAACGCGCTACGTGTATTTGCTAATCAGGAAGGTTTCAATCTAAAAACTGCGATCACCGAAGCGCCAAAAGACACCATCACCGCCAAAACTATCGCTTATGCAGATCGTCAAAAAGAAAGCGCTAAAAACCTGATCAGTGGTAGTATTTTTAAAACCAATATAGATACGACACATCCGTTAGCTTTTGGATACTCAGACACGTATTACAGCTTAAAAATAGGTAGCGATGCTTATGCGCTTTTAGATCGTGGTTACAATGTAGGCTATTTAGATGCTGAACCTAAACGCGTATCTGGTTTTGCAGGCGAAGCAGCTTTAAAAGATCTAAGCAACAGTTTAGTATTTGGTGTAGAACCTATGGGCCGCGGAACGATCACGTATATGGTAGACGATCCTCTTTTTAGAGCCTTTTGGGAAAATGGAAAACTATTCTTTGCAAACGCTTTATTCCTTAATAACCCCAATAATTACAGAAAATAAATACCTTGACTCCACTCGAATTTAAACTTATTGAAAGCCTGATTCTCCTATTTGTTTTAGGCATTATTCGCTACGTCGTTTCAAAACTTATCGTAAGCAGATACAGGCGTGCTAATTTTGATATCACCCGCAAACAACTCACCATAAAAGTCCTGAACATTCTATTCTTTATGGTACTAGGGTTTTGTCTGGCGGTGATCTGGGGACTTTCGGGACAAGATGTAATTGCCGGAATTGGATCTGTAATTACTATTTTAGGAGTTGCCTTTTTTGCACAGTGGTCTTTGCTGTGTAATATCACTTCCGGCTTGATTTTGTTTTTTAATCATCCGCTAAAAATTGGTGATTATGTCGAGATCGTAGATAAAGATTTCCCAATGTCAGGGCGTGTTGAGAATATTACCTTATTTTTTCTGCACCTACGGAATAAAGACAACCACGTTTATACTTTATCCAATACTATTGTTGTTCAAAAAACGATGCGTATTATGAAGCCTGAAGAGTTTTTTGAAGAGATCGAAAAATTAGAAGAAGATAAAAATACACCGGGTGCCGAAAGCGCTCTAGATTAACTACTATGAAAAATACTTTTTTATACCTATTGCTCCTGAGCTTTAGTTTTATCGCTTGTGATCAAGAGAAAAAAACTAAGCCTGAATCTAACACAACTGAAACCGAATTTAAAGTTGATTATGAAGAATATACCCTAGACAATGGTCTGACGGTAATTTTGCATAAGGATACTTCAGATCCAGTGGTTGGTGTTGCACTCACGGCACACGTAGGATCTGCACGGGAGAAGGAAGGCCGTACAGGTTTTGCGCATCTTTTTGAGCACTTACTTTTTCTAGAATCTGAAAATTTAGGAAAAGGTGGTCTTGACCAATTGAGCGCACGTGTAGGTGGTAGCGGCGCTAATGGCTCAACCAATAGAGATCGTACCAATTACTTTCAGACTGTGCCCAGCGATGCCCTAGAAAAAATGATTTGGGCAGAAGCTGATAAATTAGGCTACTTTATCAATACCGTGACTGATCCTGTTTTGGCTAAAGAAAAGCAGGTCGTAAAAAACGAAAAGCGTCAAAGCTATGACAACCGCCCTTATGGTCACGAGCGTTATGTGATTCATAAAAATCTATATCCTAAGGAGCATCCTTACAACTGGCAAGTGATCGGTTCTTTAGAAGATTTGCAAAATGCAACCCTTGCCGATGTCAAAGAATTTTACAACCGCTGGTATGTTCCTAACAACGTGACCTTGACCATTGCCGGAGATTTTGATACAACACAAACTAAAGAATGGATCCAGAAGTATTTTGGTGAGATTCCTCGCGGCGAAGCAATAGCACCTCTCGAGAAACAAATTCCGCAGCTTACTGAAAACAAGAACTTATATTACGAAGATAATTTTGCCCGTCTGCCTCAACTTACAATGACTTGGCCGGCAACTCCGGAATACACTGAAGATTCGTATGCGCTAGAAGTTTTAACCACATACTTATCTGACGGAAAAAAAGCTCCGCTTAACACGATACTTATTGACGAACTTCAGCTAGCTTCTAACCCTAGAATGTACTACAGCGGCTCAGAACTCGCCGGAGAAATTAGCTTGAGTGTTCGCGCCAATTCAGGTGTTGATCTTGATTCGGTTAAAGTAGGAATCGATCAGGCTTTGGCTCTTTTTGAAAGTAACGGAATGACCGCAGAAGATTTGGAACGTATCAAAGCAAAACAGGAAACCCGTTTTTACAACGGCCTGAGCAGCGTTTTGGGTAAAGGATTTCAGTTGGCACAATATCAAATTTTTGCCGGAAGTCCGGGCTATATCAATGAAGATATTAAGCAGATTCAAAAAGTTAGCCTTGAAGATGTTCAGCGTGTTTATGAAGCCTACATCAAAAATAAAAATTATGTTGTAACCAGTTTTGTACCAAAAGGTGAAGCAACACTTGCCCTTGCTGACGCTCAGGAAGCTGAAGTTGTAGAAGAAAAAATTGTAAACGGCGCCGAAGAAACTTTTGATCCTTCAATTGCTGCCGAGTATGAGCGCACCCCTTCTTCTTTTGACCGCACCGTTGAGCCACCTTATGGCGAAAGTCCGCAGCTTAAAGTTCCTGAAGTTTGGGAAAAAGAATTAGAAAACGGACTCAAAATTTATGGGATAGAAAATACTGAAGTTCCGCTTATAAATTTTTCAATAACCATCGCCGGAGGTCAGATCAGCGAGCCTGAGAATCAAAGCGGCGTGGCTAATCTTACTGCAGAACTACTTACTAAAGGAACTCAAAATAAAACCACAGCGCAGTTAGAAGAAGCGCTAGATATATTAGGTGCGTCGGTACGGGTCTATGCTGGTCAAGAAGCCACAACCCTAAGCGGAACAACACTCGCACGTAATTTTGACAAAACCATGCAACTGGTGTCTGAGATGCTTTTGACTCCCCGCTGGGATGCTGAAGAATTTCAGATAGCGAAAAAGAATGTGCTCACAAGCTTAGAGCAGCAAAAAGCAGATCCCGGCAGTATCGCTGATCTTGCTTTTGCTAAAGCGATCTACGGCCCTGATCATACACTGTCTAAGAATATTCTTGGTACAACTGCTTCAGTCGAAGCGCTAAGCCTAGAAGATGTCAAACAATTTTATGAAACCTATGCTCCTAATCTTTCCACTATTGAAGTAGTAGGTGCGCTTGATGAAAGTAGCATTACTAATGCCTTGGCTCCATTAACCCAAGAATGGAAATCAAAAGATATTAGCGTTAAAATGCCTATTGTGCAAGCCAATTTAGAGCGTGGAATGGTGTATTTTATTGATGTTCCCGGAGCTAAACAATCACAGTTGAGATTTGGCTATGCAGCACTTTCGGCTAAAGATCCGGATTTTCTTCCGGCGCAAATGATGAATTATCGTCTAGGTGGTGGTGGCTTTGCAAGTGAACTTACACAGATGTTGCGCGAGACCAAAGGCTACACCTATGGTGTGCGATCTAGATTTGCAGGTTCTGCCCTCCCTGGTCCCTTCATCGTGAGCAGTGGAGTTCGTAGCAATGTAACTGCAGAAAGCACGCAGCTAGTTAGAGAGATTATGCGTAGTTATGCTGAAGATTTCGATGCAGATGACTTAGAGTTGACTAAAGGCTATTTTATTAAAAGTAATGCGCGAAGTTTTGAAACTCCGTATGCAAAACTGGGCTATCTTACCGAAATCGCGACGCTTGATTTTGAGCCTGATTATATTTTAGATCAGCAGGAAACTGTAAAAGAGATTACTCTAGATCAGATCAAAGAACTGGCAAACACCTATGCTGATCCTGAAAAACTCATCTATGTGATTGTAGGTGATGCTAAAACCCAACTTAAAAAAGTGCAGGATTTAGGACTCGAGGTGAAGTTAGTAAACCAAAATCTTGAGGCTCAAGAAGCTTTGAAGAAATAAAACTTTAATTAGATAGATTTGAAAACTATTATTGTAGTTTTATAACTGCAGTAATAGTTTTTTTTATGCATTATCGTTTCCTCTTGCTAGTAATTCTTTCGGGCTCTTTATTTGGTCAACAACGCTTAGAGGGCTATGTGTACAGTGCAAAAGACTCTACTGTTTTAGAAGCTGCTAGTATCTATTTTGATGGTACTACCGTAGGCACCATTACCAATAAAAATGGACATTACAGTATTCCGGTTCAAGAAGGCATTACGAGCCCTTTAGTGATCACGATGATGGGCTACGCTCCTGTCTACCTTAATAAATTTGCAAATGGCGCAATGCCGCCTGTTTACCTTTCTGAAAAAACCGAAACCTTAGATCAGGTCTTTTTAGAAACCGATCCGTGGTCGAGGCAACGTAAACTTGACGTTTTCAGAACGCAATTTCTGGGGAATTCATCCGAAGCACAAAAGTGTCGCATTTTAAATGAAGATGCCTTAGGGTTGCACTACAGTCCGTCAAAACTGAAGCTTTCCGCTTGGGCTAACGAGCCGCTTATTATAGAAAATAAGCACCTGGGATACACCATAAGATACACCCTGACTGATTTTTATGTGGCTTACGATAAAGGAAGGTCAACAGAATACCCTATTATGAATATGGTATATTACGAGGGATTCAGCTTTTTTCAAGAACTGAAAGAAAAAACACGTAGAAAATTTCTAAAGAATCGGGAAGACTCTTACAATGGCTCTGTATTGCATTTTATGCGCGCTTTGGCTCAAAAGCAATTACACGAAAATAACTTTAGAATATTTTACAAGAAGTTTGAAACCCCGCCTTACCTGCATTTTGAGTTCAGAAAAATTTTAGACCGTACTTACGTCAAACTCGATGTAGAGACTTTAAGCATTCTCTATGACAACGCGGAGCAATCTTCAATACAAGCTAACGAAACTTTTGTCATTGATGCTTTTGGCAATCATAGCCCGCCCAGTGCTGTTATAATGAGTGGAGCAATGTCATACCGAAGGTTTGCGTTTACGCTTCCGCTAGATTATAAGCTTCAGTCTCAGTAAGCCCGCCTTCTACGAAGTCCTTTTTAAAAAACTCTAGGTCTTCCGCTTTGAAATAATCAAGATCTAACATTTCGCCATCGCCCAGTCCGGCATTTATGGTAAGACTTTTATCAGTTAATTTAACCGATTTAATCGCGCTACGTTTAAAATGAACGAATTTAGATTCAGGGCTTTTAAAAGCTAAAATGTTATCATTCCATTTTATGATGGAAAAGTAATTGCCTTTATACGCTTGATAGCCAATAGTGCCTAACATAACGACGCCAACGAAGATATAACTCCAAGAAACTAAAGAAGATTCTTCATTAAATTGTGGGATGATACCCATAATCAAGTAAAAAAGCCCGTAAACTATCAGCGCATTGCGCTGCTTTTTATGAATTTTAGATGTGATCGCTTTCATTTCTAGGAATATATATTCCTAAAGATAAACTTTTAATTACTTAACGGCGCAGCGTACAGATCAAAATCTTCTGCATCAGTGATAGTTACAGTAACATATTCGCCCGTTTTCAAGTAATGCTTAGTAGCGTCTATAAGTACCTCGTTATCTACGTCTGGTGAATCAAATTCGGTACGACCTACAAAGTAGTTTCCTTCTTTTCGGTCGATGACGATGCGGTATTCCTTTCCTATTTTCTCCTGATTCAATTCCCAACTAATTTGCGATTGTATCGCCATAATCTCATTAGCACGTTCCATTTTTACCTCTTCGGGAACATCATCTTCAAGAGTATAGGCGTGAGTATTTTCTTCGTGTGAGTAAGTAAAACAACCTAAACGCTCAAAACGCATCTCTTTTACCCAATCGCGCAGCAACTCAAAATCTTCTTGAGTTTCGCCGGGATAACCCACGATCAGAGTAGTTCTGATCGCCATTTGCGGCACTTTTTCTCTAAAGGTTTTCAGCAGTGCATTAGTCTTTTCATAGGTGGTTCCACGGCGCATCGACTTTAATAATTTAGTCGAAATATGCTGCAACGGAATATCTAAGTAAAAACACACTTTTGGCTCCTCATTCATCACATCAAGCACATCCATCGGGAAACCGGTAGGAAATGCATAGTGTAAGCGAATCCACTCAATCCCTTCGACCTTTACTAATTCGCTTAATAATTTTGCCAACGCACGCTCCTTGTACAGATCTAGTCCGTAATAGGTTAAATCTTGTGCGATTAGAATCAATTCTTTAATCCCGTTTGCAGCAAGTTTTTCAGCTTCAGTTACTAAATGTTCAATTGGCGTACTCTTGTGTCCTCCGCGCATTAAGGGAATCGCACAGAACGAACACGGGCGGTCGCAACCTTCTGCAATTTTTAAATAAGCGTAGTTTTTAGGCGTGGTGGTAAGACGCTCGCCTATCAGTTCGTGCTTGTAATCTGCACCTAAAGCTTTTAGTAAACCCGGCAATTCTGTAGTTCCAAAGTACTGATCTACATTAGGAATTTCCTTCTGCAAATCAGGCTTATAACGCTCAGAAAGACAGCCTGTAACAAAAACTTTATCTACAACACCATCTTCTTTTTTCTGCACATAGTCAAGAATGGTATTTACAGATTCTTCTTTAGCATTAGCGATAAAACCACAGGTATTGATAACCACCACATTACCTTCTTCCTCGTGCACCACCTCTTTGTTGTTTGCACGTAACTGGCCCATCAACACTTCACTATCATAAACGTTTTTAGAACAACCTAAAGTCACCACGTTTATTTTATTCTTCTTAAGGGTTTTAGTACGCATAATGCTCTTTATTTTGGGGCGCAAAGATACGGTATTTTAAGGCTTTTATATCTTAAATTAGTGGATTCTTAAACCTACTGACTATGAGAGCTTTATTTTTTATGCTGATGGTATTGGGGTTAATCGCTTGTTCTTCTGATGAAACCAATGCTCCTGAAAATCCTACAGATGAATCGCTTTATTTCCCACCGCTAAGCGGAACGGAGTGGGCCACGAGCGATCCGGCCGACCTAGGTTGGAATACCGCTAAAATTGCTGAATTAGAAAGCTTTTTGACTGCAACGCATACCGAAGCATTCTTGATACTACAAAATGGAAAGATCACTTATGAAGCCTATTTTAATGAAAAAACAGCAACAGATCTATTTCCGTGGAATTCCGCCGGAAAAACCCTGACGGCTTTTACAGTCGGCATTGCTGCTCAGCAAAATTTACTGGATCTCAACGATAAAACCACCGCGTATTTAGGTCGTGGATGGACCTCCATGACTGCCGAACAAGAAGATGCTATTCTGATCAAAAATCAACTCACGATGACTTCGGGAGGTGATTTTACCGCTGAAAATACCGTGTGCTATGATCCTGAATGCTTATACTTTAAAACTGCTCCCGATTCCGAATGGTATTATTATAACGCATATTACACCTTGCTTCAACCGGTGTTAGATGCTGCAACATCCAACGGTTTTGAAGCTTTTTTTGAAAATGAATTAAAGACTAAAATAGGTCTTGATGGGCGCTGGGTAAGTTTAGGTTATAACAACGTTTATTTTAGTACGGCGCACAGTATGGCACGCTTTGGTTTGCTTAATTTAAATCAAGGAAGCTGGGATGGGATCCAATTACTAAATAGCGCATATTATGAAGCCATGACCACCACCTCGCAAGAGCTCAATCCGGCTTATGGATATCTCTGGTGGCTTAATGGAAAAACTCATTATCAACTTCCGGGTTCTACACAAACCTTTACCGGAAAACTAATTCCTAACGCGCCTGATGATCTTATTGCCGGTTTAGGCGCCAACGATAAAAAGCTTTACGTGATTCCCAGTAAAAAAATGGTTATTGTAAGATTAGGGCCGGCGGCCTATTCTGAGGATTTAGGCCCTACTTCTTATGATAATGATTTATGGGGTGTATTGAATGAGGTTTTTTAATACTTACTCCTCAAAATTCGTCGGTGTTTTACGCATTTTTGAAATTTGCTCGTACGCATACGCTAGTTCTAAAAGCTGCGCTTCAGATAAGGTGGGAGCAATAAAGGTCAATCCCATAGGACGGTTATCTTCTTGGTAGCCCATAGGCACAGTAATTGCCGGATATTTTGCCACAGCCGCATAGCCCGACATATAGTTATTGATAGATAATACTGCATCAAGGTCATTGGCTTTCATAGGCTCGTCAAAAAAGCGTCTCCCATTACGTTCTAGTGTATCTTTTATGGCTGTAAATTCTTCCGCTGAAGCAGAATCTGCAAGCACTCCGTATAACAGCTTCTGACCATAAGGCATTCTGATCAAAGAATCTTTTTTATTGAATCCTGTGATATCCTTAAGATCCTTCACAGCCAAATTCTTCGACCCATAATTAGCAATATATGCCGGTAAATCCTTCTGCATATCCAGATTGAGAACACGCGTAAACTGCGGCAAATCAACTTCCGGGCGCTCAATAGGTATTAATGTTGCCCCGGCTTCTCGCAACGCTTCAACAGCTTGCAGATAAAGCGTATCATCATAATTGGTATAATAACCTAGACGCTTTTCGCTTAAATAGGCAGAAGCCTCTAAATCTTTTAATCCGTTTACATAATCAGTGGATGCTGCTTTTAAATTAACAGCGGCCGCATCGTCTTCGTCAAGACCGGTCATCGCCTGTAACAAGATCGCATTGTCAATTACACTGCGGGTCATAGGTCCAGGTGTGTCTAGCGTGCTAGATATAGGAATGATCCCGCCGCGAGATAACAAACCAATTGTTGGCTTCAGACCTACAACCGAGTTTGCACTGGATGGTGATAAAATAGAACCACTGGTTTCTGAACCTACCGCTGCCACCGCAAAATTAGCAGCCATTGCAACGCCACTACCCGAACTAGAGCCACCGGTATCGTGTATTTTTCTTCCGTAGGGATTTAAGGTTTGGCCGCCCACTGCTGAATAACCGCTTGGGCAGTCGCCACAAAAGAAATACGCCCACTCGCTCAAATTGGCTTTTCCTAAAATAACCGCACCGTGCTCTTTAAGCTTTTGGGTGATAAACGCATCGCCGGTGTCATTATCCTCAAAAACCACTGCTCCCGCAGTAGTAGGCATATCTGCTGCATTGATGTTATCCTTCAGCAGAATCGGCATTCCATAAATTGAATATGGATCTAAGTCATTTGCACGATTCTTATCTAATTCGCGGGCCTGATCCAAAACTTTAGGATTTAAAGCTATAACCGAATTTAATGACAAATCATTGTTACGGTCGTATTTTTTAATTCGGCTTAGATAAAAAAGAACCAACTCTTCATAAGTAAGTTGACCTTGAGCCACAGCCTGTTGAATTTCAGGAATGGTTTTCTCGAAAATAAAAGGCTTGAGTTTATCGTATTTTGTTTCGGTAAACATCTTCACTTCAAAATCGAACGACTTCCAAAGCGTTTCATCAGTTAAGACTTTAGAGTCTAAAACGGCATATTCGCGTTCTTGAACGGTAGAGTCATTTAAGGTCTGAGTTGCTTCTTTAGTAGAAGCATTTGAAGAGGTTTCTTTACACGAAAATAAAAAGGCAAAGCTTAATAAAAGTAGTATTTGTTTCATGAGGTGCTTAAATTTCACCCTAAAATACAAAAAGGCATCTCACAATTGTGGATGCCTTCTTATTTAATAGTGTTTAGCTGCTAATTTCTAAAAAATGAATCAACAAATTCAATTTTATTGAAAACCTGTAAATCCTCAATTCCTTCTCCTACACCAATGTATTTCACCGGAATTTGAAACTGGTCGCTAATACCAATGACAACACCGCCTTTTGCGGTTCCGTCTAGCTTGGTAACAGCAAGCGAAGTCACCTCTGTAGCCGCTGTAAACTGCTTAGCCTGCTCAAATGCATTTTGACCTGTAGAACCATCCAAAACCAATAAAACCTCGTCTGGAGCATCATCGATCACCTTTTGCATCACGCGTTTTACTTTGGTCAATTCTTTCATCAAATTGATCTTATTATGTAAACGCCCGGCAGTATCAATGATCACCACATCAGCATCCATCTTTACAGCGCTCTGTACAGTATCAAAAGCCACCGATGCCGGATCGCTTCCCATCTGCTGTTTTACGATAGGAACATCTACCCGGTCAGCCCAAATTTGCAATTGATTTATCGCTGCTGCTCTAAACGTATCTGCCGCACCAAGAACCACCTTTAGTCCCTTCTGCTTGAATTGATGTGCCAGTTTGCCGATGGTTGTAGTTTTCCCTACACCGTTTACACCAACAACCATAATCACATAAGGCTTTTTAGCAGGAACGGTAAAATCTGTAGCGTCACCGGTATTGGTCTCGCTCATCAAACCTGCGATCTCTTCTCTTAAAATAGTATTGAGTTCTTCGGTCCCTAAATATTTATCGCGTGCCACACGCGCCTCGATCCTGTCAATGACCTTTATGGTAGTCGCAACGCCTACATCGCTTGACACTAATACTTCTTCAAGATCGTCAAGCACCTCATCATCAACCTTGCTTTTACCGGCTACAGCTTTACCTAACTTGTTTAAAAAGTTAGCATTGGTTTTCTCTAGACCTTTGTCTAAAGTTTCCTTTTTTTCCTTTGAAAATATTTTTTTGAAAAAACTCATCGTATTTAAGATGCATAGTTAACAATGCAAAGGTATCTCTTTAACCTTGTTTAAAATTGAGACAAAAATAAAAAAATACAAAAAGCCGTTACACCAAAGTGTAACGGCTACGTATAAACATTTAGAATGTCTTATTTTTTGTCTAAAAACTCTCCAACCATTTCTGGTGCCATAACAGCTTCCACAAAAGTGTAAGCTCCTGTCTTAGGAGATTTTACCATTTTAATGGCTTTGGTCAAACGTTTTGAACCGGTCTGTAATGTTGCTACTGATTTCTTTGCCATGTCTTATTTTATTTCTTTGTGAACAGTCATTTTATTCAAGATAGGGTTGAATTTTTTCAACTCCATTCTATCTGGTGTGTTCTTCTTGTTCTTAGTGGTAATATAACGAGAAGTTCCTGGTTTCCCAGAAGCTTTATGCTCTGTGCACTCTAAAATTACCTGTACTCTATTGCCTTTCTTTGCCATAATTCCTAATCGTTATACCGTTATTATTTAGTAAGAAAGCCTTTAGCGCGTGCTTCTTTAAGCACAGCAGTAATACCTTTCTTATTTATATTTTTAAGAGCGGCTGTAGAAATTTTTAATGTAATCCACTTATCTTCTTCAGGAATATAGAAACGCTTTTTGATTAAATTGGCATCAAATTTACGCTTGGTCTTATTCATCGCGTGAGAAACATTGTTTCCTACCATTGCTTTTTTGCCCGTAAGCTCACAAACTCTTGACATGATTCTAAACTTTATAATGTGTTACTGAAAAACAGGGTGCAAATTTACACAACTAAAACAAGTTGACCAACTTAAATTACGAGTTTTTTAAAATTTCTTTCTGAAGCAGTTCAAAAGCTTTATTGACGCTTTTTGAAACTACCCGTTCGCGCTGACTACCCATCATAAATTTATGAGCAACTACGCCACTTGGCGAAGCAATCCCTATGTAAATTGTGCCAACATCTGCATCAGAATCTCCCTTTGTGGGTCCGGCGTTTCCTGTAGTGGCAATTGCATAATCTGCTCCATACCATTGTTGTACCGATCGTGCCATCGCTTCTGCGACTTCTGCACTCACCACCGAATGTTCATCAATGAGCTTCTGCTCTATTTTTAGCAATTCAACTTTTGAATGTGTGGCATAGGTGACCATTCCGCCTTTATAATAAGCTGACGCCCCCGGAATACTTGTAATTGCTGCCGAAATCTGCCCGCCGGTACAACTTTCTGCAACGGCCAAGGTGCGGTGTCTTTCGGTTAATAGTCTCGCAACAACAGCCTCAATAGATTCCCCGTCATCATAACCTACTATAATTTCTCCTATAAGTGCGTGCAAACCTTTGATCTGCTCGTCTAGACGTTGCTCTAGTAAAGCTTTATCCGGTCCTTTAGTTGAAAGTCGAAGACGTACTTTTCCCAGTGCAGGCAAATAAGCGAGCTTAATATCTGCAGGAAGCGCATTTTCCCAACCAGCTATTCGATCAGCAATCTCGCTTTCCCCCATCCCGTAGGTTTGTAGCGTTCTGTGCAAAATAAAAGGCCTGCTGAATTCCTTCTGAAGCCGCGGAATAACCTCAGAAGTCATCAAACCTTTCATTTCAAAAGGCACACCGGGCATCGATACAAACACCGTTTTACCTGATTTCATCCACATTCCGGGTGCAGTGCCGTTATGATTCATCAAAACCGTAGCCTGACTAGGCACAAGTGCTTGCGACCGATTTGCCGGAAGCATGGGCCTATTGACATGATGCTTAAAAATGCGTTCAATGTTGTGTAGTACCGCTTGATTTTCTACTAAAACATCATCAAAAAATTCGCAAAAGGTATGTTTAGTGACGTCGTCTTTTGTTGGGCCCAAACCGCCTGTGATCAATACGATTTCGGCGGTTTTCTGAGCTTCTTCAAGACAGTGTACGATATGTTCTTTAGAGTCTGAGATCGAAGAGATCTGATACACCTCAACCCCTATTTTATCGAGTTCTTTCGCAATAAAAGCCGAATTAGTATCTACGATCTGACCTATAAGAATTTCATCACCAATGGTAATAATATGAGCTCGCATTACATCTTCCAGTCTTTGCGCATTTCTTCTATTGCATTATTGATATATGTCACGATGGTATTGAGCTGTGGTCTGATCGCAGAAGTAGGTTTGTTGCTATCAGCCCAGCGTTCCATCGCCGAAATTTCACGTATTAGATCTATCCCAAACATTTCTAGGTTAGGCTTCATTTTATGAGCAAATTGATACGCCATCTTATGGTTGTCATTGTCAATTGCCATTTGCATACTCTCAAGATCAGGCGGAATTTCGGTAAGAAATGCTTCGACAACAGTTTTCATAAATTCTTTGTCGCCGCCAGACATATCTTCTAACTGATATAAATCGTAGTGGGTGGGCATAAGTTTTTTGATTTAAGGTTATTTTATATTCACAGTAAATATGGGTTCATTCTCTAAATAGCCGGTCAATCTATCATCTATTGCTACAGGTCCTACCCCGGCAGGTGTTCCTGTAAATAATATGTCTCCAATTTTGAGGGTCATAAATTGAGACACGTGCGCGATCAGGGTATCAATATCATAAATCATATTAGCTGTATTCCCTGATTGCACAATTTTATCATTTTTTTCTAAATGAAAGTTAATATCATTCAATTCTTTGAACTTTTCTTTAGGTACCCAGAAGTCTCCTAAAACCGCCGAACCATCAAAGCCTTTGGCCTTTTCCCAGGGATGCCCTTTTTCTTTACATTCCCGCTGTAAATCACGTGCAGTAAAATCAATACCTAAACCTATTTCATCATAATATTTATGCGCAAACTTAGGCTGAATGTATTTCCCTAACCGATTGATACGCACCAGAAGCTCTACCTCATAATGCACCTCATTAGTAAATTCAGGAATTACAAATGGGTGCTTCTTAAGCAATACCGCTGAATCTGGCTTTAAAAAAAACATAGGCTCTGATGACGCCTTGCTGTTCAATTCTTTTATGTGGTCGCTGTAATTCTGACCTATGCAAATAATTTTCATCGTCTAATCTGTAAATAAAACTTTAAAAGCAGGTGCCGGCGCGTTACCCGCCAAAGCACTGCCTGCTGTATCCAGTTGCGTAACCGGTTTCCAGCCGGTTAAACTTTTATAAAAGCAAAGCGGGTTGCTCTGGTTTCTCGCAATTTCAACACCTTTAAAAATAGGCGCATAGCGCTCTACTTCATAATTGATATAATTGCCTTCATTGTTTTGAACACTTACGATTTCGGTAAATTTATTCTCCGGAATAAATAAATGCTCAACTACAATATATACGCCTTCGGAAGGAACACTTAATTTATAGGGCAGCATATTCACTTTCATTTTGGCTGCATTTTCAGGCTTTTCCAATACTAATCCGTCATCCAGTAGATCGGTACCCGGAAGCCCATCTTCAGCAACTTCTAAAATACGCAACCTAAATTTTGCAGCCGGGTTGTCTGCACCCAACACCCGATAAAAGTCGATTTCCAGATTCTTCAAAAAACATCCTTGATCAAACTTTTTAGGTCGCGCATAATAGCGTGCTAAAGCTGAAGGATAAGCGCCTCCACTAAAATTCCCCAAGCCCACGATCTTTGCACCTACAAACGGATTTATGCGCTTACTGCGGCGATCTTGAAGATCATAAATCACGACTTCCCGCAATGCATTTAAGCTGGGCTGAAGCGCTATAGCTTCACTCATAGTGCCTAGTGTAAGCGTTCTAGTCTCATAACCAACACTTGACACGAGCACCTGCATAGACTGAGCAACTTGGCCTGCCTCAAATCTGAAATCACCGTGCACATCTGCCGAAGTTCCGCGCTTGAGTTCAGGTAAGATCAAATGCGCATAAGGCACACCTTCTTTAGAATTTGCATCAATCACTTTTCCTCTAAATGCAGTTTCTTGAGCAAATATGAGACTACTTGCTAACAGAAAACCAAAGAGGAAAAATACACGAGACATCGCTAAAAAAGCTTGGTGTTCAATTTTCTGAGCTTTATTGCCGTCAATACTTTTTTAGTATACAACGGGAAGTCGGCATTCTGAATCCATCCAAAATAGCCGGGCTCATTTTCTAGCACCTCTTCTACTTTCTTCCCTTTGTGTTTTCCGAAAGAAAAGATCTCTTCTCCCTCTTTGTTAAAGGCAATAAATCCGGCAAAATCTGCAAACTTCTTACGCGCACTAAACTCCGCCAGACTTTTCATATTATTTTCGAGATCCTCATAACGATCAAGCTGCGACTTCAAAACCTCATAGGTGGCGATCGTATCAGCCTCTGCACTATGCGCATCTTCTAAAGTTTGATCACAGTAAAATTTGTAAGCTGCGCTTAAGGTACGCTGTTCCATTTTGTGAAAAATAGTCTGTACATCAATTGCATTTCTATTTTTCATATCAAAATCAACTTCAGCTCTCAACATTTCTTCAGCCAAAAGCGGAATATCAAAACGATTAGAATTAAAACCGGCCAGATCAGAATCTTTAATCAGGTTGTTGATCTCTGTAGCCAATTCTTTAAATGTGGGTTTATCTGCTACATCTTCATCTTTGATGCCGTGTACCGCTGTGGTTTCAGCAGGGATGGGTATAGTAGGATTTACGAGCCAGGTATGCTTTTCTTCCTTTCCGTCAGGAAAAACCTTCAATACCGAAATTTCAACAATGCGGTCTTTAGCCACATTAATTCCGGTTGTTTCCAGATCAAAAAAGCAAATAGGTCGAGTTAGGTTAAGATTCATTGCTATAAATTTTCTACAAAAGTACGATTACGAATTTTATAAGATTCACATTAATAAACGTATTTTATACGTTAAAAAGTTACATATTATTCTTTTGTTTAACACCCTAAACCGCGTTATATTTACAAAACAACCAACTTTTTAACGAAAATGATTTCGCATATCGCTTATCTAAGCACGCAAAGTTTTATTCTAAACGATTCGGACTTAGAAAGCTTACTTCAACACGCAAGAACCTCTAATGCTTTACTAGGACTCACCGGAATCTTAATTCATCTTGACGGCCATTTTATTCAATTTATTGAGGGTGATCAACCAGCACTTGAACAGATTTATAAAAAGATCACCACAGATCCCAGGCATTTTGATCTAAAGATTTTATCTGAAGGAAGTTCTACAAAACGCTGCTTTGGAGCTTGGGATATGTATTATAAAAAACTTACCAATACCCAGCTCAATTCGCTAGAGGCTTCAAAAAACTTAAAATCATACGATCATTTAAAACCTTTAAGTGCCGAAGCTGCGGAAGAAGTCCCTGCTTTACAATTACTACACAATTTTGTTGAAGCGCTGTCTTAGACAGAATGAATAGTACAAAACATTAAGAACAACCTCAGGGCAGACCCACGAAAATTACTTTAAAACGAATTTTCAATTTCCAAGCATCTCGATAGCTAACTAGACAGAGCATTAACCCTTTGGCGGTGTCAATAAAAAAACCTGTGAAGTTAAGATCTCACAGGTTTTTATATCTTTTCAAGATGCGCTCAAACAGTTCTAAACTGCTCGATCAACGTCCCAAGCCTCTAAGTACTGCGCCACACGCTGAACAAATTGTCCACCCAAAGCACCATTTACCACACGATGATCATACGAATGTGATAAGAACATCTTTTGTCTGATTCCTATAAAATCACCTTCTGGAGTTTCTATTACCGCCGGAATTTTTCTAATCGCTCCTAACGCTAAAATCCCTACTTGTGGCTGATTAATAATTGGGGTTCCCATAACACTACCAAAAGTACCTACGTTAGTCACGGTATATGTTCCACCAACTGTATCATCTGGTTTTAACTTTCCGGCTCTGGCTCTTGAAGCCAAATCATTAACCGCTTTGGCCATTCCTACTAAATTCAATTGATCTGCCTTTTTAATAACAGGAACAATTAAATTTCCATCAGGGAGTGCCGCAGCCATACCCAGATTGATATCCTTTTTCTTAATGACTTTATCTCCATCAACCGAAATGTTGATCATTGGGAAATCACGAATTGCCTTCGCCACGGCTTCCATAAAGATCGGAGTAAACGTCAACTTCTCTCCTTCTCGTTTTTGGAATTCATTCTTTACCTTATTTCTCCAGTTCCAAATATTGGTTACATCAACCTCTATAAACGATTGTACATGTGCCGAAGTCTGCACCGACGCGATCATATGCTTTGAAATCATTTTGCCCATACGCGACATCTCAATGATTTCGTCACCTCCGTTAACACTTACCGGAGCAGCCGGTGTTTCTTGTTTAACCGCTTGTGTTGGTTTTGCTGCTGGCTTAGATGGCACTTCGCCGTCTTTACGCTTAGCCACATAAGTAAGTATATCATCTTTAGTCACACGACCTTCTAAACCGGTGCCTTCAACTTGATCTAATTCCTCTTGAGTGATACCTTCTTCCTGAGCAATACTCTTTACCAAAGGAGAATAAAAACGCTCTCCATCGTTGCTGATGCTCGGTGTGGAAGTAGTTTCTTTTGCTTCTGTAAGCATTTGCTCAGCCACCTGTTTTGAAGTATTATCTTCATTTGCTTCACTCGTAGCCGGTTCTGGCGTTGCATCCCCTTCCCCTTCTGTTTCAATGATCGCAAGGGTTTGCCCTACCTGTACTACATCATCAGCTTCAAAAAGTTTTTCTACCAATACACCTTCTACTTCACTTGGAACCTCACTGTCAACTTTATCTGTGGCAATCTCAACAACGGGTTCATCCAATTCAATGGTATCCCCTACCTCTTTGAGCCAGTTTGTCACTGTAGCTTCAGCGACGCTTTCTCCCATTTTCGGTAATTTCAGTTCAAATTTTGCCATATTATCAATATAAATATTAGTTGACTTTAATTTTTTACGAATTTACTAAAATAAAGCTTATGAAAACGATTTTTATTTAAACCGTCTACCATTTTAGTAACGCCCCGCGATGTGTAGAGGCATCGCTTCCGAGGATAAAATTACAATTTGAGGGGCGTATGCGAAACCTATTTTTGCTGTTTTTTAACAGCTGCATTGTTGAGATCACCTCCGTAAATGACAGCGCATTCATATCAAAAATGAGTATTCCGGGCGGTAATTTTGTCGTAATCTGATCTAAACGAACAGACTCACATTTCATTTGAGGCTCCAATTTAGTTACTAAGCCTTTCGGAATTTCGCTATCAGAACACCAATACGCGCGCTCCAACGATTCTTCACTCATTGTTTTGTAAAGCGCTTCTTGTTTTTTACTGAATGCTAAAAAGTTTAAAACCAGCGCTAAAAGCTTATCAGACACGAAGCCTTGTGAAAAATGCTTCCGTTGAAAAATATGCATTGCTTTATAAAATCTTCGGAAATACCGGCGATCTTTTATTGTGCTTTCTCCTTTAAAATGAATTACCGAAAGGTTTCCGCAGTAAAAATTGGCATAGCCAAGCTGAAGCAAGCGATAACTGAGGTCGATGTCTTCACCATACATAAAAAACGCCTCATCAAATCCGCCTAGCTCGTGATATGCCGACTGTGTAATGAGCATAAATGCGCCTACCAACACCGGCGCTAAACCCACCTCATCCTGTGCGAGTTGATTAGCATAATACGATGATGTATCTCCGGTCATTTTCTTAAGTGCCACTTTTGGATTGGGAATATTGCGTTTACTTTCCGGAAGATAAGCGCCGGCGCCATCGATCAATCTTGGACCTAAAGCGCCAAAATTTTGTTGCTTTTCAGCAAAAGCCAGAAGGGTCTTAAAACAAGCTTCGGGAAGCACCGTATCTGGATTTAAAATGCAAAAATATCTCCCTTTAGCTTGCTGAGCAGCTTGATTGTATGCCCGAGCAAAACCCAGATTTTCTGAATTCTCAATAAAATGTACCTGCGGAAAATAAGTTGTGACCAGATGCGCCGTTTCATCTGAAGAGTTGTTGTCAGCAACAATTATTTCGGCTTCGATATCTTGCGTTGCGCGTTGTACACTTTCTAAACAAAGCTGTAAATAATACGGCACTTTATACGAAAGTATGATCACCGAAAGCAACATAGCTACTGCTTTAATGAATTTTCAAACGGAATACGATTGAGAATACTACGTCCTAAAGTAACCTCATCAGCAAATTCGAGCTCATCTCCCACCGCAATACCTCGTGCGATTGTAGAGGTTTTAATCCCAAAAGATTCGATCTGGCGATAGATGTAAAAGTTGGTCGTATCTCCTTCCATCGTAGAACTCAGTGCAAAAATAAGTTCGTCTACCTCTCCTTTTTTTACCTTTTCGACTAAAGAATAAATATTCAAATCCTGTGGACCAATGCCATCCAATGGAGAAATTTTCCCTCCCAGAACGTGATAATGTCCGCGATACTGGCTGGTATTTTCAATAGCCATCACGTCTCTTATGTCCTCAACTACACAAACTATAGCAGCTTCTCTATTAGGATTGGCGCAAATCTCACACAGCTCTGTATCTGAAATGTTATGGCAGTTTTTACAAAATTTGATTCCGCTACGTAAACCGGTAAGTGCTTCTGTTAATTGTTCGGTTTGACTTTCGGGTTGCCGCAACAAGTGTAAAACCAGTCTCAGTGCGGTGCGCTTACCAATTCCCGGTAATTGCGACATTTCATAAACGGCTTGCTCCAGAAGTTTAGATGAGAATTCCATAGAGGGTAAAGTTAGCAAAGATTAAGGCCAAAATCGCAATTTAAAAGATTGCTAGGCCTTAAAATAATGGAGAACAAAATCTAGTATGCGCTGTGCGGCTTTCCCATCACCATAAGGATTGTGTGCGGCGCTCATTGTTTTATAGGCTTCGGCATCCTCTAGAAGACGCAGTACTTCCATTTTTAACTGCACCGCATCAGTGCCTACAAGCTTAACCGTTCCGGCAGTTACGGCTTCAGGCCGCTCGGTGGTATCGCGCGTTACCAGTACCGGCTTTCCCAAGCTTGGCGCTTCTTCCTGCACGCCGCCACTGTCTGTAATGATTAGAAACGATTTATCAAGTAGCCACACAAAATCTGGATATTCTAAAGGTGGAATTAAAGTAATGTTTGGATGATTACCTAAAATAGTATGAACCACAGATTTTACATTAGGGTTTAAATGCACAGGATATACAAAATGAATATCATCGCGCTGAGTTGCGAGTTGGGCGACGGCTTGGCAAATGCGTTGCATACCGGCGCCAAAATTCTCTCGTCGATGTCCTGTTACCAAAATTATTTTTTTGGTTTTAAACGGAATATTTTCAGCAAAATCAGGATTCTGCTGCTGAACTTTTTTTACAGTTTCTTGAAGCGCATCAATAACAGTATTCCCGGTTGCGCATATACAATCTTCCGGAATGCGCTCTTTTAACAGATTGGCTTTAGCCTGAGTTGTTGGCGCAAAATGAATGTTTGCAACTAGACCTGTAAATTGCCTGTTGAACTCTTCGGGGAAAGGTGAATGTAAATTGTGCGTACGCAAACCTGCTTCAATATGACCTACATTAATACCGGCATAAAATGCCGCCAGACTCGCTGTCATCGTGGTTGTGGTATCGCCGTGAACCAGAACCAGATCAGGTTTAAAATCTTCCAACGGAACTTTTAGCGCAAGTAATGCTCGTGACGTAAGTGTATACAAATCTTGATTTTTTTGCATTAGATCAAGATCATAATCTGGAGTAATTGAAAAGAAATCAAGCACCTGATCAAGCATTTCCCGATGTTGAGCGGTAATACAAACTTTAGTGATTAAAGACGTATTGCTTTTAAATGCTTTAATTACCGGAGCCATCTTGATTGCTTCGGGACGGGTACCAAAGATGAACAATATGCGTTTTGCACTAGAGTCGGCCATCTGCTCCTTCTTTTAAAAAGCCTTTGACATCATACACCACTGCAGCATCGTTTTTCAATTTCTCTAGATCAAGCTTTTCAAAATCACGATGCGCAACAGCTAAAACTATCGCCTCAAATTTTTGATTTTCTATAGATGGAAGCAACTCAATACCATATTCTTCCTTAACTAAATGCGCATCTGCCTGTGGATCATACACCGAAACTTTTGCCCCATATTCCTGCAAATCTGTAATGATATCAATCACACGCGTGTTGCGCACATCAGGGCAATTTTCTTTAAAGGTTATCCCTAGCACTAAAATGCGACTGTTTTTAAGCTTGATGTCCTTTTGCGCCATAAGTTTAACCACTTGTGAAGCTACATAAGGCCCCATACTATCATTGAGCTTTCTACCTGCCAAAATAATTTCAGGATGATACCCCACTTGTTTTGCTTTTTGCGCCAGATAATACGGATCAACACCTATACAATGACCGCCAACCAACCCCGGTTTGAAGGGTAAAAAATTCCACTTTGTGCCCGCTGCTTCCAGCACAGCTTGCGTATCAATATTTAATAAATTGAAAATCTTAGCGAGTTCGTTTACAAAAGCAATGTTGATGTCGCGTTGAGAATTTTCGATCACTTTTGCCGCTTCAGCTACCTTTATAGAGGAAGCTTTAAAAGTGCCCGCGCTGATTACCGAAGCATAGAGCGCGTCTATCTTTTCAGCAACTTCTGGCGTTGACCCGGAAGTTACTTTTCTAATTTTATCTACCGTATGGGTTTTATCCCCGGGATTGATGCGCTCTGGAGAGTAGCCCACAAAAAAATGAGAATTAAAAGTAAGTCTGGAAGTTTCCTCAAGAATGGGCACACAGATCTCTTCGGTCACACCGGGATACACAGTAGACTCATAAATTACGGTATCGCCATCTTTAAGATAGCTACCTACAAGTTTACTAGCCTTTATAAGTGGCGTTAAATCGGGATTATTATTCTCATCAATAGGCGTAGGAACCGTAATGATATAAGTTGTACAGGATGTCAAATCATCTACTTCAGCAGTACAGTACAATCCGGGTTGATCTACTAATTCAGCTAGTAAAACCTCGTCGAGAAGTTCTTTTTCGAGTTCGTCGGTTTTATCAAAACCTCGCTTCAATTGGGTGATACGTTCTGTATTAATATCAAAACCAATGGTTACATATTTTGTGGCAAATAAGCGCGCTAAAGGCAATCCTACGTAACCTAACCCAATTATGGCTATACTCATTTATCTTCTTTAACTGTTTTTAAATGCGCTCTATACCACATTATCGCTTTACGCAGACCAGCGTCTAAATCATAATCAGGATCATAACCTAACAGATTTTTAGCCTTACTAATCGATGCCAATGAATGCGGTACATCGCCCGGCCGCTCAGGGCCATATTTTGGCTGAACTTTTACTAAATCGCTATCATAATTCAGCAAGCGTTCTTTGAGCAAATTTACTAATTCGGTTAAAGAAGTACGCGCTCCATACGCGATATTATAAATTTCATTTAACGCCAATGGATTTTCTGTAGTAAGTGCAAGTAAATTGGCTTGAACTACGTTATCGATGTAAGTATAATCTCTAGAAAAACTACCATCACCGTTAATAACAGGAGATTCTTGATTGAGCAATGCAGCAATGAATTTAGGGATCACCGCAGCGTATGCACCGTCAGGATCTTGCTTAGGACCAAACACATTAAAATAGCGCAGACCAATAGTATTAAAGCCATAATTTCGCTTATAAACATCAGCATAATATTCATTGATGAGTTTGGTTACCGCATAAGGCGAAAGCGGTTTACCGATCTCGCTTTCGATTTTAGGCAAGGCTTCATTATCTCCATAGGTCGAAGAACTCGCCGCATATACAAAACGCGTAACACCTTCTAGCCTTGATGCTTCGAGCATATTTAGAAAACCGGTGACATTGACCGAATGCGTAAGCAATGGCGTTTTTAAACTGCGTGGCACTGATCCTAGCGCAGCTTGATGGCTTACAAATTCGCAGCCGGCCACAGCCTGCTTACAAGTTTCTAAGTCTCGTATATCTCCTTCTATAAACTCAAAATTATCAAGAGCCAAAAAGTCTTGAATATTTTCTTTATTTCCGGTTGATAAATTGTCTAAACAACGCACAGAAGCGCCAGCTTGTAGTAGGGCTTCAATAAGATTAGAGCCTATAAAGCCAGAACCGCCCGTAACGAGGGTTTTCTTATTTTTTAGGGGTTGTAAATTCATTTTTCGTGTGAAGTAGGGTTGGATTTTGCTAATATATTATATCGAGTGTAATTTTCACAATTAATTTTAACTTTTTTTTAACGCGTTATTAAATACTTAACATCTTGGAAGCAACTCAGTTAAAGTAAAGCTAAACCAGACATCCGTACACAATATGCCCAAAATCAATAGTAATTTTGACGTACATATCTAATATTTTAAATCATGAACTATTTAAATCTCGATAAGAATAGAACTAAAGAAACGGTTGAACAACTCAACACGCTCTTAGCAGATTATCATCTGTATTATCAAAAATTGAGAAACTTTCACTGGAACGTAGTTGGTGAGAATTTCTTTGACCTTCACGAAAAATTCGAAGAAATGTACAACGACACGCTGATTAAGATCGATGAAGTTGCAGAACGTATCTTAACTTTAAGATATCAGCCTGTAAGCCACTTATCTCAATATTTAAAAATGGCTAATATTGAAGAATCTCCAAGTGAAACTGCTGACCTTGAGATGATCGATATTCTGCTTAACGATCACGGCAAGTTGCTTACTCAAATGCGTAAAACTGTAGAATTTGCAGACAAAGGTGGTGATGAAGGTACAATTGACCTACTTGGTGCATACATTAGAGAGTTAGAGAAAACCAGCTGGATGCTCGACTCTTGGAGAATGACAAAATCCGGTACGCACAAAAAATCGTAACTTATAACAGATAACTAACCAACCAATATATATTATGCTTTTACTTCAAGAAGAAACACGCAATTCAGATTTAACCTTTTTAGGTTTTGACCTATATAAATTAATCGAAAAGCTTCAAAGCTGGGGTGAAAGCATAATATTAAAGTTGCCTAATTTCTTAGTCGCCGTATTGGTATTCATTATATTTTGGTACGTCGCAAAATATGTTTCAAAATTTGTGCGCAATATTTTGATGCGCAGTGTGAGTCAAGATTCGATTAAAACAATGGCGGGGCAAACTGCTTTTGCCATTACTGTACTCATTGGCTTTTTTATTGCTCTAGGCGTAATGGATCTTGATAAAGTACTTACCTCTGTTCTTGCAGGTGCCGGAGTTGTTGGGCTGGCAATTGGTTTAGCCCTTCAAGGAACATTAAATAACACCTTTAGCGGAGTTATTTTAAGTTTTATGCCTAAGCTTCAACTGGGAGACTGGGTTGAATCTAATGACTATGCGGGTGTTGTTGAAGAAATTACCCTGCGGAATGTTACCTTAAAACAATCTGATAACAATTATGTAATCATTCCAAACTCTAGTATTGTAGATTCTCCTTTTAAAAACTGGAGCCAAACTACACGCTCCAGAGTGTTTATAAATTGTGGTGTAGGCTATGAAAGTGACTTGGAAGCAGTAAAAAAACTTACCCTAGAAACACTTACTAAGGAGTTTGAACAACAATCTCCTGAAGAAATTGAGTTTTACTACGAAGGTTTTGGTGATAGCTCAATAAACTTTGTTGCACGTTTTTGGGCGCCGGTTACGAAGCGCAGAGATATGCTCATCGCTCAAGACCGCGCGATCATTGCGATCAAGAAAGCATTTGATGCTAATGATATCAATATTCCATTCCCAATTCGCACATTGGATTTTGGTAAAAATAAATTCAGATCAGAAACTATTACTATTGCCAATTCTAACGGATCTGATTCTGCTGAAGCCTAAGCACCAATGAGAACCTTCCTATTTTTCAGCTTAAGTTTATTATTGCTTTGCAGTTGCCAGGATTATGGCAAACTGGAAAAGAAGGGAGACTTAGATCGAAGCTTAGCTGAAATTTCCGGACTTGCGGTATTCTCCAATGATTCTTTGATCTATACCGCGACAGATCACGGTAATCCAAATTCTATTTATGGTTTAAATCCATCCGGGAATATTATCCGTGAGATTACAATTAGCAATGCGCCTAATGAAGACTGGGAAGATTTAACTAAGGACTCTAACGGCACACTATATATTTCTGATACCGGAAATAATGAAAATGACCGCGAAGATCAGTTTATTTACATCATTCCAAACTTTGCCAATCTAGCGCAACAACGTGAATCGCTAAAAGCTCAAAAAATAACCTTTACCCTTTCCGATCAGGAAAATTATCCACCTAGTTTAAAAAACCTGAATTTTGATATTGAAGCGCTGATTTATAAGGATGAATACCTCTATATGTTTACGCGCAACCGCAGCCGTAATTTTGATGGAATTACAAAAGTCTACAAATTACCTGCACTCCCGGGCACTTTCGAAGCAGAATTGATCGATGAGTATTACGTCTGTGATGATTTAAATACGTGCGCTATTACTGGTGCAGATATTTCTGCAGATGGAAGCAAAATCGCGCTTCTTACTACCAACAAAGTTTTGATTCTTTCTGATTTTGATGGTGAGCGCTTTTTCTCCGGAAACATTAAAACCTATGATCTAGGCTACAATTCTCAAAAAGAAGGGGTTTCCTTTAAAAATGATTCTACCTTATATCTTGTTGATGAACGCCGCGCACAAACCGGCGGCAATTTTTATGAATTCTCGCTAGATTAACACCCTACTAAAATATCTAAGCAACATTCTGTTAAAGGATGCGTTTATAGTATTTTTAAGCTTTACCAATGTTTAAATTATGCTTGAAGAACGCCTTTCTCAACTAGAAGCAGAAAATCTAAAGCTCAAAGAACAGCTAGACCGACAAGAAAATAAAAAGAAAAACCGCCGCAAACTCGGTTGGAATTTTCTTAAACGTTCGTCTGGAATGATTTTAGGAGCGCAACTCAAAAAAAGTATTGAGAAGTTTCTTGATGAGATTGCAGAGCAGCAACGGGTTTCGCGCGAAACGCTTTCAGATTTATTGAGTAGTATAATTATACGTCTAACACGCGTAGGATTTTTGTTGATTCTCACAGCCATCCTCCCTTCTATCCTACTCATTTTTCAAACATATTATTTAGGAAAACAAAATACCTTGATTACCGGTCAAAGCGAAATGTTTAAACAACAAAATAAGCGCTTAGATCAACAAACCTATTTGCAGGAAGCAGACCGACGCGGTCAAACGTTACTTATTATGGATAATATGCTGAAGGAAATTAACACGGATGTTTCCCGAAGTAGTGCGAATGCCATTGATGACGCCACTGCAGGCCGACTGATTTCTTTAAGCAAGATGCTGAAACCTTATAAATATTTAGAAAACGACAGTTTGATCGCGCGTGTTACCAGTCCGGAGCGTGGGTATTTGTTGGTTTCGTTATTAGAAACCGGCATCAATCTCAATACGAGCACCCGCTCTCGGTCTAACGGAAGACTTATTGAGCGTCTAGATTTTACTTACGCAGAATTGCGCAACCTCTCATTAAAAGGTGCTGATTTGATCCAAATCGATCTAGCAAATGCTGACTTGAGAAATTCGAGCTTTAACGGTACTGATTTTGAAAAAGCAAACCTGCAAAATGCGTGGTTACACGAGACCAATCTTACCTATGCAAGTTTTAAAGAAGCTAATCTTGAGCAAGCGATTTTACAAAATGCTATTCTAGATTATGCAAACCTGCAAAACGCAAATCTTTCTTCGGCAGATTTGCGCAATGTAAGCTTATTGAAAACAAAAGTCTTGGCTGCAGACCTTACTAACGCCAGAGTGAATGAAACCTTTGAGCGCGATGCAACGCAACAACTCAATAAAGATCAAAGTGAATGGTTATTTTCAAACTTTGAAGTTGTCGAGATTGATGACGATCATTATCAATTGCTACCCATTGATAACTAGCAGTTTATTGAACTTAGGTTTGCTCTAAATCATTTACTTTTTCTTCCATTTAAGTTGAAATAGATCTTTTCTTCGGTCTACTAAATTGTGAACGCTTCCAAACTGGTTCAACTCTTTCAATAGATCAAGATCCACATCAGCAACAAGGATCATCTCAGCATTAGGTGTAGCTTCGGCCTTTACTCCATTTGTTGGAAACTGAAAATCGCAAGGCGTCAGCACCATACTTTGCGCAAACTGCATATCCATATTATGCACCTTCGGAATGTTACCCACGCTCCCGGCGATCGCCACGTAACACTCATTTTCAATAGCACGCGCCTGAGCACAATGCCGCACGCGGCTATATCCATTTTGCGTATCGGTCAAGAAAGGCACAAAAAGAATATCCATCCCTTCATCGGCTAGCAGACGCCCCAATTCAGGGAATTCTACGTCATAGCAGATTAAAATCCCAATCTTACCACAATCGGTATTAAAAGTTTTGAGTTTTTCGCCACCACTCATTCCCCAAGCTTTAGCTTCATCAGGAGTTACGTGCAGCTTGTAAAACTTTTCGATCGTACCGTCACGTTTACATAAAAAGCCCACGTTATAGAGCGTTCCATCTTCCATATACGGCATACTACCGGTAATGATGTTGATGTTATAACTAACGGAAAGTTCGCTGAAACGATCCCTGATACGCTCAGTATACTTTGCTAATTCTCGTATGGCTTCCGGCTCAGAAAGATGATTATACGCAGCCATAAGTGGTGCGTTAAAAAACTCAGGAAACAGTGCAAAATCTGATCGATACCCGGAAATGGTATCGATAAAATATTCCGCCTGCTCAAAAAGTTCTTCAAAATTCTTATAGGTACGCATTTGCCATTGCACCAGGCCTAAACGCACCACCGTTTTGATCGCATTTGGCTTTTTTGCCGGCTTTTGATAGTAGATATTATCCCACTCTAAGAGCGCTGCATATTCTTTGGACTGCTTATCTCCTTCCAGGTAATTGGTGATGATACGCTTAACGTGAAAATCATTACTCAATTGAAAATCAAGTACAGGATCATTGATCTCTCTACTGCGCACTTTCTCTATGTATGCCTTCGGACTTAAGTCTTTTGCGTATTGATGATAGTTAGGCAATCTTCCGCCAAAAACAATACGCTCTAGATTGAGGTTTTCACATAATTCTTTTCGGTAATCATAAAGGCGGCGACCAATGCGCATGCCGCGGTATTTGTGCGAAATAAAAATATCTATACCATACAGCACATTTCCCTTTGGGGTATGGGTGCTAAAACTTTCATTCCCGGTGATCTGCATATAGGTATGCGCATCAGAAAACTTGTCATAGTCTACGATGATCGAAAGCGCGCACCCTGCAATCTCCCCATTCACCTTCACGACCACCTGACCTTCCGGAAAAATAGAAACCAGTTTTTGCAAGTCTTTTTTCTTCCAATACGGGTCTGGGATATTTGGGTACACCGCGATCATAATCTCTTTAAGCTCCTCAAAATCTTTGACTTTGAGGTACTCTAAATTAATGGTGTCTATGCGCTCGCGTTTTTCCGAACTCTCCATATTATCAATATTGTCTATCTCTTTCATATTCGTTAAGCCTTACGGCGAAATTATTTCTTAAAAATTAAAACCAAATCCGAAGGAAACACGGTAGCCCTCGCTAGATTTGAATAAATTAAAGGTTCCGCTAAGCGCATCTGCACTATTTACCCAAAACCCAATTCCGTAGCTATCATGCCATTTTTCTGAATCTTGATCTACATCAGACCATACTCTACCAATATCATAACCTCCAAAAACACCAATCTGCAGTGGTAAGAATCCGGTTTTAAAAGTATCAAACGCATACCGTACATCACCGGTCGCCGAAAATGCGCTGTTCCCCGTAAAGCGGTCAAAACGATAACCTCGCAAGCCACTAGATTGACCCAAAGTAGCCGCCTGATAAAACTCGGTATCGTCCCCAAATCTAAATTGCCCACGTGCAAGCGTCTTAAGCACTAGTTTACGGTTTGCACTTATGGCGTTATAAAATCCCATACTCGGGTTAAGGTACGCAAAGCGGTTACCGCTATCACTCAAACTATTAGTAAAACCACCATTGAGAATAAAGTCCATTCCACGTGTTGGTGCTAATGCATTATCTGCACTGTGGTATTCATAAGTGGCATCAACCGTACCAAAATATTTGCGCTCTTCTTGCTCAATAATGTCCACAAAATCTATGTATCTCAACGCGTTGTCTGCTACTCGAATACCTTCAAAAAGGGCTTGTATTGAAAAAGTGCTACCATAATCTGAATTTCTAAGAAGCCCCACAGAAGCTTCCATTCTGCTTAAACGCACCCGATTAAAATTCATTCCTAACGCATCATCATTATTCACCGACTCATTGCCATATCCAAAAAAGTTTCGGGCGTAATTAGGTGTGGTATAGCGTGCTCCCAGCGTTAAATTCCAATCGTTCATAATACCTGCAAACTCGCCGTTATACGTAAAATCTAATCCACTTGTTGCAAAAAAGTATAACATTTTAAAACGGTGCTGTTGTGAGAAGGGATTCTGTCTAAAACCTTGCACGGTATAAACATCAGTTAAACCAAGACTCACCCCATTATCAGGATTGTATCCAAACGCCGGAGTCAAACCGTTGGTACGTAAAATTTGCTTTTGATAGTCGTACGTATTGTAATCGTAAACATCAGTCAGTCTAAAGTTTGCCCCACCGCGCGCTTCGATCGTGTTGGGTAAACTTTCGTGGTCATACACCTTGATCTTTCGGCCGTTGTTAATACGATAAACATCGTTGTTTTGCCCACCAATGATACGCAGAAAAATAGGATTTCTTCCCGCTCCATTTACTTCAAAAACGTCATCGTCATCAAGACCATAAATCCATAATTGTTTCGTTTCATTTGATGCATATGTGCGATCGTGCATCAAGTCTGCCTTCTCTCCTTTTTTGATTCTCCAGACCTGTACACGGGTAGCATCGTCTGCTCTGGTGATCTCAAAATAGTCATCTTTATCTGTCCCCACGACCATTTGAAGCTCTACTAAATAATCATAAAAAGATTCTGCAATAGCGACAAGATTATCACGACGCCCCTTTAGATTCTTCTTAATCTCGTCTATTGACTCACCGCTTCTTACTTCTGGCGGAAGATCTCTAAAAGCTTCTTCAATCACTTCATCTGTAACATGGTCTTTTATAAACTGTGCTTCTTTATGCCAAACCGCTCTTCCCGAGCGTTGTGCCAAAGCACGGTCTAGTTTTATACCGGCATTGTTAAACCACTTCATATCATCCAGATTTTCATCATAAACCTGAAACTGTCGCGCCATCCCAAATAAGGTACGGGCAATATCTAGGATGGCTCCATCAAAATTGGTAAATACTTGATCCCGATCTCTGGGAATGGGCACAAAAATATCTTTACCGTTTTGATCTTTATACTCTGCCCAGCGCCATTGGTCGTTGTGGCGATCCCAATCTCCCACAAGCATATCAAACATACGGGCACGTATATAAGCTTGCTCGTCCACAATATTCTCCTCGTCACTACGCAATTTATCTAGAATATCATCTGTACTTTCTATATCATCGGGGTAAGAGAACGTGGCTCCGCTATATTCTTTAGCCGGCCGCTCAACGATCATATACAATTGATCGCCATAATCTTCATTATATTTTTCTAATGCGGGCTGTTTAGGCACATAGTACAATTTTGGTGTGGTGTGCAGTACCTGCGCAGCTTCACTCAGTCTTGGGATTGCAAAAGCTCCATACGGGTGCGCTGAAGTATAAAAATCCTGAATCAACGATTCTGGCAAGGTGTTGTCAAGATCTTCTTCTACGTCAGCATTTTCTTTGAGAATAACCTTCTGTAGAAATTGCACAGCGCTTTTACGCAAGGCGCGCATATTGTATTCTCTTCCGCTTTTATCCTTTAACCGAAGCGAAACCGTCTGATGTCCGCCTCCGGGTCGTACGACTTCCAGTCCGCCATAGAGCGTGTCTAAAAGAGCTACGGGCGCGGTGACCTGCTTGCCGTAGACTTCGCGATAATGCTCTCCCCAAACACTCTCAAAAAGCTCAGAACGCTCAGTCTCTTCAATAGAATACACCGAAGTTTTTATCGTCTGCGGAAAGCTGGTGGACAGCCTAGAATAATCTGATATAGGATCTGGAGGAAAAACTTCTTTCTGAAAAAACAAAACCGGCTCGCCGTTTTCTTGATCGGTACCATAGTATTGTACCCACGCCGAACCATCTTCAAAAATATCAAGTTTAGCAAAACCTTCATAATCTGAGCTGAAGAGTCCGTCATTACCCAAATAAGCGTACGAAGATTTTGAACCGGAGCCTGAAACCACCTGTCGTACTTCATCGTGTTCTATGTACTGCAAACCGTGCTCATGCCCCGAAACAAAAATGGTTTTATTGTGCGTCTGCGCCAATACGCGTAAACGCTTCATCAACTCATTGTATTTCTCATTAAAACGGTCTTGCTTTGATACTCCACCTTGAGTACGAATTTGCGTCACGAGCGAAGCCAGTATAGGCAAGGGAATTTTCTGCTGCGATGGATATAAGTGCTTATCAAGGGCAAATTTCCCCCCGTGCACACCATTAGTAAACATAGGGTGATGCATCGCAATCACCAGTGTTTTGTGCTGATTCTTTTTAATCTCACCTTCCAGCTCAATAAAAAATTTCTCGCGGTCTTTAATATTGTCGCAATTGTCATTGATTTTAGGACTTTTATCCCAATCCTCTAAGTACCATTGCGTATCAATAAGCAACATATGCACGGTCTCGTTGATGTCGTAACTCACCAATGGACAACCATCTTTAGGCAAGAAAATATCATCTAGGCCGGTAATTTTCTTGAGATACTCCTCTTGGCGGTTCAGCCCGTGTAAATGATTGTTGTACCAGTCGTGATTTCCGGGGATAAAAATGGGCGTTCCCGTATATTCTGAAAAGGTTTCTACCTGTGCGTCCAGTCTGTGCTGCGCTAAGGCGCGCTCTTCATCGCCTTCGGGAGGCATTCCTACCGGATAAATATTATCGCCCAAAAAAATAGCAAATGACGAATCGTCATTTGCTTTGTCTAAAAATTTCTTAAATAATTTGATTCCTTCTGTGCTTTCACCCATTTCAGAATTCCCTGCATCGCCCAGCAAATAAAAGGTACGATCTATCTTTTTTGAAGTGGGGTAAATGCCTTGTTCTACACCGTCTTTGTATCTAGAAGTATAGGTGGCACAAGCCGAAAAAAGTAAGAGTATGACAAGTGTTAGAAGTATGTTATTTTTTATCATGCAAATTATTTTGGAAATTCTTTTTCGTATTTTCCCTTACTTTAACCAAGATACTCTATGGCTGAAACAGCAGAAAAACCGATAAAATCTTTTTCGAAAGCAGATCAATTTGTTTTAGAACTTTTCAAGGAAAAACTTCCTAACAGCTATCTCTATCACAACTATAATCATACTGTGAGAGTTGTTAAAAGTACAAAGGAAATCATCGAAAATTCTCAAATTAATGTTAAACAGAAAGAGGCATTAATCCTTGCAGCGTGGATGCATGATACGGGTTATACGGTAACGCGTGATGGTCACGAAGAGGCTAGCATTGATATCGCTAAAGAGTATATGACCAAAGAAGGCGTAGATGCCGAAACCCAAAAACTAGTGGTTGAGCTCATCGCTTCAACTAAAATGGGTGTTGAGCCAAAAAACGAATTAGAGTGTATTTTAAAAGACGCTGATAATTCACATTTTGCAAAAGAGTACTACGCTCAAACCAGTGAATTCTTACGTCAAGAATTATTACTAACGGAAACCAAAAAATTTACTCCGGCAGAGTGGCGCGAAGAAAACATACAAATGTTCACGCACAAGCATAAGTTTTACACGGATTATGCTGCCCGCAACTGGAAAAATCAAAAAGACGAGAACCTGATTTCTCTTCTTAAGAAAGAAAAAAAGAAAAAGAAAAAATACCGTAAGGAAGAGGTTAAAGCCAAACTAAAAGCAAAATTTAAAGACGAAAGCCCTGATCGTGGCGTACAGACGCTTTATCGAACTACTTTGAGAAACCATATCAAACTGAGTGATATCGCAGATACGAAAGCCAACATTCTACTTTCAGTAAATGCAATTATTATTTCACTTGCTTTATCTAACATGATCCCAAAATTAGATGCGCCTAGTAATCGTCACTTGTTAATTCCTACGCTGATCCTTGTAGTTTTTAGTGTGGCTTCGATCATTATGTCTATTCTTTCTACCCGACCCAATGTTACTTCAGGAGAGTTTACAAGAGAACAAGTGAAGAAGAAACAAGTGAATATTTTATTCTTTGGGAATTTTCATAAAATGAAATACGACCAGTATCAGTGGGCGATCAACGAGATCATTTATGATAAGGATTATATTTATGAAGCGCTGACTAAAGATTTATACCTGTTAGGTGTTGTGCTGAATAAAAAGTACCTCTTACTGAGAAAAACCTACACCGTGTTTATGGTTGGGATAATCGTTTCAGTTATAAGTTTTATAATCGCATTCTGGTTGATCTAAACACTACAAAAACACTATAATCAAAAATGCTTCAGATAGCATATTAATTGATGTTACCAATAAAAAAAGCCCCAATTTGGGGCTTTTTAATGTTTATATTTTACTCGAATTAATCTAGAATCTCCATTAAATCCTCGTAGGTAATAGTTTCTTCCTCATTGGTACGGGGCAACTTAGAAGTATAAAGCACATTAACTCGGATTGCTTTTAAGCCTACAACACCTTGCACATCTTCTAGTTCAAGATATTCTACTTCAGTACCTAAATACTCTTTACGCTGCAGGTAATGAATGTAGCGTGTGTATTCTTCGGCATCAGCGTCTTGCGAGTAAATGATCGCAATTTTTCCTTTTTGGGTTATGCGCTCATCAGTACCTTTTACCAGTGCTTTGTCAATTCTCTTTTTAATAATTTCGTAGCGCGCATTATACGTACCATCCACATCAAATTTCTTTTCATCCATTCGGTATCTGATAGATAATGTAGTGCTAAAAACCAGAATAAGCGAAGCCGCATCAAGTTGCAATTCTGCACCTTCCTGTTTGTGATAGAAATGATTTTCCATCTCGCACATCGTGCATAATTGCCACAATCTTAAGTTGTATAAATAAACTTTATTGAACTTCTCTTTCGGAGTCATAGAAGCCCCGATATAAATATTATGATCAACGCCGTCTGTTTTATAGCGCTCAAAATAATGCGGAAAGATCTGCTGTGCTTCTTGCTGCTTTCGATCTAAAAAGGTTGCCAGATTTTGATTGATCAATTGCACCGTATCATCATAATTTTTACGATTTTCGTAAATGAGTCCGGTGTCTTTATTGATCGAAGCTTTATAGTTATCAATGGCTTTCTTAAGCTCAGGAATTTTGGTGTTCAAGTGACTTAACAAAGGATTTACCTCTTCTTGAAGCAATGCAAAAACCTCGCTTTCACTATTTGCGTTCAAGCGCTCAGTGATCTCAGCAGTAAACTCTTCTATTCTAAATTTTACCTGCTCGTAGATAGGCATTGGCGCCGTAGCAATAGCGAGGTCAAGAATATCGTAAACCATTTTCAGCTGAATTAAAATATCCTGCTGAATCGCTTTATTACGCTCTTCGCTACTCCCTACAATATCGATCTGACCGTACAGCGGATACACATCTTCGAAAGCTATATCTTTAAATGCAGCAAATTTGCCTTGATTTTGATTGGCTATAAAACGTCTTGCTTCTTCCTCAAAAACCCATAAAACACTCGGGTGAATACTGGTACATTCACTTTGAATTACCGCTTTAATTCGGTTTTCTAATTCAAACTTTTTACGCTCAACCGTAGAAACTATATACGGCATTACATCGTCAAGCTTGGTCGCGTTTAAGCTGTGTAAACTGTTGCGTTTAGAAGAAACGAGCTCCAATACCGCAAGCAATTCATTTCCGCGAGAAATAGGCGCCAGAATACAACTTTTGATTCCTTGTTCTTGAAGATTTTTAGCAAGCAAATTAGTTTTATGCTTAACCGCATATTCATCAACATCGGGAATCACAAAATACTTTTTGTCTTTTATAAGCGTGTCATAGGAACAATCGCACATGCTCTGACGGCAATCGGTTCGCATTTTATCGTTTAAGATAAAACTGTAACCAATGCCGTTATTCATTCGCATAAAACATTCTTCATCCTTATCAAATTCGGTAAAACCTACCTGTAAGTCTGGAATATTGAAGATTGAACTGAAAATACTTTGAAACTGCTGTACAGCATCTTTCTTAATATTTTTCTGTGCGAGCAACGTACTCTTTAGATCAGATATAGAATCATCAACTGTAACATCTGTCAGGTTAAGAATGGTAATCCCTTTTAAAATCCAGCTATTGGGAGGGAAATATTCTTTCCATAATTTAAAATCATTGCCGTTTTCAATCAGCTTATCCACAATTTCCGGAGTGATTTCTACCGCTTCTTCGGTAGGTTCACAAAACGTAAAATCAGCATTGATAGACGCTCTATACGTACGAATCACACCGTTTTTATCGGGAATTTCGTAAAATACAGGACGTTTAAAATCAATATCATAGTTGTAATAACTATTTAAAATAACCACACAACCTATGATATAATAGTATGCAGGATCAAGATTTCTGATGGAAAGATCAAAATCCTCACCTGCGTCCTTCATAATGGCAGCAAATCGTTTTGTAGGATTAAAAATCTTATTCATAAACGGCATTGTTGCCGCTTTGATCTCATTCTTAGTAAGCGCCGCAGGGAAAAGATTGTCTAAAAGCGTACTTAACACCTCCTCATATTCATCGATCTTATCAGTGTGCTCAATACCATTAATCAGTTCAGGATAGCTTTCGGCATAATCCAGAACCGCTTTGAGATAATCTTTAGTCACCTCATTTTGCGACTGCTGCATACGCACCTTAAACTCTTCAAGTAACTTAGAAAAGCTTAACTGCACCTGTAGTGGAAACTCCTGTAAATCTTCCATAGCCTGATTGTTTCTATTCAAAATACTAAAATTGTGGGGAACCCGTTAGAACCTATTGGTCTTTAACAAAGGTTTAAACTTACACGCAAGTAAGATCAAATATCAAGCCCTTTTTTGAAGAACTGCCATAACTTCTAATTTAAGCTTGGACAAAGCCCTTGAGGTATTGGTTAGAAACATATTTTCAATTCTGAGGCAGCCTCGGAGTATTAAACCTTTTGGCGGCGCCAATAAACCTTAAAATCCTGTATATTGCAGGCCTAATTTAACTCGTAAATAATGAATAAACTTTTTTTAGTAGTTGCAACCGCAATCGTACTTATATCGTGTGCTTCTGAAGGGAAGTTTAAGATTACCGGTACCACTCCTGACATCAATAACGGTACTAACGTTTTCCTGCAAAAAATAGATGCAAATAATCAGTTACAGAATGTAGATACCACAGTAATTAAAGAGGGAAAATTCAACTTTACCCCAGAGCCTGTAGCAGCTCCAGAAATGATGGTGCTTAGCTTTGAAGGTGCGCGTGGAAACGTGATTCTTATTGCTGAAAATGAAGAGATCACGGTTAAGGCTTACAAAGACAGTTTGTATACTTCTGAAGTAAAAGGCGGTTCTGAAAATGACTTTTTTAAGTTGTATTATGATGATGTTGTCGCTTCAAATAAAGAAAAACAAAAGCTTCAAGAAGAAGGAATGGCTGCAATGCAAAGTGGTGATACTTCTAAAGTGACGATCATTCGCAATGAATTTGACCAGATCAATGAAGCTGACACCCGCAGACGCCTTAAATTGATCGAAGAACATCCTGGAGAATTCGTAAGTGTGATCATTCTTTCAGATCTAGTAGGAACTCGCGCTATTGATTCCGGCGAAGCCGAAGCGCTTTTTGAAAGTCTTGATACTACCTTACAAGAAACCGAAAAAGGAAAAAAACTCAGCGAAATGATCGCGCAACTAAAGTCACAAGAAGCTGCTGCATCTCAGGCTGAAATAGGCAATAAAGCACCTGAGTTTAGCGCGCCAACACCTGACGGCGGTGATCTTGCTCTTAAAGATGCGATGGGAAAATACACGATCATTGATTTCTGGGCGAGCTGGTGCAAACCTTGCCGTCAAGAAAATCCAAATGTGGTTTCGGTTTACAACACCTATCACGAAAAAGGATTAAATATCATTAGTGTTTCTCTAGATCGCGCCTCTGCAAAAGACAAATGGCTTGCGGCTATTGAAAATGATAAGATGGACTGGTATCACGTTTCTAATCTAATGGAATGGCAAGATCCAGTGGCTCGTAAATATGGAGTAACAGCTATACCTGCAACCTATCTTTTAGATGAAAATGGGGTGATCATCGACAAGAATTTACGCGGTGATGCTTTAGTTTCTAAAATGCAAGAATTATTAGGAGAAGGCTAATTCACACAACCTTCTAACAAGCATAAAAAAGCCTTAAACGCAATGTTTAAGGCTTTTCTTTTTTAAATATTTTGAGCTTTTAAATTACTTGATCTCAAAAGCCTGTACCTTATCATTATTATTCCCTACTAAAATATATGACTGTTCTTTAACCTTAATCGGTAGCAGTTGTTTGACATCACGATTAGCAAAGAATCCTGTGTCTTTTGAAGCTTTGGCTGTAAAATCGCCCTGACCATTCCCCAAAAGTAAAATTCCGGTGCCCGCATCTGCACGTGGCGTTTCAATTTCTGAAACAAATAAGTTTCCGGCGAGTAGCGCATCTAGGTTTCCATCTTGATTAAAATCTTCGATCACCATTGTATTTGTGGGCGCCAATTGTGCAAGTTCTGGCAGTTGATGCACTTTAAAGTCTCCTCCGGTATTCTCTAAATAAATAGAACTAAACGTATCAGCCTTGTAGTGTAAGGACCGTGCTAGATCTTTCTTTCCATAGACTTCATCAATCTCCAAAGAAGCAAAAATATTATATTGCTTGATTTCCTTTTTTAAGCTTGGTATTTGCTCTGAAGAACACGAAAATCCGCGTAACGGGAAATGCCCATCCCCATTGTAATAGCCCAAAACGATATCACCGCGACCGTTATCATCAAAATCATCATAATAGATGTCAAAAGGTTTTTCAATACTGGTTTGATACTTATAATTCTCACCTAGATTCCCGATAATGAAATCCTCATCTCCATCCTTGTCAAAATCCCCTTTTTCAATACTGAACCACCATCCCGAAGTATCTGCTAAAGATTCAAAATCTTGTTTTACAAGTTGGTTATTTTGATTCAGAAATACTGTGACCGGCATCCACTCGCCTACTACTAGAAGGTCGAGGTCGCCGTCTTGGTCAACGTCTGACCATACCGCATCTGTGACTAAACCTAGATCTTTAAATTCCGGCGCAATGGTTGTCGTTTGGTTGCTTAGCGTACCGGATTCATTAATCAATAACTGACTTGTCGCCGGCAAAGGATATTGATGCGGATTGATTCGTCCTGCTACAAAAAGATCAATATCGCCATCACCATCATAATCTGCCGGTAAAACTTTAGACCCGCTTTCAGGCCTCAGATCTGTAATCGCTGTTTTGACAAAGCCATTATTTTGATTATTTAAATACAAGCGATCCAGATAAAAATCAGCTTGAGCTTCTTCTTCATTACCACCACTTACCACATATAAATCCTGGAATCCGTCTGCATTGATATCAACGAAAACAGCATCGAGATCTTCGTGATTCGCATCGTTTGCCAATGCCGAACTAGCAAGTTTCATAAACGCTCCCTCTTTAGTTTGTATAAATAAAGAAGCTTCTACTCCTGCTGCGCCGCCAACAAAAAGATCTTCTAAGCCGTCGTTGTTAATGTCTCCTTTAACAAGCGCCGGACCAAATTGTGATAATTTATGCGGAAGTAATACCTGCTCTTTAAAATCATCATACTCATTTTCCGCTGTTTCTAGCTGCAACGGAAACTGAGCTGTAACTTCCTCAAAAATTTCAGTTTTCAAACCGAAAGTATAAAGATCCTGCGCTCCTTCTACAGCATCTTCAATAGAAAGCGTAAGTTCTTGATTGGCTTTAACATCCTTTAGACGCAGCTGTTTTCCGTTAGGCCAGGTAACCACAAGACTATCTACAAGCGCTTTTTCACCTAAACCAAAATGCGCCACTTGCTCGCTTGTAGAATAAATACCGCGCACATTGGTAAGCTCCTGCATTTGTGTTTCATCATCTATAAAAACAGAGACTCTGGCACCTAATGTCGCCAATTTATTTAAACCAATAGGTTTTACTCTAAGGTAGTTAGCCTTGATATTTTTTTCGGAATTATTTCTATACACAAAGGCTTCTGCGTTGATGTTATTAACGACTATATCTAAATCTCCATCATTATCTAAGTCAGCATAAGCTGCCCCATTTGAAAATGAAGGTTGATCAAGTCCCCAATCCTGTTGCGCTTCGGTGAATTTCAAGTTTCCTTGATTTTTAAAAGCGAAATTTTTTAAAGGCTGAGAAGGAATAAGCTTTACAACATCATCAATTTTTAGAATATCAAAAATAGACTCAATACCGCCACCATCAGGATGTTCTTGCACCCATTTAAAGGTAAGTTGGTTGATGTAATGTGCGACCTCTTTATCAGCATCAGTATTACGTATATCGCGTAGCAACCCATTAGTCACATAAGTATCTTTGAGTCCGTCATTATCAAAATCAGCAATAAGATTGGCCCAACTCCAGTCGGTTGCGGCCATCCCTGTGTATTGGCCAATATCGCTAAACGTACCGCTACCGTTATTCATTTGAAGGGTGTTGTACATATATTGATAGTGACCGCCGTCGTCAACGACTTTCCAGAAGGCTTTAGGGTTCATACCGCTCATATTTGACTTAAGGCGGTAATTATCCTGAGCAACCATATCTACCACAAAAAGATCTAACAAATTGTCGTTATTAAAATCAGCAACATCAACCCCCATACTGTAATACGGAATATGCTGAAACGCCTCTTCTGTTTTGTAAGTAAACGTGCCATCTTGATTGTTGATAAAGAAAAAATCTGGCGCTGCAAAATCATTGGCAATGTAGAGGTCTGTCCACCCATCGTTATTAAAATCGCTTGCAGACACTGCATTAGGAAAACCAGATTTGCTCACTCCTGCAGCTTCAGAAACTTCAGTAAACGAAGTTCCTTTATTATTTTTATACAGTTTAATGTGGAATTCTTTCTTAAGCAAATCAGTGCCTTTATAGTCAGAATAACTTCCGGGATTGGGTGGCTGGGTAAGCAAGAGTAAATCTAGAAAACCGTCTTTATCATAATCCAAAAATGTTGCGTGTCGTGTGCGCTGCTCATCTGCAACACCATATGCTTGCGCGCTTTCGGTAAATGTATTGTCTTGATTATTGATATAAAGCAAATTCGCTCTCAGCTCAGGCTTGTCATCATAAAGTTCGCGGCTAATATAAATATCTTGAAAACCATCGTTATTTACATCAGCGATCGTCACACCGGTAGACCAGCCTCCGTCAAAATCAATCCCTGCTTCTTCGGTTATTTTTTCAAATCTAAAATTGCCCTTATTGAGGTAAAGCTGGTTAGGAACTAAGTTGCCTACAAAAAACAAATCTTCGAGCCCATCATTATTGACGTCAATTATTCCTACCCCACCGCCGCCATAAAAATTGGCATAGATCAGAATATTGGCTGTCTGAGAATCATTCAGTGCGTTCACAAAATCAACCTGTGTGGTTGAAGCCGGTAATAAATCAAAAAGCTTAGTAGTTTGCGCTTGTATATTCTGAGCAAAAACTAGGGATACTATCAATGCTTTGGCAGCATTTAAAAAGGAAGGTTTCAGCATAATTATTTTTGATTTATAACATTCTAATTTATAAAAAAAGGAGGGCTAATGCCCTCCTTTAATTTGCTAAATATTAAATCTAAGGAGACTTAAAATCTTAGTTATTGTCCCACCATACGTTAGCAGTCCAAACATCGCCACCCATAGCAGCAGCTGCTGCTTCGTAATTCTCCGGGTTGTATGTTGACTCATCTGCAGGGTATATCTGACGTACAGGAATGGTTCCATTTGAGAAGTTTCCTACGTAATTTACAGGGGTTAATTCTGGATATGCAGATCTTCTCCAGTTTGACCAGGCTTCTGTAAAGTTGCCTAATAAACCGGTAGTTGCCCAATACTGCACGTTGATCATTTCTAATGCAGCTTCGGTAGAAGAAACATCAAGCGGATTAGCCGCAACATAAGCTGTAATATCAGCAGCTGCAATTTGCGAGCCTCCATATTTGTTGATAGCTGTCATTGCACCGCTTACACCATTTGCATAATACTCTGCCGCTGTACCACCTACATTATATCCTCTTAAAGCAGCCTCGGCTAGTAAAAGTTGTGTTTCTGCATACGTTAATACAAATACAGGCGCTTCTAAGTTACGATACATTCCTGTAGGTCTCGAGTAAGCTCCTATAGGTGCTTGATCATCACCTGTACCCGTTGGTCCTGGGTAATCAGGAGAATTAGAAATATCTGTTGCCCCACCGTTTAAGTCATATCCGTTAGGCATTCCTAACTGAATTGATGGATCTGAATCACCAGCTAAGCTTGCATTTTGATTCGCAGCTAAACCAGCTTCAGGAACTTCAGCAATTACTCCTAATCGTGGATCATCAGTAGAATTTAAATAATCAATCATCACATCAGACCAACGTACCTCGTAATAATCAGAAGCTGTTGCTAATGCAGCACTGTTACTGTTGTGAAAACCTGTTGAGTTATCTGTTAAAAGAATAGCCTCGTCAGCAGCAGAAGCAAATACACCTCCCGCAGCAGCAGTTTCAACGTAAGATTGTGCCAATGCAGCATCCACATTAACTAAACGCATAGCCATCTTAAGCATTAAAGAATATCCAAATTTTCTCCACTGGCTGATATCCCCGTTAAAGAAAATGTCATTGGTAGGGCTGTCTGCACTCGTATCTAAAGCACTTACGGCTGTATTCAATTCCTCTAATAATTGAGGATAAAGAGTCGCTTGATCATCATAAGAAGGTCTAGAAACACCATCCTCTAGTTGAAGCGCTTCAGAGTAAGGCACATCACCATACACATCAGACATAAATGCGATAGACTGTATCTTAACGATATCTGCAATATTTGCCAGGTTAGAATACCCTTGCTCAATTGCAAGTTTTTTCATCTGATACATTTCTGAAGCCACACGGTAGTTGTCTGACCAGATGTTTGTAGCATAACCCGGAGTACTTCCTGAGGCTACATATTTATCTGCATTCACATAATAGTTTGCGATGGTAGAGGTTGATGCCATCAACTGCACCCACATAGATTGAAAGAGAATAGGACCTCTATATCCCGTGGTACTGTTAGCGTAGTTGTATAACGCGTCTGGTAAAATAAGATTGGGATCAAAGATCTCACCCGAAGCTTTATCAGGGTCTGTATTAATATCCGTGAAGTCGTTATCACAAGATGCTAATCCCAGAACTACAACCGCGGCTATAAGTTTTATATACTTTTTCATTTTACTTTATTTTGAAATTAACATTAAGACCTAGAGATCGAGATGATGGTAAACTACCTCCTTCAATACCGATGAAGTTAATTGTAGAACCAAAACTACTTTCAGGATCTATATTCTCTGCCTTACGCCATAAGATCGCAAGGTTACGAGCAACTAGTGAAATATCAACTCCCTCAAAGAATTTCATATTTTCAAATAGGCTGTCAGGAAGCGAGTATCCTAGTGTTACTTGACGAAGTTTAATGAAGTCTCCATCTACAACACTCTTACTATTAATACGCTGAATTTCGGTTTGATAATAGGTTTGAGCATCTACGGTTACCCCGTTATTGGTTAATCCGCCTTCACGACCTACTAATGTTTCTTTGGTTAAACCATTAAAACGTGCATAGTATTCAGTTGCTGATAAAACCTTATTTCCATAGTTGAAATCAACTAAGAAAGACAAGTTGAAGTTTTTGTAAGAAAAATCGTTGTTTAAACCTCCGTAGAATTTAGGCAACACCTGGCCAAAAGACTTAAGCTCTCCACGTACCGGTAAACCATCTGAATCATACTGAATGCTTCCATCTTCATTATAAGCGTAGTCATACGCACGAATCTGTGGCCCAGCTTCTCCTACAACAAAGGCTGTTGTTGCAGCACCTACAACCGCACGGTTAGTTCCTAAAGTTATAGGGTTATTATCTGCATCTGTTTGTAATACTTCGTTTTTAATTGAAGTCATATTTAACGAGGTATTCCAAGTAAAGTTCTCTGTTCTTACCGGTGTACCTGTCAACAATACTTCTAAACCTTGGTTTCTGATAGATCCTGTTGCAACAACCCCAGAACTAAATCCTGTTGCCGCACTGTAATTTGCATTCTGAATCTCGTCGTGAGAAGTCTTGGTAAAATACGCAAGGTCAAGACCTAAACGGTTTCCGAAGAATTGTAAGTTTAAACCAACTTCAACTTCATCTGTTGTAAACGGCTTTAAGGTTAAGTTAGGTAAATCACTTGGGCTTGAACCTGTAGCCACACCGTTAATAGAGTTACCTGCAGTGTAGTAAAAACTTGTTTGGTAAGCAGAACCCGGTTCACCACTAGTAACCGCATAAGATGCTCTCAATTTACCAAAGCTTAACGCGTCTATATTCAAAATATCATCAAATACAAATGCACCGGTAACCGAAGGTGTAAAAATGCTGTTGTTATCCTCAGGTAATGTAGAATAAACATCATACCTACCTGTAGTCGTTAAGGTTAAGAAACGCTTATAACTAAAGTCAAAAGAGTAGTAAGCAGATTGCACTTCTTTTTCTTCGTAGTCATACGATCTACCAATATTCACCACGTTTAATGGAGAGTATAAATATGGGAAGATAAACGGACCACCGCTTACTCCTACAATTTCATATTTATTTCTTCGTAAAGTAGCACCCGCTAATGCGTCTACCTCAAAATCTTCGGTTAAATTGAAGTTCGCACCAAAAATACCATCAACGTTAAGCTCAGATCTGCTTGATTGCCCTTTTCCGCTTAAGTTACCATTAGAGTTCGCTTCAGATAAATAACCCAATCCGTAAGGATCTATACTGAAAAACTTATCGTTAGAAGTGTCATTACCTAAACGTAATAGACCATAAATTTTATCGGTAAAGCTATATTTGGTAGATAAGATCGAAATAAAGCGTTTACGTGAAGGATCATTAACTCCTTGATTTGTGATGAAATATGGGTTAGTTGCATAATTGTCATCACTAAAAATGATCTCTTGTCCATTTTCATCATAACCCGGCGCAAAAATAGTGTGATCTACGTTAGGCGCAAGCAGGATAAAGTTAGTTGGGTTTTTAGGACCATCACTTAAGAATGGTTGGTTATCGTAACGCTCATCAGTATAATTTACAGTTGCTGAAACATTCAACTTATCTGTGATGTTCTGATCGGCGGTAAGGTTTACAGTGATACGATCAAGCCCACTGTTAGGAACAATAGATTCTGAACTTAAATTAGATAACGAAAGTCTAAAAGCGCCATCACCTACTCCCTTAGATACCGAAAGCGTGTTTGTAAATGTAGTTCCTGTTTCATAAAAATCAATATAGCTGTTATCTGCTTTGCTATAGGAATATGTATTTCCATCATAACCTATTACATCACTTCCGTCTAAACGCGCACCCCAAGATCTACGATTAGTCGCTTGAGCGATAGCTGCAGTAGCCGGCTTCACACCGTTGATACCCTGACCGTATTCAGATTGAAAATTAGTCAAATCCATCGCTTGCTCCATAGTGAAGTTACTATTGAAGTTGATGTTGTAATCTCCTTTTTTAGCTTTTTTAGTAGTAATTAAAATTACCCCATTAGAAGCACGAGCACCATAAAGTGCTGATGCTGCCTGACCTTTTAATACGGTCATCTTCTCGATATCATCAGGGTTGATGTTACCAATACCATCACCGGCATCAGAGCCACCCCATTCTCCTGCAGATCCTCGCTGGGTGTTATCCATAGGTACACCATCAATTACAAATAAAGGAGAAGTTGAACCTCCTGCTGTACTCGCAACACCACGCAATAATATTTTTGCAGTACCACCTGGCCCACTATTGGTTTGCTTTACTACAAGACCAGATACTTTACCAGAAAGACCGTTAGCAACGTTAGTTTCACGAGCTTGAGTTAGACCTTCACCTCCAACTTCGGCTACTGAGTAACCCAGTTTGCGCTGTTCTTTACTAATACCTAAAGCAGTTACCACAACTTCACTAAGTTGCTGTGCATCTTCTTCCATCTGCATATTAATTACAGTTTGATTGCCTACCGTCACATCTTTAGAAAGAAATCCTAAAGATGAAAATGTAAGAACCGCATCAGAAGAAGAAACATCAATGGTGTAGTTACCATCAAAATCTGTTGAGGCACCATTAGTGGTACCCTTCTCAATCACATTGGCTCCAGGCAGGGGCATTCCGGTATTATCTGTTACCGTACCGGTAATGGTTTGTGCCACGACCCCTTGCATAAAGAGCAGTAAAACAAACCCAAGTATGTACTTTACCTTCACATTCATGTTTGTTGAATTTTGAGTTAATTAATTGTTATGAAAAACTTAATACAACTTAAAGGTGTTTATAAAAATGTGTTAAAAGAAACTATTTCGACGTACAACAGTTGTAAGTAGGTTAATAACAAATGAAACAGTATAAAATGAATCGTTTGGAGTATAAACAACATTATATATTCAGCAAACATCATCTTTAATAAGTACCAAAAACACACATTAAAACTCCATTTAAAGCAATTATAGACAACACATTACACTAAAACATACACATATGACAATCCCAAAAAATCAAGATTTTTAGTAGACCCTATGCATACAATGAATAGATAAACGCAAAAAAAAAGCCCGATCCTTTTCAGAATCGGGCTTTATAATTTGTAACTAATTTAGAATTAAGCTTCCATTGAAGCTTGAACTCCTGCAGATAGTCTTTTGTACGTCCCATTTTCTAGGCGCTCTCTAATTGCTGAGAAAGCATCTAGGGTTTCTTCTACATCTTGTAACGTATGAGACGCTGTAGGAATAAGTCTTAGAAGAATTAATCCTTTTGGGATCACCGGATATACAACAATAGAACAGAAAATTCCGTGATTTTCACGTAAATCCTTAACCAGTGCCATCGCTTCAGGAATACTTCCTTTTAGATAAACCGGGGTCACACAACTTTGCGTTGTACCAATATCAAAACCACGATCTTTTAGTCCGTTTTGAAGCGCATTTACATTTTCCCAAAGCTTTTCTCTAAGCTCTGGCATAGTACGTAACATATCTAAACGCTTTAAGGCACCTACTACCAATTGCATCTGCAGTGATTTTGCAAACATCTGCGAACGCAGGTTATATTTTAGATAATCGATGATTTCTTGATCAGCAGCGATAAAAGCTCCGGTGCTCGCCATAGACTTTGCAAATGTTGCGAAGTATACGTCAATACCGTCTTGCACACCTTGCTCCTCACCTGCTCCTGCTCCTGTAGCTCCAAGAGTTCCAAAACCGTGCGCATCATCTACAAACAGTCTAAAGTTATATTTTTCTTTTAGCGCAACGATTTCTTTCAATCTACCTTGCTCACCGCGCATACCGAACACTCCTTCAGAAATCAATAAGATCCCTCCACCAGTTTGTTCTGCTAACTTGGTCGCACGCTGTAAGTTTTTCTCGATACTTTCAATATCATTATGCTTGTAAGTAAAACGCTTACCCATATGCAAACGCACTCCATCAATAATACAAGCGTGAGCATCTACATCATAAACAATGATATCATCTTTAGCTACCAAAGCATCAACGGTAGATACCATTCCCTGATATCCAAAATTTAAAAGATACGCAGCTTCTTTCTGAACAAAAGCAGCAAGCTCATCTTGCAACTGCTCGTGAAGTGAAGTGTGACCACTCATCATACGAGCGCCCATTGGGTATGCAGAACCATATTGTGCAGCAGCATCTGCGTCCACTTTACGCACTTCGGCGTTATTTGCAAGACCCAAATAATCGTTTACACTCCAGGTAATAACATCTTTACCCTGAAATTTCATTCGGTTTGAAATAGGACCTTCTAACTTAGGGAATACAAAATATCCTTCTGCCTGTGCTGCCCATTTTCCTAAAGGACCCTTGTCCTTGTAAATTTTGTCAAATAAATCTTTCATACATCAATATTCAAACAAAAAGCTTCTACTCACACTTTTTGTTATTCATTCTAATTCCTTAATCAATTTAGGGTTATCTATTTGTATTTGAGAACAACTCAAGATACTACTTTATAAATTCAATTTTCTGAGCAGCAAATTCATTTTGGCTGTCAAAGAATCCTTGCTCATTCATCCAATCATCACTATAAATCTTACTCATATAACTTCTTCCGTGATCCGGAAACATAATCACCACTTTAGAATTTTCATCAAATTCTCCGTGCTCAGCCATTTGAATAGTTCCTTGAACGGCAGCACCACTGGTGTAACCTACAAACAAACCTTCGGTCTTGCAGATTTTGCGCGCGGTGTGTGCACTATCTTCATCTGAAACTTTCTCAAAGTAATCGATGACGTCAAAATTAGTAGCAGTTGGAATCAAGTTTTTCCCCAAACCTTCAATGCGGTAAGGGTAAATTTCGTTTTTATCAAATTCTTGCGTCTCGTGATATTTTTTTAAAACACTACCATAAGCATCAATCCCAAGAATTCTAATGTTTGGATTTTTTTCTTTGAGGTATTTTGCCGTTCCGGAAATGGTTCCTCCGGTTCCGCTGCAAGCAACTAAATGCGTGATCTTACCTTCGGTCTGTTTCCAAATCTCTGGTCCTGAAGACGCGTAATGCGCTTCGGCATTTAATTGATTAAAATATTGATTGATATAGACCGAACCTTTTGTCTCACTATGCAAGCGCTTTGCAACCTGATAATACGATCGTGGATCGTCCGCGCTTACATTTGCGGGGCATACATATACTTTTGCTCCCATTGCGCGCAAGGCGTCTATTTTATCTTTTGAAGATTTTGAACTAACGGCCAGAATGCATTTATAACCTTTAATTATACTCACCATTGCAATACTGAAACCGGTGTTACCCGAAGTAGTCTCTATGATGGTGTCGCCGGGTTTTAAGATACCTTTACGCTCTGCATCCTCAATGATGTAAAGTGCAATGCGGTCTTTAGAAGAATTTCCCGGATTAAACGCCTCGACCTTTGCAAAATAAGACCCTGGAAGATCTTTGGTAATTCTGTTAAGTCGTACTAAAGGTGTATTTCCTACCAGCTGAAGGACGTCATTATAAACGTTAAGGTGTTCTTTCATAGAAGAATTATCGTTTGGAGTACTCGTTTAGTATTTCCTAAAACCGTTATTTAAAACCTTGCAAATTTACAGGAAATATTTGGAATTACTTGGCTTTTCCTGCTAAATCAATTAAAAAGGCGTAATCTTTTGCGGTTTCTTTTAAGGCCTCAAAACGTCCCGAAGCCCCGCCGTGACCCGCATCCATATTGGTTTCAAAGTAAATTTTAGTATCTGCAATATTCTTATCTCGCAAGCGAGCAACCCATTTTGCAGGTTCCCAATACTGTACTTGACTGTCGTGATACCCCGTAGTTACCAGAATATTAGGGTAATTTTGCACCTTTACCTGATCATAAGGAGAATACGATTTCATATACTCATAATATATCTTCTCATTAGGATTTCCCCACTCATCATATTCTGAAGTCGTAAGCGGGATAGAGTCATCTAACATCGTGGTGACTACATCTACAAAAGGTACGGCTGCAATCACACCATTATATAATTCTGGCGCCAAGTTTAAAATGACTCCCATAAGTAAGCCTCCGGCAGAACCTCCATAAGCATACAGATTTCCCGCATTAGTATAACCTTCGAAAATTAAATATTTAGAGCACGCGATAAAATCGGTAAAGGTGTTACGCTTTTTAAGCAGTTTCCCATCTTCATACCAGTTTCTGCCCAAATACTCGCTCCCACGTATGTGCGCTATAGCAAACACAAAACCATGGTCAAGCAAGCTTAATCTTGAAGTAGAAAACGACGGATCTGAGGTAATCCCATAACTACCATAAGCGTATTGAAGCAATGGGTGACTTCCGTCTAAGGTGATTCCTCTTTTGTAAACAATAGAGATGGGTACTTTGACTCCGTCGTCAGCGGTTGCCCAAAGTCGTTTAGACTCATAATTGTTCTTATCAAAAGTTCCGCCTAATACTTCAACTTCCTTTAAGATCTCCTTTTCTTTTGTGATCATATTGAAAGCGATCACAGATGGTGGCGTATCAAGTGAATTGAATCCATAGCGCAGATACTGTGTATCAAAGTCAGGATTAATTCCTATGTACGCTGTGTAGGTTTCACTATCAAAAGGAAGATAATAATCTGCTGTACCGTCCCAACGCTTAATATTGATTTTATTCAATCCTTCATTACGCTCTTCGACAACTAGAAAGTCTTCAAAAATCTCCACGTCTTCCAGCAACGTGTCTTCGCGATGCGCGATCACGTCTACCCAGTGCTCTTTTGAAGTTTGACTAACCGGAGTTTTCATCAGCTTAAAGTTGGTCGCCTCGTCCTTATTAGTAACCAGATAAAAATGCTCTTTAAAATGCGAAACGCTGTATTCTAATCCGCGTGTTCGTTCTTGCAACATCTTGAATTCAAAATCAGGTCCTTTAGCTTCGGTAAAACGATATTCGGTGGTAAGCGTGCTCGACGAACCAATAAAAATGTAGTCTCTTGATTTGGTCTTAAAAACCCCTACATCAAAAGTTTCATCCTCTTCCTCAAAAACCAAAACATCGGTATCAGGGTTAGTACCTAAAACGTGTTTATAGATTTGGCTGCTGCGCAACGTCTGTGGATCCTTTCGCGTATAAAAAATAGTTTTATTATCTCCTGCCCAAATCGCTCTACCTGTGGTGTTTTCAATCTTAGTATCGTAGACTTCGCCGGTCAATAGATTTTTAAATTGTAAAACATATTGTCTGCGACTTACGGTATCGATTCCAAAAACAGCGATCTCATTATTTTCAGAAACCGAATAACCTGCCTGCTTAAAATAACTGTGCCCTTCGGCCATCACGTTATTATCAAACATGACCTCTTCGGGAGCAGACATCTCTTCCTTTTTTCTGCAATACAGCGGGTAGTTTTTTCCGGTCTCAAATCTGGTGTAATACCAATATCCATTGTATTTATAAGGCACACTAGAATCATCTTCTTTAATGCGCGCCTTCATCTCCTCAAACAACTGTTGCTGCAAAGGCTTTGTGTGTGCCGTCATCTGCTCGTAGTACGCATTTTCTGCTTCGAGATACGCGATCACATCAGGATGATCACGCTCATTCATCCAGTAATATTCATCAATACGAATATCTCCGTGCTTTTCTAATTCGTGCGGTATTTGCTTGGCATCCGGTGGCAAAACCGATGCATTTAGGGCTTCTAATTCATTTTTCATACAGAACGCAAAAATAGCAGTAATCGCTACAATCACCGAGATTTTTTTAAATTTCTTAAGCTCGATTATGCACACTAAATTTGCAGCATAACTATTAATTAAAAATTGAAACTATGTTTGGAGATATGATGGGAATGATGGGCAAGATCAAAGAAGCTCAGCAAAAAGCCGAAGACACAAAAAAACGCCTAGAAAACGTTTATATCGATGAGAAAAGCAGCGACGGACTCATAGAAGTTACTGTGAGCGTTGCAGGACACGTCAAGAAAGTAGATTTTAAAGATGAACTACTTGAAGACAAAGAACAATTAGAAGATTATTTGATTCTCACTTTAAATAAAGCACTCTCAAGAGCTAAAACAACCTACGACCAAGAACTAGCTGCGGTCGCAAAAGAAGGCATGCCGGATATTCCCGGACTTGATATGTTTAAATAGGGTTTCAGTTTGCTACAAACGCTTGTACATTATAGCTTACATTTTATAGTACCCGGGTTGATCGCCCGGGTATTTTTTCCTGAGTATTGGGTTAAGGCCTGGCTAATTATGATCGCCACTATGCTTGTAGATCTTGATCATTTGCTGGCCAGCCCTATATTTGACCCCAATAGATGTAGCATCAATTTTCACCCGCTTCACTCCTTCTGGGCCATCGCCGGCTATTGTATTTTATTCTTTATTCCTAAATTTAGAGTGATTGCCGTGGGACTATTGTTCCATATGCTTACTGATTTTCAAGACTGTCTTTGGTAATTTTATTATATGCTTCAACACATTCATCATATCGCAATTATTTGCTCAGATTATGCAAAATCTAAAGCTTTTTACACTGAAGTTTTAGGGATGCAAATCCTTAAAGAAACCTATCGCGAAGAACGAAAATCATACAAACTTGACCTTGCCTTAAATGGCAATTATTGCGTAGAACTCTTCTCGTTCCCCGACGCGCCCAACAGGGTTTCACGTCCCGAAGCACAAGGCTTACGCCATCTTGCGTTTTCGGTAAAAGATATTGAAGTTGCCATTAAGGAACTCCAATCAAAAGGTGTGACCACCGAAGCCATTCGCATTGACGAAATTACCGGAAAGCGTTTTACTTTTTTTGAAGATCCAGATCAATTACCCTTAGAACTCTATGAGGTTTAAATGCATATCACAAGTTACAAAACTGGCACTTCTATTCTATTTCTGTTTGAGCTGCAGTTCAGAGGAAAATGAATCATTGAGTAGTCGAAATAGTATCTACACAACCGATGGATCTCAAATTTTAAAAGATGGCAATGCGATAGACCAAAACGGCGTTAATGCTCTAAATACTTTTGGCATTGATAATTCTTCCTTAATGCAGGATTGGAACATAAAGATCGTTAGGGAGTTTATTGGCAATTTAAGAGAACAGCCTATTACAGGAAATGCGGTCCGAGATTCAAAAAATCAATGGCTTCACTCACTTCAGCAAATTGTAGAGATGCACAGACAACAAGGTAGAGTTACCATTCTTTGTCCGTTTGGTTGGGTTGATACTAACGGAAATCAACAACTTTTAACCGGTTTGAATCCGTCTGAACAGCTATTTTTTGAGGCGTATAAAGAACGTATGCAGGCTATCGCAAATCAATTTAAAGGGCAGAGTGATGTATGGCTTGAACTATGGAATGAACCGTATGCCTTTGATGACAGCAATGGGTATACTCACGAAATGTGGCTAAAGGATCAGTTAGAAATGATTCAAAATCTTAGAGAAACCGGTTTTGATAATATTATTCTCGTTCCCGGAAATGGGCAAGGCCAGTCTGAAGATGCCATTCTTGTTTATGGCGATCAAATTACAACAGCTTACGATAATATCGTATTTGACCTGCACGCTTACGAAAATTGGCTTATCAACGGCAATGAAACAACAATTCAAAACCGATTTACAAAACTGAAAAACGCCAACTTCCCAATAATCTTCGGAGAAATTGGCGTCATAAATACCAGTGGCTTAATGCAAGTACAAGATTTTCTAAAAGTCGCTAATCGAGCTAAAATTCCCACCTTAGGCTGGCTTTGGAAAAAAGATCAAAATGATCAAAATGCCCTAATGGATGGTCAAGGCAATCCTAACGATCTAAATAATAATTCTTGGGGAACTACATTTTTCAATTTCCTCACTGATTAAACCGCCACCTCTAAAGCGTCAAAAACTTCACTTACCAATTGGTATGATTTTAAACGCGCTGCTTGATCATAGATATTTGCGATCACAATAATCTCGTTAACGCGCGTCTCTTCAACAAAAGTTTGCAATCCCTGAGCGATCGTTTCTTTAGAACCTATAAAGCTATAAAACATCATTTTTTCGATCTGCATACGCTCCATTGTAGACCACTCGCCTTCCATCGATTTAACCGGCGGTGGTAAAGGTTTTCTTGTATTCCTGATGACGCCAAGCATAAACTTCTTAGCGCTGGTTGCTAAATATTCTGCCTCTTCATCAGTGTCAGCAGCTATAATATTCAAGCAAGCCATCGTATAAGGTTTTTCTAACTGAGCAGAAGGCTTAAAGTGCTGGTGGTATAGACGTAACGCATCGTGCAGATGCGTGGGTGCAAAATGACTTGCAAACGCGTAAGGCAGTCCTTTTTTACCCGCTAGCTGAGCGCTAAAAGTGCTTGAACCCAACAAATACAAGGGAATATCAAGTCCTTCTCCCGGAGTTGCTCTCACAGGTGCGGTACTGTTCTCCTCAGAAAGATACATTTGCAATTCGTCAATATTATTCGGGAAATCTTGAACCGTTTCCTGCTGATATCGTCTTAATGCCATTGCCGTTCTCTGATCGGTGCCAGGAGCGCGACCCAGCCCCAGATCAATACGGTTGGGATGAATACTGGCAAGCGTACCAAATTGTTCTGCAACCACTAAGGGCGCGTGGTTAGGTAGCATCACTCCGCCTGATCCCACGCGAATGCTTTGTGTATTTTGGGCTACTTGATTTATTAAAATCACCGGAGACGAACTAGCCAGACTCTCCATATTATGATGTTCAGAAATCCAAAACCGTTGGTATCCATAACGCTCGGCATGCTGCGCTAGGTCAACGCTTCGGTCTATCGCCTCTTTTGTAGAAATTCCTTCAACAATAGGAACTAAATCTAAAACTGAATATTTTATGGAGGATAACGTGTTATTGTTTGTACTTTTCATAAAAATATAGTCTGTTTTAGAGCGTTTTCCTTACGGAAGAACCTCAACGACCAGGCTTCTGATTCAATCTAATTCGTATTCAATACTTTATGAAAAAATATATCGCAGTAGTTTGTATTCTACTCCTAACTATAAGCTGTAAACAAACACCAAAAGAAACCGAAGAAACTGATTTTCCCATTAGTGTAGGGTGCTACGGCTACACGCAAAACGGTTCTACAATTACCTTTCAGGTTACGCGGGTTGACCCTATGGTTCAAGGCACATTGATTTATAATTGGGCAGAAAAAGACCGTAACTCGGGTAGCTTCAGCGGAAGCATTGATGATAATATCATTTTGGGCACATACACCTTTATATCTGAAGGCGTTGAAAGTACGCGCCAAGTGGCTTTCAAAATATCTGGAGACCAACTTATTGAAGGGTTTGGCGAAGTGACTTCTTCCGGAAAGATGGTCGCTTTTAAAAATGCTTCTGCCCTGAATTTTGACGGTTCTGTGACCTTAACAAAAGATCAATGTGCTAATTAAATTGCAATCCTATTTGATTTATCCTGCAAGTAAAGTCTTACTTGACTAAACGGAGCCAAACATAAATACTTGTAAAAATTTACTTATTTTACATTTATCTCAAAAACACTCTTGATTTTTCAATCAATCGTTTTAGTTAATGCATTATTTTTGAAGAAATCTCAGATTTTACAGATACTTAACCGATAATCAATTATTAGAAAAAATTACCCGCCCAAATTCCATGAAGAAAAAAAGACCTTCTCTCAAAGATATTGCAGAGGTTTTGAATGTTTCTACCACAACCGTCTCTTTTGTTTTAAATGGTAAAGGAAAAGAGAAAAAGATCTCTGACGAACTCATAGCTAAAGTTGAAGCATACCTCAAAGAAATTAACTATAAACCCAACCTAGTTGCCCGTAGCCTACGCACGGGAAGCACACGCATTCTCGTGTTTATGGTTGAAGATATTAGCAATCATTTTTTCTCAAAAGTAGGCCGACTCATCGAAGATATCTCCTATAAAAATGATTACCGCGTGCTCTTTTGTAGTACCGAAAACGACCTCAAACGCACACAAGATCTTATTCAGGTTTTTCATGAACGTCAAGTAGATGGCTTCATTATCGTTCCTCCTCCGGGTATTCAAGAAGACATTGAGAATCTGATAGAAAGTGAAATGCCTGTTATTCTTTTTGACCGTAAAATCCCTGAAATTGACTGCGACTACGTCATTATCAATAATTTTGAAGGCGCTAAAAATTCTTCGGAACACCTTATTGATTCAGGCTTTAAGAATATCGCATTTATCACCATTGATCTCGATCAGGTGCAAATGCACGACAGAGAAGCGGGCTATATTGCTGCTATGAACGAGGCCGGACTTACGCCTAACATTCTAAAACTTCCTTATAATACTTCGACTGTGGGCTCTTCTCGCGAAACCATGAAGGAGTTTATCAATAACAGTAAAGATCTGGATGCCATATTTTTTGCAACCAACTATCTTTCGCAAAGCGGATTAAAAGGTATTCATCAAATTGACACCCAACTTATAGATAAGCTAGGTATCGTAAGTTTTGATGATAGCGGATTTTTTGAGATGTATTCTCCTACCATAAGCGCTTTTGCGCAACCGGTAGAAGATATGGCAGAAAACCTGATGCGTATTATGTTTCAAAAACTGAAAAATAAAGGAAACGCAAAACCCGAACAACTTGTGTTAGAAGGAACACTCGTAAAAAGAGAATCTTCCAAAGCTAAAGTCGTTTAAGTACGGGGCATTTACTTTTATTATCAAACTCGCTAGAAGCAAGCTCAACGCCCGTTCCTTGTGGCTCAACTAGTGATTTCTGAACGAATTTTGTTTCATTAGATTATGTGAAGACGCGTTAAAAATTAGCGGCATTGCAGGATACCGCAGGATTACTATATCGATATATATAAATACTTTTAAAGTGCCAAAATCGAAAATTCAGTAAATGAAATCTATACTTAGCTCTTTAATTCTTATTTCTATTGTATTAGTGTCCAACCCGGCGAAGGCTCAGGATCTTTTTCCTGACGGTACACCAATTCCGGAATGGTTTAGAGATACGACTCCAACTGATATAAGTGCTCTTGGTAAGCAATACACTATAACTGATTATGGAGTTTCTCGAGACAGCAGCCTTGTACAAACTAGAGCCATCCAGGCCGTAATAGATACTGCATTTGTGAATGGTGGCGGGGTCATTATAATTCCAAAAGGAACTTTTTTAAGTGGTGCTTTGTTTTTCAAACAGGGTACCCATCTGTATCTGGAACAAGACGGAGTTCTTAAAGGTAGCGATGACATCAGCGACTTCCCTGTACTTATGACCCGCATTGAAGGCGAAAGCGTAGATTATTTTCCGGCATTGGTCAATGCAGACGGAATCGATGGGTTTACGATTTCCGGGAAAGGAACCCTTGACGGTAACGGCCTGCGCTATTGGAAAGCCTTTTGGTTACGAAGAGCGTGGAATCCAGACTGCACCAACAAGGATGAAATGCGACCACGTCTGGTGTATATTTCTAATTGTAAAAACGTACAGATTTCTGATATCAAACTGAAAAACTCTCCCTTTTGGACCACGCATTATTACAAAAGTGAATATATAAAACTTCTAAACCTGCACATCACTTCCCCAAAAGAGCCTGTAAAGGCTCCCAGTACCGATGCTGTGGATATTGATGCCTGCCAGAATATGCTGATCAAAAACTGCTATATGGCTGTAAATGACGATGCAGTGGCTTTAAAAGGTGGAAAAGGACCACACGCCGATGAAGATCCTAACAATGGCGAGAATAGAAATATCATCATCGAAGACAACACATATGGTTTTTGTCACAGCGCCCTAACCTGCGGAAGCGAATCTATACACAATTATAATATTATTTTTCGCCGAAGCACTGTAGATACGGCACACCGCATTTTTTGGTTAAAAATGCGTCCGGATACTCCACAGCATTATGAATACATCACTATCGAAGATATTAAAGGAAGCGTAAGAAGTATGGTACTCATCAAACCTTGGACGCAATTTTTCAATTTAAAGGGCGAAAAGGATATGATCACTTCTGTGGCTAATAATATTACAATGAAAAATATAAAACTCAATTGTGAGATGGGTTTTAATATAGAAGCTTCAGATCAATATGAACTTTCAAAATTCACGTTTGAAAACATCAAACTTAATACGCAAAATGCAATGCTAGATAATACCGAAAGCATTAACCAACTCACCTTAGAAAAGGTAGAAGTAAAGTGAATTAACTAAAATTGCCGATCATTTGATCTAAGGTAGAAATTTTAGGCTTATTCAAAGGTTTTTCAATATAACCTTGTACCAGATCATAGTCCTTAGCTTTACTTTTATCTACAGCGTCAATAGAGGAAGTTACCAATATAACCGAAAAGCGATCCTTATTTTTAAACTGGTACAAACGTTCAAGAAAATCCCAACCATTTAATACAGGCATATTGATATCTAAGTAAATAATGTATTTGCTAGAATTGGGACTGTCAGCAATACATTTTAGCGCATCGCCGGCACAGGTATAAAAACGCGGTTCAATATTATGAACGGTTTTCAACAAATACTTATGAATCAAGCAAATGGTTTTATCGTCGTCAACTATGAGTACTTCTCCCTGCATACGCTAATTGGATTGAATGGTTTCTACTAATGAAGCTTTAGCTGCAATTTCGCGCACCACAGTATCTAGCTCGTGCGCAGCTCCTAATAGTTCATTTAAAAAGAACGCGTGTTCTTCGGCTCCTAAATTGAGATCAGATTGTATCAGCTGAATGATTCCCATGAGTTTGGCCAAAGGAGCCCGTACCACATGTGACTGTATTCTGGCGATCTCTTGTAGAGTGGCGTTACGACCTTCAATTTGCTTAATGTATTGATAGCGTTCTGAAACATTGATCGCCATCACAACGCGAGAAAGCTGGTTGCTTTTTTTAAGCTGGTTGCTATGAATCTCTACGGTAAATTCTGATTGGTTTTTTCGTTGATGCGTATACACGCCAACTTTATTGACACCCATATTACGGCGAGTATCTTCAACTACATCCAGCAGTTTTGGGATTTCATCTGCCGGCCTTAATTCTTTAATAGTCTTTTCTAAAAATTCTGCTCTAGAATAGCCATACTCTTTAATCGCAGCCTGATTTACCTCTATGATTTTTAACGTACGCAGGTCATAGATCCAAGAAGGAATAGGCATCAGCTGGAACAGATTGGTATACCTCAATTCTGATTCTTCTAAAGAGATTTTTAATGCCTTTTGCGAGGTTATATCTTGCAGTGTACCTTCAATAATACTGGTATCATCTGTATCAACGAGGCGACTGGCATAGATCCATTTTGTCTTGCCTGTTGCTGTAATGATCCTAAACTCAAAATCCGCTTCAAGCTCAAAAGAATCATCGTGGTAATAAGGCTTTACGACAGACTGATCATCTGGATGAATGAATTCCATCATGCGATCAAAACTCAATTCCTGAGAATAAAATTCTAATTCTAAAATGGCATAAACTTGCTCACTACAATAGAAAGAATGATCCTTTTTATCCACCTCCCAATAACCCAGTTTGGCGATTTTTTGGGCCAGTTTCAACCTTTTATTAGAAAGTGTAAGACGCTCTGAGGCTATTTTTCGCCTCGTGATATCTGTAATGGTTCCAGACATTACCAGCGGATTTCCCTCGTGATCTTCTCTTACGACACTACCCCGATCTAAAATCCACACCCAAGATCCATTTTTATGTTTAATTCGGTATTCCCCTGTATAAAAGTCAGTAATGCCATCAAAATAATCATTGAGTTTCACCAGCGCACGCTGCAGATCTTCAGGGTGAAGTTCTTTTTGCATACGTTCTAAACTTGTATTACCCAGTTCTTTTTCACTCCAACCAATGATCTCAAAAAATTTATCGTTGTATTTGAGATAATTGGTTTTAAGATCCCACTCCCAGGTAGCTACGTTAGCTGCTTCGATGATATTTGAAAGCCTATTAGCATTTAATTTGTGTAGCTTTTTGCTTTTTTCTAGATCAAATTTGTTCTTCTGAAGTTCTACGATTTGAAGCGTTTGGTTAATTAAACACGAGATCGCTTCATATTGTTTTGGTGTCAATTCGCGGGGAACACGATCTATAATACAGAGAGAACCTATCAAGAAGTTGTCCTTGGTAATTAATGGGAACCCGGCGTAAAAACGAATATTCGGTTCATTCTGCACATATTTGTTAGACGAAAACCGGGAATCTTGTAACGTATCACCAATAATCAGTGGCTCGTACGGCTCATTTTCTAAAAGAAATTGACAAAAAGTCTCTTCTCTGGGCACCTCTTCAAGATCAACACCGTGATGTGCCAGAAAATGTTGAGTACAATCATCCATCAAACTGATCAGGACAATAGGAACATCGCACACGATGGAAGCCAGACGTGCGAGTTCATCAAAATCTTGTTTGGCCGCAGTATTTATTATTTGGTAAGATTTAACAACTTCAAGGCGCTGTTTTTCTTTTTCCGAAACATTCAACATAAATCACTTCTGGTTGGTAATGACGTTGGTTTATAATCTTACTGATGTTGGGCATTATTTAAAACTATTAATTTAAGAATTTTTAGTTCACAATACATTAGAATTCAATAAAGTAACCTATAATTTAACACATTCACTTAGGCACGCTGCTCAATGCAAATCATTTATTTCATAAATAACCTACTGAATATAAATACATTACGCTTAAAAATAAAAAAACCTCACTTCAAAAGTGAGGCTTTCTAAATTCTCTTTATTTTCAATTATATCACATTCAGTGCTTTACCTACCTTAGTAAATGCCGCTACCGCTTTGGTAATATGCTCGTCCTCGTGACCTGCGGAAAGTTGTACACGAATGCGGGCTTTCTCTTTAGGTACCACTGGATAGAAAAAGGCAATGACATAAATTCCTTCATCTAATAACCGAGCGGCAAATTCCTGAGCTAATTTTGCATCGTACAACATTATAGGTACGATAGGATGCTCTCCCGGAATGATATCAAAACCGGCATCAGTCATTTCTTTTCTAAAACGCTTCGCGTTGTTTTGCACCTTTCTGATCAAGTCACCAGACTCACTCAACATATCGATCGCTTTGATCGAAGCTCCAGCAATCGCCGGCGCTAGTGTGTTAGAAAATAAATAAGGTCTCGATTTTTGACGCAGCATATCTACGATCTCTTTGCGAGCTGCGGTAAAACCGCCCGAGGCTCCGCCAAGGGCTTTACCATAAGTACCGGTAATGATGTCTACACGACCCATTACTTTATTGTACTCATGAGTTCCTTTACCGCTCTCACCAATGAATCCTGTGGCATGGCAATCGTCTACCATCACCATTGCGTCATATTTCTCTGCCAGATCACAAATTTTATCCAGCTGTGCGATGGTGCCGTCCATTGAGAATACCCCATCAGTTACAATTAGTTTTCTACGCGCTCCTGAAGCTTTTTTCAATTCTTCTTCAAGCGCTTCCATATCATTATTCATATAACGGTGACGCGCTGCTTTACACAAACGTATTCCGTCTATGATACTCGCATGATTCAATTCGTCTGAAATGATCGCATCCTCGCTAGTCAAAATGGGTTCAAAAACACCACCATTGGCATCAAATGCTGCAGCGTAAAGAATACAATCTTCCATCCCTAAAAATTCGGCAGTTTTTCGCTCTAATTCTTTATGGATGTCCTGAGTACCACAAATAAAACGCACAGAAGAAAGTCCAAAACCGTGACTTTTGATCGCAGAAATTCCGGCGTCTATTATGTCTGGATGTGCCGAAAGTCCTAAGTAATTATTAGCACAAAAATTAAGTACTTCGCTTCCTTTTTGCGTGTTAATCTCAGCACGTTGCGGGGTAGTAATAATGCGCTCTTCTTTGTAAAGACCGGCTTCTTTTATCTCTTCTAATTCTTGTTGTATACTTTCTCTTACAGATGTAAACATGGTTTTATTTTTAGGCGAAAACGCTCAGGTTTCTATTTTTTTTTAATTCAAGACGGTATATCATTTCTTCGGTCAAACGTTTAAGATCAAAGCTTGGCTCCCATCCCCACTCGTCTCTTGCACATGCGTCGTCTAACGAAATTGGCCAACTTTCTGCAATCTGTTGACGCGAATCTGGCTGATAACTGATCTCAAAATCAGGGAAAGTTTTCTTGATCTCAGCAGCAATAATTTCAGGTGAAAAACTCACGCCTTGAATATTATATCCTACGGTTTTAATATCTCGTTTTGAGGCTTCCATCATTCTTATGGTTGCATCAATGGCATCGTCCATATACAACATAGGAAGCTGTGTGTCAGGCTTAAGATAACAAACAAACTCCTCATTATTAATGGCTTTATGAAAAATATCTACCGCGTAATCTGTGGTACCGCCGCCGGGTAAAGACTGATAGCTAATCAAACCGGGGTAACGCAAGCAACGTACATCCATACCGTATTTTGTGTTATAATACCGTGCCCAATGCTCTCCCGCAACTTTGCTTATTCCATAAACTGTGGTTGGGTTCAAAGCAAAATCTTGAGCCACATTTTCTTGTCTCGCATCAGGTCCAAATACTGCGATAGAACTTGGAAAAAAGACTTTCTGCACATCATTTAAACGCGCAGCTTCTAACACATTAAAAAAGGTCGAATTATTTAAATCCCAGGTTCTAAGGGGTTGCTGTTCTCCTTTGGCTGAAAGTACCGCAGCTAAATGATAGATCTGCGTAACTCTGTATTTGCGCACCACCTCATCAATCGCTTCTAAATTGGTTGCATCAAGCTCTAAAGTTTCGCAATCAAAATCATCACGAACTTTAAGATCTGAAGCGATAACCGCATCGCTGCCGTATTTATAAATTAAAGCTTCGGTTAAGGCGGTTCCTAACTGACCAAAAGCTCCTGTAATCAATAGTTTATGTGTGCTCATAGCTATTTATATTTTCAATATAAAATTAATAAACTACAAGGCACAACCTTTTAATTATCTGTTAAACCTAAAAAACTAAGTGTTTTTAACTTTAAAATAGTATTTTAGAAGTTGTTTATACTTCTAAGCAAATTATAGCACATACTACACAGTAAATTTTTCTGCGATGACCGAAAGACTTGACGATACCGATTTAAAGATTTTAAGAATCCTTCAGGAGAATGCAAAAATGACCACAAAAGAAATTGCAGATCAGCTACATCTAACCGCTTCTCCGGTTTATGAGCGCATTAAGCGATTAGAGCAAAAAGGCTATATAAAAAACTATGTCGCACTGCTCGACAAGAAAAAATTAAACCGCCCGGTTACGGCGATCTGCATGGTGTCTTTACGGTATCACAATGAAGGCTTTATTGAAACTTTTGAGCTTCAGATTAAAGAATTGGTCGAGGTTCAAGAGTGCTATCATATGGCAGGAAAAGTTGACTTTTTCCTTAAAATTCATTTGGAAAGCCTTGAAGAATATCACGAATTTGTGCGCACCAAGCTTTCAAAAATTCAGAATATTGGGGTTTTAGAAAGCTACTTTGTGCTGAAAGAAATTTACAACACCACGACCATTGCTATTTAAGCCGGGTTTCATAGTCTGACGCACGCTTGAAACCTTCTATTTTTAATTGAGCTTCGTCGAGTTCTACGATACTAAAGCTATTATTCTCGAGTCCTTCGTAGTCAACCATCCCTAACTGTGTGATGTAATGAATACCCTTGATGGTTTTAAATTCTTCTTTGTGCACGTGCCCGTGAAAGCACGCGATCACTTTTTGAGAAGCTTCCATAAGTTCTTGCACCTCTTGATGATTGGTAACGTGAAATTTTGAACCCTCCTTGTAAAATGGGTATAGCGGATGATGACAGAACACCAAGACCGGTTTTTGCGCTTGGGTCAATGTATTTTTAAACCATGCTAGCTCTTCCAGCGGAATATGAGCATCTTCCCAGTTAGCACCTTCAGCATAAAAATGGTCTTTCCCGGCTGCATCATAATTTGCATCTAGCACAATACAAGTAAACGCTGAAGTTTCAAATGAATAGTAACTTCTCGCCAGCTCCTGCCCTGCATTCATTATATTTCTCAAAAATTCAGCTTTGCGAATGCTGTCTACATCGTGATTGCCTAAGGCGTGATAAGCGTCTCCTTCAAAGCGTTGAAAAACTGCCTCAACCTCTTGCAAGTACTTCAAAGTTTCCAGCGGATTTGCTTCAACTCCTTGATCTTTAAAATCCCCCAAATGAATTAAAAAGTCTAAGTCGGCCTCATTTAAAGCTTCGATTGCTTCATTCATTTTTGGCAATGCATCGCGGTAAAAACGTGTTCCGGCAGGATCCCGATCTGCATAGTGTGAATCTGTAATAATCCCAAAACGTAAAGGTTTCGCTATCTTCTTAGCGCTCCACAATACATTGGGCATTGTGAGAATTGTGGTTCCGCTGAGGGCAAAAAGTTTAAGAGAATTGCGACGGGTTATGCTGACTTGTTTCATAGATCACAAAATTAAACTTAATACAAGAGATCAAAACTGTTTCGATGTAGTTTAAAGATTTATTAAAGAGTTGAGCGGCGCTGGTAGATTTAGTATTCTTATGTATTATTTAAAGAAAAATTTACTGCTTTGAAAAAAATAACGCTTGCACTCCTTTGTTGTTTCAGTATTATGCTTTGTAAAGCTCAGGAAGATCAGTTGCAACTCATAGATCTTCAGCTAGCCAATTATGAATATCCTTATGAAGTTGCTACTATTCAAATAGAGGCTCAAAATCAAACGCTCGAGATGGCTTTTATGGATGTTAAACCGAAGAACTACAACGGTAAAAACATTATGCTCTTACACGGTAAAAACTTTAACGGTGCTTATTGGCAGACCGCAATCGCTGCGTTAACCGCCGAAGGATTTCGTGTCATCATTCCTGACCAAATAGGCTTCGGAAAATCTTCTAAGCCAGATCATTTTCACTACACCTTTCAACAGTTGGCCATAAATACTAAAGCGGTTTTAGACAGTATAGGTGTTGAAAAAACTGCGGTTTTAGGACACTCTATGGGCGGAATGCTCGCCACCCGATTTGCTTTAATGTTTCCTGAAACTACTGAAAAACTGATTCTAGAAAACCCAATTGGACTTGAAGATTGGAAATTGAAAGTGCCATATAAACCTGTTACTTGGTGGTATGAAAACGAACTCAAGAAAGATTATGAATCAATCAAAAAATACCAATTAGAAAGCTACTATGATGGTAATTGGGATCCTGCATATGATGAATGGGTAAACCTTCTGGCAGGTTGGACGCTCAATTCTGATTATGAAACCATCGCTTGGAATGCCGCCCTTACCTACGATATGATTTTTACTCAGCCAGTAGTTTATGAATTTAAAAATATACAGTCCCCTACGCTGCTCATAATTGGTACTCGAGATCGTACCGCTTTAGGCAAGCCGTTAGTTAGCGAGGAAGTTCGTGCGACTATGGGGCTTTACGATCAGTTAGGGAAAGCAACACAGGAGAAAATTCCAAATAGCGAATTGGTTGAAATTCCTAATACAGGGCATCTTCCGCACATTGAGCGTTTTGAAAAATTTATTGCACCTTTGGTGTCCTTTTTAAGCAAGTAAATGAGTTCAGACAAAGCCCCGCAAATCAATCTTAAACAAAGTTCTGATGAAGACCTCGTCAGAATTGTAACGGTTCAGGTTCATAAGTACGAACCGCATACCGTACAAGCAGCCGAAGCGGAAATCTCCCGACGTGGCATTGACAAAATGCGTATGGCGCATCTGGTTAAAAAAGTGGCTCAGGATAATACCGCTGTTCAGGAAATACAAGATTATATGAGTACTACCTGGACGCGTTTTGTGAATTTTCTAATTGATTTTATCGTATTTCTACTGCTCGTACTCATTGGCAGCTTATCTCTAGATTCTGTTTTTGTTACTTCAAACAGTGACTTCTTACTCGCCGTAGGCTACGGAATGGTACTCTTGATTTTTTTATTATATCACGGCCTCACCGAATATTTCTTCCAAAAAACTGTGGGGAAATATATTACCAAAACCATTGTGGTCACCAAGGATGGTGAAAAGCCGGATGCCGGTACAATTGCATTACGCACGCTGTGCAGGTTGATTCCATTTGATCGTTTGTCTTTTTTGATCACCAAAAACGGTTTTCACGATCGCTTTTCAAATACTCAGGTAGTAAAAGACCCCAGCTAGTTGCTGAGGCCTTTCATTAGGATATTTAGATTTTCCTATCCCATTTTTACGATCTCATCTAACTTACCTTTAAAAGCGGTCAAAGTCTTCGCTAGTTTTTCAATTTGTTCTTGAGCTTCTTCAAAATTCTTTTGTTCGATCGCTTCGCGCACGCCGGGTAGGGTTTTTACACCATAGCCGGTATAAAATCCCGGAGCATAGATTTGATGTTTAAACCAAGGACGTCTGGGTAATCCGCTTTCGCTCAATAAGGCTTTTTCAAGATCTTTCAATTTGGCATTTACCATCTTTTGCTTCGATGCACTTAAACTGGTGAAATCAGTTTTTGAAAAATCATGAACACTTGATTTTACCGAAGCCAAAGCGTTTTGCAAAGGAGAAAAATCTAGATACGGAATATCTTTTTCAGCTTCTGGAGCTTTCAAATTATCTTTAGGATCTGCCGCAATAACGTAAGCATTTTCAGCGACTAATTGTTGCTGTTTTTCGGCCTGCTTACGCATCGCTTCGGCTGTTTCGGTAACCTCATCCATATATTCTGAAACAGTTTTGTACCACGCATTCATTTCAAAAGGAAGAATGTCAGCGTTTGCCATACGCAACGTAATGTGCCCCGCGGTTTTAGCTAAAGTGATTCCGTAGTGAAATCCGGGATCTTTAAAACGTGTATAATGACTATAGGTATCAAAGATCGTATGATACTCCCCTCCAGAACTTTCACCGCCAAAGCCCAGATTAAGAGAAGGGATTCCCGTATGCTGAATGAATGGCGTATAATCTGATCCCGAGCCCAAAGCTGAAAGTCTAAAATCAGTATCACGATTAGCAACTTTTGCAGCTGCAGCGCGACGCTCTACAAGTGAAACGCCGGTTTGTGGATCTTCTATGCTACCGGCAATTTCCTTAACCATAGTTTCTAAGGTATGCGAACCACCCACTCCTAAAAATCCGCGACCGTTTCCGTCAGTATTGATATAGACTACCGCTTTATCTTTAAGTACTTCCTGATGATCTTCAACCCACTCCGTAGAGCCTATCAAACCGGGTTCTTCAGCATCCCAAGCACAATACACAATGGTACGCTTTGGTTGTTGACCCGCCTTAGCCAATTCTCCCACTGCACGGGCTTCTTCCATCAAAGCGACCATCCCACTTACAGGATCTGAAGCACCGTGAACCCAGGCATCGTGATGATTACCTCGCATCACCCACTCCTCCGGATAAACAGCACCTTTAAGTTTTGCAATGACGTTATACGCCGGTTTTAACTGCCAGTCGAATTCTAGTTTTAAATGCACTTTGGCAGGACCGGGACCTATGTGATACGTAATTGGTAAACCTCCGCGCCAAGCAGAAGGTGCTACAGGTCCGTTTAAAGCCTCAAGAAAAGGTTGTGCATCTGCATAAGAAATAGGTAAAACCGGGATTTTAGTAATGGTAGGCGCCTCTTTACGATCTAAACGCTTAGCATTTTTTGTAGCTCCGTAACCTGGGGTTAACACATCGCCGGGATATAAAGGCATATCCATCACGCTTCCGCGTTGTACGCCGGTTTCAGGCTTAAATGCACCTTCAGGATACACATCGCCTTGTACATAACCATCATCTGCAGGATCAGAATAAATGATACAACCTATCGCTCCCTTTTCGGCGGCCAGCTTCGGTTTAATCCCGCGCCACGAACCGTAATACTTAGCGATCACAATTTTGCCTTTCACATCTATTCCTAATTTCTCTAGTTCTTCATAATCCTTTGGCACACCATAATTCACAAAAACCAATTCTGCAGTCACGTCGCCATCAGTTGAAAAGGCATTGTAGCTGGGTAATAAGGCTTCTCCTTGTTGCGTATATTTATCTTCGGCAATAGGTTCTGGTGTCAAAGCGGCTTTAAAAGCAGTAGGTGCCATAAGTTCTAAAAGCCGAAGTTTAGGATACGGGAATAACACCTGATATTCATCGATCTCCACATCGTAGCCCCAGGATTCAAATTGTTTTTTCATCCATTCGGCATTCTTTTTACCATACTCCGTACCTACATAATGCGGTTCTGCTGCCATAAACTGCATCCACTCATCTAGATTTTCTTTTTGAAGCTTAGCATCAAACTGAGTCTCTAAAGCCAACTGATCTTGTGTGCTTTTAGTGGTAAATCCCTGAATAGTTTGCGCTAGCGCTATTTGCGACCACACACAAAGCAATAACAAAACGTACTGTTTTTTCATAAATAATGTTTGTATTAGTTTAGACTTCAGCCATTAAGTTATGAAATAAGTAGCGCCAAATAACATCATAGCTTTATACAAGAATTACTTTTATCAATTCGGAAATTATTGGAGTGATAATTGTTTAAATTGACAATAAAATAAATTGTTGCAACCCAAAAAATAGCGAGCGTGGTAAACAGATTTAGACTAATTTCGCCCGCCTTAAAAACAGAAACGCTACATGCAAAAGAAAGTACTTATACAAGAATTACGCTTGCGCTTAACCGCCAAATTTGATCAGCTACAAGAGACCAAAGCGGGTCTTATCGAATCGCGTGATAGTGATACTAAAAGCAGTGCCGGAGATAAATATGAAACCGGCGTTGAAATGATTCAGCAGGAATTAGAGCGTACGCAAGGACAGCTTGATCAGGTTGAAAAGCAGAAAGAATTTTTAAACCGAATCAGCCTCACTCCGAATGCCGTAGTGGGTGAAGGAAGTCTCGTGCTTACTGATAAAGCAAGCTATCTAATAGGAATTCCGTACGGCGAACTTAAATTAGAAACCGGCAATGTGTATTGCATTTCGAGTGCTTCTCCTATTGGTGAATTGCTCACCGGAACACAAAAAGACGAGGTGATCACTTTTAGAGAACAAAAGATAACCGTTAAAGAAATTCTTTAGGCAAACTACCTCAGGACAGTTTTTGAATTCATTGCGAAAGAAGCCTCAAAGTAGCATACCATAGGCTACGCCAATAAAAAAATCCCGAAGCAGAACTTCGGGATTTTTTTTTATGCTTGTGCAAGCAGCTTTTTAGTGTTTAAAAAGCGGTCTGTGCCCCATCATTTCATTTACTTGGCCGGCGATTTCTTCAAGCTTCTCATCATCCTGATAGTTTACAATCGCTGCGTCAATAAGTTCAACTACCTTTTTCATATCGTCTTCTACCAATCCGCGTGTGGTTACCGCAGCAACTCCAATACGCATTCCTGAAGTTACAAATGGCGAACGCGTATCAAACGGCACCATATTTTTATTAACGGTAATATCTGCTTTGCCTAAAGCTTCTTCAGCATCTTTACCGGAAATATCTTTATTTCTAAGGTCGATCAACATCATATGATTATCAGTTCCTCCGGAAATTATATCGTAACCTTTAGCTACAAATTCTGCAGCCATCACAGCAGCATTTTTCTTAACCTGAACCATATAATGTAAGAAATCATCAGTAAGCGCCTCACCAAAAGCAATTGCTTTTGCAGCGATGATGTGCTCTAATGGTCCGCCTTGATTACCTGGGAAGATTCCACTGTCTAATAAAGAAGACATCATTCTCAGATTACCATTCTTCAATTTAATCCCGAATGGATTCTCAAAATCTTTCCCCATCAAGATCAAACCTCCACGAGGTCCTCTTAAGGTTTTGTGGGTAGTGGTGGTAACAATATGACAATGTGGTACAGGATCACCAATAATTCCTTTGGCAATAAGACCTGCAGGATGCGCCATATCACATAACAAGATCGCTCCTACTTTATCTGCGATCTCTCGAAAACGCTTATAATCAATCTCACGGCTATACGCAGAAGCTCCTGCGATGATCATTTTAGGTTGCTCCTTTACTGCAAGTTCTTCTATCTTATCGTAGTTCAATAATCCGGTTTCTTGGTCTACCCCATAAAAAACAGGATTATATAAGCGACCAGAAAAGTTTACCGGCGAACCGTGGGTCAAGTGACCTCCGTGTGCTAGATCAAAACCTAAAAAGGTTTCGCCAGGCTTCATACAAGCGTGAAATACTGCTGTATTTGCTTGTGATCCTGAATGTGGTTGTACGTTTGCATATTCGGCCCCAAAGAGTTCCTTAGCGCGGTCAATAGCGATTTGTTCTACCACATCTACTACTTCACAACCTCCATAGTAGCGCTTTCCGGGATACCCTTCGGCGTATTTATTAGTAAGCACAGAGCCCGCCGCTTCCATCACTTGTTCGCTGACGAAGTTCTCTGATGCAATTAACTCTAAACCATTAAGTTGACGTTGTTTTTCTTCCTGAATAAGATCAAAGATTTCAGTATCCCGTTGCATGCTTTATAAAGTTTGTTAAATTAGGTGCAAAAGTAGTCATTAGAATTGGTTGGTACTATTTTAATTCTATATTTGAAATGAGCATTTACTAACATTTTATCAAGAATTTATGCCTTCCAAAGCAAACGACCCTAAACGTAAAACCTGGTTAGAGACCCCTACGCATACTGATTTTCCTATTCAAAATATTCCTTTTGGCGTATTTCTTACCCGTGATGATATCATTACCATTGGTACCCGAATTGGAGATTATGCAATTGACTTAGGTGCGCTGCATCAACTGGGCTACTTTGAAGGAATCCCGCTTACTGATGATATCTTCCTACAAGATACCTTGAACGATTTTATTGCTGACGGTCGCAAAACTTGGCGTGCCGTGCGCAATCGCATCTCTCATATTTTTGAGGAAAGCAATGCTGATTTACGCGATAATGAAGAACACCGGGATATCGTAATTTTTGAATTGAATGAAGTAGAAATGCAACTTCCTGTTCAGATTGGTGATTATACTGATTTTTACAGCAGTAAAGAACACGCTACCAATGTGGGTAAAATCTTTCGAGGTGGAGAAAATGCGTTAATGCCTAACTGGATGCATATGCCGGTTGCCTATCACGGAAGAAGCAGCTCGATCATTCCTTCTGGGATACCAGTGCACAGACCGCAGGGGCAAAAGCTCCCTAACGGAGCGACTAAACCTATATTTGGTCCGTCGCGTCAGTTGGATTTTGAATTGGAGATGGCATTCATCACTACTGATGCTAATGAGTTAGGCCAACCCATTCCAGCAGATCAGGCTGAAGAATACATCTTTGGGATGGTCTTATTTAATGACTGGAGTGCGCGCGATATTCAGCGTTGGGAATATGTGCCTCTTGGGCCCTTTTTAGGAAAAAACTTTGCTTCGTCTGTTTCTCCTTGGATCGTAACTCTTGACGCTTTAGAACCCTTTAGAACTACAAGTCCGAAGCCCGAAGAAGAACTGCTTCCTTATTTGAATTATTCAGGAAAAAAGACTTTTGATATCAATCTTCAAGTGAGTATCAAGCCGGAAGACAAAGCGGAAACCATCGTAAGTAAATCAAATTTCAAATATCTTTATTGGAATATGAGTCAGCAATTGGCGCATCATACTATCAATGGTTGTCCCGTAAATAGTGGAGATATGATGGGCAGTGGTACCATTTCTGGACCTACTCCTGATTCTTACGGCTCAATGCTTGAACTCAGCTGGAAAGGTTCAAAACCGGTAAAACTTACCGAAGGCGGCGACCGAAAATATATTGAAGATAATGATACCGTGATCGTGCGTGGGCACTGTGAGAAAGCCGGTGCAGCCCGCATAGGGTTTGGAGAAGTAACCACAAAGATCCTACCCGTGTTTAAACACAAGAAAAAATAAAACCAAAACATACTTATTTAAAAACGCGCTAAATCCTTAAATATTTAGCGCGTTTTTAAATTGTAGACACGTACCTTTACACCACAAAATGGGGTGCTTGCTCTAATGATGCAGGCTGAGATGATACCCAGAGGCTTTACCTTGCACCTGATCCGGTTAGTACCGGCGTAGGGATTTTAAACGACACCACGCGTGTGCTTCTGCCTATAGGGCTCATCTCCTCATTCAACACATTTTTAACTGATCACAATGGAGGAGTTTTTTATGAATTTTGTTTGGCTGCAATGGATTGGGACCGCCTTTGGCGTTACTCAAGTCTTGCTCGCTCGCAAAAACAACGTCAACAACTATATTTTTGGAATCATAGGTATTCTCATCGGTATTTGGGTACTCTATCACTCAAAGCTTTATGCAGATATTTTACTGCATCTCTATTATCTGGTGATGAGTATTTATGGATATTTGTATTGGAAATTTGGCAAAGAAAAGCAAGAAGCGCCAATCGCCTATTCTAAACGTGATGAACACCTAAAAGCCGGCGGTATTGTCTTGGGCTGTTTTGTGTTGATGAGCTACTGGCTCACACAACATACAGACTCAGATGTGCCGTATCTGGATGCCGTAGTTAGCGCCTTTGCTTGGGCAGGAATGTGGTTGATGGCTAAACGTAAGATCGAGAATTGGGTGTACCTCAACATCAGCAATATCATTTCGATCCCATTATTGATCTACAAAGAATTGTACATCTACGCCGGTCTCACGGTATTTCTCTTTATCGTTGGTACTTCGGGCTATTTAAAATGGCGTAAACTCATCAAACAAAATCACTCGCATGCAGCATTGGCACGATCTTAAAACCTGTAACGGTCATCAAAAAGTTTTTGACGCGGATACGCTAAAAGCTATCGCAGCTGCAAAACTTTGGAATATTTGGGTACCGAAAACACACGGCGGTCTAGAATTAGATCTTACCGAAGGTTTACGCACACTCCAACAGCTTGCCAGCATTGATGGAAGCTTAGGTTGGACGGTTACGCTGTGTAGCGGTGCTAATTATTTTATAGGAAATCTACAACCGGAAACAGCAGCAGAACTTTTCAATCCTAATGAAGTTACTATTTTGGGAGGAAGCGGGGGACTCTTTGGCTTCGCCGAAAAAAAAGGAGATGCTTACCTCCTCAACGGAACTTGGAAATATGCCACCGGAGCACCTTACCTTACGCACTTCACTTTAAATGCAAAGATCATTGAAGACGGAATAGAATTAACAGATGACGATGGCGCTCCCGTTTTCAGATCTTTTGTTATTCCGTGCGAAGCGGTGCACATCATAGACGATTGGCATACGATGGGTTTACAGGCGACGGCAACACAATCTTTTGTGGTAACGGATTATCTGGTGCACCAGGATTATAGTTTTATCTACAATCGATTTTATCTGCCTCAAGATATTTTTAAGATCAACTTCAGGGTTTTTGCAGATCTTACACTTTGGATAAATTATATTGGGATGGTGCAACATTACTTGGCGGAAGCCTCAAAACTTCTAGACGAAAAAACACTAGAAGATCCGCATAAAACCACTACCGAAGCAGAAGATTTACTTTATAAATATGCAAATGAAGTCGAAGCGGCAACGGCTGACAATGCTTCGTTTTCAGATGTTCAAATCGAAGCATTACATACGGCAGCGGCAGCTTCGGTTAAATGGCTATCTAAAATACTGATGGAATTGCACCCGCTTTTGGGAATTAAAGCGGCACGAGTGGAGCATCCGCTCAATCAGATTTTCAGGGATTATTTTACGGCAACGCAGCACCATATCTTTACACGATAAAACGAATTGTACAGCATAAAAAAAAGGAACCGACGTGGTTCCTTTTTAATTAATATATTTAAAATGATCGTTAGGTCATTACCATTTTATTATAGCGCTTGCCCAGGTAAATCCGCTACCAAAGGCAGCCAAGACTACCGTATCGCCTTCTTTGATCTTACCTTCCTCCCAAGCTTCGGTTAACGCAATAGGTATAGACGCCGCAGTGGTATTTCCATATTTCTGAATATTGTTAAATACCTGATTGTCCTTCAGCTTGAATTGTTTTTGCACAAACTGCGAAATACGCAAATTAGCCTGATGCGGAATCAACATATCAATATCTTCTGCTGTGAGTTTGTTTTGCTGTAAACCTTCGTTGATCACTTCTGCAAAACGCACCACAGCATTTTTAAATACAAACTGTCCGTTCATATACGGATAATAGGGTATATCCTCTTGCGGATCTTTCTCGATCAACTCAGGCACCCACTCCATAGTACTAGGTCCTTTAAGTGAAAGCTCTAGCGCGTGCGCTCCCTCACTATGCAAATGCGTAGATAAAATACCTTTGTTATTATCTTCTTCTCGAGTGAGCACAGCAGCTCCTGCCCCATCACCAAAGATCACCGAAACACTACGCCCGCGCGTGGTCATATCTAAACCACCACTATGATTTTCAGAGCCTATCACGAGAATGTTTTTATACATTCCGGTTTTGATAAATTGGTCTGCTGTAGAAAGCGCATAAACAAAACCACTACATTGGTTACGAACGTCGAGCGCCGGTACCGTACGCATCTCAAGCATTTCTTGTACCTGCACCCCACAGCCCGGAAAATAATAATCTGGACTAAGCGTCGCAAAAACGATCATATCAATATCTTGAGCTGTCATCTTTGCTCGCTCTAATGCGATTTTTGCAGCTTTCACACCCATTACCGCAGTCGTGTTGCCGTCCCCTTCTTTTATATGACGACGTTCTTTAATACCGGTACGCTCCTGAATCCATGCATCGTTAGTATCCATCATCTTTGAAAGGTCTTCATTGGTGACCACATTTTCGGGAACATAAGCGCCCATTCCGGCAATTCGAGAATTATACATAGTTTATTAAAATCTAGTTGAAATAAGAATCTGTAAAATTACAGAGGTTATATGGGTGGTAATATAGTATTTCTTCAATTTGTAGCGTGTTAGTGAGTTCCTATTTAGCTATGCACGCATAGCAATAGCGTGGCATTAAGAATATTTTTTAAGTATTTTTAAAACAGTTAAAAAGCCACTTTTTGTCTAACACCTAGACGCTAAGCCATTTAAATCAACAAACACAAAAACTATGAAAAAACTTAACCTGCTGAGCTTGTTTTTACTGCTTACTGCTTCGGTAGTCGCACAGGTAAATCTGGATTACCAAAAACCACCTCAGGAAATTCTAGATCTTGTAGATGTACCGCGTGCGCCGTGGGTATTGATGAATACTGAAGGTGACACGATGCTCTTAATGTATCGCGACAGCTATAAAACCATCGCCGAACTTTCTGAAGAAGAGCTACGCCTTGGCGGACTGCGTATCAATCCTAAAACGAATATAGGTAGCCGTACTACTTTTTACAACGACATCAAGATCAAAGGCATTGAGGAAACCGAAGCCGGCACCATCAGCGGACTTCCTGAAGACGCTAAACTCAGTAATTTTAACTGGTCTCCAGACGAAAGTAAAATGGCGTTTACTAATACCATTGAAGACGGAGTACAAGTTTGGGTTCTTGATCTGGAAACAGCAACTGCAAAGCGCGTAACCGAAGCTTTTGTGAATGCTAATATGGGGAATCCTATTAGCTGGTTTAAAGATGGGGAGAGCCTGCTGGTTAATATGCTTCCGGCGACGCGTAAAGAGCTTGTGAACACCGCAGAGGCAGTCCCAACCGGACCAACGATCTCTACAAGTGACGGTTCTAAAGCGCAAAACCGCACCTATCAGGATCTTCTTCAAAATCCTAACGATGTATTCAACTTTGAGCAACTGGCGACTTCTGCTCTCGTAAAAGTAAACCTAGATGGAACTTCGACCTTATGGAAAGACGCAGCGATGTATAGCGATGTTTCGTTCTCGCCTGATGGCAACTACATTATGACAAGTACCATCCACAAGCCCTTCTCGTACATCGTTCCTTATTATCGTTTTCCCGAAACCGTAACGGTTTATCAGCAAGATGGTACTGAGGTAAAAGTGGTTAATGAAACCCCACTTCTTGAAGAATTACCGCAAGGGTTTATGGCTACACAAACCGGTAAAAGACGCATTTCTTGGCGTGCCGATCAACCGGCAACTTTATATTGGGTAGAAGCCTTAGACCAAGGAGATCCTGAGGTTGAAGTCGAATTCAGAGATCAGGTTTTTATGCAAAAAGCACCCTTTAGCGCGGCTCCGCAAAAAGTGATCAAAACGATCAACCGATACAGCGGAATCTTATGGGGGGATGCCAATACAGCTATTGCTTACGATCGCTGGTGGAATACCCGAAACACTAAAACCTATGTTTTTAATCCTTCGGATGGAAGCAATATGGGCGAAGTCATTTCTGACCGAAGCTATCAAGATGTGTATAGTGACCCCGGTAATTTTGTAACCCACGATAACGAATATGGACGTTCGGTACTGACTTTAGTAAACGGTAGTGCCTATTTAATGGGAGACGGATTCAGCGATAAAGGCCAGTTTCCGTTCATTGATAAAATGAATTTAAAAACACAAGAAACTGAGCGTATTTATGAGTCTGAATACACCGATAAGTTAGAAAGTCTTCAAAAAGCTTTAGATATTGAAGCCGGTAAAATCTTGGTGCGCATAGAAGCGCCAACAGAATATCCTAACTATTACATCAGAGATCTTAACGACAACTCGTTAGATCAAATCACGCGTTTTGAAAATCCGTTTAAGAGTATTCAAGATGTGCATAAAGAAGTGATCACCTATAAGCGAGAAGATGGACTTGAACTTTCTGGAACTTTATACCTTCCGGTAGGTTATGATATGAACAAAAAAGAAAAGAAACCTATGTTGCTTTGGGCTTATCCTCGCGAGTATAAAGACAAAAGCAGTGCAGCCCAAACAACCACAAACCCTAACGAATTCACCTATCCTTATTATGGTTCTATGGTGTACTGGGTAACCAGAGGTTATGTGGTGCTTGATGATGCGGCATTCCCAATCGTAGGAGAAGGCGATGAAGAACCTAATGATACCTTCAGAAGTCAGCTAGTTGCTAATGCCAAAGCTGCAATTGACGCTGTAGATGACTTAGGATATATTGACCGTGATCGCGTAGCAGTAGGTGGCCACAGCTACGGAGCTTTTATGACGGCCAACTTGTTAAGCCACTCCAACTTATTTGCCGCCGGAATCGCCCGAAGCGGTGCGTATAACCGTACGCTAACGCCGTTTGGCTTTCAGTCTGAAGAGCGTAATTATTGGGAAGCTCCAGAGATTTATTATGAAATGAGTCCGTTTATGCACGCTGACAAGATGAAAACTCCGCTCTTACTCATTCACGGAGTTGCAGATAATAACAGTGGTACATATCCGCTTCAAAGCGAGCGCTACTTCAATGCACTAAAAGGTTTAGGCGCCACGGCACGATTAGTGATGCTACCTAAAGAAAGTCACGGTTATGCTGCCAAAGAATCTATCTTACATATGCTTTGGGAACAAGACCAGTGGCTTGAAAAGTATGTGAAGAATCGTGACGTACAAGAGATCAAAAAACAAAAAGAAGTAAAACAATAAGTTTTATACTTTTTAGTTTCGGCTTAAAGTCTCAGCAAGTTTTTGAATGCTTGCTGAGACTTTTTTGTTAATTGCTAGAGATTTCAAACTGAACATCAAACCTCTATACTTAAGCTGTATTCAAAACTATGCGTGCATAACAAGTGTCTATCACAAATAGGGTGCATACCGTTTAAAACAGCTACCTTTACGCCTATGCGAGTAACAGACAAGCTCGCACCCCTAAACATGTTTTAATTTTTGAACACACACGATGAATTTAAATAATATACGTCTTGAAGTGATGCAAACCATAGGAAAGTCTATGGACGAGCTCATTGGTAAATATTTGAAGTCGGTTGAAGAAAACTGGCAACCTACCGATATGCTTCCAGACGCGACAAATCCTGAATTTATAGAAGATGTAAGAGAGATTCAAGAGCTCTGCCGCGAGATGGATTATGATCTGTTTACCGTTTTAGTAGGTGATACGATTACAGAGGAAGCTTTACCTACGTACGAGTCTTGGTTAATGAGCGTACAAGGCGTAGATCAAGTAAACGGCAATGGGTGGTCTAAATGGGTGCGCGCCTGGACTGCAGAAGAAAACCGTCACGGTGATCTGCTTAATAAATATCTATACCTGTCAGGACGCGTAAATATGCGCGAGATGGAAGTTAGTACGCAGTACCTCATTAGCGATGGTTTTGATATTGGTACCGGTATGGATCCTTATAAAAACTTTGTATACACCAGTTTTCAGGAATTGGCAACTAACGTATCGCACCGCCGTGTAGCATCGTTTTCGCGTAAAGCGGGCAACAAACAGCTGGCTAAAATTTGTAATACGATCGCGAAGGATGAAGCAAGGCACGCTTCGGCATATATGGATTTTGTACGCCGAATTTTTGAACTGGATCCTAGTGAAATGATGATGGCCTTTGAAGCCATGATGAAAAATAAGATCGTAATGCCGGCGATGTTCTTACGCGAGAGCGGTCAGCAAATTGGCGAACTGTGGGAGCATTTTTCTGATGCTGCACAGCGTTCTATGGTGTACACCACTCAGGACTACATCACGATCTTAAAATCTTTAATTGCAGATTGGAATATCAATGATATAAAAGGACTTAACGACAAAGGAGAGCGCGCTCGCGATTATCTGATGAAGCTACCAGACCGTCTAGAACGTATTTCTCAACGTATTGTAGTGCCTAAACGTGATCATACATTTAAATGGATCGCCACCTAGTTCTTTACTTTTATTTTATAAAAAATCCCCGATAAGAAACTTATCGGGGATTTTTTATACGATTTGGTAAGTATAAAATCAGATTTTAATAATCATTTTACCTTTGTTCTTTCCATCAAAAAGATCTAGAAATGCTTGAGGAATATTTTCAAAACCTTCTACAATTGTTTCTGTATACACTAGCTTTTCCTGTTTTAGCCATTCTGCTAATTGAGCGATAGCTTCTTCAAATTTTGAAGCATAATTAGATACAATAAACCCTTGCATTAGCGCACTATTTTTTATTAAAAAAGGTTGAACACTTAAGCTTTTAGGAATAGTGGTCTCATTATAAACTGCGATCGCACCACAGTTGATGATGCGTGCATATTTATTAATGTGATATAAAACAGCATCTGAAATCTCTCCTCCTACGTTATCAAAATAAATATCAACTCCTTCAGGGCAGTGTTCTTTTATTGCAGCAGTTAGATCATCTGTTGTTTTGTAATTAATACCTGCATCAAAATTAAAATTTTGTTTAAGCATATTAATTTTTTCGTCACTTCCTGCAATCCCCACAACCCTCAGGCCTAAAAGTTTACCTATTTGGCCTACTATACTTCCAACAGCTCCGGCTGCTCCTGAAACTAGAAGGGTTTCGTTTTCTTTTGGTTTTCCTATTTCGGTAAGACCAGTATATGCAGTAAGGCCGGTCATTCCTAAAATTCCCAAATAAGCAGACAAAGGCGCCTTCGACGCATCTACTTTATGTAAATCTTCAGTTGTTATAACTTGTAAGGTTTTCCAAGGCATTACTTTAGAAACATAATCCCCTGCTTTATAATCTGGATGTTTTGATTCAATAACCTCTGCGATAATACCAGATGTTAAAGGTTTTCCAACTTCAAATGGTGGGACATATGATTTCGTATCGTTCATACGTCCTCTCAAGTACGGATCTACCGATACATACTTTGATTTCACAAGTAATTCTCCCTCTTGAGGGTCTCCAACAGATTGTTCTTCAAATTTAAAGTTTCCTAGATTAGGAGTTCCTTCAGGTCGATTATTCAATAAAATTGTTTGTCCCATATTTTTTTCTTTAAAATTACAAGACGGCAAACAGTTAAAATGTGAAATATTCTTTTTAATACTTATTTAACTATCTATTGAAGAATAAAAATTAGGTAAGTCGTAGCTCCATCTTTTAGCGATAGTACTTTACAAGACGACCTCGTTTTATCGATTATTTAAAAGACAATACAAGTTTAAAATCTGAGTTCATCGCCAACATTATAAGATATTTGCCTTTGAAAGATATGAGCTTTGCTATCAGACGTTTTAAAAACAACATAACTTTAAAAAGAGACTACAATACCAAAATTATTACAAAGGGGCTTGGTATTAATCACAGCGTATTTTCCATGCTTTGGCGTGTGGTAAATTTTTACTCGGAATATGAAACCTAAAACTGCTGTAGGCTGCAATGGAATCTTTGAGCAGCGTCAAAATCTCTTCCTTTAGATAACCAATTTTCTGAAGCATTGCACCGGTAAGTGCGCGGGTGCGCGCATTATAATTCAAAGCAAGTTTAGCAATAGTCTTATGCTCCGGGCTGCTCAGCGCTGTAAGCCGCTTGGTCATATGATAACACAATTCTTCTGGTGTTGCGTTGTTAGTGCTATGTACCGCCCGCAAAACATCAAGAATTTGAAAATAAGGAATGTGCGCTGCAATAATGGGATTATTTTGTTTTACAAAACATATTTTGAACGCACCTCGTTTTATGGGATTACGCTTTTCTGCCAGCCCCACTTCTAATTGTGTAGCTTTAACAGCATCAAAATCAAAGTTTGCAAATACCGAAGCACCTGTGAGATAACCCACTTGTTGTTCGCCATCATAAAGCAAATCCTTTACCACCTCATAGGGTTTCAAAAGCTGCTCCCCTTCTGCAAGAATTTCGGGTTTATAGAATTTATCTTTAGCCAATTTGTTTATCGTTCCGCGTTTTGCAAGGGTATTCAAAAAGTGCTCAACATAATTTTCGTTTTCTGTAAATTCCTTAAAATCGTTATGAGTAAATACGTAGCCTTCTGGTAATTCTTCAATCTGTTCTTCGAGATGCGCAATCGTTTTCATGAAATTCTTATTTGATTGATCTACATGTAAAAGACCGGCAAATAGATCAAGTGTTACGGTAGATACGGCGCTTCAACTCATTTTAACGTTAACGCGCGATCTACACGTAGGGTTTATTTATGTTGGACATAAAAAAACGAGGAACGTTTAATCAAGCATACCGTTAAAATTGTGTTCTTGCATCGCACACCATATAAATCTTAAGATTGAAGTCTAGAAGTTCTTTAAGCCAATTCTAAAGCCGAATTTTAAAAATGCATAGGCTCGCAGGGTTTGGCAGGCTTATGCATTGATGTGCATATAGCAGCAGGATCTTTCGGAAAAATAAGGGGTTTCCTTCGGTATTCGTTCGGTATTGATTCGGTACTGCATCGGGTTATAAAGGATTAAAAAACAGCGGAGCTGGTACAGAATATTACACCTGTTTTTAAAAAATACACATTTTACCGAAGGAAGTACGAAGCAAACTGCCAGGAGATCAATGTAGGTAATACGCGACTGCGTGTTATTTAGGCATTTAATGACACCACTTAAAAGTATGGATATCCCCTAAATTCTAAGGGGATATGTATATATTTAGTGATGGTATAACGAGTTACCTGCAAGCTGAAAAAACAGAATGAAGAAAACAATCCTACTTATTTTATTGACAATCTCAATTACTTCTTGTAAAAGTCAAGAGGAAATTGATTTTAAAGTTGGTTACTTACCAAATTACAATTACACGTTGACCCAAAAACAGATTTCAGAAAACAATGTAAAATATATTGCATCAGACGAAATACTTCAAAATTTAAAAAACAACGGAATTGAAAATCCTACTTTAACTAAAGACACAAGTCTTTTAAAAAGTGTTTCTAAAACAGGAAAACTCAAAGGAAACGAATTTCCGATTAACATAGAATTGTTAGAATCCAACAATCCATCTTTAACAAGTGGAACCAAATTTTTCGGAAAATCAATTGACGGAAAGACTAGAATTGACTCTATTTATTCTTCGACAATGACAGAAGAAAAAAAGAGAACATTACTTCCTGCAATGGAATCGATGATGAATCAAATCAAATATCCTAATAGAAAAATTAAAGTTGGAGAAAGTTTTGAGCAGAAAAACCCAATGTCAATGCCTATTGCAGACGTTACAATAGAAATGGAAATTAATTCAATTTACACTTTGAGAAAAGTAGAAAACGGAATTGGATATTTTGACCTTGACCAAGTCTACACTATAAAATCTGCAACTAAAGATTACGAAATGGAATTGAACGGAATTGGTAAAGGACAAATTGATTATGACATTGAAAAACAATTCTTCACTAAATTCTATTTGGAAATGGAAATGAATTTAAAAACGGAATTAGAAGTATTTAGTATTGAATTACAAACGAAAAGTATAACAGACCAAACAACGGAAATAATAAAAGCCAGCAGGTAACAATGGCTATAAGTAATTGCTTGTTCTCGCCTACTTCTGAAAATCCTTGCGGATTTTCAGTTTGGTGTGTACTTGCAAAGTTAAGTGCTAAAACCACGCAACTACTCATAGCCGAGACCGTTAGCCACAAAACTGAAAAAAAACTTTGGAAATTGATTTAAAAACTTTTGTAGGACTAAAAGAACTTTATCTCATCGATTCAGTTCCAGCTACTTTTGAGAGTTTAGAACTTATTACAAAAGCTTCTACTGAATTAATCCAATCAATTTACGATTCTAAACCTGAACTTGGAGAAGGCGAAGTTTTTATAGAAACACTTTCAATAAAAATTTTACTTGCAACAAAAAGTATTATTGAACTTGGAAATGGGACAAAAGTATCTGCTCTTACAAAAGAAAGTAATGTAAAGCTATTAGATTTTGCTTCAATAAACATTCTTACACGCTCAATAATTGAGGCATTTCTTACAATGGAATATCTTTTCTACAACAACCTCGAATTGAACGAAAGAAATTTTAGATTTTATATTTGGCAAATATCAGGTTATAAAGCAAGACAAATTTTTTTCGAGAAAAGAAAAGGACTCAAAGAAAATGTGACCGAAAAACTGAAAACGGAACTTTCAGAGATTGAACGTTTATTGTCTATTATTGAGAAATCACCTTATTATGCTGACTTAAATAGGCAAAATTTATGGAAACTCGATAAATTTGGACTTCCAAGACTCGTAAGTTGGCAAAAACTAATTGAACAGAGTATATTAAAAACATCATTGTTTGAAACATCATATAAACTCTATTCAAATTATGCTCATTCGGAGTTTATTTCTCTAATTCAAATGAATGGAGCAAATACTCTAAACAAAGGTTCAAAAGAAAACGACCAATCAATTTTAAATTCTTTGCGAGTTGTAAAAATGATTAATTGTATTTCAATGGTTTGCTTAAAGAATAAATTTGATTTTGCTTCCAAAGTATTTGAAAAGTATGACGAGGAGACAAAAACGACAATACTATTTTGGAATGAATTTGGAACGGGATAAAAAAGTACAGTGGCTAACATTGCTAACCGTTGCACAAGAATGTAAAACGCAATATTATAAACATAAATAAGCCGCTTTAAGCGGTTTTTCTTTTTTTGATCATCTGGATTTAGACCAAATTCAGAACTCTTAAAACGGATTTATCGCTGTTTGTTAGTCTATTTTTCAGAGAAAAAAATGAAGCGAGCATTCCTGCTCCGCTTTTCGCTCGTTTTTGGGTGAACTTAAGGTGCTTTTTGAGTTTAAAGACTCCATTTGAATTATATCACCCCAAAAGTGCTAAACTCCTCAAATGCTGTTTTCGTATGATATCGTACTCTATTCAATTACCTTTAAAACTTAAGCAGGTAGTTTTGAAGGCTCATTGCCATAAGCACTAATATTGCCCCGTTTTGGAAACAACTAACCTTGATTTGGTGACTTTTACTTTTTAAAGAAATACAAATTTTGCATTGTGAACGTAAAAGATTAGAACAATGCGAAAAGTAAAATTTAAAAATAGAAATTGGGACACAGCTGCCAATCTTCATTTGCCTGACAACTTTAACGAAACACTAAAATACACAGCAATTGTTTGTGTTCATCCAGGAAGTAGTGTAAAAGAACAAACCGCAGGTTTATATGCACAGCAACTTGCTCAACAAGGATTTATTGCGCTAGCTTATGATGCTTCTTTTCAGGGAGAAAGCGGCGGAGAACCAAGATATTTGGAAGATCCTGCAGCTCGTGTGGAAGACATCTGCTATGCTGTAGATTATCTTACAACATTGAATTTTATTGATGAAAACCGTATTGGTTTGTTAGGAATTTGTGCCGGAGGTGGTTATGCATCAAACGCTGCAATGAAAGAAAGGCGAATAAAAGCCGTTGCGACAGTTGTAGGAACGAATGCAAGTAGAGCATTCAGAGAAGCAAATTTTTTAGAAACACTGAAAACGGTTTCAATCCAACGAACCACAGAAGCTAAAGGAGCAGAACCAATGATTACGCAGTGGACACCCAATTCTGACGAAGAAGCCAAACAAATGGGAATGGACGAATTTGATATGTTGGAAGCTATCGACTATTACAGAACTTCGAGAGGTAACTATCCTACATCAAACAATAAATTGCTTTTTACAAGCATGTCCAATCTTATTATGTTTGACGCTTTTCATTTTGCAGAGTTTTTGCTCACACAACCTTTGCTGGTAATCGTTGGGGATAAAGTGGGAGCGTTTGGCTCGTATAGAGATGGTTTCGAATTATACAACAAAGCCGCTTCAAAGAATAAAAATATTCACGTTGTAAAAGGTGCAAGTCATTACGACTTATATGACCAACCCAAGGCAACAAAAGAAGCGCTGGACAATTTAGTTCCATTTTTTCAAGAAAATCTTTAGCATAAATCAATGGCTACTTTGCTTAAGCTAATAGGAGTCCTGGTGATTATTTTGGGGTGTGTGCTAACATATAAACCAAACTTACTTAGTCACACCCCTTTACCTGAAAACAACTATCACTTGATTGAAATGAGGGTTAGATGGGGATTCTTGATTGGGTTGGGTATTTTTATTTTTGCTTTCAATCATTGGAACTCTTGGAAAGTAATAATTTCTGCTTTTTTATTTTTCTTAACCATAGGGATTGTTATAGCTCGCGCATTTGGGATCATTATGGATGTTTTTTTTATAAAACAAATTTTATGGCTAAGCATTGAATTTGTTATTTTAATTGTTTTTGGAATTTTATATAAATATGCGCACAATTAGCTCCTTATCTGAGTTTCATCGTTTATTATCCATTCCACCACCGTTACATCCTCTGGTAAGTGTGGCTATGGTTTCTGAAATACACGCAACAGATTCTGAAGTATGGAAAAAATTCTCTACCGATTTTTATACCATATCACTAAAAAATAATATTCAGTCCAAAATAAAATACGGACAGCAGTATTACGACTTTGATAAGGGCACAATGATTTTTACCGCACCGAAACAAATACAATTTGTTGAAGTAAATAAAACCAATACGTTTAATGAAACAGATGGGACTGGCTACGTGCTGATGTTTCACGCTGATTATTTGAAAAAGCATCCATTGCAAACTACGATTAAAAATTATGGTTTCTTTTCTTATGCTGTAAACGAAGCCTTGCATCTTTCAGAACAAGAAGAAAAAAATATCGTTGAGCTATTTCAGAAAATAGAAAAAGAATATCAGCACATTGATAAGCATACTCAAGACATTATTTTGTCACAAATGGATTTGCTATTGAACTATTGTAACCGTTTTTATGAACGTCAATTCATTACCAGAAAAGCCGTAAATAATGATTTGCTTTCTAAAATAGAACAATTACTCAATGCCTATTTTAATGATGCTGAACAACAGAGAAATGGCTTAATAACAGTTGAATATTTGGCAAATAAGCTCAACATTTCAGCAAATTATTTAAGCGATATGTTGCGTTCACTTACAGGGCAAAATGCACAACAACACATTCACAATAAAATCATTGAAGTAGCTAAAGAAAAACTTTTATCCACCAATTTATCTGTAAGTGAAATTGCTTATGAATTGGGTTTTGAGCAACCTCAATCGCTCAATCGACTTTTTAAAAATAAAACCAAAATATCACCCCTGAAGTATAGAAAATCATTTAATTAAATTTATACTTCTTGACTTTTTTGGCAGGCACAATAGAAAGCTGATAGCCACATATCGCTAGTACCGCTAACCGTTGCATAAGACTGTAAAACGTAATATTACGAACACAATTAAGCCTCCTAAAACTTCTACGCTAGCGGATGTTTTTACGCAACGAAACCAATACCAAACAGGTTAAGCAACATTTGACAAAAATATCTCGTAATGACAATAAACTATAACGAAGCTGATGAGTCAATAGAAATAACAGACGGAATAAAGAAAAAATCAGTTTTCGGAAGAAGAAGATTCTCAATTCAATTAAAAGATGGAAAAAGCAGAGAACTAAATGAAATAAAAACGCAATCAGAATTTAATGAATTAAAAAAGGTGTTTTCTGCAATTGGAATTGCCAACTGAACTTAAAAACGTTGCGCAGCAAAGGTTGTTAGCAATAGCACGTTTTCGCCTATTCCAAAATTCCTATAGATTTTCATCTGGTTTATTCTGTATTTAGTAAGTTAGCTGCTTGTACTTAGTAATACTTACACAAAGCCGTTGCAACGCCTATGAGAAAAATCCTAACTCTAATAATAAGCGGAATACTTACCTTTTCTTGTTCCTCTTCACTAAGAGATTTTACTTATTTAGATATTGATAATAAAGAAATATCTAGATCAAAATTTAGACAAAAGAGATCAACGAATCAATATTTAGATATTCAGATTGATTCCTTAAATCAGAAAAAATTAGTTGAGAGAACTAAAACCGGAAAACTCGAAAATTTTGTAGCATATCGTACCTTAGTCTCCAATAAAACCTCAGAAAAATTAGATAACACTAAGCCTTTAGTAATTATCTATCATCCAGGAAAGGACGCTTGCAATTCGTCCGGATCAGCTACAAAAGAAACACTTAAAAATTGGTATGGAACTTTAGAAGATGGAGTTCAACAATTAAAAGCTAACGCTCCTATTTATCTATATAAGGAAAAAGAGGCTTTAGAAAAATATGATGGAATACTCAATTGGCATAAAGATCCTGATGGCCTAACTGAAAAACTGTTTTTTAAATATCATTATCCCTGCTCAAGTTTCGTAGTAATTTCGTCAGATGGAGAATATGTTTCTTATTTCGGAGAATTTAGTAAAGAATATGTTTGGAATGCTATAAATCTAATTTCAGAATAGCATACACGCTACTCCCCTTACAATTCATTAGTTCACCAAACCTCTTCTACCTATAACCTCACAACAGTAGATGCCATTTTTATGTAAATTGTGTTTTCAAAAACACCCTATTCGTATATCAATATGTAGGTCGTCTAAAGGGATTAATGCAAATACGATAACTTCAATTAATTTCTCTTCGTTTAAATACGCCTAACATTGTAACTAATTCTAAGGTTTTTAAACATATAAGTTACAATCAGCAACTACCCAATGGCTTCAAAGCGTACAACCACGATCATCAGAATTTTACTATTTTCAGCAACGCTCATCTCCTTATATTTTGTTCCTTGGCCTATTGTAAGGGCGTGGATCAAATCCTTACCTGACACCATTCAAGAGCAAGTGGATAAAGCTCCAGACTATGGTTTTGACGGAATTATCGTCTATATTGATCAAGGCGGAAAAGTGCCTGCCTGGTATACTGCAGGTACGCATAGTAGGGAAACGCAAGAACCGGCTCGTGCCGATGCGTTATTTAAAATTGCCAGCGTAAGTAAATTATACACAGCTTTAGCTGTTACCAAATTAGCAAGTAAAGGGCAATTAGATTTAGATCAATCGCTTGCACATTATTTTCCGGAATTGGCACATCGTATTGAATACGCAGATGAAATCACTATAAAGATGTTGGTAAAACACCGCAGCGGAATACCAAACTTTACAGATATCAATTCGTATTGGGCGCATCCTGAAGACAACAATGAAGAACGTCTGGCTTTAATACTAGATTTACCTGCAGATTTTGCGCCAGATACTGATTACGCCTATTGCAATACCAACTATTTACTTTTGCACGAACTCATTAAAAAAGTAACCGGCCAGCCATCATTTTATACTATCAAAAAAGAGATTCTCGAACCTTTAAACCTCAACAACACCCACGGCTCTGTGCACGATGTAGATCTAGACCGAGTAATGAGCGGGTATTATGTGGGCTACGCGCAGGATTTAAAAACCAATGATAACGATCTTATGCTTGCTACAGCTCAAGATCTGGGCGATTTTCTTAGAGCCCTTAATGACGGAAGCGTCTTCAATAACCAAGAGGAACGGGATTTGTATGCTTCACTCTATGAATTTGAACACACCGGTTTGATCCCGGGCTATCAAACCATCGCCAAATATCATAACGAACTCGATGCTGTCGTGATTCAGTTTACCAATACTGTAGATTTTGAAGGCTACAACTGGAATCTTTCAGAAGTGATGTACAACAAAGTCGTGAAAATTCTAAAACAGAAATCTTAAAAAAGACCTGCAAACCCTAGATCAATACCAACTTATTCTTAGGAAATAGTTCAAGCTAAGGGTCTGCACGTCTTTGACTTCTGTAAACAGTTATTGAGATCAGTCCTGTAAAACTTCCTCAAAATGATGCTCGAGAAAAGCGGTATAGTCTCGTAAGGCTTTAGGCACATCTGCATTCTTTTCTACATCGTGAAAGTGATTAGAATCTAAATGTTCCAATCCTAAAAATTGATTCATTTTATGAAAACCAAACAATACTCCTTCATCAACAGACTTTTGATCGAAAAATTCACCTGCTAAGGTAAAAGCTTCTTCCGGAGCATTCCAACTCGTAGTGATAATGTACTTTTTCCCGTGTAAAGTACCTCCCGTTCCGTAATTGATAGCAGGATTTTTACGCGTTCTTCCGTCACTCTCGTACATCCCATTCTGGTGACCGTGGGTTAGAACCTTGTCCAAGTAAGTTTTAAAACCAAACGGCAGTTGAAACCACCAGATCGGGGTGTGATATATTATTAAATCTGCCCAAGTAAATTTCTCAACTTCCTCCTGCAGCTCATAGCTTTCGGCAACTTGCGTGGTTCGTACCGTATACCCTTTTTTAGCTGTAAAAAAAGCTTCGGTGGTTTCTAAAAGAGTTTTATTAAAAGCTCCCGGAGAATGCGCAAATGGATGTCCGCCGTTGAGGATTAAAATATTTTTCATCAGATTGATTATTTAATTCGGGACAAAATTAGAAGAGGACTAACTATTATAAAAATAATATAAATAATAGCTTTGTATAAAATTTTTGATAATGGTAAATCTAGAATGGTATCGCACCTTTCGGGCAATTGTGGAGAAGAAAACGCTAACGCGTGCTGCGGAAGCCTTGTATGCTTCGCAACCTGGTGTGAGCGTCCACCTCAATGCCTTAGAGGCTTACGTAGGCAGAAAGCTTTTTGAGCGTACGTCACGTAAAATGATTCCTACGGAAGAAGGAAAACAACTCTATAATTTTGTGGTGGAAGCCTTAGAGCGATTAGAGCAAGCCGAGCAGCATTTTAAAAAATCCACTAAAGAAACAGTGCCTTCTTTGCATATAGGAATGTGTACCGAAACATTTCAGACCATTTTAGAGCCAGAAGTTTCAAAACTGCGCTTCAATCTTGTCGCCAAGTTTGGAGGTCATCAAGACTTGATCAAAGACCTCAACAAAGGCCTCCTAGATCTGGTCATTACACCTAAAAATAACCACGCCAATACACTGGCGGAGTACGAGGCATTTTCTAAAGAGCGCATCGTGCTGGTTGCGGGATCTAAAACTTCGCTTAACGAAGTAAACAAACTTTTGGAGCAAAAAGATCTTAAAGCCTTGTCTGCGCATTTAAAACAGCAGATTTGGTACAGTGCATCTAATGAAATGGATCATTTTAGGAGGTTTTGGTATGATAATTTTAAGTCACGAGCCGACTTTAAACCCAATTACATTTTACCGAACATTGGTTCTATAATCCGCTGTTTAGAAGCTGAAAACGGCTTTGCGATTGTTCCTGATTTTCTGGTGCAAGAAGCGATTGCTAAAGGAAGCATTCACTTGGTTTGGCAGGGGATTAAAGAAAGTGCAAACACCTTATATTTTGCCACACGAAGTGATCTGCAATACAAAGAAGAAGTGAATACGATTAAAGAGGTTTTTAAGCAAAAAATGCAACCCCATTAAGGTGTTGCATTTCTTTTTTAGTGTTACAAAGCGATATCGAGGTAAGCCTCAGCATTTTCAATTCTTGAGCTACGCCAAAACGTTTCAAGCTAAGATCTGATAAAATTATATACGCCTTTGCCTTCAGCAACCAGAACGGTTTCTTGAAACGCTTTCATTTTAGTCACCATAATACGATTACCCATACGCACAAGTTTACCTTCAACTGTGAGCGGTTTTGCTTTGGCGCCACGCAGATAATCTATCCGTAAGTCAATGGTCGCAAGACTGTCATCTGGTGTTTTAAAATTGGCAACACCTATAGCCCCGCCAACGGAGTCCATTATGGTGGCAATAATGCCTCCGTGCCAACGGTTTTTACGTATGTCGCCAACAAAATCACTTCGATAAGGTACTTCGACTCTGATAAAATCTTGCTCCAGCGTTGCTACTTTTAAGCCTAGAAATTTATGAATAGGTATCTCTTCTTCGGCCAACTTGATCAGTCGCTCTTTGGTTATCGCATCCATATTCTAAAAATACTATTTTTCGCCTCTGGCGGGATAATCATTCTCCAAGATAAAGTCTATAGCTTTAATAAAAGAAGGTAAATAAGGTCTTCCCCAAGGATTGCTGGTGATCGAGGAATAGTAAATTTTATGTTCATTATCGATTAAAAACAAACCGGGTTCACTAAACAAATCTGGCTCGCCTTCTTTAATGCCTTCGCTTAAATATAAACCCCATTGTTTGGCGGTTGCTTCAGGTAAATCATAGCCTAAAGTCAGCGCATCAAGTTCCCACTTTTGGCGGGAAAGTCTGGCGCGCTCTTCAGCATCCATACTTACCGCAGCTACTTCCACTCCACGTTCTTTGAAGTCAGGTAGCAAGTTTTGTAATTCTTGTAAATACTTTTTACAAATTGGGCAATGTAGGCCGCGGTAAAATACTACCAACGTAAAATTTTTAGGCTGTTGCGCTTTTAAATTCCACGAATTGGCTCCCAAAATTGGAAATTCTAATTCAGGTGCAGGTTGTTTTGGTGTGGGTCGATTCATAGTCTTTTTTTAGATTAATAGATGTATCTCAAACTGCTAAAGCCGTGACTTTAGAACTGCTTCAGCTCTGTATTGGCAAAATCACTAGCCCAAATCAGCTAAGCAAAGAACATTTGGTATTAACTACCTTGTTTTATTCTTTCGGCTAAAGCAGCAGATACTTTTCTAAATCTTTAGCCGTAAAAGAGCGCTTGAACTTACTTTTCATTTAAAATAGGATAGCTTTTTCCGAAATCGTTAGCGAAGTACTTTTATTAGTATATTTAAGTATAAAATATACACTTATGAAAATAGTACTACTATCGCTCTTAACACTTATTGCTTTTAATTTAGAAAGCAACGCTCAAGAAGTACAAACCAACGAAAACGGCGAACCTCCTTTTGAGCCCAATAATCCTTATGTTCACGACCCGGTAATGGCGAAAGATGGTGATACGTATTATGTTTTTGGAACAGGAGTTGGTATTTCGGTGATGTCTTCTAAAGATTTAAAAACCTGGAAAAAGGAAGCGCCTATATTTAGTGAAGTTCCTGAATGGACTAAAGAAGCTTTACCGGGATTTAGCAATCATATTTGGGCTCCAGATATTATTTTTTATCAAGGCAGATACCACATTTTTTATTCCTGTAACGCCAAGCCCGGCAAACCTCACGCTGCTATAGGCCACGCTTCTACTCCAACTTTAGATCCAGAAAGTTCCGATTTTAAATGGACAGACCACGGGAAAATCGTACAATCCGTAATGGGTCGCGACACTTGGCAAGCGATTGATGCAAATGCAATTATTGATGAGAGCGGCACTCCTTGGTTGGCCTTTGGATCGTTTTGGGACGGTATTAAACTTGTAAAATTAAAAGATGATATGAGTGCAATGGCTTGGCCTCAAGAGTGGCATAGTTTAGCCAGAAGGCCTAGTACCCAACAACCTTATGAGTACGAATTGACCGATAGTCAGATAGAAGCTGCATTTTTATATGAACATAATGACTATTATTACCTTTTTGTTTCTCTAGATATGTGTTGCCGAGGCATAAACAGTGATTATAAAATAGCAGTAGGCCGTTCAAAAGAACTTACCGGTCCATATATTGACCGCGCCGGATTTACCATGCTCGATGGCAACAGTACCGTGATCGCCATTGGTGACGGAAAGCAATTTGCCGCCTTGGGTCATAATTCGGTTTATGAGATCGATGGTGAAGATTACTTGTTTGCACACGGGTATTCTATACCTGACGACGGAGAATCTAAACTCATTATTACTCCTATTCATTGGGATAATGACGACTGGCCGATAATTGATATTAATGAGCGATTAACAAAATAATCATTAAAATTTTCAGATAAGAAATTGCCACCAATTCCAAAACAAGAAATAAATTTTTCGACTACAACATTCAAAAAAATTAAAGAACAAAGTTCGTACACTACGCAACTTGTTAACCTCGGTCTAGGTTGTATTGCATTTGCCTTACTCCTTTTCTTTATTGATTCTAATACAACACCAGTCAACCAACTAACTGTTTGGATCAGTATAATTGCTCTTATTGGAATGGTATTTTATACAATTTCTTATATCTATCAATTCTTTGATTATGAAAAAATAGAAACTTACGACCGAGGTTCAATTACGATTTTGGAAGAAGGGATTCTCATCGATCATAAGGTCCTTGTTCAGTATGCAGCTATTGAATATTTTAGTCTTCATATTGATGCTTATTATGAGCAAAGGATAAATATGGCAATGCGAACACCAATGGAACAAAAAAGTTTAGGCCTAAAGAATACGATTAGCTTTAAAACAGAAACCGGTAAACTCACGCGCTACTTTAAACTTGAAAATAAACTGCGTAAAGAACTTCTAGAACAAACCCTTTTAAACTTGGTAACCACTAACAGATTTTCGAGGTTAGATGCAAAAAGAACTATCAAACTGATCCCGGAACGTTTCAGAGCACACGGTAGGTATAAGGAATTTGTAATCCAACAAATTAAAGCAGGTCGCATCAATTGTACCGAAGGCTTACTCCTACACGGTTATTCAAGTGATGCTGAAGCAAAAATGCTCCGATCAAAATATTGCAATTAGTTTATGCATATTTGTCTTTCCAAGACTCATTAAATGCAAGAACAAAACTACTCCCACAAAGGTTGGCAACGTATTATACTATTCATTATTCCCTATTTGTTTGTAGTAGGTCTCTTTCAATATGCGGGGTATTTGATCGCAGGCCTTGACATTACTGACCCTCAACCTACAAAGAGTATCAGTCATCAACTCATTATTAGAGTTTTTGATCTCGTGGGTACACTATTGGTTTTATATTTTTTTATGACCTTTTTAGACAAAAAACCTTTTGTCGCGCTGGGATTTCAAACACACAAACGACAGCGCGAATTCTGGACGGGGATAGCCATTGGATTTCTGATTATGTTCATGGGGTATAGCATCTTGTATTTTTCTAGCGAAATAACGGTAATCACAACAGATCTAGATGCTACAAAATTGATACAATCAGTGGTGTTTTTCAGTATTATCGCCGTAGTTGAAGAAAGTATTTTCCGCGGTTACATCCTGCGTAATTTAATGCTCTCAATGCCTAAATATATTGCGTTGAGTGTTTCGGCTTTGGTTTTTGCTTTGATGCACGCCTTCAATCCTAACGTGAGTAGTTTTGCGCTATTCAATATTTTTTTAGCGGGAATTCTTTTAGGCCTTTCGTATGTGTACACTAAAAATCTTTGGTTTCCAATCGCTTTGCATCTCAGCTGGAATCTATTTCAGTCGCTCTTCGGGTTTAACGTGAGCGGTCAAGGATTCTATTCCGTAGTAAAAATTCAGGTAGATCAGGCAAATAGGCTAAATGGAGGCGCTTTTGGTTTTGAAGGTTCGTATATTGCTGTCATTGCACAATTAATTACCATTGCTGCGATCGCGATATATTATAATTCAAAAAGAAAAACGGATGCCGTCACAACATCAACAACCGAATACTAAAAAACAAAAATCATTGCTTTTGCTAGCGGTCTCTTTTCTATTAGGCTATGCCCTGTTTTCAAATTGGGATATGCTCAAGCAACTACTTCCCGGTTTTTAATACCGGCCGAAGCACTTACCGTCGGCAAAATGTACAATGTTATTTTGGCTAAAAGAATAACCGTATCTTTGCCGCTTATAACACTATATGACATTTAAAGATTTAGGTCTTATTGACCCCATCCTTAAGGCATTGACCGACAAAGGATATACCCACCCTACCCCAATTCAACAGCAAGCGATACCCATACTTTTAAAAGGAAAAGATCTTTTGGGTTCTGCGCAAACCGGTACCGGAAAAACCGCAGCTTTTACCATTCCTATCCTGCAACAGATCTACAACGGTATTGGTGCTAAAAAAGGGGGACGAAAGCTCAAAGCGCTTATCGTTACACCTACACGTGAACTCGCTATCCAAATTAATGACAATGTCACCGAGTACAGCAAATACACGGGTATTAAAAGTACCGTTATTTTTGGGGGCGTTAAACAAGCCTCGCAAGTTTTGGCTATGCGTAAAGGCGTTGACGTGCTCACTGCTACTCCCGGTCGCTTATTAGATTTAGTAAAACAAGGGTTTATAGATCTGGGGAGCATTGAATATCTGGTGCTTGATGAAGCAGACCAGATGCTTGATATGGGTTTTATTCACGACATTAAAAAAATTCTGAAACTGGTACCGCACAAGCGTCAATCTTTGTTCTTTTCGGCAACAATGCCCAGAGAGATCGTTGATCTTTCTAAACTGATTCTGGGCGATTTTGAAAAAGTTACCATCGCTCCGGAAAAACCCACCGCAGAACGTGTAGATCAGGCTGTTTACTTTGTGGGAAAACGCAATAAAGCTAATCTGCTAAAATTTATTATTGAAACCGAAAAACCTCAGTCGCTTTTGGTTTTTTCGCGTACCAAGCACGGTGCCAATAAAATCGTTAAAGTTCTAGATAAAGCCGGAATTCAATCAGCTGCGATTCACGGTAATAAATCACAAGGGGCGCGACAAAAAGCATTGAATGATTTTAAAGATGGAAAATTGCACGTTCTAGTCGCTACCGATATCGCTGCCCGCGGAATTGATGTTTCTGAACTCGAACTCGTTATTCAATATGATCTGCCTAATGTGCCCGAAACTTATGTGCATCGCATTGGCCGTACCGGAAGAGCTAAAGCCAGCGGAATTGCAATTTCGTTCTGCGCAACTGATGAGCGCACATATTTAAAGGATATTGAAAAACTCATCAAACAAAAAGTGCACGTGGTAGCAGAGCATCCATTTTTAAGCGATGAAGCTTCTGAAGCCGGCCAGATGAAAGGTGGTGATGCGCCAGAGCAGCCTAAACGCAACAATCGTAACCGTTCTAGAAACCGCAACCGAAACCGCAACAAACCTAAAGGTCAGAACAACAACGGACCAAAAAAGCAGACTGCCCGAAAACCTAACAAACGTTTTGGCAGCAAGCCAAAGACTGAATAAACGAGCGCAGAAAATGCCACGCGATTGACAGTATCAATGAAATCCGTTTTAGTAATTCTAGAACGGATTTTTTTATTCGAGCTATATTTAGACCTTCAGCAAAAGCAACTTTAGATTTCTAACTTTTCCTTTAAATTCTAACGATTATTTAACAGCACGTGCATCGCATTCTTGGCTATCTTTAATCATAAATTAATTGATTATTTATTATGAAAAAATACCTTGTATTTAGCTTTTTGGCTACAATACTTTTTACCGCCTGCGACGATACCCGTAAAGCAATGCACGATGAATACTTAGAATTTGTAATGCATACAGACAGTCTTGAAACCGTGCACGAAGCTATGGTTGTATCTCACAAAGCTGTAAAAGCAGATACACGTACGCTAGCCCAAAAACTTAAGGATGTTGAGGCCACAGACTCTATCGCAATGACCGATGTACAAGAACATCAAATGCAATTGAAAGCGCAAGCAACCAGCCTCGCCAAACTCAAAAAATTGATCGAAAGCCACGCCGATGTAAAGGGCTATTTTATGTCAGACAGCATTTCGGTGGAGCAAATGGAGCAACAACTATTGGACATGGAAGCCAATAACGAAGAGATCGCTGCTCGTTTAAATCAGATCAAAACCGAATTACAAAAAATTGAAGCAGAACAAGAGATCCTAAAAAATCAGGATTCTGAAGAATAACAAATTATAACACCTGTATTTTTCGATTTTCTAAAAATAACTGGCAATAACTACAAGTCCGTTGAAATTGTTTTCAACGGACTTTTTTATAGCGCAACAGCCATTTTTCAGCATTAAAAAAGAGGAGTTTTTAGTAACTTCAAAGATTTAATAATTCCACATCAATAGAATTTCCATTCATGCTGAAAAACATTTTCACGCTACTAAGTATTAGCATTTTAAGCCTCTCACAGGTTTTTAGTCAAGAAGACAACAAAGACCCTAAAGCCTGGACTCCAGAAGATATTGTTTACACCGAGTCTATGCGCTCGCCTGTTTTTTCGCCAGACGGTACTATGGTGGTCTGGAGCAAAAGTAAAGCGGTAAAGAAAAAAGACCGTTTTGTTGCTGATCTTTATCTGACGCGTCTGAACATCCAAGAAGACGATTCCTTTCTCACTACCCAACTCACCTACGGTGACGATAGCGATTACAGCCCTATATTCTCTAAAGACGGAAAATCACTATATTTTTTGAGTTCGCGAGACAAAGGCAAAAAACTTTGGAAACTCAGCCTTTATGGTGGCGAAGCCGAAGAAATCCACGAGTTTGACAACGGTATCTCGAGCATTCAGCTTAAAGATGAAAACACCTTGTTCTTCACTGCTAAAAACGGAAAAACATTATACGATCTTGAAGCAGAAGAAAAAGAAGATGATGTTCAGATCATTGAAGATTCGCTGCACTGGCAGCCAAGTCACATTTATGCATTTGACCTTAAAGAAGACCAAATTACCAGAATCACCGATAATGAAAAACCCATACGCAGCTACCAACTTTCGCACGATGGCAACTGGTTATATTATACTATCACACGCAGTTTGAGCTATGGCGCAGATGCACAGAAAGATCCGTACAGCTATCTTGTAAACCTTAAAACTGGCGCCAAAAAGCAAGTCTTGCAAGACTTTGAATTCCCTATTTATGACGTACAATTCACGGCTGATGATAGCGGTTTTTATTTCGGAACCGGCTTTTCTTCAGATCCTGAATGGAATGGCGCCGGGATCACCGAATTGTATTATTACGATTTGGCTTCGGCTAAAGCAACTAAAGTTGATCTCGATTGGAAACTTGGTGTAGGTGGCGGCTATACCGTGGCGGGGAATGACGTGATCGTTTCATTAGCCAATAAAGCCACAATGAAGCTTGCCTATTACACCAAAAAAGGAACGAGCTGGTCACGCTCTGAAATGGATTTTGATGACAAAAATGAGCACGTAAGTCTCAATGCAATTACTGAAGATGCTTCTAAGATCGTGTACTCCTACTCTACCGCTTCAAAACTTCCGCAGTACCTGATCGCAGATCTAAAAAAAGCTAAAGTTAGCAACGAAGAAACATTCATCACGCTCAACAAAAAGCTTGAAAAAAAGTATATGCCTAAAAGCGAAATTATGACCTGGACGGGCTATAACGGTGATGAAGTAACCGGGATCTTATACTATCCAAATGATTATCAAGAAGGAAAGAAATATCCATTGATGCTCAATATTCACGGTGGCCCATCAAGTCAAGATACCGATGAATGGTCGGGCAGCTGGGCGTATTATCCTTCGATTTTAACGCAAAAAAATATGTTTGTATTGATGCCCAACTATCACGGTTCAACCAATCACGGACTAGAATATACCGAAGCGATAAAGGGCAATTATTACGAACCTGAATTAGAAGACATCACCAAAGGGATCGACAAACTTGTTTCCGAAGGCAAAGTAGATCGGGATCAAATGGGAACTATGGGTTGGTCTAACGGTGCGATCCTTACCACAATGCTTACGGTCAAATATCCTGATATGTTTAAAGTTGCTGCGCCGGGTGCCGGCGATGTGAACTGGACTTCTGATTTTGGTACTTGCCAGTTTGGGGTGAGTTTTGACCAGAGTTATTTTGGCGGTGCGCCTTGGGATGATACCAACGGCAAAACCTATAACGAGAATTACCTCATCAAATCGCCACTTTTTGAGATTGAAAAGATTAAAACCCCAACTATAATTTTCCACGGAAGTGAAGACCGCGCAGTGCCACGCGATCAGGGTTGGGAATATTACCGCGGCTTACAGCAAGTAGGCAAAACACCGGTGAAATTTTTATGGTTTCCCGGTCAGCCTCACAGTTTAGGAAAGATCACGCACCAGCTACGTAAAATGAAAGAAGAGATTGCCTGGATTGACACCTACCTTTTTGATAAAAAACCTACCGATAACGAAGCATTCAAAGAAGATAGTCCGCTGGCGGAAATATTTAAACTTGAAGAAGCGCAACAAGAAAACGGGCTGTATGGAGTTTTAAATAAAGATATACTGATTCCTGAAACTGTTCAGGTGAAAGAAGACTCCATCAGTTTAGGTCGTTTTGAAGTTACTAACGCACAGTTTAAAGCTTTTAAAAACACATTCTCTTTTGATACCGGAAAAGATAATTATCCGGCCGTGGTTTCCAAAACAGATGCTGAAAACTATGTGACTTGGCTTTCAGCACAAACCGGAAAAACCTATCGCCTTCCCAATGCTAAAGAAGCTGAAAAACTTCAGCTAAAAGCAGCAAAAAGTTCTAAAGGTCAAAACAACCTGAATACTTGGGCGGGATACGACCTCACCGCAGATGATGCTGACCTGTTACTTCAAAAAGTAAAAAGCTTAAACTATTCTCTTTTAAAGCCGGTAGGTTCTAATAAAGGTGTAAAAGTTGGCGATGCAACACTCTATGATTTGGGAGGAAATGTCGCCGAATACAGTGCCACAGGAACTTACGATTACAGCGCCTACGATTTTGCTGACCCTTATGATCAGAAACCTGTGAGCAGTAAACACGTGGGTTTTAGAGTAGTAAAAGAATAAATAAACGCAGTTACGAGGCATTCGTTAGAAACAACTATTAAATGTTAGGCAAGCCAAAGGGTTTGATATCTTTTGGTGACGCCAATAAATTTTATCAATCAAATCATGAAAATCACAAAGTACTTTTTAAACTTCATTGTTGGGACAGTTTCAGTCACGGCGGTGGCACAGATCAATCAGACAGATACCCGATTAATGAGCGAACCGGCCATTAGCGATAGCCATATCGCATTTATCTATGCCGAAGATCTTTGGGTTGCTAATCGTAATGGATCTCAACCAAGACGCCTGACCATCGACGAAGGCGTAGAGTCTAATCCTATTTTTTCACCAGACGGTAAAACCATCGCTTTCAGTGCAGAATATGATGGCAATATGGATATTTTCAGCGTGCCGGTCACCGGTGGTGTCCCTACTCGATTAACCTATCATCCGTATCCGGATATCGCTAGGGATTTTACACCTGACGGAAAAAAGGTTGTTTTTGCCTCGCAGCGTACCTTATTTACCAATCGTTATACTTCACTATTTACAGTGGCTCTAGATGGTGGTCCGGTTTCAGAGTTAGAGATTCCTAACGCATATTGGGCAAGCTATTCTGATGATGGAAAATACATCGCGTATACGCCAATTCCTGATCGGTTCAACCAATGGAAACATTACCGCGGCGGAACGCAAACTCGCATTTATATCTATGATACTGCAACGCAAGAGGTGGTAGAAATCCCAAAACCGGCAGCAGGAAGCAACGATGCGCAACCGGAGTTTGTTGGGAATACTGTTTATTTTAGAAGCGATCGCGATGGAGAATTCAACCTCTACGCTTATGATGTGGCTTCAAAACAAGTGAGTAAGTTGACCGACTTTCAAGATTTTGGTCTGGAAGATTTAGAAGCAAGTAGCGATGGAATGTTGATTTTAGAGCAAGCCGGATACTTGCACACCTTCAATCCTTCAAACAAGCAGCTTACCAAGCTTAAAATAGGTATCGCAACTGATTTATTAGAGCTACGTCCGCGTTTTGTAAGCGGAAGTTACTATGTACGCAGCGGCGGTATTTCCCCTTCCGGAGCGCGTGTGGTTGCTGATTTTAGAGGAGAAATTGTAACGCTTCCTTCAGAAAAGGGAGATATGGTCAATCTTACCCAAACTCCCGGAGTTCACGAGACCTTCCCAAAATGGTCGCCGGATAGCAAGCATATTGCTTATTTTTCTGATGCTAGCGGTGAGTATGCGTTGCATATCAAAGATCAAAACAGCTCCGACGCTGCCAAAGCGATCGCCCTTGAAGGAACCGGATTTTATGCGCACCTGCACTGGTCTCCAGATAGTGAAAAAATCGCTTACGTAGATAACGGTAGAAACTTATACATCACCACCATTGCAACTGGTAAAACCCAAAAAATAGCTCAAGATGTATTGTATCAGCCGGGCGATTACCGGGATTTATTCGGAAGCTGGTCTGCAGACGGAAATTGGCTCGCTTACACCTTAATCACCAACACCAACTTTGAACAGGCGTATGTGTATTCGCTTAGCGAAAACAAGTCTTATCCCATTTCAGACGGCTTATCTAACGTAACCGAACCTACCTTTGACCCTAGCGGAAAATACCTCTACCTCACCGCTTCTACCGATGCAGGCCCTGTGGTAAACTGGTTTGACCAGTCTAATCAAGATATGACCTCATCAAATGCTTTGTATTTAATTACGCTTCAAAAGGAGGTGAAATCGCCTTTTGCTAAAGAAAATGATGTTGAAAAAATCGCTGAAGCTGAAGAAGAACAAAAGGAAGATAAAAAAGAGGAAAGCGTACCGACCTTAGAAATTGATTGGGATGGCATTATGGATCGTATGGTTTCGGTACCGGTAGGCACAGGCAATTTTATGTCGCTTGCTGCTCCTAAAGAAGGAATGCTGTACTACATTTCCTATCCTTCCTATGATGCTCCTGCGATGTTGCATCTGTACAATTTAGGCGAACAAAAAGACGAAGAACTTTTTGAGGTAGATTCCTTTGAAATTTCTGCGAGCGGAGAGAAAATGATGTATTACAGTAATGGAAGCTGGTTTGTTTCTGACACCGGAAAAAAATCAGATCAAGGTCCGTTGGCTTTTGATGCGATCAAGGTTAAGATCGATCCTAAACAAGAATGGGAAAACATATTTAATGAAGCCTGGCGCGTGAATCGCGATTACTTCTATGACCCGGGAATGCACGGCGTAGACTGGGATGCGATGAAAGAAAAATACAGCGTATTCCTTCCTGATGTTCCTTCAAAAAGCGACCTCTACCGCGTGATGAGTTGGATGTTTGCCGAGCTTTCAGTTGGGCATCATCGTTTTGACTACCGAGGTGATTCTCGCGTAGAAAAAGAAAACATCAACGGAGGTTTACTAGGTGCTGATTTTGAGATCAAAAATAACCGTTACCAGATCACTAAAATCTACGGTGGACTCAATTGGAATCCAGATCTGCGTTCTCCACTTACCGAACCTGGTGTAAATGCCAGCGAAGGCGATTATATCATAAAAGTAAACGGAAAAGAAGTAACCGGCGAAGACAACCTCTACCGCTTTTTTGAAAATAAAGCCGAAGATATTGTGACCCTTACCTTGTCTAGCAATGCCAATGGAACCAATGCACATGACGAAGAAGTAACCACGATCGCTTCAGAACGTGCGTTACGCAATCGCGATTGGGTAGAAGGCAACATCAAGAAAGTGAACGAAGCCACAGACGGCCAGGTCGCTTATGTTTATGTGCCAAATACCGCAACAGCAGGCCACGAGTATTTTAAACGCTATTTCTATCCGCAGGCAGACAAAAAAGCGATTATTGTTGACGAGCGCTTTAATGGTGGTGGTCAACTGGCAGATTATGTGATTGACCTGTTAAACAAGCCGATGCAGAGTTATTGGAATTTCAGATATGGTAAGGATATGAAAGCACCTAGCGCTTCTATTCAGGGACCAAAAGTGATGCTCATTGATGAAACTGCAGGTTCGGGAGGAGATTACTTACCCTATTTATTCCGAAGAAATAAACTAGGAACGCTGGTAGGAAAACGTACCTGGGGCGGACTCGTGGGCGTTTTAGGATATCCGGAATTCATCGATGGCGGTTATGTGACTGCGCCTAACGTGGCCTTTTACAATGAAGAAGGCTTCGGAATTGAAAATGTGGGAACACCACCAGATGTTGAAGTAGAGCAAACTCCAAAAGACGTGATCGCCGGTAAAGATCCACAGTTAGAAAAAGCGATCGAGATCATCTTACAACAGCTTAAAGAAAATCCACCGAAGTCACTCACTACTCCGGAATATCCGGATAAAACCAAAAATTAAATTCATATCGGGTGTTTTTGTTCTTGTAAAGTAGCCAAGTTGAGTAAAACGACTTTGGACGACACCAACAAAAACACCCGTTTTTTATAGCTATGAAAAACCTATTTCAAACCGTCATTTTAATATTTACCAGTCTTTATTCCTTTTCCCAAACTACATATGAAGCCGAAATCCTTCAATTTCAAAATGACCTAAACACTGAATATAAAAATCCGGAAGAATCGCCTTTAACTCCAAAAGAGCAAAAGGAATTTAAAAAACATAGCTTCTACCCTATCGATTCGACCTATCGGGTTGTGGCGCAATTTCAAAAAATAGAAGATCCGGAAGAGATTCAATTTCCAACCTCATCGGGTGCGATCAAAACCTATGATACCTATGCCCTTGCTACTTTTGAACTGGAAGGAAAAACCTATCAATTACCCATTTATCAAAGTCACATGCTACGTAAAATGGAGGAATACAAAGACTATCTCTTTTTACCGTTTACAGATTACACCAGCGGTGTGGAAACCTACGGCGCCGGTCGCTACATAGATCTTAGAATCCCCGAAGGCAATACGATTGTAATAGATTTCAACAAAGCGTACAATCCCTTTTGTGCGTATAGCCCTAATTATTCGTGTCCAATTCCACCGGAAGCCAATGATCTTAAATTAGAAATTAAAGCGGGAATACGAGGGCCAGAAGAACATTAGCTTACAATTCTTTGACCAAAGCTACATTGAGGTAATACATTTTTTCAATACGATCTGGCGTAAGCAGGTATTGATTTTTCATCGTAATATCTACTGCTTTCCAGGTATTCGCTACCGGAAAGATTTTTAGCTCCTCGTGCGTTCCCACCAGACTTAAGGGTAAATCAAAACCTTCAATACAGTTGACATAGCGGTATTTGATCTGGTTATTTTCAGCATCTACAAAAAGCTCTAAAGTTGGAATCTCGGTCATAGTCAAATACTGCTCAAAAACTTTAGAATAATCGAAATCGGCTTTGCGCGAAATATACTCCTGTACCTCACTGCCATCAACAGTTTTGTTATGAAAAGTCTGATTCAATCCGGCCAAAATGTTTCTAAATAATTGATCGTTATTGATGCTGTGGCGAATGCTGTGGAGCAAATTTCCTCCTTTGGGGTACATATCACCACTCCCCTGAGCGTTCACGCCATACGCCGGAATAATAGGCGTTTTATTACCGATCCCTTGGCGAATACCATAATTATATGCATTGGCAGCTTCAGGACCGTAGTTGTAATCTACAAACAGGGTCTCGCTATAATTGGTAAAGCTTTCGTGCACCCACATATCAGCGAGGTCATTTGTGGTGATGTTGTTGCCAAACCACTCGTGACCGCTTTCGTGAATGATAATAAAATCCCAAGTCAAGCCCAATCCGGTGCCTGAGCCGTCACGACCGCGATAGCCACCGGCGTAGTAATTTCCGTAAGAAACCGCCGATTGATGCTCCATCCCGGTATTGTCTACTTCTATCAGTTTGTAACCATCCTCGTAAAACGGATACGGCCCAAACCAATACTCAAAGGCATTCAGCATATTACGCACTTCTTTGGGCATATACTCTTTGGCTTTTTCCAGGTTATAATCCAGCACCCAATAATTGAGATCAAGATCACCTTTTACACCCGGATATACCTCTTTAAAATTCTCGTAATGCCCGATATACGGAATGATCGTATAATTACTTATTTGGTTTTCAACGCCCCATTTATAACTCGTGGTACCATCTTGATGTTCGATTTTATCGAGTAAGCGACCGTTAGCCACGGCAGTCAACGCATCAGGAACACGCATCGTTAACGAAGCGCCACGATCGGGTTCGTCGCTTTGATGATCCTTATTGGGGTACCAGATAGAAGCGCCCAAACCTTGACACGTGACGGTCATCAACCGTCGGCCTTCTGCATCTTTAGAAAACGACCAGCCACCATCCCAGGGTGGTCGTACCGCTACGTGCGGATTTCCACTAAAAAAGATCTTTACGGTATGCTCAGAATCTAATTCCTGCGGAAGCGTATTGACCCAATACACATTGCCTTCTCTTTTAAATTGCAGTTCGGTTGCATCATCGTCAAAAAGAATGCGGTCGATCACCAGCGGTTCTTGCAAATCGATTTGCATCACATCAGGATGCTTTTCCTGAACTACTTTATAAGTGATTTGATTTGCCCCGGAAGTAAACTGCTTATCATAATCGGGTTGCACCTCAATATCGTAGCGCATCACATCCCACCACGCCCGTTGTGGAGTAATGCTTCCGCGTAAACTATCGGCTCTTGTAAATTCTTGTGCAGCGACAGAAAGACTCAAAATAAGTCCGAAAAATGTCAGCAATATGACTTTTCTGTTCAATGTTTAATGTTTTAGGGTAAGTGTGATCGGTTTTGCTTGAAGCGGAATTTTATATGCACCGCGCACCTTCTCGTAGTCTAATGTATATTCCTCTGGAAGGTTTACGTAGGCAAACGGAGTGATTTCAGATTTAGGCGCTAACGTAAGCTGTACCTCTTTCGTTTTCTTATCAAAGCTAACTTGCTGAACCGCTCCGGCATCTAAAGTGATCCACAAAGCTAACGGCTGAACAAACACAGCGTTTTTAGCAGCGGTTGTTAATTGCATTGTAACAGAATTCTTTTCTTCTGTAAGATTTCCGCCGAAGGCCAAATAGCCCAATTCTGCATCTTCAACCAAATACGCCGAAGAATTGATCGCATAGCCATAGAAATTAGAACCATAATCACCCGACAGGTAATCGATCTCTAGCGTTGAAGGCCAACTGTGAAAAGCTGCCGCTCCAAAACCATCTTCCGTTATATTAGAAACCGCACCCAGCAAGCCGCCGTAACCAACTTTCAACAAATGTAAATCCTCAGGATTTTCCCGATAATTGTCCAGTACAGGAATCGCATTAAGCCCGGAACCGTAATGATGAATCTGGCGTTCTACACGCGATAGTTTACCACCATAAAGAAAATCCCAATAGCGGCGGGCATTCCCATTATAAGCCCAGTGCGGCATTGTGGGCATATAGGCTAAAATAGCGCTCAAAGTCACCGCTGCTTTAGCGTCATAGCCAAAATAATCAGACCACATGTACACCTCTTCCTGACCGGTAGAATCCCACGGCATCTCACTACCAAAAGGGTATGCCAGCGACTCCCAATGGTCGGCACGTTTTTTCATTTCGGCTTCAAGTTTGGTAGCTTCTTCTGTGAGTTGCTCGCGTTTTAAATCCTCGAGTACGTGCAGAAAAACACTTCCTTCCATCTGACCAAACTGCGCATAATAGGGTGCCTGAGTAGTCATCGCCAATGTGGTTTGATACGCTTGCTCCAGATACCATTTCCAGTCTTTTTGTGTGACCAGATTATCGTGGTAGCGTGACAAGCGGTAGAGCGTCCAATATGCAGCAACCACGTGCGGATAGTTGTACGATCTTCCGGGATCTGCAGCCCCTTCTTTATTCCAGGCCGCCCAGGTATTCCAATTTATCGTGTCGTTATAAGTTCCTGCCGGAAATTCTTCCGGCTCATAATACAACACACTTTTACGCACGCCGTATTTATGTTCGCCCTCAGCATTTTGTAACACGCCCCAAACGGTTTGGTTTACAAAATCTTCCAGTTTTGAAACCTGTTCCTGATCAGGCTGAAGGTATTGTTTCATCATTCCGCCTAACCAGCTTCCAGCGCCACCTTCATCGCTCAAACCGGCAATCCAAACCCTTCCGTCTTGCGTAACCTGACGCTTGTTCTGATAATCATACGAAATCAATGAAGGTGCTCTATTGAACAGATCTTCATCGTCATCAAACCACTGCTTGTCAAAAAGGAAATTCCCAAAATCGGCAACCAGTTCACTTTCGGGCTTAATCACTTTATAGTTGATACTTTGCGTTTTTCCATTCGTGTACTTGATCTCAACTCGGGCTCTTCCCCATTGATTTCCGGTAACGGTGTACACATCATACGCATTCTTAGCTGCATCTTTCTCAACCGAAAGCGCACCTTCAGGAGCCACTTTGATACTGTTTACATCAGAATTATATTTTAAAAACAGTTTTCCCTGTACATCCTGCGGAAGCACATATCCCGGTACACCAACAGCCACCGACATATCTTTTTCGGTCAGTTGTTGCTGTACTTTTTTGATTTCCGGAGCGAGTGTTAATCGTACAGAAAATGTTTTGAGTTCGCCTGGTTTTAAGAAACTTGACGTTGGCGTATTCCATTGCTTTACACCTTTCCATTCATCTGAAGCATAAGCCTTGCTGTTGGCCATCCACTCGTGAAACCCTTCAAACACAATACTGCGCGGCGAAGGATCGTCAAGCAACGGGCGATAGGCTTCAAATGGCATATTGTTCTCAGGAAGAACGAGTAAGGTTTTGCCTTTTCCGTCTAAGCGTTTTACTTCAAGATAGCCTGCATCCAGCCCGATATACGGATCAAAAAATACATTCTTAGCGTGCGCTTCTTCCAGCGAATTTCCTTCTAAAATATTATTGAAGATCATCGGGATTCCCAGCGCGCCTAACTCGACAGGTTGATCGGTTTTATTCTGAAAATCAAAAGCCAAAATCAAGTCGCCGTCGGCTTCGGTATAGTTGCGTGTAATGTCAAGCGGAAGATCTTCCGGCAAGGTATTGGCTAAATTTGCAGCAGCCAAAGCGCCTTCTTTAGCTATCGCTTCCACAGGTTTTCTAGAAGTCGCGGTTGAGACCGTACTCCATTCATTTGAACCTTCTAGGCGGTATCTAAAATTGATATCTCCCAAATGGTAGAGTCCGTTGCCGGCTCTGATCTCCAAGCGATCTCCGGGAGTAAAATCAAATCCAGGATCTGATTTTGGAGCCAAGGAAGCCACTGTTTGCGAAGCCTTGACCAACTTCAGTATAAATTGATCGGTTTCTAAGGTTTCAAAGCCCGAGTCCAAACCTAAAGTTGCTTCTCGCTCTTTGACCTTGTCCCAATATTCCTGGGCTTGTGCATCGGCTGTAATGCCTATAAAAAGAAGAATAAATACCCCTAATGCTTTTTTGTACGTGTTCATATACGTTGCTTTCTAATTTAATTTGAATTTATAGATTCCTGCCGACTCCTTAGCGACCTGTAAGCTGTTATGCTCCAACTCAAAAGAAGTTTCCTCGAGGTAGATACTGTTTTTATGTGTAACATCATTATACACCATATCGTTGGCTCCTGTGATCACAAAAGCTATTCCTTGCGTTGGAATGTCCTCTGTAATAAAGTCAAGCGCCAATTGATATTCCTGATGCGTAGCATTGATAACCGAAAGCGTTAAATAGTTTCCATCTTCGGTTAGCGTCGCCGCGACATCTAAAGGCTCGGGAGCACCCGAAACCGCAACAGGAATTGTCCCAAATTCTTTTCGATACACTTTTAAAACCAATCCCGTTCCTTCAAGCCAGCTGTCGGTGGGTGTTGTTTTTATCGCTCCGATCACATTTACCGTTTGCGCATAATTGGCCATATAGTACATTTCAGATTGGCGCGAGAACTCATTCAATCCGGCGGCAATTCCTAAGGCATCACGCAAGAAATAACGCGTACCCAATAATCCAAACTCGTGCGGACCGTACCAATAATTCCATTCATCAAGTGCAATTTTTATATTTCGGTCAGCAATCTCCGGAATTTCCCTGCGAGCCCGACGGTGTTCTTCTGCGATTTCTCTAATTGCATCCGGCATTTGCTTAACGTGCGTAAGCAAACCGCCTGCGTGCCAATCCTGACGGTAAAAATGCTCGCTGATGTAAGTCATATTTTCAACAGTATTTTGATACATCATATCATTCCATTCTCCGGGATAACCCACAGCGATGATATCTATATCGGGATCTACTGCCCACATTGCTTCGGCTACTTTGTTATGCTTTTTTACATACTCTTCGATTGGCATATGGCCTAATTGCCAATCGCCAAACATCTCGTTTCCTACCGCCCAAAGTTGAACATCATACGGCTCAGGATGACCATTTGCCGCTCGGCGTTTTCCCATAGGCGTAGTTGCAGCACCGTTAAAATATTCCACTTCATTTGCAGCCAATGCTGCATCACCTAAGCCGGTGTTCACAGCAATATTGGCTTCGGCATCTAGAATTTCGCAGAGTTGCATAAACTCGTGAATTCCCACATCGTTATATTCTAAGCCATTCCAAGCGCGCTCATATCGGGTAGGGCGTGCATCGGGATTACCAATACCATCTTTCCAATCATAACCCGAGACAAAATTTCCACCGGGCCAGCGGTAAATTGGAGAATCTAATTCTTTCAACAAGGCGATCACATCCGGGCGAAAACCTTCAATATTATCTTCCGGCATTAAGGAAATTGCGGCGAGCGTAACCGTACCCTTTCCTTCAAAAGAGATCTCTAGACTTGCTAAACTTCCTGAATTCTCCCCTGTATGCAATTCAAATTCTTTGGTAACAAATGCTTCCGATTCCGGAATACTGAAACCAACCGTATTTTTAGAATTGAGCGCCTCCAGACCAATACTGACCTCCTTAAAAGATCCTTTAGTTTTGTAAACAATTCGACCTACATAATTCGTATTCGGTTTGACAGCGATTGAGTCTTGTTTCAAGAAAATTTGATTCCCATCTAATTTAAAAACCGGCAATGCCTGTTCTGAGAAGCCATTTTTTTCGTCTAAAGTTATCGCTGTACTGTCTACTGAAACTTCCCAAGGCGATGCTAAAGTACCTGGTTTATGATAAAATTTACGGTCGATAAGCATTTCTGCCCAAAGTCCGCCGTAAATAGATTTTCCCATATGCTCAATAAACTGCCCATAGATATACGGTGACATTGGCTCCTTTTGCGCTTCCAGATTAATGCTAACTTTGGGCTCAAGAGTTTGCGACGAAAGTTCTTCAAGCTTAATATCCTTAAAATAAGCCGTTCCGGAAGCAGGCGCATTTTTCCCTAATAGACATTCTATAATAAAACTGTCGTCTCCTTCGGTATTAAATGTCATTTCGACCGGTGTCCAGGCTGTGGTTCCTGTGAATACTGTATCGGCTCTAGAAGAAAACTTACCTAAACCGAATCCCGCTCCGGCATTGGATTTTTCAGTCGAAACATCCTCTGCTTTTATGAATCCGCTAACCTTATATTGAGCATAGGGCTTGACATTTACTTTCTTAAAAATACGTCCGGTTTGAAGGCTGTCGTGCGTGATCACTAATACTTTAGCATCGGTATCCTTTAAAATACTGTCTGAATAATTCTCTTGATTGCTCCAATATTCTGTTTCCCATCCGGCATCTTTGAATGCAAAGTTTTTATCTGGCGATAAAAACACCTTAGATGGTTGTTTTTCGGTTGGAGCGCAACCAGAAACCAACACAAACAGAATACCTATAAAATTGATTTTATATACAGCGTGAAGCGATTTAGTCAAGAAATTCATACTCGGAAGAAGTCTTAAAATAACAGAAAAAAGGTCTGACTAAAATAAATGTAATTCGTTAAGACCTTATTTGTTAAAGTTAGCGAAAGATAATAGCATATTAACTGAAAAACAGTTTTTACTATACCGTTATAGTTAATCAAGTACTAATACTGATGAAATATCGCCCAAATAAAACGTTTTATGCATTTCAAGTAGTGTCAAAATGTTAAAGTCCCTTTTTTATGATGAATAAGTAACCTATCTTGATACTATATTATCCCTAAACTTGACATGAATCATTTTTTAATGCCAATTTTATAGCAAGCACAAACAAATAGTCACCCTTACCCCTATGAAAGTTCTTCCTTTTAAAATACCCAAGCCCGGTAAAGAAGCGCTTGTTTACCAAGAAGATCACGAACTCAAATTCTACGACAAACTTCACGAGCACGAGGAGATCCAGATCAGTTATATTGCAAAAGGTTCGGGAAATTTAATTCTTGGCGATACGATCAATGATTATCGTGAAGGCGATATTCTGGTCATTGGCGAACACGTTCCTCACGTGTTTAGAAGCGATGATAACGCGATCGATAAATCTATTATGTACACGCTGTTTTTCACCAAGAATTCCTTCGGAAAAGAGTTTTTCAAGCTTACTGAAATGTCAGGAATCGATAGTTTTTTTGATGAAGCCGAATACGGAATGAAGATCGAAACGAATACCGAATCACTCATTAGAAAATTTTCTAAGTTGAAGCATCAAAGCCGTATTGAACGCCTGGCTTCATTTCTTCAAATTCTTGATTTGATTCAGCAGTCAGACAAAACTCCACTTTCATCCTTTGTTTACCATAAAAAATACACAGATATCGAAGGGAAACGTATGAGTGATGTGTATCAATACACGCTTGATCATTTTCAAGAAAATATTACGCTTGACACTATCGCAGAAATTGCCAATATGACCAAAAATGCGTTCTGTCGTTATTTTAAGCGGCGTACCAATAAGACGTTTTTACAGTTTTTGATCGAACTGCGTATCGAGCACGCGTGTAAACTTTTGTACAAAGAAAAAGAGCTTTCTGTAGCCGCTATTTCTGAACTGTGCGGGTTTCAGAACATAGCCAATTTCAACCGAAAGTTTAAAGAATTAAAGCATACTACACCGTCACAATACCGCCTGCACGTAGCTTAAGAGATCTTGAGCAATAGATTAGGATCAGGGCAATTATTCTTATAAAAATCCAGCTTTTTATGCGTGGAAACTCCGGGATAATCGCCTTTAAACTCTTGCATATCCTTTATGATCTGAAAGTGCAAGTGCGGCCCGTAATCGCCATTTTCTTCTGAGGTTCCCAGATGCGCAAAGGTTTGACCCGCCGAGATCTTTTGTCCAACGGTCAAAGCAGATAAGGAAGCCCTAGACAAGTGACCATACAGTGTATAAAAATGGAAATCTTCAAAACGGTGTTCTAAAACAATACACGGACCGTAATCTCCATAGTTTGTGTTGTCTTTAAAACTATGAACGGTACCAGCTACCGGAGCTAAAATCGCTGTTCCGGCGGGAACCCAGACATCTAATCCCAGATGGATGTTGCGCTTAAGTTCTGGATTATCATTATTAAAATATAGGCTTCGGTCATAAATACTACGCTTTTCTAGATAACCGCCATATGCGACACGCCCACCAGTTTTTGCAAGAAATGTATTGATATAAAGCTGAATCGCCTCCGAAGAACTTGTATCTACTTCCTTTAGGATCTCGTTAGTCGTAGAAAGATCCAAAAATCGATAATCTGAATCCGCGTATGCCGCATCTACCACCGGTGTGAATTGGGCAGTACATTCTGCGATTCGGTTTAAAAAAAGCCTGTGTTCCATCGCGCCAAAAATACAATTCTCTATGCAGTCTAAAACAAAAAAGTCCGTTCTGGCAGGAACGGACTTTTTACAACAATTAAACTAAAAAACTCAATTAAGGACGATATCACTATACTTAGATGAAATCGCTATAATACTGTCTGTATTTCTTGATTTATAAAAGCCGTTAACCATACTGCTGTTGTAGCCTTCCATAACTTTAGCCTCGATCTTTCTCGGGTAATTTAGACGACTGCGCACACCATTAAAATTAAAATGGAAAGGTGTTTCCGGCAGGTTGAGTACTACATCGCTGTTCTCTACACTAATGTTTAAGGTTTTAAAATTCTTACCCAATTTTGGGATTGAAAGTTCGCCGAAGCTTCCCGTAATCACCGCAGCATCTTCAAGTTCGTTGATCACGATACTGCTTGCTCTAGAATCTACATTGATGCTTTTTGCTTTATCAATCACACAGTTCTTAATATAATTTGCGCGTAACGTACCGTAATCCCAAGTAGTCACATCAACGGGACTGTACGCAACATTGATCAAGGTTTTTTCACCTGAAATAGTATTGGCCATAAAATCTCCGTGTGCGAGCGTTACTCGAGCATTGGTAGCCTCAGAGATTTTCACATTACCGTGGCGAACGTTAAGATCTAGCTGTGCCGCTTTAGGCATATGCACAATAATTTTACGAGAAAATGTGCCTTTAGGCTTTACTGCGATAGCAGCCCCGGAAGGAGCCCCCGAATAGCTATAGGTCATTTGCGTGCTCACATTTCCGTTAGCGTCTGTAGTAACCGTTTTTTTAAGACTTCCGCCTTGTGCTTCGGCCATTTGCTCTAATTTCTTTGCAAAGTCATTACTCCAGCTTTGCATCGCCTTTTCAACATTTTGCCCTAAAGCCGCCATATCACTCTCAATAGCACGGCCAAAGGTAGCTCCCAAAGCCTCACTAGAACCGCCCAGTTGTTTACCAAAACGCTCTCCCCAAGCCTTCATATCTGCACTAAACTCATCGCCCCAATCTTCAATAGCAGTACGCCACTGATCTACTTGAGAAACACTTACATTGGTTCCGTATTTTTTATTCATCGCGGCAACATAGGCTTTCTTATCACGATTAAAAGCAGCGCTGTCAAAATTCATATCTTTTCCAAAAGGTGATTTTGGCATCCCTAGCAGACTGCTTCCGGCAAGACCTTGCCCTGCGGCAACTCGCTTTTTATTATTCTGCTCCCATTTTTTCATTACCACATCAAAATCTTCTCCCAGATTCTGCTCAATCTTGCGCTTATACTGCTCTAAATATTTAGCCCCGTCACGTTTATACGCCTGGTAGTCAAATGAAACAGCATTCATTCCTTTGTAGAATTCAGCAGGAATCTGCATAGATGCAAACTGCTGCAAAATGGGTGAAACATTAGGTTGCTGCATCACCGGCTGAATCATTTGCTGCATAGATGCAGTGATCAAGTCATTGATGCCACGAACTTGGGTATCCCCTAAAGCTATACTGGCCGTTGAAGGCGCACCACTGCTAATGATACGTACAGCTCTACTATTGCCCTGAACGTTGACTTGCCAGCCTTTAAGCAGCTGATTGATCTCTTCTTTACTTAAATCTTCAGACTCAATAACAGCTTCGACTTCGACTTCATTTTTATTCCAATCTTCAAAAACAATGTCTGCGTATTGTGACTCTGTAAGGATGGCCACGTTCGCATTAGTAGCAAAGCGCTCATTGAGCTTGCTGTTTATAGTTTGTGCGTTTGCCTGCGGAATAAAAACCAAAACCGCCAAAAGCTTCGCATAACACTTCATAATCCTCATCATCGATTTATAAGGTATTGGTTTGTATCTCATTATTTTGAGACACTTGTAACTCGTTTAATTTCTCTTTCAACTTGTTCAATAAATCCAATCTAAATTGAAGGTTATCAATCAAAGATTGAATATTATAATCGTTCACTCCTGTTTCTACCAGATCAGCATTAAGACGGTCATACTCTTGATTCAACTCTTCGAGCTGGCCCATATAAGCATCGACGATGGCTTTGTTATCATCGGTGACGTTAAGTTGCGCCAATTCCATATGAATGGTTGCCAGATAACTATCTTCAATTTGCTTGTACTCTGGAGAGAAGTCGCTTAGCTGCACTTTTACCGGCTGGGTGGTCGCAAGCGAGTTAGCCTCTACAGTTTGCTCAGCCTGAGTGCCGGTACTCAATGGATTGTTTAGCAACAGCCCACTAATTGCGATCAGCACCACCAAAACGGCTGCTATTTTCATCCAGAGATATCCTTCGGTTTTGGCTTTTGCCTCCTTCCCGAAGTGCGCATCCAGACGCGCATTAAATCGCGCTTCGTGCCCTCGTTTAAGCCCCTCATCAGGAATGCTCAAATCATTTTTAAACATTTCTCTAATATCCTGTGCCATGATATTTAGTTTTAAGTTTCTCCTGCAATTTTTTCTTCCCGCGGTGCACCAGCGTACGCGATGCAACCTCGGTTATTTCTAATATTTCTGATATTTCCTGGTGGTCATATCCCTCTATTAAAAAGAGCATCACCGCATAGCGATACCGCTCTGGTAATTCTTCAATAGCTGCTTTGATTTGATCTAGCGTAATCCCATCATCTACAGACCAGTCATTATGCTCATCTACCGTACCCAATACTTGCTCATTAATGGCGACCAGCTCTAGTTTTTTAGCCTTCAGCATATCAATACTTTTATTGATCACGATACGCTTTAACCAAGCCCCAAAAGTCACCTCTCCGTTGTATTGATGCATTTTAGTAAATGCTTTTACAAAACCTTCCTGCATCGCTTCTTCGGCTTCAAAAGAATTCTTTAAAAACCTAAAAGCAACATAATACATGCCCTCGCTATACTTATTATAAAGTTGCATTTGCGCACGCCGGTCGTTTTGCTTACATCGTTCAAGTATTTCGGTAATTTGCAAAATGGTAAATGGTTAGTTGCTAATTCCTTTTCTAAAGACGAAGTTTTTTCGTCTGCGTTGCAAAATTGTGATTAAATATTTTAGATAAACTATAAGTGGCAGGTTATTTGATTTTAAAATAGAAAATAGAATAAATGAAGAAACTTTATCTTTTGGTACTAATACCGTTATTGGGAGTGTTTTCCTGTTCTCAAGAGGTAGAGCAAATTCCTGAAGTTTCTCAAGATCTCGAAACCTTATATTTTCCAAGTGAAGATCGGTTTAAAACCACTCAAACAGAAAAGGTAATAATCGATCTAAACGATTTCAAAACATACGCAGAATTAATCGCAGAAATGGACCAAAATGCGTGTAACGGAAAAGGCAATATTCTGCGTTTTACAGAAGAAAATACAGTACTAAAAATTCTAGTTTTTAAAACCTGTGCTGAGGAAAGTTCATTCGCTTGCTTTGGGCACGTAGATCTATTTGATTTTCAAAATGATTCTTTAAGATCAAATTTTGAAACCAATATTTCTCCTCAATTATTTACTGCAAAAATCCAAGAGTCCTTAGATACACAAATTAATGCTCCATTTTTTAATAAAGAAGATTTAAAAAGTATTTTAATAAGTATTGACTACTCTAATAATAGACAGAATACTTCAATAGAAAATTTAAAAAATACACTACGTCTTATTACAAGTACAATGGCTAAAGTCCAGGACGCATATCAATTAGATATCCCTTATTTTATAGAAATTGACAAAACCAATTTCACACCGCCTCCACCTCCATTTTTTTAGGGAATTCTAAACGAAGAAAACCGCAGGACAAGCCCGAGCATTACTAAAACAAATTTTCGATTTCGAGGGATCCGTCAGCTGTAAGACGGCGTATTAAACCCTTTGGCGGTGCCAAAAAAAACCCGCTTAAAAAGCGGGTCTCAATCTTTAAAGTAAGTATGAGTTACTCGTCGTCTAACAATAAGTTTAACGTCACATCAATATTGTCCATCGTAGCGCGAGAATATGGGCATACTTCGTGAGCCTCATTTACTAAAGCCTCTCCTTCTTCAACATCCACGGTAGGTAAATAGCAATCAAGCACCACTGCAAGTTGAAACATATCTTCTTCATTCTTACCGATCTTTACCGTAGCAGTCACCGTATAATCGCCAAGATCTACCTTTTTTCCACGCGCTACGTGCGCCAATGCACTACCAAAACACGCCGAATATCCCGCAGCAAACAATTGCTCAGGATTGGTACCTTCACCACCGGCTCCACCCAGTCCTTTAGGCACACTCAAATCAAGATCAAGAGTTCCGTCATCTGTTGAAACACTACTGTCACGACCACCTGTGGCGGTAGCCTTTGCCTTATATAAAGCTTTCATAATAAAATTTTCGTTGATTAATATTTTGAATATACCATTCCTTTAGAGAGGAATCAACGTGAGATTCTTAAAGATTTCACAAAAATCCGCAAGCCGAATTTAGAGCCAAGATTTTTGAACGGTAAGAGCGGTATCAGTAAGGTTTTCTTTTACCTTTAACAGTTCAGAATAGAAGACTTGAAAACACCGAAGAATAAGCATATAGACCTTACTGCAGCTCAAAAACTGATTAAGAACAGAAAGCGCCCTATTGATCCTCAAATGTTAAGCGCCGAAATTTTAGCTGGAAATACCATTGCGCTCAGCCGGGCAATCACGCTGATCGAAAGTACAACCTCAGCACATCAGAAAACTGCTCAAGAAATTCTGGCGGCCTGTCTTCCGCACACAAAAAAAGCATTCCGCGTAGGGATCACCGGTGTTCCGGGTGTTGGAAAAAGTACCTTTATAGAAGCGCTAGGAATGCTCGCCATCGAGCAAGGAAAAAAAGTTGCTGTTCTTGCCGTAGATCCCAGCAGTACTATTTCTCAAGGAAGCATCCTGGGCGATAAAACCAGAATGGAGCGACTTACGGCTGACGCCAACGCTTTTATAAGGCCTTCACCGGCAGGTGACGCTTTGGGCGGTGTGGCTCGTAAAACCCGGGAAGCCATTAGCCTTTGTGAAGCGGCAGGCTTTGACCTCATTTTTATTGAAACGGTGGGCGTAGGTCAAAGTGAAATAGCCGTGCATCAAATGACTGATTTTTTCTTACTGCTGAAGCTTGCCGGAGCGGGAGATGAGTTACAAGGTATTAAACGTGGAATTATTGAAATGGCCGATGCGATCGTTATCAACAAGGCAGACGGTATAAATACCATAGCGGCCAAACATGCTAAAACCGAATTTTCAAGAGCGCTTCATTTATACCGACCTAAAGCAAGCGCCTGGCAACCAAAAATCATGTTGTGCAGCGCACTCAAAGAAACAGGCATTGACGAGATCTGGCAGACGCTTCTAGAATTTGAAGCGCATACAAAGGCTAATGGCTTTTTTGAAAGCAATCGTCAAGATCAAAATAAATACTGGTTACAAGCTACTGTTGTCAATGCTTTAAAAGATCGATTTTATAAAGATGAAACGGTTAAACAGCAATTACCGAAACTGTTAGACGCCATAAACACAGGTAAGGTTTCGGCGTTTCAGGCGGCACAAGAACTCTTAAAAAACTTCAAGTAAGCTACCTCTGGTAATTCTATCGATGAGCGACACTTATTAACTACTAACAAAACTTGATCAGGATTTTAAACGCGCATACCGCTTTTCGTTCTTTCGGTATTTTAAAAAGCCTACGACAATACCTAAAATCAAACCGATTATACCAAAAAGTATAAAATCTGTAGTATCAAAAATACCACCCATAAAATAAGTAATTACCAATTTATAGGTGAGCGCTCCTAAAATAACTTGTAGTGTAACCCCGAGAATAAATTGAAATTTAGTCTCTCGCTTTTCTTTCCAGTCGGTTAAAAATTTTCGGTCTTTTGGGTCTAGTCGCATCTCAAATAGTTAGTCTACAAATTCTTGACGGTACCATTCTATTTGTTTCTGAAGACCTTCTTTTAAGGTCGTTGAAGGATTGTAATTCAGCAAGCGACGCGCCTTCTCAATATTGGCTTTGGTAAACATCTGATCCCCGCCACGTTTCGGTACAATATCCTTGCGAATTTTAGTATTCAGAAGTTCTTCAACAATCGCAATACCTTCTCCGGTGGTGTGTTCTTGTTCAGTACCCAGATTGATCACTTCGCCGCGCACCACATCTTCTTTTCCGATAACGCTAACTACACCATCAATGATATCATCTACAAACGTAAAACTACGCACGTGATCCTCGCTACCTTCAAACAGCGGAAATTCTTGATGGAAGAAGCCACAGCCTATTAACTTCGTGTATAACTTTTCTGGACGCTCACGCGGGCCATAAACCGAAAATAAACGCAATGAGCAGGTATTCATTTTTTGCTCTCTGGTTTTAGAGAGTACGATTTGCTCTGCTGCAAGTTTGGTCACGCCATAAAAGGACGCAGGTTCTGGAGCCGCATCTTCGGTCAAGGTCGCTCGTAAACCGTAAATTGACGAAGTAGAAATATTAGCAAACAGTTTAAGACCCTTACATTTTAACGCAAAATCGATCAGGTTTTTAGTCGCCACCAGGTTGTTCATCAAATAATCTTCAAAGCTTGAAGTCGCTGCAATACCGGGCTGTGCGGCAAAGTGAAAGATATAATCAAAATCTGTAGGAAGCTTTTCAAAATCTTTAGGCGTTCTAAGATCTACAATAAGAATTGGGATTCCCGCACGCTCCAGCGCTTTGGCATTTCGATCTTTTAAATCCGGACTGTAATAAGGAGAGAAATTGTCTATTCCTGTTACTTCGTGATTCATTGCCTGTAAACGTTCGGCGCAATGTGATCCTATAAAACCGGCAGCTCCGGTCACCAATATTTTCATACTAATATGTTTCTTTAAAAATTTTGGCATAGCCAAAACGATGCAGCCACTGCATCAGTAAACCAATGAGGCCGCCAATTATAAATCCGGTGAGTACATCGCCAGGATAATGCACACCTACGTAAATTCGGCTGTATCCTACAAGCAGCGCCCACACGATCAAAAACGGAAAAATCCATTTGAAGTTTGAGCGCAAAAGCAAGCCTACAAACATGGCCAGTGCCATCGTACTTGCTGCGTGTGCCGAAAAATACCCGTAGCTTCCGCAGCGTACTGCGATAAAACGCGCCTGCTCCATAATTCCTTCTTGCCCGCACGGACGCAAACGCTCAAAACCATGTTTAAAAACATTGGCCAACTGGTCTGTTGCCGTGATCAAAAGGGTGACAGCCACTAACGTATACAGTGTACCTTTTAAACCGAATTTCTTAAAAATCAAAAACAGCAAAAACGCATACAGCGGAATGCTCGACCATTTATTGGTCAAAAATAACCAGAATGGATCCCAAGTCTCTGACCCCAAATTATTGAGGAAGAGATACAACTCATAATCCAGTTCTTTTAATTGATTCATTTAATCTTCTTCGTAGCGTGCTACTTCTCTATCGTAAAAATCAGTTGCCGCTTGAATTAAACCTTCGGCTTCGGTAGCTAGTTCTTCTTCATCATTTTTATCAAAATCCTCCAGCCACTCCACATCGTCAGTTTTAAGGTCAATGATAAACCGCGGAAAATCAGTGTGAATCACAAAGATAGATTCTGGGTAATCAGTGTTATCGCCCAATATAAATTTAGGAAGCTCCATAAATGAAATTTAGGTTTAACGTCTTGATAAAACGGTCGGCAAATTTAGGCATCTCAACTAACATTTAATTTAAAAGTCCGCCGAAAATTGCATTATTCTGAGCAAAGGTAAGTTTCCTAAAGAGAACCGCCTTAAAAGCCCGCCCTAGCCCTAAGTTCTCAAAACAGCGACGCCACATTGTTGCAATTTTATACCGTATCTTCGTGCCCAATTCTATAAACCCTCAAGCGCTATGCAGCCCACAACCATTCTCCTATTAATTGCTGGCTATTTTATCACCTTGATGTTGATCTCCTATTTCACCGGAAAAGGTGGCTCTAATGAAGATTTTTTTAAAGCGAGTAAACAATCGCCGTGGTATCTGGTCGCATTTGGGATGATCGGAGCTTCGCTTTCGGGAGTGACGTTTATTTCGGTGCCGGGTTGGGTTGAAGCGTCACAGTTTAGCTACTTTCAGGTGGTTTTAGGTTATACCGTGGGATATGCTGTTATCAGCCTTGTTTTGCTTCCACTCTATTACCGATTGAATCTAACTTCGATCTACACTTATCTTGAAGGGCGTTTTGGTGTTGCTAGTTATAAAACCGGCGCATCCTTTTTTCTACTCAGCCGTGTGGTTGGTGCGAGTTTTAGATTATACCTCGTGGCAAATGTGCTACAACTCTTGGTTTTTGACAGTATGCAAGTTCCGTTTTGGGTAACAGTGACCATCACCATTTTGCTCATTTGGCTCTACACGTTTAAGAGCGGTATCAAGACCATTGTATGGACAGACACGCTGCAAACCCTGTTTATGCTTACCGCACTGGGTGTTGCGATCTATTTTGTCTCAACTGATTTAGGCCTACAGCCCGGCGGGATTTTTAATTTTATTGCGGAAAGCGACATGTCACAAATGTTCTTTTTTGATAATTGGAAAAGCGAAGATTTCTTCTTTAAGCAGTTCATCAGCGGGGCGTTTATCGCAATTGTGATGACCGGTCTCGATCAGGATATGATGCAAAAAAACCTCACCTGCCGAAGCCTTAAGGATGCTCAAAAAAATATGTTTTGGTTTACGATCGTACTCACCGTGGTGAATTTTGTGTTTCTCGCACTTGGAGTTTTGCTTACCGTTTATGCACAGAAAAATGGGATCGAAGCCTCAAAAGACGATCTTTTCCCATACATCGCAACAAAAAGCGGATTAGGCTTTGGGATTGCCATCTGTTTCATTTTAGGCTTGATCGCTGCAGCCTATTCGAGCGCAGACAGCGCATTGACTTCGCTCACAACATCTTTCAGTATTGATATTTTAGGGATCGAGAAAAAATATGATCAGGCGAAGCAGATCGCCATTCGTAAAAAAATACACGTTGCGGCTTCCTTGGTTTTAATCCTTGTGATCATTGGTTTCAAATACCTCATTGCTGATGAAAGCGTGATCGCCAGATTGTTTGTTTTTGCAGGCTACACCTACGGGCCCTTATTAGGCTTATATGCTTTCGGATTATTTACAAAATGGCAGGTAAAAGACAGGTTTGTCCCGGTCGCTGCCGTAGCATCTCCCATTTTAGGATACATCATCAGTCAGTTGACCTTGACCTACCTTAATTTTGAATTTGGTTTCTTTATCTTGATCTTAAACGGACTCCTAACCTTTTTGGGCTTAGTAATTATTCGTACTCAAAAGCACTAACGTACACGCAGGATCTACTTCGATATTTGCGGCTTGCAGGAGTTTATAAAACTCCTGATTCTCAGTACCCGGATTAAAGATCACGCGTTTAGGTTGCAATCCTATGATATAGTCGTAATACGCCTCTTGGCGCTGCGCGTTGAGATAAAGTGTAACCGTATCTATATGCTCATATGCTGGCATACCGGTGTCTATGGTTATCCCGGCGACTTCCCCTTCCCTTAAACCGATCGCCACCACAGGTTGGTTATTTTTCACCAATTTATGTATCGCCATATATGAGTAGCGTATAGGTTTTAGAGAGGCGCCAAGCACCAAGGTTTTCTTTGCTTTCATAAATCAAAGTTAAAGGTTTCCTGCAGCTGTAACAATAGCTTTTAAGACTAGTCTATGTAATAGAAGTCGACTTCCAAGTTTGAATCGTTTATAAATTAGTTTTGATGGTTAGTGTTAATTTCTAGCGTTCAAGCTTGAAAACCCGAGATTTAGCGGTCTCGGGTTTTCTTTTATTCTAGTATATCAAATTTATTCCGATTACAACCGCTTTAAATTCAGTGAACTAGCGCGTTTAAATTAGGCTTTACAGAATAAATGTAACTTTTACTGTAACAGATTTAAAACACGTTCGTCTATTTATAAACCGCTAATCACGGGGTACTTTGTTTTAGCTATTATGCATTGCAAAGTATTATGTTTTATCAACCAACAAAATCGAACAGTTATGAAATCTAACCATGGGCTATTATGCCTGCTCTTCACGCTATGTACCACGCTGCTTTTTGCTCAGCCAAAACCCAATGAGGTAGTTACCGGCTCTGTAAGTGGTGTTGTACTTGACGCCGACCTAAACCAGCCTATTCCCTACGCTACCGTAGTTATAACTTCGGGAGAACAAACGATAACCGGTGGTATCACCAACGACGATGGGGCTTTTGAAATCAATAAAATTCCGGAAGGGATTTACACGCTTAGGGTTCAATTTATAGGGTATGAAGCTTTTGAACGCGATTTAAAAATTGATCGTGACCATCGCAAGCACGATATGGGCAACCTAAATCTTAGCGCTGTTCCGGCAGAATTAGATGCTGTGAATATCGTCGCAGAACGCACAACGATCGAGCAAAAAATTGACCGTAAGGTGATCAACGTTGGGAAAGATCTGACTACTGCAGGAGCTTCTGCAGCAGATATCATGAACAATATCCCTTCGGTGAATTTAGACCAGCAATCAGGAGCTCTTACGCTACGCGGAAACAGCAACGTACAAGTGATGGTTGACGGAAAATTATCCAACATTCCTGCAGATCAATTATTAAAACAGCTTCCGTCTAACTCGATCAAAAAGATCGAATTGATCACTAATCCTTCAGCCAAATACAACCCGGACGGAATGAGCGGGATCATCAATATTGTGTTGCACAAGAATGTGAATATTGGTTTTAACGGGGATGTAAGCGCCGGTCTGGCTTATGAGAAAAATCCACAGTTTAACAGTGGATTGAATTTGAACTACCGCAACGGTAAATTCAACCTGTATTCTAATTACAGTAACACCATCGCAAAACGTGCTAACTACGGGACGATCTTTCGCGAAGGCGATAATTCGACTCAATTTTTTGATATGCTGAACGACCAGAATTCGCACCTGCTTAAAGTAGGTCTTGACGTGTATCTTAATGATAAGAACACGCTTTCCGTTTTCACATCTCAAAATAGCTTTATAGGCACTCCCGGCGGAAACATAAATATTGTTTATGCTGATGATATGACCCGCAATCTGATGCAGGATTTTGGCGCAGATATGGACAATTACTCGCAGCAGTACAACTTTGACTACAAACTTGATTTTGAAAAAGAAGGGCATAACATCGAGTTTGAAGCCGATTACAATACGTTTGACGCTGATGAAGATACCTTCTTTAATTTTACAGGCGCTACGCCTCTACCCGATTATGAAGATTTTGTAGATACCAAGCGTGATCGCACCACGTTGAATTTAGACTACGTAAATCCGCTTTCTGAAAGTGAAAAGCTCGAAGTTGGTTTACAGGCCATCCTGTTCAATACCGATATTGGCTACAGCAGTACCGGACAATCCTTTAACGCAGAAGGCGATCTGGTTCCTACGCCCAACACGCTTTTTGACTACAGTAGGGATATTTATTCGGCATATGTGACTTATGGAAAAAACTACGAGAAGTGGTCGTATCAAGTCGGAGTGCGCGCAGAGCAGGTGAACGTAGCTGCAGATACCAATAGCGTTCGCGCATTCACCAACGACTATTTTGAGTTGTATCCTTCGGCTTATGTAACCTTTAATCCTTCGGAAAAAAATCAGTATCAGGTAAGTTATAGCCGAAGAATTGATCGCCCGGGCGTTGGGCAGGTCAATCCTATTAGAGAATGGAGTTCACCATTGGTAACCGAATACGGAAACGTGAATTTACGTCCGCAATTTACTAATTCGCTAGAAGCAAATTATACACGTTCTTTAGACAAGGGAAGCATCACCGCAGGTGTGTTTTACCGCATCATTGAAGATCAGATCAATCAGGCGGTTTATGTAGATCGCTTCAATCTAGACCGAATGGTTTTGACCAACGATAATTTTGATTCAACCACTGCATACGGTTTTGAAGTAAGTGCCAATTATAAACCTGCCGAATGGTGGAGCTTGAATGCAAGTTTTGATCTGTTTAGTCAAACGCAGACCGGTATTTCTGAATCCTTAGATCCGGACATTGAGAATCCAACGGCAGCAGATATTATGCTTACGGAACGTGAGGTGACCAATTCTATATTTAACACTCGTATTATCAATAATTTTACGGCTACTCAGCGACTTACCTTTACCGCGTTTGCGATGTTTAGAGGTCCTGCGGAAAGCATTCAGTTTAGAAACAAGTCGATGTTTATGACCAATGTTGGCGCCCGTTATAGCATTTTTGACGGTAAAGGGACCATCAGCTTAAACTACAATGACATTTTTAATACGATGAAAGCGCGCTTTACGGCTGTGAGTCCGTATCGTGTAGAGGGACAGTTCAATTGGGAAAGCAACACGGTATACGTAGGATTTAACTATCGTTTTGGCGATAGTAAGTTCAGAGCGAAGAAACGCAAAAACCGTGATGACAATGAAAAAGACGGAGGCGGATTATTTTAACACAATTTTAATTTTTTTGTTATAATTGCAATAGAATTGAATATTTGGTAACATATAATCAATTAACCTATTAAAACATACGGTTATTGTTTATTAGAGTTAGCCTTCTACAGACGAATAACCAATTAATGGGTAAAAAAAACCCGGAGCGCCTGCTCCGGGTTTTCAATTTTAAAAATGTTTTCTCTTTTAGAGCTTCTCCAGCAAGTTTTCGGCCTCTATAGCGCCGTGGGAAGTGTGATAAGTAACCACCCCATTTTTGATCAATAACAATTGCGGACTCTCGTGCTGTACGTTGAATTTTGTTGCAATTGCATTACTGATGTCGCGATGCGCTTTAAGATCCAGAAAATAAGGCTCTAGTTCCTTTTTGTCGTAATCGTATGCTTTCTCAAAACTACGCAGTACCATTCTACTGATTCCGCAGGTGGTACTATGCTTAAAGATTAGCACCGGCACCGCATTAGAGATCTCTACAATTTCATCAAGCTGTTCCATACGCTCGAGTGGGATCCAGTTCATTTCCTTAATCTCTTCCTTCGCAATGTCTCGCTGACTTTTAAACATATCAAAAAGTCCCATAGTTTTTCTTTTTAAGGTTTGTTAACGCTTGTAATTCCTAAGCAGTTGTAAATTTAAGGAAACTAAACCGGCTATTGTATTAAGAAAATCCAAAGCCTTCAACCGACAAAAAGACAGCTAATTCTGCGCTACAACTGACTAAAAGTCGGTTTTAACAAATGGTACAGCAATTGCCATATCAACATCGAAATACAAACACGATGAACTTTAATAACTTCACCATAAAATCACAAGAAGCCATACAGCAAGCCCAGGCGCTTGCTCAAGGGTATGGCCATCAGCAAATCGAGAATGAGCATATTTTTAAAGCCATTCTTGAAGTTGATGAGAACGTTACTCCATTTCTGCTCCAGAAACTGGATGTGAATGTAAATCTGTTAAAGCAGATTTTAGAGAGCACGCTTACAAGTTTTCCTAAAGTAAGCGGTGGCGATATTATGCTGTCTCGTGAAGCCGGTAAAACGGTAACCGAAGCCAGCAACATCGCAAAAAAAATGAACGATGAGTATGTTTCGATAGAGCATTTGATCCTGGCGATCTTTAAATCGAGCAGCAAGATCGCACAGATCTTAAAAGATCAAGGCGTTACTGAAAAGCACCTCAAAGCCGCGATTGAAGAATTGCGCAAAGGCGACCGCGTGACTTCGCAAAGCGTTGAAGAAACCTATAATTCGTTAAGCAAATACGCTAAAAACCTCAATCAACTCGCCCGCGACGGGAAGCTGGACCCGGTGATTGGCCGTGATGAAGAAATACGTAGAATTCTACAAATCCTTTCACGTAGAACCAAGAACAACCCGATTTTGGTCGGTGAACCCGGTACCGGTAAAACCGCGATCGCCGAAGGTCTCGCCCACCGAATCATCGACGGCGATGTGCCTGAAAATCTTCAAGAGAAGCAGATTTGGGCGCTGGATATGGGAGCCTTGATCGCCGGTGCCAAATATAAAGGAGAGTTTGAAGAGCGACTTAAAGCCGTGATCAAAGAAGTAACTACCAGTGCCGGAGATATCGTCTTGTTTATAGACGAGATCCACACGCTTGTAGGTGCCGGTGGCGGTCAAGGCGCGATGGATGCTGCAAATATCCTCAAGCCTGCTCTGGCTCGTGGGGAGTTACGCGCCATAGGTGCAACCACGCTAGATGAGTATCAAAAATACTTTGAGCAGGATAAAGCTTTAGAGCGCCGCTTTCAGAAAGTGAGTGTTTTTGAGCCCGATACCGAGTCTGCGATTTCTATCTTACGTGGGATCAAAGAAAAGTATGAAACCCACCACAAGGTGCGTATCAAGGACAATGCGATCATTGCAGCGGTAGAGCTTTCGCAACGCTATATCACCAACCGCTTTTTACCCGATAAGGCGATCGACCTGATGGACGAGGCGGCTTCAAAAATGCGTATGGAGATCAACTCCAAGCCCGAAGAACTTGATGTACTCGACCGTAAGATTATGCAACTCGAGATCGAGATCGAGGCGATCAAACGCGAGCAAGATGAGAATAAACTCAAGTCCTTACGCGCCGATCTTGCCAATCTTAAAGAAGAGCGCAACGAGATCAACGCCAAATGGAAGAGCGAGAAAGATGTGGTAGACAACATCCAGAACGCCAAGCAGGATATTGAAAACTTTAAGCTAGAAGCCGAGCGTGCCGAGCGTGAAGGCAATTATGGTCTGGTAGCCGAGTTACGCTACGGCAAGATCAAGCAAGCTCAGGAAGAGCTCGAGAAATTGCAGGAGCAACTGGCCGCACAAGCCGATAACAGCCTCATCAAAGAGGAAGTGACCAGCGAAGACATCGCCGAAGTAGTAGCCAAATGGACGGGAATCCCCGTTACCAAAATGCTGCAAAGCGAGCGCGAGAAATTGCTACACCTCGAGGGCGAACTGCACAAACGTGTGGTAGGCCAGGAAGAAGCGATCATCGCCGTGAGTGATGCGGTGCGCAGAAGCCGCGCCGGCCTGCAGGATCAAAAACGCCCTATAGGTTCGTTCTTATTCCTCGGGACCACCGGGGTGGGTAAAACCGAACTCGCAAAAGCGCTGGCAGAATACCTGTTTGATGATGAGAACAACATCACCCGTATAGATATGAGTGAATATCAGGAGCGCCACAGCGTGAGCCGTCTGGTAGGTGCGCCTCCGGGATATGTGGGTTATGATGAAGGCGGGCAGTTGACCGAAGCCGTACGTCGCAAGCCGTACAGTGTGATCTTGCTCGACGAGATCGAGAAAGCGCACCCAGACACCTTTAATATCTTGTTACAGGTGCTTGATGAAGGTAGACTTACAGACAACAAAGGCCGTCTAGCCGACTTTAAGAACACCATCATCATTATGACCTCAAATATGGGAAGTCATATCATACAGGAGAAATTTGAGACCATCAAAGATCCTGAGACCGCGATGGAAGGTGCAAAAACCGAAGTGCTGGGGATGTTGAAACAAACCATACGCCCTGAGTTTATAAACCGTATCGACGATATCGTGATGTTTACCCCGCTTACGCGAAAAGACATCGAGCAGGTCGTGAGTTTGCAACTCAAAGGCGTGACCCGTATGCTGGCAAAACAAGGCATCACGCTAGATGCTACGGCCGAAGCCATCAAGTTTTTAGCAGACCGCGGTTTTCAACCGGAGTTTGGGGCACGTCCTGTAAAACGTACCATACAGAAAGAAGTGTTGAACAAACTGTCTAAAGAGATCTTAGGCGGAAAAGTCACCACAGACAGTATCATTTTACTCGATGCGTTTGATGACGAACTCGTGTTTCGTAACCAAAGCGATCTTGTAGAAAACGACTGAAGAGCATTGCTCGTATAAACAGAAAGCGACATCGTAGTGATGTCGCTTTTTTTATGTTTTGGATTGTCGCGTTGATAACTCGTTGATAAGAGCTTCTGATTTACTGCAGGTTGCGTTTTCTAAAAGGTTAGTTTTATAATTCTAAATAATGTGGCAAACCGTTTAAGAGATGGGGTATCGAGAATAAATTTCAAGATATAACCAGTTGTAAGCAATTATGGAAAAAAAACCTGAATTCCCAGAACTACCGAGTGTTGAAGAAATAAAAACTCTAATTAATGAGTATGAAAATGCTGATTTAAAAAATGTTTCGTTTAATAAATTATCAGTTCAGTTAAGAAGACTAAAATGGATTCCATTTTTGACAGCTAAATTACATCAAGGTTATCATATTGAAAGAGCAAGAATAAACAGACCTGGCGAAATTTTTTATTCAGAAAAAGATATTTCATATAGAAATGACTATGAAAACATAAAGACTTATGGACGAGCAAATGTCAAACATCAATCACTATTTTATGGAGCTATTGAATCCGATGTAATTAAACATCCTCGTTTAGTAAATTTAATTGAGACCAGTCAAATATTTAGAAACCTTGATAAAATAAAAGTTGATAAGGCGGACTTTGTAATGACACTTGGCAAGTGGAGAATAAAACAAGACATCGAAGTAGTTGAAATGGTTTTTAACGAAAACTCAATTAAAAATTCTAAAGATGTCCAAAAATCATATAAACATCACCTTGAAAGATTAACAAAAGAACATCCTGAAAATTTAGATCAGTTTAAATTAATCTTGGAATTCTTTTCTAATCAGTTTGCGAAAAAAGAAATAGAAAATGATACGGACTATATGATTTCTGCTGCATATGCAGATTTCGCAATGACTTGGAACAATTTCCCTGGACTTAAATATCCAAGTGTAAAAAGTGACTATCAAGGACATAATGTTGTATTAACACCAGCAGCAGTTGAACAGTTTCTGGAATTAGAAATTGCTGCAATGTTTCGAGTTACTAAAAATGGAGAAAATTCGTTGATTTCCCCAATTAAACACGCAACTGAATTTGGACCTCTGAACTCGAATTTTAAATGGGTAGATTACGAACCGAAAGAATATAAAATTGAACAATAAATAACTGCTTACAACAATGGCTATAAGTAATTGCTGGTTCTCGCCTACTTCTGAAAATCGTGGTAAACAGCTAGAATTAACTAAGCACAATACCTCGCTACCGCACGATTAAATCTTTTATAGAAGCTAGAATAACCTCTGCACGATACAATCGCGCAGGAGCAACATAAAGAAATAACCCCACCTCGAGTTACCCTCTTGTTACCGCGCGATTGTATCGCGTGGGAAGATCCTACCCACTACCCCAAAAACCCACTACCTTTAGGGTCATTTCCTATAAAAAATAAGAGCGATTTCCTTTTTAAAAAGGGTTAACCGCTCTGATAATGTGATGCATAGCCTGGTTAAGTTTGTATCAAACGAATCTAAAAAAACTTAAGTTATGCCACATTATGCACAAGGAACTTCAGGATGGACCAAATTAAAGGGATATCAAGCGCTTTGGGATCCTAAGATCGATCTGGGTAAATTCTATTTTACCACCTTTCAAGGGAAACGCGAAGAAACCCCGTATATGACCGCAGAAAATTTTGCCCGCGTCATCGACATCCTTAGAAACGAAACGCCGGTTTATGGTAACGCCAGCACCGGCTCGGTCACTACCCAAGCCGAAGAAGTGGGTGAAGAAGAAAGTTAGTCTTCAAAATTTCAGAGAATTTCTAACAACCAGCCAAAACGCAGCAACGCCTATATCTTTTGATGTAGGCGTTGTTTTTGTTGTTGCGCAATGCAATCGCTCAGGAGCAACATAAAAAACAAACTCATCTTATGTTGCCGCGCGATTGTATCGCGTGGTAAAAAGTTAGAATTACTCTAACTAAAATCAATTACACAGAATAAACGAATAATAAATCATATAGTATAAGTTGCTACCTCTGCGCGATGCAATCGCGCAGGAGCAAAAAACTAGAAAAAACTACCTTTAAAGAATAGATACCGTTACCGCGTGATTGTATCGCGTGGTATAATGTTCAAATTGAAAAAAGAGGCTAGCCTATTTGCAAAACTGCTCTAGTTTCTAGTATTTTAGGTAAACAATTAATCCCAAGCAGCGCGGTACAATCGCGCAGTAATAAAAACTAGAAAAGAACCACCTTTTAAGAATAGACACCGTTGCCGCGCGATTGCATCGCGTGGTAAGCTACAACGAGCCACGTGATACTCGCGCTTGAGCAGCTTTTTTAACTGAAAAAATCCTATTTAAAATGAGCAGTAACTATAAATTCCATAATCCTGAGGGTTTGTATTTTGTAAGCTTTGCAGTTATAGAATGGCTTGATGTTTTTACAAGAGATTACTATAAAGATATTCTTGTAGACAGTTTAAAGTACTGCCAATCAAATAAGGGAATGGAACTTATAGCCTGGTGCATAATGACCAATCACGTGCATCTGATTTATCGAAGTTGTGTCGGGCAAAAACCAGAATTACTTTTAGGAGATTTTAAAAGACATACCAGCAAAGCGCTAGTCAGAGCAATTCAAGAAAATGCTGAAGACAACCGAAAGGAGTTTCTTCTAAAGCACTTTCAAAAGGCAGCTCAGAAATCATCAAATGTCAATAATTATCAATTTTGGCAACACGACAACCATCCTATTGAACTCTGGAGTAATGAAGTGATATGGCAAAAGATCAACTATGTCCATAATAATCCCGTAAAAGCAGGCTATATTCAAAATCCGGAAGATTATAACTATAGCAGTGCCAAAAACTATGTAGATGAACAAGGTTTGCTAGACGTATTAGTATTTCAATATTTTGGATAAACCAGAAATATTTTGTGTTCTATAATGCGGAGCTGCGCGATACAATCGCGCAGGAGCAGAAATATTAGAAAAAACTAGCTTTAAAGATTAGATACCGTTACCGCGCGGCCTCCTGGAAAAGAAAGAAAGAAAGAAAGAAAGAAAGCCCAGTTGCCGCGCGATTGTATCGCGTGGTAAAACCAAAAATCATCCTCTTTACCAAATCTAAACTTTGGTTAGATTCCTATCTTACCGAGCTGCCTGTCCCAAAGTATATAGGCAATTTATCGCATAAAAAACCTTCAATTAATTGATGCAGAATTGATGTATATTTACACCAAATAGTATCTTATGGCACGTCAAAGTATTTCCTTTACAAAACCCAATGATGATTGGTTAAAAGAACAGGTAGACTCTCAAGAATACACCAGTAAAAGTGAATTGATCAATGATCTTGTTAGGCAGGCCCGCAAACAGCAAGCTGAGATAGACTGGATACGCACTAAGCTTGACGACGCCGAACAAAGCGGCTTTACAAGTGAAAGCAAACAAGAAATTTTAGCTCAGGCTAAGTCTTCTTTTAAATGAATTACCGGCTTAGCAATACCGCTAAAGAAGATTTAATTCGCATTTACAAATACGGCGTTTACAAATTTGGCAGTGCTCAGGCTGAGCAGTATTTTGAGAACTTCTTTCTGTATTTTGATCGCATTGCCGAAAATCCATATGCTTTTGAAGCAGTTGATTTTATTAAAATAGAATACTGACGTTGCGTTTGCGGTGTCGATAGTATTTATTACAGAATCAACAAAAACACGGTGGAGATTATGACCATCATTGGCAGGCAAGACACTCAAACTAAAATCTAATAGTATTCATTTGCTAGGCTTAATTCGATATCTATTGGTATTGAATTGACTGATTTATACAGATCCATCAAAAATCAAAAAAACTACTGCAGTGCTCGCCTCAAAGGCGTAATTCCCACATTAGCGCCCATAAAAATCAAATTTCTTTAAGGCATTTCTCCCACTCGATCGTTCAGAATAGTTGAATCATTTTAAGGGTCGGCAAAGGCGTCATTTTTAAACTTGACTTATTTTTATTTATTCTAAATAAAAACATTTTATACATTCGCATCGTAAATTTTAACCTTTAACAACTATTCAAAATAACGACGCAGATGAAACAACTAACTACACTGCTCGCCCTAACGCTTCTAAGTTTTTCAATGTTTGCACAACAAGGGAATGCTATTAGCGGTACGGTAGTCGACCAAAATGGTAATGCATTGCCCAACGCCAATGTATATCTAGAGAACACCAATTATGGCACCTCTTCTAATGAAGATGGTTTTTATCAAATAAGCAATATCAGTAACGGTACTTATGTGCTTATAGTTTCTGAAATGGGTTTTAAAACCTTCACTTCAAAAGCGATCACGATCAATGGTGCAGTAACGCTTAATGTGAAACTTCAGGAAGATGTGAGCGCGCTGGACGACGTGATCATCTCAGGTGCCGGAAAATCTGAATATGTAGAACGCAACCCTTCGGCTTCTTTACGCCTGCAACAGGATCTTAATAAAATTCCGCAGAACATACAGGTGATTAGCGCAGACGTGATCAAAGATCAGCAAGCCATCAGTATGATGGAAAACATTACCCGTAACGTGAGTGGTGCGCAGATGATTGAGCACTGGGGTAATTTTGCACGTATCAATATGCGTGGATTTAGAATTCCGCCGTTTAGAAATGGACAAAATGTATTGTCTACTTGGGGACCTCTCGCCGAAGATATGGCGCTTGTAGAACGCATCGAAGTGGTTAAAGGTCCGTCTGCATTTATGCTATCAAGCGGCGAACCCGGCGGACTTTATAACGTGGTCACTAAAAAACCTACCGGCGTTTCTCACGGTGAAGTTGGCTTAGTGACCGGTAGTTATAACACTTTGAGAGCCACCTTAGATGTAGAAGGCAAGCTTAGCGATGATAATAAATTACAATACCGCTTTGTGGGTGCCGGTACTACGCAAGAAGCACACCGCGCGTACGAAGACCAAAATCGCTATACGTTTGCTCCTTCGGTAAAATACTTGATTGACGATAAAACTTCGGTAACTGCGCAATACACGTTTCAGTATTACAAAACCCGTTTAATAGGTTCTGCATATGTATTTGCTCCTGAAGAATACGCTAGCCTCGACAGAGATTTTACTTTAAACGATCCTAAGTTAGGCCCGTCAATTATGAAAGAACATTACGGACTTGTAAATTTTGAGCATCAGCTTAGTAACAACTGGTCAGTTAGCGCACAACTCGCGTATCTTAATTACCAGCACGAAGGCTCTAGCCTTTGGTTAGACGGTAGTTTTGGTGTTCAAGCCAATGGGGATTTAATTCGTCGCGTGAGCATTTGGGATGCCAAAGAAGAGAAAAAACTGGGGCAGGCTTTCGTAAACGGAACCGCACAAACCGGTGGCGTGAGTCATAAAATTTTGGGCGGACTTGATTTTGGAAATAGTTCGTATATCGCAGATTGGTCTACCGGAATCAATATTGATACCGAAGAAAATCCGTTTAATATTTACAATCCGCAGCCGGCGGCCATCGCTCCTGTTTTTGACCGTTCTACTCCTCTTACCCAGCGTGCCGTAGGTTATATCACTTATGAGTATCTGGCCTATTACGCACAAGATGAATTGGGCTTTTTTAATGATGATTTACGCCTTACCCTTGCCGGTAGGTACACCGAAATGAAGACCAATAGTTACGGTTCTATCTCTACAGATAAAGTATTCACCCCGCGTGTCGCAGTTTCCTACTCTATTTTAGACAATTTGAGCGCTTATGCTATGTTTGATCAGTCATTTTTACCAACGCAAGGTGCAGATGCCGAAGGGAATTCTTTTGATCCCGTTACTGCCGAAGATATCGAGGGAGGAATCAAATATGAATTTGGCGATGGAAAATGGAATGTAGCCGCAGGATACTTCAACATTACCAAAGATAAAATCTTAGTTCCCGGGCCAGATCCTAATTATTCTATTCAGATTGATAGTGATGTGACTTCTCGTGGGTTTGAATTTGACCTGCGTGGTGAGCTTTTTACCGGTCTGGGTGTTGTGCTTAATTATGCCAACACTAATGTAGAAGATGCAGACGGAAACAAAGTCGTAGGCTTCTCTAAACACATCACAAACGGATGGTTCAACTATAAGTTTCAAGAACGTGCTTTAGAAGGCTTTGGGGTTTCACTTGGTTATCAATACCTCGTAGATCGCTCTACTTGGGCTTGGGGCGCTGATGGAGAAACCGACCTTCCTGATTACTTCAGAATGGATGGTGCGCTGTCTTGGGAAAACAACAAATTCCGCGTGGCACTTAACCTCAACAACCTGCTGAATGAGTACCTCTATAGCGGTGCTGATTATGGCTCGTATGTATATTGGCAAAGCGAGCCGGGTCGCAATTTTAGACTCAGCTTGAATTATAAATTTTAGAACGCTCGTGCTTTGCGTTCTTAAACCAGAAAAGCTATCTCTCGCGAGATAGCTTTTCACTTTTTATAATAATATTGATTATCCTAAAATAGCTGTTTCTTGCTCCAAGATCATATACGGCTGACGGTAATAGCGCTTGCTCGTCGCTTTATACAAAGCACTGGCCAGAGCTCCTGCAACCGGAGGCAAACCGGGCTCGCCCAATCCCGTAGGTGCGATTTCGTTTTCTGCAAAAAATACTTCGATCTCCAGCGGAGCTTCGTTGTTTCTGATCAATCGGTAGCGGTCAAAATTCTGTTGTTCTGGCGCCCCGTCTTTAAATGTTAACTGGCTGTACATCGCGTGACCTAGTCCGTCTACAATTCCACCTTCAATTTGATTTAAAGCACCTTCTTTATTGACTACAATTCCACAGTCTACCGCACACCATACTTTCTGCACTACCGGATTTCCGCGATCATCCATCACCAGATCGATCACCTGTGCTACATAGGAATTGTGACAGTAATACGCCGAAACACCACGGTAAACCCCGTCGATCTCGGTTCCCCAATTACTCTTTTCGCGCACAAGTTTTAAAACGCCGGCATAGCGTTCAGCATCATAATCATTGCGCTCCCCAACCGGATTGGCGATCGCATTATCAAAAAGTTCTAATCTAAAATCAATAGGATCTTTACCTGCGGCTTCAGCCACCTCATCGATAAACGATTGCTCTGCTCCTGCGGTAAAATTAGAACGCGGTGCACGCCAGGCTCCAGTTGAAATATTAGTATCAATACCAAAATTCTCAGCACGATAGTTGGCGAGTGTTCCTGCCGGATAGCGATCTGCAAACACCGGACTTGATGGAATACCGCTGCCCTGCACCTCAAAAGCCGTCAGGTTTTTATTAGCATCTAATGCGGCTTTATATTTTAAAGTGTAGGAAGGACGATAGGTCCCCTGCGTCATATCATCTTCCCGGGTGTAAATGAGTTTTACCGGAGCACCTATTTTCTGCGAAATGGCAGCAGCCTCAAGACCGAAGTTTCCATATAATCTGCGACCAAAACCGCCTCCCATACGTGTCATATCTACGTGAATGTTATCTCCAGGAATATTGAGCATTGCAGCAGCTGAACCGCGTAAAGCTTCAGGCGTTTGAATAGGCCCGATCAAGCGCGCCGAATCTGCTTTGACATCGGCAAAAAAGTTCATCGGCTCTAACGTATTATGCGCTAAAAACGACCCGAAATATGTGCGCTCGATTACGGTATCGGCATTGGCAAAAGCTGCATCAGGATCTCCGTCCTGGCGCGCTACTTCTCCCTTTCCTTTAGAAAATACTGAGGCAAATTGCTCTAAATGCGTCGCAGTACTTTCCGCAGTTGCTTCGGTTTCCCATTCGGCTTGTACCGCCTTTTTAGCCTGCATCACCTGCCAGGTGCTTTCTCCTACGACTACGATGAGTTCGTTAAACGCATTTACATCTGCCCAGCTTGGGTTTTGTAAAGAAGTATCTACGGTAAATACGTCTTTGATTCCCGGCATCGCTTTCGCTTCGGTAGCATCAAAACTTTTAAGTTTCATTCCAAAAGCGGGTGCGTGAATGAGCATGGCGATGGCTGCGCCCTCCTCCATATAATCTAATCCGAATAAGGGTTTTCCCGTAGCGATCTTAACACCGTCTACGTTTTTTACCGCGGTACCAATAAGTTTAAAATCTTTAGGCGCTTTCAGCGGCACTTCTTCCGGTATTTCAATTTTTGAAGCCTCATCGATCAGTTCTTTGTACGCAATAGTTTTATTGGTAGGTAAATGCTTTACCATTCCTTCTTCGGTCACCAGATCTTCCGCAGGAATATTCCACAGTTTTGCAGCTGCATTCAAGAATAGATACCGCGCAGTAGCGCCTGCCATACGCAAGCCGTCCCAACCGGCACGAATAGACTGACTTCCTCCGGCGATCTGACGACTGAATTTTTTAGTATCCAGAGGTGCTTGCTCTACCGTTACCTGATCCCAGGCTACGTCTAATTCTTCGGCCACAATTAGCGGCATCGAGGTTTTTACGTTCTGACCGATTTCAGGATTGGGTGAAAAGATAGTCACCGTACCATTCCCATTTATGCGTATGTATGCATTGAGGTCAAACGCGATATCTTCAGGCTGCGCATCGCTTTGAGCCAAGCCCGAAAACCAACTGAATTGCAAAAGCAGTCCCGCACCGCCGGCAGCAGAAACTTTTAAAAACGATCTACGGTTGTGTTTTGTTTTAATAAGTGCCATAATCGATTATTTTTTTGTTGCTGCAAGAGCCACAGCTTTATTGATTCGGGTATAGGTTCCGCAGCGGCAAAGGTTACCGCTCATTGCGTTTTTGATCTCATCTTCAGAAGGAGTTGCATTGCGATTGAGTAAAGCGGCTGCACTCATAATCTGACCAGCCTGACAATATCCGCATTGCGGAACGTCAACTTCTACCCAGGCTTTTTGTACCGGATGATCACCGGTTTCTGAAAGTCCTTCTATTGTAGTAATCTTCATCGAAGCATTTGCGATGGCACTCACTGGTAGCGAACACGAGCGCACGGCGTTTCCGTTTAAGTGAATGGTGCAGGCTCCACATTGGCCAATACCACAGCCGTACTTGGTTCCTACCATTTTAAGATGGTCTCGCAACACCCAAAGAACGGGAGTATTTGCGGCGACATCTACTTGATGTTCTTGCTCGTTAATCATTAGGGAATACTGTGGCATAGCGCGTTATTTTTGTGAAACATCTGTAATTGAGCGCAATAGAAAAGCGCAATGCTTTAAAGTTACTTATTTTAAACGTGCTCCACTTATACTTTTCAAACCAAATCTTAAGCTAAAAGCCTTTAAAAAATTAGCATTTCCTTACAATTTGAGCTGATTCTATCCGCTGTTAAAGGGCTACTTTTGCCTGAAAATCAACAATGCCGAGAAACTTACGCGCGCTTTTATTGGGTCTGCCCTTCTTGCTTTTAGCTGTTCAGCTGCAAGCGCAAGACACTTCAATTCCCAACGAAACTCCCAAAAAAGGATTTATTTCCCGCTACCTCAACAGGGTTTTTAACGATACCGTATCTCAAGAAAAACCACAATTCTTGATCTATCCGGTTTTAGGTATTCGCCCTGAAACAGGCTTGGAATTTGCCGTTGCGCCACTCTTTGTATTCTATGCCAATGAAGACACTAATAACCGACTTAGTGAAATTAATACTTACGCATTTTTTACCTTCAACGGGCAGTATGGAATACGCATCAATCACGCCGTCTATTCTGATCAGGACAAATGGTTTTTCTTAGGTGATCTAGATGCAGAACGTTTTCCGCTAAAGTATTACGGGATAGGAAATGATGTTCCTAAAGACAATATTGCACTGGTAGATGCTACGCAAATTCAGATCAAAGAACGGGTGTTGCGCAAGGTTTTAAAGAACTTTTATGTTGGTCTTGAAACCGATTTTAGAAGTCTGTCTAATGTTTCTTTTGATGCTCCTGAAGATAGTCAGGAAGCTTTAGATATTGAGCTTCCCTTTGGTGCCGAAGGAACGACCAATTTTGGTATGGGCGCCGGTCTTGTTTACGATGCCCGACACAATGTATTGAATGAACGCAACGCCTTCTTTAGCGAATTGGCTTACCTCAATTACAATCCGTTCTGGAAAAGCGATGTAAAATACCAGACCGTCACCACAGACAACCGGTTTTTTACACCCATAGGCAAAAGAGATGTACTGGCAGCACAAGTAATTGGTCAGTTTAGTTTTGGTGGCGAAGTGCCCTTTAACCAGCTATCGTACTTAGGCGGTGAGAATATTATGCGGGGTTATTTTAGCGGAAGGTTTAGAGATCGCAATCAAGTCGCAGCACAAGTAGAATATCGTTTTCTACCGCTTAAACTGGGTTTTACTGACCGTTTAGGAGCAACTGTTTTCACCGGTGTAGGCGAAGTCTTTGACGATTGGAACGAGCTGGAGATGAACAAGATCAAATGGTCTGCTGGTGCCGGTGCGCGCTTTTTGATCTTTAGAGAAAAAGATATTTTTATTCGCTTTGATTATGCTTTTACCAAAGATGGAAATAACTTTTATCTGAGTATAGGAGAAGCTTTTTAGTCCTACTTGACCAAAAATTTTCAGACAATCATTTTATAAGCTTTTGGCTATTCAACCCCTTGCCCACTACTAAAAATAATTTCTGAAGAGCGCCTTACTAATTTCTTCTTGCAATTTATTTTCAGGAGTTTTTCGCTTTAATTGATAAGCGCGTTCTACACGTTCAGTTGACGGGTCGTCGTTTTCTGTCAGATCAAGCTTCAGCGCTCCGTAGCTTAAATACTTCTCATAATCTGGGGTCTCTGTAGTTTCAACGTAATGGCGCAATTCGTCTAAAGGTTTACCCGCCATTTGAGTAACGGTTTCCCAAAACTCTTCTTCGGTATAGCCGCGCTGTTGTTCACGAAAATAAGTTTTATACATCGCTCGCATCACATCGTCTAATGACTTTTCATTTTCACTCTCGTGGCGGATGGCAAGATCAAGCAACAGCCCTATTATTGGACCTTTATGATAATAGGAAATCGTTGTGGCATCTGAAACAGCATCGTTGTTCAAGAAATGATTCCAAACATCATAACTAGAGCGTTCTAAAGACATATGCTCTTTCCCCTCTTTATTTTCGATCGCCTGAAAATGACTGCTTAAATACTGCAGCATATCTTCTTCAGTGATCAAATCTGCATCACGCATAATGAGATATTCGTAATACACCGTAAAACCTTCAGCCACCCAGAGCATCGTCGTGTAATTTTCTTTGCTATAGTCAAACGGTCCCAATTCAATAGGCCGTAAAGCTTTTACATTATACAGGTGAAAATATTCGTGCGTGATAAAATTGAGAAAGGCCTTGTAGTCAGCATCGGTTTTAAAGTCAAAACTTCCATAGGTGAATACCGCTTGCGAGTTGGCGTGTTCTAGTCCGCCTCCGCCGGGTTCCATCATAATAAAAGCATATTCCTCAAAAGGAATGTGCTGCATTAAATCGGTCGTACGCAGAATGATCTCTCGCAAATCTGTTACAAATTGCTGCTCATCTAATCCCTCTGGTGTTGCGATAGCCAGCGTAAACGCTTTACCCAATTGCTGAAACTCAATCATTTTTTGATTTCCTAAATAAAACGGACTGTCGTAAAGCATGTCTGCTGATGCAGCGTAAAAAGTGGTTTGATTTACTTTTTCTAGTCCAGTCGCAATGTGCTCCCAAGTTTCCGGAAGTTGAAAGGTCACTGAAATGGGCGCTTCTTTTTGCCCTTCGGGAAACATAAAAATATCTGTATTCGCCAGAAAAGCCCGAGTCTCCTTCACATTAGATTCTGCTACCGAAGTACGATTAGCATAAACCCGGTAGGTCACCTCTAATTCGGTATTTTTAGGATGCGTGATCGTCCATTTGTTTTTAGAAGTTTTCTTCCATGCTATCGCAACACCTTCAGAAGCCTGCACCTCAAAATCAATAATATGCGCCGGGTTATCGAGAATCATATAATATCCCGGAGTCCAAACCGGCAAAACGAGTGTGGTTTGGGTAGTATCCTGCTGGTCCAGATGCAACTCCACTGCAACATAATGCGCTTCCGCCTGAGGAAAGGATAGTTGATACTGCATTTGTGGATCGCCTTTTTGCGCGAAAACAGTTCCGGAAATCAGAAGAATAACACAAGCCAAATAAACACGTAGAATCATAAATGGGAATTAATTGTGCCTGTGAAATTACTCAATGTATGTCGAAACATAGTTGCCGTTTATCCCTAATTATTCGCAAGAGCTGATACGATGTTAACCTAAAATACATCCCTCTATTTAAACAACTACCTATCAAGTTAGCGTAATTTTAAAATACTGAAAGACTCTATTTAGTATGTAAATTGAGAATAAGGTGTTTTAAAGTTTATCTATGAATACAAAACTAGCTAGAACTGAAAAACTAGGGTATTACCTCACTCCTATTGAAGTTGTTTTTACCGGTTTTCGGCATAACTATACTGATCGACTTAAGAAAAAACAAGATAAAGAATTAAAAGCCTTAAAGGAGTTCGGGGAACTTGAAAAAGTGGAAGAGCTCAAGGCTATTCACAAAAGCTATGGGAAATTTTATGTGTATTGTTGCATAGCGCTAATCTTACTAGCTATTTTCATTTTTCTATTTGAAACTAGTATTAACTCACTAAAATGAAGTTCAACATTCCCTAAAAAAATAATTCAAATTAAAAATCATAATTTCAAATAATACGTCGTGCTTCTATATATTTACTTTTCAGTCAAAAAGCATTTTTGAATTTATGAAACAACTCCTACTCTTCAGTATCTTTTTTTGTAGCCTTTTCACATCTTATGCCCAACAACCCACAGTTGAAAAAGGTATATTTTCTGTAAATATTTTAACTCCGGGTTTAGAGTATGAATTGGGGCTCACTCCAACAACAACCTTAGATTTTAGGGTAGGAACGGGTTTTGCTTATCAAAAAGGAATGTTTGGAGAAGGTTATGGCGTTTACCCTATTTTCAACACGCAATACCGTTATTATTATAACTTCAAAAAGCGAATGGATAAAGGGAAAAACATTACGAAAAACAGCGCTAATTATCTCGCTTTAAGCGCTGCGGTACAAACTGGGAAACCTATAATAGGAAGCCTAGAGTATTATGAGTCTTATTTTGGAGCTATCGGGCCGGTATGGGGCTTACAACGATATTATAAAGGAGGATTAAAACTAGATCTTAACTTAGGTGCGGGATATGGTTTTAATGAGTCTGGCGAAAGTTTTTTCTCACCCATACTGGGTCTACGTTTAGGCTGGTTGCTCTTTAAATCGTGATTCTATCATAGGAATATTGCCAAACTTAAAAACTAAAGTTAGCTATGCAACACGTTATTTTAATTACTGGATCCAGCTCGGGGATCGGTAAATCTACAGCCAAAAAGTTACTCGAAAAGGGACATATCGTTTACGGTGCTGCTCGAAGAACTGATGAAATGCAAGAGCTAGAACACTTAGGAATGCACACCCATTTTTTAGATCTTACCAAAGACGAATCCATAATTTCCTGTGTAGAACATATTTTAAAAAAAGAAGGACGCATTGATGTGTTGATCAACAATGCCGGTTATGGGTCTTACGGCGCTGTTGAAGATGTTTCAATAGAAGAAGCCAAACGCCAGTTTGAGGTCAATCTTTTTGGTTTGGCCCGTATTACGCAATTGGTGCTGCCTGCAATGCGCAAAAATAAAAAGGGTCGTATCGTAAACATCTCCTCGATGGCCGGTAAAATCTACACGCCATTTGGGGCTTGGTATCACGCAACAAAACACGCTCTAGAAGGCTGGAGTGATTGTTTACGCTTAGAATTGAAAGCCTTTGATATTGATGTAGTGATTGTACAACCGGGCGCTATAAAAACAGACTGGGGTACAATTGCTGCTAAAAATTTAAAAGAAAAGTCAGGATCTGGGCCTTATGCTGCATTTGCTAATGCCGCGGCAGAGGGTATGCATGAAGCTTACACCGGTGACCGCCTCACCGATGTAGACGTTTTAGGAAAAACTATCGCTAAAGCAGCAACCATAAAAAAACCTAACCGCCGCTATGCTAAAGGCTTTATGGCAAAACCGGCAATGGCCCTACGCAAATGGTTAGGTGATGGTATCTATGAAAAACTTATTAGGTCGCAATTCAAATAAGGTTTTAATAGCTTACGTAAAAATACCTTGACCTTTGAGCATATTCTAAAGTCAAGAATCAATCCTACAAACCTCTCAATTTTCGTAACTTCACGCCTCCTCCTACGCGATTAAATTCAAAGTCATGAAAATCCTGCATACGGCCGACTGGCACATTGGCAAAAAACTGCACAAACACTATTTATATACCGATTTTGAACGCTTTATCTCTTGGCTGATTGCTATTATTCAAGAGGAAAAAATCGAACTCGTTTTGGTCTCCGGAGATGTTTTTGACCTTGCTAATCCTTCCGCCGAAGCGCGCAAACAATACTATAAAGCTTTAAAGCAGTTAAGCAATCTCAATTGTAAACTCATCATCACCGGCGGAAACCACGATTCGCCGTCGATGCTTGATGCGCCTCGCGAAATACTAGAAGCACTTAATGTGCATATCCTTGGCGGAATGCCTGAAAATCCGGAAGATTGCTTGATTCCCGTTCAAGGTAAACAGGATAATGACCAGCTTGTCGTTGCTGCGATTCCGTTTTTACGGGATGGAGATATTCGTGCCGCAGAATCTGGCGTTACCTATGAAAATCGCATTGAAGCCATAAGAAAAGGGATTGAAGCGGTCTTTACTCAGGCAGCAGAGCTTTGTAAGAAAAAATTTTCCGGACTACCGGTGATCGCTATGGGGCATTTGTATGCAGCAGGCATTGAATCTTCAGAGAGCGAACGCGACATTCAAATCGGTAATCAGGCTGCCTTTCAGGCGAGTCAGTTTGGAGAGTATTTCAGTTATGTGGCGCTGGGGCATATACATAAACCCCAACGCGTGAGTGCTGCAATTCCCGCATTTTATAGCGGTTCGCCTTTACCGCTTTCTTTCAGCGAGCGTACCGATGAAAAACGGGTGCTGATCTTAGATACTTCAACGGGTTTTGAACCCAAAAGCATTGCAATTCCTACGTTTAGAAAGTTGAACAAAGTGAGTGGCGATCTGGAGCGTATACAAAGCAAATTGGAAGCATTAACATCTGAAGGCGAACTCACCAACCTCATCGAAGTAGAGTTGATCGAAGAAAACTTTGATGCCAACCGCATTGCACAGCTCGACACGCTAGTTACCGAATTTAATACGCCTGGTCTGGAGATCGTTAAACATCGGGCGACTTTTAAAAACCGATTAAAAGCAACCGGAAAATTGTTTGATGCGCAGCAACATCTAGAAGATCTTAAACCGCTTGAAGTTTTTACTAAAATGTTAGAGCAAAACTCGTATGACGCAGAAACCAAGGCGAAAGTAACTTTGGCATTTCAGGAACTTGTAGAACACCTCAACACCGCAGATCCCGCTTAAAATGAAAATATTAAAAATTGCTTTTAAAAACATCAACTCGCTGCGTGGTGAGCACGAGATCGATTTTACCCAAGAACCTTTTTTGCAAAACAGCCTTTTTGCGATCACGGGCCCAACCGGAAGCGGAAAAACCACGATCCTTGATGTGATCTCCCTGGCGTTATTCAATCATGTGCCACGTTTAGGGAAGATGAGTACGAACGAGGTGCTCAAAAAAGGAGCTATTCTTACCCGCAATCAGGAAGATGCGAATGCGCAAATCACCTATCAATGCAATCAAGGGATTTTCACCTCGCGCTGGGAAATTTCGACCAACCGAAATGGTAATCTGCGCGATTATCATATGGAGCTCATAAACACAGTAAGCAACGAAATTCTCGATTTAAAAAAATCGGATGTGCCGGGAAAAAATGAGGAGCTGATCGGTTTGAATTATGATCAGTTTATCAAGTCGGTAGTGTTGGCGCAGGGCGAATTTGCCAAGTTTTTACAAGTGCCCAAAAAGGAACGCGGTGCGCTTCTTGAAAAAATCACGGGTACAGATATCTATCGCAGAATTGGGATAGAAGTGTTTCTTCGGAACAAAGAGCGTGCTAAGGAAATTGATGCTAAACGCGCTAAAATTGAGACTTTCAGAGAGCAATTGTTGGAAGAAGATACGTTCGCAACAAAGCAAAAAGAAGCTGAAACTTTAGCCGAAACACAAAAACAGTTAAAGCAATCGATCGAACAATTTACCAAAGAGATCGAGCTTAAAAAGAAACTACAAGCCGAAGAACGCGAACTGCAAAAAACACAGAAAGAATTAAGCGAAGTAGTCGCGCTTCAGGAAAACTTCGAAAAAGAAAAAGGAGATGCACTGAAGCATCACGAAGCGATTCAACTTTTTGCAGAAGAACTCAATCATTGGCAAAGTTTGCAGGAAAAGCAAAAAGAAAAGCAAACCGAAATCAATAAGGCTACGGAAGCTTTAGAAGCTGCGAAAGCCGAACGAGAGCACTTAACGCAACAAATTAGCGAGCAATTTAAACTTACGGTCACACCAACTGATTTTCCGGAAAAAATGGAACGTTATAAAGCGGAAGTCCGTGCCTTGATCGATGAGCGCAATGCCTTGCGCACCGCTTTCGAAACCAGTAAAAATCCGTTGCAAACGGCAGCTAGGGAATTCGATTTACATTTAGACCTAAAAGATCTCAAGGGTTTTGAAGCTGCTTTACAGGAGAAATTTACGAAGTCCAATTCTGCGTATGCAGCTTTAGAGAACCGATTTGACCTTAAAAATGCTTCGGTAGCAGAACGATTGGCAACAATTCAATCCAAACTGAAAAACATCCGCGCAGCTGAGAAAGCACATATGGCTTTAAGCACTTTGCAAAGTCAGCGTAAGGAACGTAATGAAGAATACGTTTCTCTTCAAAAGCAACAAGCGCAGTTGCCCGAAGAGGTCAAACAACTGAAACAGCAGATCGAGTTGAAAAAAGCTCAGCACATCGCTAAGCAAAAAACGCTGGAAGTAGCGCAACTGCAAAAACAACTTGAAGATTATCGCAAAGACCTACAAAATAATGAACCTTGTCCGCTTTGTGGTTCCCTTGATCACCCTTTTGCAGCCCATATTCCGCAAGAAGAAAACGGACTCAAAGCTGCGGTGCTCCAATTAGAACACGAATTAAAAACGCTGAACAAAGAACTCGCGACTAAAGAAAGTTCGCTTCAGCAATTAACGCAACAAATACAACAGCTCGAACATCGTATAAAAGTTCTTGATGAAGACCTGAGTGCTCTGCAAACCACTTTTGATGCCCAATTCAAAAACCTGATGCAAACCAAAGGCAGCGCTACGTTTAACGAATTGGAGCTTCAACTGGAACAGCAAGAACAGGAATTAAATTCCGCTGAAAAACTTCAGCAAAACATTAAAATACTTGCTCAAATTCAGCAGCAAACAACCGATCTAAAAGGGCTTTTGGCAAAGGGTAAAAAGAAAGCAGAAGCAATTTCCGCAGTCTATTCCGGTAAAAATTTTGAACAAGACATCAGTCACAATGAAACCTCCTGGAATCGTAACGAGCAAACCGTAAACCAGCAACAAAAACTGCTCACAGCAGCTAAAGAAACAGAACACGACCTTGTAAAAACCTTAGATAGTCTCACTGCCAGCCTAGTAAAGCAATTGAACAAGAAAGGTTATGAATCTATTGAAGATGCATTACAAAAGCGTTTGAATGCCGCAACCGCTCAAGCTTGGAAACAAGAGTTAGAAAAGATCAACGAGGATGCTTTACGTTTAAAAACCTTACGCAACAAACTCATTGAAGAAATTCAAATCCTAACGGATTCGGCGAGTGAGGCACCACTTGAAAAACTTCAAGAACAGCATCAGGAACAAACAGAAACGCTTCAGCAACACGAACATTCAGCTTCTGTTTTATCACGCCAACTATTAAATCACAAGGATAATCTGGAGCAGATTAGAAAACTTCAGAAACAGATCGATCAGGAACTTAAAGATGGTGAACATTGGTTGATTCTCAATAACCTGATCGGTGATGCGAACGGGAATAAATTCAATGATTTTGCGCAGGACCTTACACTAGCGCAATTGCTTCAGCTAGCTAACAAGCGCCTAAAACATCTTACCGATCGTTATCAAATAGACCAACCGGCAGATGATGAGGACGACAGTCTGGTTGCGATTGATGAGCATATGGGTGGGCAACGTCGTTCGATTAAAACGCTGAGCGGCGGCGAGACTTTTATTTTAAGTCTGGCGCTGGCCTTGGCACTATCTGATCTCGCATCACGCAATATTACGATCAACAGCCTGTTTATTGACGAAGGTTTTGGAACTCTTGACCCTGAAACTCTAGATCAAACGTTGGACACGCTTGAGGTGCTGCAAGCCGAATCTTCAAAAATGATCGGGGTGATCAGCCACGTAGACAGTTTAAAAGAGCGTATCGCAACGCAGATTCAACTTACACAAAATGGGCAAGGTTATAGCAGTTTAAAAATCGTATAATCCTATATAAATTGGTTATCATACCATAGAGGAAACCGTAGCAATTGGGGAGCTTTTGGGCATTATAAGTCTTAAATTTACAGTAGAATTTTTAAGAGAAAAACTATGAATTTTCACACTAGAAAATGGATCAAACCGCAAGACCTTAATCCCAATCGTTCGCTCTTTGGAGGCCGACTTTTAGAATGGATCGATGAGGAGGCGGCGCTTTATGCCATCATACAATTAGAGAATCCGCGTACGGTAACTAAATATATTTCTGAGATTGATTTTAAGTCTAGCGCGCGTGAAGGGGATATCGTTGAAATTGGTATCGAACCGGTAAAATTTGGTACCGCTTCCCTAACCTTAAAATGTGAGGTACGTAACAAAATGACCCGCGAGACCATCATCACCATCGACAAGATCGTGATGGTTGGCTTAGATGAAAACGGAAATGCCAAACCCCACGGAAAAACAAAAGTTGAATATGTAAAAGACCGTTTGGAAGACAGATAAGGTCTATCACAAATAGAATTGTTTGCACAAAAAGAGGCTTTTAGCGCCTCTTTTTGCATTCAGAATGCTAATAAATGCATACAATAGGGCAATCGCCGGTTATTCTTTCTAAAGAGGTTTCGGTAATTTAGCAGCCATTAGCGGTTTTAAAGTTTCCTATAAACCATAAAACTCACAAAATTTAATTCACTTTATGTTCCCTAAAAGCACATACGTCAATAGACGAAATATTTTAAAACAAACCTTAAAAAGTGGCATCATCCTCTTTCCAGGAAATGGCGAAAGCTCGATGAATTATGCCGATAACTGGTATCCTTTTATGCAGGATAGCAGCTTTTTATATTACACCGGAATCGACCATATTCCTAATTTATACTTCTTGATCAACATCGACACCGGGGAAGAAATCCTCTTCGGAAACAATGCCACTCCGGAAGAAAAAGTATGGATCGGTTCTGCTGAAAAATTAGAAAGCTTTGCTGAAAAATCAGGCTTCAGCACTGTAAAACCTTTAGATCAGGTAGCGTCTTATTTAAAAGCGCAGTTAGCCAAAGGACAACAAGTACATTACCTTCCGCCCTATCGTTCGGCTCAAAAAATTGCGATCAGCGAACTTTTAGATATTCCGCTCCAAGAGGTAGAAGCTAACAAATCTGTAGCCTTGATTCAGGCAATCGTTGCTCAGCGCGAGCGCAAATCGGCTGAAGAATTGGTACAACTTGAAGAAGCTGTGAATATTACCCGCAAAATGCACGAGTATGCCATCATCAATACTAAAGCCGGAATGACCGAAATGCAAATGGCAGGTACGCTTAACGGTATTGCAGTAAGCGGTGGCGGCGGACTCGCCTTCCCCATTATTCTAACCAAAGATGGCCAATACCTGCACAATCACGCAACCACAGCCGTCCTGAGTGAAGGCGATCTGGTACTTTGCGATTGCGGCGCGTATAACACGATGGGCTACGGTGGTGATATGACGCGCACCTTCCCTGTCGGAAAAACGTTCAGTCCGTTGCAGAAGGATGTTTACAATATCGTCCTTAATGCGCACGAAAGTGCCATTGCTGCATTAAAACCGGGTACGCGTTTTAAAGACATTCACCTGCTGGCTTCCAAGAAGCTCGTAGAAGGTCTTACTGATCTTGGCCTGATGAAAGGTGACGCTGACGAAGCAGTTGCTGCCGGAGCACATACGCTTTTCTTTCAATGCGGTTTGGGTCATATGATGGGCTTAGACATTCACGATATGGAAAATCTGGCCGAGCAATATGTGGGCTATACTCCTGAGCTGAAGAAAAGCACTGAGTTTGGTCTGAAATCTTTACGCTTAGGAAAAGAACTTCAAGAGGATTTTGTACTCACGGTAGAACCCGGTTTATATTTCAATCCGTTCTTGATCGATGAGCGCAGAGCGCAGAAAAAGTATATGGACTTTGTGAATTATGACGAAGTGGAAAAATTCAAATCTTTTGGCGGCATACGCGTTGAAGAAGATTTTGTCATTACCAAAGACGGAAGCAAACTATTGGGTGAACCACTTGCCAAAACGCCTGAAGCCATCGAAAAACTTAGAAATAACTAACCTATGAAAGCCATAAAACTAGGCCTGCTTTGCTTATTTACAATTGCAGTAAATAGTACAACAAATGCACAAGACGCCTCTCAATTAACATTAGATCGAATTTATTCCTCTGAATTTCGCGGGGAGAGCGCGCGAGCAATAAGTTGGATCGATGATGGAGACGCCTTTGTCACTATCGAGCAAACCGAAGACGGTCAAGACCAACTCATCAAGTATGCAAGTAAATCTAATGCTCAAGAAGTCTTTTTAAGCGCAGCAGCCCTTACGCCTTCGGGTGAAGATCAAGCGCTTCAAATTGCTGATTTCAGCCTTTCAAACGATGAAAGCAAGGTGCTTATTTTCACCAACACCAGTCGGGTTTGGCGCTCAAATACCAAAGGTGACTATTGGGTGTATGATCTGGATACCAAATCTTTGAAGCAATTGGGCGCGGCGCTTCCTTCGTCGTCATTGATGTTTGCTAAGTTCTCTGATTCTAATGAAAACGTAGCCTATGTTTCAGGTTTCAATCTTTATGAAGAGAATTTTAAAACCGGCGAAGTAACCCAACTTACAACAGACGGAACGGGCGATATCATCAACGGAACCTTTGACTGGGTTTATGAAGAAGAGTTTGGTGCGCGTGATGGTTTTAGATGGAATCCTGACGGAAAACACATCGCCTATTGGCAGCTTGATGCATCAGAAATCGGGACGTTTTATATGATTAACACCACCGATTCTGTGTATGCTAAGCCTATTCCGTTGCAGTACCCCAAAGTGGGTTACGATCCTTCTTCGACTAAGGTGGGCATTGTAAATACTAAGACCAAAGAGACTACCTGGATTCCGGTTCCAGGTGATCCTATTCAGCATTATTTGCCCGCTTTACAGTGGATTGACGAAGATCTTTTGTTGATTCAGCAATTGAACCGCAAGCAAAATACACTGAAGATCTACACCTATGTACCTTCTTCTAAGGCGCTAAAAGAAGTATATACTGAAACCGAAGAAACCTGGGTAGATCTCGATTACCCCGATGTTTCTGCCAACCAATGGGGTAAAAATGATTTGCTCTTAACACCAGATAAGTCTGAGTTCTTAAGAATGACCGAAAATGATGCGTGGCGGCATATTTACAAAGTAAGTTTAGAAACCGGCAAGCGTACGTTATTAACTCCGGGCGACTATGATGTGGCGGCTTTTTATACCGCAACAGCTAAGGAAGTATTCTTTTCGGCTTCGCCGGAAGATCCTGCGCAGCGTTATTTGTTCTCGACTTCATTAAAAGGAAAAGGCACTCCCAAACGCCTTACGCCTGAAGAATTTGAAGGGATCAATACCTATCAAATCGCACCAAACGGAAAGTATGCGATTCATTCGCACACGAGTGTTGATGAACCAACTACTGTACGCCTGATAAGTCTGCCTAATCACAAGACCATAAAAGTCTTGGTTGACAATGCCGATTTAAAAGAGAAACTAAGCAGCCTGGCGCTTCCGGCAACCGAATTTTTTCAAGTAGAAACCGAAGACGGTATTTTGGTTGAAGGTAGAATCACCAAGCCTGTAGGTTTTGATGAATCTCAAGAATACCCTGTGCTTTTTCATGTATATGGCGAACCTTGGGGGCAAATGGCCACCGACAATTTCATTGGTTTGTACGATATCTTTTTAGCGCAGCAAGGCTTTGTGATCATCAATATGGATAACCGCGGCACGCCATCTTTAAAAGGTAGCGCGTGGCGTAAATCGATCTACCGCAAGGTTGGTGTGGTGAATTCGCGTGATCAGGCGATGGCGACTAAAGCTTTACTAGAAAAATGGAGTTTTCTTGATGAAGATCGGGTTTCAGTCTGGGGCTGGAGCGGCGGTGGCTCAATGACGTTAAATCTGTTATTCCGTTATCCTGAGATCTATCAAACCGGAATGGCGGTAGCCGCAGTGGCGAATCAGCTGTTTTATGACAATGTGTATCAAGAGCGTTATATGGGACTTCCGCAGGAAAATCTTGAAGATTTTATTGAAGGTTCTCCGGTAACCTATGCTAAAAATCTAGAAGGAAATTTACTGGTGGTTCACGGTACCGGCGACGATAACGTGCATTACCAAAATATGGAGTATCTGGTAAACGAACTCATCAAACAAAACAAACAGTTTACGATGATGTCTTATCCTAATCGCTCCCATGGTATTTACGAGGGAATGAATACCCGCAGACATTTATATACCTTGCTCACCAATTACCTTTTTGAACACAACAAAAAATAAGCTTCAAGAAGCTATTTTGTTAAAAAATAAAACCTCGGCTTTTCAGCCGAGGTTTTTTCGTCAATTAAGGGGTAAAAGACAAAATTAAGCAGCTACAACAGCAGCTTGCTTTGCGGTTAAAGCGTTTTGAATATCAGACTTCCAGGCGCTTGCACGCTTCATCTCAAAATTCTGAGCTGAATCTATGAGCGAATCGTAAAAATTAAGAAGTATTGGCGCTCCACTGTTTTGTGGTATCAGTTCTAAAGTAAGATTCTCTAAAGTGCTACTTACTTTTCCGTCAATACGTTTAGTTTGTAGATCCTCAAGAAGATTCACGCGAGAAATTGTAGAAAGATCAACCGCTTTGTGCACGATTTGCTCTTGTACTAACTGTGCGTAAAACAGCACATTATTTTTAAGATCAATACCAATGATTCGCGAAGCCCACTGCTCTGTTTTATCAAAAGCGAGGTTTTGTTTTGTTGCTTCGGTTTTAAAAAAAGTACTGAGTTTTTTAGTGTTTGATCCAAAAAGGATAAAAAGAATATAAGGTACTGCTACGGCTCCCACCACAACGGCAAAAACCAAAATCATATTTAATTTCATAAGATAAAGAGTTGTTTAATTTTTTAGCGTCCCAATAGCTATCAGGACTGCGTATTAACACCTTTAGCGATGCCAAATACATTTTGATGCATAAAGTGCATCTAAGCCGAAGCTTAAAAAGATAAACCCGACTTTTAAAGTCAAAAAATTAAAATTCTTTACGGAAATAAATGAAAAGGGAAAATGAGATCTAGCCGACTGAGCGAAGGGGTAATACGTTCACACAGTGTCAAGTACTGAAGGTTTAGTGTCGTAAGTAGCGCAGTAGACTCTGAAGCAAGACCTGCCCAAAAATCAGAACCATTAAAAGAGTGATCCTTTTGCTGATGCAAAGAAACTTCAGGAGCAGTAAGCAAAAGTTGCTCGACTGCAACCGCCTTGTCATTGCCCTCTTGAACAGATGCACGGTGTTCTCCCGGCACAACTGGCGCAAAAGTATCTGCCGGAGTAACTCCAAAAGAAAACTCTCCAGCTCCCAAAAGGAGCAGCAAGAAGAGAAAAACAGATTTTACAAATGCCTTCATATTAGGCACAAAGGTAAAGCAGCAACCTGTTAAGTTGCTGCTAAAATTTAAATAATTTAATGAAATCCCAAACGCTTAATAAACGACCTCTTCGGGTACATCCGTGAGGGTTTTTAAGAAAGCGACCAAAGCTTGCTGTTCTTCGGAGGTAAGTTCGAGGTTGTCAAACGGTAGTGTTTGATGCGGCAGATCAAAGCCAAGGCCACCGCCGCCTCCTTTATTATAAAAGTCAATAACTTCTTCTAAACTTTCATACACACCGTTATGCATATAGGGCGCGGTAAGCTCTGCGTTACGCACGGTTGGCGTCTTAAAAATTCCCAATTGTATGGGCTCTTCGTACATAAAGTAAAAGCCCAGATCGTCGTCAAGCTCTTTATTTGCAGCAGTTTCCGGCACACCTATCACTTCCTTTTCTGTATCGGTAAAAAAGGGAGGCACTGTCCCACTGGTGAGCGGCATAAAATGACAGGTAGCGCAAAGCGCTTTTCCCATAAATAGGTTTAACCCCTGTTTTTCTTCAGGAGTAAATGTGTTTTCTTCTCCACGCATATTTTTATCGAACTTTGAACTGAAACCATTAAGCGTACTGATGTATGCCGAAAGTGCTTTGATGGTTTCGTCGTTAGTCCAACTTCTGCGCGTACCGAATACTTCTTTGAAAGCTTCGTAATAGGTGGAATCGGTTAACACTTCTTCAGAGAATTCGTGTACTGTACTGTTGAATTCTTCTTTATTGGTAAATACCCCTGAAATCTGAGCAAGTAAGGTTTCGGCTCTGCCATCCCAGAAAAATGCGCGTTGAAAAACCGAGTTGATCAAGGTGGGAGAATTCCGTTTTAACGGCGAACCGGTATTATTCATATTGGTTACCTTCCCATCTGTGTAGGCTAGTTTGGGATCGTGGCAAGTAACACAAGCCATATCTTTTCCTTTTGAAAGATTTTTGTCAAAAAACAGACGCTTTCCTAATGCGATTTGTGCTTCGGAAGGATTACGATTTGTGATCTCTCTGAAATATTCCACATTAAAAGAATCCTCTTCAAAAAAGGTAGGTGCATCAAAATTATAGGGTTTATTAGTCACCGGTTCCCATACGTCTGAAGCTTTGCGTATCGCCACCCAGCTGCGCGTAATGGGATTAAAATATTCCCGAATAAATGTGTAGCGATCAAAAGTTGCAAAATCTTTATTGGTTGCAATAAACGCAATAGCCTTCTCAACCTGATCTTGAAATTGAAGATCTAACTGTGCATCAGCAGCTTTTACACGCTCTTGTATGCTCAATGCATAAACATCTCTGAGACTTTGTAAGGATTCTTGAGTTTCTCCCAAACCTAATCCGCTCACGGGTGTATCAAAACCAGCGATCGCAAGACTCACCATACGCATCAACTGTTGATGTGTTGCGATAAAGAACCGTTCAGCGTTAATTTCGCGCTCTGCAATATTTCCTTTTAAAATTTCTAGTAAACCTTTGGTGAGACGCAGTTCTTTTTGATAAGTAGTTTCGTTCTCAATTCCCTCATAAATAGATTCTTCAATTTTTTGAAGTCCAACAGGCTCCAAAACCTTTTGAGAATCATCTGTTAAAAAAGGCAGTGCGGGACCATTGGCGCGATGCCCTACCACAGGATTGATGTATGAAGCGTAGGGTTCGGCTTTTTTAAAAGCCACACGTGCTTTACTAAAATAGATTTTGGCCTTAGCGCTTTCAGCGGGGGTGACCGCTAACGAATCTAAGTACTGCATCGCTTCGGTTAAATGCATTTTATAATAGTCCTGAGTAGGTTGCCAGTCTACTAAAGCGGTAAGCGTTTCGTCAGCCTTCTTATCGTTTTTACAAGCCGAAAAACACAATAATACAATCAGGCCGAGTCGGGTAAGTAATTTCATAGAAACAGGTACTAGGTATTTATGACAAAACCTCCACAAGAATTTGTGGAGGTTTAAAGACTATAATGGTTGGTTGTTATCTTGGTAAGCCTTGTAATAAAATTACTTGAGAACCTTGTCTGTTTTCACGTCCAGAAATGATGTGACCATCTAATCCTTGGAAGAAATCATCAGTCCAGTAATGAGGCTGAAGTGCCAGTACAAAAGTACCGTCTACCCCTATTTTATCTGAAATGTCAATCAAAGAACCAAACTCTCCGTTGTAAACCACACCTGGATCTTCAGCTAAGTTCTGGTCAACGCGTAAGCGCAATACAACTTCGATATTATCTCCATTTAAATCACTCTGATAGATGTATGAATTGTGATTTCTGTTGAATGAATTTGGATCTTCTTGAAAGTATACATAGTTCTCAGTCACACAAATGTTGTCAGGGCTCTGCAAGCTTGCAAGGTTCCCGTCCATATTGTTTGTGTCTGTGTTTCCGCTTACTACTTGGGTAAGCTTTCCGGTTAACGGAGCATCTGCATCAAGTTCTAATTTATAAACGGTTCCCCAGTCATTATACGTTCCTGCTCCGGGACCTCTACCGGTTACAGCAAAATACACATTGCGACCATTAGCATCAGAACCTTTCTGATAATCTACATCTTCAACACGCATAAATGCCGAAGCACCAACTTCAATACAAGCATCTTCCATCTCGCTTGCGCTTAGGTTTGCAGCGTCAGGAATTTCAACAAATTCTACATCATAAGTTGCTTTGAAATCAAGATCACCTTCGTTGTAGATCTGGCCTTCTTCAGCAGCGATTACGCCACCGTTTCCGTCAGAGATTTGCTTCAGTTTTAAAACATAAACTTTACCTCCTTCAAGATCTGCGTCGCCGTTTTCTGAATAATACAGAACAACTTGGCCTTCAGAACCGCTAGAATCGTCATCACCACCGATGATCACCGTTTTTCCGGTATAAGCATCTTTAGGTAATGGAACCGCGTTTTCCCAAGAGAATTCGCCCAATGCTGCCAGACCAAAATCTGCAGTGGGAGTTGGAGTCTCTACATAAGGATCAATCGCTTTTACTTTATAGCTGTAGCTCTCTGATGCTGATAAGAAAATATCTTCGCTACCTCCGTGAATGTCTGCTTCCCACATTGTAGCACTACATTGGCGTGCCCAATCTGCCACACCAGAATTCAATAAGTAATCACCTTTAACAGGAATTAAGTTCTCGTCTAAGAAAATACGAGATACCGCATAGTGATCTTCGTTATTAACTACATAAATATATCCGTCGCTATTAGGATCTTTTAAGAAACCGGCACCGTCTGCAGAACCTGCCATTTGAAAATTGGTCTCCCCGATCACATCAGAAGTACTGATCAACGAATAAGGCTTTACAAAGTTGAAAGCCGGAGACATTTGTACTAAAGGCTCTAAACTTGATTTGTTTGCAAAAAGCTCAGCGGTTGGAGTAAAGTCTTCTCCATCTTCACCATCCTGGCCGTCAACACCATCGGTACCGTCAACGCCATCAACGCCGTCTGCCCCATCAAGGCCATCTTCACCCTCACAAGCAATAAATACTACACCCACAGATGCAAGCATCATAAGGTTGAATAAAAGTTTTTTTAATGTAGTCATGTTTAATAGAAATTTGATTTTTAGTTGGAAACAAATCTATCTAGACCAGCATTTTTCGGCGTTAACTCAGTATCGTGCTTGAATTAATTTTAAATCAATTGAAGGTTAAAAAAGTTACCTCAACATTACTATTTAAAATTGTTCTAAGGCTTTATGTTAAGAAGCTCATTTGAGGGTAAAATTGAAGATTGCGAGGTAGCTGCTTTAAATGCAAACCAATAGAAAACTCACCTTCAATAGGTTGCAAAAAAAAATCCGCTGCAGGAGCGGATTTCTAATAGTATGTTTTGAAACGTTTTATGCTTCGGTTAAAATTTGAGTGGCGTGGTCTTTGGTTTTTACCTTTCCTATAACACGGGTTACCGTTCCGTTTTCTACAATAAAGGTGGTACGATGGATTCCATCATATTCTTTGCCCATAAACTTTTTTGGTCCCCAAACACCAAAAGCGTTGATCACGGTTTTATCTTCATCTGCTAAAAGCGGAAAAGGAAACTCATACTTATTTCTAAAATTGGTTTGACGACGTTCTGAATCTGCACTCACGCCTAGTAGTTCGTAACCTTCTGCTTGTAATTCTTTGTAATTATCTCTCAAGTTACAAGCTTCGGCAGTACAACCCGGTGTTGACGCTTTTGGGTAGAAAAACACAATGACTTTTTTGTCTGCATAATCGCTCCATTGTACTTCGTTTCCGTCCTGATCCTTAGTGGTAAATGCAGGTACTTGATCTCCTTCTTTTAGCATATTCATGATTTTCTATATTTTAATGTGTAGAATTGATTCTTTTTAAGGTTTCAAAAAATCCCTTCTTTGTATTTTCGTTTTCAAAATTACAGATAATGACTAAAGCCGAGAAGGTAACCTTTGTTATAGATACGTTAAAGCAACTTTATCCTCAGATTCCCATTCCGTTAGATCATAAAGATCCGTACACGCTGCTTATCGCGGTTTTGATGAGTGCGCAGAGTACTGATGTCAAGGTAAATCAGATCACGCCGCTTCTATTTGAGGTCGCCGATAACCCTTATGATATGGTCAAACTCTCTGTGGAAGAAATTCGCGAGATCATTAAACCTGTGGGTTTATCGCCGATGAAAGCAAAAGGTATTCACGGTCTTTCTCATATACTTATCGATAAATATGATGGAAAAGTTCCTGAAAGTATCGAAGCGTTAGAGCAGCTCCCTGCGGTGGGTCACAAAACGGCAAGCGTAGTGGTTTCTCAAGCATTTAACATTCCGGCATTTCCTGTAGATACGCACATTCACCGTTTGATGTACCGGTGGAATTTAACCAATGGAAAAAACGTAGTTCAAACCGAAAAAGATGCTAAACGCCTTTTTCCAAAAGATCTTTGGAATGAACTGCACCTACAAATTATCTGGTATGGTCGACAGTACAGTCCGGCCCGAGGCTGGGATCTAGAAAAAGATATCATCACCGCAACCATAGGCCGCAAAAGTGTCTTAAAAGAATATTATAAGTCAAAAAAATGAGCGATTCTTGGCAGGCCTAAAAGTTCTTTTCTAGCTTTTATTCTTCTCTTCAAGAACGCGTTTTATCTTATTCAAGATATTGATTTTTTTCTCGGAAATAATAGCTGTATGCTTGGTTAAAAATTCAATCTGAGCAATCTCAATGCGTATTTGTCGTGCGCTATGAAGCAATCTGAAGGTTTCATTAAAACGCTTATTAATCTCTGCAAAAATCTGCTCTTCTTGAGTTTCGTCTTTATCTAATAGTAGTAAACAAAAGCTGACTTCTGTCATCCCGAGAAGTACCGAAATATCTAAATCTTCCGGATCTACATCATCTAGTTGCTTATGAAAATCCCTCAGATAGGTCAGCGGATCTTTAGTCGTAAACCGTTCAAACAAGGCTTTGAGACTTCCGTGTCCATAACCTTCTAGCAAATACGCAATAAACACCATATTTGAAAAAGCATCCAGACTGTTGCCATCATAAAGATCGCTGTTGATCATAAAAGCTTCGGTGTAATAATCCAGTGCAAATTTGAGGTACAAATCGCGCTTTTTTGGCTGCTCATAGGCCGAAGCAAATTTATAGGCATTACCCACCACACCCAGTCGCAAAGTGGTTTTGCCTATCATAGCGAGTTTGGTCACCTGATCTAATTCTGCCAAACGTTTTTCAGCATCTTCCGAAAAATTATGAGAACGCAACAAACAAAAATGCTCTAATACTTTCAGAGAAAAGTTAGCATCTTCTAGCGTAAGCACTGCACCAAAGGTTTCTAATGCCTTTAGCGGCTCATTCAATTCATCGTAAATAAGTGCCTCTTTTTCTCGAATGACACCATCGATCAAATTATTGCTCGCCGCATTGTTTAGAATTGTTTCCAAGCGCTTTTGACCTTGCTTCTTTTTAGTTGCATTATGCTTTACTTCTGAATAGAGATTTTCAAGATCAATGTAAACCTGCGAACTCAACACATAATCGTAGTCGTCATCTTTTGCTTTACTAAGATCAAAAAACTTGTAATGCTGATTTCCGTAGCATTGATACGCTCCCCACGTATTGGTATGCCCGTGATTTTGATAACACATTTTACGCGCCATTTGCACCGCTTCGCCAAATTCATAACCCATAAGCATGCGCTTGTAAAAATGCTCAGAAAAGGTCGCAGCCGCCGCATCATCTACTGCCCAACCGGTTATCACAATAGCTTTAACTCCCATATTGATCAACTGCGTTCCCACATTGGCGGCAAGCTTAAATCGGGATTGCGTGTATGCCGAATCTTTAGCATCTAAGGTTCCCGAATAACAGCAATTGATAAAAACGAATTCCGGCACGTAACTCAGTTGCTTGATCATTGCGGGATTGATGCAAATACCATCCCCGATGGCAATCCCCACGCGCTCGTTTGCTAAATCATAAAGACCATGACCGGCAAAATGCAGGATCTTATAAGGGCGGGTATAGAGCTCCAGCATAATTTCTGCCGGTTCTGCATTAATAAGGGAAAAGGTTTCAAATGCAGCCTGCTCTAACTTTGCATTGACATCCTGAGCTTCTTTTTTTGCTGCCGGCAGCTGTGGCAAATTTTCTTCATTATAAAGTGGATCGCCAATAATGAGCGCCGAGTTGCTAGAAGCTCGTAACGGAAGGCTTTCATATTCTGAAGTGAGTAATTGACGTATGAGTCCACTGTTAACGGCAGCCGGAGTTTCATCTGAATCAAAATCGTGAAACATTTCCCACGGAAATTGTGCTGCTTCAAGATCTAACTTAAGTAAAATATTGTTTTGATTGCGAATTATATCTTTAAACCGATTGGGAATGAGCAGCTCAAACAACGCCTTTGACAAGCGTTTATCCCAAGCAGCACTGTGCGACATACGTTCTAGCAGAACCTCAACCTGGTCTAACCCATTATGTACCTCTTCTTCTTCAATACGCGCCAAACCGCTTGATGAATTGAATGCAAACCCTTTGATACATTCTTTGGTGAGCAAACTTTCAATATTAAATTGATGCCACCAATCATCACGATCGCTAATGAATGCTCGTTTCTTTTTGGCGCCTTCTTTACTTTTCACTCCTTTAACCAACTCAAAACTAAAGCGGTTATCTGCGTGTTGTAATCTGCTTAAGCCCCAATACGCCTGACTTGACAAAGACTCATAATGATTGATCAACTCAATTTCGGTAATGGGCATTAAGCCGTCTTGATGTTGACGGATGTAGGCATTGGCATTACTCACCCCTAACAAAATTCCTTTGAGCGAATCTTCTACCTGCAACCTTCCGTAGCCGGTTCCTATAAAAATGAACGAGATCCCTTCAGCAAAAGATTTAGCTCGCGCTAGCGTGTAATTATCGCGCATAAACATGGCGTATTTTAAAGTCGCCATTTCTGTAGTTTTTGCCAGCAGGTAATGCGTGAGTTCCTGCGTATTGCCCAATCCACAAACGATAGCTCCCCGCGGGTTAGTATTCAGATTAAAAAAGACTTCACTTTCTCCAATTTTGCCGGGATAATAGCCCATATCGTAACGCTGCATCAACCTACCGCCCAAACAGCGGTTAAGGGCTTTTTCTGCACTATGCACGCCGTCATTATTAAAGTGTCCCACCATCACCGGGTAGCGCGCCACTTTAAGGTCTGCATTGATCACTTCAACCTTTACTTTGGGCTGTTGTATTGCAGTTGCTTGTTGCACTGGCGTAATCCCGAAAAGTGCATCTGCTGCTTCCTGTTGATTGCTAAATGGTTGTGGCACGCCGTGCATTTCAGTGATCACTTCTCCTGCCCTGCTCACCGGTTTTGTTTTAGACAATAGTTGCGTTTTCCCCTCTTGTAAGAGTTCTATGATTCCATCAAATAATTTTGGGTCATTAGCCAATTCACCGTGCGAAGTTTCGGTGTAGTACAAATTGGTTTCCGGCAATCTTGACGGAATACCGGTTGCCCAAGTCACACTACTGTCACCGTGCGTTGTGGCCAGATATACTAACTTTTTCTTTTTAGACAGAAATCTGGACTTTGAGGTATAATCGTAAACGGTTTGCTCCGCGTGTCCGGCAATATAGTACACGTTTTTTAGATCTTCTTCTTTGATCTTCGTCACAAAATCCAGCACCTTTTCGCGGTATTTTTTAAATGCATCCAGCTCTTTTTTAAGCGGAATAACCATTGCTTCATCGCATTCCTCTTTTATCTTTTTCCAAAAATCAGTCTCCCAGAATTTTCGCTTTTGATTGTTTTCAATGGGGAGTAATTCAAATATCCCGGGGTATTCTCTAAACACATACAAGAGATCTCTTTTAGTGTTTTTAAAGTCCATCATCGCAAGTTGTTTAACCCTGCTGCTGTGCCCTGTGAGCACTTCCATAATTAGATACGAACCCAACCAAGGAGTTCCCAGCATGATAAATTTGGTTGAAGGTTTATCGATGAGCTTTTTCCACAATTCAGGGAAATCGATCATTACTTGTCTCACGACCAGACCACCCATAGAATGCGCAATGATCTGAATAGGCTGCGTTTGCTCAACGAGCAACTGATCTATTTTTTCTGCCAGAAGCTGTGCTGCGTGTTTTACACTTTTCCGCCAATCAAAAGGAAACGTGATCACATCGTGTGTTTTACCCAAATGCTGAGCAAAATCATCATAATATTTTTTGATCACGCCACTTGCGGAAACATCTTCGGTTTTAATACTTAAATCATCTTTGATTGCGCCGCGATTCAGTTCTCTAAAATCAATCCATTGAGGATTTCCATTATGATCAAGACTAGATCCCATAATTCCCGGGAGTAACAGTGCGATTGGTTTTGTTCCGCTAATCTTTTCATAATGCACACCTTTCATAGAAAGCAAGCCCAGCAGTACGCCCCTGCTCCCCGAAATATTGCGTTTTTTAATAAAGAAATTTGCAAGTTCACCCGGTGGCGTGATCGCTGCCTGCAGAATAGCATCACACGTATTTTGATTTCTGAAATAATTAAAGTGATTGGTTGCTGCATTTTTAGAAAGAAAGTAGTTGATGCCGTTTAAGCGCGGTGCACCTTGCTCCATTCGGTTGGAATCTACCACCAGATCATTAGCTTTCCAATAAAACAGATTGGCCAAAATCACTTTAAGCGTATCTACTAAAGATCCACCTGCCTCTGCATCTCCTGCGATCACATAAAGATCGCTTTCTACAGGATTAGCGGAGTAATTGAGCATTTTTTGAAATGCACTATCAGGAACCATACTATACAAACCCGCCATAGCTTCAGGATTGGCCTTTTGTTTAACCACCTCTAGCAAAAACAAGCGTACAGTAGTGTAAAGCACATTAGCCTGCGCACCTATTGCGAGGCCCATTGCGTTCATAATCACATTTAAAAAGTGATCTAGTCGTCTGGATAAGATGGTCGTCCCGCTTGCCGGCGCAGCAACGCGTATTACTTTATGTATTTGAATTTGTTTTTTTTGAGCAAGCTTATTCAGCTTCACCATCAATTTATGCGTGCTGTCATCCTCTCTGAGCATCATTCCCAACTCGAGATCGCTAAACCCAATTATCTGATTGCGTCGATCGCATTTAGCGAGAATATCAGCAACGAGTCCGCCGCGGGAATGACTTAAAATATCCAGATCAATCCCTTTATCTATCGACTCTAAAAAGTCTATCGCATTCTGAATAGGACTAACCGAAAGCGTACGATGCTCTAAGGCTAAAATTCCGGAGGCATATTCTTGCAACAGTTGATCCCAGATAGGATTGGCGCCTATTCGCAGATCAGAAAATGCAGCAAAGGTGTTAGAAAGTGTGCCGTGAATCAGTAGTAAATATGGTGTAGTTTGCTTATCAACTTTAGCAACAGGCAGATATTGAAATGTAGCATCCATCTTAAAAACACCGGGTTGCGGCATTACCTTTTTATCATAAGCTTCGGCCAATACTGCTGCTGTTTCCTCAGCGGCGATCGCTGCTGCTTTAGGTTTGAGCAGGTGCAGCGCTTTAATGATCACTTCACTTACAATTCCGCGAGACGGACTCGTTTCTACAAGTTTGGCTTCAAAAACCAATGCCTCACCAGAGCGTGAGGTATTCAAAGGTGTATTGTAAATTTCCTGAATGTCTAACGCATTACCTATCCATTCGGTATCGTCTGAAAAAGTGAATTGAATGATAGCATCATCATCAAGATCTAAAGGAATCGCCTTGCCCGATGCCCTATTTTTAGCCAATTCAACACTTTTTACAATTTCAAATTCAGCATAAATACCTGAAAGTTGTTTTTGGGCGGGAGCGCTCTCTGTCCCATAAACTATGGCCTTGATCATAATACGTTAGTTTTAAGTGCATTATAAATGTAACAAAAGCCTAATAGCCAAAAACTTAGCTATCGAATTTAGGGGCAAACACCCCTCAGCCAAAGGGGGAAATGCAGTAGTAACTAGAGTTGTTTCATTCTCATTATCTTTGAAGCACATTACTAAAAATATAAACTTTGAAAACCACCAAAACCCCAGATAAAATAGCGGTCAAAGCACTCATTTTTGATATGGATGGGACGATGATCGATAATATGATGATTCACCATCGCGCTTGGCAAAAGAAACTCAAAGAGCTAGGTCTAGAAATGACACTAGACGAAGTAAAGCGTGACATTCACGGCGTGAACAACGAGATCATTAAGCGCCTTTTTGGTGACCGTTTTAATGCGGAAGAAATCGCACAGATCGCTTGGGATAAAGAAGCTGCCTATCGAGAGATCTATGCAGATCAAATCACAATGCTTCCCGGACTGCAGCAATTTTTAGATGCCGCAAAAGCATTAAAAATCCCAATGGGAATTGGTACTGCAGCTCCTAAAGAAAATGCTGAATTTGCCGTTGAAGCGCTACAGCTTGAACCGTATTTTCAAACTGTGGTGCACTCTGATATGGTAGATCGCGGGAAGCCGGATCCGCAAGTATTTGAGATGGTTGCAGCGCGGCTTCAGGTTGATCTTAAAGACTGTGTGATCTTTGAAGACAGTCCTACCGGAGCTCAAGCAGCTGCCAACGGAAAAGCACAATCGGTGATCTTAAACACTACACACACTCCTGACGAGTTTGAGCGTATTTCTAAGATTCAACACTTTATGACCGATTATAAAAACATTCAACTTACAAAGTCAGATGATGGAGCGTTTTACCTTCAGTTTTAAAGAAACTAAAATATCAGCGCTACTCGTTGTAAAATCTTTTCATTTAAATAAAAACAACCTTACTAAAAGCGTATTTTTAACGCTTTAATTAAAAGTACCTATGAAACAAATTGTTTATATGGCCGGCGTTCTTGCCAGTGTTATGCTGGTAAATTGCGGCCCAAAAATGACCGAATCTTCAAATCATTCTGGTAAAGAGGTCACCCTTACCGATGTTGACCCTATGCCGTATGCCGAAAGTATTACTGCAGATGAGTTAAAAGAAATGCTTTACGTTTATGCTTCAGATGAATTTGAAGGTCGTAACACCGGTGAACCGGGACAAAAGAAGGCGGTAGCTTATCTTAAAGACTACTATATCGATCAGGATATTCCATCTGCGCTAGAAGACTCGTATTTTCAGATTGTTCCTGAAAGTTTTTTCAGAGCCGGAAGCGGGATCAAAGCTTCAGAAAATGTAGTGGCCTATATAAAAGGAAGTACTAAACCAGAAGAATATATTGTTATTTCTGCGCATTTAGATCACGTAGGGGTACGTGATGATGGTGAAGTATTTAATGGTGCTGATGATGATGGTTCTGGAACAGTTGGTGTTCTGGAGATTGCCGAAGCATTTAACAAAGCTGTTGAAGCAGGTTACAGACCACAGCGCTCTATTGTTTTCTTGCACGTAACCGGAGAAGAAAAAGGACTTTACGGTTCGCGCTATTATGCAGAAAACCCAATTTTCCCTATTGAAAATACTGTGGCTGACTTAAATATTGATATGATTGGCCGTGTTGACGATGCACACAAAGACAACGAAAATTACATTTATTTAATAGGTTCAGATAAGTTAAGCACACAGTTAGATAGTATTTCTACTGCCGTGAATAATAAATATATGAACATTGATCTTGATTATACTTACAATGATGAGAACGATCCTAATCGTTTTTATTACCGTTCTGATCACTACAACTTTGCTAAGCAAGGTGTACCTATTATCTTCTATTTTAACGGAACCCACGAGGATTACCATAAGGTGACTGACACACCAGATAAGATCAATTACCCAATGCTGGCAAAACGCGCACAGCTCGTTTTCTTAACCGCTTGGGAACTGGCGAATCGCGAAGATCGCATCATCGTTGATAAAGCACCCTAATTACGAAGCACTACCAGATACAAAAGCCTCTTTTTAGAGGCTTTTTTTATGCTTATGAAGTAGTTTTATAACTAGAATCAAAACCCACAGGTTATGCAAAAATGGATTGCCCATCCGTTAGAATTAGAAGATGCCACAGTTAAACTTGTACCATTAAAACGTGAGCATCGCGATGGCTTGCTCGCCGCAGCATCTGACGGAAGTTTATGGGAGTTGTGGTACACTTCGGTGCCTTCGGCTGAAACCATAGATGCGTTTATCGCCACTGCGCTTGAACAACAAGAAAAAGGGGAAGAATATCCTTTTAGCGTAATTGATGCGCAAAGCGGAAAAATCATAGGATGTACACGGTTCTATGGTATGCAACCGCAGCATAAACGACTGGAAATTGGCTACACTTGGTATGCAAAAAGTGTTCAGCGCACCGGTGTGAATACCGCCTGCAAACGCTTATTACTTGCTTATGCCTTTGAACAACTTAACTGTATCGCTGTTCAAATAGTAACTGACTGGTTTAATCTTAGATCGCGCGCAGCCATCGCCAGACTGGGCGCAAAACAGGATGGTGTGTTGCGCAATCACCGTATTAATGCAGATGGAAGTTACAGAGACACGGTTGTGTTTTCTATAACTAATTCAGAATGGCACGGCGTCAAGAAAAATTTGGACTATAAAATGCTTACCTATAATTGCGGCTTATGAGCTCAACAAAAATTGCATTATTACGCGGAATAAACGTAGGCGGTCACCGAAAAGTTCCAATGGCTGAGCTGCGCCAATTGATGACCGATTTGGGTTTTGGGCAAGTTAAAACCTATATTCAAAGCGGAAATATCATTTTTAAAAGTCCTGTTGAAAACACTGCGGAACTTGCGCTAAAGATACAAAATGGCATTTTAGAACGTTTTGGTTTTGAAGTTCCTGTGATTTGCTTGACAGCAGAAACGCTTCAACACGCTGTAAAGAATAATCCGTTTGCTACCGAAGCTCCTCCCCTTACACAGTTGCATCTTAGCTTTTTAAATAAAGTACCTGAGAAATCGCTTGCCGAAGCCTTACAAGAAATTGATCTTTCTCCAGATCAATTCCATCTCCAAAACACATTCGTTTATTTAAACATTCCCGGGAAATACCATAAGACCAAACTCTCTAACGCTCTGTTTGAGAAAAAACTTAAAGTCAACGCCACGACTCGGAACTGGAAAACGGTGATGAAGTTGATTACGCTTTCAGAATAGCAGTGTAGGGAGAGTATAAACGAAAAAATCCCCACATTGCTGTGAGGATCTTTACTTTCGGGTGGAAGATCGGTCTCGAACCGACGACCTCCTGAACCACAATCAGGCGCTCTAACCAACTGAGCTACAACCACCATTTATTATTTTATCAAGTTTTATCTTGACTTGGCGCATTAACCTCCCGATAGCTATCGGGATGAGCTACAACCACCATTTAAATGCATATTTCGCTAGCGATTTATGCGGGTGCAAATGTAATGTAAATCTGCATTATGAGCAATACATTTATTTAAAAAATTTTAGATCAAATCAAAAATTGAATCTACAGCAGGATAGCGTTCCACAGTAAAACCTTCGGCATAGTCTGTTCCTATAAGTCTGCCTAAGTCTTGTGCTCTGTATTTGACACTATCTTGAAAGTTCTTGCTTGATATAGGCGTATTATTATCTGGATTATTGGGATCATAAAATTGTGACGCATACGCAAGAACAGATTTCATCTTAACATCCATAAAGCCGCTGATGTCTACCACAACATCAGGTTGCAAGTTTTTCCATTGAATATAATGATACACGTGTTTAGGTCTCCAAGCTTCCTGAGTCTTACCGTCAAGAATGGTTTCAATCTTTTTCAAACCACTTAAAAAGCAGGCGTCACTCGCTAATTTGCTCCCTTTACCGTGATCAATATGCCGATCATCAACCGCATTACACAGCACGATTTCCGGCTGGTATTTGCGTATGATCTCAATAATGCGCAGCTGCGATTCTTTATCATTTGTAAAGAAACCATCAGCTAAAGCAATGTTTTCGCGTACGCTTAAACCTAGGATCTTAGCTGCCGTCGCAGCTTCCTGATCTCGTATTTCTGCCGAACCTCGTGTGCCCAATTCGCCTCGTGTAAGATCTAGAATTCCTGTTTTCTTTCCGCGACTGGCCTCTTTTGCAAGAACACCACTGCACGACAGTTCTACATCGTCAGGATGCGCGCCAATGGCAAGTATATCTAATTTCAATTGTGTTGCTTTTAATAATGATCCCTAATCTGTCGATGCACTGCAGCGAACCTAACTTATATGCTAAAATTCAAACTGTCTTTCACCACTTTCTCCAAAGCCTGCTTAAGGTCTGCGATCAAATCTTCTTTTTCTTCAATCCCCACCGAAAAACGCAATAAACCATCTGCGATTCCTTGATTTTCGCGCTCTTCAGCACTTAACAAGGCGTGCGAAGTTTGCGTAGGCGAAAGAATGGTCGATTCTACTCCCGCTAAACTCATAGAAGGTTTGATCAGTTTTAATTCTTTCATAAACGCAGCAGCATCTAACTCATCTGAAAGTTCAAAAGATAGCATTCCACCATAGCCTCGCATTTGTTTTTTAGCCAACGCGTGATCAGGATGTGTTTTTAATCCGGGATAATAAACCGCTTTCACATGTCCGTTTTGATCAAGCCATTTGGCCAGTTTCTTCGCATTTTTATTCTGCTGCTTTACGCGCAGTACCAAGGTTTTTAAGCTACGCTCTAACATCCATACCGAAAATTCGCTTAAGCTTCCACCCAGGTTTTTAGCTTTATTCCAGATCTTATCCATATGCACTTCTGAACAAGCGACCGCACCGGCAAGAATATCGCTATGTCCGCCCATATACTTTGTAGCGCTATGAATCATAATATCGATCCCAAAATCTGCCGGATTCTGATTTACCGGAGAGGCAAACGTATTATCTATCATCGTAACGATTCCCTTAGCCTTAGCAAGGTCGGCCACCATTTGCATGTCAGTGACAGTCATCAAGGGGTTTGATGGCGTTTCAATATAAATCACCTTAGTATTATCTTGAATAGCAGCCTCAAAATCGGCCTGCTCGAGACCCGAAGTGAAGGTATATTCGATTCCCATTTTAGAGAATTCTTCTTCCACGAGGTTAAACGTTCCGCCGTAAAGCGTTTTTTGCAGCACAATATGATCGCCAGCACTTAAAAAAGCAAGCAATGTGGTACTTACTGCCGCCATTCCGCTGCCAAAGATCATTCCTGCTTCTGTGCTTTCTAATGCAGCAATTTTTTTGCCTAACATTTCTTGGTTAGGGGTATTAAAATAACGCGGATAACGTTTGACTTCAACATCTTCATATGCATACGATGTAGACATATAAATTGGAGAGATCGCTCCTTTAAACTGTGTATCTTCAACCTCACCCACGTGAGTGCAAATGGTATTTAAACCTAATTTTCGATCGGCCATAATAGGGTTATTTTGTCTGCTTCGAATTTACAAAAAGCCTATTGAACAATTGGAGGTGTATGCTTGAATTCGTTTTAAAAATGCAGTCAGCATGTGCTTCTGTAGTACTTTGCGCTCCTAAATTATCCTATGAAACTAATTTTTGATACTTACCAGCCTAACTATGCCCAAGCTTTCAAACAGCTTAATTTACATTGGCTGGAACAGTTTTTTGTGGTAGAACCGCACGACGACGAGGTTTTGAGTGATCCCGATCGCTTTATAATTCAACCCGGTGGAGAAATTCTTGTTGCGCTTCAAGATCAAAAAGTTGTTGGGGTGGTTGCCCTTATGCCCGATGAACACGGCATTTTTGAGATGACTAAAATGGCAGTAGATGCCAGCCTTCGCGGGCAAAAAATAGGACAGCAATTGTTGCGCTATACGCTTGACTTTGCACAACAAAAAGGCTTAGACAGGCTCCTGCTATATTCTAACCGAAAACTAGAAAATGCGATCTATCTCTATCGTAAATTTGGTTTTGAAGAAATTCCGCTAGAGCATCCCAATCCCTACGCCCGTGCCGACATTAAAATGGAGATCCGGTTTTAAAGTTTATAAATTCTTTAATACAAATTCAGCTTGATTCTTTTTTCCTTTAGGTAGAAACCTATAATACCTATTATGAAAAATCTAGTTTTAGTTGCATTAGCAATAACCACACTATATAGTTGTAAGAATCAAAATAAAGCGGAAGATGAGTCTTCATTAGCTTCAGAAGAAGCCACGATGACCACTGAAGCAACCACCGAAGCTGAGTTTAATATAACACCTATTGAACACGCCACTGCTATTTTTGATTTTGGCGAAGACGTGTTTTACATTGATCCTGTGGGTGGTACCAAAGCTTTTGAAAACAAGCCAAAACCTCAAGTGATCCTAATTACTGATATTCACGGCGATCACCTTAACGAAGAAACCCTAACCGCTGTTGCTGATAGTAGCACGACTATTTTTGCACCACAAGCAGTAGTTGACCAATTAAAAGGTGCGATCAAAGAGCAAGTGACTGTGATCGCTAATGACGAAACACAAACTTGGGATGGTTACACGCTTACCGCGATCCCAATGTATAATCTTAGAGAGGAAGCCAAGCAGTTTCATACCATAGGCCGCGGAAATGGTTATCTTATTGAAAAAGATGGAATGCGCGTCTATTTTTCAGGGGATACTGAAGACATCCCAGAAATGCGCAATTTGAAAGATATCGACAAAGCTTTTATTTGTATGAATCTCCCGTACACGATGCCGGTCACTAGCGCCGCTGATGCGGTCATAGATTTCAAACCCAAAGAAGCTTACCCATATCATTTTAGAGGTCAAAATGGTTTGAGCGATGTAGATCAATTTAAAGGTATTGTAGATTCTGCTGATGTGGGTACAGAAGTGATCATTTTAGATTGGTATCCCAACGGGGCCGAGTAAACGACCTCAATTAACGCCTCGCGCATAATATCTTTTTGGCAAGGCCAAAAAAATTGTAATACCAAACACGTGTTATTTGTAGGTTTACATCAATTTACCCTATAAAAGCAGTACTTTTAAAATGCAATTACGCACGTACTAAAAGCACAATTTTTTATGAAAGCAGCACTGTTGGGACTAAGTTTGTGTACCCTTCTTTCTTGTAAAAACACCGAAAAGAAATCTGAAACTGATATGACTGATACCGCCGCTTCCCCGCGCACAACCTTTTATCTAGGCACTTATACTGATGGTGAAAGTCAAGGGATTTACAAAGCCGGTATAGAAGACGACGGCACCTTTACAAAACCTGTACTGGTCGCAACGACTTCTAATCCATCTTTTTTGGCTTTGAGTGCTACTAAGCATACGCTGCTTGCTGTTAATGAAGACGACCCCGGAATGATCACTTCGTTCGAGGTTAAAAATGACAGTTTGGTTCAACTATCGCAAACCGAAACGGGCGGTGCACACCCTTGTTTTGTGACGCTTAATGAGAATAATGATGTTCTGGTAGCCAATTATAGTGGCGGTAACTTAGGCCTGTTAAAACTGAATGAAAAAGATGGCAGCCTTTCTGCGCTTTTAGATGTAGAACAACATGAAGGTCAAGGAACCACCGATCGTCAAGAAGGTCCACACGCACATTCTGTATGGTTTTTACCTGACGGAAGCGGAATTGTTTCGGCTGATTTAGGAACCAATCAATTATGGTTTTCTAAGATCAATAATGAAACTCAAAAATTAGAACCAGCAGAAAATCAGAAGCTGGACTTCCCGGAAGGTGCGGGCCCAAGACATTTGGTTTTTCATCCTGCTAACGGATTTATTTATGTCTTGAACGAACTAGACAACACCATTGCACAGGTGGGTAAAGAAAATGGTCAATACAGCGTTTTAGCAGTTACTTCAATATTACCCGAGGGATTTTCTGAATACAGCAAAGCAGCAGATATTCACATCAGCGATGATGGTAGGTTTATTTATGCTTCAAATCGCGGACACGACAGTATCGCTATTTTAGAAGTTGATGATCAAGGGGCGCTCTCATTAATCGCTAACGAGCCTACCAAAGGAAAAGATCCTAGAAACTTTCAGATTACACCAGATCAAAATTTTGTGATCGTGGCGAATCAAAACAGCAATAATTTGGTATCCTATACCAGAGATCCTGAAACCGGATTATTGACGTATGCTTCTGAAATTGCTGCTCCTAAACCTGTGTGTATTTTGTTTGATTAGATCTATTTTTTATCTTATCTGAAACAAAATTTTACAACCATGAATCGTTTTACGGTTATATTTCTAAGCTTACTTGCATCTTTTATCTGCTACATAGGAATTTGGTATACGCTACAATGGTTATTTCCAAGTTTTGAGGGCGCAGTTAAAGCTGCAACGTGCGCGGTAATCACTGTATTCTTAACACCGCGAATTCATAAAATAGATTCCCAAACAGGTAAAAAACAAACGTTGATCTCTTGGATGCTTGTTGGAAAAAGTTGGGTCGTTTAGCAATCTGAAAAAATATGCGTACAAAACTTCAGATCTTTAAAGTGGTGGCAAAGCATTTGAGTTTTACAAAGGCCGCCGAACAACTTTATCTCTCGCAACCGGCAGTTTCTAAAGCGATCAAAAGCCTTGAAGAAGAATTTAAGACCACACTTTTTGTACGCAAACGCAATGCCATTGAACTTACCGCAGAAGGCAAAGCATTTCTCATTCATACGCAAAAGATCCTGAGCATTTATGCGGAAATGGATGAGCAATTCACGCATAAAAATGAAGCCTTTCCTGAGGCCATAGATATGGGAGTGAGCACCACATTGTCTGACTATGTGATTCCCCAAGTGATCGCTCAATTCAACTTAAGATTTCCCAAAACAAAGTTTAGTATTCGAGCTGCTAATACTGAACATATTGAGAAGCTTATTTTAGATGAAGAAATTCATTTTGGCATAACCGAAGGCAATACCAACAACAACAAATTATCGTACACTAAATTTTTAAAGGACGAGATCGTGTTGGTGACCAATGCCGCAAATACCAGCGTTAAAGAAAATGCGATCGCATTGAAAAAATTAAAAGATTTACCGTTGGTCTCACGCGAATCAGGCTCTGGAACACGGGAGGTTATTGATTCATTCTTACAACAACACCAGATCAAGTCTATTGATCGCAATATTTTGTTTAACAGCACTGAAGCCATTAAAAACTTTTTATACCATTCTGAACACTTTGCGCTGCTCTCTATTCATTCGGTGGCAGACGATTTAAAGAATAACCGTCTCAAAATCATAGATATTAAAAACTTCAGTATTGAGCGCTGGTTCTACTTTGTACGGCGCACGGGTTATCTTTCTAAAAATATAGATTATCTGGAGCGCTTCATTCAAAATAGAAATAACTTTTAGTTATCTATAAGAACAAATAAGATTCCTCAAAGGCATTTCAGTCAACGTATTTTTGTGTCAAATTATTGATATGAAAAGTCGTTATTCTAAGCTTATATTCTTCGCATTGATCCTACTAGCACTAAGCGGGGCCTTTACAAGTCCATTAGCTTTAATTGCCGGTTTTCTATTCAATCTATTTTTCAAAACACCCTACCGGCAAAAGCAGCATCAGGCTATAAATTACTTGCTCAAATTTGCAGTGATCGGGCTGGGCTTTGGAATGTTTATTTCTGAAACCATCGCCACCGGAAGCAAAGGTTTCAGTCTAACGTTGAGTACCATCGTTCTTACGGTCTTTCTGGGATTTATATTGACCAAATATTTAAAAATAGATTTGCGTCTGGGCCATTTGATCACCTCAGGAACGGCGATCTGCGGCGGAAGCGCGATCGCCGCGATCAGTCCTGCGATCAAAGCCAATGCAAAAACCATAAGCGTTTCACTAGCGATAGTTTTTATGCTGAATGCTATGGCGTTATGTATCTTCCCGGTGTTGGGGCACGCATTTCATTTGAGTCAAGAGCAATTTGGTATCTGGTGTGCTGTGGCGATACATGACACCAGTTCTGTAGTTGGTGCAGCCTTGCAATATGGCGAAGAGGCGCTCAAAATTGCAACCACCGTAAAACTTACCCGTACGTTGTGGATCATCCCAATGGCGGTGTTCTCTATGTTTTATTTTAAGACGAAAAACGAACGTGTGCGCATCCCCTATTTTATCATTTTCTTTGTACTAGCCATTTTAGCGCACAGCTATCACCTCCTACCCGAAAGTTGGGCCGAAGGATTAGTCTTGCTATCCAAACGATTATTGCTTGTATCGCTTCTATTGATAGGTATCAACATTTCGTTGAAAGATTTTAAAACCATCGGACTCAAACCTGTGGCGTTAGCTTTAGTGTTATGGATATTTATTGCTACGTTTTCGCTGTTGTTCATTCTGTATTGAAGTAGTATTTTTTTCTCGGTATGGTAAAATTCTGTATGAAGCTTTTTAAGTTTTTAATCCGGATTATTGAGTAAATCACATTAGCGACGCAACCATTTAAGCAACTGAACATCATATAAATAAGCGCAAATTTTGATATGATTGAAAATGTCTACTTATGAAAAAAATCTACAATTATCTCTTCTTGTTAATTCTTTTGATAAGCTTAGGATGCAGTGAAGACGAAGCTATAAACGTTGATCTGTCTCAGTTTGAATCGATCACTGAGCGTTTTCCCTATGCCGATCTTACTACAAATATTGCTTACGATTACTATGAGCTGTTGTACTCTTTTGATACCCCTGGCAATGAAGAGCTCATCGTTTCTGAGGGAAGTCTTTGTGTGAATGCGTCAAATACTGATGCGTGTATTGAATCGTTCAACATGCTCGAAACTCCGTTTGGTTTCGCCGGAAGCTGTCTGCCCTCCTATTGCTTTTTATACATCAAATTTCAACATGGCGATAACAACACTATCCTAAATACGCCGGAACAATTATTGACATTTTTAGGCACGATAGACACCCGTTCTGAGGCAATACTTTGGGCTAACGCTAACGGTTATTTTCACAGTTTAGACATTAAAGAAATAGGAGCTATAAAGGCAACTGATGATCACTTTGAACTTTTAGTTTCTGAACTTGTAAGTGGCTGTCTTCCATACCAAAGTGACCAAGTTCATTTGCGTATTGATGCAGATGGTAAAATTACTGAGTTAGACAGAGCTGTTTACTCCTACGCTAAAAATAGCTGCATCTAATACTTATTTTACCTGCTTTCCGCCTAACCAAGTCTGATTCACTTCCAGATCAGGAATAGCATCTTCTTCGATGGTCATGATATCTTGATCCATCACGATGAAATCTGCAAACTTACCGGCTTCGATACTGCCTTTTTCCTTCTCTTCAAAATTGGAATAAGCAGCCCAAATCGTCATACCGCGCAGGGTTTCTTCACGCGAAAGCGCATCTTTTTTCTGAAATCCGTCTTGCGGGTAATGCTCTAGATCCTTTCGAGCTACAGCGGCATAAAACGTGTAAAATGGATTTACCTGCTCTACAGGAAAGTCGGTACCTAAGGCGATCATTCCGGCTTCGTCAAGCAGTTTTTTATAGGCGTATGCTCCTTTCATTCTACGCTCTCCTAAACGGTCTTTTGCCCAATACATATCACTGGTTGCGTGGGTAGGTTGTACAGATGGTAAAATATTATCATCAAAATAATTAAAATCATCCGGTGAAATAACTTGCGCATGCTCTACTTTCCAGCGGCGATCAGATTGACCTTCTAAAGCTTCGGCATAAGCGTTTAAGATCACTGTGTTTGCAGAATCTCCAATCGCGTGGGTATTCATCTGGAAATCTGTTGCGGCAAGCTTTTTTGCCAAGGCTTTGATATCTTCTACCGGAGTAACCATCGCTCCATAGTGATCGTGGCGGTCAGAATACGGCGCGCGTAACGCGGCACCACGCGAACCTAAAGCACCATCACCATACACCTTTACCGAGCGTACATTGAGCTTTTCGGTTTTTAAAATTCCGTTTTCTATAAAGTAATCCACATCTTCCGGACTGTTACTGATCATTACATACATACGCATACTCAAGGCATCTGCTTGCTGAAGACTATCGATCAACATAATGGTGGCACGATCAAGTCCTGCGTCATTCACCGTGGTCAAACCATAATCAAAGCAGTAACGTTGCGCATCTTTTAAAGCCTGAATGCTTTGCTCCCGACTTAATTTTGGCATTACTGCGTAAACTAAATCCATTGCATTATCAATGAGTACGCCGCTTACTTTACCATTTTCTTTGATGATCTCACCGCCTTCAACTTGTGTATTCTTATCTATTTTAGCCAGTTCCAAAGCCTTTTGATTCACCAAAAGCGCGTGACCATCTATACGCTGTAAAGCAACAGGAGTATCAGGAAAAACAGAATCTAACTTTGATTTATTCGGAAAATCCTTAACCGCCCAATCGTTTTGATCCCAACCGCGACCAAAAATAAAAGAGGAAGGTTTTTTCTCGTGAAAAACTACTAGGCGTTCTAGGATCTCTTGGTAACTTGTAGTTCCCACCAAATCTGCATTCTGAAGACTTTCGCCAAAGCGATAAAAATGACAATGCGCATCAATCAATCCCGGAAGCACGGTTTTACCCTTGAGGTCAACCGTTTCTTTTGCATTATACTTTGCCTGAATAGAATCCGTTAGCCCTACTGCGACAAACTTCCCGTCTTTTACCGCAAAAGCTTCCGCCTTAGAAAAATCAGTATTTACGGTGTAAACCGTTCCGTTGTAAAAAATAGAATCTACTTCCATTTTATCAGTCGGTTTTTGATCACAACTCAGCAATAAAGTAAAAATGGTAAAACCTAAAAGTATAGCGCGCATAGTCAAATTTTTGGCGAATGTACAAATTAAGACATCATCTTGTAAAACAAAAAAACTCCCTAAAAAGGGAGTTTTTAAAATTCATAAGTCCTAAAAGTATTACCAGTCAAAACGGTACGTAGCGCCCGCCATACCTTGCAGCCCTTGTACCGGATAGTTTACCCAGCGCTGGTAGTTGTTACCTAAGGCATTATTAACCCGTGCGAAAAAGGAAAGTTGATCGTTCACACGATAACCGGCGTGTGCATTGGCATCAAAATAACTTTCTAATTCAACCAACTGTGGATTAGAACTTATTGAGCTTGTTTGCACATCTACCTGGTCTTTACGAGCACCAACATAGAATAAAGTTACACCGGCAAACCAGTGTTCATCAATCTGATAATCTGCAAAGAATGAGGCTTGAAAATCAGGTAAATTCCAGGCTTCTTCTTCTAGATCTGTAGTATAACTAAAGGCCTCCCCATTGATGCGCATTTTTAAATTGCTATTGACATCAAAATTGAGTTCTCCAAAAATCGAAAGCGTTTTGAGGTTTTCATTTACGATGCCAAATGAATTGCCATACTGGTAATTTTCGGCGCCGGCCAGTGTTGCTTCACTTACTGACCTGTAATTGTTTTTATAGAGCAAACGGTTATCTTCCGCTAAATAACTCGCGCGCAAGTTATAGCTCATTGCGCTGCTTAATTTCCCTTTAATTCCGGCAAAAAGATCATATTTCTGATCAGTTGGAGAAAGGGAATCTAATGTGGGTGAAACAAACGGATTTGCAGTAGCGAGCTCTTGATAGCTATTTTGGATTAAGCCACCTTCAAGACCACCGTAAGCGATAAAATACTCGTCAACTACATTGTAAGAAGCCTGCACACTAGGATAAATATTAATATCAGTCTCATCTGCATCCGGATTAAGATCTGCAGCTACATTTACCCCAAGATCAAGCGTAAGATCATCTAAAAAGATCTGCAAACTAGGATTTGCGCTTGCGATAAGATGTGTATACTCAATAGCCTCAGAATTCTGGTAATTGCGGTCAAAACTTCCATTTAAATAGTCAAGATTAAGATCAATACTGATTTTCTGATCGGTAATCGGGATCATAAACTCCGGAGCAATTACTGCTCTGATTTCGCTCGACTCGTAAGAATCTCCAAAGTATCCTACACGAGCAGTTGCGCCCTCAAAAAAACCTTCATTAAACTCAATACCTCCACTTAATCCTGCCTGAAAATAGCTGTGCACGGGATCAATATTTTGAACCAAAGTTGGTGACGCCGAAACAAACTCGTCAAGCCCATACCAGTTGTACAATTTATGCCCTAAGTCAAGATCAGTGTACCAATTAAAATCACGGTTTCGTGAGGTATAGTTTAGGTTCAGATCAGTATCATAAAACTGGTTATCCAGCACCACGCCATCAATATCGCCTTGAGACGAGTTATGGTTTAAATAGATTCCGAAATTAGAATCGCGATCGATTTCAAAATTGCTGTAAAATTCGGCCAAAGCGGTGGTATAGGTACCAAAACCTAAACGCACATAATTATCATAAAGTTTGACCGGCTTTGCCTTTTCTACTTGAGCAGCTTTACCTTTTGCAGGGGTAAATGTCGAAGCAACCGGCACCGAAAAAATACCATAGGTCACTTTTTTCTTTGCCGTATTTACCGAATCATTAAGCGCCGGCGTCGCCTTAACTTTAAACGCATCACCAATTTCTGGCGTATAGGGTTTTACAACATTTACGACTTCGGTGCCCAGATTATCTTTTTCCTGAGCGTGTACAAACCCGATTCCGGCGAGCACAAAACTGAATGTAAAAATTGATTTTATCTTTTGAATCATAACTGATTTTCTAATTATAGGTTGATTACGCATAGCTACAGAATTAATTACCTTCCTCTAAAGAAGAGTTGGTTTTAGACTCTGCTGCTTTAATGCGCTTAAGTTCCTGTTGCGCTTCAGCCACAACTTGCGGATAATCGGTAAAATTGGTGATCACATTATCTAAGATGTAAGTCGCTTGGTAGGCGTCATTCAACTCATAAAAGTTTTTAGCCATCAGGACTAAACCTTTAGCGCCATATTCTTTGTAACCGCTATAGTCTTTAGCTAATTTTTGTACCGAAGTATTAGAACCGGCATAATCGCCATTCTTATTTTTAAAATAAGCATCGTAGTATAAAGCTTCTGCTGCTAAGGCTCCGGTTGCAATTTTGGAAACCTCAGCATAAGCGGTTGCTGCTTTGCTTTCATCACCGGTTTGCATCGCGCTTCGGGCAATGATCACTTGTGCATCACTTTTTACTTTGTTATCGATTTTTGAATTAGCTAATACCTTATCTGCATAACTTACGGCATTTGCATATTGCTGCAATTCGTAATAGGATTTCATCAAGTTGCTTTGCGCAAAAATCACATTCTGTGCGCTATCTGCTTCGGTCTCTAAACGTTTTAAAACAGGAACGGCATCAGCATAATTACTTTCACTTAAATACACCTGACCTAAACGTGCCAAGGCTTGTTCGGTAAACTCGCTACGTTCTTTGTCGATCACATATTTATAGTGCGACTTTGTTTTTGCATATTCATTCTGACCAAAATAAAGTTGACCAAGATAAAAATGTGCTTCCATCGCACGTTGTCCGTTGGGATATTCTCTCAAGTATTTTTCAAAATTCTGAATTGCCTGTGCGTTGTTACTTCCTACCAATTGCTGCTCTGCTGAAGAGAAAGCCGCATCATCTAATTCTGAATCTTCAACCGAAATATAATCTAGGGTATTGGCCCATCTTCCGTATTCATCAACCTGACCTTTGTCTATATAAATAAGTTTTGCCGAAGCTACTGCCTGCACACCCTCTGGCGTTCCTGGATAGTCCTGAGCCACACGCTTGAATAAATTCAACGCCTGATCACTTCTACCGGTATTGTCATAAATAAGCGCTTTTTTAAGCTGGGCTTTTGCAGCGAACTTGCTTTTTGGAATCTCCCGCACTAAGCGATCATAGGCTTGAATACCGCGCTCATTATCACCTGTTGCAACATAGGTGTTTCCTAATTCGTACAACGCATCATCTCTGTAGCTCGACTGCGGAAACATATTAGCAAAGTTGCTTAAGCCTTCGATCTTTTGTGCGTTGCGATCTACAAAACCGTAGCTTATAGACTTCTGAAAAGTCGCATAGTCTTTATTTCCACCAGGCATTGCGATAGCGGCATTGTAAGCTTCCATCGCAGGCCAGTATTCACTTTCGATAAAGTGACTATCACCCAAACGCATAAAAGCATCCATTTTTCTCACATTATCATCGGTTCCCGAGGTCGTAAACTGACTAAAATATTTTGTCGCCTGATTGTAGTTTTTCTTCTTGAAATAGGCATAGCCTAAATTATAAGCGAGGTTGTCATATTCTGGTAATGCTCGCGCCGCACTGTTTTGCTCAAACTGCTTAAACGTCAACAACGCATCATCGATACGATTAATGGTGTACTCACTTTCGGCTTTCCAGTATAATGCGCGTGCGGTGAACTCCGGAGTGCGTGGTTCACTTAAAGATTTTTCAAAATTGATGATGGCCTCTTGATAATCGCCGTCATTATAAAGTTCGATTCCGCGGTAAAAAGCCACTTTTTGATAGGCTACTTTATCTTCAAAATTGCGGTTGTTCTCAATGAGTTCCATCGCTCCTTCATAATTCTTAGAAGTGATGTATGAGTCGATCAATAAGGTTTGCAATTGCTGACGCTCAGGAGTGTCAGGATATTGCTCTAAATAGTTACCAATGGCTTGCGGAGCCGGCTCATACGCATTCCCGATCTCATAACTTAACTTGGCATAATTGAGTCCGCTATCTTCTTTGATCTTCGGCTCAAAATCCATTTGATAAGCATTTCTAAACGCGTTTAAAGCTTCCTGCTTTTTTCCGGTTTGTAAATACGCATCGGCAAGGTGGTAATAGGCATTTTGCGCAACGCTGTTTTTTCCATCAATAATTTTATTGAACTCCCCAATTGCACTGTCATAATCGCCTTGCTTGTAATAGGCATAACCTAATTGGTAATAATCGGTATTCGTCCATTTTCCACGTTTTCCACGGTATTCCTTTAAATACGGAAGCGCTTCATCAAATTGGCCTAAGTTGAAATAACTCTCTCCAATAATCTTATTCAACTCCGATTGATCGAGACGGTTTGCAGTAGGCAGTTGTTCTTTAGCCAGCTTGATCGCTTCTTCAAAATTACCTTGCTTAAAATTCAAGTCGGCTTTAAAATAGCTCAGGTCTTCGCGGGTTCCTTCTTCGGCTTCAACTTCTTCAAAAAGCTGACTTGCCTCTTCATAATTATCATTCTCATATGCCATAAAACCTTCATAATACTTCGCCTGCGCTCCGTACTTTTCAGAATTACGCACACGGCTGAAATATACCTTAGCCTCTTCCGGCCTGTTGGTTTTAAGATGAATGTAACCCATATTAAAATTGAAACGCTCCAATTCGCTCCAATTCAATCTTGACAGGTCTACTTGCTCATACCAGCGCTTAGCTACCGAATATTTCCCATTCTCATAGTAGTAATCGGCAACATCTTTATAAGCAGAATTACGTTTGGTACTCGTAGGGTATTCTTCAACAAATTTTTGCATCGCCGCATCTGCTCCACTTTGGTTGAGACGCACGGCAGCATTTGCGATATAATAGGCACAATCTCCCTTGATCGTGGGATCTTTAGCTTCCTGTTTTATTTCGTTGAAAAGTGTTTGCGCTGCGAGGTATTGTTTGCTGTTATACAGCGAGAGCGCTTTGTTGTATTTTGCCAGATCGTTAGTAAATGCGGCAGACTGCTGTGCCGTGAGAACCGGCAAGGTCAGCAGCGTGAGGAGCCCTATACAGGCATATTTCTTGATCATATTTTCTAAGTTAAGTTGCAAAAGCAGCACGGTCAAAAGTAGGTTTTTTAACAAGTGACTACTGTTAATAACGTTACAAAACTAGGATAATTATATCTACAGTAGGCTTCTTAAAAAGAACTTCCTTTTAGGAAATTCACCCGCCAATTCAATAGACTCTAAAGCTACTATACAAATGAAATAGTTATTGTACTTTTGACGTTAGCTAATTGTCAAATATTAGAAGCTTTTTTATGTCTACACCGGTATTGCAACTTCAAAACGCCTCGATTTTTCAACGTGAAAGCCTTATTCTTTCTGAAGTAAGCCTCACGATCAATAAAGGCGAATTTGTGTACCTCATAGGTAAAACCGGAAGCGGTAAAAGTAGTTTTATGAAGACCCTGTATGGTGATCTTCCACTACAGCAAGGTCAAGGAACCATTGTAGACTTTGACCTGACGACTTTAAAAGAAAAGCAAATCCCGTATCTACGCAGAAAGCTAGGTGTTGTATTTCAAGACTTTAAACTGCTAAATGATCGCACCGTAAAAGAAAACCTCAAATTTGTTTTAAAAGCTACCGGCTGGAAAAATCAAAGCGAGATGGACGACAAAATCGATAAGGTGCTGGATAAAGTAGGAATGAAAACCAAAGGCTTTAAATATCCTTACCAACTTTCTGGTGGTGAGCAGCAACGTGTGGCTATCGCGCGTGCGCTTTTGAACGACCCGGAATTAATTCTTGCCGATGAGCCAACCGGAAACCTCGATCCGCAAACCTCTGTAGAAGTAATGGGCGTTTTGCAAGAAATCAACAAAAACGGAAATACCATTCTAATGGCGACGCACGACTATGCATTGCTTTTAAAATACCCTTCTAAAACACTCAAATGCGACGGCAATAAAATCTTTGAAGTCGTACAAAAGACGATTTAGCGCCTATGCCCAAGATTGTGTTCTCCATACTGATCTTGTTTTGCCTGACTGCAACAGCACAGCAAAAGTATATGGACTATAACAATCAACTCATTTCAGAGCGTGATCTTGAACAGCATTACAAGGGCAGAAACTATTTTGCTATTGAAACCTCCATTCCTAACGTTACTAAACTCATTTTAAGAACGCAGGAAGACACGCTGCAACAAGTTGAAAGCCTCTACGCGCATCTTGAAGAAATTACAGGGCAGACTTTAGAACGTGATAAAATGCTTGCTATTATTTATTATCCGGGGCTTGACACTTGCAATGATAGAGGATCGATAAATTTTGGTACAAGAAAATTATGGTACAAAGAAATGGAACGTAAACTCAATCGTATAGCTGATATTAATACTGTTTACATTTATAAAAATGATGAGGGCTTAAAGAAATGGAGAAAAGCCAATTGGACAGAAGACAAAAATCAAATCATTGAGCGACTGTTTTTTAAGTATCATTATCCCTGCGGAAGTTTTACGGTTGTACATCCTTCAGGGCATTATAAAAGCGGTTTGGGTGAATATTCTAAAAGCTGGGTCTGGAAGTTAACCGAAGACCTCGTTCAAGCACATTAAGACTATCGCACTTTCCATTCTCATACCCGTCTATAATGTTGCGCTAAACGATTTGATCAAGCGCCTGATCCCCCAGACCGAAAAATTACAGATTGCCTTTGAGATTCGTATAGCTGATGATGCTTCTACAGATGCTGAAATTCAGAAAGCAAATGCGCTACTAGCAGAACAAAATCAGTGCATTTATACCGTATTCCACGAAAACCGTGGTAGAACGGCAACACGGCATTTTCTTGCGGAAAATGCATTGTACGATAATTTGCTTTTTTTAGACGCAGATGTACTGCCCACAAAATCTGACTTTCTTCAAATCTTTGAACAAAACCTAGGCCGTGCGCAAGTGATTTTTGGCGGAATCGCGTATCCCAAAATTCTACCCGATCCCGAACGCGCACTCCACTACACTTACGGAAAAAGCCGCGAAGGCCGGTCGGTTTCCAAGCGCAAAAAAAAGCCCTACTTATCGCTGGTTAGTCAGCATTTATTGATTGACAAATCGGTTTTTCTTAAATACAATCCCGCCGAAGAAAACGCCTATGGCTTAGACCCTTATTTCGCTCATCGTCTGGAGCAGCACCAGATTTCGGTTTTACATATAAACAATCCTACGACGCATTTTGGTTTAGAAACTTCGGCTTCTTATGTATTAAAAACGCATCAAGCTTTACAAACCTTGGTGCGCTTAGAACACGAAGAAAAAATGCCTAGAAATTATAGGCCTTTACAACGTGTAGCCCAGCAGGTAGTAAAACGAAACCTTCAGCATAAAATACTGCGCCTTTTTAAAACGTACGAGCATCATATTCTCAAAAACCTCTGCGGAAACAATCCCAGTCTGAGACTTTTTGACCTGTACCGCCTTTGCTATTATTTAAAGCTAACTTTGGAAGATGAGAGCAATTAGCATCATCATTCCGGTTTTTAACAAAGAAGCTTATCTGGCGGAAACCATTACTTCTGTACTGAAGCAAACCTACACACATTTTGAAGTTCTTCTTATCAATGACGGCTCTACTGATTGCAGTCTGAAAGTTATGCAGCGCTTTAAAGATGCACGCATACGCATCATTGATCAAGAAAATCACGGACTATCAAAAACCCGGAATCGCGGTGTTGCAGCTGCTAAAAACGAACTCATCGCGCTTCTTGATGCTGACGATCTTTGGTTGCCCGATCATCTGGAACACCTTGTAAAACTCTCTGAAAATTTTCCGGATGCGCAGCTTTTTGCTACCGGGTATTGCGAACTTTTCAACTCCGGAAAAACGGTAAAACCAAAAATAAACACTGCTCAACATGAGCCTTACCAAATCACTGATTTTTTTACCGAAAGTCTGTATCAACCTTTGGTGATTCCCAGTACACTAGCATTTACAAAAGCAAGTTTCAACTTTCTTGGCGGTTTTAATGAAGCAACGACCTATTCTGAAGATGTTGATTTTTTGATCAGGGCTAACCTTCAGTTTAAAATGGCTTATGATCCTAAAATAACCTGTCATTACCGCACGGGAGTCGCAGGTCAAATCAGCAGTTTGAATAAAAGTGATCTGCAAGTCCCAAAGTTTGGGCAACTCTTAAGGGCACATCCCGATCATCAATCCTTACATATTTACATTCATACCAAACGTTATTTCCTGTGTATTTTTTATAAAACTGAAGGTCGTCTGGATCTGTTTAAAAAACTTAAAGCAAAACTAGACCCTTCCATTTTGAATAGTAAGCAACGTTTATTGCTAAATGCACCGCGCTTCCTGTTGATTAGTATCAGAAAAATAAAAGTGTTTTTACTTAAAAAAGGAATCAGACTTACTACTTTTTAAACTGAAGAAATTCAGCGAAATCCCGTATATAATCTGCTTCGACAAAAACAGCACTTGCGAGCACGAGACAAATACCTCCGCTCGAGAAGTTGTCCAATTCGCGCCAGTATCCATTAGGAATCAACAAACCTTCATCAGGTTTATTGAGCGTGTAGGTTTGTTTTTTAGTTCCATCATGAATAAGCACATCAAAACTTCCCGAAAGTGCGATCAAAAACTCGCTCTGCTCCCGGTGTGCGTGACCGCCACGAGAAGCACCACTAGGCACATCATATAAATAGTACACCCGCTTGAACTCAAAAGGCAATATGTCTTTTTCCAGCACCGAAAGATTACCTCTTCGATCTTCTATTTTAGGGAGTTTTATGCGTTTAATCATCATACAGCGCGTTGAGATAGCTTTGCCATTGCGGGGTCACTTGTGTGATGTCAAACTTACGAATACTCTTTTGGCTAGCAGCTTTAAATCGGTTTCTTGTGGGTTCATCAAGCGCCAGCCTGTTCATCGCCTCCTTTAAAGCTTCAAAATCCTGATGCGGAACCAGAATCCCATTAGTCCCATCAAGAAGTTCACGCGGACCGGTAGGACAATCTATTGCAATTACCGGAGTTCCGCACGCGAGACTTTCTAAGATCACCCGCGGAAAACCTTCAAAAGCACTGCACAAAACCGTAAAAAGCGCATGGGCTACATACGGTTCAGGATGTTTTACAAAGCCTTTAAAAATAATCTTATCAGCAATCTTTAAATCTTCGGCAAGTTGCTGAAGTTCTGAAAGCATTTCACCTTGCCCCAAAATATACAGGTCAATTCCTAGTTTTGGCAATTCACTTTTTGCATAGGTTTCGATGAGTTTATCAAATTGCTTCACCCCTTTTTGTAATCTTCCACTTGCTAAAATATAAGGCCGAATTACATCGTCAGGAGAAGTAAAGTCCTGCTGATAAGCAGATACATTAATCGCATTGGGAATCACCTTAATTTTTTGAAAACCGAAACGCTGCTCAATAGACTGCTTCATAGCCTCAGTAAGCACACAGATTCCCGCTTCTTTAAATAGTCTCTTGGCAGCAAAGTCGGGCTTCGGAAAATAATAGTTCAAATGTGAACTGCGCACCATAAAGACGACTTTAAATCCCGGATACAAATACCGCTGAATGCAATATTCCTTTAACGCATTGCGACGCATTCTAAAGTCGAGAACAACATCAATTTCCTGCTCGTACAGGTATCTTTTAAAATGCTGAAACCGTTTTAACTTATTGAAGACGCCGTTAGTTGCATTCTTATATTTCCCCAGATTATAAAGCCTACCTGAAAACTCATAACCAATTTTATCGGTGATCGTGACCAGATGTACAGCATGACCTGCTTCAGTAAGCATTTGCGTCAACAAAGCCGCCGAACGTTCTGCACCACCGCCGGCGAGTGATTCAACGAGAATACAGATATTTTGAGGTTTTGATTTCAGAGTTTGTGTATCTTTTAGCTTTAAATGTAGCGCATTTATGAGAATTCTTTTAGTAGGAGAATACAGCAATTTACATAACAGTCTGAAGGCAGGATTACTCGCAAATGGGCACGAAGTCACCCTCATAAGTACCGGTGATGCGTTTAAAAAATTACCTTCAGATGTCCTGATTAAAGCAAAACGCATAGAAGGCAGTCGTCTTTTGCAAACACTTAGAAAAGGTATTTTTGAATTGACCAAATTTGATCTTGCTACACTAGAAATAGGTTATCGCGTCCTCGATTGGTTGGTTGATCAAACCCGATTTGACGTCATTCAGCTTATTAATGAATATCCTTTTAAAACGCCGTATTTTATTGAAAAACGCATCGTAAAACGTCTACGTCAACTTACCACTAAATTGGTAATTTTAGCTTGTGGTGATGATTACATTTACTTAAATAACATTGATAAACTAGCGCATCATCCCATTTTACAACACCCGGATATCGACTTTCCGTACAGCGAAAAATACTTGACTGCGACACACAAGAAGTATCACGAATTCGTATTTGAGCTGAAAGATTTGGTCATCAGCACAGATCTGGATTATCACCCTATTTATAAAGGTCGAACAGATTATTATGGTTTGATTCCAAATCCGGTAAATCTGAATAACTTCAGCCGTAACCAGCCAGAAAAGCAAAACCGAATCGTTATTTTTCATGGGGTTAATCGAAGTAATTACTATAAAAAGGGTAATTATTATTTTGACTCGGCTTTGTGCATCATTCGGAAAAAATTCAGTGATCGCATTAAAATCATTTGCGTAACTAGTTTACCTTATGCACAGTATTTAGAGTCTTACCGCAAAGCAGATATCATACTTGATCAAACCTATGCCGAAGATCAAGGTTATAATGCCTTGGAGGCGATGGCTCAAGGAAAAGTGGTGTTCACCGGCGCCGGAGCTTCGTTTTGTGAGCGTTACCAAGTAGCGCCCAATAGCGTTGCGATTCACACCATTCCGGATGCTAAAAAAATTGCTCAAGACTTGGAAGAACTTATTCTTAACCCCCAACGAATCGCTGAAATAGGAACACGTGCTAAGCGATTTGTTCAAGAACATCACAACCATTTAGAAGTCGCTGAACACTATGTTAGCGCGTGGAACAGTATTAAAAATGACGACGCAGTTTCTGCTTCATCGGAAGCTCAAAAAAGCGATACGAAAAATAGCAAACCAGCAGAATGAGCATAAAACTCATACTGTAAAATTGCCAATCTGCAAGTGTGATTTCAAAATGGTTCACAGCGCGGCGTGCGTATCTCAAAATAAGCTGATGCCAGAGGTAAAACCCAAAACTAAGATTGCCTAAAAAGAGAAATACCGGTTTTGAAAGCAGTTTTGACAACGCACCTTTCTGCTGCGCAAAAACTCCGATCACAGCCAACATCGGCAACCAGTAATACACAGAATATCTTAGTACTTTCGGAAAAAGAGCTGCGGAAGTATAAAAGATCACAAGCAGTACAAGCGACCCACTTTCATACCAAGTAAATCTCGAATCGAACCTTCCGAAGGAAGCTTTCTTTAAAAGCTGATACAGCAACATTCCTAAAGCAAAATCAAAAAGCCGCAGCAACGGATTGATGTAGAAAAACCAGTGTTGCAGTTCCTGTGGAATGATATACATCAAACTTAAAATGAGTAGAAAAAATAAGCTAAAAAGGCCACAAATGCTTCGATGCGTATATTTTCTGAATCCACATAACAACACGGGAAACAGCGTATAAAAAAAGAATAAATCTGAAATACTCCATCCCAAACTGTTGAATGCAAAGTAATATTCGGCATTTGGGATAAAGCTTTGCAACATAAACAAATTTGCCACAAACTGAAGCATCCACTGTTCTGCATTACTCGCTAAAAATCCCAAACTCAACGGAACCGCAGCCAACAAAGTCAACACATAAAGCGGATATAATCTGCTTAAGCGCAATTTTAAAAACCGGCTTAAACTGATTTTCTGTTCCGCGAAGCGTTCGGCATACACATAAGACAGGATAAAACCACTTAACGCGTAAAAAAAGGCGTGACCTAATGCATCCTGCAGCACGTCTATATGATGTAAAAACACCAAAAAAGCGAAAACAAATCGTAATGAGGCCAGAGATTTTAACACAACTTACCGAATAAAGCGTTTCGAAAAATAAACAATAATACCAGTAAATAAAGCACATAGCTCAGCAAATGCCCCATTGCTGCGCCCACAAAACCGTAATCCTGAATAAAGAAGACGCTACTAAAATAAATAATACTCAGCGAGAGCACTTGTGTACCTATAAAAAGCCAGAATTTATTTTTTGCCAGCATTTGGTAGGCGATCACCAAACTTGCGACTCTAAAGAAATCACCCGCCAACTGCCAGATAAAAACAGGCTGCATACCTAAGAAAGAAGGGCTGTAAACCAACCGGATAATCCAGGTTTTTATAAAGAACAGAACGATCAATCCCGCTCCAAATAGTGGTAAAAACGTCTTGTAGAACCGAAATACTTCAGCTCTGAATTCCTTTTTTGATATCGCAGCAGACAGTTTCGGTAAAATGTAAAGTGTAAGCAAGGTAGTCGCAAACATCAAATAATAATCAGACAACCGGAGCATCGCATCCCAATAACCAGCATTGGCTAGTCCGTCAACTGCAATGATTTCTTGGCGAATCGCAATGTACACCCAAGGAGAAACAATTGCAGAAAACAGGGTCATTCCGCCGTAAGAAGCTAATCTTCTAAGCATAGAGCCATCAATCTGTTCTTGAAGCAATTCCCTAAAAAGACTTCGCTTTTTCAAAACAGTGCTTAGGGTAATGAGTAAACCAATACCCGCGCTTAGCACCACGGCGAGCATCGCCCCATAAAGCTGATAGTTAATAATTAAAATTGCGCTAAGTGCTACACCAGCCACGTTGGTGATACTGTTGATCAGAATTACCTTTTTGTAATTGCCAATGCCGTTGATGATGTTAAGCATTAAGGCATTGAGTGTAAAAAACGGCAGCACCACTGCAAATACCTTAATGATCGTGGTGTAATTTATTTCAGCATTAAAAACTTGGGTATTGATGACTGAAGCCGTAAAAAATAGCAAAACACCCAAAAATACCGAAGCTAGAAAACCGACTTTCAAAACCGTACTTATCAGTTTTTGTAACCGGGTTTTATCTGTTTTGAATTCGGCGCTGTATTTGATCACACCGTTGCTGATGCCCAATTGCCCGATGCTTTGCAACGAACTTATAAAATTGCGTAAATCGCCCAGCACCGCCATCCCGGAGGCCCCCAAATAAAAAGCGATTAGTTTTGAAGATACTAGTCCGCAAACCAAGCGTACACCAACACCCATAGCATTAAACGAACTGACTTTAAGCAATACGTTTTGTGTGATAAGTTGGCGTAAAAACTTAAGCATTATACAGATTTAAAATGCTGATGATTTGAGTTACTTCTTCAGCATTTAAAGTTGGATTCAAAGGAATACTCACGCAGGTTTGAGCCACCTTTTCGGCTAGCGGAAAGTTCAAATGATTATAGGCTTTCAAAGCTTTTTGTTGATACGGCGGAATCGCATAATGCACTCCAAAACCGACTTCAGATTTTTTTAAATAACTGAGGAAATGATCTCGGTTTTCTACCAGAATGACAAAGAGATGAAAAACGTGCTGCGCTGAAGTATCCCAAAACGGCAAAGTGATTTTCGGATTGGTGATCTCTGCTAGGTAACGTGTTGCGATCGCTCTGCGTTGCAGATTTTCTGCATTCAAGTTTTTCAGTTTTTCACTTAAAAAAGCCGCTTGTAAAGTATCAAGACGCGAATTAAAACCGGCATAACTATTTTCAGCAAAAGAGGTTCTTCCATAATTGCGCAAGCTTTTAATAAGAGTTATCAAAGTTTCGTCATTAGAAGTTACTGCTCCGCCGTCTCCCAATGCACCCAGGTTTTTAGTAGGGTAAAAACTGAACGCTGCCGCATCGCCAAAACTTCCTGCTTTCTTGGTATCCAAAGTAGCTCCGTGCGCTTGAGCCGCATCTTCGATAAACAATAAATTGTGCTTTTGAGCATAAGCCGCAACAACTGTTACCGGGCCTAGTTGTCCATATAAATGCGTGATCAAGATTGCTTTTACAGAAGAATTAGGCTCGGGTAGCTGCTCTAGATCCATATTAAAGGTGGAGGTTTCAATCTCGACAAAAACCGGTTTTAAACCCGCGTGTATTACAGCAAGAACGGTCGCGATATACGAATTGGCCGCCATCAAAACGTCGTCGCCTTCCTTCAGTTTTCCTAAGTACTTATAGCCTTCGAAAATCAATTGAAGCGCATCAAGACCATTGCCCGTTCCTAAACAGTAGTTGGTACCGCAGTAGTGAGCAAACTCGTGTTCAAACCGGGTTACGGCCTCACCAAGAATATAATCGCCCTGGTGCAGCGTATTTTTAAAAGCAGCCGTGAGCACTTCTTTATGAGGCGCATTGAGTTTCTTTAAATCTAAAAATGGAATCATAACAAAACATTTTCAAGTTTAAAGCTATTCTTCGTCTGCAACCTATAGGTACGCTGAATCCTGGTGCGTGCGCCAAAAGTTTCCTTCCAAAACTGCAAGCCAGCATTGAGTTTAGTTCCTGCCTGCTCATTTGAAGTACCAAAATCGAAATACCATTTATGAGAAAAATGAAACTCTATCAGCTGCTGAAATAAGAAGTCTAAAGCACCTTGTTTTTTACCTTCAGGAGTTGCTGAAATATATTGCACGTGCGCCACCACTTGCGTTTCAAAAATGGTCGCGCCTGCTAAAAGTTGGTTTTGCGCATCTCGCACTTGAAATTGATGAATATTGTATTTGAAACGCTTTGCAAGCGTTGTAATTTCTGCTAAAGAATGTGTGGGTTCGGCATCGTGCTGTGCTTCGAGATTTGGGATCAGCACTTGGTCCCAGAAGGGTTCAAAGTCAGTTGTTTTTTGGATGGTAAATCCGGCTTTGACAGCTTGATTCACCGCATTTTTTCGCGAACTATTCAATGGAATACGATTGCGGTAATCGATTACCGCTGTGGTCTCAGCCTTAATGAGTTTAGCTTCGGTGAGAAAAAGAAAGTAATCCAGTTCGTCTCCCGGCAACTCCTGATAAAATTGCGGTAGCATTTTAAGTTCGAGCTCTTCGATTCCGCTTTGCGAAAGAAAACCAAGAAGTTCTTTAAATAACTCCAAGACTTCTTTCAGTCTAATTTCGGCATCTAAAACGAGTCCGCCATACGTCAAACCTTGATGCGAATAAAGCGTAGCTCCTACTCTATTTGCCGGCAAAACAGCACGTAGTTTTTCATCCTTAAAGATCAATAAACTGAAATCTTCAAAGCGGTCTTGATGGTATTGCATAAAATCCCGCTGAAACAAAAAAGACGTATTTTTTGAGCCTTTATAGGTTCCGTTTAGAGAAGCGGCAAAACGATCCCAACGCGATTTATATTCCCGGGAATATGATATGATCTGATACTGTGACAACGTGAAATTTTAAGGGAAAATACAAAAATAACCTCCGTTTGAAGCAAACAAAAAAGCACCTTTTAAAAGGTGCTTTACGTGTATATAATAGTTTTTACTACTCGGTAACTGTGATGGTATATTTATCTATGGAAGTGATGTAAAAATTAGCATCTCCGTTAGATGCTTTATTGGTCACTTCAAGATAATCTTCTCCTGTAAAATCAACACCGGGAACATATTTAATAGTAAAAGCATCAAGCAAAACCTCGCCGTGTTCCGGTTGAACGCTTACTTCGCGACCACCTTCTATAGGTGCTGAATCCCGCTGCGCGACAATTAGTGTATCATTTATCGCAACTTGAAGTGCTGCAGTTGTCGTGGTAATCTCCGTATCATCAGCATTACATGCACATAGTATTAAAAGACTAGCGAGTACTGCAAAAAAATTAAATTTCATCTGTTCTGGTTTGTTGTTCATCAACTAGATGATAAACTACGTAAAAGGTTGCGTACTAACACACAATATGCTGTAAAAACAAAAAGCACCCCCAATTATGGAAGTGCTTTTTCTGTCATTTATTTGCTAGCGCTTAGATGGCTTTGCTGCGCTTGCGCTCGTTTTCAGTAAGCAAAATTTTACGTAAACGTAAGTGATTTGGCGTTACTTCAACGTACTCATCCTTTTGAATATATTCTAAGGCTTCTTCTAAGCTGAATTTGATCGCAGGAACAATTTTAGCCTTGTCATCTGCACCCGAAGAACGTACGTTAGAAAGTTTTTTGGTTTTTGTGATGTTCACGGTCATATCATCCTGACGTGAGTTTTCACCAATTACCTGACCTTCATAAATATCTTCACCCGGATCAACGAAGAAACGACCTCGATCCTGAAGTTTGTCGATAGAATAAGGGATTGCTGTACCTTTTTCCATAGAAACTAGTGAACCATTTAAACGCTCAGGAATACCTCCTTTTAATGGCTGATATTCTTTATAACGGTGTGCCATAATTGCCTCACCAGCGGTTGCAGTCAATAATTGATTACGTAAACCAATGATACCACGCGATGGAATGATAAACTCACAAACCATACGGTCACCTTTAGCTTCCATACTCAACATCTCCCCTTTTCTCAAGGTTACGAATTCAACCGCTTTACCAGAAACATTCTCCGGTAAGTCAATCGTTAATTCTTCAACCGGCTCACATTTAACACCATCGATCTCTTTAATGATTACCTGTGGCTGACCGATTTGCAGTTCGTATCCTTCACGACGCATCGTCTCGATCAAAACAGATAAGTGCAATACCCCACGACCGTAAACCATAAATTTATCGGCGCTGTCTGTCTCCTCTACACGTAATGCAAGGTTTTTCTCTAATTCTTTAGTCAGACGATCTTTGATATGACGTGAAGTCACAAACTTTCCGTCTTTACCGAAGAAAGGCGAATCGTTGATCGTAAACAACATACTCATCGTAGGCTCATCGATTGCGATGGTTTTAAGCGCTTCAGGATTTTCAAAATCGGCAACAGTATCACCAATTTCAAAACCTTCAAGACCTACTAGCGCACAAATATCTCCTGCCTGAACCTCAGCCACTTTAATTCGACCTAGACCTTCAAAAGTGTGTAATTCTTTAATACGTGATTTTTTAATGCTTCCGTCACGCTTTACAAGTGAAACCTGCATTCCTTCTTTTAACGTACCACGCTGCAAACGACCAATCGCGATACGACCGGTAAATGAAGAGTAATCTAAAGAAGTGATCAACATTTGCACCGTACCTTCTTCAATTTTTGGCGAAGGAATATGCTCCATTACCATATCAAGAAGCGGCTCAATATTTTCAGTTTGCTTTTGCCAGTCTTCGCTCATCCAGTTGTTCTTTGCTGAACCATAAACTGCAGGGAAATCTAGCTGCCACTCTTCTGCACCCAACTCAAACATCAAGTCAAAAACTTTCTCGTGCACTTCGTCTGGCGTACAGTTTTCTTTATCAACTTTGTTGATCACCACACAAGGCTTCAACCCTAAGTCAATCGCTTTTTGAAGTACAAAACGCGTTTGTGGCATAGGACCTTCAAAGGCATCTACAAGTAGTAAAACCCCGTCTGCCATATTTAAAACACGCTCTACCTCACCACCAAAGTCGGCGTGACCAGGAGTATCAATGATATTGATCTTAGTATCCTTATAGGTTACAGAAACGTTCTTTGAAGTAATGGTAATACCACGTTCACGCTCAAGATCATTGTTATCAAGAATGAGGTCACCGGTGTTTTCGTTTTCACGAAACAACTGACAATGGTACATAATTTTGTCTACCAAAGTAGTCTTACCGTGGTCAACGTGCGCGATAATCGCAATGTTTTTAATATCCATAGAGGCCTTATTTTAAGGGCGCAAATATAGTGGTAATTAATGGATTATAAGCGACTTATTCCTATAATGTTTTGAGGTCTTAAAAAAGCTTAGAAAAAGCGCTAATATTTTGATTTTCAAGGTTAAAATACAACCATTTTTTAATGCTGGCTTAACTTGTTTTATCCCTTTAATCTTCAAGTACTAATTCTCACCTGTAAAAGAGACCTTTCGAAATGCATTTTCAACAAAAACATAATCTTCTACAAAGCCGTATCTTTACCGCTTAAATTTATACTGATGAAACTTTCAAATATTCCCAAAATAAAACACACTGACGGTAACAACTTTTTTCTGCTTGCAGGGCCTTGCGCGATCGAAGGCGAAGAGATGGCACTTCGCATCGCTGAAGAGATCGTTAGCATTACCGATAAACTGAAAATTCCTTACGTATTTAAAGGAAGTTTTAAAAAAGCTAATCGTAGCCGAATTGACAGCTTTACCGGAATTGGCGATGAAAAAGCACTGAAGATCTTACGCAAAGTTTCAGAGACTTTTGATGTTCCTACCGTAACGGATATTCACGTAAATGAGGACGCCGCAATGGCTGCAGAATATGTAGATGTGCTTCAAATCCCGGCATTCTTAGTACGTCAAACTGATCTTGTGGTCGCAGCCGCAGAAACCGGAAAAGTGGTCAACTTAAAAAAAGGACAATTTATGAGTCCGGAAGCAATGAAGCACGCTGTAACAAAAGTGACTGATACCGGCAATGAAAATGTCTGGATCACAGACCGCGGAACGATGTTTGGCTACCAAGATCTTATCGTTGATTTTAGGGGGATTCCTACTATGAAAAGTTATGCTCCCACCGTGCTTGACGTTACGCACAGTTTGCAACAGCCTAACCAAAGTAGCGGCGTAACCGGCGGTCGCCCGGAATTAATCGGTACAATGGCCAAAGCGGGTATCGCTGCCGGAGTTGACGGTTTGTTTATCGAGACGCATTTTGATCCTAAAAACGCAAAAAGTGATGGTGCTAATATGCTTGACCTAAGTTTATTGGAAGGCCTGTTGACCAAGCTCGTTGCGATACGCCAAGTAGTGATCGACTAAAAAGTTTCGGTTTTAACATAATATATATTTAATAATTAAAAGGTTCTCAAAAGCGCTGCTTTTGTAGAACCTTTATTTTTTCGGTCCTATTTTGCCAAATTCTAAAAATCCAAGGCCTTTCGGCATTAGGTATTGAAAATTAAAAATTTAGAGAATCACCAGTAAACTAAATTCTTAGTACATTTAAGTACAATCAAAAGACATTATTATGAAACACTTACGCCTTTCGGCATTTTTGGCCTTTACTGCTTTAAGCCTTCTTTCTTGCTCAGACGAACCTAAAGAAACTCCGCTTAGCATTGGTAATCTTGAACTTTCAGAAACCAAACCTTCACCGGGTGATAGTCTAAAAATAGCCTACACTTCAAAAGATTCGTTGGTTCCTGAAGCATTTTATGTGTATACCGTGGCTTCATCTGCGTATCCTGTAGACCTCAATTTGGTTAAAGATGGTGAGCGTTTTACCGATGCTATCAAAATACCGGATTCTGCCGATGGTTTGATCTTTCACTTTAAGAATGGGGAAGAATATGAAGCCAATGGCGAAAAGGGGTATACGGTAAATCTTTATGATGCTGAGGGGGAAATGCTTCCTTCCTCAAAAGTGGCCATTGCTCATTACATCTCCGGCCGAGGAAGTTATTACGGAATCAAAACGGAATCTGATTCAACCTTAGCAGCTTACACTCAAGCTTTGGAAAATGACGCCGCTAGCAGTGAAGACTGGCTGTTGCCACAAATCTATTTAATGAGCCGTTCTGATGCTGAACAAGCAAATACGCTAGCTCAAAAAACTATTGATTCGTATTCTGGAAAAACACTTACCGAAAAGGATTATACAACCCTTTTTAGACTGGCTCAATTTAAAAAAGATCAACCGGCTCAAGATTCGTTATTAGCTATTTTAAAAACGGAATATCCTAAAAACACTTGGGTGCTCAACAATTATGTCTCTCAAATGCGTCAGGCAAAAAGTGTGGATGAACAGTTAGAAATTCTAGATGATTTTAATGAAAACTCCGGAGCCGATGGGACTCAGAAAGACTTTTTATATCGTACGATTGCGACCACATTTTTAGAAAATGGGAATATTGAAGCGTATACAGAGTATATGGATAAAGCTTCTGATGATATGTCTAAGGCTTCCATCTTGAATAATCTAGCTTGGGAACGTGCCGAAAATGGTGAAGAGTTAGAAGTTGCGGAAACTATGTCAAAACAATCTCTAGACATCATCGATGCCCAAAAATCAGATAAACCTGATTATTATACTGCAAAGCAGTTTGAAAAGAGCTTAGCTTCTACTAAAGCGATGTATTCTGACACCTACGGCCTGATTTTATTCAAACAAGGAAAGGTTAAAGAAGCAATCGCTGCTCAGGAAGTAGCCGTTGCAGACCGCGCAACCGCAGACGTGACTGAGCGCTACTTACAATTCTTGACTGCTGATGAGCAATATGATAAAGTGGTGGAAAAAGCTACAGAATACATCAAAGACGGCAATGGAACTAGTGCTACTAAAGAATATTTGAAGACCGCATATACAGCCTCAGAGCAAGATGAAGACTTTGAAAACTATTTGAGTGGACTCGAAAAAATTGCGCACGATAATGCTTTAGCCGAATTGAAAAAAGAAATGATTGATGAGGAAGCACCAACCTTTAACCTGAAGAATTTAAATGGTGAAGAAATCGCACTGACGGATCTTAAAGGAAAAACGGTGGTACTTGACTTCTGGGCAACCTGGTGCGGACCGTGTAAAATCTCGTTCCCGGGAATGCAAAAAGCAGTGACTAAATATGCTGATAACGATCAGGTTGAATTCTTATTTATAGATACTTGGGAAAGCACCAGCGGCGAGGCTCGTGAAAAAGGAGTTTCTGATTTTATCGCCTCTAATGCATACACCTTTAACGTGCTTATGGATACGCCCAAAGAAGAAGGAAGTCGGGAATATGATGTGGTTTCTGCTTATGAAGTTGACGGAATTCCAACGAAATTTGTGCTAGGCCCAGACGGAAAAATCAAGTTTAAAGCCGTAGGCTTTGATGGCAATACAGACGGTCTGGTTGAAGAACTTGATATGATGATCGCACTAGCTAGTGGGCAATAAGCGACAACTTATATAATTACTTCCTCAGCTATAATTACCTCTGAGTCCAAATCCTAAACTACCAATAAACCCCGGTACAAAAGCTATTTGCACCGGGGTTTCCATTTTAAAAATATTTGATCCACGTAGCGCTACTCGCTTTTTTGTATGCTGAAAACCACTTGGTAGGCCAGTAAAGTAAAAAGGCTAATACAGCAGCTATCGCCCAAACCATCCAGACGTGATCAACGCCTAGGTAATCGCCTTTATTTGTACCAAAGAATTGTACTCCTACAACATAAATAAGTAACAACACATACAAATGCACTATGTAAAAAAACATAGGTACCGAACCAAAGGTTTTTAGCACAAGCATCCAGCGATGCTCAAAACGCTCAAATACATAAAGCAGTAAAGCCCCTACTCCTAGCGTAAGAAGAATAAAATCTAACGAAGGTGGGTATTTAGTAAAGTTGAGAAAAGAGCTTACAGTTTCTAAAACAGTTTGCTGTTGCTCCCAAGGGAGCGTTTCACCATAAATATTAAAACCTCTCAGAATGAGCAGCAAAATCAAGCTCGAAACTCCTACACCTAAAAGTCACTTATAGCGTTGCTGTACCTGTAATGCAGCATCATAAACGGGGCCGGCGAAATAACCCACCGCGATCACACCGATCCACGGTAATAAAGGATATGAAATTTTTACCGGTATCATCGCATCTTGAATCAAATAACCGCGATCGTGTAAAATTGTCCAAATAGGATACATCCACTCTTCTGGCGTGAAGCTAATGGGTGTCAATGCGTTGTGACCAAAAACTATTAGTAAACCTAAAACTCCTATGAGATAACGCGGCATTTTAACAAGGAGTGCTAAAGCGATCATACTTAAGCCTATCGCCCACATCACCTGTAAATACAAAGCTTGGTAGCTGCCAAACCAAGAAAAATTGATGAGCGTAACTTCTAAAAGAATTAAAAACAGACCGCGTTTAAAAAGAAAGCCACTTGCAGAACGTTGTGGCTTTTGACGCGGATGCGCATACAACCACGCGGATAATCCGGTTAGAAATACAAAAATGGGAGCGCAAAAATGCGCAGTCAATCTCGTAAAGAATAACGAAGTACTTGTCGCATCAATTTGCATAGGATCGGTCACTTGCTCGTGCAGAAAAAAACGTTCTCTGGTATGATCTACCAGCATCAGGAGAATTACCAAACCTCGTAGTATGTCTATTGCGTGTATACGTTTGCTTTTGGCGTTTAAAGCATTTTCAGGGGTCATAAGTCAGTTTTAGGTAGCGCAAAACTACCGTAAAAATCAGGCTTAGCCTTTGACAAATGTCACGAAGTCTTTGTTAAAAATGTTTCGGTAGTATGTGTGGCGCTGGCTGTATTTAGCGTAGCTTTTTGGCTTGTTCTAAAAATGAAATCACCACTTCTGCATCAATAGCTTCGGTGATATCAAAACGCAGCGAGCGTAATCTTTTTCTCCCCTCACCGGCAACCAAATGCTTTTCAAGATCGATCAATTCGTTTCCATAGATAAAACTCAGGTCTACAAAACGCTTTCTAAAATTCAGAAAACAGAACATTTTTCCATTCAAATAATAAAATGGCAAATGCCATTTGTACAGCAGTTCTGCTTCGGGCACCGTATGTTCTACAAGTAACTGCAATTGCAGTAAAATACTTTTAAAAGGTTCTGGTTTAGAAAGAATATAATGCGCTGCCGGATTCATACCATCTGGATTTTAAAACTTGTGAAAACCTTAAAAAAATCTTTCAAAAACATTAAAAAACTATTAATTAGGTGATTTTGAACGGTCTTTTCTAAAATTTCCGTCTATTTTTCCAATTCTACAAAAATCCCTAATCCAATTGTGAATGATTAAAAACTACATCTATTCAAGTCTGCTGTGCACTTTTATGTTTCCGTTTTTGAGTTTTGGCCAAAATAAAGATAAACCAAAACTAGAACTGGGAGGTGCATTACGCTTCAATTATATCTATTCTTCTTGGAAGGAAGAACAAAAAACAAAAGGTGGCGAACTGGGTTACGATATGTTCCGCATAAACGCTAAAGCTTCTTATAAAAAGGTTTTTCTCAATGCCGAATACCGCTTGTATTCTGATGCTTTTGGCGGCGGCTTCCTGAAACAAGGTTGGGTGGGCTACAAATTCTCTGAAAAAAACGAAGTACATGCCGGTCTGGTTTATGTGCCTTTTGGGATCAAGCAGTACAATTCACACAACTGGTTTTTCAATATTACTTATTACGCAGGTCTTGAGGATGATCACGATATGGGTTTAAAATATGTGCATACCGGAGCAAACTGGGACTACGCCGTTGCGTTTCTTAAAAATGCCGAAGAGCTCAACTTTGGTGGTGATGTAGAAAACAGTTCTAGCAGGTACTCCTATGATATCGTAGGCAGAAATAAAGAGACCAATCAGTTTAACCTGAAACTTGTGCGCAAACTAGGTAATGCCGCTAAACACCGCATTGGATTTTCTGGTCAATACGGAAGTTTGTATAATATAGATACTGACACTAACGGAAATCACTATGCGCTGGCGCTGCACTATGAGGTAGATTACAATTCGTGGAATCTTAAAACCGAAGCGATTACCGTTGCGCATAATCCTGAGAACGAAACAGGGCAATCTAATGCCATTGTACAAATGGGAGCCTACGGAACACCTTATGAGGTAGCAGCCGATTTTAATATGTACACCGCGGCGCTTTCAAAAACCTTTAAGGTCAATTGGGGACCTATCTCACAGCTTGAAGTTTATAACGACTTTGGGTATATGCAGAAAAAAGAACAAGAGTTTACAGATTCTTTTCAAAATGTGACCGGCGTTTTAGTGACCGCAGGTCAGGTGTACACCTACATTGATTATGCTGCCGGCTACAATCACTCTTGGTTGGGCGGAAACTTTATTGATGATTTTTCTACCGGAAATCTCGATGCGAAATGGGAGGCCCGTTTTAACATAAATATTGGATACTATTTTTAACCGAATCATTTTATGGCAAAAAAAATTACACGAAGCGACGAAAAGAAATCAATTTTTGGACTCGAAGTCAACGGACCGGTGTTTTTTACTTCGGCTATTTTTATCATCATAAGCATTGCATTGACGCTTATTTATGAGAAGAAAGCCGAAAAGATATTTGCAGACATCCAGCACGCAGTTGCTGAAAAAGCCGACTGGTTTTTTATTCTAACCATCAACTTGTTTCTCATTTTTCTGGTTTATCTGGCTTTAGGGAAATACGGTAAACTCAGAATTGGTGGGCAAAAGGCAAAACCCGAATTTAAGACGATGTCTTGGTTTGCAATGCTTTTTAGTGCAGGGATGGGAATTGGCCTGTTATTCTTTGGCGTTGCAGAACCCGTCAAACATTTAATGAGTCCGCCTACGGCTGAACCCAACACAGTCGCAGCGGCTCAAGAAGCGATGAATTTCACCTTTTTACATTGGGGTTTTCACGCTTGGGCCGTGTATGCGCTTGTAGGTCTTGCCCTTTCCTACTTCACGTATTCCCGCGGCTTGCCCTTAACCATCCGGTCTATCTTTTATCCTTTCTTAGGCGATAAAATCCACGGAAAAATAGGCGATGCTATTGATGTTTTTGCGGTACTCGCTACGCTTTTTGGCTTAGCCACAAGTTTAGGTTTTGGAGTGCAACAGATCGCGAGCGGACTTAATCACGTTTTTGGTCTCCCTGACGGAATACTTACGCAAGTGCTTTTAATTGCCGGTATCACATTGGTTGCCACCACATCTGTAGTTCTTGGTGTTGATAAAGGGGTACGTATTCTGAGTGAATGGAATATGCGCGTAGCAGTAGTACTACTACTTCTTGCGCTAATCTTAGGGCCCACGCTCTTTATTTTTAGATCTTTTGTGGAAAACACCGGAAGCTATCTCTTTAATTTCTTGAAGATCTCTACATGGAGTGAAACCTTTAGCGGAACCTCTTGGCAAAACGACTGGACCGTTTTTTATTGGGGCTGGTGGATTGGCTGGTCACCTTTTGTGGGGATGTTTATCGCACGTATTTCTAAAGGAAGAACCATACGTGAATTCATTCTCGGCGTTTTGCTAGTTCCATCGTTAGTGACCTTCTTCTGGATGTCATCTTTTGGTAGTGTTGCGATTCAGCAGGCTTTAGGCGGTGATATGACAATTGTATCGGCGGTGAAAGATGATATCGCAACCGCGCTTTTTGTATTCTTTGAAGATTACCCGCTGTCGATGATCATAAACATTGTAGCTGTTATTCTTATCGCAGGATTCTTCATCACCTCATCAGACTCCGGATCGCTGGTAGTTGACAGTTTAACTTCAGGCGGAAAAATTGAAGCTCCGGTAGGGCAACGCATTTTTTGGGCGGTAACAGAGGGCACCGTAGCCGCCGTGCTTTTAATAGGTGGCGGACTCGAAGCCTTACAAACAGCTACTATTGTGACCGGCTTGCCTTTCGCCATTATTCTTCTCATAATGTGCTACTCCTTATACAAAGGCTTGCGAGAAGATCTTCAGAAACTGGAAAAGAAAAAATCTGAAAAACAAATGGATGATTATGAAGAAGTCGTTAAAGAGATTGTTGCACGCAGAAATAAAACCGAATAATTATGGATCGTATTAAGAATATACTGGTCGCTCTTGACCTTTCAGCACTAGACAATCACCTTATTGAATACAGTGCGTTTTTAGCCGAAAAACTTAACGTTGAGCACGTCTATTTCGTTCATAATATCAAGAAATATGAAATCTCAGCCCTTTTTGAAGAAGAGTTAAGCAAACTTAACCTTGACCAACTCATCGGTGATGAGTTGAATGATAAAATTGAAGAACGCTTTACCGGCAGTATGAGCTGGGAAGTGTTGATCTCTGAAGATTCTAACACAGAATCGCTGATTCATTATATCGTTAATAAATACCAGATAGATCTGACTATTGTGGGCAATAAACCGGCAAAAGAAGGAACGGGTGTCGTCACTTCAAAACTGCTTCGCTTGTTAAAATGCAGCATTCTAAGTGTTCCTGAAGCGGCGCCACTGAAGTTAGATAATTTGTGGGTAGGTACCGATTTTTCTAATCCATCTAAAAAGTCGTTTGCATTTGCTGAAAATTTACGTCACCAACCTTCTACGCAACTAAGTGCTGTGCACATTTACCATGTACCGATGCAGTTTTCGCCATACGTGAGCAGTGAGGACGCTGTAAAAAAGATTGAAAAGCATCTTGAGCAGAAGTCTGCTAAATTCTTTAAAAAGTCTACCTCCCCTGCTCCTGACCATAGTCAGTTGCTTTTTGCAAAAGATAAAAGTGTTGGGGATAAATTTCAAATAGAGCTTCAAAAGCAAAAACCAGATTTGCTTATTCTATCTGATAAAGGTAGTAATAATATCTCGTCACTACTCATTGGCAGTCTAACCGAAGAACTGTTTGACGAACTCTTCAGCTGTCCGTTGCTGGTGGTAAAGTAAGCTTTTGGTTTTGAGAAATCTCAGTAGCTCTGGGAAAAAATAATGGTTTAGCAACTCCCAAAAAACCTCTTGTATCCAAGAGGTTTTTTATTGCGTAATCTGAAAAAATACATTTACTTTGTATTTCAAAGTACTTTATATGAAAGATCGTGACTATTTAAATGATATCTCTGAGATCAAAACGATGATGAGCCGTTCCTCTCGTTTTATGTCGCTAAGCGGTCTCTCAGGAATCCTAGCCGGAATTTATGCTCTGGTGGCAGCAACCTATGCCCATTTTAGAATTGCTGAAGTAAGTGCGTATACAGCGAACTCCAATGCGGGCAAAGCCATCGGTCGGTTTTTGCTGAGTTATGATGCGATTGGTGACCTTATGCTGGCAGCATTGCTTACGCTGGCATTAGCTCTTTTGACAGGAGCTTTTTTTACGATTAAAAAAGCAAAAAAACGTAACGAGCAGTTATGGAATCCGATTTCTAAGCGATTGCTTTTTAATTTTGCTGTTCCGCTAGTGGCAGGTGGTTTATTCTGCTTAGTATTGTTGCAATATGAATTTATAGGTTTGGTTGCGCCTACCACACTCATTTTTTACGGTCTCGCGCTACTAAATGCCAGTAAATTTACCGTAGGAGACATTAAATATCTGGGATTAGCCAATCTGATGATCGGTCTAGTGGCCACGCAGTTTATAGGTTTCGGTATTTACTTTTGGGCGCTTGGCTTCGGAATTTTTCATATCATTTACGGAATCATACTTTACAACAAATACGATAAGTAATTGCAACAGACGCCTTTTGATCTAAACCAATTCAATTTTTAAAGAAGCGCTTCAGCCTTGAAAAACATCATTCAACATATTAATAAAGCTTTTGATCATCGGGTGCGATTAGGCATCATGAGCATTCTAATGGTGAATGAATATGCCGATTTTAATATGCTGAAAGAATTGCTGGGTGCTACTGACGGTAACATCGCTAGCCATACTAAGGCGTTAGAGAAAGAGGCATACATCAAGGTCAAAAAATCATTCATTAACCGAAAACCCAATACACGCTACAGTACGACAACTGCAGGCCGCGAGGCATTTTCAAAACATATAGAAGCTTTAGAAAAATTAATCAACCCCTAACCTTTTTTATTTATCAATCAACTTTGAATTTCAAAGTACTTTATTCAAAAGTTATGCAACATCAAGAAACACCTTCAAACAAAATTGTTCAGTGGATCAAAACTTCGATCACAGCCCGTATGGCGATGGTTGGATTCCTAACTTTAGTTCTTATCATTCCGCTTGTATTTGTACAAGAATTGATACAAGAGCGCGCCCGGCGTCAACAAGAGGTCATCGCTGAGATCAATGACAAATGGGGCGAAGAACTCCTGGTGTATGGGCCTATTCTTAAAATTCCGTATAAATCCTATACCGAAAAAGCGATTAAAAATACCGAGACACAAACCCTAACCACCGAAACCGTTACCCAAACCAATTATGCCTGTTTCTTCCCGGAAACCTTAGACATTAAGAGCGCTGTGAATCCTGAAGTGCGTAACCGCAGCATTTATAAAACTACTGTGTTTAGTGCCACTGCCGCTCTTGAAGGCACTTTTAGTATGCCTGATTTTACAGAAGCCGGTGTGCAACCAGAAGATATTGAGTGGGAGAACGCCCGAATCATTCTCAAAACTTCAAACCTAAAAGGTGTTTCAGAAGCCGTAAGAATTAAGATGGGAACTAGTGCATATGATTTTGTTTCGCAATATGATAGTGCTGCTGCGCACAGAACGCTTGATGAAGTTCCACTACATTTGGTGCAAAGTGCTTTTCTCAAAACAAAAGATGTTCCGCAAGAAGAAAAAATTCCGTTTCAAATGGACTTAAAAATTAACGGAAGTGAGCAAATTCGCTTTGTTCCCATAGGTAAAAGTACCTCGGCAACAATAACTTCTACTTGGAAAACAGCCAGTTTCATAGGCGATTTTTTACCCCATAACACTGATAAATTTACCGCAGCAGGTTTTAATGCTAAATGGAATGTTCTAGACATCAACAGACCTTTTTCACAACAGTTCTTCAATACGCTGCCCAATCTTACTGCTTATGCTTTTGGTGTGAATTTTATGATCCCTGTTGATCATTATCAAAAAAGTGAGCGTACGGCCAAGTATGGTTTTCTGGTTATTGGTTTGACCTTTCTGATCTTCTTTATGATTCAAACCTTGAGTAAAATAGGTATTCACCCATTTCAGTATTTAATGATCGGGATCGCGCTGGTTCTCTTTTATACCTTACTTATTGCCCTGACCGAACACAGTAATTTTCTCACCGCCTACCTTATTTCGGGGAGTATGGTGATCGTGCTCATTTCGCTTTACACCTATAGTATTCTAAAACATTTAAAATTTGCGCTGTTTATCGCGGCAGCGCTGACGCTACTTTATGGTTTTATCTATGTGATCATTCAACTTGAACAATATGCACTGTTAGTAGGCAGTCTAGGACTGTTTACCATTCTCGCTCTGGTGATGTTTACCTCTAGAAAAATTGATTGGAATTCCTAATTTAGAGCAAAACTGGGCGCAGTGGCTCCTACCGGAAGTTGCTGCGCTTACTAATTACGCGGAAGTATGAAAAGCTATTTTACCCGTTTTTACATTCACGTGCGCCGAAACTTTTGGCACGCGCTGTTCTATTTGTTTTGCAGATATACATTGGCATTAGGCTTTATGCTTGCCGGTTACGTAAAGATCATTGACGAGCGCTTTGCAAGCGGACTTTCAATAAAACATCCTATGGGCGCGTACTTGGAAGCCTTACACCATACCGGCTTTTACTATCCGTTTATTGGAGTTATTCAGATTATAGCGGGAATACTGTTAATCATTCCACGTACGGTTGTTTTAGGCGGATTGCTCTACTTCCCCATTATTCTCAATATCTGGGTATTGTCGTGGGCGGTACGTTTTGAAGGTTCACTATTTACTTCAACTTTAATGGTCTTGGCGAACTTGTACATTCTGCTATACAATTACGAGCGCTTAAAATTTATTTTACCGCTTCCGTCTAAAGCACTGAACTATAATGCGCCGCTTAAGGCTAGTGAAGTTTCTGAAACCAGTACGCTTGCACCCGATCAACCGCTGCGCTTCACTCCCGGAATTGCCGCCTTTAAAAATCCTGCGATCAGTAAAAAATTTCCGTTTGTATTTGTGGGAATGGTACTGTTGATCGCCTTTTTGACACTGCTAAGCACTAACCGAATCTATGAGATTATGCCACGCAATTCGTACAATGATTGCATAACACGCCTCCCGGCAGAGCTCGAAGAAAATGCAGCGAGCTTTGACTTTTGCAACTGCATTCACAATCAAGGTAAACCGCTAGAAGAATGTATTACCGAATTTGATCAAAACAAAAACAACGGAAATCCTCCTGTTTCTTCTCCTTAAATAAATAGTATGAAAGACTTTATTATTACTAAATACGATACGCTCAAATACCTTTTTGGTGCCTTACTGCTTTGCTTTTGCTTGCTAGTTTTTCGCATTAAAACCACACACGATTTCTTTGGCCTCTTTTTGATATGGAATCTATTCCTTGCTTTTGTTCCGTTAGGGATCGCGTGGTATTTACAGCATAAAAGATTACACATCAACTCAGTTCTAAAATATGCTTTACTTGTGCTTTGGCTGCTTTTTCTTCCCAACGCACCGTATGTTATTACCGATTTAATTCATTTGGCTTACAGTCCGTTAAATTGGTTTATTTATGACGGAATCACAATTGCTGTATTTGCGCTTTTAAGTCTGTATTTTGGCTTTCAATCCTTGATAGAAGTGCGTAAACTTTTTAAACCTGAAATAGCTGAAGCTAGGCTGAATATTTTCACCGCAGGCATTTTGATCTTATGCGGTTTCGGGATTTATCTGGGGCGGGTGGTTCGTTTCAACTCTTGGGATCTGATCACCAATCCGCTGGATGTTTTCAGCACCATTGGTCACTATCTCATCAATCCTATTGAGAACAAATCTGTCTGGCTATTCACTCTAGGGTTTGGAATTTTTTTAAACTTCTTTTTTTTCCTATTTAAAATGTGGCAACAAAATGGGCTACTAACCAAATCGTATACCTCTTGAACTATGCCTAAACGCGGAATCTATTTCTTACTTTTTCTTCTTCTTTTAGGTGTAGAAATCGCAATTGCGAACTTTTTAAAAACAGGTTTTATTCGAGCTTATCTGGGTGACTTTCTTGTTGTGATGTTATTGTATTGTTTGTTGATGAGCACCCTGAAACCTTCGGTAAAAACGGGATTAGTACTCACGCTCGCAATCGCTTTTGCGATAGAACTACTGCAATTGGTTGACCTAACAAGATTTTTTCCGCAGGAATATAAACAGTTTGCAACACTAATTTTAGGCAGTCAGTTCTCGTGGTTAGATTTACTGATGTACCTACTCGGAATCACATGCGCCGGGATCACAGAAGTAGTGCTGCATAAGCGCTATTCTTTCCCGTCTACATAATCCTGCAAATAACTAAAGCGTTTGGTAAGTTTACCATCTTTGGTCATTCGTGCACGGTAGAGAATCCCGTCTTTATCGTCATTGAAAAATGCAGGTAAAACCCGTTCTACAAAGAGTTCACCAAAACCTTCACTGGCATCTTTAGGCAACTCACACGGCAGATTATCAACCGCCATCACGGTAATCGCTCCCGGAGCATCAAAAGCGACTTCTTTCTCCGTTTGCGGATCGTAGCCATAAAAAGGATCTGCAATCGTAGAAGCACGTAAAGTAGAAGCCACGGGACCATCAATGTCGCACGAAATATCAGCGATAACCTCAATGTTAAAATCTTCGGACTTGGCTTCTCCCCGGGTGAATAAGTACGGCGCACCGTCGCCATAAAAATGCCCGGCGATAAACACCTGACTTACTTTAGCAAAACGCAAAAAGTTCGTCTCGTAACCCGTAGGATCTTTGATGAATTGTGCAAGGCTGCCTTTTACGCCATCCTTCCGCTTTGCGTAATCCATCACCCCAATTTTACAATACACCGGTTTTTTAAATTCTTTAGTGAGATACTCTTCAATGGTCACTTTTTTAATGCCCATAGCCTCCAGAATTTCCTGTGCGCCACCAGCAACTTTCCCACTTCCGGAAAGGCAGATTTTAATCGCAGGAAGCTCAATTTTCTTTAGCTGTGCAATCAACGCGCTAACATCGGTAAGCGTGTTGGCGGGTGGTAAATCAAATGTTTTGTGCCTTTTACCATAGGCTCTAAACGCATTATAAGCACCAACGAGCCCGGCATATCGACCAAAACCTATCAGGCGCAGTCCACTTTTTCGGGTAATCACCTCGTGATCGTAGAGTTCGATATTTTTCTCTAAAACCGCTTTGAGTAAGTCCCGGTTGTAGGGTTGTTTTTTAATCGTATGACTGAAGAAAAAATACTTCTTATTTGGGATTAAGGCCTCGATAGGCACCTCTTTAACGCCCAGCATCACATCGGCTTCAGAAATATCTTCTTTAACCTCAAATTCTGCTTTCTCATAAGCCACATCAGGAAAAACCCGTATTGGTGAAGCTTCAACGATGAAGGAGGCTTTGGGGAAAGCTTCTTGCGCCTTAGACATGGTAATAGGCGAAAGTACCGCACGACGATCTGGCGGGGTTTTACGTTCTCGTAATAAAGCAAATTTTAGAGGAGCCATAAAAGTAATATTTGGTGTAAAATACAATTTTACAAAGAGAATCTTCAACCTATTTTAATTGAACTTTAATAGGTCCTTAGCAAAGCTTTAATAAGACATTGGCTAATCTTGCGCGCAATTTGAGGTATATTCTCACAAAAGAATTTTTATGAAAAAACTAGTTGGTTTGGGTGTCGTATGCGCCCTGATCTTAAGCTCTTGTGGAGCAAACAAATCTAAAATTAAAGGAGATCGCGATGTGATTTCTGTAAACGGAACACTGCAAACGGGAATCAATACCATTGAAATAGATGATGAAATTCAGGTGGAATTGGTTCAGGCACAAAGCAACGATTATATTCTAACCACAGACCGCAATCTGGTAAGTGTGGTTGATTTTAAAGTGACTGATAGTGTGTTGCGTATTAGCACCAATATGGAAGTGACCAGTTCCAAAGCGCTTTCGGTATATTTAAAACTACAAAACCCGAAGCATGTCATCCTAAAAAATGATAGTGATCTTGAAACTCCGGGGCAGATCGAAGTTCCTGAGTTTACAGTCACTGCGGCATCTTCATCTGAAATTGATGTAAATCTGACTACGACGAAATCTCAAATCAATTTAAGAGAAAACGCCAATGGACAATTAAATATTCGTACCGAGCAACTCGAGGTTAAAATGAGTGATCGCACTGATCTTAGAGGGAAATTCACCGCGCAATCTGCTCGAGTAACAATGGGTGGTTCGGCAGAATTTAATCCACGTGGTAAGACGGCTAGTTTAAATCTTGCGCTAACCGGAAAAGCAGATTATAAAGGAGATGATTTTGATAGTAAGAATGCTTCGGCGACATTGAGCGATCGTTCTAATGCTGCTGTTAGTGCCGAAGAAAGTCTTTCGGTTTTTGCTCAAGATAAAGCGGTTATCAATGTGTATGGCAAACCAGACATTAGCGTAAAGGCACTTAATGATGATGCGCAAATCAATAAAAAATAGTAACTTTGCAGCCCTCAAATTTTGAGGATTACTAGCAATGGGGTCGATTTGGTTTTGACAGCGGGTCTAATTGAGTAGTAAGCACGTCGAGCGCTGGGACATAGCTCGTAAATCTCAAGTTTCACACTTTTTAAACGGCGAGAATAACTACGCCATGGCTGCATAACCCGAATTATAGTACGGTTATCTTAATCTCATACAAGGTGTGAGACCATGATGCCTCTGAAAAGCCTTGGTTTACGGCGTTTCATCAAGAGGTACCGAAAAAGTAAACATAGCCTGCTCAGGGTCTTGATGAGTAGGTGAAACTTAATCGAGAATAAGGTAGCAGTTGGTAGTTGCCGACCGGCTGTTGCACGAAAACCAATTGGCAAATAAACGTGTAGAAAGCTATTGAGTTGCCTGTTTGGACGGCGGTTCGAACCCGCCCGACTCCACAGAAAACGTTAAAAATCCTGCCAGGTGTATCTGAGCAGGATTTTTTATGTCTCTAAAAGATCGTATCAAGAATTCTACAACAGCTAAATAAAATAGTTGCATTATCAGCTACTTAAACTGCAAGATCACCTTCTGCTGCTACTGAGGTTATTTTCTTGCGTCTTGCGAGCAAGGCTAAGCCAAAAGTCAGTATCCCCAACCTACCAACAAACATTACAAAGATAAGTACTACTTTACCCCAGAATGTTAGAGTGCCGGTGATGCCTGTACTCAAACCTACGGTTCCTATTGCAGAAGTTGTTTCAAAAAGTATTTGTTCCAAAGTCAAGTCCTCTGTCAAGGTCAGTAAAAAAGTAGCCGCAAAGAGAACTGTCGCATAGAGAATAAAGGTTGAAGTTGCCACCGAAAGACGCTCTTTTGGTATTACTCTCCCAAAAAATGTCACCTGCTTATTCGCACGTATTCGATTCCAGATCACCGCGATTAAAGCAGTTAATGTGGTTGTTTTTAACCCACCACCGGTACCTGAAGGAGAGGCTCCCACATACATTAGTAAGATTGTGATAAGTAAGGCGCTTAGTGAGAAACTACCTATAGGTAATGTATTAAACCCAACCGTCGTAAGTGCTGTCATCGACTGAAAAAAGGAAGCCATCAATCTATTTTCTTCGAAAGCAACTACTGTAGGTTCAAAAAAGTAGATGACTAAAGTTCCAAGGATAAGCAAGAGTGTAATAGCTGCAAATATGATTTTGGTTGTAAAAGTAATTTGATGAGATTTCCGTGTAATCTTATTCCATAGGTCTGTCACTACTATAAATCCTAAAGAGCCACAAATCGCAAGTGTTGATATGATTATGTTTATTGAAGTGTTCCCTGCAAATTGCTCGAAACTATCGTTATACAAACCAAATCCTGCCGTACAAAATGCCGAAACACTGTGAAAAATACTGCTCCAAATTGCAAAGTTGTGATCAACTCCTGCTTGCGTGAATGCGATATAAAAACACAAGGCTCCTACCACTTCTATAATTAGCGTAAACATGATTACAGACTTTAAAAAGTCTTTAATTTCAAAACCTTTGGGCATGGTAAATTCTGCACTAAGCACGCGTTGATGCCAATGGGTAAGCGGACTTTTTCTGGATAATAATATAAACGACGTAAAGGTCATATACCCAATACCTCCTATTTGAAATAATAGCAGTACCACAAATTGGCCAAACCCGTTATAAGTATCAAAGACACTTGCTGTAACTAATCCTGTGGTTGAGATCGCCGAGGTGGCTATGAATAAATTATCTAAAGCAGAAATGGTTTGTTTATGAAAAAAAGGTATACATAATAAAGTCCAACCTAATACTGTGTAGGTTAAAAAACCATACAGTAAGTTTTGCTGTGGTGATAATCTTAATTGAAATTTACGGTATCTTTTTAATAGATTTTTCATAGTATTAGATTGCTTGAACCTCCATAATTAGTTCTTGTAAATGGTATTTGAGTTCGTAAAGTTGTGCTTGAATTTTATCTTTATGACCGGGGTCTCCGATGAGCTCTTTGTAGTGCTTGCCCAACATTTCAACATGCTTTATTATCAACTGTGTTTTATTTATGAACTCAGTCTTATTTTCAGTGTTTAGAAACTCGATGATCCCTCCGGAAGATTCTTCAGAAAACAGAGCAAGTCCTAGATTGATTTTAACTGGCTCTGCGTGCAACTCACTCAAGCGTAAGAATTCTTTAACATCTTGGCAGACTTGTATAAGCGTATGTGCTATTTTTTCAGATATGATTAATCTATTCGACATAAAACACCTTTTAGGACCTCTTAAAAGTCAGTTAGGTTTTGTCGTAGAATACTAGAAATACGTCTTAAACAGTTTATGGATTATTTAGAGGTGCTGACTGTTTTCAGCGATCCTTTTAATCAAGTATCTGTTAAGAAGATTACTCCCTATTTTCTACTGTGTTATTTACAACACAAAGTTCAAGGGAAACTGATAAGTAAAAAATCAAAGTTGGCTAGACTGAAATAAAGATTTTATAAAGATTATTGAAAACGGTAACCTACGCCACTTTCTGTAAGTATATGTAAAGGATTATTAGCGTCTTCTTCAATTTTCTTACGAAGCGTACCTACAAATACGCGTAAGTACTGTGTTTCTGTCACGTAACCCATACCCCAAATTTCTTTAAGAAGATATTGGTGAGTTAAAACTCTCCCTTCATTCTTAGCGAATAGACAAAGTAATTTATATTCTGTAGCGGTAAGTTTAATGGGTATATCATTACGCGTTACAGACCTTGCGACGAGGTCAAGAGTAATATTACCAATTGATAAAACAGCATTATTTTCTGATTGGTTAGATCTTCGAAGTGCCGACCGAATTCTTGCTAATAATTCACCTGTTCGAAAAGGTTTGGTTAAATAATCTGTTGCTCCATTATCTAGGGCTGCAATAATATCATCTTCACTATCAATTACCGAAAGAATGATGACAGGCTGAGTATACCATTCGCGTAAGTCTTGAAGTACCTGATGACCGCTTTTATCTGGTAAGCCTATATCCAGTAAAATCAAATCTGGAGGATGACTCGCTGCTAAGATTAAGCCCTCTTTTGCAGTTGAGGCTTTAAGTACTTTATAATCATGACTCTCCAGATTGATTTGAAGAAGCTTTCTAATTTGTGGTTCATCATCTATTACCAGTATTTCAGCCTTATTCATGCTCCAAATTTAAACTATCAGAGAATTCGCAAGGAATTTCTAATGTGAATTGCGCACCACCCTGTTTCCTATTTTTTAGATATATCTTTCCATTCATAGCTTCAGTAAACCCTTTTACTATAGAAAGGCCCAATCCCGTTCCTCCTACCGATGTATTGGCAATACGATAGAATTTTTCAAAGACTTTATCAATCTCGTGTTCCGGAAAACCTGATCCATTATCTGAAATTGTAATTATACAATGAGTTGAACTAATCGTTTGGTCTATCGTAATAATTGATTGTTTGGGGGTATGCTGAAGGGCGTTATGAATTAAGTTATAAAGAATGTGTTCTAAAAGTCCGGGATCAAGTTTAGCTAGTGGAATATCGTCTTGAGTATTCACTAAAATTTGGTGTGTAAAACCATCATCCTTGCTAAGCTTGACTGTTTTAAAAATAAGCTCGTTCAAATCTATCCAGTCGTATTTAGGCTGAAGAAAACCTGCTTCTAGCCTGCTAATACTCAAAAGGTTTTCTACTTGCCTATTCAAACGAAAACTTGCAATTTCAATCTCTGTATATAAAGCTTCGTGATTAGTTGTAGAGAGCTTAATCTGCTGGTCTCGTAGGGTATCCAAAGAGCCTATAATGGTTGCAATTGGTGTTCTAAGTTCGTGAGAAAGTGAACTAAGAAGTGTATTGTAAAGCTTAATTGCTTTTTCCTTTTCTATCTGATCTCTTTCATTACGCTCTACCTGCCTTATTTTGTAGGTAAGCACCGCATTGATAGAAGCAATAACAAAATACATTAAAAACATTAAGGCATCTTCTGGAGTTGCTATTCGCAAATACCATATAGGAGGAATGAAAAAGAAGTTCCAGAACAAGGCGCTTAGCAGTGCTGAAAGCATCACCGGCAGAATATCAAACAAAATCGCATTGAGTGAAACTACCAACAATAAGATTAGTGCCACAGCCCTATACCCTATCAATCCGGCAAACGGAAAGCAAATACTACCAACCAACAGCACTGCGATGAGAGCAATAAAGTATTGTGTTCTTTGGCTATAAACCCTAGTTTTTAAAATTAACAACGATGATATAGTTTGATTCCGTTACTGCCATTAGAAAAGACAATGTTAAATAAGAAAACTTGGCTATACAGCTATTTTATCTAAAAATTAATGGTGCTTTAAGAGCGTATAGGTTTTCATTATTAGCGAAGTTACTACATCTACTTTTTTTTAAATATTAAATAATTAATCTACTCATTCAATATAAAACCTCGTTCAATTTAAGAATAAACTTTAAAGAAAACTTTTAAAATAAGCAGAACAACTAAAACGTTTTATTAAGTTTGATTTAAATTTACTAATCTACACCTTTTCAATCTTGTAACTTGATTAAGCAACCAATCATGAACTTTAAGAAAACAACTAAAATTCTTGGGCTAGCAATAAGCTGCCTGTTCTTAGCTTGTGCACCTACTGCTAAAAACGATTTGTCTAGTACATTATTTACATTACAAAATGTAGATGGTCTTGCGATAAGTAGTCTTGACGATGCTAAAAATGAGACCTTTTTGTTTTTAGAAAAGACAGAAAAGGTGAGTAAAAGCCAAGCTTGGCAGTTTTACAAAATTCAAGATAATACATACAGTATAAGCAACCCTTTTACTCATAAAGGCATCGATAACTTTAACCGTGGTTCAAGCGATGGCAACCCTGTAATTCTTTGGGACACCGACAGCCACAACCCCAATCAACAATGGGAACTTAAACCTCTTGATAATGGACGCTATTATATAGTTCAGAAAAACACTGGGATGTACTTAGCTTCGGTAAAAAATAAAAAGGGAGAGCTACAACTTATGCAGCTACCTGACGTAAAGCAAGAATGGATTTTAAAACCCAGTAAACTCCCAATGCCCAAACCTCAACCGCTACGAGGAGAAAACGAGTGGGAAAATGAAACCATTTTCAGCATAAATAAAGAAGAAGGTCACGCTACTTATATTCCTTATTCATCTGTAGCTGCTTTGCAAAGCGATTTATACTATCAAAAACCTTGGGTAGCATCTAATTCTGATTTATATCATTCCCTTAATGGAATGTGGAAATTTAAATGGGTAAAAAATACCACTGAGCGCCCACTTGATTTTTTTAAGGAAAACTATGACACCTCTACTTGGGAAGAATTACCAGTACCGGCTTGCTGGCAAATGTATGGGTATGGCACTCCAATATACACCAACATCACCTATCCTTTTAAAAATAACCCTCCATTTATACAAGCTAAAGAAGGTTATACAAATGCAGAAGAGACAAATCCTGTTGGGTCTTATAAAAGAACATTTAGTATCCCAAAAAACTGGAATGAGAAAGAAATCTTTATCCATTTTGATGGCGTATATAGTGGTTTCTTTATTTGGATTAATGGAAAAAAAGTGGGGTATAGTCAAGGGGCAAATAATGTCGCTGAGTTTAACATCACAAAGTATCTCAACCCGGGAGAAAATGAAGTTGCAGTGCAAGTTTTTAGATGGACCGACGGAAGCTATCTCGAAGATCAAGATATGTTTAGAATGAGTGGCATACATAAAGATGTTTACTTATTTGCTACTCCGCAGGTGCATATACGCGACTATAAATTACAGGCAGACTTTTTGCAATCGGCGCTTACTTCGTCTCGATTTTCAGCGAATATAGAAATTAGCAATGTATCTAAAACGACAAGTGCTCCTTGCAGTGTCGAACTTCAACTATTGGCTCCCAACGGCTCTTCTGTACTTACTAGCACTGCTATGATCAAGTCTATAAAACAGCAGAGCAAGCAAAAACTAACCTTAGAAGGTACTGTAAATAAGCCTTTATTATGGTCGGCAGAGTCTCCAGAACTATACACGGCTATACTCGTATTAAAAAACGAAGACAATCAGGTGACGGAGGTAATTTCCTCAAAATTTGGTTTCCGAAAAATTGAAATTAAAAACAATCGTGTTTATGTAAATAATGAGCAAGTGTTTTTTAAGGGGGTTAATAGACACGAATCCCACCCTAAATATGGTCGTACAGTACCCTTAAATACCATTATCAAAGATGTTGAACTGATGAAACAGAACAACATAAATATGATACGTACCAGCCATTACCCCAATCAACCCCGTAGTTATGCTTTATATGATTACTACGGACTCTATATTATGGACGAAGCGGATATTGAAAATCACGGTAATCACAACATAAGCAACAATCCGTCGTGGGTACCAGCTTGCAAAGATCGCGTACAACGTATGATCGCTCGTGATAAAAATCACGCTTCGATTTTGTTTTGGTCTATGGGTAACGAAGGGGGCAATGGAGCTAATTTTGATTCTATCGCTCGATTATCACGTGCTATAGACCCTACCCGACCCGTGCATTATGAAGGTCGAAGCTCTTCGGCTGATATGGATAGCCAAATGTATCCTAGTCTAGAAGGTATGCGCAAAATGGATCGTAATGGCACGCAAAAGCCTTATTTTATTTGTGAATATGCTCACGCTATGGGTAATGCTATGGGTAATTTACAAGAATACTGGACTTATATTGAAAACGATTCTGAGCGCTTAATAGGTGGTTGCATATGGGATTGGGTAGATCAATCTATTAATCGTCCCATACCACTTAAAGGGAATCATACCACGCTAGAAAACAAACGTTCTACCAAGGGTACGGTTCCTATTGCTTATCAAAAAACAGATCCTACTTTAGATCCTGAGAAAATATATTATTACGGTGGTGACTTTGATGACACTCCTAATGACGCTGACTTTTGCGTTAATGGTATTATTACTCCAGATCGTGGAGCAACCGCCAAGCTAAAGGAAGTTAAAAAAGTATATCAATACATTAAAGTTAAGCCTCAAAATTTAGACAAAGGCCTTTTATTGGTAGAGAATAAGTATGACTTTACAAATTTAAATACGTTCGATATATCCTATAAGCTCTTAGAAGACGGCCAACTCGTACAATCGGGAGAGCTTGCCAAACTTGATTTAAAACCTAATGAAAAAGGACAGCTTAAAATTCCGTTAGACTTTAATCGAAAGGAACAAGCTGAATATTTAATTAATGTACAATTTGCTCTAGCTCAAAATACACCGTGGGCAAAAAAAGGACATGTTGTTGCTGAAGAACAAATAGCTTTAACTTCTAAACCCATTTATAAGTATACTCCCGAAGATAAGATTCTTGGAGCTATAGAACTTTCTAAAAATGATAAGTATTTGACTATTAAAGGAGCTTCATTTAGCACGAGCATAGATACCACTACAGGTATCATAACTGATTTAGTATACAATAATAAACCCGTGATCTATAAGAATGCCGGACTTAAGCTTAACTGGTATCGTAGTATTGGTAATGATAAGTATGCTGATCAAAATTACTATTCGACCCAATACGACTTGCAAAAGTTTGATTATGAAGTTTTAAAAAATAATACTGGCGTGCATATCTTAACTGAAGTTTACGCGACTCTTGACAATGATAAAAACACTAAAATTCCATACAAACTGAGCTATACAGTGTATGCAGATGGTACGATAGCTATAGATGGTATTTTTGAAACTCCACCCGCAGAGCAGGTTATACATCGCATAGGCTTACAGATGCAAGTGAATCCAGATCTGGAGGCAGTATCATGGTACGGACGTGGGCCGCACGAAAATTACCAGGATCGTAAAACTGCAGCTCAACTAGGTATTTATAATCTAAATGTTAATGATTTTGCTTCTGAACATTATACACGGTCACAGAGTATGGGAAATCGCGAAGACATACGCTGGATAACAATGACCGATAAAACCAACAGCGGTTTTAAAATACAATCCAACAATCAATTATCATTTAGTGCACTTCATTATGACGATGCCAGTTTATGGAACGCAAAGCACGACTTTATGCTCAATACGATTCAAAAACCGCAAACCTTTTTAAATCTAGATTGCTTGCAAGAAGGTGTAGGTAATGCTACTTGCGGCCCTATTACCTTAGAAAAATATCGTATCCCAGCTAATAAGACGCTTAGCTATTCTTTTACAATTGCACCCTTAGAACCTTAAAATACTTTGCTTTCTAAAAAAGAGTAATACTTAGATTACTTGATGAGCATCTTGTTCACTAATATTTAGACAGAATTGGGCGTTTCTTAGATCTAATTCTGTCTAAAATAACTAGTTTGAGATTCTGTGCGTTGGTATTGACTAACTGTATTTTAGTTCGAGCTTCATCATAATATCAGTTTGCTCATCACTACCTAGTCTGAACACATGTTTATCGAAAGTTTTAAATCCGTTTTTCTCATAAAATCTAATTGCTCTTAAATTTTCTTCCCAAACGCCTAACCACACATACTTCAATTGCATTGCTCTTGCCAACTCGATTGCTTTGTTATAAAGCATTTGCCCTATTTGCTTTCCTTGATATTCCTTTAAAACATAGATACGTTCAATTTCTAAAGCTTGCTCATCTTTAATTTCGGTCTGAGTAGACCCCATATTGATCTTTAAATAACCTATTATTTTACCATTAACCTCTGCAAAGTAAAATTCAGAATTTTGATTGTTTAGTTCAATCAGTAGCTTTTCTTTAGCAAACCCTATTGACAAATATTCCCGCATATTTTCTTCACTATTTACCGACGCAAAAGTTTCTGAAAAAGTTTGCTTCCCTATTCGCTGTAACTCAATGACATCAGCACCTGTAATCTTTCGTATGGTTATATGTTGCATTTTTATTCTATTTAAAATCTTGTTCTACCTATTTACGAGGCCCTATTCCTTATAATCAATTGACTGCTTTGTAGATTTTCTTCTTGATCGTAATCGTGTTAAGTCACTTATACTACCGATCTTGTTAATGCCGTTAATAGTAGTTTTTTCATAATGATAGGTTATTTGCTTTCGGCTGTTAAAAACTGTTGCTCCTAATGCGGAGAAACCACTTTAAGACCTATAATTGAACCGATTAGAGTGGTTAAAAAAAGTAGTCTTAAAAGCGTTATTGGCTCTTTAAAAATTATAATCCCTACCAAAACAGTCCCCACAGCCCCAATTCCGGTCCAAATTGCGTAAGCAGTACCTATGGGTAAGGTTTGGGTTGCTTTCATTAAAAGCAACATACTACTTACAAGGGCTATTAAGAAACCTGAATACCATATATACATTTCATTTCCTGAGGTTTCATTTGCTTTTCCCAAGCAGAAAGCAAAGGCTACTTCAAACAGCCCCGCAATTATTAAAATTACCCAATTCATAATCCTTTGACTTTTACGCAAAGTTCTACTTACAGGGTGTAGAAAAATTTAACAAATGATAAAAAACGATCTTACTTGATATTGGCTCTTATTCTACTTAAGCTCACTTGTGTTATTCCTAAATAAGATGCAATGAGGCCCAGTGAAACCCTCTGCAGTAATGTAGGGTGCTTTTTCAAAAGCTCAAGATAACGCTCGGTTGCGGTTCCAAGTTGATTAGATATAAATCGTTGTTCGGCTTTTATAAGTTCTTGTTCTGCAAATTTCCTTCCCCAATTAGCTATATGAATATCCGTTGAAAATAAGTCTTGAAGTTTTGCTACACTGATTTTATACAGTTCACAATCTTCTAGTAATTCTATATTTTCATATCCGCTCTGATTGAGAATATAACTTTTTAACGAAATAATGGTATCCCCTTCTTCTCCAAAAGCAATGGTAACTTCACCATCAAGAAAATCAGAAAAAGTTCGAGCAATTCCCTTTTTGATAAAATAAACGTCCTTTTCAACCTTGTCTGAATGAATAATAACATGATTTTTAGGGTGTCTAACTTCCTTAAAACATTCTATTAATTTGAGTTTAGACAATGTCCTAATTGGGTAGATTTTGTCGAGTATTTTATCAATGTCCATTTCTTATAAAACAGTATAGGATTCTAATGATGCTGGTTTGTTTTATTGATTTAGTAGTCCAATAGCAATCTAAATTAAGCCATAATTCAAAAATCAACATTCTCGTATCTGAAAGATTATTCACCAAGTTTACAAAGCAAACTTCAAAGTAACCAAGACCTGACTGGGGCGCAACTGATAACTGCTCTGAACATAGTAAAAATCAGTATTAAAGGCATTGATAAATGATTCGGTATTCAGGATGTTGGTACAAAAATCAAGTTTGTTTTGCGTTGCTACCTTTTGAAAATCAAACGTCGCCAGTCCGGATTTAGAAAAATATTGGATAAAATACCCAAAGAATTACACCAGCGTGTTCCGTTTTACTGTGGAAGTAAAAACCTGATGGACAAAGCTCACGAATTCTTAAATTGAAAAATCCCTGATTTTTCAATCAAGGATTTTCAAAGTAAATACCACAATGGTATTATCCTATTTGGCTGTGCTTTTATGATCTGTACTATTATTTAGACCAGCTAAATTTTTGAAAAGCATCATCTAAAGGCGTTTCAGCGATATGATTAGTATAATTACTAATAACCTTTTGAGACAAACCTAAAATGATATCTAAAAGATTGCGTTGCGTATAACCTTCTTCATAAAACGCATTCAATTCTTCTTCAGAAATATAGCCGCGATTCCGCGTAAGGGCTAATGTGGTGTTGTGCAATACCTGCAACTTTTTTGTTGGTAATTCAGATTGGTCTCTTAGCGCATTGATAATAGCGTCGTCTACTTTCATAGCTTTAGCAATTCCTGTATGCGCCGGTACACAATAATGACACTCGTGCTCCACATTTATCGTTTGCCATACTACAGTGAGTTCTTCTTTATTAAACGAGGAATTGGCAAACAATTCGTGCAGATTTTGATAGGCTTCTAAAAGATTAGGTGACCCGGCTAAAACACCGTGTAAATTAGGAATGTACCCGTAAGCATCTTTAGATTTTTGAAGCAATGTTTTACTTTTTTCACTAGCAGTGTTGATATCAAATATTTCTAAGCTTGCTGTGTTTTCTTTCTTATTCATAGTCATAAAATTAAATTTTATTTCTAAACGATCGTTTAGAAATAGGTTAAAAAAATAGTTATATAGTTTTAAATGTATATTCGATAAAATTTCCCAATTGGCTTCTATTAAACATTTTACTTGCTGAAGAAAGCCCGAACATCGCTAATAATAAATAATCTGCCTTTTCAGGAATATGCTCCTTCATTATCTGCGCATCTCGGTTCAATACCTCCACAAAAACTTGTTTAACATCCATTGTAAACGAGTTGATATAGTTCTTAATATCTAAGGCTGTATTCGCATTCATTTCATTGGCGGTATTCGTAATTAAGCAACCTTTTCCAAACTCTTTCTCCTTTGAAAACTCGATAAAATCATAAAAGTAGTTTTTAATGGCTGAAGCTCCTACCCCATCAGTTGCTAGGGGCTTTAACAGCTTAAACAGTTCTTTTTTATAACACTTTAAACTACTTAAAAAAAGTCCATTTTTGCTTCCAAAACTAGAATAGATCGAAAATTTATTGATACCAAGCTCAGATTCAAGCATCTTAACTGAAGTTGCCTCAAACCCATTCTTCCAAAACAGATTCATTGCTTTAAAAAGCACATCTTCTTCGTTATATTGTTTTAGTCTAGCCATTTTCTTTTACTACTGCACAAAACTAACCAATCGTTTAGAAATAAGAAAGATTTTAACCTTGTATTAAGTTTTTTGTTTTCTTTTTAAATATCTAGACGTATGGGCAGGCCGCTATATTTGCGCGACTGAGGCTAATTCGGTAAGTGAAATTAGCTTGCCAACTTCATAAACAGCCTTTTCCTATCACTCCCCATACTCCTCCTTCATCCAGTTGTACGGACTTCTTGCAACCCACTGCCCTCGTGTAAAATCAGGGAATTCTTGCGGTTCGCCATTATTGGCAATCGAGGCTTCAGAAAGTGGCGTAATCGCACTCCAGGCTGCTGCGTCGTAAGCATCAATAGGAGGAGCTACATTAGCGAGCGCCGACTCTACAAAAGCTTTCATCACAAAATAATCCATCCCGCCGTGACCGGCTCCGGTGGCTTCTGCTTCATACTTTTTCCAGACCGGGTGATCGTATTGGGTCAACCATTCCTGTGCATCATCCCAGCGGTGCGGCTCAGACTTGCCTTCGATGTAGATTCGGTCGCCATCCTTTTCCCATAATCCATTTGCGCCTTGTACCCTAAATCCTAACGAATAAGGTCTGGGCAAATTGGTGTCGTGCGTCACAATGATAGTTTCTCCGTTAGCACAAGCTATGGTAGACGTGATCACATCGCCTTGCTTGAATTTGATTTTGGCATTAGGATGCGCTGCACCTGCTTGTGCTACAATATGATTATGCAGTCCTACAGTTTTGGTAGCACTGGCGGTCATACTCACAAAACGATTACCCCGATTGATGTCAGCCATTGCCGCGATAGGTCCGACCCCGTGTGTGGGATACGTATCGCCATTGCGATGCACCGAATGTTTGGTGCGCCATTTTGCTTCAGAGATTCCTTTTTCACCAAATTCTACACCACCGCCATAGGGCTGTTTCCCATCATTAAACTTCACTTCTCTAAGGTCGTGTTGATAGCCACAACGGTAGTGAATCATTTCACCAAAAACCTGTTGTTTTACCATATTGAGCACGGCCATCACATCTCTGCGAAAATTCACATTCTCCAAAAACATCATATGCGTGCCGGTCGCTTCGTGCGTATTCACCAGATCCCAACACTCTTCGATAGTCTGTGATGCCGAAACTTCCAAGCCAGCATATACCCCGGCTTTCATCGCCGCCACGGCCATCTTGGTATGCCACAACCACGGCGTAGCAATGATTACTGCATCTACTTCTTTTGAATCCAAAAGGTTTAAATAATCTTCTTCATGCTTTCCAAAGACCAAAGGCTTCTTTCTCCCATCCTTTTGAATCAGGTCTAAAGCAATCTCAATGCGCTTAGGATCAATATCGCAAATCGCAGTGATCTCCGTATCGGTTCGTCGCATTGCATTGTTTAAGTGATTGGTTCCTCTTAAACCAACCCCGATAAAACCCAGTTTTAATTTTTCGGCCAAAGGCTTTGCATTTAGTGGAAAAACCAAATGCGGAGCAAGACTTATTCCCGCTCCAACCACCGCAGTTCCTTTGATAAACGTTCTTCTGGAATTCATAGATTTTAGTTTGACATTGGAGCATGCTTCATTGCTACTCGTATCTTTGTTAAATTAAAACATTCCTTCGGTCCTACAAAACCCTGCTAAACCTAAACCTATGTTACGCCCTTTTATCGATGCTCACGTTCATCTTAATACCAATACGCAGGCCAAGCTTCAACTGGCAGCGCAGTACGATGCGTATTTCGTTTCCATCAATACTGATATTCCTTTCTTTATTGACCTCCAAGCGCAACAAGAGATGATCACTACCCTAAACAAAAGTGCGCAGCGTTCGTTTTTTATCACCTCCTTTGATACTCAATATTGGAACACCCCCCGCTGGCTTCCCCACGCTATGGAACAAATTAAAGCGGGAATTGCAGCCGGTGCTAAAGGCGTTAAGATCTGGAAGAATATTGGGATGGACGAAAACCTGAAAGACGCGCAAGGGAATTTTGTTTTGCTTGATGATGCGCGTTTTGATCCTATCTTTCAATACTTGAGCGATGCCGGTATTTTATTGATCAACCATCAAGGCGAACCGCGTAATTGCTGGTTACCGCTGGAAGAAATGACTGTCACTTCTGACCGGAACTATTTTGCTGCGCATCCCGAATACCATATGTTTAAAAACAAGCACTATCCGTCTTACGAAACACATATGGCCGCACGGGACCGGGTGTTAGAACGCTATCCAAAGTTGAACTATGTAGGCTTGCATTTGTTTAGTATGGAATATGATCTCGACGAGGTCGCTAAGCGGCTCGACCGATTTCCCAACACTAAAACAGATCTTGCCGAACGCATTTGCCACGTACAGTTGCAAGCGATGCAGGATTGGGAAAAAGTCCGGCAGTTTTTTATAGACTATCAGGATCGCATCATTTACGGCACCGATGTTATTGATGACGGAAGTACTTCTGCGGAAGCTATTGCCGCCAAACTCGAACAACTTTGGCAGTATCACTGGGAGTTCTTTGCCACAGACCATATTATGGAAGCTCCTGCATTCACCGGAAGCTTTAAAGGTTTAAACCTGCCGCAACCTGTCTTAAAAAAAATCTTTTACAGCAACGCCGTAGCCACCTACAAGCTAGACCTTCACCAAGCGAATTTTTAATAGAAGAAATGCAGAAAGTGAGCAGTACCATTAGGCAGTCTCAGTGGGCGGTTTGCCATTATTTTGTATTTCTGATTTATTATTCCGCATTAAAGTACAAAGTCAGAAATACGAAATATAAATAAGTAACGTACTGTCACTTCGAGCGCATCCCGAAAGCTTTCGGGAGAGAAGCTTTTTGCAGTCAGCAAGGGCAGTTCGCAGTGGGCAATTGCGCTATTCATTATTCATGATTTATTATTCTAAGGCGTTCTCACGCTTCCTGTCCCAATGCATATCGGGAATGGTATCGCGTGTTTATGAGCAGTACAGTCATTTAGACCATCGGGAGAAAGCACATCTGGTGTGCGCCTCGTTAAAAGCCCTCATCCCCAGCCCTTCTCCCGCAAGAGAAGGGAGTTAGCAACCTGTGTGATCTTCCCGATAGCTATCGGAAGTCGTCGAGATGACTGACTGTTGTGAAAAGAATTTCTACTCGTACCCGAAGGGTTTGATAAAATGTAAAATACAAAAGTAGAAATATGAAATGCAGAGTTCAGTAGTCAGTGGCAGTGGGCAGTTTTCTGTTTAGGGTTTATTGTTTTGAGTTTGCTTTTTATAATACAAAACACAACGCTAATGTCACTTCGAGCGCATCCCGAAAGCTTTCGGGAGAGAAGCCTAGCTGATGAGATGCTGAAACGATCCCGATGGTTATCGGGACAGCTTGACAGCTCTTATTCATAAGCGTTACACACATTCATACCCGAAGGGTTACGCGAAATCAAAACTCCCTCGGTTCAGAATAGACGTAGGAAGCTCCGAAGGACAGGAGCGATAGCGACGCGGAGCTGACAAGGCGGTTTTCGCGATAGCGAAAAATTCCTAAGCGAGGGCGTCGTTTCTTTTGGTTCGTTTTCTTTAGACAAGTAAAGAAAATGAACAGAACGTGATTTGAAAGAAAACATATCAAAATGACATAATAAGTTCGTACAAAAACCTCACGCTTCCTGTCCCAATGCATATCGGGAATGGTATCGCGCGTATGTAATCGCATACTATAACTTCAATCTTACGAAATCCGATCCTTGAATAGCCCCCATAAAAAATCCCTGTAACCAAAAGCTTACAGGGATTAAAGCATTTTAAAATGTTGTACTTACAATTCGATTTTCTCTGCTTGGGTATAGATCAATTCATTTGAATTTGAAGAGCGTGCGCCAATACGTACAAAAACATATTCTGCATTTTGTAAATCTTCCGGAATGCTAACAGAAACCGATGCCGGGCTTCCAAAAGAAAGTGCTTCTACCGGTAGTGCTTCCGCATAATCATTGATATTTCGATCTAAAAGAACCGAGTTGCTCATAAATACAAATACCTCCTGCAACTCGCTGCCGGATACTACTTGATTGATCTGAAAATCGGCAGAGAGCGAACTTCCCGAAACAGTATAACTGGCATCGGTTAAGGTAATGTACGGAGTGACCGGTACATCAAGTTCGGTTCTTCCGTTTACATTGATGACAATGGTGTCTGTAAGTTGCGGCTGCCAAGGGTCGCCCCCTTTACGGACCAGTTTATATGCTCCATCAAACAAACTGACGGAATAACTTCCGTCCTGAGCGATATATACCGGAATAAATTCATTTAGGGCATACCCATCTTGCCAAAGCTCAAGTTCGGCACTGTTAGAACGTACACTCACCGGTGCGCCATCATAAGTGATCTGGCCTTCAAGTATAGCAGCCGGTTCGTCAAAATTATCTTTTTCACAGCCCGTAAGCACCACACTAAGCGCGATGAAACTATATATTATTGTTTTTCTCATAAAATTCATTTTAAAAAAAGAACTCCTTTTAAGAAGCGGACTTCTTAATGAAACGGATTTCTAACCAATTTAGGATTGTTGTTCAAAACGCCTTGATCTATAGAGGCGTAGTAATTCGCAAAGCGGAATAAGCGCGCTCTTCTAAAACGCGTTGGACGTAACTTTTGATAGATGTATTTATCATTGTCTGGATGTCCCGGACGCACGATGCGATATGGAAACACGCCATAAACCACCGCATTCTCATTAGACTCATCACCGTCCCATACTTCGTGCGCAATTCTCCAGCGCTTAAGATCAAAGAATCTATGATCTTCAAAAGCCAACTCGGTACGGCGCTCCTCACGAATATCCTGAAGCGTTACGGTTGCAATACTGTTTTCAGGGAAACCGGCACGCTCCCGTAACGTATTGATATAACCCGTTGCTACGGCAGGCTGATTGAGCTCAAAGGCGGCTTCTGCAGCATTCAAATAGATCTCTCCCAATCTAAACCACGGCCACCAGTTTTGTGATGCTACCCCACGTAAACTCGCTCCGGAAGCATCACTTAAAAACTTACGCATATAAAACCCGGTGTTGCTTACAAACTGTGCATTGTCCTGCGGGCCATCTGCACCGGTGAACAATCCGCCGTCATCATACGTACTTCCTAATTCTTGTGCTGTTAGCAATTCATACGCTCCGCTTTCTTGATAAACGGCTACACCCGCTTGTAATTTTACCGGCGAACCGCCAAACTCAGTACCCGGGTAGATCACCGTTCCGTAAAGACGTGCATCTTTATTATCAAAAATACCGGTGATCTCATCGTAAACAATAGGAGTTCCATCTGTATCTTCAATATTTAAAGTTCCGTCTGAGCCGTCTAAGTAATCAAAGCTTTCTACCAGATTTAACGATGGAGTAAGATTAGTAGGATATTCGTTATCATCAGTTAAACTACGCGGAATATTCTCAAAAGTAAATCCGTGTGTTTTTAGACTCGTCTCATAATCTTTAGCAAAAATGATCTCGCTGCTGGCTTTATCCATAAGCATCTCATAAAAATTCATCTGCTTATTGGCATTCTGATTGTACAACGCATAACCGCTATCTTCAATGATCTCTTGAGAGGCAGCCAAAGCCTTCTCATAATAGCCCGTAGCCATACTCGCAGGAATTCCTACTTCTTCTCCCGGAAGCGTTATAGGCGTATCCATCAGATTGTTGTATTTCGCTAAAGAAGCTGCGTAAAGCATCGCTCTACTTTCTAAAGCTAAGGCAGTAATACGGTTGGCACGCGTACGGCTTCCTTCATTGCCACTCAAATTACCTTTAATGGCTTCCATCTCCTCAAAGATAAAATCATAGACCTCGTACTCTTTAGCACGTGGCACCTGTAGATATTCCGGATTCCCGCTATAGTCGTAAATCAACTGCTCCGTCACGAGCGGCACCCCGCCCATACGCTTTACCATTTCAAAATAAACCATTGCGCGTATAAACCGAAGCTCTCCATTAAACTGTGCTTTTTGGGTATCACTGATTTCTGTACCAAATTCTTCCAGATTTTCTAACGCCAAGTTGATGTCGCGAATAAAGGTGTAGTCCCAATACCGACCGTAATCATTGCCATACTGAAAGTCGTTGCGCCAGTTTTGATCAAAGTGTCCTGACCACATCGCATCGTCTATTTCGGCCATTCCACCGGAATAAAACACGCCGTGCATAGAGGGAATACGGTCATAATAATTGGCCAGAAGGGATACGACCAACTCGGGGTCGTTCCATAACTGGTCATCGTCGATTATATTTTTTGGATCACGTTCTAGCCAACCGTCATTATCGCAGCTAAAGCACGCGACAAGCATGGCTAAACATAAAAAGTGTACTATTTTAATTTTCATTGTCATTTTTTTTAAAGTGTAAGATTAACACCAACTACCACTGTTTTTTGCTGCGGATAAACCACCGCGCCACTTGCTGAGATCTCCGGGTCAATACCGTATTCCTTTACATTATCAAAGGAAACCAGATTAGAACCGGTCACATAAAGTCTCAAACGATCTGCATTGATCTTAGACACCCAGCTCTCTGGGAAGGTATAGCCCAGCTCAATATTGCGCAGGCGTAAGAACCATACGTTAGTCAGCCAGAAGTCACTGTTACGGGCATTAGGACCTACGTTACCATTACGCAATGCAGGGTATTTTCCGGGAATCCACTCACTGTTGGGATCATAAGGATCGGCACGATGCCAGCGGTCTGTAAGTAAATAGGCCGGTGAGTTTCCACCCGCGTGAAACGGATTTCTAAGTTCGTAATCCTGAAACCACGACTGCATAGAACCTCCGGCAAGATCTACCGTAAAGTCAATATTCTTCCAATTCATACTTATCGTACCACCATAAGAAAGAATAGGTGACCAATTGGTTGGGTATCCTATAGGGCGCTCATCCATATAATTGATAATGCCGTCATTGTTCACATCCTTATAAATAAAATCTCCCGGCAATAAGGTTTGATTGTTCTGCCCGTCGATATTCACTTCGTAGTTGTTGATCTGGTCTTCAGACTCAAAGCGGCCTACCACCTGATAGCCCCACCATACACCGCCCCAGCGGTCTTCGATAGAGTTTCGGTATTCGTTATACGAGTTTCCAAAACGCGGTTTATAGGTTGAGATATTCTTATACCTTGAGTAGGTCATATTTCCACTTACAGAAAATTGAAAATCATTACTGATGCTTCCGCGATAGGTGATGATTCCTTCCGCTCCGTTATAACCGTTCTCATTAAGATTTTCGTTCGGTAAGGTGTAGCCTACCTCACTGGGCAACAACACATCATAACGCGGCGCCGGCACCCCGGTTCTTCTAATTCTAAAGACATCTGCCGTAAGGGTCAGCTTATTTTTGAACATGGAGAGATCTACACCAATATTCGAGTTGGTATTGGTCACCCAAGATAGATTGGTGATCGGTAAACCACGAGGTCTTAAACCGGTGGTATAGTTTCCGTCAAGCACGGCGTTACCGTTATTCCAAGTATAGCCACCTATGTAGTCAAACATCCCTACGCCTTGCTCCTGCCCGGTTTGACCGGTTGAAGCACGTATCTTCAGGTCATTGATGACATCGGTAAGAGGCTCAAAGAATTTTTCATCAGAAATACGCCAACCTACAGAAATCCCAGGGAAGAATCCCCAGCGCTCACCCGGCGGATACAGGTATGATGCATCGTATCTACCCAATAATTCTACCAGATATTTATCTTTATAACTGTAGTTGAGCTTACCAATATATCCTGCACGCGCTTGATAATTCCAGCTGTCTGCAAACGAGTTCAGTTGATCAAATTCCAATAAAGGCAAATAGTTGTTAGAAGGATTCGTTCCTAATTGTAAATAATCCTGCTCAAAGTCTGAACGTTCAAAAGCCCCCATAATAGAAAACTTGTGATCGCCAATGGTTTTAGCATAATCCAGTTTGATCTGCGAGAAAGTACTGATGTCTTCCCGTTCGGTTTGAAACCTCCAACCTCCATCTGCACCACCGGTCGCATTGTAGGTATCATTGGCTTCGTCATACGTGTACACATCATAGGTGTACTGGAACCCATCAAATTTATTATTGCTGAAATTGTAAGAGTGTGTTCCACGAACTTTCAGTCCGAAACCAAACTCATACTCCGCAAATAGGTTGACGTTCAAGTTGCGGGCGAAATTGTCTTTATACCCTACGATATCTCTCTTAAACAAGGCCGGGTTACGGGCAAAGTCTCTAGTTTGATTAGGATACTCCGGATTGTTGTTAGCATATGGAGGTACCGTAGGCAGGTTACTGAACACGCCTAAAATAGCAGAGAAATAACCATCCCCACCGGGTAGTCCTACATCACGGGTTTCTTCTAATCTACCGCTTATTTGCGCACCAACTTTTACGCTATTAGCGATCTTAGATTCAATATTAGCTTGCAAGTTGGTTCGCTCGTAACCAAAGTCATCCAGCAGCGCTTTCTGATTGGTGTTCGCTAAAGAAAGGTAGTAGTTGGTTTTGTCCGTACCTCCCGAAACACTGGCATTGATGTGCGACTGTGGCACATTATCCCGCATTAAAAAGTCATAGTAATCATAACTCTGGTATCCCGGTTCGGTACCCTCTTGCCATTTCTGTAATTCCTCTGGCGTATAGACAGTGTTAGGATCTCTACCCTCATTTTGCGCCGCCTCTACAAGTCCGCGTGTGTACTGTGCTGCATTAGCCAACTCTGGAAAGCGCGTAAGGTTTTGCCAACCGTAGTAACTGCTGATACTGATACGCGGTTTGTCGTTGTTTTTTCCTTTTTTAGTAGTTACCAAAACAACACCGTTTGCAGCACGCATTCCGTAAACCGCAGCAGAGGCGTCTTTAAGAATCGTGATACTCTCAATATCTTCAGGGTTTAAGGAATTAAACATATCGTTCCCCGAATTCCCGGTAGACTGTACCCAGTCGCGACCCATATCTCCGCCGTAAGGCACTCCGTCTATCACATACAACGGATTCCCAAGGTTTCTGATCTCCAATTGAGCACCACGCCCCGGGCGTGCATCCTGCGCACGTACCGAAACCCCTTGGATCTTACCGGCTAAAGCTCCGGCAGTTGTGGTAGAGGTGGTTCGGGTGATATCTTCTGTGTCAATCGTACTGATCGCCCCGGTCACATCCTTTTCTCTCTTGGTCCCATATCCTACAACCACTACAGCATCCAATGCCTCCTCATCCGTTTTTAAGGTCGCCTCATAGGTATCTTCAGCAGTTACCGGCAATTCTTGTGGTTGATAGCCCACATACGAAATAAGCAATACCCCATCCGCTAAAGTACTGGAGATGCTAAGGTTGAATTTACCGTCAAAGTCTGTTACTGTACCGTTAGAAGTGCCTTTGATCAAGACCGAAGCCCCCGGCAACGGCATACCGGTATCGTCGTAAACAGTTCCTGAAATTTGCCGATCCTGCGCTTGAGCAAATGCCGTAAACAGGCAAAGTAAAAAAAGATACCTCAGCCGAAAGCGCTTAGGATTTTTTAAAACGTTATACATACACTAAAAGTTTTGTAATAAGATGTCTTCTGTGAAAATCGATTCCACAAGAAAACGATTGCGTTAATTTTATCGTTACAATGTTCTTAAACTTGCGCCATTTTCAACGGGTATTAATTGTTCACTCCTAGGGCACAAATTATCGCGAAGTGTTAATTTTATTGGGTTTCTAACGTTTTAGTCTTAAAAAAACACTCCAAGATTAATTTTTAAGTGTTCATTTAACATTTGTAATCCGAAAACGATTTATGACTTCAAGGCTGCTTTTGTTTTTATTCTGTTATTCGTGGTTTGTGATTTATTATTTGGGAATGCGTATCTAAGACTTTTTTAAATACGGAGTTCAGAATTCAGTAGGCAGTAGGCAGTGGCAGTATGCAATAATTATTATACTGTTTGTTATTTCTGATTTATAATTCCGTATTAAAGTACAAAGTCAGAAGTACGAAATATAAATAAGCAACGTACTGTCACTTCGAGTGATTCTCGAGCGCCTTAGCGCGAGAGGATTGTATCGAGAAGTCATATGAAATCAGTAGTCCCGGTTGGCAGTTTGTTGTTTTCAACGTTACCGCGCTGCCTGTCCCAATGAAGATTGGGTATTGTATCGCGTGTTGATTGGGAATTGTATCACATATTTTAGAGTTGCACAACTATCTCCACCTCTAACGCGATCAGCTCCCCTACTCAACGAGGAGGGGTGGCAGCGAAGCGCACGCAGTGTGCAGAAGCTGACAGGGTGGTGTTACCGCAACTGTATTAGAACCACCCCTGCCCTGCTGCGCGGGCTTTCCCCTCCTTCAAAAGGAGGGGAGCTGTTGTATTCTATTATTAATAATCCTTGTAATGCGATGCTGAAACGAGTTCAGTAGGCAGTGGCAGTTTTCAGTTTAGGGTTTACTGTTTGAAATACGCAGGGGTCTGTCACTTCGAGCGCATCCCGAAAGCTTTCGGGAGAGAAGCCTTGCTGATGAGATGCTGAAACGAGTTCAGCATGACAGCTCTTATTCATAGGCGTTATATGCATTCATACCCGAAGGATTGGATAAAATTAAAAATACGAAAGTAGAAATATAAAATACCTCTTAAACGTGATTTCGACCATCGGGAGAAATCACATCTGCTGCGCACTTTGTCATAAGCCCTCATCCCCAACCCTTCTCCCGCAGGAGAAGGGAGCTTCTTTGCTAGTGAGATCTTCCCGATAGCTATCGGGACTCGTCGAGATGACTGCACACCTTTGAGAATGTTCTTATTCATACTCGAAGAGTTAGGGTTCTTTTTCTTCAGTATAGCGAGAAGGCTCCGTTAAGAATTTCTGAAGCCTTGGAAGAAATTTAGGAGCCTTCTTGCGGTTTGCCTGATAAGGCAAAATACCTAAGAAAAAGGGTCTTTTCTTTTTTGCATCCGACGACCGCAGGGAGAGGAATGCACCTGTTGTGCTTTGTAATGCTGTTAGTCGAATTAGTAATGGCAAAGAAAATGAATGAACATGATTTAAAGCAAAAATGTATCAAGCTGATAGTAATACATTAATACGAAAATCTCTCATCACTTGTCCCAATGCAGATTGGGAATGGTATCCCGCGTTGATGAACACGCACAGTTGAGAAATCACATCGTATTACGTTGCAACCGCGATTCCTATTTACAATTTTATCTGTTTAAAACTATCAGGCACAAGTTCAAGTATGCCGTCTTTAAAACGCAACTGAACACTACCGGTTTTACGTGGACCAACTTGATTCTTTGAGTTATGCATGTGTAGCACATAGCGCAGCATTCCGTTTTGATCTGTAAAGAGATCGCCGTGACCTATTCCCGGTTGTTGAGTAGTATTTTCACTGATTATGGGATTGCCTTTATACTTTGTCCAAGGCCCCAACGGATGGGTTGCTGTGGCATAGCCTACCGCATAATCAGGATTTCTAAAATCGTTTGCCGAATACATCAAGTAATAGGTTGTTCCCTTTTTAAATACAGTAGGACCTTCTGAAACCGGCCAATCGGTATTTTGTGTGTTTTCCCAACCTGTGGTGGCGTGTAAACATTCGTTTAGTGTTTCGGTTTTAATAGCTGAAAGATCTTCCGTCAGCTCAGCAACAAAAATGCGGTTGCCTTCTTGCAGACGCACATGATACAAATAGGCTTTTCCACCATCAAAAAACACAAACGGGTCAATCTGCTTTACCGATGCTGCTAAAGCAGTTCCGGAATTGGTAAAAGGTCCTAACGGACTATCAGCTGTTGCGATAGCGATCTGCTCGTTGGCGGTATACGCCATATAATAGCGTTCCTTATGCTTAAACACCTGCGGTGCCCAAAAGCCTTTGGTCCCAAAACCGGCTCCCTTCTTAAATGCATAACCGTCCGTTGCTCCCGCCGGACCCGACCAGTATTCCAAGTCGGTTGACGTATACACTAAAAATCCGGCTCCCGGTATTGCCGCATCCTCCTTGGTTCCGTAGAGATAAAAGATACCATCCTCTTCAAAGATCGTTGGGTCTGCCAAAAGGATGTCATCAGCCGGTTGTTGAGCAACAACTGCACAATTTACAAGCAACAGAACTATAAGGCAAAAACGGATAGACAAAGGCACTGGTTTTGAATTTTTAAATTAGCTACTTGTAAATATAAACTTCTTACAGCAAGATCTTAGGGACTTCTTTTAAGCATCCTTAGGTTCGACTATAGCTTTCTATGAATTATTTTCAAAGCGACCTGTAAAACCGACGCGTTCTGACGCTACCTCATACTACCTTTATAATCTAAAATAAACCTATGAACATTCTTTACCTTCACGGATTAGACGGAAGCTTGAGCCAACCCAAGCGCAGTATCTTAGAACAGTATGGGGCTGTGTATGCGCCACAACTCGATTATCGTAACGAATCTAATTGTATGCACTTGATCTATGAACAGTTTAAAGATCATAATATAGATCGGATTATCGGAAGCAGTATGGGCGGTTATATGGGCTATTATCTATCAAATGCATTGAACTGTAAAGCCTTGCTCTTCAATCCGGCTTTGGCAGCACGCCCGGTTGAACAAGAACGCATGGATTTTGATCCACCATCACAAACCAAAATGCTCGTGTTAGGCGCCGAGGACACTGTAGTTCCACCGAAACAAACCTTGCAAATCCTAAGCAAGCAAGCTTTATGCTGTGATTACCACATCAGCATACAACAAGGCTTGGCGCACCGCATTCCGATTACTACTTTTGAAACCGCGGTGCAACGCTTCTTTACTGACTTATGATCGCTGCCTAATATGTATTCCTTATTCTTAGATGATCTCCGAACACCGGAAATGATTTATCCGGCCTCCACGGCTGAAACTTTTGTCGTGGTACGTAGTTGGCAAGGGCTATTGGGTTATTTTTTATTGCTGATTTGTTATTCGGGATTGGGGAAATACGAAATACAAATAAGCAACGCACTGTCACTTCGAGTGATTCTCGAGCGCCTTAGCGCGAGAGGATTGTATCGAGAAGTCATATGAAGTCAGTAGTCCCGGTTGGCAGTTTGTTGTTTTCAGTTTACGGTTTGCTGATTGCTGTTTGAAATATGAAAGTAGAAATGTGAAATATGACTTAATCGTCATTTCGACCATCGGGAGAAATCACATCTGGTGAGCGCTTTGTTAAAAGCCCTCATCCCCAGCCCTTCTCCCGCAGGAGAAGGGAGTTTGTTTCGCTATCTATATTAGCTTAACGTTTTGATCCTTCCTGCCTCAATATATATAAGGAATTGAATTATGAGTTTTGGAATTGTAAATTACTACCCGTATGCAACGCGATCAGCTCCCCTCCTCGTTGAGGAGGGGTGGCAGCGAAGCGCACGCAGTGTGCAAAAGCTGACGGGGTGGTGTTGCCGCAACTGTACTAGAACCACCCCTGCCCTGCTGTGCAGGCATTCACCAGTTCAAAAGATATTTCTTATCCCTTTTAAAACATAAATACCAACCTTCCTCTTGTTAAGTATCGGGCGATGGATGGCTTATAATGTATTTAAAAACGCTACAACCCTCAGACGCTGCAAACCTGCGTTAAATATTCCTTAATTCAAATACTATTAACAAATGCTCCAATCAAATTTCCTCTAAATGATCTACCTTAAATAATCTGATTTTAAACAAACTATTATGCGCTCAATTTGGAATGGTTCAATAAGTTTTGGTTTGGTTTCCATACCTATAAAAATGTATTCCGGCTCGGAGGACCGTAAGTTGGATCTAGATATGCTCGACCGCCACGACAATGCGCGTATACGCTACAAACGCATTAATGAAGACACTGGAAAAGAGGTAGAATGGAAAGATATTGTCAAAGGTTTCAAGCAGGATGATGGTTATGTAGTGCTTGAAAAGGAAGACTTTGAACAAGCCAACCTCAAAAAAAGCAAAACCATCGATATCGAGGAATTTATTGACGAGGCCGAAGTTGCCGATGTTCTTTTTAAAAAACCTTATTTTCTCGAACCACAGAAAGAAGGAGGCAAATCGTACAACCTGCTACGCAACGCATTGAAAAAAACTAAAAAATTAGGTGTGGGTACATTTGTGATGCGTCAAAAAGAACATCTTAGTCTGGTGGGTGTTTATAACGCTGCTTTGGTTTTACACGTGATCAGGTTTGAAGACGAGATACGCGATCCTGGAGAACTTAAATTATCTAAAACTAAAGTGAGTAAAAAAGAAGTGGATATGGCCATCTCGCTCATTGAAAATTACACCGAGGCCTTTGACTTGACCAAATACAAAGACGTATACAACGACCAGTTGATGAAAATTATTAAGTCGAAATCTACCGGAAAAGTTAAAGAACCTCAAAAATTTGAAACTAAACCCACACCCGCAAAAGATTTAATGGCACAGCTAAAAGCCAGTCTTGAGAAAAAGAAAAAAAACAAAGCTTCCTGATATGGGGCTGGAGGAATATAAACGTAAAAGGGACTTTAGCAAAACTCCAGAACCCGCTGCAGACATCCACTCTAAATCAGCGGGTCGTTTTGTCATTCAACGGCATCGGGCTTCTCGTTTGCATTACGATCTGCGGCTAGAGTTCGATGGGGTGCTCAAAAGTTGGGCTGTGCCCAAAGGTCCTTCGCTCAATCCTGCAGACAAGCGCCTTGCGGTGCAGACTGAAGATCATCCTATACGCTATCTAACTTTTCAAGGCACTATCCCAAAAGGGAATTATGGCGCCGGGAAAATGACCATTTGGGATGAAGGCACCTATACCATAGCACCCGGATATCCCGAGGATGCCCTGAAGCAACAGTTTGAAAAAGGCGACTTAAAACTTCTTTTTTTTGGCACCAAGATAAAAGGAACCTTCGCTCTGGTGCATACCAAAAGAAAAAATGCTGATAATCATTGGTTACTCATTAAAAAACAAGATTCTTATGCTACCAATTTACACTACGATGCAGAGTTACTTGCAAACCGTGACCCAGCATCAGACACCACTTTGGTCCCTACCCAAAAACTCACCCCCTTTCAATTTATTCGGCCTATGCTGGCCTCCACTACTAAAACGATATTTAATGATCCCGAGTGGGTATATGAACTCAAATGGGACGGTTATCGGGTTCTGGCACATATTAAGGATGGGAAGGTTCATCTGCATTCGCGAAACGGGATCAACTATACAACAACGTTTGACATACTAAAACAGGATTTAGAGAGCGTTGAGCATGATACCATTCTGGATGGTGAAGTGGTCATCGTAGATGCTGAGGGCTTACCGCAGTTTCAGGCGTTGCAGAATTATACACATACTACGTCAGGCACATTGCGCTATTATGTTTTTGATATGCTCCACCTCAATGGGCATGACATGCTCAACCTCCCCCTTTTAGATCGTAAAAGTCTGATTCCGGAAGTCATCGCAGGATGTGAATCTACCCTGTATTGCTCTCATATTGAGGATATGGGTGCTGCACTCTATAAGAAGGCTGTTGATGCGGGAATGGAAGGCGTCATCGCTAAGCATAAACAATCAACCTATACACCGGGATACCGTTCTGAAAAATGGCTTAAGATCAAACATAGGCTTACCGAAGAAACTCTGATCTGCGGGTATACCGAGTCAGATAGCAGCGGTAAACTGTTTGGGAGTCTGATTCTAGGTATGTATGCTGAAGACAAACTGAAATATGTGGGCAATTGTGGTTCCGGGTTTAACACTCAAGAGCAACATTGGCTGATGAAGCAGTTGAAAAAACTAGGGGTAGCTGAAAACCCCTTTGGTAAAAAGATAAACCTGAAGGGCCGAAAGCCAAACTGGACAAGTCCGCAGTTAATTTGTGAAGTTCACTTTTCCGAATGGACGTCAAACCGTATCATGCGCCATCCGGTTTATAAAGGTCTTCGGAACGATAAGATTCCGCATGAGATTCATATTCAGAAACCACATTCCGCAGCTAAGCAAACACAATCCAGCGCTGAAACAGGTCTAGACGTAGGCGGACACCAAGTTAAATTCACCAATCTGGAAAAAATATATTGGCCTGCTTCCGGCTTCACCAAGTATGACCTAATAGATTACTATATTCAGGTTTCCGAATATATGTTGCCCTACCTCAAAGACAGGCCTCAGAGCTTACACCGGCATCCAGACGGAATTGACCAAAAAGGTTTTTACCATAAAGACCATGATCATCTTCCGGCGTGGATGGATACGGTTTCCGTATTTTCTAAATCTTCTGACCGCATGATTAACTACCTATTGTGCCAAAACGAAGCCGGATTGCTGTATATGGCCAATCTGGGATGTATTGAAATCAACCCTTGGAATTCGCGAGTAGGTAAATTAGAGAAACCCGATTATGCCATAATCGATCTTGATCCCTCAGACACCAATACCTTTGAAGAAGTTATCACTGTAGCGCAGGCGGTTAAAGAAATTTTAGATCAGGCAGGTATTCAAGGTTTTTGCAAAACCTCTGGTTCGAGTGGTTTACACATCTACATCCCGTTGGCGGCACAGTACAGTTATGCCGAAGCTCGTAATTTCACCAAATTGCTGTGTATGTATGTGGAGGAAAAGGTTCCTAAGCTTAGCAGTATGGCCCGTACGATTAAAGACCGAAAAGGTAAAATTTATCTGGACTATCTGCAAAACAGAAAAGGGCAAACACTTGCCGCCCCCTATTGTGTCAGACCCAAACCCGGAGCAACGGTTTCTGCTCCTCTAGAGTGGAAGGAAGTCAAGGCGGGACTACAAATCAATCAGTTTACCATAAAAACAATGCTCGACCGTCTAGCAGAACAGGGCGATCTATTTGCTGGAGTTTTAGGAATGGGTATTGATATGGCTGCTGCCCTTAAAAAGTTAGATACGGCATAACCTATATTTTTAGAAATATATTACATCTCTTAATAATTTGTTATTTAAGAATACTTAAACAGTATATCCTGAGATATCCCGGTAAATTGAGGATACTTAGCCTTACCATATAAGGTATTACTTTACTGACAAACCAACTGCTTTTTTATGAATACAAATCCTGTGCATTTTACCTTAAACGGAAAACCCGTTAAAATTAGTATTGAACCATGGACCACACTACTTGACTATCTGCGCTATCATAAAAAACTCGTTGGCACAAAAAAGGGGTGTGACCACGGCCAGTGCGGTGCTTGCACTGTTCTTGTTGACGGTAATAGTGTAAATTCTTGCCTTTGCCTTTTGGTGAGTCTTGATGGCAAAGACATCACCACCATTGAAGGTATTGGAACAGCCGACAATTTAAGCGTGGAACAGCAGATTTTTATAGAAGAAGATGCGTACCAATGTGGATTCTGTACTCCCGGACAAATTTGCTCTACCATTGCGATGCGAAACCGTGGGGAAATCAATTCTGAAGAAGAACTCAAAGATTGGATGAGTGGCAACCTTTGTCGTTGTGCCGCCTATAAGAATTTAACGAAAGCCGCTCGCCGCATTTACAAAGAATCCTAAACCTATGAAACCATTTCAATACACCCGACTATCAACCCAGGATCTCGCTTCAGGTACAACCTTACGAGATTCTACGATTCTTGCCGGCGGAACTAACTTAATAGACTTGATGAAATATGGAGTGGAAAAACCCGATCGTCTTGCAGATATCGGAAAGTTGCCTTACGCTCAAATCGAAGAATCTGATGAGGGTTTATTACTAGGAGCATTGGTTACCAATGCAGATACGGCTTATCATTCCGCCGTAAAAAAGACGTATCCTCTGCTTCACAAAGCCATCCTTTCCGCAGCTTCCGCTCAGTTGCGTAACCGGGCTACAAATGGGGGAAATCTCCTGCAACGCACACGCTGTTATTATTTTTACGATACCGCAATGCCCTGTAATAAGCGTGAACCGGGAAGCGGATGTGCCGCAATTAACGGCTTTAACCGTATCCATGCTATTTTAGGTACTTCAGCGTCGTGTATTGCCACGCACCCTTCAGATATGTGTGTAGCCTTAGCCGCCTTGGAAGCTGAAGTTCATGTGTTGCGAAAGGGAGCAACCCTCGTGATTCCCTTTGACCAACTACACAGACTTCCGGGAGATCATCCAGAAAAAGACCATAATCTGGAACCCGGAGATCTCATAACCCATATTCAATTACCCACGGAAGGGTTCTCAGACCATTTTGAATATTTAAAAATCCGTGACCGCGAGTCGTATGCGTTTGCACTCATCTCTGTTGCCGCATGCTTAAAAGTTTCCGAGGGTAAAATTGAAGACATCCGTGTCGCTTTAGGCGGTGTCGCTCACAAACCCTGGAAGCTAAAAAAAGTAGAAAAAGAAATGATTGGTAAAGTGGCTTCTACCGATAACTTTCAATTCTTCGCAGAACGATTAATTCAAGGTGCCCAGAGTTTCGGAACCAATGACTTTAAAATCTTGCTGGTTAAACGTGCTATCGTACGTGCTTTAAACAGCGCTCTAAATCCATCATAATGCTCAATATAGGTAACAAACAAACCCGAGTCGACGGTCCGCAAAAAGTAACCGGAAAAGCGACCTATACTGCGGATATCGCTGCTCCATTTTACCATGCCTACGTTTTACAAAGCACCATTGCCTGTGGAAGCATCACCGCCATAGACACTACGGCAGCAGAGGCTTTTGAAGGGGTAAAAGCTATTTTTACGCACTTAAATCTTCCAGAGCGTTTAAAGAATAAAGTTGACTATACCGATCCGCTAGCCCCTCCCGGAAAGCCATTTCGACCTTTTTATAACAATACAATACTTTATAATGGTCAACCTATTGCCTTAGTCGTTGCTGAAAGCTTTGAACAGGCACGCTATGCTTCTAAGCTGATCAAAGTGACCTACGAAGAGAAGAAATTTAAAGGCAGCTTAGCGGAGAACCTCAAAAATGCCAGCGCCGATCGCGCTCCGGAACCGGCAAAAAACAGAGGGGATTTTACAAAAGCTTTTAAAAATTCCGACTATACCATCATTCGCGAATACCGACAGTCGCGCAACTACCACAATCCGATGGAACCTCACGCCACAAGCGTTGAATATAATAGCGATGGTAACATCGTGGTCTATGATAAAATACAAGGGGTTGCTAGTTCACTAAAATATCTAAAGGGTGTGTTTGGCCTTGGCGCAGATTCAGTTCGGGTAAAAAGTGATTTTGTAGGCGGTGCGTTCGGCTCCGGTCTTCGCCCACAGTACCAGTTATTTATGGCAACCCTTGCTGCTTTAGAATTAAAACACAATGTGCAAATGGTTATGACACGGGCGCAAATGTTCAGTTTTGGATATCGGCCAGAAGTCATTCACACCATGAAATTGGGATGTTCAAAAGACGGTACACTAACAGCGCTTTCCCATAAAACTGTAGGAGAGACCTCTACATTTGAAGATTTTAACGAGACTATTGTAGACTGGTCTGGACTCCTATACAAATGCGATAATGTAAATTTAGAATATGAATTAACACCTGTACAAAGTTATACCCCTCTCGATATGCGCGCGCCTGGTGGCGTCTCTGGGGTTTATGCCTTAGAATGTGCTATAGATGAACTTGCCCACGAGGCGGGCATTGATCCGCTGGAATTTCGTCGTAAAAATTATGTAGATTATGATCAGAATGAAAACAAACCCTTCACCAGCAAAGAGCTGAAGGCTTGTTATGCTCGATGTGAGGAAGTGTTTAACTGGAATAATAGAAAAAGTCTAGCTAAAACTGACCCACACTTGCTTTTGGGTTATGGGATGGCCACAGGTTCTTGGGAAGCATTGCAACAACCTGCTTCCGTTGCTCTGAGTATGAATGAGATGGGTACATTTACCATTAAATGTGCCACTGCAGATATTGGCACCGGAACCTATACCGTCATGTCTCAGATCGCCGCAGACAAATTGGGGGTATCTCTAGACAAAATAAAATTTAAGCTGGGAGATACGGCGTTCCCAGACTCCCCAATAGAAGGTGGCTCTTGGACGGTTTCGTCCGTAGGATCGGCGGTCGCCGCGATTTGTGAAAAATTTCAATACCGAATCTTTGATGTATGGAAACGAAATAATCCTGAATATCAAGCGGTAGCTTTTGAAGCTATTTCGTTTCAAGATGCTAAGCTAAAATATGGTTCTAAAACTTTTGCTTTCACGGAAATTATGCAGCAGGCTTCCAAGGATGAATTAAGCATCGCTCATAGTGAAGCACCTGCGGATGGTCAAGACACCCATTCGGGTTATGCCCACTGTTGTGTGATGGTTGAAGTTACAGTTGATAAGGAATTAGGGATTATAAAAGTGCCCCGCCTTGTCAATGTTTCTGCAGCGGGTAAAATAATCAATCCTAAAACTGCTGAAAATCAATTGTTAGGATCGATGATCTGGGGTTTGGGGATGGCCCTACGTGAGGAGGGAATGGTAGACTCCCGGTATGGGCGGGTCATGAATGCCAACTTCGCTGAATATCATATTGCAGTAAATGCAGATATACACGATATACACACGGAGTTTGTGGAAGAGCATGACGACAAAGTGAATCCGCTGGGTGCCAAGGGTGTAGGAGAACTTGGAATTGTAGGCCTCGCCGCAGCAATAAGCAATGCTATTTTTGACGCTACCGGAAAAAGACTGAGAAAGCTTCCTATGCTCTTGGATGATGTTTTAGAAGTCTAACCACCTCGTTCGTATACGAACGTCGGGAGCAATCATATCTGGTGTGCGCTTCCTCATACCCCCTCATCCCCAGTGCTTCTGTAATAGGCAGTCTCAGTTGGCAGTTTTCTGTTTCTAAAGTATTGAAAAGTTAGATAAAAGAGCTAAGACTTTTGAAAGTATAAGAAGTACAAAGTAAGAAGTACAACGTATTGTCACTTCGAGTGATTCTGGAGCGCCAAAGCGCGAGAGGATTGTATCGAGAAGTCATATGAAGTCAGTAGTCCCGGTTGGCAGTTTGTTGTTTTCAGTTTGCTTCTTTTCAACGTTACCGCGCTGCCGGTCCCAATTAAGATTGGGAATTGTATCGCGTGTTAATGAGGAATCACAATCATTTCGACAATCGGGAGAAATCACATCTGGTGAGCGCTTTGTTAAAAGCCCTCATCCCCAGCCCTTCTCCCGCAGGAGAAGAGAGTTAGCAACCTATGGATCTTCCCGATAGCTCTCGGGACTAGTCGAGATGACTGAACACCTTTGAGAAGGTTCTTATACATACCCGAAGGGTTAAACGAAACGAAAACTCCCTCGGTTCAGAATAGATGAAGGAAGCTCCGAAGGACAGGAGCGGTAGCGACGCGGAGCTGACAAGACGGTTTTTGCCTGATAAGGCAAAAAATTCCTAAACGAGGGCGTCGTTTCTTTTGGTTCGTTTTCTTTAGACGAGTAAAGAAAATGAACAGAACATGGATTTAAAAATAAACTTTTATTCATACTCCTTTCTTTTTTGCATCGCCAAAAAAAAACAATCCCGATAGCTATCGGGACTAGGCTTATTTTTAGATCCTTGAAAACTACGCAAACACCTTTGCCTGCGGATAGCAAACCGCTGCGCTTGTGCCATGTAATACTGTTGGTCGAACTAGTACTAGTAAAGAACACGATTAGTAGTAAAACACCTCAAAATCAAAGGCTAGGCATCCCCCACTCAAAGCCCAGGCAAAGGCCATGATAGAGTATGAAATCAAGGTCTAGACATAGCACCTTATTTAAGGAGACTATGGACCACCTCGTTGAAGCCTTTCATATTCAATGCTTCAACGTACTACACCCCTTTTCAAACTATACTCCAACTACTTTTAACCACAAATACTGTGGGCAAGTGTGGACTCAGTGTAGATTCATTATGGATTCACTGTGGGAGCATAAGGCTTAAATTCAGGAGTGGGCATTCAGCAGTGGGCAGTAAACGGTAAACAGGATACAGTCGCAGTTAGCAGTAAACCCTAAACAACGAATAACAAACGAGAAATACGGAATAGGAAACAGTAGACAGTTGTTATTTCTGCTGTTTGTTATTGCTGATTTGTTATTCAATATTAAAGTACAAAGGCAGAAGTACAAAATACAAATACGCAACGCACGGTCACTTCGAGTGATTCTGGAGCACCCTCGTGCGAAAGAATTGTATC